>NZ_CP094351.1:1977500-3180000 GCF_022807995.1 Pseudomonas orientalis | reverse complement strand
GCGTGATCAATATTCGTAAATACACGGCCTACCAGCTCGCCGTGCATCAGTAGAAGGATGCCACCCATGCGCACCGAACAACCGAAGATGATTTACCTGAAGGACTATCAGGCGCCGGACTACCTGATCGATGAGACGCACCTGACCTTCGAGTTGTTCGAGGACCACAGCCTGGTCCACGCGCAACTGGTGATGCGCCGCAATCCCCAGCGCGGCGCCGGGCTGCCGCCTTTGGTGCTGGATGGCCAGCATTTGGAGCTGTTGAGCGTCAATCTGGCCGACCAGCAGTTGACGGACGCTGACTACCAGTTGACCGACAGCCACCTGACCGTGCAGCCCACGCGTGAAACCTTCACCCTCGACACCACGGTCAAGATCCACCCGGAAACCAACACCGCTCTGGAAGGCCTGTACAAATCCGGCGGCATGTTCTGCACCCAATGCGAGGCCGAGGGTTTTCGCAAGATCACTTACTACCTCGACCGTCCCGACGTGATGAGTGTGTTCACCACCACGGTGATCGCCGAGCAGCACCGTTACCCTGTGCTGCTGTCCAACGGCAACCCGATCGCCAGCGGCCCCGGCGAAGACGGTCGGCACTGGGCGACCTGGGAAGACCCGTTCAAGAAACCGGCCTACCTGTTTGCCCTGGTGGCCGGCGACCTGTGGTGTGTCGAAGACAGCTTCACCACCATGACCGACCGCGAGGTCGCGCTGCGTATCTACGTCGAGCCGGAAAATATCGACAAATGCCAGCACGCCATGACCAGCCTGAAAAAATCCATGCGCTGGGATGAACAAACCTACGGCCGCGAGTACGACCTCGACATCTTCATGATCGTGGCGGTGAACGACTTCAACATGGGCGCCATGGAGAACAAGGGCCTCAATATCTTCAATTCCAGCGCCGTGCTGGCCCGCGCCGAAACCGCCACTGATGCTGCGCACCAGCGCGTCGAGGCCATCGTCGCCCACGAATACTTTCACAACTGGTCGGGCAATCGGGTGACCTGCCGCGACTGGTTCCAGTTGTCGCTCAAGGAAGGCTTCACCGTATTCCGCGACTCGGGCTTCTCCGCCGACATGAACTCGGCCACGGTCAAGCGCATCCAGGACGTGGCTTACCTGCGTACGCATCAATTCGCCGAGGATGCCGGGCCGATGGCCCACGCGGTACGCCCGGACAGCTTTATCGAGATCTCCAACTTCTACACCCTGACCGTGTACGAAAAGGGCTCGGAAGTGGTCGGCATGCTCCACACCTTGCTCGGCGCCGAGGGCTTTCGCAAAGGCAGTGACCTGTACTTCGAGCGCCATGATGGCCAGGCCGTGACCTGCGACGATTTCATCAAAGCCATGGAAGATGCCAACGGCGTCGACCTCACCCAGTTCAAACGCTGGTACAGCCAGGCCGGCACGCCGCGTTTGGCGGTGAGCGAGTCCTACGACGCTGCGGCCAGGACCTACAGCCTGACGTTCCGTCAGAGCTGCCCGCCAACCCCGGACAAGGTGGAAAAGCTGCCCTTCGTAATCCCGGTCGAGCTGGGCCTGCTGGACGCCAAGGGCGCCGGAATCGCCCTGCGCCTTGCCGGCGAAGCGACGGCTGGCGCTACCTCCCGAGTGATTTCGGTGACCGAAGCCGAGCAGACCTTCACCTTCGTCGACGTCGCGCAAAAACCGTTGCCTTCATTGCTGCGTGGTTTCTCCGCACCGGTGAAACTGAGCTTCCCGTATGACCGCGACCAACTGATGTTCCTAATGCAGCACGACAGCGACGGTTTCAACCGCTGGGACGCCGGCCAGCAATTGTCGGTGCAGGTGTTGCAGGAGCTGATCGGCCAGCACCAGGCAGGCCAGCCGCTGAAGCTCGATCAGCGCCTGATCGACGCGTTGCGCACGGTATTGAGTGATGAAAGCCTGGACCAGGCCATGGTCGCCGAAATGCTCTCGCTGCCGAGCGAAGCCTACCTGACCGAAATCAGCGACGTGGCGGATGTGGATGCCATTCACGCTGCCCGTGAGTACGCCCGCAAGCAACTGGCCGAGAACCTGTTCGAAGGCCTGTGGCTGCGCTACCAGGCCAACCGCGATCTGTCCCGGCACACCCCGTACGTGGCCGAGGCCGAGCACTTTGCCCGGCGCGCCCTGCAGAACATCGCGTTGTCGTACCTGATGCTCAGCGGCAAACCTGAAGTGCTGGCGGCGACACTGGATCAGTTCGACACCAGCGATAACATGACCGAACGCCTGACGGCCCTGGCTGTGCTGGTGAACTCACCGTTCGACGCGGAAAAAGCCCAGGCCCTGGCGGTGTTTGCCGAGAACTTCAAGGACAACCCGCTGGTCATGGACCAGTGGTTCAGCGTGCAGGCCGGCAGCACCCTGCCGGGCGGGCTGGCGCGGGTCAAGGCGTTGATGGAGCATCCGGCGTTCACGATCAAGAACCCGAACAAGGTGCGCGCGCTGATCGGCGCCTTTGCCGGGCAGAACCTGATCAACTTCCACGCGGCGGATGGCTCGGGCTACCGTTTCCTGGCGGACCTGGTGATCCAGCTCAATACGCTGAACCCGCAGATTGCTTCGCGCCAATTGGCACCCCTGACGCGCTGGCGTAAATACGACGCCGCCCGGCGAGCGCTGATGAAGGCGGAGCTGGAGCGCATTCTTGGCTCGGGCGAACTGTCCAGCGATGTGTTCGAGGTGGTCAGCAAGAGCCTTGCTTGACCTGGCTATCTTCCTGAAGATGGGGGCCAATGTGGGAGGGGGCTTGCCCCCGATGGCGGCCTCTGGGCCGACCAGGATGTTGGATTGGACCGAGTACATATCCGTTTCTGCGGTCACGGCCACTTAGGGTTCCGCTTTTACAGCGGCTCACTTTTGAAAAGCCGGAATGCCGGCCCAGTCAAAAGTAAGCAAAACGCTCTTGCCCCACCACTCGGCACCTCGCCTGGGCTCGGTGTGCCCTCTCTCCGGCTTGAATCCGTGGGCCGCCGCAATGGGCCATCCATGGCCCAGTGCGGCTAACCCGGCGTCCTGCCGGGTTACCCACGGATTCAAGCCTGCGTTCGGCCAGCGTGGTTTAACGGGGCGCTTAAGATCAAAAGCCAGATCAAGATCAAGAGCGACTCGCTTCGCATCGTGGTTACGGTTGAGCGCTACAGAGTTGTGTAGATACCTATGCCCCGATAGCGGTGGGTCAATGGGCTTATTCAGTGACTGACACGCTGCCATCGGGGGCAAGCCCTAATGCCAGTCAGTTAAGCGTAGACCGCCCTCCGTAGGAGCGAGCTTGCTCGCGAAGAACGTCGACGATAACGCGTGCTTCCTGAATGAACGCGGTGCCTGTGAGTTTTTCGCGAGCAAGCTCGCTCCTACAAAAAGCCTTAACTGACTGGCTTGGGGCAAGCCCCCTCCCACATTGATCAGAACGGGATTACCAACGTGCCGCTTATGGGGCAAGCGGCGTCAACACCTCGGCCTTGTCATCCAGCACCATCACCACCAGCAGCCTGGCGGGCCGGGTCTGGCTGGCGTTGCTCGATTCGAAGTGCCGCGAGCCGGCGGGCTCGTAGAACGAGTCACCGGCCTTGTAGGTAATGGCTTTCTCATCGTTGACCCGTGAGGTGATTTGGCCTTCCAGCACATACGCCACGGCGGTACCGGTGTGGCTGTGGGGCACGGTGGCTTGGCCGGGAGCGTAGTCCACGGTAAGCATGATGGTTTTCTTGCCGGGCACGTTGGCCAAGGCGTGCTCCTGCAACACCTTGAGCGTTTCCTCGTGGTACACAGGTTCGTGGGCGTAGGCATTGAGCGAGGCCAGTATCGAGGCAATGGCGAGCAGTCGTTTCATGAGGGGTTCCACATAGTTCGAGACCCGTTCACCGTACGCCCGGGGGCTTGGTCGACCAATGACCAATCCTGCGCAAAACCGCCTAGCCAATTTGCCGCAGAATGTCGCGGACCTTGTCCAGCGCCGGGTCGATATCGAGGGTTTCGATGGCGCCGAAGCCGAGAATCAGCCCCGGGCGTGGTGCCGTGTCGTGAAAAAACACATCCAGCGGGTAAAGCCCCACCTGCGCCTTGCGCGCCAATTCCATCAGCAGCGGGATATCCACCGGCACCTTGCACAGCGCGGCCAGATGGAACCCGGCCACCGTCGGCACCGCCTCGAACCAGGGCGACAGGTCACCCGCCAGGCGCTGCAGGATGCGCTCACGGCGCCCCGCATACACGCTGTGGCAGCGGCGAATATGTTTGAGCAGATAGCCTTCGCTGATGAACTTGGCCAGCGCCCATTGCGGCAGGGTCGAGCTGTGCTGGTCGGTCAGTTGCTTGGCCTTGAGGACCGCGCCATGGATCGCCGGCGGCAGCACCGCGTAGCCCAGGCGCAACTCGGGCAACAGGGTTTTGGAAAAGGTCCCGACGTAGGTCACCACGCCTCGCGTGTCCATGCTTTGCAGGGAGTCGGTGGGGCGGCCTTCGTAGCGGAACTCACTGTCGTAGTCGTCTTCGATGATGATCGCGCCGAGGGCGATGGCGCGGTCGAGCAGGGCCTCGCGCCGCGCCGGGCTCATGGGCATGCCGAGGGGGAACTGGTGGGACGGCGTCACATAGATCAGGCGGGTGCCATCCGGGATCTGGTCGACCTGGATGCCCTGGTCATCGACCGGTACGCTCGCGACCCTGGCGCCCATCGCCACGAACAACTGGCGCGCCGGGCTGTAGCCGGGGTCTTCCATGGCGACGATGCTGCCCGGCTCGAGGACCACGCGGGCGATCAGGTCCAGCGCTTGCTGGGCGCCATTGGTCACCACAATGTCAGCGGCGCGACCTTTCACCCCCCGGGAAAAAGCAATATGCCCGGCGATGGCCTCGCGCAGCGCCGGCAAGCCTTCCGGTTGGCTGTAGAAACCACTGTTCCGGGCGATGCGGCGCAACGCATCCAGGGTGCAGCGTCGCCATTCTTCCTGGGGGAACTGATTGCGCGTGGTGGCCCCGCCGATGAACTCGTAGCGCAGGATCTCATCGCGGGCGGGATGATGCATGGGCGAGGGCAACGCCGCCCATTTGCCCAGGTTGGCGGCGCAGGCCAGGTCGGTGGCGGTCTGCACGCGGTCGGGCCGGGGCGCCCACGCATTGACGAAGGTGCCCCGGCCAATCCGGCCGACCAGCAGGCCTTCATATGTCAGGGTGGCATAGGTGTCCGACACGGTTTTGCGCGAGACCCCCAGTTGCTCGGCGAGCAGGCGGCTGGGCGGCAATTGCGCGCCGGCTGAAAGTCGCCCGCCGGTGATGGCTTCGCGCAGTTGCTGGTAAAGCTGGGCAGCCAGGTCCTTGCGGCCGTTGATGACGAGGTGCAGTTCCATGTTTCATCCCGGGACAGATCGATCTGCGCCAAGGTTACGCGCAAATCGATCTGAAAAAACCAGGCGGGATCAGGACAGGAAGCCACCGTCCACATTCAACGACACCCCGGTGGTGTAACTGGACGCATCGCTGGCCAGGAACAACACGGCACCGGCCATTTCGCTGGGGTCGGCGACGCGCTTGAGCGGGATCTGCGCCAGGGCCATCTTCAGGATCGCGTCGTTCTTGACCAGCGCCGAGGCGAACTTGGTGTCTGTCAGGCCCGGCAGCAGCGCGTTGCAACGGATGCCGAACGCGGCGCATTCCTTGGCGAACACCTTGGTCATGTTGATCACGGCGGCCTTGGTCACCGAATAGATGCCCTGGAATACACCCGGGGAGATGCCGTTGATCGAGGCGACGTTGATGATGCTGCCGCCGCCGTTGTCGCGCATCAGCTTTCCGGCTTCCACCGACATGAAGAAATAGCCGCGGATGTTCACATCGACGGTCTTCTGGAACGCACCGAGGTCGGTGTCCAGCACGTTGCAGAACTGCGGATTGGTCGCGGCGTTGTTGACCAGGATGTCCAGGCGGCCGAACTGTTCACGGATACCGGCGAACACCTGGGCGATCTGCTCCATTTCGCCGATATGGCAGGCCACCGCAGTGGCCTTGCCGCCGTCGGCGATGATCGCGTCGGCAACGTGCTGGCAGCTTTCCAGTTTGCGGCTCGAGACAATCACGTGGGCGCCTTGCTGGGCCAGCAACTTGGCGATGGCTTCGCCGATGCCACGGCTGGCGCCGGACACGAAAGCAATCTTGCCGTCGAGGTCGAACAGGTGGGTCTTGGACATGAGCGGTTCCTTGTGATTGTTATCAGAGGGCGGATTTGCCGATGACCGCCAGGCTCATCTGCTCCAGCAGCGTGTTCATGTGAATGAACTGGGCAAAGCGTTTGTCCTGGGTCTGGCCGTGGAAGAAGCGGTAATAGATCTGCTGCACGATGCCGGCCAGCCGGAACAGGCCGTAGGTGTAGTAGAAGTCGAAATTGTCGATCCGGATGCCTGAGCGCTCGGCGTAGTAGTCGACGAACTGGCGGCGGGTCAGCATGCCGGGCGCGTTACTGGGCTGGCGACGCATCAACTGCACGGGGGCGGGGTCGGCGGCTTCGATCCAGTAGGCGAGGGTGTTGCCCAAGTCCATCAACGGGTCGCCGAGGGTGGTCAGTTCCCAGTCCAGCACGCCGATGATCTGCATCGGGTTGTGCGGGTCGAGGATCACGTTGTCGAAGCGATAGTCGTTATGCACGATGCTGGAGGTCGGGTGGTCGGCCGGCATCTTGTCGTTGAGCCAGGCGCGCACGGCTTCCCAACGGGGGGCATCGGGGGTCAGGGCTTTTTCGTAGCGCTCGCTCCAGCCACGGATCTGGCGTTCCACATAACCTTGCGGCCTGCCCAGGTCGGCCAGGCCGCAGGCGTTGTAGTCGACCTGATGCAGTTCGACGAACTTGTCGATAAAGCTTTTGCACAGGGCTTCGGTGCGTGTCGCGTTCAGGCCCAGCTCTGCAGGCAAGTCAGAGCGCAGGATGATGCCGTTGACGCGCTCCATCACATAGAACTCGGCGCCGATCACCGACTCGTCGGTGCAATGCACGTAGGCCTTGGGGCAATAGGGAAAGCCGTCTTTGAGCTGATTGAGAATGCGGTATTCGCGGCCCATGTCATGGGCGGACTTGGCCTTGTGGCCGAACGGCGGGCGACGCAATACGAATTCCTGGCCAGGGTATTCCAGCAGATACGTCAGGTTCGACGCGCCGCCGGGAAACTGGCTGATCTTGACCGTGCCGTGCAGGCCGGGAATATGGGCCTTGAGATAGGGATCGATCAGGCTGGCATCAAGTTCTTCGCCGGGGCGAATCTGGGTCGATTGGTCGTTAAGCGCCATGCTTATCCCTTCTGCTTATTTTAAAGGCCTTGGACTATTGGCTAATCTAATGTGGGGCGCCGCCCATCGACAAGGTCGGGGCGGCTTTATAGGCTAGCGTGTTGAAGCAGGATCAGCGTGCCTGATCGGTCATTTATCGGGCGCCGGCAATGCTACCGGCGTAAGTACCGGGCGGCCGGCGAAGTATTCCACCAGATTGTCGGCGACCCGTTGCACGGTATCGTGGGTGGCTTCCGGCGACAGGCCGGCCACATGCGAAGTCAGCACGGTATTGCCCAGGCGCTTGAGGGCGTCGGGCACCTTGGGTTCGTCGTCGAACACATCCAGCGCAGCGCCGCCGATACGTCGCTGTTCCAGCGCAGCCACCAGATCGGCGGTAACCACTACGCTGCCGCGGCCGATGTTGACCAGGAAGCCATTCGGCCCCAGAGCGTCGAGGGCGTGGCGATCGATCAGGTGGCGAGTGCCGGCGCCGCCGGGCGTGGCCAGGATCAGGAAATCCGAGGTGCGCGCCAGTTCCACGGCGGTTGAACAATAGGTGTAATCCACATCATCGCGAGGTTGACGGTTGTGATAACTCACCTCCATGCCAAATCCCAGGGATGCGCGCCTGGCGATCTCCAGGCCCACGGCGCCCAGCCCGAGAATTCCCAGCTGCTTGCCGCCCAGGGAAGGGCGCATCACCTTCGGCCATTCGTCGCGGCGCACGGCGGCGTCCGTCTGGGGGATGCCGCGCACCAGCGAGAGCAGCAACGCCATGGCATGGTCGGCCACCGACGGCGCATTCACACCTGCACCATTGGTCACCACGATCCCACGGTTGGCTGCTGCCTGCAGGTCTACATGCTCATAACCGGCACCGATCACGCAAATGATCTCCAGCAGCGGCAACGCGGCGATTTCTTCGGCATACAGCCCCAGTGGACCACGGGTCAATACCGCCTTGATCTGCCCGCCGTGGGCCTTGATCGCCTGCGCGCGTTCAGCGGGTGTCGGCGCCAGGATTACATGGAAATCATTGCTCTCGATGATTTGCAGGTATTCGTTGATGGTTTCAACCAGGACCAGAACGGTGTTAGGCATCGCAAGGTTCTTCCCTAAATACTCGAGTGCCTGAGTATGCGGGATTTGTCGGAAGGAGCGTAGGGCGCCGTAGGAGCGAGCAAGCTCGCTCCTGGAGCATTCAAAAACCGACTTCGACGGCGCGCATGCGCTTCACAAAGCCACCGGCCAAGGTCTCATTGTGATGATCGATGATCGCCTCGGCCGTTAACGCCGGGGTATCCATGCAAGTATGGGCGTCCTCCGGCAGCACCACCGAGAAGCCCATCTCCACCGCTACCCTGCAGGTGGTATCGACACAAAACTGGGTTTTCATGCCCACGATCACCAGCTCATCGATCTGCGCCTGAACCAGTCGTTGCGCCAGGTCGGTACCCAGAAAGCAGCTCGGACGGGTCTTGTTGAACAGATAGTCGCGGGATTCGTCGACCTCAAGACCGCCCCACAGCTGCCAGAGCGGGCTGCCGGCTTCAATGGGCGAACCGGCGGGGCCGGTGTGGCGTGCGACCAGGATGGGCGCGTTGGCGGTGCGGGCGCGCTGGATCAACTGGTTGATGGTATGCAGCACCCGTTCACGTTCGAAGGGTTTTTGCGGTCCGTCGTACAAGCCTCTTTGCATATCGATGATCAAAAGGGCGGCTGCCATGGTCTTGCTCCTTGTGAGTGCCGGGTGGCGGAGCAATAAAAAAGCCCCGTCCATTGCTGGCGGGGCTTTGGGTGACTTCAGGGTGTCTTTAGATGAACCACCCACAGCAACCGTACGACCCGCCGTCAGCGGTCGTAGTGGTGGTGCGGGTGAGGAACATTTCAATAAATATCATGCCCGGATCATGCCGGGACGCGCGCGAGGCTGTCAACGGGCGTGTGCGGGTTGTCCCCGACCTCGGCTTTTTAATCGGTATTACTGAGCAGTGGTCTGCCGTGCCTGGGCTTGCTCTCTTTGGGCGATCGGCATGAAATCGTACGTTGGATAAAATTCAGTCTCGTAGACACCCCAGGCGGTGTTCTCGATGGCGAGGTTGACTTCAGCCAGGCGCGACGCCGGCAGGCGCAGGACGATGACTTGTCCGATGCCCATGGTGATATTCCAGCTTACGACCTCCACCCCGGCAGGCGGGAACACGGTGTGAAACTCCTGTTTGGCAAGTTGGGCTTTCAATGTGCTGAGGGGCCGTGATTGATCGTGTTTAAGAAATACGGTCAACATGATCGCGTTATCGGGCGTAACGGCAGCAATATTCGCCCCTGCGGGTGGTTTGGTCTGGGCGGTGCCCGCGCCTGGTAACAGAGTGATGATTAACAGTGCAGGTAGCAATGTGAACTTGAACAGGTCGCGAATATTCATCGTGAAGCACCTTTATTGTTGGTTGATTGAGTGGCGCCTAACGATGGCAACGCAGCTCTACGTGATAAAGCGGACAGCATCTGAGTTTGTTGTCGGACCGTTCTTTAATGTGCAGATTTCGGAGGTGCTGGCAGTATCAGCGCATTGCCATTCCTCAGCTAAGCCTTTGCTTATTCTCAATAATCCCGGACAATCGCGCCCCTGTTGAGGTCGGGGCGCTGCCTGTCAGGTTTTCTGACTCGTTCCGGCCGTGTGAATGCGGAGATCCGACCGGATGAATGATCAGGCCAATAGCGTCGACGAACGCTATGCAACGACACCTGCAACGCTCACAAGCTGGAGCCGCCAGGACACCACCTGGATGCTTGGGCTGTTCGGCACCGCCATCGGCGCCGGTACTTTGTTCTTGCCGATCAATGCGGGCCTGGGGGGCTTCTGGCCGCTGGTGATCCTGGCGTTGCTGGCCTTCCCGATGACATTCTTTGCTCACCGTGGGCTGACCCGTTTCGTCCTGTCCGGCCGTGAAGGTTCCGACATTACCGACGTGGTCGAAGAACATTTCGGTCTCAAGGCCGGCGCCTTGATCACCTTGCTGTACTTCTTCGCGATCTTTCCGATCCTGCTGATCTACAGCGTGGCCCTGACCAACACCGTCAGCAGTTTCATGGAACATCAACTGCACATCATGCCGCCGCCGCGAGCTGTCCTGGCGTTTGTGCTGATCCTGGGCCTGCTGGCCGTGGTGCGTTGCGGTGAGCAGGTGATCGTCAAGGCCATGAGCCTGATGGTGTATCCGTTTATCGTGGCCTTGCTGTTCCTCGCCGTCTATCTGGTGCCGCACTGGAACGGCGGCATTCTCAGCACCGCCAGTGAGGTGCCGGCGCCGTCGGCGTTGCTCAATACGCTGTGGCTGGCGATTCCGGTAATGGTGTTCTCGTTCAACCATTCGCCGATCATCTCGGCCTTTGCCGTTGACCAGAAACGCCAGTACGGCGCACACGCCGAAGAGCGCAGTTCACAGATTTTGTCCCGCGCGCACCTGTTGATGGTGGCGATGGTGCTGTTCTTCGTATTCAGTTGTGTGCTGACCCTGTCCCCGGCGCAGTTGGCCGAGGCGAAGGCGCAGAACCTGTCGATCCTGTCGTACCTGGCCAACCATTTCGATAACCCGACCATTGCCTTCGCCGCGCCGTTGATTGCGTTCGTGGCGATTGCCAAATCGTTCCTGGGTCACTACATCGGCGCCAGCGAGGGCCTCAAGGGCCTGGTGCTCAAGACCGGTCGCCGTCCGGCCGCCAAATCGCTGGACCGCATGACCGCTGCCTTCATGCTGGTGGTGTGCTGGATCGTCGCCACGCTGAACCCGAGCATTCTCGGCATGATCGAGACCCTGGGCGGGCCGGTGATTGCGTCGATCCTGTTCCTGATGCCGATGTATGCGATCCGCAAGGTGCCGGCGATGGCCAGGTACCGTGGGCAGGCGTCGAATGTGTTTGTCACGGCGGTGGGGTTGGTGGCGATTACGGCGTTGGTGTATTCGCTGGTTGCGTAAAGTCCGATACGGCCTTCAAGAGCTACAAAGATCCAACTGTGGGAGGGGGCTTGCCCCCGATAGGGGAGTATCAGTCACTTGTGAGTTGACTGAACCACTGCTATCGGGGGCAAGCCCCCTCCCACATGTGTTTTATGGTGTTGCTGATACTTTATTCCGGGCATAAAAAACGCCGCGTACCTTGCGATACGCGGCGCTGCTTACGCTGTATAGCTACATCAACACACCATCAAGCTTGAATCACCGGGATGTTGGCGCTTGCCGCGATCTTGCGGAACTCGGCGATCTGGTCGAAGTTCAGGTAGCGGTAGACGTCACTGGCCATGGTGTCCAGTTTCGCCGCGTAACCCATGTACTCCTCGACGGTCGGCAGGCGACCCAGGGTAGAAGCCACTGCCGCCAGCTCGGCCGAAGCCAGGTAGACGTTGGCGCCATCGCCCAGACGGTTCGGGAAGTTACGGGTCGACGTCGATACCACGGTCGAATTCGGTTCTACGCGTGCCTGGTTACCCATGCACAGCGAGCAGCCCGGCATTTCCATGCGCGCGCCAGCCTTGCCGTAGATGCCGTAGTAGCCTTCTTCGGTCAGTTGGTGAGCGTCCATCTTGGTCGGCGGCGACAGCCACAGACGGGTTGGCAGCTGGCCCTTGACCTGCTCCAGCAGCTTGCCGGCCGCGCGGAAGTGACCGATGTTGGTCATGCACGAGCCGATGAACACTTCGTCGATCTTCTCACCGGCAACGCTGGACAGCAGACGGGCGTCGTCCGGGTCGTTCGGTGCGCAGAGGATCGGCTCGTTGATTTCCGCCAGGTCGATCTCAATGATTTCGGCGTATTCGGCGTCGGCATCGGCTTCCATCAGCTCCGGATTGGCCACCCAGGCTTCCATCGCTTGGGCGCGACGTTCCAGGGTGCGTGCATCGCCGTAGCCTTCGCCGATCATCCAGCGCAGCAGGGTGATGTTGGAGTTCAGGTACTCGGTGACGGAGTCTTTGGACAGCTTGATGGTGCAACCGGCAGCCGAACGTTCGGCCGAGGCGTCGGACAGCTCGAACGCCTGCTCCAGCGTCAGGTCATTCAGGCCTTCGATTTCCAGGATACGGCCGGAGAAGGCGTTTTTCTTGCCTTTCTTCTCTACGGTCAGCAGGCCAGCCTGGATCGCGTAGTAAGGAATGGCATGCACCAGGTCACGCAGGGTGATGCCAGGCTTCATTTTGCCCTTGAAGCGCACCAGGATCGATTCCGGCATGTCCAGTGGCATTACGCCAGTGGCAGCGGCGAACGCCACCAGGCCGGAACCGGCCGGGAACGAGATGCCCATCGGGAAACGGGTGTGGGAGTCACCACCGGTACCCACGGTGTCCGGCAGCAGCATGCGGTTCAGCCAGCTGTGGATGATGCCGTCGCCTGGACGCAGCGATACACCGCCACGGGTCATGATGAAGTCAGGCAGGGTGTGGTGGGTGGTCACGTCGATCGGCTTTGGATAGGCCGCGGTGTGGCAGAACGACTGCATCACCAGGTCGGTTGAGAAGCCCAGGCATGCCAGGTCTTTGAGTTCATCACGGGTCATCGGACCGGTGGTGTCCTGGGAGCCCACGGTGGTCATCTTCGGTTCGCAGTAGGTGCCAGGGCGAACGCCTTTGCCTTCCGGCAGGCCGCACGCCTTGCCGACCATTTTCTGCGCCAGGGTGAAGCCCTTGCCGGTGTCGACAGGTGCTTCAGGCAGCTTGAACAGGTCGGTAGGGCCCAGGCCCAGTTCGGCACGGGCCTTGTCGGTCAGGCCGCGACCGATGATCAGCGGGATACGGCCGCCGGCGCGCACTTCGTCCAACAGCACCGGGGTCTTCATTTCGAAGGTGGTGATGACTTCGTCGGTGCCGTGTTTGCAGACTTTGCCAGCATGGGGGTACAGGTCGATCACGTCGCCCATGTTCATGTTGGAGACGTCGAACTCGATTGGCAGTGCGCCGGCATCTTCCATGGTGTTGTAGAAGATGGGAGCGATCTTGCTGCCGAAGCAGAAGCCGCCGGCGCGCTTGTTCGGCACGTAAGGGACGTCGTCGCCGAAGAACCACAGCACGGAGTTGGTCGCGGATTTACGCGAGGAACCGGTACCGACCACGTCACCGACGTAGGCGATCGGGAAGCCTTGGCCGCGCATCTCTTCGATCTGCTTCATCGGGCCGGTCTTGCCTTGCTCGTCCGGCACGATGCCTTCACGGGCCATCTTCAGCATGGCCAGGGCGTGCAGCGGGATGTCGGGACGTGACCAGGCATCCGGCGCGGGGGACAGGTCGTCGGTGTTGGTTTCGCCGGTAACCTTGAACACACGCAGGCTGATCTTGTCGGCCAGGGTAGGGCGGTTGCGGAACCACTCGCCGTCAGCCCAGGACTGGATCACGCCCTTGGCGTGTTCGTTGCCGTTGCGGGCTTTTTCCGCCACGTCGTGGAAGGCGTCGAACATCAACAGGGTGTGCTTGAGCTGGGCGGCCGCGACAGGCGCCAGCTCGGCGTCGTCCAGCAGCTCGACCAGCGTCACGATGTTGTAGCCGCCTTGCATGGTGCCAAGCAGTTCAACCGCGCGCTTTTTGTCGATCAGGGGGGAGGTGGCTTCGCCTTTGGACAGGGCGGACAGGAAGCCGGCCTTGACGTAGGCAGCTTCGTCAACGCCTGGCGGAATGCGGTTGGTGATCAGGTCAACGAGGAATTCTTCTTCGCCAGCCGGAGGATTTTTCAGCAGCTCGACCAGGCCTGCGGTTTGTTCGGCGTTAAGCGGCTGGGGAACGATACCCAGGGCGGCACGCTCTTCGATATGTTTGCGGTAGGCTTCAAGCACAGTTATTACCCTCATCAGTGGTCCCACGGGACGCTCATCCAGGAATGACCGGCACGCGTGCGCTCGGGGGCTTTTTGGGCCGCAAAGCCAGCGCTGCCGGCATTCCTTACAGAAGCTGCTTTCAAAGTTTTACGCCTGCAGAACGGAGCTGATGAGGGTTGGCGCAAGCATTGACCTACCGGGGTCAAACCTGCGCCAACACCGTTCTGAAGGAACGACTGTGCTCGTGACGCTTTGAAAACAGCTTCCAGCGGATTATTGGCGCCTTACAAGGCCGGGTGATTCTACGGCAAAAAAAATCTAAAGGTAAGTTGCGTCGCCAAGTTTGCAGGGTGATCAACCTTAGACAAAGGGCTAACATGGCGCACTGTTTCGCTGATTTGCGTGTTTTCGCCCATGCCCAACCAAACCATCAAGACCCCCTGCGTCGGCCTGTGCTCCACGGTCTACGGCGATCTCGTGTGCCGTGGCTGCAAGCGCTTTCACCATGAGGTGATCCAGTGGAATGGCTATAACGAAGAAGAGAAACGCGCGGTCTGGCTCAGGCTTGAACAGTTGCTGGTGCAGGTGATGGCCGGCAAAGTCGAGGTTTTCGACCCCAAGATGCTGCGTGGGCAGTTGGAACAGCGCAAGATTCGCTTTGTGCCGCATCAGTCCGAATATTGCTGGGCCTACCAGCTGATTGCGCGCGGGGCGCGGGTGATCAATAACCTGGAGGCCTACGGCATGGTGCTGTTGCCGGAATTTCGCGATTGGGCGCTGCCGCAGCTGCGTGACGCCATTGACCGGGAGTTCTTTATTCTGTCCGAGGCCCATTACCAGCGCTATATCGCACCGGGCTTCCTGAAGGATGCATTCGCTGGCTGACAATACAGCTCCAAAGTGTGGGAGGGGGCTTGCCCCCGATGGCTGAGTATCAGCTACCAGATGCATTGGCTGACACACTGTCATCGGGGGCAAGCCCCTCCCACATTGGGTTCTCGGTGCCTGAAGGAGCGATGTCAGGACTTGGTGGCGAGTTCTTCCAAATGATCCATCAGTGTCTGCGGCTTGAGCACCAGCACGTCGCTTTCCACCGCATCGAGCACCACTTCCGCCGTATTGCCGATCAACGCCCCGGAAATCCCGGTACGCGCCACGGTGCCGATGATAGTGACCGCCGCTTGCCATTTATGCGCCGCGAAGGGAATCAGCACATCCGCCGGCCCTTCCTCGATATGCAGGTGTGCATCATTCACGTCGAATTCGGCCTGGAAGGCTTTGCATTGCTCGCGATAACGCGCCGCGATGGTTTCCCTGAGCTGGAAGGTCGGGTCCGCCGCCGACAGCATCGGCGATGGATGTGCGCTGATGACATGCAATTGCGCCTTGGCCAGGCTGGCGATATCGAAACCGTGGTCGATGATGGCGTTGTGCAGCGAGCGGTGCTCACTGTCGGTATTGCCCACGTCGATGGCCGCCAGAATCACCCGCTCGGCCCAGGGCGTTGCCGTCTTGACCAGCAGCACGGGCGTTGGGCAGTAGCGCAGCAGTTTCCAGTCCGCCGGGGTCAGCAGCGCCTTTTTCAACGGGCTGTCGGGAACGTGCTGCTTGATCACCAGCCCGCAGCCTTCGGCCTGCTGCACCTCGATAATGGTTTCGTGCAGGCTGTCGTTCCAGGCTTGCTCGGTGCTGACGCTATACCCATCCTCCTGCAGGCCGGACTTGAGCAGACTCAGCAGCGCCGAATGCTCGTGCTTTCTGTCACAGACCAGCAGATGCAAGTGCGCGCCGGTGACCCCGGCGATCAGCTTGGCGCGCTTGAGGGCCAGGCTTTCGGAATGCTCGGGCTCGATGACCACCAGGATGCTGCGGATGGCTTGCATGGTCGGATCTCCAGGAAGGGGCTGCAACAACTATAGTTGCTGCTGGCCTGGCGTCATCTTGATGTACATCAAGGCCCATGGCTGGCGGTCTGCGGCGGGGTCGGTATAATCGGCGCCCCTTTGCGATCCTTTGCCCGTGAGCCCGATGATCCTGCCCGAAATCCACGAATTCCTCGGCTGCCGCACCCCTGATGCCTGGGTGCAGGCCGCGCTGGCCGATCAGGACACTCTGCTGATCGATCACAAGAACTGTGAATTCAAAGCCGCCAGCACCGCCCTGAGCCTGATCGCCAAGTACCACGGCCATGTCGACCTGATCAATATGATGTCGCGCCTGGCCCGGGAAGAGCTGGTGCATCATGAGCAGGTCATGCGCCTGATCAAGAAACGCAAGGTCGAGCTGCGTCAATTGTCCGCTGGCCGTTACGCCTCGGGCTTGCGCAAGGTGGTGCGCAACCATGAGCCGGTCAAGCTGGTGGACACGCTGGTGGTGAGTGCCTTTATCGAAGCGCGCAGCTGCGAGCGTTTCGAAGCCCTGGTGCCGCATCTGGACGAAGAACTCGGCAAGTTCTATTTCGGGTTGCTCAAAAGCGAAGCCCGGCATTTCCAGGGCTACTTGAAATTGGCGTACCAGTACGGTGACGCCAAGGACATCGCCCAGGTGATCGAGCGGGTCAGGGCGGCCGAGCATGAACTGATCGAGTCACCCGACGTTGAGTTCCGCTTTCACAGCGGCGTGCCAGCCTGAAGCCACTGCCATGCCGATCAAGGCGCTGATCCCGGTCAGCACCAGGATTACCGCTTGCGTGCCAAGCGGCGCGGCCAGCACGGCAATCATCAGGCCCGCCAAGGGCTGGGCCAGGTTGTTGAGCAAGGTGATCACCCCCACCGTCTTGCCGAAATCCTGCACCGGAATGACCCGCTGACGCATGCTGCGCATATACACGTTGAACATTTTGTCGAAACCGGTCACCAGCAGGAAGCCCACGATGTACGCCCACAAGCACGGGCTGATGGCAGTCATCAGCGCGCCGACGACAATCATCAAATACGACAGCCCGCCGAGCACCTTCAGCGCCAGGGTCGAACGCGCCAGGTAAAACAGAATCACGAGGGTAACCACCGCGCCAGCGGCTTGCAGCAGGGCGTAGGCGTCCTTGTCCGCCGCGTATTGCCCGGTGACCATCGCCGCCGAGGTGGCCAGCGTGACCCCGACAATCAGGTTCACACCGACCGCCAGGGTAATGATGCGTTTCAACTCCACCCGGTTACGGATGTGGCCGAAGGCGGTACGCAAGGGTTGCAGCCAGAGACCCGAGTGTTGCTCATGGACAGGCAGGTGCACCGTGGTGTTGCGCTGCCAGATCAGCATCGCCAGGTCCGCCAGCACAAACAGCACGGCAATCCCCAGCACTGCCCAAGGCCACGGCCAGACCTCCAGCATCAGTGCCGCCACCAAAGGCCCGAGCACCAGGCCGCTCTGGTCGGCGATCTGCGAATAGGACAAGGTTTTGGCGTAGGTGTAGTGCTGGAAGATGTGCGGCATCACCACTTCCCGCGCCATGATGCCCTGGGTGGTCAATACCCCGCACAACGCGGACAGCATCACCAGCCACTGGATACCGTCGAACAGCCCATACAGCGCCACCGCCACCGCGCAGGCTGCGGCCCGATACACCTGGCTGATATGCAGGATGCGCACGGGGGAAAACCGGTCGCACAAGGCCCCGCACACGGGAAACGCCAGGTAGCGCGGCAGCGATTCGACAAAGAACGCCAAGCCCGCCCACGACACGCTGCCGGTGGTCTGGAACACCACCAGCGGCACGATGAATAGCAGGATCTGGTCCGCCAGCCGCGACAGGAACAGTGAAACGAAGAACGCCAGGTAATCCCTGCGCATATGACTCCCTATGAATGGCGTAAAAAAGTGCAGGCTATTTGTTAAAAACTCTTAAAAGCATGAAGCTTCGTGGCACGGTACGCGGCCGCCGCTCCCGTCCACCAGCTTGCCACCTATACTGCCGGCCTTTCAATCTGCGTTCGTACACTGGGAACTTATGGAAAACCTGGGTCAGGGCAAGGTCCTGCTCGTCGAGGACGACGAGAAGCTGGCAGGGCTGATTGCGCATTTTCTGTCACAACATGGTTTCGCCGTGCGGGCGGTGCACCGGGGCGACCTGGCCTTGACCGCGTTTCTGGCGTTCAAGCCGAATATGGTCGTGCTCGACCTGATGCTGCCGGGCCAGAGCGGGCTGCACGTGTGCCGCGAAATTCGTGCTGTGTCGGATACGCCCATCGTGATCCTGACGGCCAGAGAAGACGACCTGGACCATATTTTGGGCCTGGAGTCCGGCGCTGATGATTACGTGATCAAACCGATCAAACCGCCGGTATTGCTCGCACGTCTGCGTGCCCTGCAGCGTCGCCAGGTGCCCGAGCCCGTGGTGCGCGGCGCCCTGGCGTTCGGCCGGTTGTCGATCGATCGCAGTTGCCGGGTGGTCAGCCTGGGCGATGACAAGATCGACCTCACCACCATGGAGTTCGAGTTGCTGTGGCTGCTGGCGAGCAACGCCGGCACCATTCTTTCGCGCGACGACATTTTGAACCGGATGCGCGGTATTGCCTTCGATGGCCTGAATCGCAGCGTCGACGTGTATATCAGCAAACTGCGCGGCAAACTCAATGACAACCCGCGTGAGCCAGTGTGCATCAAGACCATCTGGGGCAAGGGCTACCTGTTCAATCCGTTCGCGTGGGAGCTCTAGATGCTGCGCCTGTACCTGCGCCTGTATGTGATCCTCGCGCTCGGCCTGGCCGGGTCGATCTGGCTGGTCAATTACGGCCTGGACGCGTACATGCCCGAGTCCAACGAGACCTATAACCGAGAGGCCTTGCGCGGCCCGGCGTGGGCCCTGGTGGAACAACTGCGGCCGGTGCGGGGAGCGGCGCGACAGGCACGCCTGGATGAGCTGCAACCGCATTACGGCTTGCGCCTGAAACTGGTGCAGCGCGACGCCCAGCACCTGAGTGAGCGCGAGCATAAGCTTTTGGCGAGTGATCAAGTGGTGGTGCGCGAGGACTTCATGAAGTTTCTCGCGCCTATCGACGACGGCCCGCAATTACTCGAGATCCAGCTGCCGGAAGAACCCAAATGGCTGTACCTGTGGGCCTATGGTTTCCTCGGCATCAGCCTGGCCATCGTGCTGTATTTCTGGGTGCGTCCGCACTGGCGTGACCTGGAGCACATTCGCCTGGCGGCGCAGCGCTTTGGCGACAATGACCTGGGCTCGCGCATCCTGTTGCCGCGCCGTTCCACCGTGCGCGCACTGGCCGGGCACTTCAACCAGATGGCCGAGCGCATCGAAAGCCTGATCGCCAACCAGCGCGAACTGACCAACGCGGTGTCCCACGAACTGCGCACGCCGATTGCGCGCTTGTCCTTTGAACTGGACCAGCTCAGGCAGCAGGCCGATCCGCGCCAGAGCCGCCAACTGATCGCCGATATGTACGCCGACCTTGGCGAGTTGGAAGAAATGGTCTCCGAGCTATTGACCTACGCCAGTCTGGAGCGCGGCGCGACCCAGGTGACTCGCGAGGATATCGAGGCCCACAGCTGGCTGGACAGCGTGATCGGCAGTGTGGCGCTGGAGGCGGAGGCGGCGGGTGTGCAATTGTCGCTGCGCACCTGTGAGGTCGATTTTATTCAGATCGAACCGCGCTTCATGGCGCGGGCGGTGATCAACCTGCTGCGCAATGCGATCCGTTATGCCGATTGCCGCGTGGAAGTGTCGCTGGTGAAGTTCGGCAGCGGCTATGAAGTGCAGGTCAATGATGATGGCCCAGGCGTGCCGTTGGACGGCCGCACCAAGATCTTCGAACCTTTCCTGCGCCTGGACACCAGCCGCGACCGCCGCACGGGCGGGTTTGGCTTGGGCCTGGCGCTGGTCAAGCGGGTCTGCCAGTGGCATGGCGGGCAGGTGCAAGTGCTGGATTCGGAGTGGGGCGGGGCGTCGTTTCGGATGACGTGGGGGTATGCTGATCAGGCTAATAGAAATGCCAGTCTCTAGAGACTGGCATTTTTTATCAGCGCGTGAACCAGCGCGGTTGATAGTTAACGACGCCGTCTACGATGACCGGCGGTTGGTTGACTTCAGCAATGTTGACTTTAATCGTTGCGCCATGATTTTTTTTCACGCCGACAGTGATTTTATTGACGAATTTCTTTTTGATTTCGTTATCCGCAAGAAAGTCGAGGGTCTTCGCGTCAGCGCCCGTATTTGATAGTGCAAAATTTTTGTGTTCTAAATTACGTTGCGTGGTCACGTAGGTTGAACCTGGATCCAAGCTTACCGTTCCTTCAAACGCCTTGACAGGTTTCCCAATTTCCTTTTGAAACAAACGCCCAAAAGCTCTACTTCTACCTTCGCCTGCATGACATACCAGCAGCCGCACGGTATCGTATTGTGAGGGGAACACATTCTTGCTTTTCAACAAGGCAACCAAGTCCTTCGCGTTATAAAGTTTGTCGTCCACAACAACGTGGGTACCATTGCCGGTAAGCTTGTCAAACCAGTCTCGCCCGTGGCCATGGGCAACGATATTCAGGCGTTTGAGTTTCCTCTTGGAGCGACTGTAAATATCCTCATAAGTATGAATTTCATTGCCGATCATCTTCAGATCCTTCATCGGGCCGCCGAGCTGAATCACGTTATCGCGCCCCAGCGCCGTATCCAGCGCACGCTCTGCGCCGGTAAGGCTACTGCGACTGGTACCGGGCACTGCATTATCAACCTGCGTGTGGGGCGTGAAGTTCTCCAGCGGTTTCCCATACGTACGGTTTTTAACCGGATCGAATGCGTGGATTTTTCCGGTTTTTTTGTCCAGCTTCGCGGGCGCAGAGAAAGTTGCACCGCTCTTCCTGTAAGTACCCTCCGAGATATCGGGCCGGGTGGGGGATTTCGAGAGATCGTAGCGCCCCGTACGCCCGCGCAATAGCCGGTCGAAGTCAGTCGCTGGTGTCGATGAAGTGAGCGCCCGCGAGCGATTGAAGAGACGGTCGCCAAAGACCTGGCGTGTGCGCTTGGCGGCGGACCCCAGGGTTTTTATCCCCTTGAACCCACCGCCCAGGCCGCCGGTGGTGGCGTACATGACGCCGTCGAATATAAGCCCGGATGCCACGGCCAGCCAGTCGCCCTTGACTACGTTCCTGACCAGATTCACACCAGGTATCGACCCCAGCACCAGTTCCTTGCTGTGTTCGAACTCTTCATCTTCTTCGCTGAACCGTGTGGTGTGACGGGTTGCGCTCACCCACTCATCAAGCGGGCGATTGCCAAAGGTATGACGGGCCAGAAGCTCGCCGAGAAATTGGCTGCGGGCGCTGGTGTACGAGGCGGGGACGGCCCCGTCCCCAGGCGTGGTGGCGTCGAGGCTGCCGGTCACGCCCGCCGGAACCTTAAAGGGCTCGATGGCGGTGTTGGAGAATTTGTCGCCGCCGATAATGCCGGCTGGCTGGCGGGCCCAGTCGCCTTGCAGGCCGGGCTTGAAGTCGCTTAATGGTTTCAACGTGTTCTGTTGCGGGCAAAATTCATAGGCCTTGACGCTTTCGCCATGGGTGGCCCGGACGATCAATGAGCGCTTGTCGCTCGCCTGTTCCGGGAACGGTTGGTCGTGATTGATATTGCCTGCCGGGGTGTAGCTGGTGTGTTTGATGACGGCGCCCTCGATGAAGAGGTCGAGTTTGCCGAATTCCAGATGCTGACGGTCTTCGATCGGCAGTTGCGCGATCAGGTGTTTGGTCAGGTTGACCAGGCCGTTGGTCCGGCTTTGCTGATAGCTTGCCAGCGCCTCGCGATGCCGGGACTTGATGTCGGGCAGATCGGCCAACAGTTTGATCGTGCCATCCGGCACCTTTGAGGTGTCGAGTGAATACCAAGTGTTATCGTTCTTAAGCTTCGGCGCATGCTCTGACAGGTACATGTCCAACAACGAGTAAGGGCCGGTATTGACGTGCAAAGGCCCGTCGTTGAGTGCGTTATTGGTTCTGGACTGGGGGTTGGTAATGACCGCAGCTTCAAGCGGGACATTTTTTATGTGCTGTCCGAGCACCTCCAATGCCATCGACTTTTGCAGGGGCACAGGTGCGTTCACCTCCTGCGTAATCTTCTTCAGCCCGCTCATGACTTCACTGAAGGTCGTGTGCGCAGCGTTCAGCTGTTCGGTCGAATACTCACCCGTCGCCGAGGGTTTGAGTACGCCATAGGCCAAGGCCCAGTCAATGACCGCAGCCTGCTTGACCTCATTGAGCAAGGTTTGATCGTCATCACCGATCGGGTTGACTTCGCCATACTTGACCACCTCGGCAAAGCTCATCAATGAACTGCTTCCCGGTTGCTTCGCTTCGATATAGGCCACCGTGGCTTTCAGGCTGAACCAGGTCGGTGAGCCATAGGTCACGTCTTTGGGGATGTCCTTGACCTGAAGCTCCGGCGCCGCGCTCGCCAGTAGCAGATGCGCGGCCACGGGCGCCATCTCTTGCGAGGCACGCCGGGTCTGCACCAGATGCTCGACCAGCGCTTGTTTGATGGTGTCGAGCGGTTTTCCGTGGAAGGCTTTATCCGCCAGATCGAATCCTGCGGTGTGATTGGCTTTTTTGGGTGTATCCAGCCAGGTTGGCGCGTCCAGCCCCAACAGCATGGCGGCCAGTACCCAGTCGGAACTGTCGGAGTTTTCGGCGGCGCCCATTTTTTTCTGCAGCGAGGCTTCCAGTTCCCTTGCCTTTGGCGATGCAAGTATCTGGCGCAGCACATGGGCAGGGTTGCGCAGTTCGGTGCTTGTCCAGTGTCGATTTTTAGTCAGGTAATTGAATGCATCTGTCTTTTTCCACGCGCTGAGACCTGGCAATTGCAGGTTGTTGTACGCAATGTGGGAATAAAGCTCCCTTTGCTCGGACGCGCTGACGGGCGCTTCCCAACCCAATGCTCCGGTGTAATTGCCATGGGGCGGCGCTGCAGGTTCCGTTTGCCTGAGGACGTCTATCAGGTTGAGGATTTCTGCTCTGGTCTCAGGGATTTTACCGAACTTGTCATGGATAAATCGCTCCAGTGTCACCTTGTCTTCGGGTATGAGTTGCTCATCCTGGAAGTACCAGGACGACGGATCTATTTGAAGGTGGGTGCCTTTGAGCAGGTCCTTGACTCTGGCTTTCTCAGCACGTTCGGTCGCCTCGGGTGTGGGCAGTGTGGTGATGGAGTAGGGGCGGGTTTCATCTGGCTCAGTGTCGGCGTCGATCAGGTCCAGAACGTTGCTCAACTGTTGGAACAGTCGGTTGTCGTTACACATGTCGCCCAAGGTTTTCTGTTGGTGCTCAAGCTCTCCCTCGGCGCGCATCTCGAGCTGCGCCGTCGACAGTGAGTTGTCCGCGGCGGGAAACGAATCTGCCTGCTTGAGCTGATTGGATCGTTGAACGGCGAGTTGCTCGGTGGAGGTCAGCACCTCGCCATAAAAGCTGGCAACCTCTCTGATCGAGGCAGGGCGTTCAGCGTGCACGCTGGACGATGCCCGGCCGACTGCAGGCACCTCAAGTGAATGGCCGTTTGGCGACAAGGTGTTGGCGGCCTGCATGATGAGTTGCCACGTGTGCGGCAGCGTCTTGCCCTGGCCGGCCGCGAACAATACCCAAGACGCCTTCTCACTGGGTGAGGTTGGCTTGAGCGAGGCGACGATATGCGCCTGTGAGACGCCGTCGGCAGGGGCGATGCGGATAGGTTTGGATCGATCGATATTATTGGCGCCGGCCCACTGCTCGAAGTCGGGGCTCGCCAGCAGGGCGTCGAGTTGCTGGCGCCATTGCCCGAACGTGGAGTCTGGAGGCACGGGCAATTGCGGTTCCGCGCCATCGGCAGTCTCCACCAGCGCATCGGCGTAAGCCGCCGAGAGCGCCATGTCAGCTTTGTAACGCGGGGTTTTTTTGATCAGTTCCACCCACGCGGGCACGTCGGCGCCGGGTCCTGAAGGTGGCGCAGGTACCGTCGCAGTGCCTGCAGCAGCAGACACGGGTGTCTCCTGCATGGTGGGGCTGGGAATCGGGGGTTGAGAAATTGCCGGCATGAATGACCTCCAGGAAGACGACGATCGCTGCCGCACGCTTCTTACGTGCAGCAGCGATGATTCGTCGCAGGAGGCAAGCGCAACGTTCCGGGCTGAGTTATTTCATGGTACTTCCCCGGTGACGCCGGCCCGTTCGGTCTGGTCAGGCATTCAGAGAGTCGAGGCCTTGCTCAGTCACTCGGATTCATGGGTCCATGGCACGCAGGATTGAATGGGCCACTTTCACCCGCTCTTCATTCGGGTAATTCTTATTGGCCAGGATCACTACGCCCATTGTCCTGCTCGGTACGTATGCCACATAGGCGCCAAAGCCACGGGTCGAGCCGGTTTTGTTGAACAGCACATCGGCCGGTTGTACCTCCGGCGCTGGCAACCAGGTGACTGTGTGCGGCTCCATGGCCATCGGCGTGGAGTTTCCGTCGATCAGGGTTTGCAGCTTGACCGGGTACGCGTAGTACTCCCAGCCCAGTGCCTGGGTGGTGGCGCCGACTCGGTAGTAGCCGGTCTGGACGTTCGCAATGGCCTGCTGCAGCGGATTTTCCAGGCCGGCCGGGTTGAGGTTCGCTTCAACGTAGTGGAGCAGGTCTGCGGCACTGGTCTTTATGCCGTAGGCTTCGCTGTCCAGGGCGCCCGGAGCGACACGTACCGGTTTGCCGTCAGGGCCATAGCCCTGTGCATACAGGCCGCTCTGCTCGGCGGGCACGTTGACGAAGGTATGGTTGAGTCCGAGCTTGGGCAGCAGCGTGTTCTGCATCAAGGTATCGAACGGCTGCCCAAGACTCTGTGCGGCCAGGTAGCCGAACAGCCCCAGGCTGGGGTTGGAATACAAACGCCGGACACCTGGCGTGAAGTCGGGTTTCCACTGTTGGTAATAACCGATCATGCGCTGTGCAGTGTCCGCCTCGGCGGGAAATTGCAGCGGTAGGCCCCCGGCGGTGTAAGTGCCCAGGTTGAGTACGCTGATGTGATCGAATATGGCGCCTCGCAATGCTGCCAGGTAGTGGCTGGCAGGGTCTGACAGCCTGAGCTTGCCCTGCGCCACGGCGTACCCGGCCAGTGTGGCGGTAAACGTCTTGCTCACCGACCCCACCTCGAACAGTGTGTTTTCGGTGACGGCACGTTTGGCGTCCTCGTCGGCCATGCCGTAACTGAAGTATTGCCTCTCGCCGTTTTTCACCACGGCGACCACCAGGCCGGGAATGGACTGCTGTTGCATCAAGGGCTTGACGCTGGCATCCACCACCGCACGCAGGTCGGTGGCGGCCAGGCAGTCGCCGGCGGCGATAAATAACGCAAGGGTGGTGAATTTACGCACTGCGGACAGGTTGTGTTGGGGCATCATTAGCGCTTCCATGAATGTGATCGACTCAATGAACAGCCTGCGCAGGCGGGGCAAATCTAAACAGTTTGTCGACATTGGACAAAGGATCATATCTCGCGCCAGCCATTAGAAAATCTGGGGTCACCATGTTGCGTTCTCATTTGCCCCTCAACGCGTTAAGAGCGTTCGAAGCATCCGCCCGGCACCTGAGCTTCACCCGAGCTGCAATCGAGCTATGTGTGACTCAGGCGGCGGTCAGCCACCAGGTCAAAAGCCTGGAGGCGCAACTCAATGTCACATTGTTCAAACGCCTGCCTCGCGGGCTGATGCTTACGCGTGAGGGCGAAACCCTGTTGCCGGTACTGCGCGAATCGTTCGACCGCATTGCCCATACGCTGGGCCAGTTCGAGGCAGGGCACTATCGCGAGGTGCTGGCGGTCGGCGCGGTCGGTACCTTTGCGGTGGGCTGGCTGTTGCCGCGCTTACCGGATTTCCAGAGCCGCTACCCGTTCATCGACGTGCGCCTGTCCACGCACAACAACCGCGTCGATGTCGCCGCCGAAGGCCTGGATTACGCGATCCGTTTCGGCGCTGGCGCCTGGCACGGCACCGAGGCCTGCCAACTGCTTGAGGCCCCGCTGAGCGTGCTGTGTGTGCCGCACCTCGCCGAACAGCTGCACGCGCCGGCCGACCTGTTGAAACATACGTTGCTGCGCTCTTACCGCGCCGATGAATGGAGCCTGTGGTTCCAGGCCGCCGGTCTGCCGGCAGACACCCTGGTGCCGCGCAGTATCGTGTTCGATTCGTCGTTGGCGATGATGGACGCGGCGCTGCTGGGCATCGGCGTGGCGCTGGCGCCGGCGCGGATGTTTGCGCGGCAATTGGAGAGCGATGTGATTCGCCAACCCTTCGAGGTGGCGATCAACACCGGCAGTTACTGGCTGACGCGCTTGCAGTCACGGGCCGAAACGCCTGCAATGCTGGCGTTCAAAGGATGGTTGCAGAGGAGTGCCGTCTGATGTGGAAGGGCAGTTGCCCTTCCACAGGTTGATTGTGTCTAAGCGAGGTACTTGCGAAACCACCCCAGTGTGCGCTCCCAAGCGAGATTTGCCGCCGCCTCGTCATAACGTGGCGTCGAATCATTATGAAAACCGTGATTGGTGCCCTTGTAGATATACGCTTCGTAGGTGGTACCTGCGGCTTTCAGTGCCTGCTCGTAGGCGGGCCAACCCTCATTGATGCGCGTATCCAACTCACCGTAGTGCAGCATGATCGGTGCCTTGATGCGCGGCACATCCCTGGCCTCGGGCTGGCGGCCGTAGAACGATACGGCCGCGCCCAGTTCCGGGTAGGCGACTGCCGCCGCGTTGGTGACGCCGCCGCCATAACAGAAACCGGTAATGCCGACTTTGCCGGTGCTGCTGTCGTGGTGCATCAGCCATTCGATGGCGGCGAAGAAGTCATTCATCAGCTTGGTCGGGTCGACGGTTTGCTGCAGGGCCACGCCTTTTTCATCGTTGCCGGGGTAGCCGCCGACGGAACTCAGGCCGTCCGGCGCCAGGGCGATAAAACCGGCCTTGGCCAGGCGCCGCGCGACGTCTTCGATATAGGGGTTCAGGCCACGATTCTCGTGCACCACCACCACCGCAGGTAATTTACCGACGGCCTTGGCCGGCCGCACCAGATAGCCACGCACCGTGCCATTACCCTTGGGCGACGGATAGGTGATGTAGTCGGCGACGATATCGGGATCGGTGAATTTCACCTGTTCGGCCAGCGCATAGTTGGGGCTCAGGGCGGCGAGCAGGGCCGACGCCGTCAGGCCACCGAAGGTGAACAGCGCGGCGCGGTCGAGAAATTCGCGGCGGTTGAGCTTGCCGTGGGCGTAGCCGTCGTAGAGTTCCAGCAGTTCAGGCGCGAAGTCCTTGGCGGTGAGACGAGTCATCGGTGCAGTCCTCGATTAGCGGTATGGCGGGGGACGACACTTCTGTTTAGCAGGCCTTGGGCCGTAGCGCTAGCGCGCGAACCTTTTGGCCCCTGCCACGCACCCGATCACCGCCACCGTGACCAGCAGCATGCCCAGGCTGACCTGCTCATGCAGCAGGCCCGCCGCCAGGGCCAGGCCAAAGAACGGTTGCAGCAGCTGCAACTGGCCGACCGCGGCGATGCCACCCTGGGCCAGGCCGCGATACCAGAACACAAAGCCGATCAACATGCTGAACACTGCGACGTAACCCAGACTCAGCCAGGCCGGCAGGCTGATGCCGGTGAACGAGGCGGGCGCCAGCAGCGCGCTCAACGGTGCGACGACCGGCAGCGACATCACCAAGGCCCAGCAAATCACCTGCCAGCCGCCGAGGCTGCGCGACAGCGTGGCGCCCTCGGCGTAGCCCAGGCCGCAGACCAGCACTGCCAACAGCATCAGCAGATCCCCGGCGGGCGCGGCGCTCAGGCCCTGGGCGAAGGCATAACCCATCACCAGCGCACTGCCCATCAGCGAAAACAACCAGAACACCGGCCTGGGCCGCTCACCGCCGCGCAGCACGCCGAAGATTGCCGTTGCCAGCGGCAGCAGGCCGATGAAAACAATGGAGTGCGCCGAGGTCACGTATTGCAGCGCGAGCGCGGTCAGCAGCGGAAACCCGATCACTACGCCGAGCGCGACGATGACCAGGGGCGCCCATTGTTGACGGGTGGGGCGTTTTTCCTTGAACAATCGCAGCAGGCACAACCCCAGGACGGCGGCAAGTGTCGCGCGGATCATGGTCAGGAATACCGGGTCGAACTCCATCACCGCCAGGCGCGTGGCCGGCAACGATCCGCTGAAAATCAGCACGCCGATAAAACCGTTGATCCAGCCCTGGGTGCGGGTGTCCAGGGTGCTGAGCGGGGAGGTGCGTTCCATGGAATTCGTCCGAAAAGGGAAGTTGCGTAGGGACCATCCTAGGGTTGAAGATTGTGGCAATCAAAAAATTGTCATGGATACACCACTATGCCGCGCGCCCGTTACAAGTTGCTGGTCGATACGTTCGCAGAAGGCATTCGCTCGGGGCAAATGCCGCCCGGCACACGCTTGCCCACGCACCGCCAACTCGCCGCCGACCATAGGCTGGCGCTGGCCACGGCAAGTCGCGTGTACGGCGAATTGGAGGCCATGGGGCTGGTCAGTGGTGAGACCGGACGTGGCACCTTTGTGCGCGAGATAGCGTTGCCGCCGGGGCAGGGTAGCGGGCAGATGCCTGTGGCGACCGGCATGCTCGACCTGAATTTCAACTACCCCTCATTGCCCGGCCAGGCAGACCTGCTGCGCAACGCACTGCGCCAGCTGGCGTTGTCGGGCGACCTTGAAGCGCTGTTGCGTTATCAACCCCATGCCGGCCGCCCGCATGAGCGCGCGGTGGTCGCGCGGCACCTGTTGCATCGCGGGCTGGCGGTGCAGGCCGAACAGGTGTTGCTGGTCAGCGGTGCCCAGCACGGCTTGGCGGTCACGATGATGGCGCTGCTCAAACCTGGCGACGTAATTGCCGTCGACGCATTGACCTATTCCGGCTTGAAGGTGCTGGCCGAGACCCTGCACCTGGAAATCGTCGCGATCCCGGCCAGCGCCACCGGCCCGGACCTGGATCACCTGCAGGCCCTGTGCCGCACGCGCCTGGTGCGTGCGGTCTACAGCATACCGACCGTGCATAACCCGCTGGGCTGGGTGATGAGCCTGGCGCAGCGCGAGCGCCTGGTGGCGATAGCCCGAGAGCATCAGTTGATGATCATCGAGGACGCCGCCTACGCCTTTCTCGCCGAACACGCACCGCCGCCGCTGGCGACGCTGGCGCCTGAGCGGACGGTGTATGTCGGTGGGTTTTCCAAGAGTGTCGCCACGGGATTGCGCGTGGGTTTTGTCGCGGCACCTCTGGCTTGGGTCAAGTACCTGGAGCGCACCCTGATGGCAACCACCTGGAACGTACCGGGGGTGATGAGTGCGATCGCCGTGGCCTGGCTCGAAGACGGCACCGTTGCGCGGCTGGAGGCGCAAAAACGCGAAGACGCCCAGGCGCGGCAACGGGTGGCGGCGCAAGTGCTCACGGGGCTGAGCTATATCAGCCATCCTTCGTCGTATTTCCTGTGGCTGCCGCTCACCGAAGACGCCCGCGCCGATCAGGTGGCCATGAGCTTGCAGCGCGAGGGTATTTGCGTGTCCACCGCCGAACCCTTTGCCGTCTCCGCCCAGGTGCCCCATGCGTTGCGCCTGGCGCTGGGGTCGGTGTCGATGACGGCGTTACGTGAGGCACTGACGACGGTGCGCAGGGTGGTGCAATGGTGAGCCGTGGCTGAACGGCTCACCGGCATGGGTCAGTATTTATAAGCCTGACGACCGATCAGCAGCCATTTGCCTTGCTGCTTCTGCCAGACCTGGAAGTTGTCGATATCGGTCGGCACTTCCACGCCACTGTTCACCGCCAGGGCGTGGAAGTGGTTGCGCACCAGTGCGGTGTCGCCGTTCAGGGTGATGGTCTGGTTTTGCATTTCCAGGGTCTTGAACGCGCTGGTATGGGTTTCCAGATCAGCGATGAACTGCGCCTTGTTCTGCACCTTGCCGCTGGAATGACCGTAGCTGAGGGTGTCCGAGGTCAATGCGTGAAGTTGCTTGAGATCCAGGTGCAACATGGCTTGGGTAAGCTGGTCGACCGCCTGGGCCACCTCCTTCTCGGCGGGAGCCGGCGCGGCTGCGAGGTAGCCGGAGAACAGGCACAGAAAAGCGATCAGCACTTTGAGGTTGGGCATGGGTGTTTCCTTGTTGTTGTGGGTGTAGATACGACGAGGTCTGTCGTCGTACAACCATGCATTAATTGCAAGGGAGAAGGAAAGTGAAATTTCGCTCAGAACCGACCTCCTTTGAGGTTATGTTGGTGACCGGCATCCCCATCCGCGAGGCATAACATGGAATTTGACTGGCACAGTGGCGTCATCACCCGCGCCACACCCGTAACCCCGAGCTACAGGAATACCCAGAACGTGCGCCGCTTCATGCTTGAACACTGCGGCCCGGCGTTCAAGTTCAACCGTCCATTCATGGCCTGGATACGCAACGGCGCGCCCAAGACACTGGGCGATGTGGTGGACGAGTGGCAGCGTCGCACTGCTTGAGGTGAATACAGCAAAATCGTACACCGCTGTCTGTAGGAGCGAGCTTGCTCGCGAAAAACGTCAACGATACCGCGTGCTTCTTGAATCAACGCGGCGCCTGTGCGTTTTTCGCGAGCAAGCTCGCTCCTACACAAAGCAGCCGCCCCACCCGTAACCACGATGCGCAGCGAGCCGCTTTTGATCTTGATCTCAGGCGGCCCGTTAAACCACGCTGGCCGAACGCAGGCTTGAATCCGTGGGTAACCCGGCAGGACGCCGGGTTAGCCGTACTGGGCCATGGATGGCCCATTGCGGCGGCCCACGGATTCAAGCCGGAGAGAGGGCACACCGAGCCTAAGCGAGGTGCCGAGTGGTGGGGCAAGAGCGTTTTGCTTACTTTTGCGCTTTCAAAAGTGAGCCGCTGTAAAAGCGGAACCTATAGCAGCCGTTACCGCAGAAACGGATATGTACTCGATCTGATCCAACATTCTGGTCGGTCCTGAGGCCGCCATCGGGGGCAAGCCCCCTCCCACAGGAGATTTGCGCTAACTGACCGGCATTAGCGCAGCCCCCTCCCACCTTAGACGGTGCTCAATCGGCCAGCGGTGGTGTCCGTGGTGGAATCAGGCGTTTGCTGCCAGTGGCTTCAAACGCCGCGGCAAAGCGCAGCAGCGCCGAATCGTCATAGGCTCTACCTGCAAACGTCAGCCCTGCGGGCATGCCGATATCCGCCATCACGCCCATCGGGACGGTGACGGTGGGCACGCCAAGGTGGCGAATGGCGAGGTTGCCGTTGGCCACCCATACGCCATTGCTCCAGGCGATATCGGCGGAGGCTGGGTTCACATCGGCATCGGCCGGTCCGACGTCAGCCACGGTCGGAAACAGCACCGCGTCGAGGCGCAGGGTGTCCATCCAGTCTTCCAGATCCAGGCGACGGGTTTGCTCGAGGCCGCGCAAGCCGTCGGGCAAGGTGCTGATCTCGTTCCACGGTGTGATCCCGCGCTGGGCCATGCGCACGTATTCATCCATGCCGGCGGCCAGGTCATCTTCGCGGTTGGGCAGGGTGCCGGGGTCGTGGGGGAAGATGTTCGGGCCGTCGACATCCGCCAGGCGGTTCAGGGCCGGGTCGCCGTTGGCGCGCAGGAAGTCATCAAAGGCCCAGGCCGACAGTTCCCACAATTCATCGTGCAGAAATTGCCTGGACACCAGGCCACGGGTAAACACCGTCGGCGCGCCGGGGCGGTCGCCTTCGCAATTGGACACCAAGGGGAAATCCACCTCGATGACTTCGGCGCCGGCGGCTTCCAGGGCCTGGCGCGCGGCTTGCCACAGTTCGATCACCGAGGCGCGGGTGTGGATCTTCTGCCCGGTCGGCCCGCCGATTCCCGGTTTTTCGCTGGTGCCGGCCTCGGGGTCGGCGTTGATGTACATGCGCGGCACACCGAAGCGTTTGCCGGCGAGGGCCGCGCTGCCTGTGGCCAGTTCGGCATAAGACGCCGGGCGTACCGCGCTGGCGCGGGGGATTGGCACCCAGGGTTGCAGGCGCCACAGGTCGCCACGGGTGTCCAGGTCGTCGGCGACCACCACGTCGAGCACTTCCAGCAGGTCGGCCATGGTGCGCGCATAGGGCACGACCACGTCCATGGTCGGGGTCAGCGGCCAGTTGCCGCGCACCGAGATCACCCCACGCGAGGGCGTGTACGCACACAAGCCGTTGTTGGAGGCCGGGCCGCGACCGCTCGACCAGGTTTCTTCAGCCAGGCCAAAGGCGGCGAAGCTTGCCGCCGTCGCCGTGCCGGCGCCGTTGGACGAACCCGAGGCGAACGGTGCGGTGAGGTAAGCGGCGTTGTACGGGCTTTCGGCACGGCCATACACACCCCGTTGCATGCCGCCGTTGGCCATGGGCGGCATATTGGTCTTGCCCAGGCAGATGGCGCCGGCGGCGCGCAGGCGCTCGATGGTGAATGCATCGCGCTGCGCGACCAGCTTGGCGAACGCAGGGCTGCCGGATGCCGCCGTGAGGCCCTTGACCAGGTAACTGTCCTTGGCGGTATAGGGAATGCCATCCAGCGGCCCTAGGGTCTGGCCTTTGGCCCGGCGTGCATCGGACGCCTCGGCTTCGCTCAAGGCTTCGGGATTGCGCACCACCACGGCGTTCAGCGCGGTAGCGGTCTGCGGGCCGTCATAGGCCTCGATTCGCGCCAGGTAGGCCCGGACCAGTTCAACGGCAGTGGTCTGGCCGGATTCAAGCGCAGCGCGCAATTGGGCAATGGAGACTTCGGTAACTTGCATCACGTTTTTTCGCCGCCTTCAAGTGGGGGTATGGCGGCAGTCTACGGACAGATATTTGCCAGTGCCAGCTTACTGCCAAGGTAAGCTGCCTGATCATCCACATTGCGCTCCAAGGAGGAGAACATGCCCAGACCCTACGTTGCCCTGGCCGGTTTGATCGGCTTTTCGTTGTACACCGTGGCGACGATGCTGACGGCCGAGCAATCGCTCATTGCGTTCGGCCAGGAGCTGATGTCGCGGCCGGACACCGCGCAGGTGGTGATCGACCTGTACCTGATGGCGATACTGGCGTGTGTATGGATGTACCGGGACGCGCGCGGGCGAGGGCGCTCCGTGGCCTCGTTGATCCCCTATTTCCTGCTGACGGCGGTGTTCGTGTCGGTGGGGCCGCTGTTGTATATCGTCGTCAATGGGTTCACGCGACGTACCTGACGACAGATGCCAATGTGGGAGGGGGCTTGCCCCCGATAGCGATGTGTCAGTCGGCATCTACTTGACTGAAACACCGCCATCGGGGGCAAGCCCCCTCCCACAGAGTCAGACGCCTTTGGTCGAAGGCAAAAAGATCGTCAGGATGCCCGCCAACGGCAGGAACGAGCAGATTTTGTAAACGTATTCGATGCCGTGGTGATCCGCGAGCAATCCCAGCAGTGCCGCACCGATCCCGCTGAAACCGAACATCAGGCCGAAGAATATCCCGGCGATCATGCCCACATTGCCCGGCACCAGTTCCTGGGCGAACACCACGATGGCCGAGAATGCCGAGGCGATGATGAAGCCGATGACCACGCTGAGTACGGCGGTCCAGAACAGGTCGACGTAGGGCAGGGCGAGGGTGAAGGGCGCGGCGCCGAGAATCGAGAACCAGATGACTTTCTTGCGGCCGATCCTGTCGCCGATCGGCCCGCCCGCGAAGGTGCCTACGGCCACGGCGCCGAGGAACAGGAACAGGTACATCTGAGAGCTGGCGACCGACAGCTGGAATTTCTCGATCAGGTAGAAGGTGAAGTAGCTGGTCAGGCTGGTCATGTACCAATATTTGGAGAACACCAGCAGCGCCAGCACTACCAATGCAAAGGTCACCCGGCCTTTGGACAAGCCGTGGGTCGGCTGACTGCCTTGCTTGAGCTTGAACAGGTTGAGGTGGTGACGGTACCAGCGGCTCAAGCCATACAGCACGAGGATCGCGAATACCGCGAACAGGCCGAACCAGGCGATATGGGACTGGCCGTAGGGAATGATGATGGCCGCCGCCAGCAACGGGCCGAAGGCGCTGCCGGTGTTGCCGCCGACCTGAAACGTCGATTGGGCCAAACCGTAGCGGCCACCGGAGGCCAGGCGTGCCACGCGGGACGTTTCCGGATGAAACGTCGACGAGCCGACCCCCACCAGCGCCGCCGCGAGCAGGATCGCCGGGAAGCTGCCGACGAATGCCAGCATCAGGATGCCTATCAAGGTGCAGACCATGCCCGCCGGCAACAGCCAGGGTTTGGGGTGACGGTCAGTGTGATAGCCGATCCACGGCTGCAGCAAGGAGGCGGTCAGTTGGAAGGTCAGGGTGATCAGGCCGACCTGGGTGAACGTCAGGCCATAGTTGGCCTTGAGCATCGGGTAGATCGACGGCAGCACGGCCTGGATCAAGTCATTGATCATATGCGCCAGGGCACAGGCGCCGAGCACGCGCATGACCAGCGGGCTTATCTGGGGCGCAGTGGTTGCAGCGGCGGGTGTCGCGGTGAGGGTCGACATGCAGGCATTCCATACAAGGCAGCGAACAGGGGCAGACAGTACGTGAGCTGACGGCTCATTTCTAATTGTTTCGGGCACTATGCTAGAGTCGACAAAAATGCCTGTCTCGCGAAATTCGGGCAGGAAACATCGCAAAAAGGGCAAAACCATCAAATCCCTCGACAAATTCCTCCAGGAGATCGATGAAGGCGATTGGGCCGTCATCAGCTCGGCCACCGATTACCCGGAAAACTGGGTGATTCCCGAACACAGCCACAATAAGCATCAACTGCTGTATGCCATTGGCGGCGTCATGGTGGTGTATTCGGCCTTGAACCAATGGACGGTGCCGCCCAATCGCGGCTTCTGGATGCCCTTTGGGCATGTGCATGCGCTGCGCTGCGTGGGCACCTTGAAGATGCGCAGCGTGTTTGTGCGCCCGGACAGCTTTCCCAATCTGCCGGCCGAGCCGAAGACGGTCACGGTTTCGCCGCTGTTGAGTGAATTGATCAAGGTCTCGGTCAGCCTGAAACCGCCCTACGCAGAAGACTCACGCGACGCCCGGATCATGCGCCTGATCCTGGATGAGCTGGCCATCCTGCCTGCGCTGCCATTATCCCTTCCGCAGCCTGTCGACCCACGTATCCACCACATCTGCCAGTCCTTGCAGCAAGACCCCGGCGATGCCTCTACTGTCGCCGATTGGAGCGCGCGCCTGGAGCTGGATCAAACCACCATCCAGCGCCTGTTCCGCCGCGAAACCGGTATGACCTTCGGCCAGTGGCGCCAACAGGCTCGCCTGCTTTTGGCGCTGGAGCGCATTGCGGTGGGCGAGAAAATTATCGACGTGGCCTTTGAGCTGGGCTATGAAAGCCCGAGCGCCTTTACCAGCATGTTCAAGAAACAGTTTGGCAAGACGCCGAGTCATTTCTTCAAGTAGCGCTGCTGACGACACGTGCAGGCGCTGACCGACGTGATGCCAGGTAAGCCGGCAGCGTGGCGACCACCAGCAATCCCGCACTGAGCTCAAAGGTCGCCCGGTAGCCGCTCAGGTCGAAGGCCGCGCCGCCGACCGTAGCGCCCGCGGCAATCGCCAGTTGGATGATGGCAACCATCAAGCCGCCGCCTGCCTCGGCGTCGTCAGGCAGGGTTCTCGACAACCAGGTCCACCAGCCCACCGGTGCGGCGGTCGCCACCAGGCCCCAGGCGCCCAGCAATACGGTGGTCATGCGGGTTGAATCGCCGAACTCCAGCAATGCGACGGCGATGCCGGCCATGATCAGCGGGATGGTCATCAGCGTCGGGTACAGGCTGCGCTTGAGCAAACCTTCAATCAGGAACGTCCCCGCCAGACCCGCCAGGCCAAGCACCAGCAGCATCAGCGAGAGTGTGGACACGTTGACCCCGGTGACACTTTCCAGGAACGGGCGCAGATAAGTGAACAACATGAACTGGCCCATGAAGAACAGGCTGATGGCCGCCATGCCCAGAGCCAGCGTCGGGTTTTTCATCAAGCGCAGCGCATTGCCGGTTTTTGCCTCGGCCCGGTTCTTCAGGGTTGGCAGGCTCAGCAGCAGCCAGACCCATGCGATAGCCGCCACTGGCACCACACAGAAAAACGCCCCGCGCCAGCCGATGATCCCGCCGAGAAAGCTGCCCAGCGGCGCCGCGATCACCGTGGCCAGCGCGTTGCCGCCGTTGACGATGGCCAAGGCGCGCGGCACCCGGGCCTGTGGCACCAGGCGCATCGCCGTGGCCGCCGACAGCGACCAGAAACCGCCAATCGCTACGCCGATCAACGCACGCCCGAGCATGAACACCGGGTAATTGGGGGCGAATGCCACCACGCTGCCCGAGACGATCATCAGCAGCGTCAGCGCCATCAGCAGGCGTTTGCGGTCCACCCGCGCGGCAATCGAGGCGATCACCAGGCTGGTGAGCAGGGCAAACACCCCGGACACCGAAATGCCCTGGCCGGCCTGGCCCTGGGTGATATGCAGGTCAGCGGCCAGTGGGGTCAGCAGGCTTACCGGCATGAATTCGCAGGCGACCAGGGCGAATGCTGCCAGCGACATGGCGAGTACGGCGCCCCAATGGCTTGTGGAAGGTGTATCGGACATCGTATGAACCCATCGTTGTGCAAATGGCTTGCACATTTTCCCGGCGAACCCAGGTACTCCATAGTTCGATCCAGCGGATTACTTGCCTGATCCTCTGAGTCTTGAGGCTTGCCAATGACAACCATCGCAGGCACGGGTAACGTTCAGTGAGAAAACAACCGAGCCTGCCATGACCCATCCCTGCCTGCCTTTGGAATCACTGGTGCAATGCATCGATTCACGCACCCCTTCGCCTGGCGACTTCCTCACGTCGATACCCGGCCTGGGCTTTTACCGGCGTGAACAGCCGGCCGCACGGTAGTGTGCATGGTCGAACCGAGCATCGTGCTGGTGGTGCAGGGCAAGAAACAGTTGTGGGTCGGCGGTGAGGGCTACCCCTACGACATGTCACGATTCCTGGTGACTTCGCTGGATATCCCGGCCAACTCCGAAGTGCTGGCCGCCAGCGCCGAGCAGCCGTGCCTGGGGCTGACGTTCAAACTCGACCTGCGCATGCTGGCCGAGCTGATTGCCCAGGGCGATCTGCCACGCACCCGTGAGCGCGCGATGATGAAGGGCGTTGGCATTGGCAAGGTGACGGGCGACATGCTGGCGGCGTTCGCGCGCCTGGTGGCGCTGCTCGATGAGCCCGAAGCAATAGCCGTATTGGCGCCGCTGATCCAGCGCGAGATTCACTTTAGGTTATTGCAGAGCGACCAGGCTGGCCGGCTGCGCCAGATCTGCTCAGTGGACGGGCAGGGCTATCGGATCGCCAAGGCCATCGATTGGCTGAAACTGAATTTCGATAGCGCACTGCGCGTGGAAGAACTGGCGGCGCGTGTGCAAATGAGCGCGGCCACTTTTCATCATCACTTCCGTCAACTGACCTCGATGAGCCCGTTGCAGTATCAGAAATGGTTGCGCTTGAATGAGGCTCGACGGTTGATGTTGAACGAGCACCAGGACGTGTCCAGTGCTGCGTTCAAGGTTGGCTATGAAAGCCCGTCGCAGTTCAGCCGTGAGTACAGTCGGCTATTCGGCGTGCCGCCCAGGCGCGATATCGCTGCGCTGCGGGGTGGGGCGGGTTTCAGCGATCTGCCGGGGTCAAGTTAGCGTAGAAGATGCAGCCGATCAGTCGGGCGAACAGGCTCAGGGTTTCCGGCAGGTTGGGATCGTCGAACAGCATGGTGCGTGAATCCAGCGCGCACAACGCACCGAACAGGCGCCCGTCAGGCAGGAAAATCGGCGCGCCGGCATAGCTTTCGATGGCGTATCGCTTGACCACCGGGCGTGAAGCAAAGCGGCCGTCCTGGCTCACCTGGGGCACGAACAACGCTTGAGGATTGACGCAGAACTCACTGCACAGGGTGGTTTCCAGGTCGAGCACGTCGTCTACGTAGATGCCCATCTGCATTGGGTCGTAGGCCGAGCACACCACCCAATCCTGGTCGGCGAATTTGGCGATGCCGGCAAAGCGCATCCCGGTGAGGCGGGTAACGAGTTTAAGTATGTTGGTGCTCGCTTCGATTTCCGCGATGGCCGCGCGTTCGTCGGCGCTCAGGAGATCGTGTGCAGAGGTGACGCTTGGAACCATGTGATCACTCCAATATGCGTGGCCGCGGGCCGCGACCACGCACAGTCAGGTCTTAATTAATCCGTGGGTGCTGCTGCACCAGGTTTTCCCGCTTGGCTTGGAGGGCTGCAATCTCGGCATCGATGTCCTCGATCTTCTGCTCGATATTGTCATGATGCTCCTGCAGCAGTTCCTTGGCTTCTTCCATATCGGAAGCCGCCGGGGCCGCGCCACGCAGGGGTTTATTGGCGGTTTCCTTCATGGTCAGGCCGGTCACCAGGCCCACCACGGCGAATACCATCAAGTAATAAGCCGGCATGTACAGATCGTTGGTGCTTTCCACCAGCCACGCCACCGCAGTGGGCGTGACACCGGCAATCAGTACCGAGACGTTGAACGCGCTGGCCAATGCACTGTAGCGCAGATGTGTAGGAAACATAGCTGGCAGCGTGGAGGCCATTACGCCGATAAAGAAATTCAGCACGATCGCCAGGATCAGCAGGCCGCTGAAGATCAACCCGGTCTTGCCGCTGGTAATCAGCATGAACGCCGGAATCGACAGGCACAGCAGGCCGATACTGCCGGCGATGATGAAGGGCTTGCGACCGATCTTGTCGCTGACAAAACCGATGAACGGCTGCACGAACAGCATGCCGACCATGATTGCGATGATGATCAGCACGCCGCTGTTTTCGGCGTAATGCAGGTTGTGCGACAAGTAGCTGGGCATGTACGTGAGCAGCATGTAGTAGGTCACGTTGGTGGCCGCGACGATGCCGATGCAGGTCAGCAGGCTGCGCCAGTGCTTGGTGGCGATCTCCTTGAACGACACCTTGGGGCCGTGACTGAGGCCTTCGCGGTCACCCTGTTCGAGCTTGTCGACATGCTGCTGGAAGGCCGGGGTTTCTTCCAGGGCATGACGCAGGTACAGGCCGATGATGCCCAGCGGCAGCGCCAGGAAGAACGGCAGGCGCCAGCCCCAGGCCTCGAATTCCGCCTCGCCGAGCACCGTGGAAATCAACACCACCACGCCGGCGCCCAGCACGAAGCCGGCAATCGAGCCGAAGTCCAGCCAACTGCCCAGGAAGCCGCGTTTGCGGTCCGGGGCGTATTCGGCGACGAAAATCGACGCGCCGGTGTATTCACCGCCCACCGAAAAACCCTGGGCCATTTTGCACAACAGCAACAGGATCGGCGCCCAGATACCAATCGACGCATAGCCTGGGATCAGGCCGATGGCGAAGGTGCTCAGGGACATGATCACGATGGTGGCGGCCAGGACTTTCTGCCGCCCGTATTTGTCACCCAGAGCGCCGAAGAACAGGCCGCCCAATGGACGGATCAGGAAGGGTACCGAGAAAGTGGCCAGTGCAGCGATCATTTGTACGCTGGGGGACGCGTCCGGGAAGAACACCTTGCCCAGCACATAGGCGACAAACCCATAGACGCCAAAGTCGAACCATTCCATGGCGTTGCCCAAGGCGGCGGCGGTGATCGCCTTGCGCATCTTGTTGTCGTCGACAATGGTGATGTCGTTCAATCCGATCGGACTGACGCGTTTCTTACGTAATTTCATGCGGGTCACTCTAGACGCTGAACGGGGAGGTGCCATCGCTGCGATGGCACCGCTCTGTCAGTTCAGATACAAGCGGACACGAAATAATTCACCCATCGGCAGATTTTTTCTCACGGCGGGCGCCGCACGCGTCAGCAAGGCCGCGCAGATGGGGGCGCCGTGATGAGCAAGCCTGCGTAGCACGGCACCTGGCAAAGCCGTCAATTTGACCCTCAAAACGAGCGCACAATCCGCCCCAGCGTCTCCATCGCCTTCTCCGATGCTTCGGTCCACGGGCTACCGTAGTTCAAGCGGATGCAGTTGCGAAAGCGTCGGGTCGCCGAAAAGATCGGCCCCGGCGCGATGCTGATGCCTTGCGCCAGGGCCATCTGAAACAGTTTCAATGAGTCGGTTTGCTCCGGCAGTTCCAGCCACAGGAAATACCCGCCGGCCGGCTGGCTGACCCGGGTCTGCGCCGGGAAGTAACGGGCGATGGCGGCGAGCATCGCGCTTTGCTGTTCTTCCAGGGCGTAGCGCAGTTTGCGCAGGTGCCGGTCGTAGCCGCCGTGTTGCAGGTAGTCGGCAATCGCGGCCTGGGCCGGCATCGACGGGCACAGCGAGGTCATCAGTTTCAGGCGCTCGACCTTCTGCGCGAAGCGACCGGCCGCCACCCAGCCGACGCGGTATCCCGGCGCCAGGCTCTTGGCAAATGAGCCGCAGTGCATCACCAGCCCCTCGGTATCGAAGGCCTTGGCTGGTTTTGGCGCGTGCTGCCCGTAATACAGCTCGGCATACACATCGTCTTCGATCAGCGGTACCTGGTGGCTGCGCAGCAGTTCCACCAGCGCCTGCTTCTTTTCTTCCGGCACCGTCGCGCCCATGGGGTTCTGGAAGCTGGTCATGCTCCAGCAGGCCTTGATCGGGTAACGTTCCAGGCTTTGCGCCAGGGCGTTGAGGTCGATGCCGTCGCGCGGGTGCACGGGGATTTCCACGGCCTTGAGTTTCAGGCGCTCGAGCACTTGCAGGCAGGCGTAAAACGCCGGCGCTTCGATTGCTACCAGGTCGCCCGGCTCGGTCACGGCCTGCAGGCACAGGTTCAGCGCTTCGAGGGCGCCATTGGTGATCAGCAATTCTTCCATGGGCAGCATCAGGCCGCCGACCATGTAGCGCAACGCAATCTGACGGCGCAGTTGCGGGTTGCCGGGGGACATGTCGGTGACCACCAGGCGCGGGTCCATCTCGCGTCCGGCACGGGCCAGGGAGCGGGCCAGGCGCGGCAGCGGAAACAGCATCGGGCTGGGGAAGGCCGAACCGAAGGGCACGGTGTTCGGGTCCTTGATCGAATCGAGCACCGAAAACACCAGCTCACTCACATCGACTTCGGTGGACTCGTGTACCTGCTCGCTCACCACCGGCTCGGAAAACGGGCTGGGCGCGTGGGTATTGACGAAGTAGCCGGAGCGCGGCCGCGCGCGGATCAGGCCGCGACGTTCCAGCAGGTAGTAGGCCTGGAACACCGTGGACGGGCTGACGCCGTAAGTCTGGCTGGCGTAGCGCACCGAAGGCACGCGCTGGCCGGGGCCGAGGACACCGGAGCGGATCAGTTCTGCGATGTCATCGGCGAATTTTTCGTAGCGTTTCATGGGGAGCCTTGAACGGTGTGTGCGCTGGGCAAATGTGGGAGGGGGCTTGCCCCCGATGGCGGTGGCTCAGTTGGTTATTCGGTGACAGATACACTGCAATCGGGGGCAAGCCCCCTCCCACATTGGATCTCTATACATTGGAGTTTTATGCATTCAAGCGGATTATCAGCGGTTCAATGGCGCGACAAAGCGGCTGTCGGCAGCGCTGTAGATCCACGGCTCATCGACATCCATCACCTTGAAGCGCAAAGTCTGTGAGCTGCTCGCCGGTGTATCCGCCAGCAGGGCCACGGAGACCGGCACATCCACGATTTCCCCCGGTTCCAGGCTGATCTCGGTCTTGCCTCGCAACTGAAAGCTCTCGGCATCCACCAGTTCCAGGCGATAGTCCTGGTGCTGCTGAGTCTTGTTGATGACCTTGAGGCTGTAGATGTTTTCGATCAAGCCCTCGCTGTTCTCGCGGAACAGGCCCCGGTCCTTGGTCACGTCCAGCGACACCATCGGCCGCTCGACCAAAGCCACCGCCAATGCGGCGAGCATGACCAGCAGCACGGCACTGTAGCCGATCAGGCGCGGCCGTAGCAGCCGGGTCTTGCCACCTTGCAGTTGATGTTCGCTGGTATAGCTCACCAGGCCACGGGCATAGCCCATTTTGTCCATGATCGAATCGCAGGCGTCGATGCAGGCCGCGCAACCGATGCATGCCATTTGCAGGCCATCGCGGATATCGATGCCGGTGGGGCACACCTGCACGCACAGTTGGCAGTCGATGCAATCGCCGAGGCCGACATCGGCAGGTGTCACCTCGCGTTTACGCGGTCCGCGGCGTTCGCCACGGGCGGCGTCATAGGCAATGGCCAGGGTGTCCTTATCGAACATTACGCTTTGGAAGCGCGCATACGGGCACATGTGCATGCACACCGCTTCGCGCAGCCACCCGGCGTTGAGGTAGGTGGCTGCGGCAAAGACCAGCACCCAGAACAGACTGACGCCGCCCAGTTGCCAGGTCAGCAGTTCAGCGGCCAACGGGCGGATGGGCGTGAAATAGCCGACAAAGGTCAGCCCGGTCAGCACGCTGATGCCCAGCCACAGCGCGTGCTTGGCCGAACGCCGTGCCAGCTTGTCCAGGCTCCAGGGCGCGGCGTGCAGCTTGATGCGTTGGTTGCGCTCGCCTTCAGTGATTTTTTCGCACCACATGAACAGCCAAGTGAATACGCTTTGCGGGCAGGTGTAACCACACCACACACGGCCGGCAAACACCGTGATCGCAAACAGGCCAAAGGCGCAGATGATCAACAGTGCCGACAGCAGAATGAAGTCCTGAGGCCAGAACGTTGCGCCGAAAATATGGAATTTGCTTTCGGCCAGATCCCACAGCACCGCCTTGCGTGCGCCCCAGTTCAGCCACACGGTGCCGAAAAAGGCCAGGAACAACAACGCGCCACCGCTCATGCGCAAGGTGCGGTAGAGGCCGGTGAAGCTGCGGGTATGGATCAAGTTAACGCGGGATACGGCCTTCACCTTCTTTGGGTGAATGGGCACAAGAGTTTCCACAGTGGGGATTCGTTCGCTCATGGTCGTTCGCTCATCAGCCTCCATCAGGCGGATGAACTATGGGCGGCGCACTGTTTGCGTAACAGACTCAGGTTGGCGGTTAAAAAGCGGATCAGATGGCGCGGGCCTTGATGCGAGACCTTGTAGGAGCGAGCTTGCTCGCGAAAAACCCACAAGCACCGCGTTTATCCTTGAAGCACGCGTTATCGTTGAGGTTTTTCGCGAGCAAGCTCGCTCCTACAGCGGCATGAGGGCATACAGATCAATTAAATGACCGAACCCGGTTCGTCGGCCTTTACATGCTGGCGCCCGTCATGGGCACCCGCGACGGTCAGCGCATCGGCCTCGGCCTCGGTGATGTAGATCCGTTCAGCCGCCAGTTCGACGTACGACATGGATTTTTCGGTGTCGGTCACGACAGTGACGCGGGTCGCAGGCACGCTCTGTTCCTGGCCGTTGTCATTGAGCGTGAAATAGCACAGCTGGTTGTCGATACGGATAGGCATACCGGTCTCCTTTTCATGGGCTCTGGTCATTTGTGAACCAGCGTTGCGTGAGGGTTCCACGCAACTGACTGACGGTCGCCGCTGTCCACTTCCTATCAATAATCACAAAAGGACAGCATCCATGGACGCTTGGCTACATGAAGCGTGGCAAACCCTGCAGGCTGAGTTTGCCGATATCGGCGACGCCAGGCAGCTGACTCAGATCACCGTGCGCCTGCTGATGGCGGCGCTCCTCGGCGGCATCCTGGGTTTTGAACGCGAGAGTAAGGGCAAGGCTGCCGGCGTGCGCACCCATATGCTGGTGGCGCTCGGCGCGGCATTGTTCGTGATGGTGCCACAGATGTCGGGCAATCAAGCCGATGCCATGAGCCGGGTAGTGCAGGGGGTGATTGCCGGGATCGGCTTTCTGGGGGCCGGCACCATCATCAAGGGCAAGGATGAGGACGCGGGTCACGTCAAGGGCCTGACCACCGCCGCAGGTTTGTGGATGACCGCTGCGATCGGGGTTTCGGCCGGTCTGGGTCGGGAATCGACAGCGGTCCTGAGTACGTTGCTGGCCCTGGCGGTGTTCAGCGTGATGCCAAAAATCGTCAGGCGGTTCGAGAAGGACTGACAATGACCGGTGGCATGCTGGTCGGCGGTTCCTGCACCGGTGGCGGTTCGTTCTCCGGCGGTTCCTTTTCCGGAATCGGCGCAGGCTCGGTGGGTGGCAGGGTCGGGTTGTCGATATTCGGGTCGGGCGTCTCTGCCGGGATCGGGATAGTCATGGGTGTGGCCTCCTTTGTGCTTTGCTCTATCGGTGGACAGCCAGGGGAGGGAATTGATTCCCCGCCCGGTGGCGGTATATCCGCCTGAACTTTTGCCCGGCGCCCAGGCTCGGACCTAATACGGGCCTGCTCAGAGAGAGCGCGCCGCCATCTTACGAATTCGGATCAAGCACAGAGCGTCCACTGGGCGTAAGGGGAATATGCTCGATGACTGCTGAAACACTGGTTCCAGAACATTCTTTATTGCCGTTGTCCCAGGCGCTGCTGTTACCCAGAATCGCGATTGAAAGCACCATGCCTGTGATCGACGGCGGCGAGTTTGCCGTGAAAGCGGTGGTGGGCCAGCAGGTCAATGTCACCAGCAAAGTGTTCGCCGATGGCCATGACAAGCTGGCGGTGCTGGTGCGATGGCGCCCGCTCGGGCAGGAAAACTGGCACAGCGTGGTCATGAATGATGTGGGCAACAATGGCTGGGAAGGTGCGTTCACCGTGACCACCCAGGGGCCCCATGAGTTCTGCATTGAAGCCTGGATCGATACCTTCGCCAGCTTCTGCTACGAGCTGCGGAAAAAGCATGAAGCCGGGGTGCCGGTCAGCCTGGAGTTGCAGGAAGGCCGCAGCCTGGTGCTGCAGGCCGCCGAGCGCAGTGACAATGAACTGCGCGACCGCTTGATGCTGCTGCACCACGAGCTCTCCGGCCTGCTGGAAACCGAACAGGTCGCGCAGTTCCTGCACCAAGACAGTGCACACCTGATGACCCAGGCCGACCACCGCGCCTATTTGAGCATCAGCACCGTTTACCCGATTGACGTGGAGCGCGAGCGCGCCCAGTTCGCCAGCTGGTACGAGCTGTTTCCGCGCTCGATTACAGATGATCCGGCCCGTCATGGCACCTTCAATGATGTGCACTCACGCCTGTCGATGATCCATGATATGGGCTTTGACGTGCTGTACTTCCCGCCGATCCATCCCATCGGCCGCAGCCATCGCAAGGGCAAGAACAATTCCCTGAACGCCGGCCCCGACGATCCCGGCAGCCCTTACGCCATCGGCAGCGAGGAGGGCGGACACGAAGCAATTCACCCGCAACTGGGTAGCCGCGAGGATTTCCGCCGCCTGGTCAAGGCCGCCGCCGACCACGGCCTGGAAATCGCCCTGGATTTCGCCATCCAGTGTTCCCAGGACCACCCGTGGCTCAAAGAGCATCCGGGCTGGTTCAACTGGCGCCCGGACGGCACGATCAAATACGCGGAAAATCCACCGAAAAAGTACCAGGACATCGTCAACGTCGACTTTTATGCGGCCGATGCGATCCCGGGCCTGTGGACCGAACTGCGCGATATCGTGGTGGGCTGGGTGGAAGAGGGCGTGAAAACCTTCCGCGTGGACAACCCGCACACCAAGCCGCTGCCGTTCTGGCAGTGGTTGATCAGCGATGTGCGCAGCAAATACCCGGAAGTGATCTTCCTGGCCGAAGCCTTTACCACCCCGGCCATGATGGCGCGCCTGGGCAAGGTCGGTTATTCCCAGAGCTACACCTATTTCACCTGGCGCAATACCAAGGCCGAGTTGAGCGAATATTTCACCCAGTTGAACCAGTCCCCGTGGCGCGAATGCTACCGGCCGAATTTCTTCGTCAATACGCCAGATATCAACCCAGGCTTTTTGCATGAGTCCGGCCGGCCAGGCTTTCTGATCCGCGCCGCACTGGCGACCATGGGCTCGGGCCTGTGGGGCATGTACTCCGGGTTCGAGCTGTGCGAGTCCGCGCCGGTGCCGGGCAAGGAGGAATACCTGGACTCGGAGAAATACGAGATCCGCCCCCGCGACTTCACCGCGCCCGGCAACATCATTGCCGAGATCGCCCAGCTCAACCGCATCCGCCGCCAGAACCCGGCGCTGCAGACGCACCTGGGGCTAAAGCTCTACAACGCCTGGAACGACAACATCCTGTACTTCGGCAAGCGCAGCGAGGACGGCAGCAATTTCGTGCTGGTGGCCGTCAACCTCGACCCGCACAACGCCCAGGAAGCGCACTTCGAACTGCCGCTGTGGGAGATGGGCCTGCCGGACGATGCCCAGACCCAGGGTGAAGACTTGATGAACGGTCATCGCTGGACCTGGTACGGCAAGACCCAATTTACTCGGCTGGAGCCGCAGATGCCGTTCGGCATCTGGCGCATCACTGCTTCCTAGGCCAGTGGAGACCAAAGTGTGGGAGGGGGCTTGCCCCCGATCGCGGTGTATCAGTCACCGAATAACCAACTGAGCCACCGCCATCGGGGGCAAGAACCTTCCCACATTGATCGCATTTGCGTCTGCAGCATTTCAGGAGTGTGCAATGGCGAAGAAACCCAAGGCAGCCACCTTTATCAAGGACCCGCTCTGGTACAAGGACGCGGTGATCTACCAGGTGCATGTCAAATCCTATTTCGACTCCAACAACGATGGCATTGGTGACTTTCCCGGACTGATCGCCAAGCTCGACTACATTGCCGACCTGGGCGTCAACACCATCTGGCTGTTGCCGTTCTACCCCTCGCCACGCCGCGACGACGGCTACGACATCGCCGAATACCGGGGCGTGCACAGCGACTACGGGACCATGGCCGACGCCAAACGCTTCATCGCCGAGGCCCACAAACGCGGGCTGCGCGTGATTACCGAGCTGGTGATCAACCATACCTCCGACCAGCACCCCTGGTTCCAGCGCGCGCGCAAGGCCAAGCCGGGCTCGGCGGCGCGGGACTTTTACGTCTGGTCCGATGACGACCAGAAATACGACGGGACGCGGATCATTTTCCTCGACACCGAGAAGTCCAACTGGACCTGGGACCCGGTGGCCGGCCAGTACTTCTGGCACCGTTTCTATTCGCACCAGCCTGACCTGAACTTCGATAACCCGCAGGTCATGAAGGCCGTGCTGTCGGTGATGCGCTACTGGCTCGACCTGGGCATCGACGGCCTGCGCCTCGACGCGATTCCCTACCTGATCGAGCGTGACGGCACCAACAACGAAAACCTGGCCGAGACCCACGGGGTGCTCAAGCAGATCCGCGCCGAAATCGACGCCAATTACCCTGATCGCATGCTGCTGGCCGAGGCCAACCAGTGGCCGGAAGACACGCAACTCTACTTCGGCGACCGTAAAGGCGACGATGGCGATGAATGCCACATGGCCTTCCACTTTCCATTGATGCCGCGCATGTACATGGCCCTGGCCCAGGAAGATCGCTTTCCCATCACTGACATCCTGCGCCAGACCCCGGAGATTCCTGCCAATTGCCAGTGGGCGATCTTTCTGCGCAACCACGATGAATTGACCCTGGAAATGGTCACCGACAAAGAGCGCGACTACCTGTGGAACTACTACGCCGCAGATCGCCGCGCGCGGATCAACCTGGGTATTCGCCGGCGCCTGGCGCCCCTGATGGAGCGTGACCGTCGCCGCGTGGAACTGCTCAACAGCCTGTTGCTGTCGATGCCTGGTACGCCGACCCTGTATTACGGCGATGAAATCGGCATGGGCGACAACATTTACCTGGGCGACCGCGACGGCGTGCGCACACCGATGCAGTGGTCCATCGACCGCAATGGCGGCTTCTCCCGCGCCGACCCGGCCAGCCTGGTATTGCCGCCGATCATGGACGCGCAGTACGGCTACCAGTCGGTCAACGTCGAAACCCAGGCCCAGGACCCGCACTCATTGCTGAACTGGACGCGGCGCATGCTGGCGGTGCGCAAGCAGTCCAAGGCGTTTGGCCGCGGCAGCCTGAAAATGCTGTCGCCGAGCAACCGCCGCATCCTGGCGTATACCCGTGAATACACCGGGGAGGACGGCCGCACTGAGATCATCCTGTGCGTGGCCAACGTCTCGCGCAGCGCCCAGGCGGCTGAGCTGGACCTGTCCGCGTTCGCCGGGATGGTGCCGGTGGAGATGCTCGGCGGTAACGCATTCCCGCCCATCGGCCAACTGAATTTCCTGCTGACCCTGGCCCCCTATGGCTTTTATTGGTTCGTGCTGGCGGCGGAAAACCAGATGCCCAGCTGGCATGTGGAACCGGCCCAGAGCATTCCTGACTTCACGACATTGGTGTTGAAAAAACGTATGGAAGAATTGCTCGAAGAACCCTGCCGTACCACCCTGGAACACACTTCGTTGCCGGCCTGGCTGCCCAAGCGCCGCTGGTTCGCCGGCAAGGACGCCAGCATCGACAGCGTGCATATCGCCTACGGCGTGCGCTTTGGCGATGCGCAGCACCCGGTCCTGCTCAGCGAGATCGACGTCACCAGCGCGGGCCAGACCAGCCGCTATCAATTGCCGCTCGGTTTCCTCGGCGAAGACCAGCTCACCAGCGCCTTGCCGCAGCAACTGGCCCTGGCCCGGGTACGGCGCGGCCGCCAGGTGGGGCTGGTCACCGACGCATTCAGCCTCGAGCCTTTTGTTCGCAGCGTGATTCAAGGCATGCAGTCCGGTACCGTGCTCAATTGCAGCGAGGGTGACCTGCGCTTCGAGGCGACTCCGCACTTGGCTGCGCTGCAATTGACGGATGAGTCCGCGGTGCGCTACCTGTCTGCCGAGCAGTCCAACAGTTCGGTGGTGGTGGGCGAGAGCCTGGTGCTCAAGCTGATCCGCAAAGTCAGCGCCGGGGTGCACCCGGAACTGGAGATGAGCGCCTACCTGACCGAAGCCGCTTACCCGAACATTTCTCCGCTGATGGGCTCGATGAGCCGGCGCGACGCCCAGGGCGAGGACAGTCTGCTGATGATTGCCCAAGGCTACCTGAGCAACCAGGGCGATGCCTGGAGCTGGACCCAGAACAACCTCGAGCGGGCCATCCGCGACGAGCTGGCCGAAGCGATTTCCGAACAGGAGCAGCACTACAACGCCCTGGGCGAGCTGGCCGATTTTGCCGGTCTGCTCGGCCAGCGCTTGGGCGAGATGCACGGGGTGTTGGGCGCGCCCACCCAGAACAAGGACTTCAAGCCTGAAGCCACCTCGCTCAAGGACACCCAGGCCTGGGCCAAGGACGTGGGCGCGCAGATCGAGCGTGCCTTGCAATTGCTCAAACTAAATCAAAGCCAGTTGAACCCTGCCGATCAGGCGTTGGTCAGTGAATTACTGGCGCAGAAAAAAGCCATCGGCAGCCACGTCCAGGCCTTGGCGAAAGCCACGCTGGGCGGATTGCGGATTCGCGTCCACGGTGACTTGCACCTGGGCCAGGTACTGGTGGTCAAGGGCGACGCCTATTTGATCGACTTTGAAGGCGAGCCGGCGCGACCGCTGCATGAGCGGCGCGGCAAGCACAGCCCGTACAAGGATGTCAGCGGTGTGTTGCGCTCCTTTGATTACGCGGCGGCCATGGCCTTGAATGTGCAGGGGGTTGATCAGTCGCCGCAGGCGCAGGTCGCACGGCAACGTGTGACCGAGCGCTACCTGAGTGAAGCGCGCCAGGCATTTACCCAGGCCTATCAGGCAGCGACGGCTACACTGGCGCATGACTGGCAGGATGCCAATGGCCAGGACGCCGCGCTGACCTTGTTCAGCCTGGAGAAGGCCGCGTATGAAGTGGCCTACGAAGCGGAAAATCGCCCGAGCTGGTTGCCGGTGCCCTTGCAAGGGTTGCACGGTTTGCTCAGCGGGCTTACACCTGAATCGACAACTGCACGCGGTGGGGAGACGTCATGAGTTTTACGCATAGAGAACCGCTGCAGCCCAAGCTGACTGCAATGCCGGCGTCCAAGGACGTCGAAGCGCTGGTGCGCGCCGAGCACCACGATCCGTTTTCGATCCTTGGGCCGCACGACGATGAGCAGGGCGGGCAATTTATCCGCGCGTTCCTGCCTGAAGCCCTGAGTGTCCAGGTACTGGCGCGTGACAGCGGCGAGCCGATCGGCAGCCTCGACGCGACCCAGGTGCCGGGACTGTTTGTCGGGCACTTCGGCACGCGTCAGGATTACCTGCTGAAGATCCAGTGGGCCGGCGGCGAGCAGATCACCGAAGACCCCTATAGCTTTAGCCAGTTGCTGCTGGGTGAAATGGACCTGTACCTGTTTGCCGAAGGCAACCACCGTGACCTGGGCAACTGCCTGGGCGCCCAGGTGACCACTGTGGACGGCGTGCAGGGCGTACGGTTTGCCGTATGGGCGCCGAATGCCCGGCGCGTTTCGGTGGTCGGCGACTTCAACATCTGGGACGGGCGCCGGCATCCGATGCGCCTGCGTCATCCTTCAGGCGTTTGGGAAATCTTCATCCCGCGCCTGCAACCGGGCGCGGCCTATAAATACGAAATTCTTGGCGCCCACGGCATCCTGCCGCTCAAGGCCGACCCGATGGCCCTGGCGACCCAGCTGCCGCCGGATACCGCTTCGAAGGTCGCCCCGCCATTGCAGGTGGACTGGCAGGACCATGAATGGATGCAGGCACGTGGTGACAAACAGAACGCCACCGCACCGCTGTCGATCTACGAGTTGCACGTCGGGTCCTGGCAATGCGAGCTGGACGAGGCCGGCGAGGTGTCACGCCAATATGGCTGGCGCGAACTGGCCGAGCGGCTGATTCCCTACGTACAGCAGTTGGGCTTCACGCATATCGAACTGATGCCGATCATGGAGCATCCTTTCGGCGGTTCCTGGGGCTATCAGGCCTTGTCCCAGTTTGCGCCGAGCGCACGCTTTGGCTCGCCGGAAGACTTCGCCTACTTCGTCGATGCCTGCCACCGGGCGGATATCGGTGTGATCCTCGACTGGGTGCCGGCGCATTTTCCCACCGATACCCACGGCCTGGCGCAATTCGACGGTACTGCGCTGTACGAATATGCCAACCCGCTGGAAGGTTTCCACCAGGATTGGGACACGCTGATCTACAACCTGGGCCGCACCGAGGTGCACGGCTTCATGCTGGCGTCGGCGCTGCACTGGCTCAAGCACTTCCACGTCGACGGCCTGCGCGTGGATGCGGTGGCCTCGATGCTGTATCGCGACTATTCACGCAAAGCCGGGGAGTGGGTGCCCAACCGCCACGGCGGTCGGGAGAACCTGGAAGCCATCGATTTCCTGCGCCACTTGAACGACGTGGTTGCGCTTGAAGCGCCGGGCGCGCTGGTGATTGCCGAGGAATCCACCGCGTGGCCTGGCGTGAGTCAGAGCACCCAGCAAGGTGGCCTGGGCTTCAATTACAAATGGAACATGGGCTGGATGCATGACTCGCTGCATTACATCCAGCAAGACCCGGTGTACCGCGCCCATCATCATAACGAGCTGAGTTTCGGCCTGGTGTATGCCTGGTCCGAGCGGTTCATCCTGCCGATTTCCCATGATGAGGTGGTGCACGGCAAGCACTCGCTGATCGACAAGATGCCCGGCGACCGCTGGCAGAAATTCGCCAACCTGCGCGCCTACTTGAGTTTCATGTGGATGCACCCGGGCAAGAAGCTGCTGTTCATGGGCTGCGAGTTCGGCCAGTGGCGCGAGTGGAACCACGACCAGCAACTGGACTGGTACCTGCTGCAATACCCGGAACACCGTGGGGTGCAGAAGCTGGTGGGCGACCTGAACCGCCTGTACCGCGAGGAACCGGCGCTGCACGAGCAGGACGACGCGCCCCAGGGCTTCCAGTGGCTGATCGGGGATGACGCCATCAACAGCGTCTACGCCTGGCTGCGCTGGAGCAAGGATGGCAAGGCGGTGCTGGTGGTCGCCAACTTCACCCCGGTGCCTCGTGAGGCCTACGCCGTCGGCGTGCCATTTGCCGGGCGCTGGAGCGAAGTGATCAACAGTGATGCCGATATGTACGCCGGGTCCAACTACGGTAATGGTGGTGCGGTACAGACCGTGGATGAACCTCGCCATGGGCAGCCGGTGTCGCTGTCGCTGAACTTGCCGCCCCTGGGTGTGCTGATTCTGCGGCCACAGGAGGTATAGAGATCCACACAACGCTGCAGCACCCAACCGTAACCACGATGCGAAGCGAGTCGCTCTTGATCTTGATCTGCTTTTGATCTTGGGCGCCCCGTTAAACCACGCTGGCCGAACGCAGGCTTGAATCCGTGGGTAACCCGGCAGGACGCCGGGTTAGCCGCACTGGGCCATGGATGGCCCATTGCGGCGGCCCACGGATTCAAGCCGGAGAGAGGGCACACCGAGCCTGGGCGAGGTGCCGAGTGGTGGGGCAAGAGCGTTTTGCTTACTTTTGCGCTTTTCAAAAGTGAGCCGCCGTAAGGGCGGAACCATTAGCAGCCGTTACCGCAGAAACGGATATGTACTCGATCTGATCCAACATCCTGGTCGGCCCAGAGGCCGCCATCGGGGGCAAGCCCCCTCCCACATTGGATCTCGCAGCGTCAGGTAGATACGCGTTGGCTGTCCGACTGTCATGGGAGCAAGCCCCCTCCCACATTGGATCTCGCAGCGTCAGGTAGATACGCGTTGGCTGTCCGACTGTCACGGGAGCAAGCTCCCTCGCCACAGGTCCGGCGTCGCATCATAGTTATTCAGATAGGAGCCTTAAACGCTCTAGCGCACAGGATCCTGTTGTCCGGGCTACTGGCAGGGTGCCACAATGGCGCCTCTGTCGGAGCAGCCAAACAGGCGAATTGCATGCATAGCCTTGGGCATGAACAAGATCCGGACCACGTCATCGAAGAGCAGGTACGAACCGACCGTTTGCATCAGCTGTTTCGACAGTCGTTCTCCGCCATTTCAGGCGCCTATCTGGGCGCCATCATGCTCTGCTGGCTGTGCTGGGAGCGTTTCGATCATCAGATTATCGTGGTCTGGCTGGTGCTGCTGGCGGGCTCGTCGCTGCTGCGCCTGCAACTGTTCCTGGAATGGTTCCGCTGCCCCAACAGCGAACGCACCACCGCGCGCTGGGAGCGTCGTTACTGGCTGACATTGATGCTGTCGGCGGGGATCTGGGGCGGCGGGGCACTGGCGGTGATGCCGGTCGATGACCGCATGTCCCAGGTGCTGGTCATGTTGTTTACCGTGGGCATGTCGGTCAGCGCGGTGTCCTGCTATTCCGCTTATCGCTATATGTCGCTGGGGGCCATGGGCCTGGTGCTGTTGCCCTGTACCCTGTGGCTGCTGTTCCAGCCGTCGCCGATGCAGGTGGGCGTGGCGGTGGCGGTGCTGGTGTTCTCGTGCTTTTTAGCGGGTGCCACGCGCAGACTCTCCGATGCCCTGGAAAAAGCCTTCCGCCTGACCCGACAGATGGAGCGTGCCCACACCCTTTCAACCCACGCCGCTCAAACGGACGAGCTGACCGGGCTGATGAACCGTCGTGCCTTTTTCGAGCGTGCCCAGGTACTGTACGCCCAGTGCCATCGCGCGCAGCAGCCGTTGTGTGCGCTGATGCTGGACATGGACCATTTCAAAAGCATCAATGACACCTATGGCCATCAGACCGGCGACCAGGTGTTGCGCCAGATTGGCGGTGTGATCAGCGCCTCGTTTCGCCAGGTCGATGTGTCCGGACGCCTGGGTGGCGAAGAATTCGCGATATTGCTGCCCAATACGTCCCTGGAAACCGCGCGCAGCATCGCCGAGCAACTGGTCCGGGCCATTGGCGACCTGCAGGCCGACCCGGTGCAGGGGCTCAGTGCAAGCCTGGGACTTGCATCGACCCACGACCAGGCGCTCGACCTGAATGGCTTGATGGACAGCGCCGACAAGGCGCTGTACCGGGCCAAGGCGTTGGGTCGCAATCAGGTCGCCGTGGCGGTCTGATCCTTGGTCATGGCCCTGGCCAACGCTCGCGCCACCTGTTCGGCGGAGTAGGGTTTGGCGAGGAACTCAAAGCCCTCGTACCCACTGTCCGCCAGTTCTTCGCTGTAGCCCGACACGAGCACCACCGGCAGGTCCGCACGGCGCTGGCGCAGCAGCTTGGCCATGGCGACACCGGTCATCCCTGGCATCACCACATCCGAGAAAACCGCGTCGAAGGCCTCTGCGTCTTTACCGGCAAGCGTCAGCGCCTGTTCGGCATTGGTGGCCCAGGTGGTCTGGTAACCCAGATCCTTGAGGATCTGGCTGGCAAAACGTCCCACCTCAAGGTTGTCCTCAACGATCAGTACATGCCAATGGGCAACGTCCAGCGGTGGCGTCAGATCTGGCTGTTCGTCCTGCGGCGGCGCGACTTCGCCTTCCACTTCCACTTGGGGCAGGTACAAGGTAAACACCGTACCCCGGCCGAGGTTACTGGATACATCGATATTGCCGTCCGATTGCTTGGCAAAGCCGAAGACTTGTGACAAACCCAGCCCGGTGCCCTTGCCCACGGCCTTGGTGGTGAAGAACGGCTCGAAAATGCGCTCGAAGGCATCGCCGGCAATACCGCTGCCGGTATCGGCTAGGGAAATACTGATGTGGGGCAGGGGCGACCCGGCGTCGCCACGGATGCTCGGCAGTGTTTGCTGGCCGACGACCTTGATGGTCAGGCTGCCCTGGCCGTCCATTGCGTCGCGGGCATTGAGGGCAATGTTGATCAATGCGGTTTCGAACTGGCTCGGATCGATGCGCGCAAAGCAGGGCTGATCGGGCAATTGCACCTGCACCTGAATGCGTGCGCCGGTGACGCTTTCGAGCATGTCGCCGATGTTGCGCACCCGCTGGCTGACGTCGAATACCTGCGGATTCAGCGGCTGGCGGCGGGCAAAGGCGAGCAGTTGGCTGGTGAGTTTGCTGGCCCGCTCGACGGTATCGGATACAGCCCACATGTAGCGTTGCCGGCGTTCTTCCGACAGCCCCGGCTGGCGCAGGAAATCCACGGATGAGCGAATGATCGTCAGCAGGTTGTTGAAATCATGGGCGACGCCGCCGGTCAGTTGGCCGATGGCCTCGAGCTTTTGCGACTGGCGCAGCGCGGCTTCAGCCTGGGCGAGGGCGAGGGTGCGTTCTTCCACGCGCTGCTCCAGGGTCGCGTTGAGTTCGGTATAGGCTGCAAGGCCCGCCCGCACTGCGGCATCGGCGCGCACGCGTTCGATATGCGCCCAGGAGCGCTCGGTGACTTCGCCCAGCAGTGCCAGGTCATAGGAGGACCAGTAGCGGGGCTGTTTGTCGTGCACGGCCATCAATGCGGTGAGGCGCCCATGTTTGATCAGGGGCATGCAGATGGTCGCCGTAACGCCGAGCGCCTGGAAATTCGCAGCTTCATGGGCCGGCAATTCGAGCTGGTTGTTGCAGATGACCAAAGGTTCGCCCGCCCGCAGGCAGGTCACCGCACGCTCACCGAACGCGGCCAGGCTGTAATGGCCAATGATGCTCGGTGAGCCCTGCGCCGACCAGTCACCGCGAATGGTAAAGCCGTCCTGATCGTCTTCCATGTCGGCGTAGGCGCAAATCGACACGTGCAGGTGTTCGGCCAGCAAACGCGTGGTCGAGGTCATGATGGCTTCGGCGTCGGTGGCGGTGGCGACACTGTTGCCGATGGCGTCCAGCACTTCCAGGCGCCGCGTAAGAAACACCGTGTCGGTGGTTTCGGTCACGGTATCGAGCAACCCGACCACCGCACCTTGCGCGTCACGGATCGGGCTGTAGCAAAAGGTGAAATAGGCTTGTTCAGGCGCCTCGTTGCGCTGGATCACCAGCGGAAAGTTTTCGATGTAAGTGGCTTGTCCGGCGAACGCGGTGTCGGCGATAGGGCGGATCTCATCCCATGCCTCGTGCCATACCTCGCTGAACGGGCGGCCCAGGGCATCGGGCTTGTTACCCAGGATCGGTACGAAGGCGTCGTTGTAGAGGGTGATCAGCTGAGGCCCCCAGACAATCGCCTGGGGGAAGCTGGAGGCGAAGCACAGCGCCACGGTTGTCTTCAACACGTCCGGCCAGTGTTCAAGGGGCCCCAGGGGCGAATTGGCCCAATCATGCCGACGAACCCGCTCTGCCATTTCGCTGCTGCCTTGCAGCCAATTCATCATTGGGTTCACACCTTGTTCGCTACGCGTGGTTAAGCCTTGAGGAGGTCATACTGCCTAGCTAAAGACCGGTATGACCGCAATCAGTTCAGCACGCCCATCTCCTGGATAGCACTTTGATTTCATTGCCCATTTGGCGGGCGGGTTCTGGGCGCGCAGCGGCTTTATTGTGCGCCGAACAGTCCTGTCCAATAGATGCCCGCATCGCTTTTCGGGTCCATCGCATAGGCTGCACCCAGATCACGGAATTGCGGGTTCATCAGGTTGGCGCAATGGCCGGGGCTGGCGAGCCAGCCGTCGAGGACCTTGCGCGGGGTATCGAGGCCGGCGGCGATGTTTTCGCCGATGTTCTTCGCGGCATAGCCGGCCAGCTCGGCGCGGTCGCCGGGGGTACGGCCGTCGTGGTCGAGGTGATCGAAAAAGTTGCCGTTGGCCATGTTGCGCGTATGGCTGTTGGCGGCGGCGGCCAGGTTGTCGTTCCACGACAGCGGCGTGGTGGCGGCAAACGGCTGGGTGCCGCATTGGCGCGGCTGGGTGCGGGCGGCGTTGATCAGGTCGAGCAGCTTGCGGCCTTCGGTCTGCCAGTCGCCCAGGCCACTGGTGAGCAACGGGCGCGCCAGTACGATGCGCCAGTCCTGGCCGCTGTTGCTCACGCCGATATCGACGAACTGCGGGTCTAGCACCACGCGACAGAAACTTTCGCGTACCGCTTTCATGGCGGCCTCGGCGTCCTTGGGCCCGGACAGGCTGATGGCCTGTACGTTGACCATGGGGTAGGCGGCCCGCGCCAGCGCCTGCTGCAAATCGCCGACATTATTGGCCGGCAGCACCAGCCGTGTGTCACTGGCCAGCGGCGGCAATTCCTGGGAACCCTGGTCGCCGCAGCGCTGCACCTGGCTGCGGTACTGGTTGATCTGTTGCACCAACTGACTTTCTTCATTCGCCATCGCGCTGGCGCAGAACACCGTACTGGCGGCCAGCGTCGTAAGACCCATCATCAATGACAGAACGCGCATGGACGTTACCCTTGAACTTGAAAGTGCCCATGATGCGCGATCCAGGGGCATGCATGCACCCGTTGGTCCGAACTTTTTTCACTCATTTGTTGAACGTCGGGTGCCACAGACCCCGGCCACCTCACACGTAACAGGTACAATCGCGACTGCCTTGACGCGAAACCCCAGGAATTTGCATGTTCAGCCTTACCCGCTACACCACGCCGTGTCCCGAACCGGTCAACAGCCAGATCCTGCAGATGGTGGTCGACAACCTCACCGACATCAGCAGCGTGGCCCTGGCGCCCAGCAATCTGCTCTACAACATCTACCAGTACGCCATCGGTTTTGAGGTGCACCTGTACCTGGAGGCGCTGGACGGCTCGAAGGGCATCGACGTCGAGCTGGTGGTGGCGATGCAGGACGAGACCGTCGTCGGCTTTTGCCTGTACCTGCCGGTGAAGGACGACCCTCAAGCCTGTGGCGTGGCCTTCATGGCCGTGCACGCCGGCTCCAGGCGCCAGGGTGTGGCCCGGGCCATGCTGGACGATGTGCTTGCGCGCTATCCCCATGCCGAACTGGCGTGTTCGGTCGAGAAGGTCCCGACATTCGAAGCCATGGGCTTCATGGTGCGCGGCGCGCGCGGTACGCAAGTGCTGATGAATACGCGGGATTACGGCACCGATGGGTTGATGGGTGTGCTGGACGTGGCCGCTATCTACAGCTCGCTGGAAGTGCGGCAGATTCATACCTATCTTCTGCAGAAGCATGGCAAGCGCGCGATGGCGGATGCAGAAAAGCAGCGTGATCGGCATTTGGATCAACTGACGCGCAAGGTGCAGCGGTTTGTAGACGAACGCTTGGGTTGAGCACCCACAGTGACTGCACCACTGCAATCGGGGGCAAGCCCCCTCCCACATTGGTGTTGTGGTGTTGCAGATGTCGCATGCGACCGCCAGCCAAGTAAAACGTTAAGTTTGACGCAGTCTTGAAGGCTGCCCAGATCAAAATGTGGGAGGGGGCTTGCCCCCGATAGCGGTGTATCAGTTCAATATTAATTGACTGAACCACTGCTATCGGGAGCAAGCCCCCTCCCACATGCGCCGCGCTTGACCATCGCCAGGATGGTCGCCAGCAATTCCTGCTGCGCTTCTTCGCGGCTGATCTCTGCGCTGGCCGCCGCGTGAGACAAGGCTTCGGCAGCACCCAGCATGGCACGCAGGCCGGCTTGGGAGAGCCTGCCACCCGGCGCGAACGGCGCAAGGGCATCGCGGCATTTGTCCAGAAAGATCGCCTCATACTTGCACTTGAGCGCCTCCAACTCCGGTGAGCCACTCAGTGCCGCCGTCACCCCCGGAATCTCGCGACCCTGCAGCAGCACGCAATCCACATAGGACGAGGCGATCACCCATGCGCGGTCTTCAAGCGTCGCGCTGCTGGCCTCGATGGCGTCGACAAACACCTGATTCTGGCGCCCATCGAAGTCTTCATACAGCGCGGCCAACAAGCCCGACCGCGTGGCGAAGTGATCGTAGACCACCGGTTTGGTCACCCCGGCCAGCTCGGCCAGGCGGCCCAGGGTCAGGGCGTCGGTGCCTTCTTCGCGCACCAGTTGCCAGGCGGTTTCCAATAATTGATGCAGACGTTCTTCACGGGAAAGGCGCCGACGGGGGGCAGGGGATTGCTCGCTTGACATGCTTATATACCAAAAGTAACTTACAGACGTTAACTTACTAAAAGTAGCTTAAGCCCAAAAGGACACATTGTCATGCACGCACTCATCGTTGTTGCTCATCACGACCCGCAATCCCTTACCCGCAGCGTGGCCGAGCACGTCGCCGCCGGTTTGAGCGCATCGGGCCACACCTTTGAAATCGCCGACCTCGCGGCCGAGGGTTTCGACCCTCGCTACACAGCCGCCGACCACCTGGTACACCGCAGCCGCGCAACGCCGCCGGCGGATGTGCTTGCCGAGCAGGCACGCATTGAACGCGCCGACGCGTTGGTGGTGGTGTTTCCGATCTACTGGTGGTCCATGCCGGCGTTGCTCAAGGGCTGGATCGATCGTGTCTTCGTCAACGGCTGGGCGATCGATTACGGCCCTGATCTTCCGGTGACCAAGAAGCTGCGGCACCTGAAGGTGCATCTGCTGGCCTTGGGCGCTGCGGATGAGAGCGCCTTCGACCGGCACGGTTATGCCAAGGCCATGCGCACGCAGATCGATAACGGGATTTTTGATTATTGCGGCGCCCAGGTGCTGATCTCGCAGCTGCTGCTGGAATCGGAAAGCGACAGTGCCCGAGCGCATTTGCACAGGGCCAGGACGGTCGGCCAAGGTCTGTTTGAGCGCGAGACAGCCGCCGGGTGATTCAAGCGTCGCGGAACAGGTCGTGGGCGTCCAGCAAACGGTAGGCAATCTCCGGCTGCTTCTCCATGCCCCGACGAATCGCCGCCGGGATCGATTGCCGGGTCTTGCGACACAGGCCGGGCAGTTCGTCGATGACGATCTGGATGCCGCGCATGCTCTTGACCTCGGTGTGGCCCGGCGCGATATGCAGGCGAATGCCCAACTGCTCGTACATGCGCTGCTGCATATGCTCCAGGTCCTGCAGGCTCTTGAGGTTTTCCAGGCGCTCGAGCAGGCGCTTTTCTTCCTGGCGTGTCAGGCTGAGGATGCGCAGGTCCGCGCCGGGCGCTTCCAGCAGGCGTTCGCGCTCGCAGACGCAGGCGCCGGGTGGGCAGGGTTGGCGAATGGTCATGTGCATGCCCTCCCGTAACCTGCGCCGTGGCCTTAGTAGCTGAGCGTGACGCCCAGGCTGCCCAGGGCTTTCCAATACCCGGGGTAGGTCTTGGCCACGCAGTCCGGGTCCTGGATCCGAATGCCTGAGACTTTCAGCCCGGCCAGGGCAAAGCACATGGCGATGCGGTGGTCGGCATGGGTGTCGATCGATGCGTTGCACGCCGTGCCGGCCAGCGCCGGGTCAGCCGCCACCAGCAGGTCGTCGCCCTCGATGGTCGCCAGGCCCGGGCGGATTGCGTTGAGGCCGTCGTGCAGTGCCTGCACGCGGTCACATTCCTTGACGCGCAGGTTGGCCAGTTCAGTGAAACGCACCGGGGTGTTGTTGAAGGCGGCCAGCACCGCCAGGGTCGGGATGGCGTCCTGCATCTGCGAGCCCACCACGGTGGCCTGCATGTGCGGGAACTGGGCGATCACCGCCTGGGCCTTGGCGTCCGGCTGGGTGAAGTCGCCGGCGGCGACGCCGATGTCGATACGGCCGCCGGTCAACACTTCGGCGGCCCACAGGTAGGTGGCGGCGGAAGCGTCGGGTTCGATCAGGTAATCGTGGGCGGTGTACCCGGTCGGGGCCACGCGCCAGGTGGTGTCATTGACCATTTCAACCTGGGCGCCGAAGGCACGCATGCAATCGAGGGTCAGGTCCACATAGCCACGGGCGCCGATGTCCTTGCCGGTCAATGCGACTTCGATCGGCGCTTCGCCGCAGGCTGCGAGCATCAGCAGCGCCGACACATACTGGCTGGACAGCCCGCCATCGATCTCGAAGCGCTTGGCCTGGACCTTGCCCACGCCGTGCACGGTCACCGGTGGGCAGCCGGTCGGGCTGTCGACCCGGATGCCGTTCTGGCCGAGGGTGGCGAGCAGTGGCCCGATCGGGCGCTTTTGCATGTAGTGGTCGCCGTCCAGCACCACAGTGCCGTCCACGGTGGCGACGGCGGCGGTGAGAAAGCGCATGGCGGTGCCGGCGTTGCCGAGGAACAGCGGCTGCGCCGGCCATTGCAGCTTGCCGTGGCCGGTGACCACGAAGGTGGTGTCGTCCGGCTCGTCGATGGTCACGCCCATCTGCCGAAGGGCTACCGACATGTGGCGGGTGTCGTCGCTCTTCAGGGCGCCGCTCAAGCGGCTGGTGCCGTTGGCCAGGGCCGCCAGCAACAGGGCGCGGTTGGTAATGGATTTGGAGCCGGGGGGCGCGACCTTGCCGTTGAGAGGAAAGTTGGGCGGTGTAACGGTCACGGTTTTCTGCGAACTCAAGGGACAAGGCTCCTGATCAAGGCGAGGTGGCATGGAGTGGCCGACGGGGCGGACCCGAATAATCGGCCAAAGGTGCGGTGCTTGTCGAGATTTAGCGCTGGCTCAGCCAGTAATCGTGCAGCGCCCGGGCTGCCGGTTCGATTTGGCTGACCTGTTGCTGGTGGGCCCGCACATCCAGGTCCGCCGGCAACTCGAAATTATCCTGCTCGGCGCACCAGGAGATCTTTTCGAACTGAACGGCCAGTTCGGCGGGCAACGCCGGCCAGTTGCCGATGGCGGCGCCACGGATATAGCCAAAGCACCATTCTTCGGCGAGGGTCACGGTTTGGCCGTGGTGCTCTTTTTCATCGAACAGGGCCTTGAACTCACTGGAATCGCCGGCCAGTTGCGTCGCCAGCGTATTGAAGTGGCGTACACACAGGTCCAGGAACTGCCCGGCCTCTTCGGAGCTTTCCCACTTCGGGTTCTGCCCGCCCCAGATCGCCGGAAACCACTCGGCGATCTCCACCTGCGTCGGGCTGGAGACCAATGCCGTGAGATAGCCGTCGAGTTCAGCCAAGTTCAGCACCGAATGGTCGTCGCCGTACTTGAGCAGGGTTTCTTCGATCAGGTCGAAATCGGCGGGGGTGAGGGGCTGGGCGTGCATGGGGCATATCCTTCAAACGTCGAACGCCGCAGTGGGGCGGCTTAAAGCGCCAAGGATGGCGCCTGGCAAGGTTTTTTGCCAGTCCCGCTTTTGGCCGATGCGCCGTTGCCTGCCCTTGTTATAGTTCAGGCCTTATCACTCGCCAGTCAGGGATCACTGCCATGTCCGAATACCAAGCTTTCGTCGTCGAACTCAACGGCAACGTTGCCCATGTGCAGATCAACCGCCCGGAAAAGATCAACGCGATGAACGCGGCGTTCTGGAGCGAAATCATCGATATCTTCCAATGGATCGAAGACACCGACGCCGTGCGCGCGGTGGTGCTCAGCGGTGCCGGCAAGCACTTTTCCTCCGGCATCGACCTGATGATGCTGGCCTCGGTGGCCAATGAACTGGGCAAGGACGTGGGCCGCAACGCGCGCGTGCTGCGGCGCAAGATCCTCGAACTGCAAGCCTCGTTCAATGCGGTCGACACCTGCCGCAAGCCGGTGCTGGCAGCGATCCACGGCTATTGCATCGGCGGTGCCATTGACCTGATCAGCGCCTGCGACATGCGCTACGCCGCCGAGGACGCGCAGTTCTCGATCAAGGAAGTCGACATGGGCATGGCCGCCGACGTCGGCACCTTGCAGCGCCTGCCGCGCATCGTCGGCGACGGCATGTTGCGCGAGCTGGCCTACACCGGTCGTCAGTTTGGCGCAGAAGAAGCGCGCAGCATCGGCCTGGTCAATCGTGTGTACGCCGACCCGGCCAGCCTGTTGGCGGGCGTCATGGCCATCGCCCGTGAAATCGCCGCCAAGTCGCCGATTGCCGTCACCGGCACCAAGGCGATGATCAGCTATATGCGCGACCACAGCATCAATGATGGCCTGGAATACGTTGCCACCTGGAACGCGGCTATGTTGCAATCCAACGACTTGCGCGTGGCCATCGCGGCCCATATGAGCAAACAGACACCCGAATTCGTGGATTGATTGATATGACCCCAGGCTGGATTACCACAACGCTGCTGGACAACGACGCCGCCGGCGGCTGGGCCGTGGCCCGCAGCCGCGACGGCTTTCTGCAGGATGCCAACGGGCCGCTGTTCCCTCGCGAGTGGCTCAAGCGGCAGGACCTCTCGGTATTTGCCGAACACGGCATCGGGCATCTCGATGGCGAGCCGGTGTACCTGCTGGAAGTCAACGGTGCTGCCCAGGTGCCGGGTTGCAGCTGGCAGGGCCTGCGCAGTTTCATGCTGCAAGGCGATCACACCCTGTACAAACTGCTGGGCTATGCCGCGCAGATCGGTACCTGGGCGCGCGAGCACCGCTTCTGCGGCAGTTGCGGCCAGGCCATGGTCCAGGTGCCACGGGAGCGGGCGATGTACTGCCAACCCTGCGACCTGCGCAGCTATCCAAGGATTTCGCCGAGCATGATCGTGCTGGTGACCCGTGGTGACGAGATTCTGCTGGCACGCTCGCCACGCTTTGTCACCGGGGTCTACAGCACCCTGGCCGGCTTTGCCGAGCCGGGCGAGTCGGCCGAAGACTGCCTGATCCGCGAAGTACGTGAGGAAGTGCAGGTGGAGGTCAAGAATCTGCAGTACATGGGCAGCCAGTGCTGGCCGTTCCCGCATTCGATGATGCTGGGTTTCCATGCCGAGTATGCCGGTGGCGACATCGTGCCCCAGGCCGACGAGATCGAAGACGCGCAGTGGTTCAGCATCCACCACCTGCCGCCGCTGCCGGCGTCACGCTCGATTGCGCGTTACCTGATCGACCTCTATGTGGCCCGTCGCCTAGGCCACGCTGAACCAGTGCTGCCAGGCTAGACGCACGGTCAGGCCGAGCACCACGGTGATGAACACCGGGCGAATGAACTTGGCGCCGCCGCTGATGGCGCTGCGTGCGCCAAAGAATGCGCCCCCCATTACCGAGATGCCCATCGCCAGGCCGACGATCCAGTCCACCGAGCCGTTGATGATGAAAACGCTCAGCGCCGCCGCGTTGCTGACGAAGTTCATGCTGCGCGCCACGCCGCTGGCCTTCACCAGATCGATCGGGTGCAGCAGCATCGTGCTCACGGTCCAGAACGCGCCGGTGCCGGGCCCGGCCACGCCGTCGTAGAAACCCAGGCCGAAGCCCTGGGTGGCCTGCCATTTCTTCTTGATGGGTGCCTCGGCATCCAGCGGCGCCTTGGGCGTGCCGCCGAACAGCAGGTACACCCCACAGGCGAACACGATCACCGGCAGCATCTTGTTCAGGGTTTCGGCGGGCAAATAGTGCGCGACCACGGCGCCGGCCAGCGCGCCAATCAATGTACCGACGATGGCGTGCACCCATTGGCGCGGGTGGAACAGCTTGCGGCGGTAGAAGGTAAAGCTGGCGGTCGCCGAGCCAAAGGTGGAGCTGAGCTTGTTGGTGCCCAGCACCAGGTGCGGTGGCATGCCGGCGGTGAGCAGGGCAGGGGTGGTGAGCAGGCCGCCGCCGCCGGCGATGGCGTCGATGAAACCGGCAACAAAGGCCACGGCGGCGAGAATGGCGAGGGTAGTCAGGTCAACGCTGAGTTCGAAGGGCATGGGCAGGGCTTATTGTTGGCGGGGCTGCTGGGAAGGCCGCCATCTTACCCCCCTGATGTACGCAAAACCAAATGTGGGAGGGGGCTTGCCCCCGATGGCGGCCTCTGGGCCGACCAGGATGTTGGATCAGATCGAGTACATATCCATTATTTAGGTAACGGCCAATTAGGGTTCCGCCCTGACGGCGGCTCACTTTTGAAAAGCGCAAAAGTAAGCAAAACGCTCTTGCCCCACCACTCGGCACCTCGCTTAGGCTCGGTGTGCCCTCTCTCCGGCTTGAATCCGTGGGCCGCCGCAATGGGCCATCCATGGCCCAGTGCGGCTAACCCGGCGTCCTGCCGGGTTACCCACGGATTCAAGCCTGCGTTCGGCCAGCGTGGTTTAACGGGGCGCCTGAGATCAAAAGCAGATCAAGATCAAGAGCGGCTCGCTTCGCATCGTGGTTACGGTTGAGCGCTACAGAGTTGTGTAGATACCTATGGCCATCGGGGGCAAGCCCCCTCCCACATTTTGATCCTGGGTGCTGGGTTATTTATGGGTGCCCAACCATTCCAGCGCCGTGCGCCAGATGCAGATGCCCAGAAAGTAAGCCGACATCAACGACCACAGCCCGAACGTCCACGGGTTGGTGTTCGGATAGTCCACCACCATCAGGAAGCTGCACAGCAACCAGATCGTGGTCACCGCGATATTGATCGGCATGAAGCGCTTGACCCGGAACGGGTGCAGGAACTTCATCGGCGTCACGGTCAGCAGCGCCAGGCCGATCACGGTCAGCAGGGTGACCCAGGCGTCCGGCTGGATGATGTACACGCACAAGGCCACCACGTTCCAGGCCGCCGGGAAACCGACGAAATAGTTGTCCTTGCTCTTCATGTTCACGTTGCAGAAGCAGAACAGCGACGACACCAGGATCACCGACACGGCAAACAGGTGGGTAAATTCCGGCAGGTCGATATAGCGGTAGATAAACAGTGCCGGGATGAACACGTAGGTGAGGTAATCGATCACCAGGTCCAATACCGAGCCGTCAAAGCTGGGCAAGACCGTACTGACGTTGACACGTCGCGCCAGGGAGCCGTCGACGCCATCGACCACCAGTGCCAGGCCCAGCCACAGCAGGCAGGCCTTTGGCGAGTTTTCCAGCAATGCCAGGGTGGCCAGGAATGCCAATACCACACCGGTGGCGGTGAAGCCGTGGGCGCCCCAGGCTTTGATTCTGGCTACATGCAGGGTCGATATCACGGGCGGTTCTCCAAAGGGTCAAACGGGGCAGCCGACAGCGTAACGCCGTCGAGTCTGGCCGGGGAATGCAGGTATCGACCGGGAAGGCGGGGATAAGGTTCACCACCCGGCGTATGGCTTAGCGTAGCAAGCGTAGGAAGTTTCGGCATCAGCCCTGGCCAAACACGAGGGCCTTCAAGCCACTTTGCGGGTCGATATCCGGAAATTCCGGCGGGTTTTCCAAGCGTTCGATAAAGCGCAGGCCCGGTGCCTCGCGGGTGACGCCGTCGATCAGGAAGTCTTCGCCGAAGGCCGGATCGTTCATGCATGCCAGCACCGTGCCCTGGGCTGTGAGCAGATCCGGCAGACGACGCAACACGCGCTGATAGTCCTTGGTCAGCAGGAAGCTGCCTTTCTGGAAGGAGGGCGGGTCGATGATCACCAGGTCATAGGGACCGCCATTAGTGACCTTGGCCCAGGACTTGAACAGGTCGTGGCCCAGAAAGCTCACCTTGCTCAAGTCGTGACCGTTGAGGCGATGGTTGTCGCGGCCACGGCTCAGGGCGCCACGGGCCATGTCCAGGTTCACTACATGCTCGGCGCCGCCTTCGATAGCGGCGACGGAAAACCCGCAGGTGTAGGCAAACAGGTTAAGCACACGCTGGCCCCTGGCCTGCTCGCGCACCCAGTTGCGGCCGTAGCGCATGTCGAGAAACAGGCCGCTGTTCTGCTTTTTACCCAGGTCGATCAGGTAACGCAGGCCGCCTTCGGTGATGGTCAGCTCGTCGACGGCGTCACCGAGCAGCCACTCGGTGGTGCTTTGCGGCAGGTAGCGGTGTTGCAGCGCTACGGTATGGGCGCCGAAGCGGACCCAGTCGATCTGCAATAACTGCTGCTTCAAGGCCTGCAGATGCTCGGTTTCCTTGAACAGCGCTACCAGCACCACGCCTTGCAGCCAGTCCACCGTCAGTTGCTCCAGGCCCGGCCAGCAGCGGCCACGGCCGTGGAACAAACGCCGGGTTTCAGTGGGCGGGCTGGCCAGGGCGGTGAGCAGGTGGGCGTGGAGGGTAGCGAGTGCGTCTGGGGTCATCGTTGAACGTCAGTCGTTGAGCGGGCGGCATTTTAACCACAATTGTGCGTCAGAGCGTGGCGATCAGGGCTGGGCCGAAGGCTTCTCGCAGAAAAACCGGGGCGATGTAGCGCTCGTAATGGGCCTCGGACAGCAGGAAAAACTCGCGGTCAATCGCATCGCGCAGGTCCGTGAGCGGGCGCTCACGGAATTCCGGCAGCAACGCAAGCCCATAGGCGTCCAGTTTCGACATCACTCGAGCGCCCCGCGCAATCAGCTGGTACGCCCAGCAGTACGGTGACTGTTGCGGCATGAAGCGAATCTTGCGGTCTTCCAGTTGCTGGCGCAGGCGTTGCGGGTCGAAGACTTCAAGCTTGCTGCTCATGACCTGCACCAGCAACTGCTCCAGGCGCAGCCATACCGCGTGCTTTTCCTCAGCGCTGTAGCCGTTCCACTGGATCACTTCATGGTGATAACGCTTGCAGCCCCGGCAGACCAGGTCACCGTAGACGGTGGAGCACAGGCCTATGCAGGGCGTTTTGATGGTTTGATTGGGCATAAAAGGCAATTTGCAAAGTTATGGAACACCGCGTTCCCAATGTGGGAGGGAGCAAGCCCCTCCCACATTTTGGAGCTGTGCTGTTAATCAATCCCAGCTCAGCGCACCACCAGTCTGGTACTCGATCACACGGGTTTCGAAGAAATTCTTCTCTTTCTTCAAATCCATAATCTCGCTCATCCACGGGAACGGGTTGGTCGTCCCTGGATACTCTTCCTTCAACCCAATCTGCGACAGACGACGGTTAGCAATAAACTTCAGGTAATCCTCCATCATCGCCGCATTCATCCCTAGCACCCCACGCGGCATGGTGTCGCGAGCATATTCAATCTCCAGTTGCGTCCCCTGCAGAATCATCTGGGTCGCTTCCTCCTTCATCCCGGCATCCCACAAGTGCGGGTTTTCGATCTTGATCTGGTTGATCACATCGATCCCGAAGTTCAGGTGCATCGACTCATCGCGCAGGATGTACTGGAACTGCTCGGCCACGCCGGTCATTTTGTTGCGGCGGCCCATGGACAATATCTGGGTGAAGCCGCAGTAGAAGAAGATGCCTTCCAGCACGCAGTAGTAGGCGACCAGGTTGCGCAGCAGCTCTTTGTCGGTGTCGACGGTGCCGGTTTCGAACTTCGGATCGGAGATCGAGCGGGTGTACTTCAAACCCCAGGCGGCTTTTTTAGCCACCGACGGAATCTCGTGGTACATGTTGAAGATCTCGCCTTCATCCATGGCCAACGATTCGATGCAGTACTGGTAGGCGTGGGTGTGGATCGCTTCTTCGAAGGCCTGGCGCAGGATGTACTGGCGGCATTCGGGGTTGGTGATCAGGCGGTACACGGCCAGCACCAGGTTGTTGGCGACCAGGGAGTCGGCGGTGGAGAAGAAGCCGAGGTTGCGCATGACGATGCGACGTTCGTCGTCGGTCAGGCCTTCGGGGTTTTTCCACAGGGCGATGTCGGCGGTCATGTTGACCTCTTGCGGCATCCAGTGGTTGGCGCAGCCGTCGAGGTATTTCTGCCAGGCCCAGTCGTACTTGAAGGGCACGAGTTGGTTGAGGTCGGCGCGGCAGTTGATCATGCGCTTTTCGTCAACGGCGACGCGGGCGGAGGCGCCTTCGAGTTCGGCGAGGCCTTCGGCGACGTCAAGTTTGTCCAGCTCGGCCTTGGCGCGCGCGATGGCGGCGGAGTCATTGGCGGTAACGGCGCGGGCTTCGATGGCGGCGGCAGCGCCGGCACCGTCGAGGCGGTCCATGTTGGCTTCGGTGGCGTGGCCGGCGTTGGCGCCTTTTACTACCGCTGCAACGCCGTCTTCGTTGTCGACTTCATCCCAACTCAGCATTGAAATACTCCTTCCAGATCTGTTCTGACGGTGTGCGAGACCGTCCAAAAAAATATGCGGGTTGCAGGCTTCAGGCATTGAAATACTGCGCAGAGTGTGGTCGGAAAATCCCGATGCTTCACACTATGTAGTGGTCTGTTCTGTTTGTGGGCACACTATATGGTGTGTAACAGGGTTGGTCAACGCGCAGAAGATCGTTTGAATGTGTAAACGTCATGTTGAAAAGATCATGGTATAGCGGCGCAACATTAAATAGAATGAATCTCATTTGAGACTCAGTCGCGCCGTGCAGGTCGCTTGCCATGAATGATGCTGTTGTACCGACCCACGCCCCCGAGCTGACCGTGTCGAGCCTGTACCGCGACCATCACAGCTGGCTGGAAAGCTGGCTGCGCAGGCGTTTGGGCAACGCCTGGGATGCTGCGGACCTGAGTCAGGATACGTTTCTGCGCGTGCTTGCCAGCGCGCAGCCGATCGGGCAGATGCAGGAGCCGCGGGCGTATCTGGTGACGGTCGGCAAGCGCCTGCTGGTGAATTTCCATCAACGGCGCAGCCTCGAGCAGGCTTACCTGAATGCCTTGGCAAGCCTGCCGCAGGCCTGCGTGCCTTCGCCGGAGCAACGCTGGTTGTTGCTGGAAACCTTGCACGCCCTCGACGACCTGCTTGATGGTTTACCGGCGCACGTGCGCCGCGCCTTTCTGTGGAGCCAGCTGGAAGGCCTGGGCTATCGGGAGATCGCCGCACGCCTCGACGTTTGCGAGCGCACGGTAAAGCGCTACATGGCCCAGGCCTACGAACACTGCCTGCTGGTGAACCTGTGAACCGCGACGTTGCCCGCGCCGCCGCCCAGTGGCTGGCGCTGCTGGAGTCAGGCGCGGCCACCGAACGCGATCACGCGGCGCTGCAGCACTGGCGTGACAGCCATCCGCAGCACGAACAGACCTGGCAAAGCGCGCAGGCCCTGCGCCAGCGTTTCAGCGACTTGCCCCAGGCCCTGGCGATGGCCAGCCTTGATCGTGCGCAACCCGGACGGCGCGCAGTGCTCAAGCGCGCGCTGGGCGTTGCGGCTTTGTTGCCGACGGCCTGGCTGCTCAGCCGGCAATTGCCCATCGAGACCTGGCGCGCCGACCTGCACACGGCCACGGGGGAACGCACGCGCATGGCATTGGCTGACGGCGCCAGCGTGCAACTCAATACCGCGACGGCGGTTGACCTGGACCCGGCGCAGCGGCGGATCACCCTGGTCGAGGGTGAGCTGGCGTTGAATGTACCTGCCGCGACGGCGATGAGCGTACAGACGCGTTACGGCGAGCTGACGGTCAGCCAGGCGCAAGTGTGTGTTCGGCAACTGGACGCCGGTTGTCTGGTGTCGGTGCTCAAGGGTTCAGTCCGGGTACGCGACCTGGACGGGCGAACGGCAACCTTGCAACAAAGGCAGCAAGCGCCGTTGAAAAGCAACGGGCTCGGCGCCTGGATGGCGTTCGATGCGCTGCAACTGGGCTGGCGCGACGGCGTACTGACCGCGCAGAACCAGTTGTTGGGGGATTTCCTGCGTGAGTTGGCGCGTTACCGGCCGGGCGTGCTGCGCTGGGACCCGCGCCTGGAAACGTTGCGGGTCACCGGCAGTTTTCGCCTGGACGACACCGATCGCATCCTCGACCTGCTGGCCTCCAGCCTGAGGTTGCGCGTACAGGCGCGGACACGCTATTGGGTCATGCTTTCTTGAAGAGTGGGGCAGAGTAGTGGTTTTTATACTCATATCGAATAAATAAAGACTTATATATTCCTTTTGTTGTTGTGCTGCAGGGCGCATTTTAAGGGCCTGCGCATTCGTGCGGATTGACCCAACAGCCAAAAGGAAGCCGACATGACCATTAAAGCGATCAACGTGCGCAACCAGTTCAAAGGCACGATCAAGGAAATCCTGCTGGGTGAAGTGGTGTCGGAAATCGACGTGCAAACCGCATCCGGCATTGTCACTTCGGTCATCACCACCCGCTCGGTACGTGACCTGGAGTTGAAAGTGGGCAGTGAAGTGATTGCCTTCGTGAAGTCCACTGAAGTATCCATCGCAAAACTTTAAAAAGCGTCAGACGGGCGCTTTCAATCGACGCGATCAAATACTCTGGCGATGTCTTCGCGGCTCAGTACTCCTCTACCGGTTCCCTCAAGCAACTTGAATGTGCCATCGGCATTGATCGTGATGCCGGCGGAACTGGCCAGGGTCACTGCCGCGCCGGAGCGGCCATTGAGCAGGTCCCGCAGCGGCTGTTCGCCGTGCAGGGTTTGCCCGATGGTCGTTGCCATGCCTTGCAGGGAGCTCGAATTGACCCCGCCTACCAGGATGACATGGCTGTTCTTGTCCAATGATGCCTGCAGTCTGTGCATCAATGTTCGCGTATCGCTATTTCCAGGGTTCAGGCCCAGTTCCAGGTTGCTGCCGGTCAGGTGCATCAGGGTGCGGTTCTGGTAGGTGGATCCGTCCCAGCCGGTGAGCACGGCCAACGCCGAGCAGTCTGACAAACTGCGGGTAGCGAGCGCATCATGACCTTTACTCAGGGAGACTGACCGGCCCATTTCAACCTCCACCGTTTTGATGTCGGCACGCAAGCCGGGTGGGTTCGCCAGTGGATGTTTCAATCCCCCAAGGCGCATGGGCCGCTGCGTGCCACGGGTGTCAGCAGTATCTCGAACCGAGGCGACCGACGCAGGTTCGCGCGGTGCATGGTTCGGTTTGAATGATTCCCTGACCGGCACAGGGCCGATAGTTGCAGGAGGTGTCGACAACATAGGGCGCAAAGCTCCGAGAAGGTTTCAGCCGCACAAGAGGACTTCCTTGAGTGCTGAAAAAGCCTTCTGCGGTTCCATTCCCCATTCAGCGGTTTTTCAAGCTGCGCTCCATCCGTTGCAGACCTTCTTCCAGCATCGCCCGTGGGCAGCCGAAGTTCAGGCGCACGAACTGTTGGCTGTCATCGCCAAACTCGATCCCGGCACTCAACCCAACCTTGGCCTGCTCCAGGAAAAATTGCTGCGGATCCTCCAGGCCCAGGGCGCTGCAATCGAGCCAGGCCAGGAAGGTTCCCTCTGGCGCATGCATCACCACGCCGGGCAGGCGGGTTTGCACGGCATTGAGCAGATAGTCGCGGTTGGCTTGCAGGTAGTGCACCAGCGCTTGGAGCCAGTCGCCGCATTCGCTGTAGGCGGCGCGGGTGGCTTCCAGGCCCAGGGGGCTGACACTGTCGACCATGCCGCAACGGGCCTGATTGAAACGCTCGCGAATCGCGGCATTCTGGATCACCGCGAAACAGGTCTTCAGGCCGGCGACGTTATAGGCCTTGCTGGCCGACATCAGTGTGATGGTGCGCTGCGCAATCTCGGGGCCGAGGCTGGCGGTGGGAATATGGCGACGGCCGTCAAAGCACAGCTCGGCATGAATTTCATCGGAGATGATCAGCGTGCCGTTTTCCATGCACGCCTGCGCGATCGCCAACAGCTCCTCGCGGGGAAAGACCTTGCCGATCGGGTTGTGCGGGTTGCTCAGCAGCAGCGCCCCGGCACCGCTCAAGGCATCGCGCATGGCCGCCAGCGGCGTGCGGTAATGGCCATCAACCCGCTCGAACGGCACTTCGATGCGCGGCAGGTTCCAGTGGCCTGGCGCGAGGCGAATCGGCCGATAGTTAGGCGTTTGCAGCACCACCGGCTGGCCCGGCTGGACGAACGCGTGCAACGCCATATTGAAACCCGGCTCGACGCCAGGCAGGAACAACAGCTCATCCGGTTCCACCCGCCAGGCGTACTTGGCCCACAGGTCGGCGATGATCGCCTCGCGCACATCCGGGCCGGCGACGCTGTAGCCAAGCACCTGCTGGTCGAGCCGCGCATGCAGGGCCTCAAGCACGGCGGGCGGGGCGGCGATGTCCATGTCGGCGATCCACATCGGCAACACGTCTTGCGGGTAGCGGTTCCACTTGGTGCTGCCGGTGCCGAGGCGTGGGTGGATCGTGTCGAAATCAAAGCTCATGGGGCGCTCGTATCAGGGGGGTATAAAGAGTGGCGCTGATTCTAGCGCCATTCATTTTATAGGCCAGCGCTGAATATTGCGGGCCACCGTTCCATCACCGACAAGCTCTGTCATAAAAACGCCATTGCGCTGGGGATCGCATCAGGGAAGGGCTATTTTGGTGCATCTCAATCACTCGAGTAGTCACGGATGAAATACCAAGCCTTCAACCGCACCTTGATTGCCACTGCCCTGGTGTTGACGGTCAGTGGTGTGCAGGCCGCTTCCCAGGCTCCGGTGGCCGGGGAAAATGGCATGGTGGTCACCGCCCAGCATTTGGCAACGCAGGTGGGTGTGGATGTGCTCAAGGCCGGTGGCAATGCGGTGGATGCGGCCGTTGCGGTCGGTTACGCCCTGGCCGTGGTGTACCCGGCGGCGGGCAATCTGGGCGGCGGTGGGTTCATGACCGTGCAACTGGCGGACGGGCGCAAGACGTTCCTCGACTTTCGCGAAAAAGCCCCGCTGGCGGCGACGGCCAATATGTACCTGGATAAAGACGGCAACGTCATCGAGGGCTTGAGCACCAAGGGTCACCTGGCTGTCGCTGTGCCCGGCACCGTTTCCGGCATGGAGCTGGCCCTGAACAAATACGGCACCCTCAAGCGCGCCCAAGTGATTGCGCCGGCGATCAAGCTGGCAGAAAACGGTTTTGCCCTGGAGCAGGGCGACATCGACCTGCTGCACACCGCCACCGGCGAGTTTGAAAAAGATCAGGATCTGCGCGCGATCTTCCTGCACAACGGGCAGCCGCTGCAGGTCGGCCAGACGCTGGTGCAGAAGGACCTGGCCAGGACCCTCAAGGAAGTGTCCGCCAAGGGCAGCGATGGCTTCTATAAAGGTTGGGTCGCCAAGGCCCTGGTGGACTCCAGCCAGGCCGGCAAGGGGCTGATTACCCAGGCGGACCTGGACGCATACAAACCCCGCGAACTGGCGCCCATCGAGTGCGACTACCGTGGCTACCATGTGGTCTCGGCGCCACCGCCAAGCTCCGGTGGCGTGGTGATCTGCCAGATCATGAATATCCTCGAAGGCTACCCGATGGCGGACCTGGGCTATCACTCGGCCCAGGGCCTGCATTACCAGATCGAAGCGATGCGTCACGCGTATGTGGACCGCAACAGCTATCTTGGCGACCCGGATTTCGTGAAGAACCCGATCGCGCATCTGCTGGATAAAAACTACGCGGCGAAACTGCGCGACGCCATCGAGCCGCACAAGGCCGGGGATTCCCAGGCGATCAAGCCTGGGGTATCGCCCCATGAAGGCAATAACACCACCCACTATTCCATCGTCGACACCTGGGGCAACGCGGTTTCCGTCACCTACACCCTCAACGACTGGTTTGGCGCGGGTGTGATGGCGAGCAGGACCGGTGTGATCCTCAATGACGAAATGGACGACTTCACCGCCAAGGTCGGCGTGCCGAACATGTACGGGCTGGTCCAGGGTGAAGCCAATGCCATCGCGGCGGGCAAGACGCCGTTGTCGTCGATGAGCCCGACCATCGTCACGCGGGATGGCAAGGTGGTCATGGTGGCGGGCACGCCGGGCGGCAGCCGCATCATCACGGCGACCTTACTGACCATCCTGAATGTCATCGACTACAAGATGAACATCCAGGAGGCCGTAGACGCGCCGCGTTTCCACCAGCAATGGATGCCGCAGGCCACCAACCTTGAAACCTTTGCGGTCAGCCCGGATACCCGCAAGATCCTCGAAAGCTGGGGCCACACGTTCGCCGGTCCCCAGGATGCCAACCACGTGGCCGCCATCCTGGTGGGTGCTCCGGCCCTGGATGGCAAACCGGTGGGCAACAACCGCTTCTATGGCGCGAACGACCCGCGTCGCAATACTGGGCTATCGCTGGGTTACTGACACGCCACTCGCTGCTGCATGGAACATCCGCGACCTTTTCGGGCTCTACCCCAAGAGCCCCGAGAGGACCCCATCCCATGAAAGCGTTGAAAATCGCCACCTTCAATATCAACGGCATTCGTGCCCGTCTGCCCAACCTCCTGCAGTGGCTGGCGCGCGAGCAGCCGGACGTCGTTTGCCTGCAAGAGCTCAAGGCGCCGGAAAGCCTGTTTCCCTATGCCGATTTCGAAGCGGCTGGCTACGGCGCGATTTGCCTGGGCCAGGCCTCGTGGAACGGGGTGGCGATTCTGGCCAGGGACGCCCAGCCGCTGGAGAGCCGGCGCGGCCTGCCTGGTGACGACAGCGACGATCAAAGCCGCTACATCGAAGCGGCCGTGCATGGCGTGTTGGTCGGCTGCTTGTACCTGCCCAATGGCAACCCGCAACCGGGGCCGAAATTCGATTACAAACTGGCCTGGTTCGAACGCCTGATCGACTACGCCCGGGCGTTGCAGGCCAGTGATCATCCGGTGCTGCTGGCCGGGGATTTCAACGTGGTACCCACCGACCTGGACATCTACAACCCGCGCTCCTGGCTCAAGGATGCGCTGTTGCAACCCGAGAGCCGAGCCTGCTATCAGCGCCTGCTGGAACAGGGCTGGACAGATTCATTACGGCATTTGTACCCCGAAGAACGGGTGTATACGTTCTGGGATTATTTCCGCCAGCACTGGCAGAAGAATTCAGGCCTGCGCATCGACCATCTGTTGCTCAACCCCGCGCTCAAGCCCTATCTGAAGAATGCCGGCGTCGACGCCTGGGTGCGCAACGAGGCGCATGCCAGTGACCATGCGCCCACTTGGATTGAGATCGGCACGCGCAAAAAACGTTAATCGGTCGTAACAGACGCGAGCAGGCGCTCGACGGCAGCAAACGCTGCTTCCCGGCGCGCTTGCCAATCACCCCTGATCACCATCACTGGCTGGTGATGCGCATGCATCCAGTCCAGGCCGGCCTGGAAGAACGCCCGGCGGTCCGCCAGTTGCGGTTGGCAGCGCTGGCCGTCGGCGCTCCATTCCACGTCCTCCGGGGACAGCAGCAGATGCAAGTCGTAATGACGGGCCAGCAGTTCGCTGTCGAGCCAGCCTGGGTAGTCGCCAAACAGCGTCTGGCTCCAGAGCCTGTTGGTCAGCAGGTGAGTATCGAGGATCAGCAGCGCCGGGCGCCTGGCGCGCGCCGCATCCTCCCAGGCCAACTGGCCCCGGGCAATCGCCGGGATATCCGCCAGGCAGGTATCGCGTTGATGTTCGTCGATGAAAGAGCGCACATATTCACCCACCATCAGCCCGCCGAAGTGCGCATGCAGCTCTGCGGCCAGCCAGCTTTTACCACTCGATTCCGGACCTGCCAGTACCACCACCTTCATGGGTGCAACGCCGGGTCGGCGCGCCATTCACGCCAGCCTTGCACGGCAATCACGGTAAACAGCGCATACAGCACGGCGGTGAGGTAGAGGCCTTTGTAGAGGAACAGTCCGACGAAAATCACATCCAGCGCGATCCACAACGGCCAGCACTGCACGCGTTTTTGCGCCATCCACAGCTGCGCCACCAGGCTGAAGCCGGTGAGGGCCGCGTCAAGCCAGGGCTGGGCGGCGTCGGTCCAGTGAGCCATGGCGGCGCCGAGCAACAGGCTACCGACAGCGCCGACGGCCAGGCCGGCCATGACCGCCGGCATGCCCAGACGGGAGACCTGGCGTCCCTGCTTGACCGCGCCGGCGCGGGTCCATTGCCACCAGCCATAGAGTTGCAAGGCGGCGTACACCACTTGCAGCAACATGTCGGAGTAAAGCTTTACGTCGTAGAACACCCAGGTATAGAGCAGCACCATCACCAGGCCGATGGGCCAGCACCAAGGGTTCTGCTTGACCGTCAGCCAGACGGCGATCACCCCCAGTACGGCGGCGAACAATTCAAGCCCGGACATGGCGGTTCCTTGGGGAGTGGGAGAGGGCGGTAATTGTACCCAGAGGTGGACGATCCTCAAAACACAGCAGGTAAATCTGGGAGGGGGCTTGCCCTAATGCCGGTCAGTCAGCGCAGATCCTCTGTGGGAGGGGGCTTGCCCCCGATAGCGGTCGTTCAACCAACATCAGTGTTTGCTGGGCCGACGTCATCGGGGGCAAGCCCCCTCCCACAGGGGATCTTCGCTGCTTTAAGCATTTCGTTCGCTTAACTGACTGGCATTAGGGTAAGCCCCCGATGGTCATAGATGACTACACACCCTATAGCGCCCAAACGTAACCACGATGCGAAGCGGGCCGCTCTTGCTCTTGCTCTTGATCTGGCTTTTGATCGTGATCTTAGGCGCCCCGTTAAACCACGCTGGCCGAACGCAGGCTTGAATCCGTGGGCAACCCGGCAGGACGCCGGGGTAGCCGCACTGGGCCATGGATGGCCCATTGCGGCGGCCCACGGATTCAAGCCGGAGAGAGGGCACACCGAGCCTGAGCGAGGTGCCGAGTGGTGGGGCAAGAGCGTTTTGCTTACTTTTGCGCTTTTCAAAAGTGAGCCGCTGTAAAAGCGGAACCCATAGCAGCCGTGACCGCAGAAACGGATATGTACTCGGTCCAATCCAGCATCCTGGTCGTCCCGGAGGCCGCCATCGGGGGCAAGCCCCCTCCCACATTTTGACCTCGGAGCGTCAGGTAGAAACGCGTCGGCTGTCCAGCCGTCACGGGGGCTTGCCCCGTCCCACAATTTAACCCAGGGCTAGATTCGGAACTGACGCAACAACCCGTCAAGCTGCTCGCTCAAGCCACGCAACTGCGCACTGGCCACGCTCGACTGTTCAGCCGCCAGCGCAGTGCTGTGGGACAGTCCGGCCGCCTGGGTGACGTTCTGGTTGATATCTTCCACCACATGGGCCTGTTGCAGGGTGGCACTGGCAATCGAGGCATTCAGGCCGTTGAGGTTCTGCAGCGCCTGGCCGATGGCACTGAGGCTTGCGCCGGCCAGCCCGGCTTGCTCGATGGTCAGTTGCGAGGCGCTGTGGCTGTCGCTGATCACTTTGACCGCCGCTTCCGAATGCCCTTGCAGGCGCTCGATCATTGCCTGGATCTCAGCCGTGGATTTCTGCGTGCGCTGGGCCAGCAAGCGGACCTCGTCGGCCACTACGGCAAACCCGCGGCCCTGTTCGCCGGCCCGTGCGGCTTCGATGGCGGCGTTAAGGGCGAGCAGGTTGGTCTGGTCGGCAATCGAGCGAATCACCTCCAGCACACCGCCGATCTGGGTGCTCTCGCTGGACAGCGTGCGGATCACCTCAACGGCCTGGCTGATGGTGCCCGAGAGCTGGTCGATCTGCTGCAGACTGCTGTCGATGTTGACCTGGCCTTGCTGCGCCTGGGCCTGGGCATCGCGCATTTCGCTGGCGGCGTGCTCGGCATTCTTGGCCACGTCCTGCACGCCGTAGGTGACTTCATTGATAGCGGTGGCCACCAATTCCATCTGTTGCGACTGTTGCTGGCTGCGGTCGTGGGCCTGGCTGGCGTTATGGCCCAACTCGCTCGACGACTCGCCCAGGGCGTTGGCACACACCTGCAATTGTCCGACCACCTGGCGCAATTTGGCGGTGAAAGTATTGAAATGCTGCGAGAGCTGGGTGACCTCGTCACGCCCGTGGGTGTCGAGGCTGCGGGTCAGGTCGCTTTCGCCGCTGGCGATGTTGGCCATGGCATTCACCGCCGCCTGCAAGGGCTGCACGATACTGCGCGCGATCAGGAGCACCAGCAGGGTCATGACCAATGCAATGGCCAGGCCGATAGCGGAGGCTTTCCACACCTGGCCGGTGAACTCGGCCTGCACGTCATCCACATAGACGCCCGAGCCGATGATCCAGCCCCAGGGTTCGAACAGCTGGATGTACGAGGTTTTCTGCACGGGCGCATCGGCCCCGGGCTTCGGCCAGCGGTAATTGACGATGCCGGCGCCCTTGGCCTTGGCCAGGCTCACGAATTCATTGAACACCGCAAACCCGTCCGGATCGCGGATCGCCGAGAGGTTCTGGCCGTCCAACTTGGGGTTGGCCGCGTGCATGATCATCACGGGGGTGAGGTCGTTGATCCAGAAGTAGTCATCGTGGTCGTAGCGCAGGCCGCGCACCGCGCTCAGGGCTTGTTGCTGCGCCGCTGCGCGGGTGAGTGTCCCGGTCTTTTCCAGGTTCTGGTAGTAGCCGAGCACGCCGCTGGCGGTTTGCACCACGTGCTGGGTCTGCTGGCGCTTGGCCTGGTAAAGGTCGTCATGGATCTGTTTGAGCATCAAGGCGCCCAAGGTCAGCAGCATCAGCACGGCGACTATCAGGATCAGCCAGAGACGCCGGCTGATCGACATATTGCGCAAACTGTTCATCGTCCTGTCACTCCGTGCCTTTTATAATTGTGGGTGTTGCATCGACTTTTACGGCTTGTCTGATAGGCTTTCGGCCCGTAATCGAAAAACCTGAGTACTGCCTGATTTTTCACGGAATTTTTGCAGTCCGGCATTGAGAATCAACGCCGGGCGCGGCAGTGCGCTCGTTGTCAGTGAACTTTAAAAAACACTAAGAGGCATGCCAGGCGCGTGACCTTTGGAGAAAGCATGGATTTTTGGACCGCCATACAGGCATTGATTCTTGGCGTAGTCGAGGGGCTGACGGAGTTTCTGCCGATCTCCAGCACCGGCCACCAGATTATCGTCGCCGACCTGATCAATTTCGGCGGCGAGCGTTTCGAGGCTTTCAACATCATTATCCAGCTGGGCGCGATCCTTGCCGTGGTCTGGGAGTTTCGCCGCAAGATCCTCGACGTGGTCATCGGCTTGCCGACTCAGCGCAATGCCCAGCGGTTCACCGTGAACCTGATCATCGCGGTGTTGCCGGCGGTGGTGCTGGGGGTGATTTTCGCTGACCTGATCAAGCATTACCTGTTCAACCCGATCACCGTGGCCACGGCCCTGGTGGTGGGCGGTGTGATCATGTTGTGGGCGGAACGTCGCCAACATGCCGTTCATGCCGAAAGCGTCGACGAGATCACCTGGAAGGACGCGCTCAAGGTCGGCATGGCCCAGTGCCTGGCCATGATCCCGGGCACTTCACGCTCCGGCGCGACGATCATCGGCGGCCTGTTGTTCGGCCTGTCACGCAAGACCGCCACCGAGTTTTCGTTCTTCCTGGCCATGCCGACCATGGTCGGTGCCGCGCTGTACTCGGGCTACAAATACCGCGACCTGTTCCAGCCGGCGGACCTGCCGGTGTTCGCCATTGGCTTTGTCACCTCGTTCATCTTTGCGATGATCGCGGTCAAGGGCCTGCTCAAATTCATCGCCAACCACAGCTACGCGGCCTTTGCCTGGTACCGCATCGCGTTCGGCCTGGTGATCCTGGCAACCTGGCAATTCGGCTGGATCGACTGGACGGCCGTCAAGCCGTGAACATTCAACACCCACGCTTGAAGGCGTTGCTCTTCGTGCTGCTGTGCGCCGCGCCGCTGCTGGGTTCGGCGCTGCTGTGGCATCGTGGCGAGACGGTCATGCCGCTGGCAGCCTACGGGGTGGTCAGCGTGATGGCGTTCTTTCTGTACTGGAGCGACAAGCGCAAGGCGCAGACAGAGGGCCGGCGCGTCCCGGAGAACATCCTGCACGCTGTCGAACTGGCGGGCGGTTGGCCGGGGGCACTGATCGCGCAGCAGGTGTTCCGGCACAAGACGCGCAAGGTGTCCTACCAGGTGCTGTTCTGGGTGATCGTACTGCTGCACCAGGTGTTCTGGCTGGACCAACTGTTTCTCGGCGGCACGCTACTCTCGATCCTCTAGCATTAACCCGACCTGCATGCGCTTGGGCAGCTTGCTTACCACCAACTGGTGCGAGCGCTGCAACAAGCCACGCAGTTCCTCGGGCCCGAGCGGGTAGGGCGTGTTCATGATGATCCACTGCGCGCGTGCCAGGTAGGGCGCCGGGTGGATGCCCGGGCGGTCGACGTGGCCGAGGAACAGCGCCTTGTCGACCTTGAATGCCAATGAATCGCCGCGCAGGTTCTGCAACGCGAACATCTTGTTGCCGGCAATCGAGAACACCCGCACACCGCCCCATTTGTAGTCCTCGCGCGCGCCAGGCAGGCTCAGGCAAAACGCTGCGACCTGTGCTTCGCTCATGCTCATAACAGACGATCTCCGCAGCCCTTGAAGCCCTCTTCCATATAGTCGATCCAGGCGCGGATCGCCGGCAGCACGCCGCGCCGGTGCGGATACACGGCCTGCAGCCAGCCACCGGGTAACGACCATTGCGGTAACAGCTGCACCAGCCGGCCGTTGGCCAGTTCCTCTTCGCAATACATCATCGGCAGCACCGTGAAGCCCACGCCCATGAGGGCGCTGGTCTTGCGCACGATAAAGTCTTCGATGCCCAGGCGAGCCTCCATGACCAGCTCATGGGCGTTGCCCTGGGGGTCGATGATGCGCTGGTGCACCATGCGGTCCGCCTCGAGTGCGCCCATGATCGGCAATTGCCTGAGGTCTTCCAGGGTCTCTACCCGGCGGTCGCGCAGGAGCGCCGGGCTGGCCACCAGCACGGTGTGCGCCTCGCGCAGGCGCTTGGTGACCAGCAGCGGGTCTTCGTCACCCAGTTCGCGTACGCGCAACGCCACGTCGATGCCTTCGGCCACCAGGTCGACGCGACGGTTCACCAGGGTCATGTCCAACTGCACCAGCGGGTGCGCGGCGAGAAACCCGGCCACCAGTTCCGGCAGGATCTGCTGGGCCAGCCCGACCGGGCACGTGACCCGCAGGCGCCCACGGGGTTCGGTGGACATGCTCGCCACGGCCTCATCGGCCATCTCCGCTTCCAGCAGCATTGCCTGGCAGTGGCGCAGGTAGCGTTCGCCGACGGAGGTCAGGGTCAGTTGCCGCGTGGTGCGTTGCAGCAGACGTGCGCCCAGGCGCTCTTCCAGCTCGGCAATGCGCCGCGACAGTCGCGACTTGGGAATGCCCAACAGCCGCCCGGCGGCGGCGAAACCGCCGGCTTCGACGACTTTGGCGAAATAGTAGAGGTCGTTAAGGTCTTGCATGCTCAGCCTATTGTCCTGTCAGTGGGACAATCTATCGCATTGCAAGTGGCTTATCGACCATTGGATGGGTGCGTAGCATCACCACCATCTGATCGCTTCTGTCGATCCCACCTCGGAGATCCACCATGAAACTCTTGCATATCGATTCCAGCATTCTCGGCGACAACTCCGCTTCCCGTCAGCTCAGCGCTGGCGTGGTCAAGGCGTGGCAGGCCGCCGAGCCGGGCGTGGAAGTGACTTACCGTGACCTGGCCAGCGAAGGGATCAATCATTTCTCCGGCGCGACCCTGGGTGCATTGGGCACCGCCGCCGAACTGCGCGATGCCGCGCAAAAGCACGAGGCCGAACTGAGTGCATCGTCGCTGGCTGAGTTCCTCGCCGCCGATGCCGTCGTGATAGGTGCGCCGATGTACAACTTCACCATCCCGACCCAGCTCAAGGCCTGGATCGACCGTATCGCCGTCGCCGGCCAGACGTTCCGCTACACCGAAGCCGGCCCTGAAGGCCTGTGCGGCAACAAAAAAGTCATCATCGTCTCCACCGCTGGCGGCCTGCATGCCGGCCAGGCATCCGGTGCCGCCCATGAAGGCTACTTGAAGCTGCTGTTCGGCTTCCTCGGCATCACTGATATCGAAATCGTGCGCGCCGAAGGCCTGGCCTATGGCGACGAAGTTCGCAGCAAAGCGCTGAGCGATGCCAACGTGCTGATCAGCGAGCAATTGTTCGCCGCCGCGTAAGGCTTGTGTAAATGTTCGCCTCGCCCGGTTTCAATCTGAAGCCGGGCGCCTAAACTCTGTATTCTGATCGCCTGAGCGCGAGCGGTGTACGGAGTTTTTTCAGTTATGGCCCAGGTTATGCAAATGTAGGCTCAATACCCGGGAATTTTTAGACGGCCTGCCGGTTCTCATGCAGCAAAGGTGGACATCCCGATGATGCGTCTCTGTGCTGTTTTGGTTCTTTCCCTGTGCGGCGGCCTGCTTTCAGTGCACGCCGCGCCAGCGCCGCACCCGCATTGGAGCGTGGGCTTTCATCGCATGAGCATTCTCGACCCGCTGGATTCGCAGCCGATGAAGGCCATTGCGTTTTACCCTTCCACCGACGCCGAACACACCACGGCGTTGGGTGCCTACCATGTGGCGGCCGGCGAAGACGCCAAGGTGGCCATCGGGCGTTTCCCGATGCTGATGTTGTCCCACGGCAATACCGGTACACCGCTGGCCCTGCATGACCTGGCCACCTCGCTGGCGCGCAAGGGCTTTGTGGTGGTGGCGGTGCTGCACCCCGGTGACAACTACAAGGACCACAGCCGCCTCGGCACCGTGAGCAACTTGTATGGTCGGCCAATCCAGATTTCCCAGGCCATCACCGCGGCCTTGAACGACCCGATGCTGTCGCCCTTCGTCGACATCGACCAGGTGGGCGTGATCGGCTATTCGGCCGGCGGCGAAACCGCGCTGATCCTGGCCGGTGCCAAACCGGATTTCGAGCGCCTGCGCCGCTATTGCCAGCAGCGCCCGGAGGACCGTGACGCCTGCACCACCAAAGGCGAACTGGTGGTCGACCGTGACGACTTGCAGCCCCAGGCCGATCCGCGCATCCATGCGCTGATGCTGATGGCGCCGCTGAGCCTGATGTTCGGTCGCCATACCCTGGCCGACGTGCATGTGCCGGTGCTGCTCTACAGCGGCGATGGCGACCAATTGGTGGCCGTGGACAAGAACGCCGCCGCCCTGGCGCGCAAACTGCCGGAGCCGCCGGACTTTAAACTGTTGGCCGGGGCAGGGCACTTCGTGTTCATGGCGCCGTGCGACAGCGACCAGTTGGCGACGATGCCGGCCATCTGCACCGATGCCGATGGCGTCGACCGTGAGGGTATCCACCGCGACCTGGTCTCCGAGGCGGGGCGCTTTTTCAGTCACACCCTTGGCGAGGCCACTCGCGCCGGGCTACAGACGGCTGATCAGTAAGCGCGACGCTTGAGCAGCACGGTCAGTGCCAGCGCCGTCACCGACAGCAGCGCCGCGCAGAAGAAGATCCAGCCGTAGCCGAGGTTCAGTGCCACGGCGCCCATCAACGGCCCGGCAATCGCCAGGGCCAGGTCGAAAAATACCGCATACGCACTCAGCCCGGCGCCCCGGCTGCTGTCCGGCACACGCTTGATGGCTTCCACACCAAGCGCCGGATAGACCAGTGACAGACCGACGCCGGTCAGCCCGGCGCCCATCAATGCCACGCCGGTCGACGGCGCCAGCCACAGCAACGTGAGGCCCAGGGTTTCGATGAGCATGCAGGCAATGGCGGCGCTAAAACCGCCGACGCGGCTGATGGCGGAAATAAACACCAGACGCGACAGAATAAAACACGCCCCGAATACCGTCAGGCAATACGCCGCGCCGGTCCAGCCGCGATTCAGGTAATACAGGGTGATAAAAGTGGTCAGCGTGCCGTAGCCAATCGAAGCCAGACACAGGCTGGCGCCAAACGGGGCGATACGGCCAAACACCGCCCAGAATGGCAAGCGCTCGCCGCGCACCACCGGTACCGAAGGTTTATTGCGGATCAGCACCAGGCCCAGCGCGGCCAACCCCGCCAGCGCCAGGCCCAGGCTGGCGAAGCCATAATCGGCCACCATCACCACCCCCAGCGGCGCGCCGATGGCGATGGCGCCATAGGAGGCGATGCCATTCCAGGAGATCGAACGGGCCGTGTGCTCGGTGCCGATCGCGCCCATGCACCAGCTGATAGTGCCTACGCCAATCAGGCCCTGGGCCACGCCCAGCAACAGCCGACCGACGATCAGGATAGCCAGGCTCAGCGCCGGGATGTGCTCAAGCAGTACGGCGATAAACGTCAGCACGCCACTGATCAGAATACCGGCCAGGCCCAGCACGATCGCACGCTTGGTGCCGACATTGTCCGACATGCGCCCGGCCATCGGCCGACTGAGCAGGGTCGCCAGGTACTGCGAGCCAATAGTGACGCCGGCAACGACTGCGCTGTAGCCCAGATGTTCGTGCACATAGCCTGGAATCACCGCAATCGGCAGGCCGATGCAGATGAACGCGATAAAGGTGTAGAAGACGATGGAGACGATCTGCAGGGTGATCGACAGGGAAGAGGGGGCGGCGGGCATGTGGGCTCATTCGCTGGCGGGCGGTGCGGCCATGATGGCATAACCCGGTAGCAAATGTGGGAGGGGGCTTGCCCCCGATAGCGGAGTGTCAGCCAATACACCTGTCGACTGAGACAATGCCATCGGGGGCAAGCCCCCTCCCACATTTGAACCTGTTTGGTCCGGCAGCTACGCGCTGTTCTTAGAACACCACACCCTGGCTGCGCAGGTAGTCGTCATAGGTGCCGCTGAAGTCGATCACGCCGCTGGCGCTCAATTCGATGATGCGGGTGGCCAGGGACGATACGAACTCACGGTCGTGGCTGACGAAGATCAGCGTGCCCGGGTAGTTCTCCAACGCCAGGTTCAACGCTTCGATGGACTCCATGTCCAAGTGGTTGGTCGGTTCGTCCATGATCAGCACGTTCGGCTTTTGCAGAATCAGCTTGCCGAACAGCATGCGGCCCTGTTCACCACCAGAGATCACCTTTACCGACTTCTGGATTTCGTCGTTGGAGAACAACATGCGGCCCAGGGTGCCACGGATCATCTGCTCACCCTGGGTCCACTGGCCCATCCAGTCGAACAGGGTGACGTCGTCTTCGAAGTCATGGGCATGGTCCTGGGCGTAGTAGCCCAGTTCCGCGGCGTCGGTCCACTTGATGCTGCCGGCGTCCGGGGTCAGTTCGTTGACCAGGGTGCGCAGCAGGGTGGTCTTGCCGATACCGTTCGGGCCGATGATCGCCACGCGCTCGCCGGCTTCAACCTGGAAGCTGAAGTCCTTGAACAACGGCTTGCCGTCAAAACCCTTGGCCATCTTCTCGACCATGACCGCCTGACGGTGCAGCTTTTTGTTCTGTTCGAAACGGATGAACGGGCTCACACGGCTCGATGGCTTGACCTCGGCCAGTTGGATCTTGTCGATCGCCTTGGCACGGGATGTGGCCTGCTTGGCTTTCGAGGCGTTGGCCGAGAAGCGGCTGACGAAGGATTGCAGTTCGGAGATCTGCGCCTTCTTTTTGGCGTTGTCCGACAGCAGTTGCTCGCGGGACTGGGTCGCCACAGTCATGTATTCGTCGTAGTTGCCCGGGAACAGGCGCAGCTCGCCGTAGTCCAGGTCAGCCATGTGAGTGCACACGCTGTTCAGGAAGTGACGGTCGTGAGAGATGATGATCATCAGGCTGGAGCGCTGGGTCAGGATGTTTTCCAGCCAGCGGATGGTGTTGATGTCCAGGTGGTTGGTCGGTTCGTCGAGCAACAGCACTTCAGGATCGGAGAACAGCGCCTGGGCCAGCAGTACACGCAGTTTCCAGCCGGGCGACACTTCGCTCATCGGGCCGAAATGCTGTTCCAGCGGAATACCCAGGCCCAGCAGCAGCTCACCGGCGCGGGATTCGGCGGTGTAGCCGTCCATCTCGGCGAACTCTGTTTCCAGCTCGGCCACGGCCATGCCGTCTTCTTCGCTCATTTCCGGCAGCGAGTAGATGCGGTCACGCTCGGCCTTGACCCTCCACAGCTCTTCGTGGCCCATGATCACGGTGTCGAGCACGGTGAATTGTTCGTAGGCGAACTGATCCTGGCGCAGCTTGCCCAGGCGCACGTTCGGCTCCAGCATGACCTGGCCGCCGGACGGCTCGAGGTCGCCGCCAAGGATTTTCATGAAGGTCGACTTGCCGCAACCGTTGGCACCGATCAGACCATAGCGGTTGCCGGCGCCGAACTTGACCGAAACGTTCTCGAAGAGCGGCTTGGCGCCGAACTGCATGGTGATGTTAGCTGTGGAGATCAATTACTTTACCTATCAATAGCTTAGGGTGCGCTTATTTGAGCTGGGACCAATTTGGGACCAATCTGGAGCTTTTCCATTTCGCTCCAGTCCGAGCTTGAGTTGATCCAACGCGCATAAGTCGAGAGCAGCATCTGCACACTATGGCCGAGCTGCTGGGAAATGAAGGCGGGGTTCATGCCAGACATAATGCATATTGTCGCATAGGTGTGACGACAGTTGTATGGCGGCCGACGACGGATATTCAGCGCTTTTAGCGTCGGAACCCACTGTTTGTGTAAGTCAGAAGTCTGTTTCACGTACTCCGCGTTCTTCGAGGGCGGAAAAATGAAAGGCGTTTCCAGCACCTTGCCTTTCCCTTTTTTCCGACGTTCTGCGTACTCCCTGGCAAATTGCAGAGCGTGCATGGCGCGGTCATTCAACAAAACGAAGCGATCTCCTCCAGTTTTCGTGCGTTCCACCACTTCCCCCAAGGCGATCCCGCGACACACGTGGGCCGTCCTTTTCTCTTCGTCTACCGCATCCCAGCGCATAGCCAGGGCTTCGGACAGACGCATTCCTGTAAAAAACACAAACTCAAAAAACGCCGCATAGATCGCGCTGGGCCAGTGATCGTGCTGATACATCTTCGCGATGATTTGGTTTGCTTCTTCAAGCGTGAAGGGATCAATTTCCTTTTTGCTGCGCTTGGGCAGCTCAAGGATCGCCGCTGGGTTCTTCGGGATCAGTTCTTCAGATACGGCTGAATTCAGGATGGTAGACAGCTTCGATATGGCATTGCGCTTAACGCCCGGCGACTTCCACTCGCTGGCGGCCATTACCCGGCGTAGCAGGGTGGTAGTTATCAGGTCGATCCGCACCAGAGCCAGCCCCGGCATCCAGTACCTGTTCAGTGCTCCCTTGTAGTTCGCCTTCGTGCCGACCACCACCTCACGGCTGTCCAGCCAGAGCTGCGCGTATTCGCCGAAGTTGATCTTCCCGCCGGCGAGGTTGCTAGAACTTGGGAAAAGCTCGGCATATTTGTCGTCGTCGAGCAGCCCCAGCTTTATCAAGCCTCTTACTTGATCAACAACCTGTGCGGCAGACTTGATTCCTTTCTGTGTCGGGGGATAGGGGAGCGTTTCACTCCGCCGGCTGCCGTTCCACATAAACCGGATGCGGATCGATCCGTGGTGGAGGTCCATTCCTGCGGGCAAACCCATTGGCTTTCGAGCCATTCGTAGTATCTCCTGATGCTGTAGATGATCCTGCCGCAATGAGTGTTCCAGACACCTTCAGGTATCTGCTTTCTGGCACGCTTGGAGCGCAGGGCGGCGAGTGTGGTGCCCAGGATCTCGGCCATCTGCGCCTCGGGCACCTTGTCGCCAGTGATCCCGTCGTTTAGCTGTTCTGCTGCTGCCATACCTACCTCCCGCCGCCCACAGTGGGCCGCGCTGTCTTGATGATGTGAATTGCCAGGCCGAAGGTGATCAGCAGCCAGGCGCAGGTGCCGGCGAATGCGTAGGTCAGTGCCTCGGTGTCGCCGGTGTCCAGCAGGTAAGGCCCTGCCCAGAAGAACCAGCCGAGTGTTCCTACCAGGTACAGCAAAGCGCCCAGCAGAATCAGGGTGAGTTTCATAGCGAACATGGGGTGTCCTTGCCGCGCTGGGCGGCAGAAGGTGGGTTAGGTGGGTTAGGTGGTGGCTTTCTTGATTGCGGCACGCGCGTCGAACATGGCGTAGTACAGGCGGTGGAAGATCGCGCAGCTCGGATCTTCGTGATCGTCGCCGCCGTGCTCAAAGATTCCGTCGATGGTGCCGCTGTAGTTGCTGGCGATCTGCTCGCATTCGCCCGCCACCTGGGTGAGCGCTGTCAGTGCTTTCAGCAGTTGCTCGCTACTGGCGCGTTCCTCCCGGCCGATATCCCAGAAGCGCTGGCCCCAGTGCCCGGTCGGTGGCGGGCTCGAGTTTTGTGCGCCCGTGGCCAGGGCACCGACAACGCAGTCCAGCAGGTCACGCTTGTAGGCGTTGTCGCCGTCGATGCTGGCGCCTTTGCGACGAAGGTCATCCAGAGCCGCGTTGAAGTCGTCCTGCGTGGGCTTGTTCAGGCTCTTGTATGGCTCATAATTCTTGAGTAGTGGCGCGTCAGTCAGCTGGTGATGCCTGACCAGGTGCTTTCGAAGCTGGGCGATTTCAGCCTTCAGTTTGGTGACTTCTTCTGATTCGGGCATGCAGGAATACCTCGCCCGCCGCTTACCGGCAGGCATGTAGGGGGATTGGGATTTGGTCTATGTTGAATTACTATCTTCGGCCAAGAACTGATGGACGGATCCAGCCTATGAACTTGAATGAATCGCTAAGAAGCGCCGCCCACAGTGGTGCTTTGTTAACTCAACGCTCCATAGCTTTTGCGCGCTCTGAAATGAACGCTTTTCTGGGTTGTGCTCTAGGCTGCTATCTTGGCTTCATCGTACTATTTCTCCTGAAAGCTGATCCGGAGACGACGACCTTCGGTGAGTTCCTCAATGTGATTCACTCTTCTTCGAAAATTGCCGCTTCCTTCATAGCAGCGGCGCTCTCGGTTGCTCTAAGATCGATGTTTACAAAAAAATGATGGGTGGCTTGGCGGTGGATGGACTTCGCAGCCATGGCCCAGGCCCCTTGTAGATGAAGTCGTAGGCGAACAAGAGTGTGGCGATCATGGCGTCACTCGCTTGAACTCGACAACCCATACCCACGGGTTGGCGTTCCAGTCGCCGCCAGTGGACTCCCACAACTCCCGCCATGCCGCCGGGTACCAGTCGCGGTAATTCGGTGATACGTCATCGCTTGCGAGTTCCGGCGGACACAGCAGGCCTTCCGCCCTGATATCGGCGCGGCTGATGTCCTGCAACCGCTCGACGCGCACGTCGGTGATCTCCAGCAGCATGCGGCACGCGGCGCGAGGCATGTGAATGCTGGGTTTGTACTTCAGGCCGAAGTCTTTCCTCGCATCGTCACTGTGTGACCCAGGTCGGCAGTCAGCAGCGTAGGCGTATCGCTGTAGTGGGCCGTTCGGGTCTGGGCGATGCTCGACACCGGTGCCGCGCAGATCGATGAATGTCTCCCGCACCCATAGGCGGTCGCCGGGTTTGCCATAAGGGCACGCAATCGGGTATTCCATGCCTTCATGGTCAGAAGAGAAGTCGCCAAACGCGTTGTATGGCCACCAACCTTTGCCGTAATCAATCAGCGTGATGCCGTCGGCATGAGCCTTGGACGCTTTCACCGGGCGCCGTGTTACCGTTTTCCGGCCTTCCAGGATGGCGCGCACCATCGGCGCCGAGAACAGGATTGGGCGTTCTTTGATCTGGCTCACGGCGTAACCTCCCTGCGCGCCCACCAGCAAACCGGGCCGTCGTCGGTGTCGTGAATGGCCAGGCAGAACCAGCCTTCGCCATCAGGCCGATCCGGCTCCCAGTAGCTGCAGTCCGGGTCGCCGGCTTCGAAATAGCGCTCAGATACCGCTTCGTCGCTGTGGTATTCGAGGCTCACCATCTTCAACTGCAAGCGCTGTGTGGCTACCCAGGCCTTGCACTTATCACCGTCTCCCTCGTCGAAGTCGGGCATATCGGGATGAGCAAACATCCCGTACTCATCGCGCACGACCGGGGCTGGCTGGATCAGCTTAATTTTTTCAGGCATGACGATTCCTTGGCCGCCGTAATGCGGCAGCGAATAGAGGGGAGAGGGGTTACATTGGAAAGAGCAAAAAATGTACTTATTCCTGGAGTTGATGTTCGTGGAATGTACGTCTTTGTTGATACTGGGAGAGCTCGAGGGGCTTGGAGTGATGAAGTGGAGCTCGTTGTTAATGAGCTTTTTTTCAGCAATTCAGGCGAGACATAGGTAAGATAGGAATGCTATAAAACATGCCGACACAAAGTAGGTTGGCAAGCAACCTTAAACTTCATATATCGATATAGGGTTTTTCAAGCAGATGGCAGACTTGAAAGTTAAAAGTTTGGTGGATGGGCGATATGTAGTTAAGACGGAAGTCGTACATCTAAAAGAAGCTCTTGGATTTGAAATTGATCTCCAGGGCTATAAGGTACACGTAGCCTTTAAGTTTGATGAGGGTGGTTCTAGATATACCGGGAATGCTGATAATGGGTATTATATTGAATGTTATAATCACACGAGCCCATCTGGGGATTCAATTTTCACGCCATTTTCAGTTGCAAAACTTAATGGAAAAAATATCTGGATGACATATTTGTGTACCACGCTTAATCCTGAAAAAAATATAAGGCGCTTCGAATATAGTATATGGATGGAGCCATAATCATGGTTCAGCGTGAAAGTCCATCAGCGCCTGTTGATTCTTCAGTGGTTAGCGGTGCAGAGGGCGATTCAATTGCAGCGGACTCAGCTGTAAAAATCGCTCCGCCAAGTGAGAAAACCTCAGTCGGAGAGTCGGTCGTTAGTAAAATCTCCAAGGAGATCGGCACCGGAGAAGCTGCCAAAGACTCTTTTGTTTATCTAACCATAAGGTGGAGTTTTCTTGTAGGTACTTTAACCAGCCTTGCTATATTTGCAAGCAGCTTTTGCGATACGTCTGCTGATCTTGTTGATATGGTTAAGGCCGTTTGGAGTGTGTTTATGCCAATCATTACCCTTGCACTTGGATATGCATTTGGCAAGGGGCGATGAGTTGTGCCAGTTTTTCCTTAGTCGGTCCAATCCATCAGGTTGGCTTAACTTCTTGGCGAATATTCAGCGGGAAAGTCTCTTTCTTGGCGATCTAGTTCGCATGCGAATGTTACTTGCTTGGTCAGGATGGCCCCTAGCTTTTCCTGCGCATGGTGTTGTCGATCTTGATGTCCGTCAGCTTCTCGCGCCACTGGCGCGTGAAGCCAACGGACAGTTCGATCACTATGCGCCACGCTGACCATCTCGATGTTGCTGGATCGGTGTTCTGTGAGCATGGGAGCGTCCTTGCCTGGCCATGCCTGGGCGGTGGAGTGGGGAAGTTATGCGGCGTGCGCTTGGCGTTCTTCGGCGCGCCACGGGTCGTTGGCCCATGCCAGCGCAGCCATCGGCGGCGGGCTGACGCTGTTGCCGCACATGTGCACCTGCTGGGTCTTGGTGAATGGCTTGCCGTCGGCGCCGTGGCTGATGATGTAGTCGGATGGGAAGCCCTGGGCCTTGTAGAGTTCGGACGGCTTCAGCATCCGCAGGCAGATGTCGACGATCACGTAAGGCGTGCCTTTAACCATCACGGTGACCATAGCCAGGCGATCCTTGGTAGTGATCGTCGGCGCCGGCGAGTCGCAGGCGCTGATGTTCTCTGTGCCGTAGTAGCTGATCAGGAAGGCGGCAACGCGTAGGGCGCCTGCTTCATGCTCCGGCGACAGGGTGAGCGATACCAGCGAGCTCTTGCCACCGCCGCCGGCCGTGATCGTCGGCGCCGGATCATCCAGGCCCTGGCCCACGCTCCCGCCGAATGCCCGCTCCATGAATGCGCTGGCCAACCCGTGGTGCTGACCACCGGCGCTGATGGTGTGCAGAGGATCATTTACGTCCCGGGCATCGCAGTTGCCGCGCAAGTGCACCAAGTTCGCCGCCACCAGCTGTTGCTGGCTGCCGGTGTTGGCCACCGTGGTCATCGGGTCTTCGATGCTCTTGGCGTCGGTGGTGTTGAAGCCGCCATTCATCTGGGCCATGAACACCGTGGAGATGCCCATGGCGTGAGCGGCCCCGGCCGGGCGCTGATAGTTGCCGCCGCTGGTGATGGTCGGCAGTGGCTCATCCAGCGCCTTGCCCGCGTCGTTGAATCGAAACTTAACCAGGTGTGCCGCTGCGATCGCGCGGTGGTTCTGGGTCATCAGCGTGCCCACCGGCTGGTCAATGCCCACCGGTTTGCCAGAATACTCGGGGCCACCGGCCCCAACCATCAACGGGCTGACCAGTGTCAGCTCGCCGCGGTTCGCGCAGGTCACAGTCGGCACCGGTTCGAGCGGGTCGTTGATGCGGTCGCTGCCTTGGTGTGTAGCCGGTGCGATGATCGGGCTGACAACGCTGAAGGCGCCGCCCTTGGGGTAGGAGGTGACGGTGCGCAGCGGCTCGTCAGCAGACTGCACTGTTTCCCCCGACCAGTTTGCGATCGGCACAATGAATGGCGCCGCGCTATCGATGACGAATTTCTTCATGCCCTTGGCAACGCGGCGCAGGGTGGCCGGCGCCAGGTCCTTCTTGCGACCGAAGATGCTTTTGCCCAGATCACTGAAGTCGATGCAGTCAGCGGCTGTTTTCCACTTCTGCTGGCCCTTGGCGGGGTTCTTGGCGTGGGTTGGCTCAGGCCACACAATCGGCTGGCCGTCGCACCGGGAGATCATGAATAGGCGTTCACGGCTGGTCGGCGCGCCGAAGTCGCAGGCCTTGATCACCTTCCATTCAACGATATAGCCCATGCCTTGCAGCAAGGCGACGAAGCGGCGCCAGGTTCGGCCGCGCTGCTTGGGGTCGGGAATCAGGAATTGCTGGCTCACCGGCACAACCTCACCAGGTGCGGCAACGTCGCCGCCGAGTTTCACCACACGGCCGGTTGCCTTGTCACGCTTGGCGATCAGTCGGCCCCATTGCAGGATCTGCTTCACGTTCTCCAGGCTGATCACCCGGGGCCGCTTCATACCTGCCCACTTGAGGCCGATCCACGATAGGTTGCGGATCTCTCGCTTGCGCGGTTGGCCGCCGGCCGCCTGGCTGTGATGCGTGCAGTCCGGCGACATATGGAACCAGCCCACTGCCTTCCCTCCGCATTCGGTATCCGGATCACCCTCGAACACGTCGGTGGTGAAGTGCTTTGCGCCTGGGTGGTTTACGGTATGCATGCTGATCGCTCGCGGGCTGTGGTTCTTCGCCACGCTCACCGTGCGGCCCAGGCCCATTTCCAAGCCGGTACCTGCACCGCCGCCGCCACAGAAGAAGTCGACAACGATTTCATCATCTTGTGGGTTGAAGCCGAGTCCGTATTGGGTTTTGAAATCGAAGGTGCATTTCTTATGTTGTGCGGACATAGGGGATCCTTGCCGGGCCATGCCCGGGGTGTGGTGCTACGATGGCCACTCCCTCTAGATGGGCTGGACCATGACAAAGCACGATATTTACGATGAGATCGAAGGCTTTCAGGTTTGGAACTACATGGAGCGCGACAAGGACGAGGAGGGCCGGGAGACCTGGCGTATCAACGTCGAGGTAAAGCGTGGTGGTGAGGTGGTGGTGCTGGTTGTTGCGAGTTACCGAACCTATGTTGACCGTGGCCTGGCGCAGGTTGCTGGGCGTGAGCTTGGAGCAAGGCTAATTGCTGAGCGAGTCATCTAGATAACGATTTGAGATTTTGTTGGCGCACGCGTAACGCACCATGAGGCGACAGTCGACATTAGGTAGCAGTGGAGCGAATTTAAGCTTTGCTAGTAACTTACAAAAGTTTGAATTGTGATATTGAGTGACTTGTTAACTTATCTCGGTAGAGGAGCTTCATGTGTTTGAAGAAATATTCAGAGCGAGAGTTGCAGAGCTAAGAGCGATGTTTTCTGCTACGAGAGGGGTGCTTCATAAAGGCGAAAAGGGCGCCTTGAGAGAATCGTTTGTGATTAATTTGTTGCAGCAGTTTTTGCCTTTTCATTTTGGTGTTGGCTCTGGCGTTGTTGTGGATAAAAATGGCTCCGAGAGCGTGCAAGTTGATATTGTTATATATGATAAGCGAACCATGCCTCCAATTTTGGAGACGGCAGGTCGAGGGGTATATCTCATAGACTCTGTATTAAGAGTTATTGAGGTTAAAAGCGTTGTAGATGGTAGGGCTTTGGACCAGTTTTCTAGGATGATCGAATGCTTCGATCCAAAAAATCCGCAAGGCCTGAAAATGGCCGGTAAAGGAAAGCTTGAAGGTGGACAAAGCTACTATCCAGTCTGCGCTCTTTTCGGGTTTGAATCTAAAGTATCGAGTCTGGGGGATTTTTGTTATCGGAATCCTATAATTAAGAACTCATCAGGTTTGGTTTATTTGGACTCTGGTGGCCTGTGGACGCATAAAATGTTTGATACGACAAATATTGAGCTGGACTACGACGGACGATACATTGAATTTGATGACGATATTTACGGTTTGAGGATGTTTGTCGGATTACTGTTTGATCAGTTAGAGGAGTCAGCAAGGTCGAGGAGTGACTATAAACCTCTTGACTGGCTTTTATAGAGGAAATTCTTAGCCTCTTAAGGGGGCATCGACCTTGTTTGCTCGGCGGACATATTTAAATGAATGCCCGGGATGGTTGCTCATCTGATGGTGTCTTGCTCATCCGCCGCAATAGCCAGAGTCGCACTCGGCTTGGAACATTTCCATCTGATCGCGCGGCCTGGGCGCGGCGGCCCACGTCACAACCGCGCGGATGCCAACGGCACCTTTCCTGCGAGCTGTGCGAAACATCACTCGAGGCTTTCCTTTCTTGGTGAGGCCCAGGTCTCTCTCGGTCATGTCTATCAATTTTATCCGGTCCTCGGAAAGCAACCTGATGTCGTCGATATTCGCGTTGATGCACGGGTAGCACTCAAGCGACCGGTGAGGTAGCACCTCGAAACCTGCACGATGGAGTAGGGCGTCACGCATCGCATTGTCGTGCCGCACTAGGGGCTGCCATAGTTCCCGGCCGGCATGTCGCTCTGATTCCATGATGTGTTCCTCTGCGTCCGAACGGTGCCTACTCTCGCAGCGCCTCACGCCGGTCATTGCCGTGGCCTCTTTGTCTGGATCGTTGGAATTGAGCCAACCCAATGCTGGGATCACTTTTAACTCTGCGGTGCAGAATTGGCCTTGTCCGCCGGCGCCTGGCCATCCACGTTTCCGCTTGACTAGTTCAAGCATCCCCTCCGACTTCGTGCGGGCCGTGGCGAACCCGTAGCCATGAGCCAGCGCTTCACCCCTGGCTACACGTTCGTTCCACCAGCTTGCGGACCAGCCAGTGTCGGAGTAGAGGCAGGTCACATCCTTCAGCCCGCGCTCATGCGCCCACTGGATCAGGGCGATGGAGTCATTTCCGTAACTGCAGAACAAGACATGCATAAGGCATCCTCGCCGGCTGGCGTGATTCATTGATATGGGGTATTGAAGTGACCGGTAGGCCGGACGGTTTACGCGGTCGGACGCTGTCCCAGCACTCGCTGGCGTGCGGCTTCAAATTCGCTACCCAGAATTTCGGCGGCGCCCTCGATGTTCTCGTTTCCATCCTCAAGACGTAGGCCGAGGTTCAGGTACACGACCCCGTCCAACTCGAAGAACACGCCGCCGCACATCCACAGCGCGCCGGGGTTCAGGCCGATCGCCTCCCATGCCTCGTCCATGTCGATACTGGCGGGGCAATGCTCCTTCCACAGTGCCGAAAGGCGCTCATGCTCGACGACCTGGACGGCGCGCGCTTCCTTTGGTGTTCCTTTCGCCGGCTTGGCGCTTGAACGCAGGGCGCGGTAGTCGTACTGGTCGGGGCGGCACCAGTGCACGTCTAGTTCGCGGCTATCACTGATCTTCACGCCGCCGACGTAGCTTCGATTACCTGACCGCATCGGCGAGGCCGCCCCCCCGAACACCTGGCCAAGTTTGGCGCGCTGGGCGTCCCACTCTTTGCGCTTGGTTTCCCAGGCGATGACCGCCGCAACCACGGCAGGGTCGGTGGTCTTGTACATGTAGTTGCTCATGGACTATCTCCAGTCAGGCGCCGCCCTCCGGTGGCCGGTGGTGGCAATTTGGTTTGGGTTGGGGTATTACGGGCACTCGACAAAAAGCCTACTAGAGGGATAACGCGATTATGAGCGATAAAAAACCATCACTAAAACCTTTCGTTTTAGCGTTGTTGGCTGTGTTTTTTGTCATTGGCGTGTACGCGGCTTATTACGCTTTTTTATATTATGGCTATGGAGCAGAGGTTGATCCTGCTGGAAATTTAGTGGGGGTTCGGTCTGGCACTTTTGGTGATGCATTCGGTGCGCTTAATGCTCTGTTTTCTGGTTTGGCGTTTTCCGGCTTCATGATTACTTTGTTGCTACAAAGAAAAGATCTTTCTGATAGTCAGGCTGAGATATCTCGTCAACAAGTGGAGGCTCAATTTTATAATATGTTGAAGCTCCAGCAGTCTGTTGTTGCGGGGTTTGATTTGCAAAAAACAAAATTTCAGCCCATTTCAAATACGAGCATTCAAGTGGTTACTCAGGGGCGCGACTGCTTCAAATCTTGGTTCGACGTCATGGTAAACGAGAGCAAGAGGCCCATATATGTAAATGGACAAGAGAGCTTGGAAGGGGCGTATCGCGAGCTTTGGGCGAAGCATAGAGGTGACTTGAGTATCTATTTCAGAAGTTTATATAGCTTATTCAAATTTGTATCTAAGAGCGAGCACGTTGATAAGAAATGGTTGTCCAGCGTTGCTAGGTCGTTTATCTCCGATTACGAGCTAGTTATCTTGTTCTATAACTGCCTTATGCCGTACGGCGAGAAATTCCAGATGTATGCTAATGAGTTTGCAGTGTTTGATAATTTAGATGTCAGCCTTCTTTTTGATGTGACTGATGTCACTAAAATGAAACCGGAAGCATTTGGGGAGAATCCGGAAGCTCTTAAAATTTTCCAGACTTCAGGTTTAGCGGTCTAGCCTTGGACTGATTACTTAGTCTCCTGGATCGCGCCTCAGCTCAGCCAGGCTCTTATTCCGAAACGCTCGCACCACGTTTTCGCTAATAACGATTTCGTGGCGCGGATAACGCAAGAAGTCGATCAGCTCGTTGTCGCCCATCAAGTCCATCTTCATGATGGCGATCTGCAGAACTTCGCTGATGATCGGCGTCTTGCCTCTGGCGCAGAGCCGCTCCATGGCTTGCTCGATACCCGGTCTGACCTTGTGCCGCAATTCCTTCTCGGCGACCGCCAGCCGCTTCTGCGCTGCTTTGGCTGATCGTTCTTGTACTGATTTGGCCATGCCCTACCTCTTCTATTCCGCTGGTCGGCAGTGCGAGCCAGGTTTGACGTTTGCGTTGCTGGGTGCGGGCTATGCGGCGCATGAATCGACCTTCACCTGGTGCCAGGCGCCGACCGCTTCGAAGATCCGCGCGGCGTGCGCCTCGTCCAGCGATATCGCTTCAGGTATGGCGATCCAGCCCGAGGCCACCATCTGGCCCTGATTGGCTTCGTCGCGGAGCTTCTTGTAGCAATGCTCGATGACGTCTTCCAAGTGGTCGGAGAGGTAGTTGCCATCCGGCGCGACTTCCACCGACTTGCTGTAGCGATCGCCTCGGGCATCGATACACAAGGCGCTGAGGTAGATCGTCCACCTGTGGGGGATACTGCATACGGCCTGGCCAATCTTCCCCGGCGCGATGTTCTTCAGCGACTTGTAATTGATCATGCCCTGGCGGCCGCTGGGGTCGATGTTGACCACTGCTACGTGGTTGGATGCCACCAGCGAGCGGCACGACCGGGCGATTCGTGCCTGCAGGTTATGTGGCTTGCGCTTGCTCATAACGCCTCCGCAAGTTTGCGGAGTGCGTTACGCTCAGCCCTTGAGATCGGCGGCTTGCGGCGCTTGAGGATGGTTTCGGGATCGATCTTGGTGGAGCGCTTCGGCGGTTGCGGGTTGATCTCCGGGCTTTCGCCTTGGTAGATCGTCCCGCCGGCGGCCAGGAACTGCGCGGTGCGCTCCGATATAGAGTCGGCGTACTGACGTTGCTGTTCGACCAGATTGAGGTTGTTGCTGATCATGATCAGGCTCCTAAACGATGGGCTTGTGCCCTAGCTTTGTCTGCTACTTCGTCAACCATGCGATTCAGTTCCAAGTTGAACTGGACCAGCTCTTTGTGAAGGTTTGCGATGTAGTCTTCGTCGCGGTAAATCGTCTCGATGTAGAGCTGGCACTCTTCATCCTGGCGAGAATCGAATGACAGGAAGTCCCACCACTTACGGCCCGTCACGAACATGCAGCCTTGGACTTGCGGCATGTGTTCCTCGGGCATGCCTTCAAGCCAAGTCCTGACGTGTATCGCTTCGTTGAAAGGGCACTTCGATTCGGTGCCACCGTCGTCGTTGATTAGGCCGTCAGGTGAGCAGCCCAACCAGTCGTACTTGGGGTGAACGATGAACTCCGAGGGTAGGACGATGTTGCCGGTTAGCATCTCGTAGGCGTCCTGGGCTTTTTGCTCCTCGGTGTGCCCCCACTTCATGGACGCGCTACTGACGTTGTGCTTTGACTTCTTTGCCAGCCGCTCAAAGCACAGCTCACGCATATACGAGGTGCGGGCACCCATGGGTTCGCGCTTGCCACCTTTGTCAGGTTTACCCCAGGCCATCACATCTTTGAAGCGGCTGGCTGTCACACGGCCAGATCGGTCCGCGTGCCACTTCTCTGTGCCCTGAAGCTCAGTTCTCACTACGCCGCCTCCTCTGTGTGGGACTGGTCGCCGTTGGTGCTGGTCATGTCCATGAAGTCAGCATCGACGGTCGCCGCCATGCTCTTGAGTGCTTCATGGCATTCCAGGCCGATTGCTGCGCGCTGCTTCGGCTTGAGGCCTGCCCAGGCTGCTGCGTAGGCGTCGATGTCCTGGCGCTTCGCAACGGACAGCAGATCCGCGAATACTCCGTCGATTTCTGGCGAGGGGGATTTCGGGCCAAATGACACACCGGCAGCTGCTGTGGCGTTCGCGGTCTGTTTGGCAGGAGTGATGTCGATCTCGCCGCCATACGAATCTTCAAATTCGTCGGGAGTGTAAACGCCAAGAATCACGTCAGGGCAGAAGAGGCGCGCCCATTTCTTGGTAACCAGATACGCGATTTGCTGTTTTGGGTCTTCCGCCCAAAGCGTCGAGTTGCGGGTGCGGACTTGAGTCAGTAGAAGTTCCAAGGTGCGCGGCTCGTCTTCTCCACGGAACGTAGCCCAAACCTTGATGCCCAGCCCTTTTTCGTCGTCAAAGCTCCAGGCTGGAACGCGGTATTTTTTAAATTCACCAGTGTCCTCGTCTTTCTTGGATTTACTGGTGACCTCACGCATTTTCCCGATGACGTTTTCCCAGGCACCGAACCATTCAAAGTTCAGCCTTCCTTTGACTGGCGCCTTGGCGGTAATCACAGCGTTTACCAGCTGCGCCTCGTAGCTCAATGCGCCGCCATTGACGATGAATGTCTTCTGCGCCACGGCGAAGGGGTTCATCTGCCACTGCATCGCTTGAAGCACCACCGCCATGCAGTCGGCCTGGTTACCCTTTAGATGTTTTGGAACGGTGGTTACGCCCTTCGACATCATCAGCGCGAGGTCGCTCATTGAACGCATTGTGCCTGGGTCAAGAATGAGCGCAGCGGCGTTGTGCGAAGGATCGTGATAGGCCGCGAGGCCTGTTTGTGCTTGAGTGTCTGTATCGGTCATAGCGCTCTCCGTGACCAGCACGAGGTGTGTTGGCCCTTAGATGGAAAGGGTGGTTAGAAGCTGGTGGCGCGAAGCCAGGCGCGAGCAGTGTCGAGATCCACGTCGAAGCCCAGGGCTACAACTTCAACAATGTCGACAGCAGGCGGCGTAGTCGTGTCAGCGTTAATGGCTTCGGTTGCTGGAGCCTGTACGACAAGAGGTGCGCTCTCGGCCTTCTCTTCGATCACTACGGCTGAGGTGGCTTCAACTGGTGCAGGAGCAGCGGCTTGTGCACGCAGGCGGGCGAGCTCTTCTTGGTCACGCTGATACTGCGCGTCACGTTCTCGCTGCTCTCGTTGTTGTGCTTCCATAGCGCGGCGTTGCTGGTCCAACTCGTCCTGCTGCCTTTTCAAGCGCAGACGATCTTCCTCGGCGCGCTGCTTACGCAGTACTTCAGCCTCCGCATCAGCGATGCGTTGCTTCTCGCGCAGCTCGTCCAACTCTTTCTGCTGAGCCAGCAACTTGGCAGTAGCTTCTTCTCGATCAATGGCAGCCTTGTGTAGCGCTTCCAGTTGCTCAATTGCGTTATCGCGAGCGATTGTGCCTTCAGCTTCAAATTCGCCATATTCTTCGGGCAGGATCACCGACTCCTTAACGCCTTGCAGAATTCCGGCGACGTCGGCAGCGCTGCGGCTTGCGTATGCGGCAGCGACAGAGCTGAAGCGGGTAATCTTGGCCCGGATTGCTTCGACACGCTCAGCCTCGACACGCTCGCGCTCTGCCTTGGCGTCAGCAATGCGCTTTTCTTCGGCCTTGATCGCTTCATCGATAGGCTCCTCAATTGCCAGCACGCGACTCTTGAGCGTTTCACCGAACTCCTTGACCTGATTGACGCGAGCCTGAGCTTCTTTGACCTTTTGCTGATATGGCACCAATGCGGTTTTGGTGGTCTTATCCAGGGCGTAGCGCACATCGCGGATATCGACGCGAACTTCCTTCGCACTTGCCAATCCTTCGCTCGTCGAGCAGTCAACGACCAGCTTCGCGTAGGTTGTTTCCAGGCGAACGATTTGTTCTTCGTGCGGCCGATATTCAGCGATGTCGGTAACCGCCGCCGAAGGGGATAAAGCCTTTTGCGCATCTTCGGCTTCGCTCATTTCGAGCGATTCTTGTGCGGATGTTTTTTTAGGATTTGTGGACATGACGATCCCTCGCCGCGCCTGGCGCAGCATATAAAGTATTTGTGGTGGTGGGCGCCGTTAAGCGGCGGAAACGATAGAAGCGTTGTAGTTGGCGTAAATCTTGTCGATGCGTGCCCGGAAGTAACGATGTTCGGCCTCGTCAATGGCCCGCAGCATGAAGGCCAAGGTGACGCAGGATGTCGCTGCCGAACTGGCGTTGGGTTGGCCAAGGTTGCGGATCATGTTTTCGATCTCTGCCTCGATCCAGCTGACGGCGTTTTGGTGGTCTCGTTGGGCGGTGTTCATTCAACACCTCTTACTGGCGGGCAGATCAACTCCATCTGCGCCATGGCTGCGCCAATGCGCATCTTTAGGTTTGCGCGCTCTTTCAGTTGTCGAGCTTTGCGTTCCGCCAGGTCGACCGCCGTGTATTCATGGAACAGGTCGACGTGCTGTTTTTTCCCGAAGCTCGGTAAATCCCAGCGCCTGTCGGATTCCCTGGCCTGGGCGCTATCCGCGTAGCTGGTTGGCATGGCGAGTCTCCAGGCTCCGGGCGAGGGCGCAGGCTTCGTTGTGATCGCGACGGAACCCCATCACTTTGTCGGTCCGGGTATCAACCACATGGAAGAAGTCGCGTCCCGCCGGCTTCACCGTCATCCTGAAGTGGACCACGGGCTCAGGCCGCCCAATCAGCCGGTAGAAGTCGGCAGTGGCGATACGGGAGCGCTGACGCAAGCCATCGACGATGTCGAGGCGTGATTGGATGCTGTGGTGCATGGTCACCTCCAAGGTGGCGGGTTGTTCACCTGTATTCGTCAACACTCATGCCTCCCGCTGGTTACCGATGGGCGCGGGGGAGGAGTGCTGACGTAATAAAGGTGCGGAAAGGGGGCCCAGGCCCGCTACTGGCGACGGCCTGGGTTTGTTGCGTCAGCGGTGTTGGCTAGTTGCCCGCTGCTGATTGCAGGGCTGGCCGGTCGTCTTCGGTGTGGGCTTCGAGCTTCCTACTCACAGCGTCAAACAGCATTTGTTCGCCGTGGATCACAGGTCCTTACAACATGCACGCTACAGCTCTGAATGCCCTGGCTGATTGGGGCAGGGTGCATGAGGTCCGGCGTTCCCAGCCGAGGCAATTGGGATCGCTAATTCAAATCTTTTGCAGCTGGCCGTGACCCGCTACTGGCGTCGGTCACTGGCCCATTCCAAATTGTTCTTCCAGCCGCGGGCCTTTCGGCTTGTTCTCCCGCTGGATAACTGTTCTTGGCGCTTTACGCTGCACGCCCGGGTCAGTTGCCAACCCTCTGAACCGTTTAGGCCGGTTCATCGCTGCCTTTGAATCTGGGCCGGTGGTGATCCGGCAAGGGTGAAGCGGTGCGACTAAAGAACGGTTCAGGCCCTGAGGCCCTGGCGAGTCTCTGTTGGGTGACCAGATGGAGTAAATATAAGGCTGCTTATTTTATCCGTCAATAAGCAGGCTTATATATTTTATCGAGGGCGATAAAAAGCCCGCTCAGTGGCGGGCTCACTTATGCGTCGCAGTATTCTCGCCAGCCGATCCTGACTGTTTCTCCTTCCAGGGTCTCGACTCTGACGCCGGCCGTTTCGCTGATCTCATCCAGAAGGCGTTGCCAGTCTTCGGGCGCTTCATGCTCCAGCCTACACACGGTCACCGCCTGGTACTTCTGAACGCCTGGAGAGGCAATCAGGGCTTGTAGGCGACGGCCGGCCGCCTCGTACGAGGATGGCGGTTTCGAGGTGGTAAACGCTGGACTTTGCATGCGACTCTCCTGGTTATCACTGGATAAATGTACAGTATTGATGGCGTGCGATATTGGCAAGCTGCATTTGGATCCATAATGCATTTATGCATAAATGGTCTAAGGGTGACTTTCCCCCACGCAATAAAAAGCCCGCAAAAGCGGGCTCTGGTAGCCTGTTGGTGTCAATCGCTGATCGGTGGGTATTTGCCGCTCACCGAGTCCCTATAAACGATCTCGCTGAATAGCCTGGGTCCGTCGCGCATCGTCACAAGGGCTTGCTTGGCCTCTTCCTTCGTTGCAAATGGGCCGGCACCTACAGCCAGGCCGATCATCGAAACAACCGGAAGCCCGGTTCCGGTAATAGCTTCAATGGTGCTTTGCTGCTCTTCCTCGTCCCGGCAGGTAGTCGAGGCGACCCAGCCGTTTTTCAGCCGTGGTGCTGCGGCAGGCTCAACGTCCGCTCCGCAGTGCTTGCACTTGATCGCAGCAGTCTTAATGCTCTCGGCACACATAGGGCAGGGGCGAGTATCTTTCTCTACCTGGGCGGCAGTAGGGGAGCCTTTGCCGCCCAGCAAAAGCATAAGCAGGCCAGCGAGTGCGATCATGCCGCCGACAATCGTATGGATCTGTCGGTCAGCCATCAGCCCCATGTTGTTCACTCGGCCGCCGGCGCCGGTCGGTACCGACACATCCATGCTCAGCGCGAAGACCAGCCAGCACACGCCAACGATTAGCGCAAACGCTCCAAACCCTTTCATTGGATCCCTCCGGTAATTCTTCCCCACTTACCAATAGTGGCATATGGCTGCCATTGGCAGGCAGTGTAGGGAGGATAAAGGAAGCCGGGTGCCAGGCCAGGCTGCAAATGGTTTTTACGGAGATTTTGGAGGCGTCTCTGGTGTCTCAAGCGCCTTTTGAATCATTTTTTGCTGGTCCTGAACTTGCTTCAACAAGTCCTGTACATCTTTGGTTTGCTGGGCCATTGATGCTTGGGCTGTGGCCACATCCTTCCCAACTCCGAACCCGGAAATAGTGCTAGAAACCAAGCTGGAGTTGCTACTCTGCACACCAAAATAGATCGTAAGCGCACTTGCCACGACCGCAAGGATTACGCCAAGGCCCGTGTTTTTCACAGTTGATCGCATATCCTTAAGGTGCGAGAGGTCTCTTTCAACGGCTTTCAGATCACCACCGATATTTGAAATCTCCAAGCGGATTTCACCCATCGCATCCTTAACGGTCTGCTCAAAACTTTTCAAGCGCGCATCCACCTTGAGATCTTGGCTCTCAAGATGGGCTTTGAGTTCGTCACGGCTAAATTCAGTCATATCAGTATTATGGTCGCGCCCATTAGGAGCGTCTATGCTTTCATTTCGACCCAAATCAATTGATTTGTTAGCGCGAGCTTCCGTTTCAGCAAGGGCAAGCCGAAGCTCGTCGAGCTGTTCCATCTGGTCGCACGCAAGCCTGACGACTTTGGCGTACGATAACTCCAGGCGAGAGCGCTCATCATGCATCGGGAGCCTCTTCAATCAAGTCGGTTTTAAGCCTCTGTGTGATTTTCTGGATTTGCTCATTGAATGAGGCAGCGTCCGCCAGCATTTTCCTCATGGCCGAAAAATACTCCTTGCGGACAACCTCATCCTTGAACGCGCTCATGGGCACAAGTGTTTCAGTAATAGAAAGAAACAGTGCGTTCTGAGACGAAACCACTGATCCCATCGTGATGAGCGCCTGAACAATCTCGATGCGCGAGTCCGCATCATTTAGGTCGATATCGTTTTTCATTCTTGCGTCCCTTTGGTCAAGCTGTTGCTTCTGATACGTAGGTTAAAAACCTACCGCCAGCTCATTTTTCTACAATCACCAGCTTGTCTATGCAATGGAGCCGATCAATAAAACTTCTGTAAGGCCTGCACAACCACGCCCACGATCCTGCAGCTCTCGTCCACCGCCTCGATTGGATAGCTCGGGTTCAGCGGTTTCAGGAACAGCCGGCCGCCGTCGCTGACCAGTTTCTTGAATGTGGCTTCGTTACTGTCCGGCAGCTTGGCCACCACCAGCTTACCTGGTGCAACTTCAGCCTCAGTGTCCACCAGGATCAGCGTGCCCTCGGTGATGCTCTGGCCAGCGGGCGCCGTCATCGAGTCACCTTTAACTCTCAGCCAGAACGCAGGGCCTTTGGAGTCGTACTCCGAAAACTCGTAGGTGTCCGAGATTCCAGCCGGGTAGGGCTCCACCGCTTCAGACCAAGCGCCCGCAGACACCCAGCTAATCACCGGATAGCGGAAGCTCTGAGGATTCTGGGCAGCCAGCGATACGTTCGACTCTTCCTTTTTTGAGTCAATGACCATGGGGCCAATATCGTCCGACAGCCAAATAGCACTCACGCCGCATATGTGGGCGAATTTTGGAAGGTGTGCGCTTTGAAGGTTCTTGCCTGTCTCCAGCTGGGAGATCAGGGGCTGCTCAACACCGGAAACCGTCGCCAGTTTTGCCTGGGTCAGCTTCGCGTGTTTCCGCGCTTCTTTTAGACGTTCTGCAAGTGTGCTCATGCACATGAATTTATAAGTTCCCTTATTGGCTTGCAAATAAGCTTGCTTCTACTTAGGATATAAGCAGGCTTATCAGGAGGGCTCTCATATGACCCCTATCGAAAAGCTCGTCGACTTCTTCGGCGGGCAAACCAAAACCGCTTTAGCGCTCGACGTTTCCCAAGCAGCAGTTTCGTACTGGGTTGCCGGGATTCACCCGATGCGCGCCGAAAAGGCTTTCAGGGCTGAAGAGCTGACCGGTGGGAAGATTACTGCTCGCGAGCTGTGCATGCCACAGAAGCGCGCCAGATCCGCTGCCTGACATCCATCTCCACCGCCCCATTGAGCAAATGATCGCCTCTGCACCAGCAGGGCGCCACGGAAACAAATTTGAGGTTTTACGAATGGAAGACTTTTTGGATGCATGTCAGGCAGCAGTGAAGGGCAACGAGCCCAAGTCCCTGGCCGCAAAGATGGGTGTTCCGCACGTAGGCCTGCTTCAGCGCGCGAACCCGGACAACGAGGCTCACCACCTGACCGTGGAGCATCTGTTCGGGATCTTGCTGCACACCGGGGACATGCGCCCGCTGATCACGCTTGCCGGGGAGTTTGGTTTTGACCTGGTAGCGAAGACCGCCCCGAAGCCGCAAGAACTCACCAAATCCATGATCAGTGTCAGCAAAGAGTTTGCCGATCTGACCATCGCGGTGCACGAAGCGTTGAAAGATGGCCACGTGTGCCAGTTCGACAAATCGACCATCCGCCGCGAGATCGGCCACATTCGGGAAACCTTGGACGTGATGGATGAATCGGTAAAAGCCGCCTGAATTCCGGGCACAAAAAAGCCGACGGTCAAGGTCGGCTTTTTCTACAGCAGTAAACAACTGGAGCGAATCATGCGCCAACACACTGAATCGATCAATACCCCCAACAATATCGCGCCACGTTTTTCGCAATCTGAAAACGTGGCGCGCGGTGTTTCCATGTCCAGTCTTGAGCTGGTGGACTTCATCAACTCCAAGCGCAAGAAGGGCGAGCCGACCCTGACTCACAAGAACCTGATCGCCAAAGTGCCGCGTGTTCTCGGCGCCGATCAATCGGCTAAATTTTCAGCCGATTACCTTGACGCCCGTAGCCGCGTACAAAAGTGCTTTGTGTTCCCCAAGCGTGAAGCCTGCCTGATCGCCATGTCGTACAGCTATGAGCTTCAGGCATTGGTCTTCGATCGCATGACGGCGCTTGAGGATCGTGAGCGCGCCCGCGCACTGCCAAGCAATCCAAAGATCATCGGTGAGCTTGCCATTCTGGAGTGCTTCGACCGCCTGCTGAAGCCTGCGAACTCCAGCAAGATGCTGATGCTGGCCAAGATCGCCGCCAACAACGGCTTAGATGCCAAGTTCCTCCCAGGCTATGCCGTAGACGCCGCCCCGGACGCCGCTGGTGGTTCTTCGATGCCGACCAAGGCAATCACCGCCCTTATCAAAGAACACGCCATCGCCAGCACCGCGCGCGCTTTCAACCTTGCACTTGAGGCCCACGGCTTCCTCAAGGTCCTGCAGCGCAAAAACTCCAAGCAGGAGATGGTCGACTACTGGTGTGTGACCGAGAAAGGCATGGCCTACGGCAAGAACCTCACCAGCCCTCAATGCCCCCGCGAGACGCAGCCTCACTGGTACGTGGATCGCTTCCTTGAATTAGCCGCTAAGGTCGGGAAGGCCTGACATGCAATACACCGTCACGATTAACCAGGTGAAGGCGCTGGAGTGGGGGCTGAATTCTCAGCAGGCCCTGCTGTTCGCCTTCGTCTACGGCTGCCCGAGTTGGACCAAGCCAATCAAGACTGATGACGGGATCTTCTTCGCGCTGAGCAAGGCCAAGATCATCGAAGAGCTGCCATTGCTTACCGATAAGCCGGACACCGCTTACCGCATGCTGAAGGCCCTGGAAGAGGCCGGTTTGATTGAGCTTTCCAGCACTTCAAACATCACGCTTTTTCGCCTCACCGAGAAGGCCGTCGAGTGGAACCAGAAGCTTGATGGGTCGGAAAAATATCCGACCCCACCCAAAAACAAAGGTCGGAAAAAAATCCGATCTACCTCGGATAAATTTCCGAGCAAGGTCGGAAAAAAATCCGAGCAAGGGTCGGATAAATCTCCGACAAATCAGGATACCAATCATCAGGGTACCAATCAGGACACCAGTCAGGACACCAGTCAGGGCTTGCAGGACGCCACCGGCAAGCCGGCTCAGTCCCGCGGCTTGGTGCTGGTGGTTGATCGCACCGATACCCCAAGGGTCGAGATCCCCGCTGACATGCCTGGCCCCAAAGACCAGACCTGCAAAACCTTCAAGGTCTGGGCTAACTACGCCATGGCTTACCGCAAACGCTACGGCGCGTGGCCGGTGTGGAATGCCAAGGTAGGCGGCCAGCTCGGGCAACTGGTCGACCGCCTCGGTGCCGACGTCGCTCACCACGTGGCCGCCCACTTCCTGAAAACCAGCGACGCCGCTGTGCTGCGCAAGTGCCATAGCCTCAACGAACTGCTGGCCAACGCCGAGAGCTATCACACCCAGTGGGTGACCGGGCAGCGCATTAACGGGACGACCGCACGCCAGATGGAACGGACCGAGGCGAACCACTCCGCAGCCGAGCAGGCCGCCCAGATGGTCCTGGCCAAACGCCAATCAGGTGAACGCAATGAATACCTCTGAAATGAACGACCAGCAGGTTGCAGGTCTGGCCGCCGCCATCTGCGCAACCGCCGAGGCCATGGGTCAGGAAATGAACCCAGGCACTGCCGCGATGATGGCCGAAGACCTCTGCGCCTACCAGGTACCCGTTGTCAAAGCCGCATTGAAGTCCTGCCGCTTCGAAGTGAAGGGCAAGCTGGCTATGGCCGACATCCTGCAGCGTGTCCAGACCTACGACGGCCGCCCTGGGAAGGACGAGGCTTGGGCGATTGCAATGACCACCAACGACGAATATGAAACCGTGGTGCTGACCGACGAGATCCAACTGGCACTGGCTGCCGCGAAACCCATCCTGGATGGCGGCGACAAAATCGGTGCGCGCATGGCGTTCATCGACGCCTACCAGCGTTTCGTGAGCCAGGCCCGCGAGGATGCGAAGGCCGTCAACTGGCACGTTTCGGTCGGCTTTGACGCCAACCGCCGAATCCAGGCTGTCACCAAGGCCATGGAGCTGAAGCGCATCCCTCGCGAGCACGCCCAGAAGCACCTGGCGGACCTGAGTATCGAGCCCGTCACGGAAGATGGCCGCGCGATTGCGGGTTTGCTTACTGGCACCGTTACGCGGCCAGCGCCGGCTCTTCGCGAAAAGCTTGAGCTCGTGAAGTCATCGATGCTGGAGATGCGTGCAGCCAGCGCTGAGAAAAAAGACGAGATCCGGATTGAGGCGGCCAATGAGTTGGCAGACCGCCGGGCGCTCCTCATCAAGCAGACCCGAGAGCTGGAAGAGAAGAGGGCGGTGCAATGACCGACAAGATCAGCGTCAACTGCCAGGCCAAGCTCACTGAGGCCATCACATGCCTGACCACCATGTACCGGGACAAGAAGTTTGTGGTGGTCTCCCTGCGCCCTGGCAAGGACCGGACACTCGACCAGAACCGGCTGTGGTTCGGGATGTACAAGCGCATCGCCGAGATGACCCAGATCGGCGACGCCGCGGACGCGCGTCGGTACTGCAAGCTTCACTTCGGCGTGCAGATCCTGCTGAACGAGGACGCTGGGTTCCAGGCCGAGTGGTACCGGGTGATGCGTCATCTGCCATACGAAGCGAAGCTGGACATGATGGGCGAGTGCCATCTGTTTGGCCCTGATGGCTTCCCGGTGACCAGCCTGTTCAACCGCGCCCAGGGCGTCGCTTACACCGACCGCATCGCCGCCTATTTCACAGGCCAGGGTGTGGTTTTCAATGATCTGCTCAGCAAGGAGGCTGCATGATCGCCAAGCAACCCAAACCGAAGAAGTGCAAGAACCCCGCATGCGGCATCAGCTTCCCGCCGCAGCGCCTAGGCCAAGCCGTATGTAGCCCGAAGTGCGGCCTGGCCATCAAGGACGTGAACCAGGCGAAGGCCCGTAAGTCGCTGGCCCAGGTTAATCGCCGAGAGATCAAAGTCCGTAAGGAGAAGCTGAAGAGCAGGGCTGACCACCTGCGCGAAGCACAGACCGCGGTGAACGAGTATGTGCGCCTGCGTGACGTGCACCTGCCATGCATCAGCTGCGACTCGACGCCGAACGATAACAACCTCATGACCGGCAGCCGGTGGGACGCTGGGCATTACCGATCCGTGGGCGCCTGTCCTGAGCTTCGCTTCGAGCCACTGAACATCCACCGGCAGTGTGTGAAGTGCAATCGCAACCTATCCGGCAACGCCGTCGAGTACCGCATCCGACTGGTATTGCGTATCGGTGCCGAGAAGGTTGCATGGATCGAAGGGCCACATGAGGCGCGCAAGTACACCGTCGAAGAGATCAAGGCCATCAAGGCCAAATATCGCGCAATGACCAAAGAACTGAAGAAGGGGCTCGCAGCATGAAACTGATCAACGCAAGACAGGTATGGACCGAAGCACAACACGAATCGAACGCGTCGATCAGCGCTGTGGCAATCGACCGGGCAGAGTCGGCACCAGTGAAGACTGGCGGACGCATCGGCAAGCGTGACGCCCAGTTCCCAGCCATGGGCAGCGAGAAAGGGGAGGAGGCCGGGCGCTTCTCCGTGCCTGGGCAGCGGATCAGCATCAGCGAAACCCGGCGCACGTCCGCTGGCAACTCCACGGCCCGCGCCGCACACCTGGCCACCATCGGCAAAGTCCTACGCGCCATCGAAACGCTTCCATTCCAGGTGCAGCAGTTCGGTCACTACCTTTACCACCCATGCATGACCATGCTTCACGTACTGAACGCCGAGAAGCTGATATGGGGCGACGTGGATCTGTCCGCGCTGAGCGATGCCAAGGCCGCGAAGGCGCACTGCATGATCACTATGGCATTGCAGTCCTACAAGCTGGAGGCGCATGGCGGGGCTCAATGGGGGCCGGCTCGGGTAGCAGAGGGAATGCTCAAGATCTATGGCGTGCACATCGAGCCCAAGCACTGGGATAGGGACTGGAAGGATGTTTGGGACTTCCTGCGAACAGCCATCAAAGAAGTGGATGATCAGGCGCAACAACCTATTTGGCAGGTGATTTACGCGGAAAAAGAAGAAAGTGCAGCGTAATATGTTGACATGGTGGGGTTTTTCGGGTAGTTTTCCCATAGTGCACAAGTAACGCGAAACGCACACGAAACCTTAAACCCGGCCAAGCGCCGGGTTTTTTAGTTGTAGACGGTTACGCCAGTCTCTTTCTTCTTGATGATGGTGAGAGCTCTCGCAGCAGGTCTTGTATAAACCAAGACCCTAGCAGCGTGAAGTACAGCAGCTGTAGAACCTCGGTACGCTCTATCGGCTTAGTGCTGAACCCGAATGAAGCCCAGATCCATAGGGTCCAAAATATGAATCCAATACTGACCCCAAACCTCGCCATGAACTTAGCTACGTTCGCGGTCATGTTTCCAGTCAACTGGCTGATTCGCTCGATTGCAGCGGATTTGCTGAGTTGGTTGGCGATGACTGTCGCGATGATCGTCACCGCGGTGGTGGTTATGATCGTTATGAGGGTATCGTTCGGCATCCGGTGAACCTTCCTTAGCTTGCATGGTGTGAGAGTCAGCAAGGTTAAGCGAAGGATCAAGCGGATCACAGACATTCTCAGAGCCTCGCCACTGTGCGGGGCTTTTATTGCCCAAGTTTCCCCAAGCCCTCAGAGCCTCTGACTTGTCACGCTGATGAGGGACCTATTCAGGGCCTCAGAAATCCTTCTTTTTGAAGGTCTGTTCGCCAGCTTGGTCGTTGAGAATCTTCAGTACTCCATTAGATGTTGAGTAAGTTGTAGCCGCATCTCCATCTGCATATCGATTTCTCCAGCGTCCCCATTCACGAGTGTCATCCATGAATGCAGACCAGACCACTTGATCTTCAGTCACCTGGCATCGGTAGCGAAAAGAATCTCCATCCGGTCGACGGTAGGAGATCTCAGGGGTTGATTCAGTGCTTTTAGTTTTCATGGTTTTTGTGGGACGGCCCATCTCTACAGAGATGGCAGCTTTGCAGATGTCTGCGGCTGAGAACTCAGCAGCGTATGTCTCCGCTTGAGCGCAGACGATCAGCAGTGCTAGCGATATTGTTTTTTTCATGCCCTTGTCCTTGGATTGTTGACGAAGGGATTCTACATGGCCTACCGCCAATTTCTCATGCCCCACGGAGTCGAGCGCATGGAGTATCTACAGCGCCTGCTCGACAAGATCGACAGGTTCGAATTGTTGATTGCGGGTCTCATTGGGGCTGTCGTTGCGAGCTGGTGGCATAAGGACGACTTGTCCGACTGGCGCGCTTGGATGGTGTTCTTGGTCACTGGGGTGGCCTGCTCTCTGTACCTGACGAGCATGGTCAGCGCCTACCTGAATGTCACCGAGCCCAAGATCGTCGCCGGCATCGGTTTCTTGCTGGGCACGTTCGGCGGCTCGCTCCTGGCAGCAATCAACCGAGCCATCAAAGCCGCTGACCTCTGGGCGCTTATCCGCCAGCGGTTCGGGGGAGGCAATCCACCATGAATCTTGAACTGATCAACTCCATCGCCTGCGGCCTCATCGCGCTGTGGGCCACCTGGTGCGTACTGAGCGGTAAGGTGAGGGACGGCATTCTTGGCAAGCTGATCTACACCACGATCGCCATCACCGGTTTCGTTGTGTCGGTGCGCAGCCAGAACATCTTCTTTGGACCGACGACTGCTGGCCTGACGCTGCATGTCGCCCTGGCCCTAGCCGGTGCACGTCACATCTTCATGGTCACGTACTGGCAGCGGGTGAAGGTCTGGCTTTGCCGGACGCTGAACTGCGAGCACTGTCTGCACTGTGATAAGGCGCCGGGCGGCATCGAGCGCCGGAGCAAGTAATGGCAGGGCCTACCAGCCCCCTGGAAACCACTGTCTGGCAAGGTTCACCGTCACACGCAGTGCATGTTGGCTTTGCTCGCACTCCTGCTGCTGATCTTCGGGAGTTGCTGGTTTGCGCCACCGAATATTAGCCGTCGAGCCTTTGGCGTAAGTTTGCTCAAATTCGGGGCTGGCTTCTTTGGTAAGGCGCATCGCTTTCGCATAGTCAGCTTCAAGGTCATCAGGCAGCGATTCACAAGCCAGTTTGGCCTGCTGATACCTAACGGCATACATGTAGCCGTCAGTTGGGGCTTCGTCGTAGCTGTAGCGGGATGGCTCCGCAGCAACTGCTGTGCCAGCGAGAAGTAAGGCGGAGAGATACAAGCGTCCGTGCATGGGATCGACGTCTCGAAAAAAATCAAAGTCGGCGGATTATATCCGGCTGATCCGCGCCACGTTTTCGAATGCGCCAAATCGTGGCGCGAGGTTGGGTGTCATGCTTGGCTACGGAAATGTGATATCAGCCCTAATCAAAGGAAGATTGCTTGCATCGTAGGAGCAATGATAAGAACGCCCATCATCGGTGTCTTTTTTCGTGATTTCTTCGCACTTGAATGACGCAGTGACGCCGTATTTTGTAGCTCTGAACCCTTTGACCGCTTCCTCAGGGGTAAGCACCGTAACGAGCTCACGATTGAAACTCAGGGTGATATCTGGACCGCCGAAGACTTCATATTTCTGCGATCGGATACATAGGCTGGCTCCAATCAATTTGCCATTCAGAGTATTTGTGCCACTCGTACACGCTTTCGGTGAAATGAAGTTGCCAACGCTCATTTTTGCAGTCGGTACTTCAGTTTTTGGCTCCGGCGGGGCGTATGGCCCACTCTGACAGGCTGCCATAAGAGTCGTCGCAGATATTAGCGCTGCAGCGGTGAGCATTGACTTCATTAGGTCAGTATCCTTTGACTGGTGTAGTGCCAGGCAGTCTGGTCACGTTTTACGGATCGGAACGTTAGATCATGCTGGCGCGCAGCTTGTAGATCAACAAATTCATGGTGGCCTGAATGACCGTTAAATTGCTGGAGTTCAAGTGGGAGGACTGGCGCGACGCCGCCAAGACCTGCGCAAGATCGCCGATGACCTGGATGCAGGTGAGCATCCAGAGTGCACTGCAGGCGCCTCGACCCTAATCGGCGCCAAGGGAGAGGTGACGGTGTTCGGCCTCGGCCCTAAGTGCGACGACCTGCAATGCCTCGGTGCGATGCGCCTGGGCGAGCAGAAGCTGATTGATGTGCTGCTGGATGGAGGGGAAGGTTAGGCGTGCCGCAGGTTAATACGGCACTGGTGCATCACTTAACTTTCAGCGCTTCCTGAATCTGATCGGCGTAGTCGCTGAGATTGTTCATTTCGTCCGTCAAAATATTACAGTCGGCAGGGGTGTTAGAGGCCTTTGCGTGGATGACTGATAGGGCAGCTGCTACCGCCATAGCTCGTCTATCTTCAGCGCTTTTGACACGATTGTTGTAAGTGTTCAGATCGATAAAAGTTTGAGTCACAGTGGCTCTCCTTTGGTTGATCCTCATCAATACCGGCAACGCGCCACTATTTCAAGCATCAGAGAGACGATATGACAACCAAGCAACCCGACTGGGAGGCGATCGAGCGCGCCTACCGGGCTGGTTCGCTTTCCATCAGGACTATCGCTGAGCGCCAAGGCGTGAGCGACACGGCAATCCGGAAGAAAGCCAAGGTTCAAGGATGGGCGAGAGACCTTTCTGACCAGGTGCGTAAAGAGGTTCGCAGCAAGCTGGTTCGCGGAGAGGTTCGCAACGACCAAGGCGCGAACTGCGAACTTGATGCTGAGATCATCGAAGAGGCCGCCGAGGAAGGAGCCCGGGTGGTTCGCAGCCACAGGCGAGACATTCGCAAGGCCACAAACCTTGCGAACCTGTTGATGGATGATCTGCTGTCGACCATCCGGCGCCGCGAAGAGATCGAAGAGGACATCGAGGCCGAGACCTCCGAAGACAACAATGGTATGCGCCGCGCCTCAATGCTCGCCGCCGTCTCTCTGCCCAGCAATTCCAAAACACTATTCCAGCTTTCCTCTGCAATGAAGAACCTGCAGGTTCTGGAGCGTCAGGCATACAGCCTGGACGAGAAGGAGAAGACGGACGAAGCCGACGAACTCTCGAAGATGATGGACGAACTATCGAAGGACGCCTGACATGAAGCCCGAGCACATGAAGCTGCTCCGGGATAAGCGTTGGCGGTTGAACAATCTCTACTTCATCACCGACAAGCAGGGCAAGAAAGTCCGCTTCCGGATGACGGACGAGCAGATTGAATACTTCGATGGGATGCACACCCGCAACATCATCCTGAAAGCCCGGCAGCTCGGCTTCACGACCGAGTGCTGCATCATCCAACTGGACGCCGCTCTGTTCGAGTCGGCCAAGTGCGCCCTGATCGCTCACACCCTGAACGACGCGAAGCGCCTGTTCCGGGAGAAGGTCAAATATGCCTACGACAACTTGCCTGCTGAAATACGCGCTGCCAACCCTGCTTCTAACGATGCTGCTGGTGAGCTTGTGTTCAGCAAGGGCGGATCGCTCTACGTGTCCACGTCCTTCCGGGGCGGGACTCTACGGTATCTGCACGTATCCGAGTTCGGGAAGATCTGCGCCAAGTTCCCGCACAAGGCGCGGGAGATCGTCACCGGTGCTTTCGAGGCTGTCGCTGCTGAGTGTTTTGTCACCATCGAGTCGACGGCAGAGGGCCGGGCCGGGTATTTCTTTGATTACAGTCAGTCAGCAGAGCGCCAGCAACTGGCTGGTGTGCCACTGGGCCTGCTCGACTGGAAGTTCTTTTTCTTCAGCTGGTGGAACAACAAGGCCTACAGCCTTGATTCGACCGACGTAGTACTGCCCCAGCGCCTGACCGACTACTTCAACGAACTGCACGCCAAGCACGGGATCGTCACCAACGACGGCCAACGCGCCTGGTATGCGGCCAAGGAGAAGACGCTCGGCGACGACATGAAGCGGGAATACCCGTCGATCCCCGCCGAAGCCTTTCAGCAGTCGGTCGAAGGCGCCTATTACGCCAAGCAGTTCACCAAGCTGTATGGCGCGCAGAGGATCGGCCCGCTACCAGACAACAGTCATCTGCCGGTGCATACGATATGGGATATCGGTGTCGGCGACTCCACGGCCATCTGGTTCGTCCGGATCGTCGGCGAGGAATACCACGTCATCGACTTCTATGAGAACAGCGGCGAAGGCCTGCGGCACTACATGAAGATGCTCAAGGATCGCAAATACACGTATGGCGATCACTGGGGGCCCCACGACATCGATAACCGTGAATTTGGCAGCGACGGCAAGACCCGGCGCGAGCTGGCCAGGGAGGGCTACGAGATCGACGGGCAAAAATACAGCCTCAAGTTCAGCGTTGTTCCAAAGCTCGGCATCGACGAGGGCATTGAGCAGGTGCGGGAGATCCTTCCGGCCTGTGCCTTCGATGAGTCCAAGTGCGAACTGGGTATTTCCTGCCTGGAGAACTACCGAAAGGAGTGGGACGACAAGCGCGGCTGCTGGAAAGACAAACCACTTCACGACTGGTCATCGCACGGCGCGGACGCCTTCCGCTACTTCGCCGTCTCGATGGGCAGGCGCAAACGCACAGGCGGAACACGCCGAATTGGAGGCTTGGCCTGATGCCAGTGCAATCGACAAACCCCGACTACGACGCGCATATCGCCGAGTGGGAGATGATGGACGACGCGCTCGAGGGTGAGTGTGCCGTCAAGCGCAATGAGCGCAACCTGCCCAAGCCAAGCGGCATGGTTGAGGCTGAAAAGCTCGACGGTGCGGGCAACAAGTACCTCTACGAGAACTACACGAACCGTGCCCAGTACGAACACTGGGTGCGCGACTCGCTGCGGTCGATGATGGGCCTGGTTTCCCGGCTGATCCCTGAGATCGAACTACCGTTTGGCTTGAAAGGGCTGGAGGACAACGCCACTGCCGACGGCTTCGGCCTGAAACAGCTGTTCTTCCGCATGGTGCGCCAGGCTATCTCCCACGGCCGGGTACCGCTGGTGGTGAACATCGACGAGAGCGGCGAGCCGTACTTCTCTACGTATGCCACTCGCAACGCGATCAACTGGGACACTGCTGATCAAGGCGGTCGGCAGGACCTGGTACTTTCGGTGTTTCGCGAGTTCCGCAGGAAGGGCGGTGATCGTTATAGCCATGACTGCGACACGGTATTTCGTGAGTTCTTCATGGACGGCGACGTTTGCTACACCGCGGTGCGGAATGAAGGCGGGGAGCTGGTCGAGGACGAGAAGCCGCTGGGCACCACCGGTACCGACAACCGTTTGGTCAAAGGCCTGCCATACCTGCCGGTGATCTACTGCGGTTCGACCGACAACTCACCGGAAGTCGACGAGGTGCCGCTGTTAACAATGGCGCGCGCGGCGCTGAAGTCCTATCAGCTAAGTGCTGACTATTTCACTTCGCTGCACCAGACCAGTCACCCGCAGCCGTGGGTCTCAGGGCTGGATGAGGCGGTAGAGTTGAGCGTCACCGGCCCATCTGCTGCGTGGGACTTAGGCCCGAATGGCGAATGTGGCTACTTGGAATTCCAGGGCGCGGGCATTGAAGCTGTGCGCAAGGCCATGGATGACCAGAAGAACGCCGCGCTCGAAGCCGGTGCCAAGGTCATGGACGTGGCCGGTACCGAGTCAGGAGAGGCACGCAAAACACGCCAGAACGATCAGCACGCCACGCTACACAGCATTGTCATCACCGTGGCCGAGGCAGTGGAGCAAGGCTTGCGGTACGCCGCCGAGTGGAAGGGCTACGACCCCAAGCAGGTCACGTTCAAGGTGAATCCTGAGTTCGTGACCCCAGTGGTCGACGCCCAGGTTCTCGCCGAGCTGCTCAAGGGCGTGATGGCCGGCACGATCAGCGCCGACACCTACTGGCAGTACCTCACCACCGGCAAGCTGCCGGAGCGCCCATACGAAGAAGAAGCCGAACTGATCAGCGATGAGCGCGAGTCGGCCGGCATCAACTTGGACAAAGACGATGCCAACGACAAACCTGATGCAGGCGGACAGCCAGCTGCTAGAGCAGACGACGCGCCACTCGGTAATGCTGGAGCGGCTTAAGGCTGGCGAGGTCAAGAAGTTCGAAAAGTACTTGCGCCAGATCGACACGTTGGTACGGGAGCAGTTGACCCGCAAGGAACTGACCACCTATAGCCGGGACCGCCTTGAGCAGTTCCTGGCCCGCGTGGACGGCAAACTGCTGGGCATATACAAGGCCTACGGCGACCTAGTGCAGGCCGATCTGGTCGATATCGCGCTGTATGAGTCGACCTTTGAGGCGAACAGCCTGAGCAATGCGCTCTCCATCGACGCAGTGGTGCCTACCAACACAGTGATCCGCGCGGCGGTATTCTCCTATCCGCTGCAGGTGAAGGGCATCGACGGTGGCAAGCTGCTGAAGAGCTTCGTCAGCGGCTGGACTCGCACCGAGACGATGCGCGTCACAAACACCATACGGCTCGGCTTCGGCCAGGGCCAGACCAACGCCCAGATCATTCAGGCGATTCGCGGCACCGCGGCGCAGAACTTCACGGACGGCGTCCTGGCGGTGAGCAACCGCAACGCTGCCGCTGCGGTGCAGACAGCAATCCAGCATGTGGCCACCACGGCACGAATGGAAACGCTGAAGGCCAACAGCGATGTGGTGCTGGGCTATCGCTGGGTGTCGACGCTCGACCGCAAGACCTCGCAGCAGTGCAAGGGCCTGGATGGCATGCGATTCGACCTGGGCAAAGGCCCGCTACCGCCGGCGCACATCAACTGCCGGTCAACCACGGTGCCCACCACCAGGCTTTCGGAGATGTTCGCCAAGGACGCCACACGCGCCTCGGTGGGAGATAACGGCGGGGCCCAGGTCGACGCAGGCCTGAATTATTACCAGTGGCTGGCAACGCAGCCGGCTAGCTTCCAGGATCATGCCCTCGGGCCGGTCCGGGGCAAGTTGTTCCGCGATGGAGGGCTGACGCCGGAGAAGTTTGCCAAGCTGCAGCTCGACAAATCGTTCAAGCCGCTGACCTTGGCGCAGCTGAAGGACGCAGAGCCTGACATGTTCACCCGAGCCGGCGTTACACTTGGCGCTCCACCAGGTTGAGATAGTCGATGCAGATCATCGTTGAGGACGGGAAGGGCAGGCCAGACGCGAATAGCTTCGTGCCACTGGAGAAGCTGACCTTTTACCGCGACTACTACGGGTTCCGGATACCTGACGCTGAGGCTGGCCAGCTCGAGCTGTTGCTGCGGGCCGCCGCTGATATCAATGGCCGCCAGTGGAAGGGACGAAAGGCCAATCCAGATCAGGCAATGGCCTGGCCCCGGCGTGACTGCAAGATCGAATACCAGACGCTGTCGGAGACATTCGTGCCCTTTGAGCTTGAGTGGGGGCAGGTAAGGCTGGCGGTCGAGCTATACGCTTCCGAGCAGGGCCTCCAGATCGAAGAGCCGACTCACTGTACCGAGCCGAACGGGCGGCGGACTCGATTGAATCGAGATACGCCAGGCCTGCGTATGCGACCGCCGCCATACGCGCCGAGCAGGACGCAGTTTGCCGATTATTTGGTAATGAGAGGACTGCAATTGATAATTTCATAGCTTGAAAAGGTGGCCATTTGGTATAAGTGGCTTTTCGGAATGGAGGCCTTATGGAAATCAAATGGGTAGCGATAGCAGTTGCAGGGATTTTGTTAGGGATAGTTTGCGGACTTCTTGGCCTAACTATAGGTATCTATTTTAATCCTGAATCCACAATCACATTTGTCCCGGTCTGGGGGAGTTTGGGAGACTGGGCATCCGCTATAGGTGCCTTCTCCGCAGTTGCCTTTGCATTGTGGCAGTCTCATAGACAGCAACAAAAAGAACTTCCAAGAGTAAAAATAATCAATCAATTTACGCCTGATGAATGGCTACTTAGGGTTGTCTCAGAGGGGATTGTTCCTGAGAGTGTTCTGGGTGCTGAGCTGATATCCAAAAAAGATGGTTCTAAGATCGACCTGTTGACGTTTAGTCGAATCCCAAAAGGTGGCGCAACGACAAAACTTCAGAGGGGAGAATATCTTGATATCCTTGCTTTGAATAAGCACGACCTACTTCAGTTTATTGAGCAATGGGTTGCAAACCCCATAAATCAAATGCGTCGAAGTGAAATTCATCCAGGTAACGGCTATTTTAAGTTGAACAAGGTGTTCTTTGATCGGCTTGAGGATTTCTTTGAGCAAGAGCTAAAAATCCTAATTAGGCTGGTTAGCAAGGATGTAACAGTTGAGGTCTCTCCAGAGTTTTCATCGGTAGCTAAGAGCTACGTTATAAATACTAGGAAGACTGAAGAAACAGAGCGAGCGGCATCTAGGAATGGCGAGGCGCGAGCAAGATATGACGCAGGACTTCACCTTGAATACGGTGATCCAGAGACGTAAGTTTCAAGAGTGATTAATTAACCTCAAGCCGCCCAATGGGCGGTTTTTTTATGCCCGCAAAGCGGGCCGATCAAACCCAAGGGGTGCACCAAGTGGCAGTAGAAAACCAGATTGATCTTGAAGACCCAGCAGTTAAATCCGCGATCGCCGAAGCGGTGGAAGCGGCCACCCTGGGCCTCAAGAACAAAAACACCGAGCTGCTTGGCTCGCTCCGGACCACCAAAACCGAGCTGGACGGCTTCAAGTCCCAGTTCGAAGGCCTGGACATTGCAGCAGTGAAGGGGCTGCTGACCAAGGTTGGCCAGGATGAAGAGACCAAGCTGATTGCCGAGGGCAAGCTGGACGAGGTCATCACCCGCCGTACCGAGCGCCTGCGCACCGACTACGACACCAAGTTGGCAGCCGAGAAGGCCCGAGCCGACAAGGCCGAACAATTCGCCGCCAAGTACAGCGACAAGGTGCTTGCTGATTCAATCCGCGCCGCCGCCATAAAGGCCGGCGCGCTCCCCGAGGCCGCCGAGGACATTATCCTGCGCGCCCGGGGCACTTTCAAACTCAGTGAGGACGGCGAGGCGATTGCCACCGACCGTGACGGCGAGGTCGTTTACGGGAAGGACGGGAAGACCCCTCTGTCGCCGCTCGAATGGGCGGAATCGCTGCGCGAAACAGCAACACACCTGTGGCCAAGGGCTCAGGGTGCCGGGCAGACCGGCGACAACGGTGGCAAGGCCACGAAAAAGTGGGGTGAGTACACGGAAACCGAGCGTGCCGCGATCGCCCGTGACAACCCTGAGCTCTTCAAGAAAATCCAGGCCACCAAAGGAACCTAATCCATGGCAACTACCCAACTGACCGATATCTTCGTCGGCGACTACTACGCCTCCCTGGCGCCGGTTAACAGCCCGGAAAAGACCGCTGTATACGAGTCGGGCATCGTGACTCGCTCCCCTGTGCTGGACGCGATCGCCTCCGGCAGCCAGGGCACCGCCGAGATCAGCTACTGGCAGGATCTCAACGCCGATGAAGCGCCGAACATCAGCAACGACGACCCGAACGACCAGGGCGAAGTTGGCAAAGTCACCCAGGACAGCATGCGTGCCCGCGTCTTGTACCTCAACAAAGGCTACGGCGTGACTGACCTCACTGCTGAGCTGGCAAACAGCGAGCCACAGCAGCAGATTCGCAACCGCTTCGGCACCTACTGGACCCGCCAGTGGCAGCGTTACACCTTGGGCGCGGCTCGCGGCATCATCGCGTCGAACATCGCCAACAACGGCGGTGACATGGTCATCGACGCGGGCGCGACCATCAGCGCGAACGCCTTCCAGGATGCTGCGTTCACCGCGGGCGATGCCGCTGACCAGTTCGGCGCGATCGGCGTGCACTCCGTGGTGATGAACCAGATGGTCAAGCAGGATCTCATCGAGTACCTGCGTGACTCCGACGGCAAGATCATCCTGGCAACCTACCTCGGCAAACCAGTCTTCATGGACGACGCCCTGGTGTACGGCGCTGGCAAGTACCTGTCCGTGTTCTTCGGCCAGGGCGCTTTCGGTTACGGCGAAGGCACGCCGAAGGTTCCGGTAGAACTGGAGCGTAAGCCCGGCGGCGGTAACGGCGGCGGTGCCGAAGTGCTGTGGGAGCGGAAGACTTACATCCTCCAGCCTGCCGGCTTCAGCTGGAAGGGCTCCGAGGCTCAGAACCTCAGCCCGACCGCGACCCAATACGCCGCTGCTGCCAACTGGCAGCGGGTGTTCAGCCGCAAGCAGGTTCCGTTCGCCGCTGTGATCAGCGGTACCACCACGCCGTAACTCGGCCCACACAGCCTGGCGCCCACATGGCGCCGGGATGCTTTTGAGGTGACTTATGAAAGTGATCTACACGGACAAGCCGGGCAAAGAGCGCGGCGTGTGCTACCGCCTGCTGAGCGAGTTTTTCGGCGTCATCGGTTCCGCGACGGAGGTAGTCGTTGATGGCGATGCACCGGATATCTCCGATGCTTACCAGGCCGCCGGCATCAAGGTTTCCGACGACAAGGAGCCAGAGAGCAAAGAAACCGACCCGCTGAAAATGAAGGTCCCCGAGCTGAAAGAATGGCTAACCGAGAAGGGCATTGCCTTCGACCCGTCCGCCAAGAAAGAAGACCTGCAGGCCCTAGTGCCGGCGGAATAAGGACAAGCATATGACCGACTTCATCACCGTTGCCGATGTTGACGCCTCGCTGGGTTCTGGTTGGGCTGGCACCGGTGATCCGGTCCGTGCTGTGACCATGGCAAACGCCTGGCTCACGGCCAAGATTAAGCGGGCTGTTCCCGATCCGGTTCCGGCCGAGATCAAAACAGCCGGTGCCCAGGTCGCCAAAGAGGCGGCGGCGGGCAAGCTGTACACAGCAACGCAGAAAGAAGTGCAGAGCAAGACGGTCTCGGCTCAGTCCGGTACATCGGTGAGCAAAACCTACGTGGCAGGCACTACCGATCAGTCGGCGGGCGTCAACTTCGCCCTGGCGCTTCTGGCGCCTTGGATTAAGCGCTCCGGCGTGATGATGCTGAAAAGGATCTGATCATGGGCATGCGCGAAGATATCCAGGCTGAATTGGCCGAGTCGTTCGATGATCCTGATGGGCTGGCTGACGCGGTAAAGACGGTGACAGGCGTGCGCAAGGTTGCGGGCGAGTATGACCCCGACCTAGGCGGCGAAACGCCGGAGACCATCGTGACGTACTCCGGGCGCGGTGTCCTCGGCAGCTACCTGTCCAAGGAAATCGACGGCTCCCTCATCCAGACGACCGACAAGAAGCTGCTGGTGCTGCAAAACGAGCTTTTCGTGTCGGAGGCCGGCGTTCCGACGGCGGTACTGGCTGCCCCGGCCATTGGCGATATCGTCAACGGGCTGCGGGTTATGAATGTGTCCGCCGATCCGGCAGATGCGACGTGGACAGCTCAGATGAGGAGGTGACATGGCTATCCAATCCGGCAGCTTCGCACTGAGCCTCGCCGAGTTTGCGGCCCAGACCGGCGAAGCCATCGACGCCAGCGTGCGCGAGATCATCATCGAGGTCGGCAGTAGCCTGATTCGGATGTCTCCCGTGGGCAATCCGGAGATCTGGGCGCAGAACGCAGTGGCCACCCAGTACAACAAGGCCGTCGACGACTACAACAGCGCGCTGCGCAGCGATCCAGCCAACCTTACCAAGGGCGGCAGGCTCAAGAAGGGCCGCAAGCTCAACGACGGCATGGATATCGTCGCGCCGGAAGGCTACGTCGGGGGCCGGTTCCGTGCGAATTGGCACATCTCGCTCGGCGTGGTCGAGAACGTCACCTTTGACGAGGTAGACCCGAGCGGCGCAGAAACCACTGCCGCGCTGGTCGCAGCAATGAGCGACTTCACCGCCGGCCAGATGGCCTACCTCATCAACAACTTGCCCTACGCGATCCCGCTGGAGTTCGGCCATTCCACCCAGGCCCCCGGCGGCATGGTCCGGGTAACCGTGGCTCGCTTCCAGCAGATCGTGCTGGAGGCCATCAGGAACAACCAGGTATGAGTCACGCAATCATCGCTTCGATCTACGAGGCAAAGCTGATCGCCTGGAACGCTGCCAGGTCGGAGAGGCTCAAGATCGTTTTCGAGAACACGGCCTACACGCCGGCGGAGGGCGAGACGTATCTGCGGGCTTTCACGATCCCGGGTGATACTGCGAGCAACACGCTCTGCGGCGATCACCGGCTGTTCACCGGAGTGTTCCAGGTGAGCATCATCGCGCCGGCCGGCACAGGCAAGACCATGACGAACCCGATAGCGGCCGAACTGACAGGCCTGTTCCTGTTGTACGCCCGGGACACGAAGGGCCAACTTACCGTGGTGACCATGTCGCCTGTTGATCCAGGACCTGGAATCACCAGCGACTCCACATACACCGTGCCGGTTTCGTTCTCGTACCGAGCAGACACCGACTGATCCCGCCCATTGGGCAAAACCACGAACCCGCCATCGAGCGGGTTTTTTCATATCTGCAAAGGGGAAATACCCATGGGCTACAAAATTCCGGACGGCGGCACCTTTCAGCACGGCGCCACTTATGGCCCGGACGTCCCGTTTTCGGCGCTGAGCAACGCGGCCGAAGCCGTGGCCACTGTAACGGGTGGCACGCTGTCGGCTGGCGACATTGTGATCGTCACTTCCGGCTGGACGCGCCTGGGTAATCGAGTTGTGCGCGTCAAGGCTGCGACCGCTACCGCAATCACACTCGAAGGCATTGATACCACCGACCTGCAGGTTTACCCAGCAGGCTCCGGCATCGGCTCGCTAAAGAAGGTGCTGACTTGGGTGCAAATTCCACAAATAACCAATATGGATTTCACTGGTGGCACCCAGAACTATCTGGATGTAGTGTTTCTGGAGGACAAGCAGGGCCGCCAGATGCCTACCGATAAAGCGGCGGCCAGCTTGGCTCTGACCATTGCTGATGACCCGGGCCAGGCGTTCAACGCCATTCTGCGCGCTGCAGATGCCAGCCAGGCAATTCAGGCGGCGCGCCTTAACCTGCCAGGCAACGACACTCTGTTCTACGGCGCTTTCACTTCGTTCTCAAACCAGCCGACGGTATCCCGCAGCAACTTGCTGACCCGCACTGTCAACTTGGCACTGCAGGGCGAGCCTACCCGCTACCTGACTGTTGTGGTGTAACTCATGGCCAAGATCCGTATCGCGCAGAACGCCACGTTCACCGCGCCGGTGTTGATCCCGATCGTCGGCAGCACGCCCGAAAAGGTCGAGTTCACCTTCAAGTACCGGGATCGCGCCGAGCTTGCCGCTCTGTTCGACGAATGGAACGAAAAGCGTAAGAAGGCACAGGCCGCACTGGGCGATAAACCGTCCTGGTCGGAAATTGTTGCTGTGGATACCGAGCAGCAAGCCCAGCAGATTAAAGACCTGGTGGTCGGCTGGGGCTTCGACGACGAATACAACGACGACAATATCGTCGCATTCGTGAAGTCCTGCCAGGGCGCCGCCGAGGCTGTCGTGAAGGCTCATGAGGGCGCATACAGCCAGGCCCGATTGGGAAACTGATCGACGCCGCCCGCGCCATGTATTCGCCGAGTGTGCCCGACGCGATTATCGGCATGTTCGGACTCTCCCCAGGTGATCTGGTTGAGGAAGTAGAGGTCTGGCCATGCAACTGGCCAGCCTTCCTCCTTTTCAACCGCATGTCCACCCAGTGGCGAGCAGGCGCCGGCGGAGCAATCGGTCTCGACTACAGCTGCATCCGCGACGTGGCCGGTTTCCTCGGTATCAAGAAAAAGAAACTCGCTGAAATCTTCCCTGACCTTCAGGTGCTGGAAGGCGAAGCCCTGCGCGTCATGGCGGAGGAAAGGGAAAACAGCCCGTAACCACGGGCACTTATTCAAGGTGAGTCGATGAACATTGCAGAACTCGGCGTCAAGATCGACTCGGCCGATGCAATCCAGGCTAAAACGAGCCTGGATGAGATGGCGAAGGCCGGCGGCCGGGCCGAGCAGTCCGCCGTTTCGCTGATGAACGAAATGCAGGCGCTGGAGAAGTCGCTGTCCACCAGCGCCAAAACCACCCAGGACCTGGCAAAGCAGCGTGATGCACTCGCCAAGCTGACAAAGACCGGCGCCTATGGCGAGGCTGAGGCGGCAAAGATCTCGGCTCAGCTCGATAAGCAGCAAGTGGCCTTGGCCAAGTCCGCTATGGACGAGCAGAAGGCCCTCAACAGCCTGCTGGGGGCTATTGACCCTGCCCGTGCCGCGCTGGCTAAGCTGGACACGCAGGTCGAGCAACTGGGTAAGCATCTCGACGAGGGTCGAATCAGCCAGGACCAGTACAACAGCGCCCTGGCCAAGATCGACAAGGATTACGGAAAGCTCGAAAAGACCACCACCGGCTTCGACAAGCTGCGCCTCGGTACCCGCCAAGCCCAGGAAAACGTCGTGCAGTTGGGTAACGCGCTGTCGTCGGGTGACTGGGGTAGCGGCGTTCGCGCCGTGGCTCAATTGGGAGCGGGTGCTGGTGCGGGTGCTGCCGGATTGCTGGCTATCCTGGCGCCGTTGGCACTGGCCACCGCCGCGGTTGGTGGCCTGGCCGTTGCCTACTACAAGGGAAGCGAGGAACAGGACCGCTACAACAAATCGCTGATTCTGACCGGTAACTACGCCGGCGTGAGCTCTGGTCAACTGGGCGACATGGCGCGGCAGGTGAGCGCGACCGTGGGTTCCACAGGCCAAGCTGCTGCAGTTTTGGCCATGCTTGCAGACAATGGAAAGATCGCCGGCGAGAGCTTCGAAGGCATCACCCAGGCCGCCGTATCGATGCAGGAAGCCACCTGTAAGGCAGTAAGCGAGACGGTTGCCGAGTTCGTGAAGCTGGCCGATGACCCGGTCAAGGCATCCGCTGCGCTCAACGAGCAGTATCACTACCTTACTGCCTCGGTTTACTCGCAAATTGCCGCGCTGGAAGAGCAGGGCGACCACGCCGGCGCCGTAAAGCTGGCGACCGAGCAATATGCCGACGCGATCAACGAGCGCACGCCGAATATCCTGGAGAACCTGAGTTTCTGGGAGAAAGGCTACAACGCCGTCGCGCGGGCTGCCGACAGCCTCAAAAATATCGGCCGACCGGATATCGGCGCCGATATCGAGCAGGCCCGGCGCGACCTGGCGAGCGCTCAGTCTGGTGATGTTGGTCTGTTCCAAAACAAGCAGGTGATGGTTGATTACTACACTAACCAACTGAACATGCTGGAAGACCAGCGCGACGCTGAAGCCGACATTGCCAAGCAAGAGGGTGAGCGTGCCAAGGCTCAACAGTCCGCGATCACTTCGATGCAGAAGGTGGACGCGCTCACCAAGTCGTCGCTGACCAATGAACAGAAACGCGCCGAAGCCCTGAAGGATTATAAGCAGCAGCTCGAAGACATCCGCAAGGTAGCGCCGAACGATCCGCGCCTAGCCCAGGCGGTGATCGATAAAAATATCTCCAACATCAACGACAAGTTCAAGGATCCGAAAGCCGCTGGCACCCAGGTCGACCTGACCAGCTTCAACAACGCTAAAAACGACTTGGCGGCGATCACCGATACCTACAAGAACTACCAGAAGGAGTTGGAGGCCGCGCAGAAAGCCGGTCTGCTATCCGAGGAAGACTACCTGCTTCGTCGCCAGGCCCTGATCGGCAACGAGCTTGATCAGGTGACAGCAGCCTACGAGGCCGAGATCACTGCCCTGGAAGCATCCAAGGCCAAGAAGACAACATCGGCCACGCAAAGCATCCAGCTGGATCAGAAGATCGCCGATGCGCGCGCGGGTATGGTCAAGGCGCAGAAGGATGCGGATAGCCAGCTTGAAGTACTAGCTACCAACGAGACCGGGAGGCTCGCCAAGCAGGAGCGCTCGATTAGTTCCTACGTGCAGGCACTGGGTCAGCAACAGCGCGCGCTGGAGCTTGCTGGGCAGCGCGCAGTATTGGGCGTGGGCCAGGGTGATCGTCAGAACGCATTGAACGGGCAACTGAACAGTCAGCAAGACCGGTTTGCTCAGCAGTCGCTGGAACTGGAAAACCAGCGATCCGACCCGTCGCGAAAAATGTCGGATGAGGAATTCACCCGCAAGTCGCAGGCGCTCGCTGACGCGAACAAGAAAGCCACCGACCAGATCAGGCAAAACTACGCTGACGTGGAGAGCGCCCAGGGCGATTGGACCAAGGGCGCTACGGCTGCCTGGGAAAACTACCTGGACTCGGCAAAGGACATTGCAGGCCAGACGAAGAGCCTATTCGGCAACGCTTTCAGCTCCATGGAGGATTCCATCGTCAACTTTGCCATGACCGGCAAGGCGTCGTTCTCGGATTTCGCCAAATCGATCCTCGCCGATATGGCGCGCATCGCCACCCGGCAAGCGGCATCGGGACTGCTCGGTTCTCTCGTGGGGCTTGGCGTTTCGGCGGCAGGCGCGTATTTCGGCGGTGGCACGACACCCACATCGGCTGGCTCAACCGCTGCAGGCTACAGCCCTGAAGTGCTGGCAGGCTGGTCTGGAGTCACCCAGGCCAAAGGTGGTGCATGGGCGAGCGGCGTCCAGATGTTCGCCGACGGCGGTGCGTTCACCAACTCGGTCGTAAGCAAGCCCACGGCATTCGGCATGGCCGGAGGCAAAACAGGCGTCATGGGCGAGGCGGGGGCAGAGGCGATTATGCCTCTGACCCGTACGTCGAGCGGCAAGCTTGGCGTTATGGCTATGGGCGGCGGTGGGTCTGGCGCAACGCAGATCAATGTAGAAGTGCACATCGACGGCGACGGCAATGCCTCGTCCACTGCTGACGCGCCAGGCTATGACCTGTTCGGCAAAGAACTGGCGACCTTCGTAGAACAGAAATACCAAGAGCTGCGCTCGAAGGACATGCGCCAGGGCGGCGTCATCAACAAAGCAATCAAGGGGCGCTGATGGCAATCGAACGATTTACCTGGGCCACGGAGAAAGGCGCGGAGGGAGATATTGCCCAGCGCGTCCGCTCCAAGCAGTTCGGCGATGGCTACGAGCAGTCGGTCGAGGATGGCCTGAACAATCGATCGCAGTCCTGGCCGGTGACCTTTACCGGTCTGAAACCGCGAATCAAGGAAATCATGGCCTTCCTCGACCGGCACAAGGGTGCGAAGGGCTTCCTGTGGGAGCCGCCCCTCGGCGAGCTTGGCCTCTACAAGTGCAACGGCTACAAGCCGATTCACCGCGGCGGCCAGGTCTACGCCATCACCGCCACCTTCCAGCAAACCTTCCACCCCTGAGATAACCGCCCATGGCACTGATCACGGACATCCAGAAACTGGAGCCCGGCGGCGAGATTCGCCTGTTTGAAATTGACGGGACGGAATACGGCGCTGATTACCTGCGCTTTCACGGCCACGCAATCCCGCACACGGCTGAGGAACTGTTGGCCTACGAGCATTCTGAGCACGACTTGCCCGCCAAGTCGATTATCTGGCAGGGCGAAGAGTACGCGGCCTGGCCGGTGCAGATTGAGGGTATTTCCTCGAGCAGCGACGGTACCGCCTCCCGACCGACGTTCGCCGCCGGCAACGTCAATGGGCGCGTCACGGCGTTGTGCTTGGCTTTCGAGGACATGCTGAAGTTCAAGCTGACGGTTCGCGAGACCCTGGCCCAGTACCTGGATGCGGCCAACTTCCCCGATGGCAACCCGACTGCTGACCCGACACAAGAAGCGCTGGAAATTTGGTATATCGACCAAAAAACCAGCGAGGACGGCGAGGCTGTGGTCTGGGAGTTGTCTTCACCGGGCGAGATCGATAACCACGGTCTTCCCGGACGGCAGATGACGACGTTCTGCCACTGGGCCATGACCAACGGTTACCGGGGGCCGGACTGTGGCTATACCGGCGCGGCCATGTTCGACGACGAGGATAACCCGACAGACGATCCGGCCAAGGATCAGTGCAAGGGCTGCCTGTCGTCCTGCAAGTTGCGCTTCGGCGAAAACAACGAACTGTCCTTCGGTGGATTCCCCGCCGTTTCCCTGATTGCCCGGAGCTGACCATGCGCAAGCACATCATTGCGGCGGTCCAGGCGCACGCTGCAGCCGAGTATCCGCGCGAATGCTGCGGCCTTTTGCTGGCCGTCGGTCGCGCGCAGAAGTACGTTCCATGCCGGAACATCGCCGCGGAGCCTAACGAAGAGTTTCGGCTTGATCCTGAGGATTATGCTGCGGCTGAAGACTTGGGTGAAGTGATCGGCATCGTTCACTCCCACCCGGACGCCACCAGCAGGCCGTCACCGCATGACCTGGCCATGTGCGAGGCCACCGCATTGCCCTGGCACATTCTGAGCTGGCCTGAGGGCGATATGCGCACGATCACCCCAACGGGCTGCACGCCGCTGCTCAAGCGTCCGTTCGTGCACGGCGCCTGGGATTGCTGGCAGGTCTGCGCTGACTGGTATCAGCGTGAGTGGGGGCTGGAGTTCGAAGCCTTCCAGCGTACCGACGGCTGGTGGGAGGGCGCGGAGAACACCAGTTTGTACGAGGCGAACTACGAAAAGGCAGGTTTCGTGCGCGTCGACAGTCCGTTGCGTGGCGACATGATCGTCATGCACGTTGGCAGAACAGTCCACCCGAACCACGCCGGGATCTACCTCGGCACAGATCCGGCATTGCCTGGTGAAGAGTCGGGCGCCTTCGGGCCCGGCCCGTTCCTGCTCCACCACCTTTACGGAAGGCCGTCCGAAATCATTGTTTTTGGTGGCCCATGGCATGACCGAACACGCCTGATCCTCAGGCACAAAGACCGGCGCGCAGCATCTGATGTGAAGGAGGCACTTCAGCAAGTTAATGGACGGTGAGCAGCAGTGGGTTCTCTTCTTCAAAGATGTTTTGCTCAGGCATATTTCTTGAGAAAAAACCCTCAAATACCACCTGGAATCTCTCCCGACAGTCGTATAGCTGTGCTCTCTTGAGGTTACGTATTTTGTAGCCGTCATTCCGATCGAAGTGGCAGCCAAATGAAAGGAAACAGTGGCTGAAGATGCGAAACACCTGCCAGTAGAGCTCAGGGTCGATTTCCTCTTCCTTGGCCAATTGGTAAAGAGCCCACTCTAAGAGCCAGTATTCATCTTGTGCCCAGAGCGCGTGCTCGTGTAGCTGGCCATTGAATGAGTTTTCGTCGTATTCATCGCAGCGGGGGAAGTTTCTTTGAACTACAAATCGAGGGTTCATCACGAGGTTCCTTATGTCTGCGTGGCAGACTGTTCTTTATCCATGACGATGATTTAAGCTCGGAGGGCCACATGCAAATCATACAACGCTACTTGCTGACCATTCACGACCTCTTCACCATCACCGGCGGCGGTATCTGCGGTGCTGAAGCCGAAGTCGCCATTCTTGATGGCGGTGTCGAGATAGATCGCGTGAAATTCTCCGGCAAGTGCCAGAGCAAAGGTGGCTACAGTCGCAGCTACTGTGGCAAGTCAGGGCTTGAAGCAGGGCTTGTATCAGGGCCGGGCAGAATTGATTTTGGCTTGGCGCAGGAGGTCGCTATCTAGGCTATTCACCGCCACCCATGAAGTCATCAGTCCCGAGCCTATGCGAACCATACTTCACAGTGTGACCATCACCCAAGCGCTCAGCCTCGACCTCTGCGACATGTTTGTCGGCGTAGATGTCAATAAAGCTCCAGGGAGCATTACGACCCACTGCCCATCCAAGCACCCATCCAGGCATATCTGGATCTGCGGGTAGATTCTTCACGAGACTTCTGACTGACATGGCCATTCTTTGGTTTGTGGAAGCCAAAAACTACTACCGATCAACGGATGCGCGCCACTGGCATTCCATCCACGCTGGATGCCCGGACAGGTACGAGTTACAGTGGTTGGAGTCCAACTTTCCAATTCATCTGAAGCTCAAGGATGCACATGCGTAAAATTTTGATAGCGTTGTCGATCACTATTGCCACGCTCATGCTGCCTGGCTGCTCAGCTGTGTCGACTTTCGACAAGTACGCAACCTTGCGTTTTTATGAGTGGAACCGAACAGACATTCAGTACAATCACTTCGATGGTGAGTCGGGCATGCTTAGTTCTAATCCTAATTTTCGGAATAGAATGCTGCCCGCACGGATAGCCGATAACAATCAATGGATCGACTTCACTGATGACATGGGGCAAGTTTATAAGACATTTGGAAATACCTTACAGCGCGACACGTTTCCAGCTGGGCTGGAGCCGATTAAAGAGTTTGTGGCCTGGAGTCAGCTTCCGCCAATACAGCGCCAGAATATGCGCGATGCATTGAATGACAAACCTGAGTTCGCATCTATTAAGGCTCGGCTTGTGCTTGAGCGCGGCACGGATGAGCCGCTGCTGGTCTTTAAAGGTAGTTCGTTACCTTGGGAGACACCCCCACAGTATGCAATCGACAAAGTTAACGCGATCAGAATGCTGGTTAACGCGCAGATTTGGTACAAGATCTTGAAGTAGCAGAGTTTCGAGAAAATCGACGGCAGATTGAGTAGACCAGCCCCGCGCTGGGCTTTTTGCATCAACGCCTCAGTGAAGTGGATGCCTGGCCAGGTACGCGGTACAGTCCTTTCTTACATGGAGGATATTGATGAAAATTTGGCTGATGGTTTTGTTCGCTATGGCACTCGCGGGATGCGCAGACAGCGGACCGATCAAGGTGGGTCCCGACACCTACACGATTTCTACCCGCGTTCCATTCGGCGGGCCCGCCTCTGCGAAAGGGCAGGCACTCAAAGAAGCAAACGTGTTCTGCGAGTCCCAAGGCCGGGAGATCCTGCTTGATCACATGCAGGCTAGCGAGTGCGCGCTTCACGGCGGATGCGGAGAGGCTGAGATATATTTCTTCTGCATGGCGAAAGGGGATCCGCAGCTGAAACGCCAGAGGTATAGCCCTGATCCGACGCAGAAGATTGAAATCGACCAGCGATAATTCGTGGCACCAAAGTGGCGTACTGAGCAATATTGCAGCCCCGCCAAACCAAAGAGGGAACGACATGCGCGTGGTGTTGCATTTGATCCCAGACGGGTGGACACATGGATAGACTTGATCGCTTGAACGGTCTGCTGCGAGAGCAGGACTGTGTTATGTCAATTGACATCAAATTCAACGAATTCAAATACGATTTGGAGTTGGTGCTGTCTGCCAATGAGTCAGGTTTGGACGCGGTATCGCTAATTTTTCATGATGTCAGCGCTCTTGAGTTGAACGGATTCGGTGGTGGCTTGACCCAGTTCATGCGCCTCGAAGCCTCTCGAGTGGATAATGGGCTCGACAGAATTCGCTTTGAAATGAGAGATGCGGATGACGATAAAATATCGTTCAAGTTCTTCACTTTCGGCGGATCAATATTTTAGGAGCTAGCATGCGGATTTTGATAGCGACGGTAGCGGTGGCGATGCTGGCGGGGTGCATGGCACCCACGATGAACGAGGCGCGCCAGGAAGGACCTTACAAGGTACTGACCTCGAAGAAAACTGACGCCGCGCTGGCTAAGTGCGTGCAGTATGAATGGCAGAACCAGCCGATCTTCGGCGGCACGCCTGGCGCAACCTCTCAGCCTGGGCGTGACACCGGGTATACGGTATTCACTGAGGGCTCTCAGTACTTCGTTGACATCCAGCCAAAGGGCTACGGATCAGAGGCGAAATATTACGTGGTGGTGGGTAATTGGATCGCGAATAAACGGCTGACCGCGCTGCAAGGCTGCTTATAGCGTCACATCAAATTGTTCAAGGCTCGCTTCGGCGGGCTTTTTTATTACCTGGAGAAAAGCAAATGGCGGCACTTGCCATCAATTATCAGCCCATGACCACAATCCTGCTCTACGGTCAGCTCCGACAGTTTGGACGGTCTTTCCGAATGGCTGTGAGTACTCCGGCCGAGGCCGTGAAAGCGCTTTGCGTCCAAATTCCAGGTTTCGAGCGGTTTCTGTCCAATGCCAAATCTAAGGGTATTGAGTTCGCGGTTTTTCGAGGCAAAACGAACCTGGGCGAGAAAGAACTTGGGTTCGCGGGCGCTGGAGATATCCGCATTGCTCCCGTTATCACCGGCAGTAAGCGCGGCGGTGCGCTGCAAACCATTATCGGGGCAGTGCTTATCGTTGTTGGTCTCGTCATCACCGGCGGCACCTTCGGCGCGGGCGCTCCTTTCGGCTCCGCCCTGATAATGATGGGCGGATCGATGGCGTTGGGCGGCGTGATCCAAATGCTCAGCCCCCAGGCTGGTGGACTCAAGACCAGCGCCGCGCCGGAGAACACCCCCGGCTACGCCTTCGGCAGTGCCAAGAACACCACGGCATCCGGTAACCCGGTTCCGCTGTGCTACGGCAAGCGCCGTGTCGGCGGGGCGATCATTAGCGCTGCCATTTACGCCGAGGACCATATGTAGCAATGGTCGGAGCAAGCTACTTGTCACCTGAAGTTAGTGCGTGTGCGATTACTCGAATCGCGCCTTTTCTATGTCTCCGTGCTTACTCTGTAGGTAAATTGTGTAGGGCAAAATGAGGGTGTCTGCAATTCCAGACAGCCCCATATCTAGCAAAATTAATGACGCAGACGGGTGTCCGTCAAAGCCGGTGCTCTGACGTGGCGCTGCATCGAGTGTGCAGTAATCAAAAACGGCACCGCTATAGATTCTCGGTACCGAATCGCAGCTCGAACTCCAACGAGCCAGCTTATTGCTCGCGACGGTGTCGTCTCGGAAAGTGGTGTTGACAGTCCCACAGCCTGTAGCTGATATCGCCGCTACCAGCACCAAAGCGTTTTTGATCTTCATCACATTGGCTCCTTGCCAGAAAAGTTTGAGGTTAACCGAAGCCGCGATATCGCGGTTTTTTATTGCCTGGAGAAAAGCATGGGCGCAGCACGCAAGATCGACATCCACGGCGCTAAGGGCGGCGAAGAAAAACCAAAAACGCCGACGGAAGCCCCGGACAGTCTGCGCTCTGTCGCCATCGCCAAGATGCTGATCGCTGTAGGGGAGGGCGAGTTCGAAGGGACGCCAACCGCCAAGGACATCTACCTCGACAACACCCCACTGCAAGACCCCCAAGGGAACATGAACTTCCCGAACGTGAAGTGGGAATGGCGCACTGGGGCCGTGGACCAGACCTATATCCAGGGGATTCCATCGGTCGAGAACGAGACCACCATCAGCACCGAGCTGCGCAGCGGCACTCCGTGGATTAGGGCGATCAACAACACCCAGCTTTCCGCTGTGCGCGTACGCTTCGCGTGGCCGGCGCTCCAGTCCGTGGACGCCGGTGGCAACATCAATGGGTACCGGATCGAATACAAGGTTGAGCTGGCCACTGATGGCGGCGCCTACCAGCAGATACTGAGCGAGGCGGTCGATGGGAAGACCACCAGCGTGTACGAGCGCACGCGCCGTATCGACTTACCCAAAGCCACGACCGGCTGGCTGATGCGCATCACCCGCATCACTCTGAATCAGAACAACAACAAAATCTCGGACACAATGCAGATCGCCGGGTTTACCGAGGTGATCGACGCGAAGATCCGCTACCCGAACACTGCGCTACTCTACATCGAGTTTTCTGCCGAGCAGTTCCGCAGCATCCCGGCCGTGACAGTCGAGACCAAGCTGAAGAAGATGCAGGTGCCGAGCAACTACGAACCTGTGTCGCGCTCCTACAGCGGCGTCTGGGACGGGACCTTCAAGCAGGCCTGGACCGACAACCCTGTCTGGATGACCTACGACATCACCACCGCTGACCGCTTCGGCCTCGGCCGTCGTATCAAGCCGTGGATGGTGGATAAGTGGGAGCTGTACCGGATTTCCCAGTACTGCGATCAGTTGGTGCCGGACGGGAAGGGCGGGCAGGAGCCGCGTTTCATTTGCAACCTGAACCTGCAAAGCAAGGCTGACGCCTGGTCGCTGCTTCAGGATATTTCGACCATCTACCGTGGCATGACCTACTGGGCTCAGGGCCAGGTATTCACGCTGGCGGATATGCCGCGCGCGGCCGACTTCGACTTTGCCTACACAAGGGCAAACGTCATCGATGGCAAATTTACCTACTCCAGCGCGTCGGAGCGCACCCGGTACACCCGGGCGCTGATCAGCTACGACAACCCGCTGAACAACTTCGACACCGACGTCACAGCTGTAACCGATGCCAAGCTGCAGCGGCGCTACGGCGACAACCCGCTGGAGATAAGTGCCATCGGTTGCACCCGCGAATCCGAGGCTCAGCGCCGCGGCAAGTGGGCGTTGCTCACCAACTCCAAGGATCGGGCCGTCACCTTCAAGGTAGGCTTGGACGGGCGCATTCCGCTGCCTGGCTACGTGATCCCGATCGCTGACGAGCTCCTGGCCGGTCGGCCGGTGGGCGGGCGCATCTCGGCAGTGAACGGCAAAGTCATCACCTTGGACCGCGACACACAGGCCAAGCCCGGCGACCGGTTAATCCTCAATCTGCCTGACGGCAAGTGTGAAGGGCGCACCGTGCAGTTGGTCAGTGGGCGGCAGGTCACCGTGACCGTCGCCTATTCCGTGCCGCCTGAGCGTGAGCTGGTGTGGGCGCTGGATGCTGACGACCTGGCCATTCCGCTCTACCGCGTGGTGAGCGTGGCCCGGCCAGAACCCGGTGTGTTCGAGATCTCGGCAGTTCAGTACGATCCGAGCAAGTTTGCTCACATCGACACCGGCGCGCGTCTGGAAGAGCGCCCGATCAGCGTGATTCCGATCACGGTGGTACCAGCACCGGCCAGCGTCACACTGACATCGAGCTACTCGGTGAATCAGGGCATCGCCATCAGCACCATGAACATCTCGTGGCAGTCCGTCGCCGGCGCCGTCGCGTATGACGTGGAGTGGCGCAAAGACAGCGGGAACTGGATCCGGGTCCAGCGCACCGGCTCGACGAGCGTTGATGTCACCGGTATCTATTCGGGGGCCTACTTAGCCCGCGTACGCGCAGTGAGCGCCTTCGACATCTCGTCGGTTTGGAAAAACTCGATCCTGACGAACCTGCAAGGCAAAACCGGTTTGCCGCCGGCGGTGTCGTTCCTGAACACCAAAAGCGAACTGTTCGGGATCGGCATCAAGTGGGGTTTCCCAGCTGGTGCCGAGGATACTCAGCGAACCGAGCTGTGGTATGGCCCGGCGAACAACCTCGCGGCGGCGACCAAACTGGCCGACCTGGCATATCCGCAGGCCGATTACCGGATGCAGTCCCTGCTCGCAGGCGCAACCCTGTTCTTCTGGGCGCGCCTGGTGGATCGTACCGGCAACATCGGGCCGTTCTACCCGGTGGTGAATGGAGTCATGGGGCAATCCAGTTCGGACGCCGGGGCCATCCTCGAGCAAATCAAAGGTCAGATTGATGAAACCTCGCTGGGGCAATTGCTCAACGCGCGGATCAACCTGATCGACGGCAACGGCCCCGGCTCGGTCAATGGAAGAATCGCAGCGACCAAGGCAGAGCTGGAGCAATTGATCGACCAGGTTGTCGATGCCCTGGAATGGGTTCCGGACAGGGCCTACCTCAAGGGTGACATCGTTCGTCAGGGGCAGAACCTGTACCAGGCAATCGCCCCGGTACCGGCGAACATCCAGCCGCCCAGCGCCAACTACTGGTTCAACATGGGCACCATTGCGGAGACAACCCGGGCGATGGCTCTGCAAATCCAGCAGAACAGCGCCAGCATTACCGAAATCGGCTTAGAGGTAACGTCGCAGGCTTCGCAGCTGAGCACCGTCAAGGCCACGGTGAACGATCCAACGACTGGTGTGAATGCTACGGCGACAGGGTTAAGCACGCTCAAGGCGACGGTGACCACGCTCAACGGAAAGGTCACCACGACCGCAGAGCGTGTTGACGGTATCTACCTGCAGGTCAACCCACCGCTTCAAGGCGATGACAGTGCCTTGATGGGGTCTGAGGCCAGCTATGTCGGCGTCTGGTCCACTCAGTCCGCCCTGATCGAGGGCGACATGGTGCAGGGCCAGCGCACGGACTTGGTTGAGGTGAAGGTGGCGAGCAACGCCGCTTCGGTCGTATCTGAGCAGACCGCTCGCATCAATGCTGACGGCGCACTTTCCAGCCGAATCGACACCGTTAAGGCTCAGACGTCGAGTAATGCGGCGGCAGTGCAGAGCGAGATCGTTGCAAGGACGAGCGCTGACCAGGCGCTTGGCCAGCGTATCGATACGGTTCAGTCGACAGTGGGCGGTAATACTCTCGCCATTCAAACCAACAGCACGGCAATCCAGACGGTCAACGGCAAGGTGACGGCGAACTGGTCGGTGCGAATGCAGTACGAGACCGCAACCGGGCTTTACAAGTACGCCGGCATTGGCCTTGGGCTGGAGAACGGGCCGGGCGGCCTGCAGACGCAGTTCATTATCGATGCTGACCGTTTCGCTATTGGCCAGGCCGGAACCGTGCCGTTTGCGGTGACAGGCGGACAGACCTTCATCCAGGCCGCTTTCATTCAGGACGGCACGATCACGAACGCGAAGATCGGGGCTTACATCAGCTCGACCAACTATATCGCAGGCCAGCAGGGATGGATTCTCAACAAGGACGGAACTTTCGAAATTAACGGTTTAGTGCCTGGCCAGGGCCGCTCGATCATGACAAATCGCTCGTTGCGCTTCTTCGATGTGAACGGTGTCAAGCGCGTGCAAATAGGAGATCTCTCCGAATGAGTAGTGGAGTAAGGATATGGGGCGCCAATGGCGCCCTTCAACTTGATGAAAACTCATTTACGGTAAGGGTTATTTATTCCGCTCTTATTGCTCTTGAGCAAACCAATACATTCATTTCAATCCCGGGGGTGACAATGGCAAAGTGCATCGCTATTTGTTTGCCGAACAATGGATCATGGCAAAATGACTCTGGTAGCCAAGACGCTCGGGTAGCGCAGTTTGATGCTCAGGTTCACGACGGCGGAGTAACTGTTTGGTCAAGAAATAGGAATGTACCGCAGGGACGCGTTGGCGTTTCGACGCAAAGGCTTCTTGTGTTGAGGTACAGGTAATGGCTGGATACGGGATGTCTTTCACGAATACATCGGACGTAGTCACGCTCGACTCTGAGTTTTCAAGGCTTGTTGTCCTGTCTTCGGGTAGATACACCAGATATGGGGCAATTTTCCCTTCGCCTATAACATCCCAAGAACCACCCCTGATATTTGCAAGGCCTGATTCTAACGGAGTATTCCAATGGGTGCGTATTCTTGGAGATCCAGGCAACTGGACGGGCTGGTCAAACACAAACAGCCAAGACGTGTCAGGATCCTACTTTCTCGCCGCATATGCATCGAAGCCGACTGAAACCTACGGGATGCGTTTGTGGGATGGCGGCACGAAGCTACTGTTTGACAGTGGTACGCCATGCGCTCAGTTCACGACGGTGATTACCTCATGGACATTTAATGGGGCAGTTAATACATCGGTGGGCAGATGGTCCTTCCACTGGTCGGCATCTGCGCCGCTCAATAGTGGCGACTACATGCTGATCAATAATATTGCAATGGATATCCCGGGAAGCACAACTTTCTCAAAACTGTCATGTTCGTGGAATTATTCTACAAATACGATAAGCATACTTTTGCAAAACATAGGCGATTTTAATGGCAATAATTTATTTTTGCCTGTGTTATTTGCAAAGCAAATAAGTTAGTGGAGGAAGCATGGCAAGGCAAGATATAAACATTGGTACAGCGCCAACGGGTTTTGGTGGCGACACAACACGCAGCACTGCTGTGAAAATCAATGCAATGACGACGGAGCTGTACGCGCGTAATGCACAGCTGGGGACCGCCTCAAACGCAAACATAGGCACTGATCCCGGGAATGTCATGAGTGTTGGTGCGTTTGGGCTTGGGGTTACATATTCGCCTGGGCTGACGTTGCGCACGGACGTACTTGGCAGCCAGGTGGCGCAGACGGGCATTTCCCGTTACTCGGCCGATACGGCAGGCAGGCCGCCTTTTGGTTCCGGTTATGGCGTCTTGCAGCATTTTTCGGCAACCAATGACGGCACTTACAACTACGGCGCGCTGTTGGCTATTGATTATGCTGCGACCGAGCTGATGATGTGCCGGCTGACAGGTTCCGCCGGTTGGTCGCCGTGGGCGAAGTTCTATAGCACCTCAAACACCACTCGCGCCGCTGACGGCACACTGAAGGCGATCTAAATGAAAACTCGCGCAGCAGTAAATATCCTCGGAGCTACCGGCGCTGTCATCGACATCACGTCACTGGGCGTGGACACCATCGCCACGGAACACCCAGGCCCAGGGCAGTACCTGGTCTACGGCACGCTTGGGATGGCGCCGGCCCCTGAAGGTTGGGGCTACGTCGTGAACCAGATCGATGCGGCCTGCTCGGTCGCGATCAGCTACCACGACGGGGTGCTGGCGGTCAGCATTGCCAAGGACGGCGAGCCTGCTGATCTGGAACACAGCATTACCCTTCATGTGGCGGTCGAGGCCTTGCCCGTTCAGGAGATGCCCGAAATGCCCCCGCCGTCAGCTGGTCCTCTGGAAGTTGCCCAGGAAGAAATCGCCCGCTTACGCTCCGCCGCCGACTACGCGATCGTGCCCCTCCAGGATGCGGTTGATGTCGACGAAGCCACCGATGCCGACCTGGCCGCACTGAATGCGTGGAAGAAATACCGCGTGGCGCTCAGCCGGGTTCCCGACCAAGCGGATTACCCTCAAACGATTGAGTGGCCGCACGTCCCCGCGTAAACCCTGGAGCAGACCACCACCCGCCTTGTGCGGTTTTTTTTCGCCTGGAGAAAGCCATGCCTATCACCGAGCAGCAGTTGCTGCAGATACTCCCGACCGCCGGCCGCAATGCCGGCGTTTTTGTTCCTGTGCTGAATACGGCCATGGGCCGGCACGCGATCGTGACCCCGCTGCGCATCGCCGCATTCATCGCCCAGGTCGGGCATGAGTCGGGCCAGTTGCGATATGTGCGGGAGATTTGGGGGCCAACGAAGCAGCAGGCCGGGTACGAAGGTCGTGCCGATCTGGGCAATACCGTGAAGGGGGACGGGTCCAAGTACCGCGGGCGTGGCCTTATCCAGGTCACCGGGCGCGCGAATTATGCCGCGTGCGGCGAAGCCCTGGGCCTGGACCTGATCAACAAGCCTGAGCTGCTGGAGATGCCGCAGCACGCCGCCATGTCAGCTGCCTGGTTTTGGACGACCAAGGGCCTGAACACCCTGGCGGATCAGGGGCAGTTCGAGAAGATTACCAAGCGCATCAATGGCGGGCTCACCGGACAGGACGACCGCCAGGCGCTCTATGAAAAAGCGCTGAAGGTGCTGGCATGACGCCGGTGCAGAAGCTGGCCGGCCTGGTCGTTCTGATCCTGGTCCTGATGGCCGCCGCCGCCGGCGTTACCTGGCAGGTTCAGAACTGGCGCCTGGGCAAACAGCTGTCTGAACAGCTATCCGCGCGGAGCGCCGCACACCAGGGGCAGCTCGACGCCATCACCAATGAGGCTTGGCGGCAGCAGAACGCTGAACAGGAAAAGCGCCTGGCCACCGAGCAGCAGATCGCGGTACAGGACCAACAACACGCTCAGGAACTATCCAATGCCCAACGTAACCAAGCTGCTCTGCGCGATCGCCTTGCCACTGCTGATGTCCGGCTGTCAGTCCTCCTCGATGCCACGGACACAGCCAGTCGCTGCGACGTGCCTGCCACCCCCGGCGCCGCCTGCGTGGTTCATGCAGCCCGTCGAGCCCAACTTGACCCAGCGCATGCGCAACGAATTGTCGCCATCACCGATGACGGAGACAACGCCATAATTGCTTTGCGTGCGTGCCAGGCATATGTCAAGGCCATTGCGCGCTGATCGCGCTGAACTACTCTTTCACGGCACGTTAGTATCGCGATCATCGGGGGTTTAGACAGGGCATCATGGATAAGCGGCTCGCAGGCCTTTCATTTCTGCTCACCCTTGGCTGGGTGGTCGCCGTCATATCTGTGATTTGGTATTTCTCCTAAAGCTAGGCGATAGGCACTATCAGTTCGCTGCCTTTGTTTCTGACGTTACCAACGGCTGTGTCAACCTTGAACCACTCAAACACCTCAGTCGGCTCGCCTTGGTGCAACACCATCTGTTCGGCGCGCTCTTTAGGCGTGGCAGGATTCAGCCATTCCCAAGCGAGGTCAGCCGTCAGCACTATGGGCCGTCGGTCGTGAATGTCCACCATGCCCCCGGCGCTGTCCGCGGTGATGATCACAAAACCGTCATGCTCGCCTGGGCCTTCATCGGCATCCGGCAGTTGGCCGATGGCAGCACAGAATATCGGTCCACCATCCCGCCGGCGGATCAAGTAGGGCTGCTTCTTGGGGCCTCCTTCATCCACCCACTCAAACCAGTTGTCGATAGGCGTGATTGCTCGGTGCGGCCAGATCGCCCGAAAGAATGGGCCGTGGGCGACCTTTTCCACACGCGCGTTGATCGGCGCGGCGCGGTCCTTGGCCCAATGCGGTCGCCACCCCCAGCGCACCGGGTCGGCGTGGAGTAAGTCGTCTTGCACATGTAGCAGCGCAACTGCGGTCGTCGGCGCCACGTTGTATCGCTCTATCGGCTCGTCGCCCAAGGCGTTCGCCAGAGCATGGGGCATGCTTAGCGCCGCAACGAAGTCATGAATCCCGCTGTATTGTGAAAGCCTTCCGCACATAGGCGCCGCTCCGTCTGTCGAAATCCCCTACAGAAAAATTGACCACAAGCCTTCTGCAAAGTTAACTGTACATTCATACAGTTCGTGTAAAAGGCTGCATCATGAGCTTCACCATTTTAGGCCCTATATCCGAAGGCGGCACGAAGCTGCCTTTCTGCTCGTTTCGGGTGCCAGCTGGGTTTCCATCACCAGCAGCCGACCATATCGAGCAGCACATCTCATTGGATGAGGTCCTAAATATCCGCGCGCCTCACGTTTACTTGATCGCCATTACCGGTGAAAGCATGCAAGGCGCTGGTATTTTCGAGGGCGACCTGGCTGTTGTGGACCGCTCTATTGAGCCAGCTCACGGGCATATAGTCGTGGCCCTGCTCAATAACGACCCGATGTGCAAGCGCCTGTGCAAGCGTGGGGCCGAGGTTATCCTGCTGTCAGAAAACCCTAAGTACCCAGCGCGCTACATCCTCGAAGGTGACGAGCTATCGATCTGGGGCGTGATCACCAGCACCGTGCGCAGTCATGTCTAACCCGCCGGTCTTTGCCCTTATCGATTGCAACAGCTTCTATGCAAGTTGCGAGCGGGTATTCCGGCCCGACCTAGCCAAAACCCCAATCGTCGTGCTGAGCAACAACGATGGCTGCGTGATCGCCAGGAGTTATGACGCCAAGCCATTTATCAAAATGGGCGAGCCGTACTTCCAAATCAAGCACAAGCTCAAGCAGCACGGCATCGTGCCTTTCTCGTCGAACTACGCGCTTTACGGCGATATGAGCGAGCGCGTGATGACGCTGATTGAGAGCCTGGTGCCCGCGGTTGAGATTTACAGCATCGATGAAGCGTTCGCTGACCTCACGGGTATACCGGAGCTGGATGCCCTAGGGCGCCAGATCAGGGCACAGGTTTTGCGCGGCACCGGTATTCCTGTTGGTGTCGGCATCGCGAACACCAAGACGCTGGCCAAGTTGGCCAACCACACGGCAAAGCGGCTTCAGGCTCAGACCGGTGGTGTGGTGAATATCACCGATCCGGTCAAGCGCGATTGGGTGCTGCGCAACACTGACGTATCGGAAGTGTGGGGTGTGGGCCGAAAAATGAAACTGCACCTCGATGCGATGGGCATCAAGTCAGCTATGGACCTTGCCAAAGCAGATCCCTGGACGCTACGCAAAAAATTCAGCGTTGTGATCGAGAAGACGGCCCGAGAACTGGCCGGTACGTCCTGCCTGGAACTGGACGAGCCAGACCCGCCGAAGCAAGAAATTTGCTGCAGTCGGATGTTCGGAAGACGCCTGACCGAGCTACCCCCCATCAAGGAAGCGGTGGCCACCTACATGATGAGGGCATCCGAAAAGCTGCGCGCCCAGAACTCTCTCTGCAAGAAGATCCGCGTCTGCATTCGCACCGGGATGTTCAACCCTGAGGAGGCAAAGTATGCAAACGGCGTGGTGGTCGATATGCCGTACCCCACCGATGACGTGCGACTGCTTACGAAAGCCGCTGTCGATGCGCTCGACAGGATTTTCCGGCCGGGTTTCAAATACAGCAAGGCCGAGGTAATGCTGCTCAACCTGTGTCAGCCAGGAGAATACACGGACGATCTGTTCGCGATATCGCAGGCGGCCGAGGCAACCCGTGTAATGACTGTGCTTGATCAGATCAACGAGCGGTGGGGCAGAGGTACGCTTCGGTCTGCCAGCGTGCCGACCAACCCCGACTGGGGGATGCGTCGGGAGATGATGAGCCAGAGCTATACCACCAAACTGGACCAGCTCTGGACGGTGGCATGCAAGTAGAGCTCAGTCCTGCGTCATAAGGACAGCCAGAGACATTTTGATGAACTCTTCATTGTCGCCGATCGTGAAAAGGGCGCCGCGCACGTTGTCTGCCACTTCAGCGGAGCCTCGCTGCTCCACCCAGTTCGACAGTTCCATGATTGAGGCCTCGAGGGCGAGTTGGTTCTCGTAGAGTTTGGATAGTAGGGAAGGGATCAGGTCAGAATTCAACATCGTTGTTCCTCCGTGGAGTGAACAGCGTAGCAGGCAAATTATGGAGTTGGGAGATCGATCGGCAGGACGCCGGAGGAGGGGTTATGCAGTTTCGGCATGAGCTTAAATTTACCCGTTGGGACCAGTCTTGGAACCAACGGGTGCATTTCGGTGCGTTATTGTTGCTTACTGATGACGACTTGGCCCAGTAAACACTGATCACCAGTAATCACCATTATGCGTTTCATACCGCATGGTGATGTTAGCTGTGGAGATCAATTACTTTACCTATCAATGGGTTGCGAGCGTGACGGCAGGTGCCTTCAGGCATGCGTCAACAGCGACATCAAGGCGCGAAACCCGGTCGCTGAACACAAAATGTGGGATGTGTGTTGGAATTTGGCGCGCATTGTCGCATATGTCAGGCGACAGTTGTATGGCCAGCGAAGGTTGGTTTAGCCAATGTCTCCGGCATGGCCAGCCACAGCAGCAGCAATGCGGCGGCGGCCACCCCGGCCAGGGTCAGGAAGGCGGCGTTGTAGCCGGCCAGTTGCACCACGAAGCCGGCCAGGCTGCTGCTCAGTGCCGCGCCCAGGCCAAACACGGTCGACAGCGCGCCGAGGCTGACGTTGAAGCGGCCGGTGCCTTGGGTCAGGTCCTTGACGATCACCGGGAACAGCGCGCCGAAAATGCCCGCGCCGATGCCATCGAGCATCTGCACGGCAACCAGCCAGTAGGGGTCGTTGGACAAGGTGTAGAGCACGCCGCGCAGCGGCAGGATCATGAAACCGGCCAGCAGCAGCGGCTTGCGCCCCCAGAGATCGGCCTTGAGCCCGACCAGCATTGCGGTTGGCACCATCACCAACTGCGCGGCGACGATGCAGGCCGAGGTCAGCGGCGTGGCCATCTGCAGGTTGATCTGCGACAGCTTCTGGCTGACCAGCGGCAGCATCGCGGCATTGGCCAGGTGAAACAGCGCGCAGCAGATGGCGAACAGCAGCAACGGGCGGTTGGCCAGCAGCGCGCTCAGGCCCGAGGGTTGCTCGTGGTCGGCGTGATGAGCCGGGTCGAAGCCACGGGCCACCTCGTGGTCGATCGCCTTGGCCGGGACGCAGCTCACGGCGATGACACTGGCGACGGCCATGAACGCCATCAGGTAGAACACCACCACCGGCCCGAACAGATAGGCCAGGCCGCCGGCCAGCAATGCCGCTACGGCGTTGCCGGCGTGATTGAAGGTTTCGTTGCGTCCGGTGCGCCGGGTAAACGCGCGCGGCCCGGTGATGCCCAGGGAAATAGCAGAAATCGCCGGGGCGAACACCGACGCGGCGATGGCGCTGGCGGCCTGGGTCAGCGCCACCCAGCCAAACGAGCTGACGAACGGCAGCATCAGGCAACTGAGCGTCACCAGCAGCGCGGCAAGCGCAATCACTGCGCGTTTGCTGCGGGTACGGTCGATCAGCGCACCCGCCGGGCCCTGGGTGATCAGACCGGCGACGCCGGCGAGCGTCATGACCACGCCGATACTGGCCGGATTCCACTGGTGTACCGCCAGCAGGTAGATCGCCAGGTACGGACCCAGGCCGTCGCGCACATCCGCGAGGAAGAAATTCAGGCTGTCCAGGGACAAGGCAGTGCGCAGGTCTGAGTGATGGGCCACGATGCTAACTTCCAGAGCGCAGTCCGGGGGCTGGACATGCGTTGGGGTAGTGACCTGCACTTGGGGTGGTTAGTTCGCGGTTGCCTGGGTTTTCCAGGCGCAAAAAAAAGCCCGCAAGCGGAGGCGGGCCAAGGGATTCACTGGAGTAGGTAGGCCTTACCCTATAGGTCGGAAAGTGAAGGCCTTGTGAAAATGCCATGATCAAACCGGATAAGCAGGCCGCTCATGTCCGACGCACGAAGGTGCGCATGGTCTGCCCCGGGCCAGTGCTGAATACGGTGGGCCGGGGCATGCCTTCATCGGCAGCGATGAACACGAAATGATCGCCTTCGAGGCGGTAGCTGGCCGGTAGCGACTTGCCGGCATCCGCGCCGATGGTGTCTACCCAGGTAATGCTTTTGGGCATGGTGTCGGCATCCAGCACAAAACAGCCTGTCAGCAAGATTTCCCCCTCGACGGTGACGACTTCAAATTTATCCGCGCTGATAGTGGTAATGGCACCTGGCGCGCTATGTGCATCGGCAGGGTTGAGTACGCCATTGTCTTCCAGGGCGATTTGCTCCCAGGCGCCTTGCAGGGCGTGGTAATCCATGACTGAAGAGGGTGACATGCAACTTCCTTTTGCTCAAAGGTGGGGCAGGCAATTGTATCGGCGCTGTGACCGCACTGCAGATAGCAGTGTTTTTTCTTTACGGGACAGCCATTTGACAGCTTTTTCATGTTGTATTGACTACGCTTGTAGTGTGAATAGTCCCACATCAGAATAACTTTCTGGCTACGCATCGACGTAAAGCAGAAATAATCGTTAAATCGGTGGGATTTTTCGTCAGACTAGGTGGTCAGATTGCCATTGTTCGGCTTGCTCAGGGCGTTGTCCCTGACTTGAAGCAGCCAGGACTTCCGCTAGGTGATGGCCTTTTAGTATTAATTTAAGGTGTTCTTATTTTGAATCGAAGTTCCCCGCTTACACCTGCTGTAGCGTCTGATGAAATTGATCTGTTTGAATTGTTTAATGCTATCTGGCGGCAAAAAAAGCTGATCGTAGGCTGCACGGTTCTGGCAGGGGTCCTGGGTGTGGGGTATGCCTTTCTGGCGCCCAAGACCTACGAGGTCAGCAGCGTACTGCGGCCTGCGGCGATCAACGAACTGGACGCACTGAACCGCTCCGAAGTGTATAAATTGCCGCCCGCCGATGCATTGCTCAAAGTGGGCGCGCAACTGGACTCCTACGAGGCGCGTCTGGGTTTCTTCAAGGACCATGAGCAATTGTTCAAGGCGTTTAAGAAGCCAGGGCAAACCCTGGAGCAGAGTTTTGAAGACTTCAATCGCAATTCGGTCAATCTGGTGCTCCCGGACCCGAAGAAGTCCGACTCGCTGAGCACCTACATTCGCCTGGAATTGCAATACCCGACCGATGTCGACGGGGTGAAGATTCTCAACGGGTTTGTTGACTACGCCATTGCCGCAGAGCGCCAGCAAGTGGGGGCCGACCTCAAGGTGATCGTCAATAACCGCTTGAATGAGCTCAAGGGCAAGATCGATGCGGCGCGTGCCAACTACGACACCGACAAGGAATCGAAGATCGCCAAGCTGCTCGAAGCTGACCGCCTCAAGCGCGCCCAATTGCAGGATGAACTCAGCGCCCTGCGCTTACAGATGAAGATGGAGCGTACCAACCGTCTGGCGGAATTGTCTGAAGCCATCGGCATCGCCCAGTCCATGGGAATCCGCACCCCGACTACGCCATCTTCCATGGCCGACTCCACGCGAACCGGCTCAAGCCAGGTGATGCGCACTGAGGTCAACAACCAGAAGATTCCGCTGTACTTCATGGGTACCGAGGCGCTGGAGGCCGAGCGCACTGCGCTGCAAAAGCGCACCAGCGATGACTTCACCAACCCGCGGATTGCCGAAATCGGCAAGGAACTTCAGCTGTTGGAAGCCAACCGGGAAGTTGAAGTGCTGCGCAAGCGCGGCAATGAAGATATTTTCCTGCAGGATGTAGAGCCACTGCGCGCCGAAGTCGCCAGGCTGCGTGGTTTGAACATCGACATGAGCAACCTGAAGCTGGTGACGATCGACCGCCGCGCCCAGGAGCCACTGTCTCCGATCAAACCGAAAAAAGCCCTGGTAATCGGGTTGAGCCTGATCGGCGGGCTGCTGCTCGGAATGATGGTCGCGTTGATCCGTCACCTGGTGCTGACACGGCGCCAGGCTGTGCCTTATTCGGCATTGGAAGACAGCAGTTTTTCCCGCCATGAGCGTAAGGACGATCAATTGTAAGCCTTGGCACTGCCCTCCAGTGGGCGGGTCCCGAGGCCCGCCTGCGCATCCCCCCAGCACACTCGGTAGACAGCTTTTCACAATTCTTAGTTAACCTTTGGTTACAAAGTATGGCTAAATAAACGCTAATGGTCACACGTCGCCTGGTCGGTCGTGTCACCTGTATGTGAATTGTGATTTCAGGTGCTGCTTATCCATCCTCGGCCGTTGTGGGCGCGCAGGAGCAGCCTGTTTTCTCCCTGACGTGTGACGAATCCCTTGAAGCTCATCATTGTTGCTCTCTACGTTGCCTCCATCGCGTATGTACATCTGCGCGGGCGGGTGCGACACAAGCTGGGCCGCCAGCTTAGCGATCACTCGACGTTCCTGGCGCCAATCAACTGCTTCCTCTATCTGTTTTCCAGGCAACCCAGCCGCCCGTTTCTGTCGACCAGCGATTTTCCCGACCTGAGTCCCTTGCAGGAGCACTGGGAAGAGATCCGCCAGGAAGGCCAGAACCTGATGCGGGCCGGGGAGATCAAGCGGTCGCAGCAGCACAACGATGTGGGTTTCAACTCGTTCTTCAAGTCCGGCTGGAAGCGTTTCTACCTGAAGTGGTACGGCGACAGTCATCCCTCGGCGATGAAGCTGTGCCCACGCACCACCGAACTGGTGCAAAGCATCGGCTCAATCAAGGCCGCGATGTTCGCCGAGCTGCCGCCGGGCTCCAAACTGGTGCGTCACCGCGACCCGTACGCGGGCTCCTATCGCTACCACTTGGGACTGGACACCCCCAACGATCCTGGTTGCTTTATCAATGTGGACGGTGAGAGTTATTACTGGCGCGACGGCGAACCGGTGATGTTCGACGAGACCTACATTCACTACGCGCAGAACACCACGACGCATAACCGCCTCATTCTGTTCTGCGACATCGAACGGCCGATGAAATACCGCTGGGCAGCCGCCTTCAACCGCTGGTTCAGCCGCAATGTGATGGCGTCGGCGGGCTCACCCAATGACGAAGGCGACAAGACCGGCGCCCTCAACCGGGCTTTCACTCGTCTGTACAAGATCCGGTTGCGCGGCAAGGAACTCAAGAAGCGCAATCGCACGCGCTATTATCTGGAAAAGTGGGCGATCTTCGCCGGTCTTGCGTTGATCTTTATCCTTATCTGACCTGCACTCGGGGCGCGAATCACTTCGGTGGCTTCGCGCCCAGCTTGTCCCACATCTGTTTGCTGATCTTCTGCCGATTGGCGTAGCCGGCCCAAGGGTCGTCTTTCAAGTCCCGCAACCGTTCGTGCAGGTTGGCCACCGTCCACTGTTGGGCGCTGCGCAAGCCACTCAATTCATCCCGACTGATCGGTACCGACACCGGCAGGCCAGGCCGTGCCCGCACGGAATATGCCGCCACCGTACTGGCGCCCCGGGCGTTGCGCAGATAATCGATGAAGATTTTGCCCACGCGGTTCTTCGGGCCGCTGGTGGCGGTAAAGCGCTCCGGCAGTTGCTGGGTCATAAATTGGGCGATCGCCTTGGCGAAGGCTTTGACGGTGTCCCAATGATCGCGTCGCGCCAGCGGTACGATCAGGTGCAAGCCTTTGCCCCCGCTGGTTTTGACGAAGGCCTGCAAGCCTATTTCATCCAATACCGACAAGGTCAACTGCGCAGCCTCCAGCATGGATTTCCAGGGCAGGGCGGGGTCCGGGTCAAGGTCAAGGACGAACAGGTCGGGGGTTTCGATCTTGTCCGTGGTTGCGCCCCAGGTGTGCAGCTCAACCGTGCCCATCTGCACCGCGCCGATCAGTGCGTCGGCGCTGTCGATTTCCATCAGGCGGGCATGGCCGGGGTCCAGTGCCTGGTCCAATTGCTTGATGTGCGGGATGGCCATGCGTTCGGAGTGCTTCTGGAAGAACTGTTCGCCTTCGATGCCCTCCGGCGCCCTGAGCAGCGAGACAGGCCGGTTGCGCAGGAAGGGCAGGATCGATGCGCTGATCTCGGCGTAGAACTGCGCCAGTTCCTGTTTCTGCGTGCCGCTCTGTTTGTCGATGACGCGATCAGGGTGGGTGATTTTCATGGACTTCACGGTTTTCACCTCCTTCACGGTTTTTTTCGCCTTTGGCGTCTTCACCGATTTGGCCGTACGCGGCTGTTCATGAATGATCTGCGCAGCGGGCTTATCGGTACGCATGCCCACAAAGGCAGCCTGGCGCACCACGCCTTCACGGGTCCACTCGGCAAATTGCACTTCACCGACCAGGCTCGGCTCGACCCAGTGCACGCCGCGCGCCTGGGCGCTGGTCAACGGCTTCTGCAGCGGCGAGTCCTTGCGCTCAAGCGCGGTGAGCTTGGCATAGATGGCTTTGAGCGACGCCTGGTCGAAGCCGGTGCCCACGCGTCCCGCGTACACCAGCCCGGTGTCGTCGTTGACCGCCAGGAGCAGCGCGCCAAACCCGGTGCGCGAGCCCTGGGGGCGGGTGTAACCGACAATCACGAACTCCTGGCGCAGGCGGCATTTGAGCTTGATCCAGTCGGCGCTGCGGCTGGACACATAAGGGCTGCCGGCACGCTTGCCGATTACACCCTCCAAGGCCAGGTCACAGGCGCTCTCGAAAATGTCGCGGTGGTTGGCGGCGAAGGCTTCGGAGAAGCGCAGCAGCTTGCTTTTGCTCCCGGCCAGGGCGGATTTGAGCGCAGCACGACGCGCTTCGACCGGCTCTTCGCGCTGATCAAGGCCATCAAGAAACGGCGCATCGAACAGGTAATAAACGATGTCGAGGCTGCGGCCGATGTCGAAGGCATTCTGCAATGCCTGGAAATCCGGCAAGCCGTCGCCATTGAGGCTGACCACCTCACCATCCAGCCAACTGTCCTTGAGCTTGAGCGCTTGCAAGGCTTTGGCCTGGCGCGGCAGACGATCGGTCCAGTCGTGGCCGTTGCGGGTGAACAGGCGTACCTCACCGTCACGGATGCGCGCCAGGATGCGGTAACCGTCGAATTTGATCTCGTAATGCCAGTCACCTTCGGGTGCCCGATCGACCAACGTTGCCAATTGCGGGGAGAACGCTTCGGGCACAGCGGCCGCCTGCTTGCGCGTGCTCGCCTTCGGTGCCGCTTTGGTTTTTGCCTTGGCTTCAGGCTTGGCCTTGGGTTTGCCGACCACAGCATCGCTGAGCACGCTGGCGGGTTGGGCCTCGACGATATCGTACTCAGCCGAGGGACGCGCCTGCTGGTCTTTTTCCTTGATCAGCAGCCACTGTTCCTTGTCGCCGCTGCCTTTGAGGCGGGTGCGCACCAGAGTCCAGTCGCCCGTGAGTTTCTCACCGACCAGGCTGAATTTCAGTTTGCCGGCCGCGTAGGCTTTGTGTGGGTCGTCATGGGGTTGCCAGATGCCGCGGTCCCACACGATGACATCCCCGGCGCCATATTGGCCGGCGGGAATACTGCCTTCGAAGCCGCCATAACTGAGGGGATGGTCTTCGACGTGGACCGCCAGGCGTTTCTGGCTCGGGTCCAGGCTCGGGCCCTTGGGCACGGCCCAGCTCAACAGCACGCCGTCCAGTTCCAGGCGAAAGTCATAGTGCAGGTTGCGCGCATCATGCTTCTGGATCACAAAACTCAGGGCTGAAGCCTTGCGCTTGCCGGCCGGCGAATTGCCAGCCGGCTCGGCGGTGATTCCGAAGTCGCGTTTGCGGTTGTACTCGCTCAGGGGCTTTGCCATGTCGTTCTCCAGGCAATGGCAGGCTCAAGAGGCCTTTTTGTTGGATTTCTTCGCCGCGGTTTTTTTCGCCGCAGGTTTACCTGCCAGGCTGCGCTTGAGCAATTCGGTCAGATCGATCACATCGGCGGATTTGCGCTCTTCGCTGCCTTCGGTGGATTCGACGTCCTCGATCTTGCCGGCCTTGGCCTTTTTCTCCACCAGCGCCATGATCTTTTCCTGGAAGCTGTCGCGGTATTCATCGGGTTGCCAGTCTGCGCTCATGTCTTCCACCAGACGCTTGGCCATGTCCAGCTCACCCTTGGCCAGGGTCGGCTTGGTCACATCGCTGCCCAGTTCCAGCTCATCCAGGCTGCGCACCTCGGCGGGCCAGCGCAGCATGACGAGCACCAGGGCCGATTCCAGCGGCATCAGCGCGGCCAGGTGCTGCTTGGTGTGCAGCACCACGTTGGCCAGGGCAACTTTGCCGGTTTTTTTCAGGGTTTCGCGCAGCAGCGCGTAGACCTTGCCGCCGCGTTTATCTGGCGCCAGGAAGTAGGGCGTGTCGATGTTCTGCAGGGGAATCTGGTCGCTGGCGACAAAGGCGATGATTTCGATGGTCTGGGTCGATTTCGGGTGGGCCGAGCGGATTTCTTCTTCGCTGAGCACCACGTAGCGGCCCTTTTCATAGGCCACACCCTTGACGATATTCTCCTTGTTGATCTCCTTTCCGGTCGCCTTGTTGATGCGCTTGTAGCCCACCGGGTCCATGCTGCGTTTATCCAGCCAGTCAAAATCAACGCCTTGGGAAGACGTGGCCGAAACCAGCGATACCGGGATGTGAACCAGACCGAAACTGATGGCGCCTTTCCAGATTGCCCGGGGCATAGATACCTCTCCTTACAAAGATAAGCCTGTGTTCTGGTGACTCGTGGGGCTGGGCAAAAGTTTCGGCAAACGGATGCTCGGACAGATCCTGTTACACCTGATGAGAAACAATTTAATGTCGCCAGCCGAACCCCTGGCGTAGCGTGTTATCGAAAGCACGTACTACTCGGCATAGAGCTACTCGACATAGAGAGAGGCAGCGTCATGAACAGTTGTGTGCGTTACCTGGCAGTGCTGGCGTTGGGCCTGGTCCTGGCCCCCTTGACCCAGGCGCAAAACCTGCCGGGTCGCTCCGATTCCAACAACAGCCCCATCCATCGGGCAAACCCCAACAGCATGCAGGGCACCCAGCCCAACGCGCCGGCCGTGCGCGGTATCCAGACGGCCCCGAGCAACCCTCGGCCTACGCTGGAAAACGGCGGAATCGGCAATAGCTACCCCAGGCGCGACACCGTGCCCAGTCGCCCAACCACCGAACCCAAAGCGCCCACCTATGATGCCAACGGCAATCGCCGGTAAGGATTCGTCTTATGTTTTTACGCAAAACCCTGCTAGCCGCTCTGTGCGCAACCACGCTGCTGCCATTGGCCGCAGTCCAGGCTGCCGAGGCCCGACAGTTTCCCAGTGAGCAAGGCAGCATCACCGCAACGCCATTGGCCAAGGCCCTGCATCATCCCTGGGCGGTCGCGTTCCTGCCGGACAGGCAAGGCTTTCTGGTGACCGAGCTTCCCGGCCAGCTGCGTTTTGTCAGCCAGGACGGCAAGCTTTCCGCGCCGTTGACCGGCGTGCCGCAGGTGTGGGCCAAGGGGCAGGGCGGTTTGCTGGACGTGGTGCTGTCGCCTGATTTCAAGCAAGACCGCCTGGTCTATCTGTCGTACGCCGAAGGGGGCGGCAAGGATGGCAAGGCCGGAACCGCCGTGGGGCGAGGGCGCCTGGCCGATGACTTGAGTGGCTTGAAGGACTTTACGGTGATCCTGCGCCAGGAGCCCAAGCTGTCCACCGGCAACCACTTCGGCTCGCGCCTGGCGTTTGACCGTGACGGTTACCTGTTCGTGACCCTGGGCGAAAACAACGACCGGCCCACCGCCCAAGATCTGGACAAACTGCAAGGCAAGGTTGTGCGCATCTACCCGGACGGCCGCGTGCCCGACGACAACCCATTTGTCGGCCAGCCCGGGGTACGTCCTGAAATCTGGTCCTTCGGCCAGCGCAACCCACAGGGCCTGGCGCTGAACCCGTGGAGCGGGACGATCTGGGAAAACGAACACGGGCCACGGGGTGGCGATGAAGTCAACATCATCGAGCGTGGCAAGAATTACGGTTGGCCGTTGGCGACGCATGGCATCAACTACTCCCTCACGCCGATTCCCGAGGCCAAGGGCAAGACCGCCGAAGGTACCGTGGCGCCGCATCATGTATGGGAGAAGTCACCGGGGATCAGTGGCATGGCGTTCTACGATGCCGACCGGTTCAAGGCCTGGCAGCACAACCTGTTTATCGGTGCATTGGCCAGCCAGGAGCTGATTCGGTTGCAGTTCGACGGTGACAAGGTTGTGCATGAGGAGCGTTTGCTGGGGGATTTGAAAGCGCGCATTCGCGACGTGCGGCAGGGGCCGGATGGCTATCTGTATGTGCTGACGGATGAAGAGGATGGAGTGTTGTATCGCGTCGGGCTCAATCAGGACTAGGCAGGTCCAACTGACGTTCCGAGACCCAAATGTGGGAGGGGGCTTGCCCCCGATGGCGGTGTATCAGTCACTGATGTACTCACTGACCGGTCCTCATCGGGGCATAGGTATCTACACAATTTTGGTTCGACACCGCACCTCTGGCGAGGGAGCTAACGCGTATCTACCTGACGTTCCGAGATCCAAATGTGGGAGGGGGCTTGCCCCCGATGGCGGCCTCAGGGCCGACCAGGATGTTGGATTGGAACGGGTACATATCCGTTTCTGCGGTAACGGCCACTTAGGGTTCCGCCCTGACGGCGGGTCACTTTGGAAAAGCCCCAAAGTAACCAAAAGGCTCTTGCCCCACCACTCGGCACCTCGCTTGCGTTCGGCCAGCGTGGTTAACGGGGCGCCTGAGATCAAGATCAAAAGCAGATCAAGAGCGACTCGCTTCGCATCGTGGTTACGGTTGGGCGCTACAGGGTTGTGTAGATGCCTATGCTCATCTGGGGCAAGCCCTCCCACAGGTTACAGGCCAAACTCCGACAACCCCGGATGCTCATCCGGACGCCGCCCCAATGGCCAGTGGAACTTGCGCTCGCTGTCCTTGATCGGCAGATCGTTGATGCATGCGAAACGGTGGGCCATCAGGCCGTTTTCATCGAACTCCCAGTTTTCATTACCGTACGAGCGAAACCAGTTGCCGGCGTCATCGTGCCATTCATAGGCATAGCGCACGGCAATGCGATTGTCGGTAAACGCCCATAGCTCCTTGATCAGTCGATAGTCCAGTTCCCTGGCCCACTTGCGCGTGAGAAACCCCTTGGCTTCTTCGCGGTTGTGGACAAACTCGGCGCGGTTGCGCCATTGGGTGCCCAGCGTATACGCCAGTGAAACCCGGTGCGGGTCGCGGGAATTCCAGCCGTCTTCGGCCAGACGCACTTTTTCAATGGCCGATTCGCGGGTAAACGGCGGCAGTGGCGGGCGAACTTCTGCGTCGGTGTACATAGAGCACTCCTGAAAACAAGAGAGTGGATCAAAAGTTGCCAGGCGTGCGGTTCAAAGTGCCAACAATGTTCGCGCCATATCCTGCGCATTATCGGCAGCCGTTGAATCACCCATCACCAGGGCAACGGTAATGGCACCATCGATCAGAATCAGCAGTTGTGCGGCCTGCCGCTCCGGATCGGGGGTGCCATGTGCGTGACACAGTTCGAGTGCGAACTCGAACAGTTTTTGTTTGTGTGCCTTGGCCAGCAGACGTACCGGGTCCTGCGCATTGCCGGTCTCGCCACTGGTATTGATAAAGGCGCAGCCGCGGAAATCCGCCGAGCCGAACCAGCTTTTCAATGCGCTGAACAGCGCCAGCAGGCGCTCACCGCTGTCGTCGCTGCGCTGCACGTGCGTGCGCAGCCAGCACATCCAGCGTTCGTCACGGCGCTGCAGGGCGGCAATCACCAGGTCATCCTTGTTGGCGAAATAGCGGTAGATGCTTTTTCGCGAGACGCCGGCGGTTTTCACCAGCAAGTCCATCCCGGTGGCGGCGATGCCGTGGCGATAAATCAGTTTCTCGGTAACGTCGAGAATGATATCGCGTGTTTCGTTAGAGGTCATATCGTTCATGGCGGGAACAGTAGAACGATCGTTCTTCTTGGTCAAGGATGTTTTTCGGACAGCGCTGACGAGACCTGAGCATCCTCATGGTGTAAGCTTTGGGCCTCTTCGGATTCGACCCTTTGCGAGCCTTATGCCGTCGTTCTTCAAACGCTCCCTGTTGCCTAAATTGCGCGGTTTTCCGCTGTCCGCCGATGCCATCGAGGTGCTGTCCGGCGCCGATGCCTATCGGCGTTGCCTGCTGGAGAAAATCCCGCAGGCCACCCGGCGTATCTACATCGTTGCGTTGTACTTGCAGAAGGATGAAGCGGGGCAGGAGATCTACGACGCACTGCACGCCGCGAAGGCGGCACGCCCGGAGCTCGACATCGTGGTGATGGTCGACTGGCTGCGCGCCCAGCGCGGGCTGATTGGCGCCGGCAAGCAGCCGGGCAACAGCGCCTGGTACCAGGCCATGACCCAGAGCCATGCCACTGAAGTGCCGGTGTACGGCGTGCCGGTGCAAACCCGCGAGCTGTTCGGCGTATTGCACCTCAAGGGCTTCGTGATCGACGACACGGTGCTGTACAGCGGCGCCAGCCTGAACAACGTGTACCTGCACAAGTTCGACAAGTACCGCTTCGACCGTTATCACCTGATCCACAGCCAGCCGCTGGCCGATTCCATGCAGCATCTGGTGGAGCATGGCCTGGTGGCGTCCAAGGCGGTGCACCGCCTCGACCTGCCCAACCCGCCCACCACCCGCAGCCTGCGCAACGATATCGGTGACCTGCGCAGCCGCCTCAAGCATGCGAGCTATGACACCAGCGCCGGGCAGTTGCCCAACGGGCACTTGCAGGTCAGCCCGCTGCTCGGTGTGGGCAAGAACAACCCGCTCAGCCGGGTGATCCTGGAGCTGATCGCCAGCGCCCAGCAGCAATTGACTATCTGCACGCCGTATTTCAACCTGCCGCTGCCGGTGACTCGGGAGATCAACCGGGCCCTGGCGCGCGGCGTGAAGATCGACATCATCGTCGGCGACAAGACCGCCAACGACTTCTACATTCCGCCCAGCGAGCCGTTCAAGGTGATCGCAGCGCTGCCTTATCTGTATGAGATCAGCCTGCGTCGCTTTGCCAAGCGCCACCAGCCAATGATCGACAGCGGCCAGCTGAACCTGCACCTGTGGCGTGACGGTGACCACAGCTACCACCTCAAGGGCATGTGGGTCGACGAGCGCTACACCTTGCTGACCGGCAACAACCTCAACCCGAGGGCGTTCCGGCTCGACTTGGAAAACGCCTTGCTGATCGACGACCCCAAGGGCGAATGGCTGGCGCCGCGAGCGCAGGAGCTGGCGCATATTTTCCAGCACGCCACGCGTATTGAGAGTTATCAGCAATTGCAGACGCTGGTGGATTATCCGGCGGCGGTGGGCAAGTTCCTGCGACGGGTGAGCAGGGTGCGTATCGAACGGCTGCTGTACCGGATTCTGTAAAACCACCTGAACAAAAAAAACACCCAGGCTCCTGCGGGACCTGGGTGTTTTTTTGCGTGGCGGTTTAGCTCAGGTCCAATCAGTTCAGGCCCAACTTGCCGCGCAGCATCGACAGGTCTTCGGCCAGGGTATTGACCGGGCCCACCAGGGCTTTGCGGTCGTTGTCCTTGACCTTGTCGTAGGTTTCAAACCCGCCGTCCGGGGTCCTGTACTTGGCGAGGATCTTGTCCACGGTGGCAAAGTTCTTGTCGACCTTGGCCAGGAACCCCTTGTCCTGTTTTTCGATCTGGCCACGGAACAGGTCAACGATTTTCTTCGCGCCGTCGATATTGCCCTGGAAGTCATACAGGTCGGTGTGGCTGTAGCGGTCTTCTTCGCCGGAAATCTTGGTGGCGGCCACTTCTTCGAGCAGCGCTGCGGCACCGCCGACGACTTTTTCCGGTGGGAAGGTCAGGCCATCCACGCGGGTCTTGAGGTCCAGCACATCGCTGTTGAGCTTGTCGGTGAGGGCGTCGAGGCCCTGGGTGGTGTTCTCGGAAAACAGGCTGTATTCGATGCGGTGAAAGCCGGTGAAGTCTTCAGCCTTTACGCCTTTTTCGTGGTCGTCGACCCGTGAGTCGATGGAGGCGTCGAGGTCGCTGAACAGCTCGGCGATCGGCTCGATGGACTCATAGTGCACACGGGTCGGCGCGTAGAGTTTTTTGGCGGTGGCCAGGTCACCTTTTTTCACGGCGGCGGTGAAGGCCTGGGTCTGGGTGACCAATTCACCGATCTCTTCGGTGACGTAGATCTTGTAGTCCGACACCGGCCCTACCAGGTCCAGCGGCGCCGTGGCGGCGATGGCGGCCAGTGGCGAAAGGGTGATCAGCAACGACAACGCGAGGGTCGACTTTTTCATGGGACGGTATCCGCTCTGAGTTTTGTTTCAGGTTTTGGCAGTGGTTGGCGAGTGCGTTGCCGCAAGCAGCGTGCGCCCGATGAAATCGTCCGGCCCCCGGACTCCCGGCAAGGTGAAGAAATAACCGCCGCCGACCGGCTTGAGGTATTCCTCCAGGGGCTCGCCGTTGAGCCGGGTTTGCACGCTGATAAAGCCTTTCTCCAGGTCAGCCTGGTAGCAGATGAACAGCAGCCCCATGTCGAGCTGACCGTTTTTATTCACGCCGTTGGAGTAGTTGAACGGCCGGCGCAGGATCAGGTTGGCCTGGGTCTGCGGTGTGCGCGGGTTGGCCAGGCGGATGTGGGCATCAAGCTTGGTCAATTTGCCCTCCGGGTCCTTGCTGTAATCGGGCACCTGGGATTCCTTGTCGCCACCCATCGGCGCGCCGGTGGGTTTGACACGGCCAATGATGCTTTCCTGTTCCTGCAGCGGAGTACGGTCCCAGCGCTCGACGAAGTTACGGATGATCCGCACCGCCTGGTAGCTGCCGTGGGCGGCCCAGGCGGGTTCGTCGCTGCCGGGCTGGACCCAGACGATGCGGTCCATGGCCTTGGCGTCGTTGGAGTCGGGGTTGGCCGAACCATCGCGAAAACCCAGGAAGTTGCGCGCACTTTGCGCAGGCTCGCCGGGTTTGGCCGGCGCCTGAGGCGGTACGCTGCCTTCCTGTTTCCAGCGCACCAGCAACAGGTCCGGCAGGTTTTTCACGATGTCGCGCAGGGCGTGGATATTGGTGTCCGGCGTATTGGAGCTGAACTGCAGGCTCAGGTCGCCGTGGCACTGTGCCGGTTCCAGCGCATCGTTGGGAAAGCCGACCATGCGAATCAGGCGCTTGGGTTTGGCTGCACCGAGGCCGAAGCGCTCATCGAACAAGGATTCGCCGACGGAAACGGTGATGGTCAGGTTATCCGGCGTGACCACCGGGCCGAGGATGCCGGAGTCGGTGGGCGGCAGTTTCGGGTCGACCTGCGGCACGGTGCCGCCAGTCATCAGGAACGCGATGCGCTCGTTCAAGGTGCGAAACAGACGCTCCAGGTCTTCACGGTCGCTGGCCAGCACGTCGAAGGCCACCAGCATGCCGCAGGCCGGGCGCGGAGTGACGATACCGCTCTGGTGCTGGCCGAAGAATGCGTGATGGTCCTGGGTTTTGTCGCTGCGCGGCGCGGTGGTGACCTGTTCGGCGGCCGCAGCCATGGCCGGGCAGGTCAGGCTGCTGCCGGCAATGGCCGCGCCGGTAGCCGCCATGCCCAGCAGGACACGGCGACGCTGAAGGTTGAATTGTTCTGAATCACTCATGTCTGCGTTTCGTCTCACTGCAGGCCGGAAAGGCCGAGGGCGGGGTCGATTCCATCGAGTGCGGCGGCCAGTGCCTTGGCCTTGTTGGCGATCTGCTTGCGCTGATCGGCCGTTACGCTGTCGTACGTGCTGTAGCGGCTGCCGACTTTGAAACCGGCCAGTTCGGCGTCGAACTGCGCCAGTGCGCTGTCGATGGTCGGCAGCAGGTCGGCCGCCGATTGGGTCAACAAGGGGCGCATCAGGTCGACCACCTTGTGCGCAACCTGCAGGTTGGCGGCAAAACCGTTGAGGTCGATATGGCTGTAGCGTTCTTCTTCACCGCTGGCGGCGCGTACGTCGGCCAGGCTGTTGAGGTTGCGCACCACAATGCTCACCAGTTGCTCCGGCGGCAGGGACTGGGCCAGCAGCTGTTGCTTGAGGGTGGTGACGTCGTTGACCAAACGCTGCGCAACGGGCGCCAGACCATCGAGACTGCGCTGCTGGAACAGGCCGTATTCAAGGCGGTGGAAGCCGCTGAAGGCTGGGTCCTGCTCGCGTTTTTCGAAGTAGTCGGCGCGGGCGTTGATCGCGTTGTCCAGTTCGGCCAAACGTTGCGAGGCCGGTGCCAGGCGTTGGTAGGCTTCGCGGGCCGGAACATACAAGGCCTGGGCCTGGGCGAGATCGCCGGCATCGATTGCCTGCTGCAACGCAGTCACAGCCTTGACCAGTGCACTGCCCTGGCCGCTCAGGTACACGCGGAACTCCGACAGCGGGCCGATAAAAGCCACCATCGACGGCTTGGCCCTGGCCTGGGCGTCGGATTCAGCCGTAGGCGTGACATGCAAGGTGCCGCGCGGGTTACTCAGCAGGCCGCAGGTGATCGCGTAGTCGCCGGGCAGCAAGTTGGCGTTGATCACCTGGCTCAGGCCGGGGGCAATATTCTCCCGCTCCTCGACCACCAGCACGCCGTCGAGGATTTCCCACTCCACTGCGCGATCGGAGCGGTTGATGATGCGAAAGCTCGCACGTCCGGCCGGCACTGTCAGTGCATTGGGCTCACAGGCGTGGCCGCGGATGGTCACCGCGATTTCATTGTGGTTGGCCTGGCGCTTGCCGGCGGCCAACTGCGAGGCGTAATAGAACAGGCCACCGGCGGCGATCATCACGACCACCGAGCCGGCCAGGGCCCAGCGCAGCGCGCGGGACGGCGGGGCCGGTTGAGGGGTTGGGTTGGACAAGAGACGGTCCTTACTGGCTGGAGGCGGAAGAATTTGGGGTGAAGGGCTTGGCGGACGGCGCGGGCAGGAAGAACACCACCAGGGCCACCACCAGGTAAATCAGGTAGGCGCCGAGCGTGCTCACCGTCGGTGCTTCCTGATACCCGAACATACCTGCGAGTACCGAGCCGAGCGGGCTGTCCATCGGCAGCGCGGCGCTGAAATCGAACAGCACGGTTTGCAGGTGATTCCACACGCCCGCTTCATGCAGAGCCTGCACCGAGTTGGCGAGAATGCCGGCCGCCACCACCAGGATAAACAGGCCGGTCCAGCGGAAAAACGCGCCGAGGTTCAGGCGCATGCTGCCGGAATAGATCAAAAAGCCCACGACAATCGCCAGGATCAGGCCGAGCAGGGCGCCCATCGGCGCGCCGGGGCCTTCGCTCTGCTGGAATACGGCGAGCAGGAAGAACACGGTTTCCAACCCTTCGCGGGCCACGGCGAAAAACACCATGGCGATCAGCGCAAACACTTGATGCCGGGAGCCGGCCAAGGCATGGTCGAGGGACTCATGCAGCGAATGTTTGATGGAACGCGCCACCTTGCGCATCCAGAACACCATGGAACTGAGGATGCCCACCGCGACCAATCCGACGATGCCTTCGAACAGTTCCTGCTGTTTTTGCGGGAATTCGGCGCTGACCAGTTCCAGCCCACCGCCCACCAGCAGGGACAGGGCAGCGGCGAGAAATACGCCGATCCACACGGCGGGCATCCACTGGCCGCGCCCGGTCTGTTGCAGGTAACTGGCGATGATGCCAACGATCAACGCCGCTTCAATGCCTTCGCGCAGCATGATTAAAAAAGGAACGAGCATCGGGCACCACGGCGTAACTAGATAGGAAGCTAAGTTGTAACATAATGATACTCATTGCTAAACAAGAAATATTGACCTTTGCTGAACCTGGGCTGAACGGTGGTGGCGAAGCGCAACCGCCTTTATCATGCAGGCCACCAGAGCGCAGCCGGATCGATCGACCCCCCATGTCCGAGAAAGACACCATTTCCATCCACCTCGTGCGCGAAGCCTTGCTGCAGAGCTGCGCGCCGGGCGCGGCCACGGTTGAGGCGTTAAGCAAAGTCGGGATTGACCCGGTGCTGCTGGAACAGCCCGGCGCACGCGTGGCCGCCACGGCCTATGCACGCCTGTGGCGTTTGCTGGCGCGGCGCAGGGATGACGAGTTTTTTGGCATGGACCCACGCAAACTCAAATCCGGCAGCCTGGCGTTTCTGTGTCGCGCCGCCATGGCCCAACCGAGCCTGATGGCCGGTCTGGAAACCGCGCTGGATTTTCTGTCACTGATGCTCGAGCGCCTGCCTGCCCAGCTGGTGCGCCAGCAAAGCCTGGCGGAAATCGTATTGCTCGAGCCGGAGCCTGAACCCAGGCGTGCATTCACCTATTTCACCTATTGGATGATCGTGCACGGCGTCGCCTGCTGGCTGGCGGGGCGGCGCATCCCGATTCTGGCCATCGAACTGCGCTGCGCCCGCCCGGACTTTTGCGATGATTATCAGGTAATGTTTTCCGACAACCTGCGTTTTGATCGCCCACGCACGCGCATGATCTTTTCGGCCGAGTGCCTGGACCTGCCGATCAAGCGTACGCCCCAGGAACTGCAACGCTTTCTCGGCCAGGCACCGGCCAATATCCTGGTCAAATACCGCGACCCGCAAAGCCTGGCCAGCCGCATCAAGCATGACCTGCGCCATATGCCCCCGCACACCTGGCCGGAGACGGACGGCCTTGCCGCCACCCTGTGCATCTCCGCGTCCACCCTGCGCCGCCGCTTGGCAGAAGAAGGGCAGACCTATCAGGGCCTCAAGGACAGCGTGCGCAAGGAATTGGCGATTGTGTGGCTGGCTGAACCGCAGATCAGCTTCGCCCAGATTGCCGAGCGGTTGGGGTTTGCTGATACGAGTTCGTTTTATAAAGCGTTTCGTAAATGGAGTGGGTCGAATCCGGGGCATTATCGGAGTTTGATTTTGAATGAAGCAACGCAAGATTAATGGCGCTGCTTGAAAGCGTTACGCAGTGAGCCTGTAGAGTGCCAAAAAATCTGCGCGATTCAAACGCCCTGTTTTTTTAAATGACTTCTCTGTCCGTTTAAGAATAATGTTGTGCTTACACCAAATAAACCCACAAAGCAGGTGGCAGCAACTATAACCAAAGTCAAGGAGAAGCCATAAATATCCAGCATCCCGCCAAAAACAGTATAGGAGATGCCGATGACAACTGAATTTATTAGGTTTGCGACAGATAGGCAGGACGCTCGGATATGTGAATCAACATTTTCATGAATATATGTTTCATAGGAGGTTTCATATATTGAAGGGAGCGACATGATAAGAAGGAAAGTTGCCACCGAAGTAATTGTTCCAATATTTAATGATAAAATGCCTAGCAAAAAAGTAACAGCGGCGGTAGTGGTAAGAGCGATTATGCCGAGAGAAAATCTAGAACAAATAAAGCCCGCGGCCATGAACATAACTGCCGATATGGCTTCAACGGCAGCATAAATGCCGGCAATAATAGGTATCTCTAAACCCTGCATGGCAAAAAACGGCTGGCCATAGATAAACAGGGGGATCGTTGATAGTTCGAATAACGCATATCCAATAAATAGAGGTATAAGAAGAGCCCCTTTTTTTGAGCAAAAAAAATTGACGAGCGATGTGAAAACGTTTTCTGTCGTGTTATGGCCTACTCCATTTTCTTTATGGAGCGCCGGAGAGGTAGACGGAAGCCTCATTTCGGGAATGCACGTTACAATAAGTGCGCCGATAAACTTGGATATCGCAAAAAAAATATAAACACTGTTCCATGAGAAACTATCTTGTAATACACCACCAAGAAGTATGGATAAGCCTAATGAAACTGCACCGATAGCACGGGCACGTGACAATATTTTGGGATACTCTTCAGCTCGGTGTTCAGCCAGTAAGTTATCATACAATAATGCTCTGTCTGAACCGGAGCCCATCGCAATGCTGGCGCCGAATAGGCAAAATATAATCGCAAAAGGAATAAAAGAGGAGAATAGCAAGAAACCAATACCGCTTATACATAACCCTAGAAAACCGGTTATAAGAGAAAACTTACGGCCATATCGATCTGCAAGTAAGCCAGATGGGATTTCTAATGCTACACAAGAAAAAAATAAAAAAGATTGGAGTGCACCTATCTCTCCTTGTGTGATGCCAAGTTGCAGCAAGTAAAGAACGAACAGGCTTCTTTGAACATCCATGTTTAGGAAGACAGACAAAGAGTAATATAAATTGTCATTTTTGTTTTTTAAAAAACCTAATGCATTCATTTTATTTAAATACCTGTTTCTTTGTGAGTTCAAAAGATCTGAAATCTAAGCTTAAAATGCATGCATCTATTTTTGAAGGTCCAATCTTTGCCAAATATTGAAGGGCTTCCCACGCCATGAGATTGGCGACAATCGAGTTTGTTATTCCATTGGATGGAAAACGTGCAGGAATAATTTTTTTTTTACAAACGGTGTGTACATCTCTAATCCAGTGTAGATATGCCTGGAATGAAGGTTTCTCTCTCAGAAGCGGTCCGAGTGTGCCGTTGTTAATACCAACGGCACCGAAAAGCGCTGAGGTGCCTGCTTTTAATGCTGCGTTAGCAACGTAACCCTGAATGGCTCCTTTAGGTTCATCAGCACAACAAATTATCAAATTTGCCCCCGTTGCTAATCTTGCTAGCTGTCTGCTGGAAGTTATCTCTAATATGATGGATTGCGTTTTTGCGACTTTTTGATTTTCCATTAATCGCTGAGCAAGTATATCTGCTTTATATTGGCCGATATCTCGCGCGCAAAAAACAAATTGACGATTAAGGTTGCTCATGCTCACTTTATCAAAATCAATTAAGACAAAGGAGCCAACCCCTGAACCAGCAAGGCTTTGTGCAACTAACGATCCGGTGCCGCCGCATCCAACAATTACTATTGACGAATTGTATAATTGTTGGCTCATTTCTTGGCTTGGCGCTACTGCTTCATTCCAACACCATTGCACCGACTGTAACGGAGTCATCCCGCAAGGAGGGGCTGTGTGAATAAGATTAGCATCCTTTAATTTTCGGAGAAGGCTTTCTTTCGGTTCCTTCTCTAATTCCAACACGACCCCCGTTGTACTAAGTAGATGCAGTAACGTGGCGGTATCGGAATTGTGAGGTTTGATATTTTTTATGCCATCCTCTGTGATCAATTTAAGTTGATTCTTATCACTAAGAATAGCAACGTCACCACGCAAGACCCATAGGTTTTCTAATTTAAACAAGGGAATTCTCCATTATGCGTGTGTCGCCTATATGTTTAACAAACATAGCCATTGGTCTATAAACTGTTTCAGCCAATAGCATGGGTAAAGTACCACTACTGGATCTAGAATAAAGTTTAAAGAAAATAGATTTAATAAGTTTTTTGGAATCAACGGAGGTTTCCAAACCAGATATTTTTCTTTGAAAGAGAGTTAGGCGCAAACTTTTCTCACTGGCGGCATCTACTACTAAAGCTTTCAAAATCTTTTTTTCCCCATTTGTGAGCTCTTGCCAAATTTCTCGGCACTCCATAAGCAGGTGAAGTGATTTGTCTTTATTTTTTTGTCTAGGCTCAACAAATGATTGAAGCAAAATCTCAGCCTCGCTCATTATTTCAAATGGGCTATGAAATCGCTGATAGTTTGCGAGTATAGGGAAAGAGTAATATGAAGAAAATGCAGACCATGACAATAGTATTTTTGTATTTGAGTTGGGAATGACATCTAAAGCCTTAGTCAGCCCAATGCCACGATACTGTGGATGTACAATGACCCGGAATGATTGCAATATAGATTTATTGACTTCTGAGAACTCAGGAAATATCTCAAATGCCTTTGGCCATGGACGTATACATAAGTTAACGCCAACCAGTTCTCCTTGAGAATAAGCAGCAACAACATGGTCAACTAGAGGGACCAACATATCTATATCATTCGGGTTGTCATTTTCATAATGATAACGAGAAAGTTTTTTATAGTCCTCTATGGTGCCTTTTTTTATTTCTATTTTTAGGCTTTCTAATATATTTGTGTTTTTTATTTTTTTGTTTAAAATACGGTGTTTCCCGTCTGAGCAAAGCTCAATATGAATGTCAGGTTTTAAAAAGTCGACAATATCGTCATGGCAACTTGCAATAAAAGCGCTTTGTTCATTGGCGCGCAGGATTTTCCCTAAATTTATGGCGACAATGTGAGCTGTACGCCTGTCCAATCGTGTAGTGAATTCGTCAAGGATAAGTGGCCCGTTTCCCTGGATTAAGGCCGACGCAATAAGGAAACGTTCTTTTTGCCCATCAGATAGGTGAGAGAAAGGACCAATCAGAATACGTGGCTCTCCCAGTCCAAATTTTGAAAGGTAACGGATGACTGCTCCTGCATCGTCATAAGATATTATCTCAGCAATAGATTTCTCTTTATCAATGTGGTCAGGTATTTTCCTTATGGCTGAAAAGTGTTGAGATATTTCTCTTAGTAGTAAACTTTTACCAACACCACTTGCGCCTGTTATTAGAACAATTCCGTTTGTAGGAATATCTAAATTTGAGAGTGACTCAATCCACCCTTTTTCAGATAAGCCAAAAGTTTTAATTATATCTTGGCAGATTTTGCTTGAGTTGTCTGTTGGAGAAATATGTAAGTCTACTTTTGTGTGTATTATATTCATAGCATCGCTCCTGTCAGCTTACTAGCTACAGTAGGTCTATTACTTTTGGAAATTAATATTGCTCAAGCAAATGCTTGGAATGGCGCCAATAGTAACGCTTGGGCATACATCGTCTAGTAGATGGTTAAGCAATCTTCTATGTGGATTGCTAAACATAGATGATTTTAATGTATTGAAATATAGTTTTTGGGCTTGTGATTCATTTCGCCAAGCTGGGCATAACATTAATGACGCATATCTACCCCAAGCATCATCGGTTGGTCCAGAAATAATCATTAGGCGCATAGCAGCTTTAACTTTAGGATTTGAATAGCTGTCAGAAACTGGAGTGCAAGGTATACCATTCTTATGAAGAGTCATCGCAATGGACCAAGCTACAGTAGCGTTGGGGTAATAATCAGAAAATGCTAGAAGAAGACCATTTTTGGATGCTATAGGAGACCAGTCTAAAGATATTAAATTTTTTAGCGGTACGGGATCGTCAGATGGTGTGGCAGCCCTTGCCCAACCTACATGTTCTCCACAGTTTTCCTCTTTTAAAATGTTTTTAATTTCTTTACGAAGTGATTTTTTGTCATCTCCAATAAGCTCGCCTGAAAAAACAAGAACACCTCTAAGGGACGTTTTCTTAACGATGCGCTGTCCATTTATTAGTGCGGTTGAGTTAAATGGAGTAGCGGTGTCTGCAGTCTGATTAATGATTCCTTTTTCGTAAAGAGTTATATTTTCTTCAGGATTGCGAACAACTTCTATAAGTATAGGCGGAATGCTTTTGTAGGGGCAAAAAGCCTCCCACCTATTAGGAGCAATCTCACAGATCTGCCGTGCTCCAGGCCACATACCAGCACGAAACGGTATCCAGGCAGGGGAAGATAGTAATCCTTCAAAGGCTGGCACCTTATCTTGAAATCTGATAACGGCGCTGCCATCTAGGGCTAACTTTAATTTGGCTTTGCTCATAATTAGATGGCGGACGAGAATATCTTGACTTGCCAGATAGTTAAGCCCGCTTAGATAATCTCCTCCTGAAATATTATTCAGTTCGCGGGTTTTATTGGTTTTGGGAGAAAGAATGTATGTATGCTCCTCATCCTTAACTCTGATATCACAGCCGCCTTCTATGCTCACGTTTGGGAGCGGTGTAGATAACGGCGCTCGTGGCGGAAGCGCTCCCAAGCTCGCTAATTGTAGTGCACCATAGTTACGAGGGGATTTTAGTGATCCGGGAACTGCATCTACAGCAATTCTAAGTAGATTATTTTTGTTTTCCACGCAGCCTCCTTACTTTCTTGGAGTATATGAAAGGCTTCTAAATACCTAAGGTTTTGAGTAATAGTTGCTTAGGTAGTCTTCAGTTTTTGCTGCGGTATTTTTGAGAAACAGGATATATTTTTCCTCATGCTCTATAAAACTTCCGATTTTATGGGATAAGGGAGGAGGCAGTGTTTTTGCCACTTCAAATAGTTCTGCTCTAGCTTTTTTACCTAAGTCTTCGATTTTACTTAATATGGGTAGAACGAATCCACGCATTTGCTGTTCAAACAATGGGAATCTATGAGTGTCTACATGTAAGTTTTGAACAGCGATAGTGAACCCGCAGTTGATTACGTTGTGCCACCATCCAGGGGGAATATAAAATGCGTCACCCGCCGTTATCGTACCTTCAAAAATATCGGCGCCTTGCCTGAGCACTTTATTAGCAGTTTCAGTATCAAATAAGTCTTGTCCGTTCGAGACTGCAAAGGTGTGGAGTGGCGACACCATACGCGCTTTTTTTTCGCCTATAATCATGGTTAACAGGGAGTTAACGAAAAAAGAATCTGTATGTAAAGGACTGGATACAAATTCATATCCGATAAGTAAGTTTGTTGGTGGTATTGAAATCGAAGGCGGTAATTTGTACAGCCAGTTATCAGGAAAGCAAGGTAATGTCATATCTATGTCATTTAGGAGTTCAGGAAACTCTTTGTGATAGATCCATCCGCCCATATAGGGTAACTCAGTCTTATGGTCAATAAAGGCTTTGTTTTCTGCTATGCATATATATTCCCTCAGAGGCATTCTAGCTTGGTTTTTGTAAGGTTCTTGCTGTTTTGTCTTGTAGTAACAGATAGGTACGTCAACATGTCCGTAACTGTCTTTGAAAAAGTTTGCGGACCATCGCTTCATAGCTGGCCAATCTTTCCCCATTCCTTTTAAAATGACTGGCGTTTCATTCAGAAGGTAATTTTTTTGAAATTCCATTACCTCGCTAGCATCAACGCTTTCAAGAGGAATTATGTTTTTGTTTAACAAATAGATAATCCTGCTTAAAGAATTGCTATTAGTTTGATAAAAAAGGTCAAACTAATGAATGACCTTTTTTATGTTGGTGCTGGCTGACTACTAACAACGACTAAAAACAGCCTGAAGCATCAATTCATCATCTGCTAGATCCATGAAGAAAGAGATGTCTTCATTTTCATTCGTGGCAGAAAAGCTGTTGTCTGGTTCTGGTACATAGTCATTTACTTCTTCATTTTTCATGTTTTTATTCCATTTATTAATTGATGGGCTAGTAACGTCGTTTGATTAAGCCGTCACTGATCAATTTGACATTCCGGCCCAGGGCTACGCGACGTGCCCAGATTTAATCAAGGAGGATTCGCGTACGTGTTTAAGCTAATCAGTGATGTCCTGAGTAAAGACCATATAGGCAGTATTAGGCAAATGTACAGGTTGTGACTTTATGTATCAGGACATCTGCAAGAAGAGAAATGGCTGCAGTGTTAAAAAACACTTAATCCTGATCGCCAGGCCCAGTGCGGTATTAGGAAATTACTTACGAAGGACTTCTTATTAGGCTTACAGACATAACGTTCAATATTTTAGGACGCTCCTAGCAAAAAAAAGCCCCGCAACCGAATGGATCGCAGGGCTGAAAATTGGCTGGATGCGACCAACCAAAGGAGCTCTTTACATCACTTGCTGCTGGCCACCACCGTGTCCGGCTGCCAGCCGCCACCCAACGCCTTGTAGATCGCCACTATGCCGCGATACAGGTCGACTTCGGCCTGGGCCTGGGCGTCTTCGGCGGCCAGGCGTTCGCGCTGGGCGTCGAGCAGTACCAGGAAGTCCACGGTGCCTTCGCGGTAGCGGATCGCGGCGAGGTCGGCGGCGGCGCGGCTGGATTCGCTTTGGCGGATCAGCGAGACCAGACGTTGCTGGCGCTTGCCGTAATCGCTGAAGGCGTTCTCGGATTCTTCCAGGGCCAGCAGCACTTGCTGCTCATAGGTTGCCAAGGCGCCGTCGGCTTCGGCATTCGCTCCGCGCAAACGCGCACGTACGCTGCCCAGATCAAACGCGGCCCAGGTAATGCTCGGGCCCAGGGACCAGGCGTTTGCGGCGGCCGAACCAATCTGCGAACCACGCCCGGCGGTGAAGCCGAGGAAGCCGCTGAGGCTGACCCGTGGGAACAGGTCGGCCTTGGCCACGCCGATTCGCGCGGTGGCGGCGGCCAGTTTGCGTTCGGCGCTGAGGATGTCCGGACGTCGTTGCAGCAATTGGCCCGGGTCGCCAATCGGCAATGCCTTGGCAATTGCCGGCAGGTCCTTGGGGCTCAGGTCCACGCTCAGTTTGTCCGGGCGCTGGCCGAGGAGGGTGGCGATGCGGTTGCGCTCGCGCACTTGCTCGGCCTGCAGTTGCGGCACGCTGGCTTCCACTGCCGCCAGGCGCGCATCGGCACGTTCCACGTCAAGCTGATCACCCACACCGGCATCGCGCAGGCTCACGGTAATGCTGCGCGAGTCCTGCTGGTTTTTCAGGTTGTCCAGGGCGATGCGTTCGCGCAGTTGCGCACCGCGGAGTTGACCGTAGGCATCCACCAGTTCGGCAATCATGGTGACTTGCAGTTGGTACAGGTCGGCTTCGGCCACTTGCTGGTCGGCGTCGCTGGCTTCCAGGTTGCGGCGGATGCGCCCGAACAGGTCGACTTCCCAGGCCATGTCCAGGCCCAGGTCGTAGCGCTCGCTGTTGACACGCTTGGTGGTCTGCCCCGGAATCTGGCCTTTACCCACATCACTGCTGGCGCGGGAGGTGACCACCGGCATGATGTCGTTGGCCGCGTCGTCACGGATGGCCCGTGCCGCCCGCAGGCGGGCGAAGGCTACGCGCAAATCGCGGTTGCCGCTCAATGACTGGGTCACCAGTTGGTTAAGCGTCGGGTCTTCGAACTGCTGCCACCAGATGCCTTCGTATTTGGCGTGGTCGTAGCTTTTGGTGTCGGCGGCGGCCGTGATATTGGCCGCCTCCAGCTGTTGGGTCTTGTAGTCCGGGCCTACGGCACAGGCGGCGAGCGCCAGGACCAGCAGGCTCGGCAGGAATATTTTCACACTCATTGCTGTGTCTCCAGCTTCAGGGCCTTGGCCGCTTTGCGCGCTTCCTGGCGCTCCACATAGCGCCGGATCAGTACGTAGAACACGGGCGTCAGCAACAGACCGAAGAAGGTCACCCCGATCATCCCGGAGAACACCGCCACGCCCATGGCATGGCGCATCTCGGCACCGGCACCGCTGGACAGCACCAACGGCACCACACCCATGATGAACGCGAACGAAGTCATCAGGATCGGCCGCAGACGCAGGCGGCAGGCTTCCAGTACCGCAGCCAGCGGGTCGAGGCCTTCCTGCTGTTTATCCTTGGCGAACTCGACGATCAGGATCGCGTTCTTGCAGGCCAGGCCCACCAGTACGATCAGCCCGATCTGGGTGAAGATGTTGTTGTCGCTCCCCGAGAGAATCACCCCGGTGATGGCCGACAGCAGCGTCATCGGTACGATCAGGATCACCGCCAGCGGCAGGCTCCAGCTTTCGTATTGGGCGGCCAGTACCAGGAACGCCAGCAGTACGCAGAGCGGGAACACGAACAGCGCGGTATTGCCCGAGAGGATTTGCTGATAGGTCAGGTCGGTCCACTCATAGGTCATGCCGTTGGGCAGTTCATCCTTCAACAGCTTTTCAATGGCTATCTGGGCCTGGCCGGAGCTGTAGCCCGGTGCCGCGTTGCCGTTGATTTCAGCGGTGATAAAACCGTTGTAGTGCATCACGCGGTCGGGGCCCGAGGTGTCGCTGACCTTGATGAAGGTCGCCAGCGGGATCATCTCGCCCTTGTTGTTACGCACTTTCAACTGGCCGATCTGGTCGGCGTCCTGGCGGAACTGTTGCTCGGCCTGCACGTTGACCTGGTAGGTGCGTCCGAAGCGGTTGAAGTCGTTGGCATACAACGAGCCCAGGTAGACCTGCAGCGTGTCGAAGATGTCGCTGATCGCCACGCCATGGGTCTTGGCCTTTTCACGGTCGATGGCGGCGTCGACCTGCGGCACGTTCACCGTGTAGCTGGTGAACAGGCCGAACAGCTCAGGCACGCCATGGCTCTTGGTGATGATGTTCTGCACTTCCTTGTACAGCTCGTCATAGCCGAGGTTGCCACGGTCCTCGATCTGCAGGCGGAACCCGCCGATGGTGCCCAGGCCTTGTACCGGCGGCGGTGGGAAGATCGCCATATAGGCTTCTTCGATATTGGCGTATTGGCCGTTCAGTGCACCGGCGATCGCGCCGGCGGACATGCTTGCGTCCTTACGCTCGTCGAAGGGCTTCAAGGTCACGAACACGATGCCGCTGTTCGGGCTGTTGGTGAAACCGTTGATCGACAGGCCGGGGAAGGCAATCGCGGCTTCCACGCCGGGTTGTTTCAGGGCGATTTCCGACATGCGCTTCATCACGCTTTCGGTGCGGTCCAGGCTTGCAGCGTCAGGCAGTTGGGCGAAGGCCACCAGGTATTGCTTGTCCTGGGCCGGCACGAAACCGGTCGGGGTGTGGGCAAAGCCGAAGAACGTCAGCACCATCAGGCCGGCGTACACGAACAGCGCAATGCCGCTGCCGCGAATCACCCGGCGTACGGTCCCCACGTAGCCATGGCTGGCCTTTTCGAAAAAGCGGTTGAACGGACGGAACAACCAGCCACCGAAAATCTTGTCGAGGAACCGGGAGAAACGATCCTTCGGCGCATCGTGGGCACGCAGCAGCACGGCGGCCAGGGCAGGGGACAGGGTCAGCGAGTTGAAAGCCGAGATCACCGTGGAGATAGCAATGGTCAAGGCGAACTGTTTGTAGAACTGCCCGGTCAAGCCGCTGATGAAGGCGGCCGGGATGAACACCGCGCACAGCACCAGCGCCGTGGCGATGATCGGGCCGGTCACTTCGCTCATGGCCTTTTCGGTGGCCGGGAACGGCTCCAGGCCCAGCTCGATATTACGCTCGACGTTCTCCACCACCACGATGGCGTCGTCCACCACGATCCCGATGGCCAGTACCAGGCCGAACAGGGACAGGGCGTTGAGCGAGAAGCCGAACAGGTGCATTACCGCAAACGTACCGATCAAGGAGACCGGCACCGCCACCAGGGGAATGATCGAGGCGCGCCAGGTCTGCAGGAACAGGATCACCACCAGCACCACCAGAATCAGTGCTTCGAACAGGGTATGCACCACCGCTTCGATGGAACCGCGCACAAAGATCGTCGGGTCATAGGCGATGCGGTAGTCCATTCCCGCCGGGAAGCTCTTTTTCAGCTCGGCCATTTTGGCGCGCACATCATTGGAGATGTCGATGGCGTTGGAGCCGGGACGCTGGAAAATCGGAATCGCCACGGCCGGTTGGTTATCGATCAGCGAGCGCAGCGCGTATTGGCTGGAGCCCAGCTCGACCCGGGCGATGTCCTTGAGGCGGGTGATTTCACCGTTGGCGCCGGCGCGAATCACGATGTTCTCGAACTCTTCCTCGGTGACCAGGCGGCCCTGGGTATTGACCGACAACTGGAAGCTGGTGTCACTCGGCGCAGGCTGGGCGCCCAGGGCACCGGCGGCCACCTGACGGTTCTGCTCGCGGATCGCCGTGACCACATCGGTCGCAGTCAGGTTGCGCGAAGCGGTCTTGTTAGGGTCGAGCCACACGCGCAGGGAGTAGTCGCCCATGCCGAACAACTGCACGTCGCCGACGCCGCCCAGGCGGGCCAGCTCATCCTTGATATTGAGGATCGCGTAGTTGGACAGGTACAGCATGTCGTAACGCTGATCCGGTGAGGTCAAGTGCACCACCATGGTCAGGTCGGGGGAGGCCTTGTCCACGGTGATACCGATGCGGGTCACTTCCTCAGGCAGTTTTGGCTGAGTCCGCGTCACGCGGTTTTGCACCTGCACCTGCGCGTTGTCCAGGTCGGTGCCCAGCGCGAAGGTGATGGTCAGGGTCAGCTTGCCGTCGGCGGTCGATTGCGAGGACATGTACAGCATGTTCTCGACGCCGGTGATGGCCTGCTCCAGCGGCGCGGCCACGGTTTCGCCGATGACTTTGGGGTTGGCGCCGGGGAAGTTGGCGCGTACCACCACGGTCGGCGGTACCACTTCCGGGTATTCACTGATCGGCAGTTGGAACAGCGAGATGGCGCCAGCGATCAGGATCAACAGCGACAGCACCGCTGCGAAGATCGGCCGCGAAATGAAGAACTTGGAAAAATTCATCTTGAGTCGTATCCCTTAACCGCGTGGAGTCGCGACGCTTGCGAGCTTGGGCGCGGGTTTTTCCGGCGCCACTTGCTCCAGGTTGCTGGCTTCAAGCGCTTGTCGTTGTTGGGCCAAGGCGGCGAGGGTTTCTTGGCTGGCCATCGGAATGGTTTCCGGCGCCACCGGCGAGCCCGGGCGCACGCGCTGCAGGCCCTTGACGATAATGGTGTCGTCCTTGTTCAAGCCGCTGCGCACGATGCGCAAGCCTTCGATCTTCGGACCCAGTTCCACGGCGCGATAGGCCGGCTTGTCGCCTTCCATCACCAGCACGAACTTCTTGCCCAGGTCGGTGCCCACGGCTTCGTCGTTGATCAGCACGGCGGAGTAGGTGCCGCTGCCGACCAGCTTCAAGCGTGCATACAGGCCAGGGGTGTATTCGCCCTTGCTGTTGTCGAACACCGCGCGGCCACGAATGGTCCCGGTGGCCGGGTTGACCTGGTTGTCGACGAAGTTCATCTGGCCCAGGTGCGGGTTGCCGGTTTCGTTCGACAGGCCCAGGTACACCGGGGTGGTCGCGCCGCGACGGCCTTGGCGGGCCAACTCGGTGTACTTGAGGAACACACGCTCATCGGCATCGAAGTAGGCGTAGACCTTGTCGGTGGAGACCACGCTGGTCAGCGCGGTGGTATCGGCGGTCACCAGGTTGCCGGCGGTGATTTCGGCACGGCTGACGCGGCCGCTGATCGGCGAGGTCACGCGGGTAAAGCTCAGGTTCAACTTGGCCAGGTCCAACTGCGCCTGGATCCCGGCCATGGCGGCACGGGCTTCCTGGGCGGCGGTGGCGCGCGAGTCGGCCAACTCGGCGGAGATCGCATTGCTCTGGCGCAGGCGTTCGCCGCGCTGTGCTTCGTTTTCACTGCGGGTGGCGGCGGCCTTGGTCTGAGCAAGCTGCGCTTCAAGGCGGCGCACTTCGGCCTGGAACGGGCGCGGGTCGATCTGGAACAGCAGGTCGCCTTTCTTGACCAAAGCGCCTTCGGTGAAAGCGACTTGGTCAATCTGGCCAGAAACCCGCGGACGAATCTGTACGGTTTCCGGAGCTTCCAGGCGCCCGGTGAATTCATCCCACTCGTTGACCGGTTGTTCCAGCACCTTGGCCACGCTGACTTTGGCAGCAGGCATGGCGACCGCTTGTTCCGGGGCTTTACCGCACGCGCTCATCACCACCACGGCCAATATCGCCAGGGGGAAGCGCAAATGTTTGAGTGACTGTTCCATGAGGTGCATCCGCCAATGTATTTGAGATGGGCGGATCATGCGCGGGGAGACGGTATGTCACGAATCGAATGAAGCAAAGGTAACTATCATTCGGAATGATATAAGCGCTGCGGACAGCCCCCCAGTATGCAGTTTTAGTTAGGGAGCTATCAATGTGCTTGATGACAAAACATTGTTGTTGCGGACGTATTTAAACCCACCGGTAGTGTCCCGGCCACGCAGGCCGGGACAACCGGATGACTTTTACGGCTGAGGCTGAGCGGGCTCACCGCTCAATGCATCCATCATGGGTGGGTGTTCCTGCACCGCCTGGCGCAGATCCTCGGTGACCCGCAGTTCAGCGCCGGTCGGCGAGAACGTTGCCGCTGCCGCAAACGGCGCGGGATTGGCCGGGACGGGACGCTTGCCGCGGCGCCACAGGAAGAAGGTGACCATGCACAGATTCACCAGCGCAAACACCCAGAACAGGCCGTTGGCGCCGAACGAATTCATCACCGGCGAGATCATCATCGGGCTGATGGCCGAGCCCAGCGAGTTGATCAGCAACAGGCCCTGGATCATCGGCACCAATGCGTCGGCAGGTGCGCGGTCGGCGGCATGGCTGACGGCGACCGGGTACAGCGCGAACACCGCGCCGCCGAGCAGGAACAGCAGTGCCGCCAGCAGCACCGAAGACAGGGGCAGCAGTACGATCATCAGTGACAATGCGCTGCATGCCACCGCCAGAATGGTCAGCACCTGCAAGCGATCCTTGTGATCGGACCAGCGTCCGACCGGGTATTGCAGGAGCATGGCGCCGAGGATCGTCCAGGCCATCATGCTGCCGACTTCGCCGACATTCAGGCCGGCGCGTTGCAGGTACAGCGGCAGCAAGGTGTAGATCGCCGCGATGCTGACCCCCGAGCCGAAACAGCCGACCAGCCCGGTCGGCGTCACGCCCAGCAGTTGCCGTGGCTTGAGCGGCTCAACCTGATCCAGCAGGGGCGATACCCTTGGCAGGATCACAATCGGCAGCACCGACAACGAGGCGAGCATGCCGGCCACCATGAACGGTGCGCTCTCGCTCAGGCCGGCGATTCTGCCCAGCGCCGCCTGGCCCAGCACGCCTGCGCCATACAAAACGATCATGTACAGCGCAAGCAAGCGCCCGCGAATCTTGGCATCGCCGGCCAGCAGCAGCCAGCTTTCGATCACCAGAAACACCCCGACCGTGGCCCAGCCGTTGACCAGGCGCAGCGCAAACCAGCCCCAGGTGTCGTAGAACAGGCCCTGGAGCAGAATGGTCACTGCGATCAACGAGGCAAAGCTGCCGTAGGCGCGGATATGCCCGATGCGCAGAATCAGCCGGTCATTGAACACGGCGCCCAGCGTCAGGCCGATGAAATAGGCCGATGACACGATCCCGATCATCGTGGCCGATGCGCCGGCCGCGTCGAGTCGAAGGGTGGTCAGGGATGAAAGAAAGCCGTTGCCCAGCGCAACAATGAACAGCCCCAGCAGGGGCGCCAGCGCCATGGCCAGCAAACGCGCAGACATAAAGACCTCAAGAAAATCGGACAGCGAAACAGGCGCTCGCCTGCAAGCGAGCGCGGGATTCTACGGCGTGTGCGGGATTTGCCAAGCGCTGTCTGCTGCGACGTTGTGCCGCAGGTGTGGTGGGGGTCATCACATAACAAAAGGTCGTCGTCTATGGCCCTGCCTGGCCGTGTTGCTGGCGGTAGTCAGGAACGGGCTGAAAACTTGCGGGTTGATCATTCAAATGAAATTTTCCAGGATGGAATGCAGTCTCAGGCATACACTCAGGACAGAGCCAAGGCGTCGATGGCAGGCGCGTTTGAACACGGGTGCATAGAGGAAGAAATATGTTGAAGGTTGACGGGTTCCCCAAAGACACACGGGAACCCAGTGAGTACGAGAGCCTGATCGCCATGGGCACCCACGCGCTCAATGCCATTCCCGGGGCTATTTACCTTTGCGACCGCGAAGGATGGCTCGTCAGGTTCAACAGTGAGGCGGTGAATCTGTGGGGAAGAACACCTGCCCTGGGTGAGCATGGCGACCGCTATTGCGGTTCCTATCGGCTCTACACCACAGGCGGGGCGCCGTTAGCCGTTGATGAATGCCCGATGGCCTCGACGCTCAAGGCGGGCCTGTGTGCGCGTAACCAGGAAGTCTTGATTGAGCGCCCGGATGGCTCGCGGTTCGTGGCGCTCATGAATATCCGCACGCTCCGAGACCGGCATGGAGACATCCAGGGCGCGATCAACTGTTTTCAGGACGTCTCGCTGCACCATGCTCTGGCGCAAGAGTTGCGACGCAAGAGCTCCGATCTCGAAGACTTCTTCGAAAACAGCGCCGTGGGCCTGCATATCGTCAGTGGCGACGGCATTATCCTGCGGGCCAACAAAGCGGAGTTGGCGCTGCTGGGCTATGGCGCAGACGAGTACATTGGTCGTCACATCACTGAGTTTCATGTGGATGAGCCGGTCATCGGCGACATCCTCAACAAGCTCGGAAGCGGTGATTGCCTCAATAGTTACCCGGCGCGTCTGCGGGCCAAAGACGGCAGCATCAAACACGTGGTGATCACCTCCAATGGGCGATTTGAAGACGGTAAATTCTTCAACACGCGGTGCTTCACTATTGATGTGACCCGCGTGCATGCCGCCGAAGCCGAGCGCCAGGAAAGTGAGCGACACATGCGCAATCTGCTGGAGGCGCTGCCGGCGGCCGTCTACACCACCGACGCCGAGGGGCGCATCACGTTCTATAACCGTGCGGCGGTCGAGTTGTCGGGGCGCACGCCGCAGCTGGGCGACCAGTGGTGCGTAACCTGGAAACTGTTCAACACCGATGGCTCCTATCTGCCTCACGACCAGTGCCCGATGGCCGTGGCGCTCAGGGAAAACCGGTCCATACGCGGCGTCGAGGCGATTGCGCAGCGTCCGGATGGCACCCGCGTGCCATTTGCGCCTTACCCGACCCCGCTGCACGATGCAGACGGAAACCTGATCGGCGCCATCAACATGCTTGTGGATATCACCGAGCGAAAGCAGGCGGAAGATCGGCAGAAAAACCTGATTGACGAGCTTAACCATCGGGTCAAGAACACCCTGGCCACGGTCCAGTCCCTGGCGGCCCAGACGGCGCGCAATGCGCGGGATGCCAAGGACGGGTATACCCGCTTCGAAGCCCGGCTGCTTGCGTTGTCGCGTGCCCACGACCTGCTGACTAAGCGGCATTGGGGTCTTACGCCGCTGGGCGTGCTGGCCCAAGAGGTGTTAATGCCGGTATTGGGCGCTGAGCCCGGCCGCATCAAAATCACCGGTGATGCCATCGAGGTTGATACCCGCGTTGCCTTGAGCCTCACCATGACCCTTAATGAATTGGCGATCAACGCCCTTAAATATGGCGCGATGTCCACCGAGACGGGAACACTGTCCGTGATCTGGAGCGTGCAACCCCAGCCGAACGGAGCGCTGCTGACCCTGGACTGGCGCGAACAGGGCGGTCCCACGGTGTCAACGCCTGTGCACGAAGGGTTGGGCTCGCGGTTGATGAAGCGTTGCATCGAGCGCGATCTGGGCGGCTCTTTTGAACTCGATTTCGCCCCTGAGGGCGTTCACTGCCGCTTCTCGTTCATGGTCGCCGAGAACAAGACATGACCTCGTTCACAGGGATCAGGGTGCTCCTGGTTGAAGACGAGGGCGCCATTGCGATGCTGATCGAGGAAATGCTCGAAGGCTTGGGCTGCACGGTGGTCGCCTCCGTGGCCCACCTTGCGAAGGCGCTGCAGGTGGCCGATGTGGTGGACGTAGACGTGGCGATCCTGGACGTGAACCTGGCGGGAGAGCGCGTTTTTCCGGCCGCCAGGATTCTGCGCTCACGCAATATTCCCTTTTTGTTCAGCACGGGCTACGGCGTCAGCGGCCTGCCCGAAGAATTCGCCGACTGCCCGGTGCTGCATAAGCCATTTGCCGAGAGCGATCTTCGGCTGAAAGTTGCACTGACGCTCAAACGTTAGGCAGTAAAAACCTGTGACGGCCTGTCCCGGTTAAAACACAGGAAATTTTTTCCACCGCATCCCCTCCCGCAAAGCTTGCGTCCGGTCGGGCAAAGGCCCCGGCAGGCTTGCGCCTTGATAATCCCCGCACTCAACCCCACCGCAGCAACGAGCACCGCGTCCCGCCATGAACCTGCGCTCCTTCATCCGTAGCCACTGCCTTGACTGCGCGCTCGCTGCGAAGGCACTGACCCGACTGCATAAGTCGCTTTCTTTCCTGGCCACGCACCTGGCCCGGCGAGGCTTCGACTCCACATCCTGTCCGGCCACCCGTGACGAGGCCGCGCTCGACCGTCGCATCAGTACCTTATGCCCGGAGCTGGCCGCCAGTGTGTTCAGCCACGCCCGCGACGGGATCATCCTGGTCGACCCGTTCGGCCGCGTTGTCGCCGTGAACGAGGCTTTCAGCCGGCTCACCGGGTACGGGCGGGACGAGGTGCTGGGGCGAACCTTGAATTCCCATCGCATGGTGCGTCGGCTGGCGACGTTTTATACGCCGATGAAAAACGCGCTGGACTTCCACGGGCATTGGTCCGGGGAAGTCCAGAGCAGCCACAGGGATGGACGGGAGATGACCTCGCGCATCAGCGTCAGTGCGGTGCATGACCTTCACGGGAATGTTCAGCACTATGTGGCGCTGTTCAGCGACATGACGAAGATGAAACAACGCCTCCAGTTGCTGGAACGTGATGCCCGGTATGACGCGCTCACGCAGTTGCCCAATCGGTTGCTGTTGGCCGAGCGGATGCGCCAGGCGCTGGGCAAGGCGCGCATTGAGCAACAGAAAGTGGCGATTGCGTTTATCGACCTTGATGGGTTCAAGGCGCTTAACGACAGTTACGGCCATGATTGGGGGGATCGGGTGTTGCAGATTGTCGCGGCGCGGATCAATGCGACGTTGCGTGAAGGCGATACCCTGGCGCGGCTCGGTGGCGATGAGTTTGTGGCGGGGCTGGTGGGGTTGCAGGCAGTGGAAGACAGCGAGCCTTTGCTCCAGCGCATGTTGCAGGCGGCCAATGCGCCGATTTTGATTGGCACGCAGACGGTGGAGATTGCCGCGAGTATCGGCGTGGCGTTTTATCCGGAGCATGGGGCGCAGGTCGATGGGCTGATCAGCAAGGCGGACCAGGCTATGTACCTGTCGAAAAAGGCCGGCGGTAATCGTCTGGCGTTTTGCCCGGTGCGGTGTGTTTCGGCTATCGGGACATAGGTATCTACACAACTTTGGCGTGACGCCGGGCTTGCTCCCCGTTGGGCCTGGCCGCCTATGACTATCTTACTGACACCCCACAAATCCAAATGTGGGAGGGGGCTTGCCCCCGATGGCGGCCTCAGGGCCGACCGGGATGCTGGATCAGACCGAGTACATATCCATTATTTAGGTAACGGCTGCTTAGGGTTCCGCCCTTACGGCGGCTCACTTTTGAAAAGCGCAAAAGTAAGCAAAACGCTCTTGCCCCACCACTCGGCACCTCGCCTGGGCTCGGTGTGCCCTCTCTCCGGCTTGAATCCGTGGGCCGCCGCAATGGGCCATCCATGGCCCAGTGCGGCTAACCCGGCGTCCTGCCGGGTTACCCACGGATTCAAGCCTGCGTTCGGCCAGCGTGGTTTAACGGGGCGCTTAAGATCAAAAGCAGATCAAAAGCAAAAGCGCGGCGGCCTTGGAGCCGACCGGTATCTTGTGCCGATCCCGGTGCAAATGTGGGAGGGGGCTTGCCCCCGATGGCGGCCTCTGGGCCGACCAGAATGTTGGATCAGATCGAGTACATATCCGTTTCTACGGTAACGGCCACTTAGGGTTCCGCTTTTACAGCGGCTCACTTTTGAAAAGCGCAAAAGTAAGCAAAACGCTCTTGCCCCACCACTCGGCACCTCGCTTAGGCTCGGTGTGCCCTCTCTCCGGCTTGAATCCGTGGGCCGCCGCAATGGGCCATCCCTGGCCCAGTGCGGCTAACCCGGCGTCCTGCCGGGTTACCCACGGATTCAAGCCTGCGTTCGGCCAGCGTGGTTTAACGGGGCGCCTAAGATCAAAAGCAGATCAAGATCAAGAGCGGCTCGCTTCGCATCGTGGTTACGGTTGGGCGCTACAGCGTTGTGTAGATACCTATGGGTCAATAGCGAAGCCTGACGGTGGTGCCTAGGGTGCGTTCGCTGCCGGTCATGACGCCGTAGTCACCGGCGCCGAGCAACGAGTAGACGGCGGTGATGTAGTGGCGGTCGAACACATTGCGAACCCAGCCTTCCACTTCCCAGGCACGGTCCTGGCTGCGCAAGCCAAGGCGCAGGTTGGTCAGGCCGTAGCTGGGTTGATAGCTGCCTTCGCCGCCTTCGAGGGTGCCGTAGTAACCGGTCCTGAAGCTGTAGTCGAGACCGCTGTAGGCTTGCAGCCCATACGCCAGCGGATGGATGTAGTCGAGGCCGCCGCTGAAGCTCCATTGCGGCGCGTTGTACAGACGCTCGCCGCTGAGGTCGCAGTTCCATTGGCCCGAGGCCGGTGGGCACGGGGCGTTGGGGAAGCTGCGGTAGCGCGCATCGCTCCAGGCCAGGCCCAGGCGTGCGGTGAGCGGGGCGGCGAGTTGCCAGGCCGAATCCAGTTCGATGCCGCGCAGGCGGACTTTGCCGACGTTGATCAGGTTGTCCCGCAGCGGTGGCGCGAACAGCGAGGTCGGCGGGCTGTAGGTGAGCGCCTGGTAGTTGTCGACGTCGGTCTGGTAGACGGCGAGGTCGAGCATTGCGCGGTCCTCCCAGAAGCGCGTCTTCACCCCCAGTTCCAGGGACGTGGCGCGCTCCGGCGCGAACGTGGGGGCGGTGAACGGGCCGACCACGTCGAAGTTGATCCCGCCGGCCTTGTAGCCCCGTGACAGGCTGGCATAGCCCATCACGGCGTCGTTGAAGCGGTAACTGGCGCTGAGCAGGCTGGACAGGCTGTTTTCTTCAATCGAATCGTCGCGGTAATAATCACCGCCCAGTGCGATGCCGCGCAACAATTGTCCGCCCGCCTGGAAAGCCTGTGGTAACCCATTCAGCGGAGCGAGGTTACTGACGTCGCGCGAGACCCAGCCGTTCTTGCGCTCCTGGCTGTAGCGCAGGCCACCGGTGAGTTCCAGCCGATCAATCGGACGCCAGGAAACCTGGCCGAAAAGGGCGCGGTTTTCGCTTTTCTGCTCGCCGTCGTAGCGTTGCCGGGCGCCCTCCAGCAGTATGGCCGGCACCTGGTCTGGGGCGGTGAAGGTGATGCCATAGTTTTTTTTCAGCGACGCCAGTTGGTCGCCGACGAACCATGGCGCGGCGTCCTTGCCGAATTCGACGTCGATCCTGCGCCCGAGCTGCTGGCGCAGGTAATAGAGCCCGGCGACATAATCGATGGCCGGGCCGGCGCTGCCGGACAGGCGCCATTCCTGGCTGAACTGCCGGTGACTCAGCGCGGTTGCGGACTCGGCCACCGCCAGCGCCGTGCTGTCGCCGTCGCGGGTAGCGCGGTAGTCCCAGTCGCGGTAGGCGGTGATGCTGGTCAGACGCATGGCCTCGTTGACGTCCCGGTTCAATTCCAATGAGACACCGTTCTGCACGGTCTGCGGACGGCCCGGTGCGTCGATGCGTGTCTCGCGCCGGTAAGGCGAAGGTTCTGCCAGCGGATAACCAAGGAATTTGGCACGCTGGCGAGTCTGGGCGCTGTAGTGATTGGCCAACAGGACATTGCCGGCGTCGTTTTGCTCGGCATGGTCGGCGATCAGGCGTGCGCTGAAATCCGCGCTCGGCGTCCACAGCAGTTGCCCGCGCAGGCCCTGGCTGTCGGCGGCGCCGAGGCGGCTGCCATTCTGCAGGTTGCGCACGGCGCCATCGACCGCACTGTTGAAAACGTTCAGGCGCCCGGCCAGTACGTCATCCTGCAGCGCCCCGGAAATCACGCCGCGGTATTCGCGCAAGCCGTGCTCGCCCTGGCTGACTTCCAGATTGGCTTCAGGTGCAAAGGTCGGCGGGCGGGTGATGATGCTCAGCGCGCCGGCGCTGGTGTTCTTGCCGAACAGGGTGCCTTGCGGCCCGCGCAGGACTTCGATGCGCTCGATGTCCATCAACTCGGTGAAGGCCATGCCCTGACGCGCCTGGTAGACGCCATCGACGTAGGTGCCGACGCTGCCTTCCAGGCCATCGTTGTAGGCGGTCGCGCCGAAGCCGCGCAGTCCGAACCCGGCGAAGCGGGCGTCATGACCGGACACCACCAGGCCGGGTACCCGCTGCTGGATGTCCTGAAGTCGATGCAGGCCGGCCTCGTCCAGTTGATCACCGTAGAGCACGCTGATCGGGATCGGTACATCTTGCAGCGCTTCTTCGCGACGTCGGGCGGTGACGGTTGATTCATCGAGCGTGAGGGGACCGGGCGCCTCCTGTCCGGCATTGGCCGGCGCCCACGGCAGTGCCGCAAGGCAGCCGAGCCAGAGCAAGCGATAACCGGGCCCCGGCATGCTAGACCTCCCGGGCCATTTCGCGACGCATCGCGTCCGCGCAGGCCAGCGTCTTGATCCAGGCCAGCAATGCTCGGCTGTCGGCGGGCTTGAGCAGTACCGCGTCGAACGCCAGCGCGTCCGGATACTCCTGCGGCCTGCGTGGCGGGGCCGCCGAATACAGCATCACGGGCACGTGAACCCAGTGCTTGCGCACCTGCCGCAGCAGCTCCCAGCCGTCCATGCCGGGCATCATCTGATCGCTGATCAGCAGGTCGACCGGTTGTGTGGCCAGGCAGGCCAGGGCGTCCTCGGCGCTCGCCGCCATGCTCACGTCAAAACCGTAGCCGGCCAGCAGGTCATACAGCCATTCGCTGTTCTGCTCCACGTCATCTACCAGCAGAACGTGCTTGCCCCGGCCGTCGAGCGGCGCGGCGTTGTTGTCGACGATGCCCAGTTCCAGATCCTGTTCCCCGGCGCATTTGAGTCGCAGGCTGAAACTCAAGTGGCTGCCGCCCCGTTCAGTGGCGTGTGGTTGGAGCCGGCTGTTCATGCTCGCCAGCAGTTGCGCGACAATCGACAAGCCCAGCCCGCTGCCCTCATGGCGCTGCGCATTGCGGCCACGGCGGAACGGTTGCAGCAGGTGCTCGAACTCGTGCGTGTCGATGCCGATGCCGGTGTCGATCACGCAAAAGCGCAGCTCCACGTCCTCAGCGGTCGATCCCGGTTGAGCGCTCACTTCGAAACGGATCTGGCCGTCGCGGGTAAACTTTGCCGCGTTCGCCAGCAGGTTCATGAGAATTTGCCGAAGACGTTTGAAGTCGGCCTCGACCAGTGGCGGCAGGTCATCGGCCAGCACCGCTTCAAAGGTATTGCCCTGACGCGCGGCGAGAAAGCCGGCCTCATCGACGATCTCCTTGAGGAAACCGTACAGATAACCCGGCGCAAGGGTCAGTTGCATGTGCTCCAGTTCGCCACGGGAAAATTCCAGCATCTCATCGATCAGTTCCAGTTGCTGGCGGGCATTGCGTTCGATCGTGGCTGGGTAATCGCGGTTCGGCCCGGCGTGCAACAGGCGCGCATAGTCGATGATACGTACCAGTGGCGAGCGCAGGTCGTGGCTGATCCGCGCCATCAGGGCGCTGCGCGCCGCCAGGGATTCGCGCAACTGCGCGGTGCGCAGCGCGACGGTGCTTTCCAGGCGTTCGTGCTCGGCCTGGCGTTGGTGTTCGAGGCTGGACAGCGCGTGCTTTTCACGGTCGCGGCTGCGCGCGACTTCCATGATCAAGGTACACACCAGCAACGCCACACCTGCCAAGGTGGACGATAAGCTGTATTTGCTTTGTGGCGACTGCCAGGGCAACTGTTCCTGAGGGAAGAAAATCCGCATCAGCAGTTGGCCCAGCAAGAGCCCCGGCACCAGCCAGGCCATCGGGCTGTAGCTCAGGCGTCTGCGCCAGGCCATGCATAACGTGGCAAGCAGCACTGCATAGAAGCTCATCAGCGACCATTGAACTAGCTGCGCGCCCTGGACCGGATCGACGTTCAGCCACCAGAGTCGGCCCAGAACGCAGCCCGACAGGGGCACCCAATAGCTCCAGCCAATGGCTTTGGGCAGGCGGGACACCTGCAACAGCACGCGCATATAGGCCAGGAACAGGACGAACGAGACCGCGCTGGCGCAGGTCAGTAATTCGCGTGTCCAGCCCAGCGCGGCGGGCCAGTAGACCAGGTAGCCATTGAGGATGCAGGTCAGCAGGATGTAGCTGAGCACCGCGCCCGCGTTCACCGTCAGCAAGCGCGAGCGCAGGATCCAGCCGACGATCAGGCCGAACGGGACGACCAGCAGGACAATGCCAAGGGTGAGTCCATCGCTCAGGTAGGTCTGTTGCTGACTGCGCAGCAGCGCAGGTTCCGACCACAGCTGCGGCTCCAGCAGCATTTGGAAATGGCTTGTCACTCGGATAAGCACAGTGACGGTTCCCCCGGCGGCCAGCGAGATCGGGAACGCAGGCTGACGCGTGGCTGGCTGGGGCCATTCGGTCAAGGGATGGGCGCTGCCGGCGCGTGCATCGCTCCAGTGTCCATCGGCGCGTTGGTAGACGCGGATGTCCTCCAGGCGCGGCGCCCCGACCACCAGCAGGCGCGAACACGCCACATCGCTCGTGTTGGTGAGCTGCACGCGCAACCAGAACGCGGAGCGGCTATAGCCTTGGGTCGGCCAGCCTGGGCCTGGGATGGCGAAACGCGCTTCGGGCAGTCGAGCCACGTCGTCCACGCTCAAGCGGGCCTGGGTGTCCTCGAAAATGTGCAGCGTGGGCATCAGGTCCAGATGCTCAGCCTGGCAGGCATCCATGGGGGCGGCGCGCAGCAGTCCGGCGAATAACAATGCCGTTGTCAGCAATAGCAACTGAAGAAGCCGCATCAGGCGTGCTCGTTACCCAGGGAGTGCTGGCGGAACTGACTGGGCGTCATGCCGATTCGCTGACGGAATGCGGTGGTGAAGTTGCACGCATTGCGAAAACCCACCAGTTCGGCGACGTCCTGCACGCTCATGGCGCTTTCGCAGAGCAGTGCCTGGCCGCGACGCAGCCTGGCATCGCGAATGTAGGCGAACACGGTCAGCCCCAGGTGCTCACGGAAAATCGCGGAGAGGCGTTTTTCATGGGTGCCGACTTTTTGCGCAAGACTGGGCAGGGAGGGCATATCGTCCAGTTGCTGTTCAATCATTCGCATGGCCGCCCTCAATACGATTTCATCGCCCTGCGGTGCTGGCTCGGCCGGGCGTTCCTCAACCGGGGGCGGCGCTCGCCAGGTCAATTGCAGATGAATCCGGATGCGCGCCAGGACCTCCTCGGGCGCGTAGGACTTGGGGATGTAGTCCACCGCGCCCACGGCCAGCCCTTCAAGGCGCTCCAGTGAGGTATTGGCCGATGACAGGAACAGGATCGGCGTATGCCGCGTGGCCGGCGCCTCGCGTAACAGCCTGCACAGGCTGAAGCCGTCCATGTGCGGCATGTGTACATCCAGCACGATCAGGTCCGGACGCAGGGCGAGCGCCCGTTGATAGCCCTGATGGGCCTCGCTGGCCACCGAGACACGCCAGGGCTGGGTCTTGAGCAGAATGAGCGTGGCACGGATGTCTTCGGGGACATCGTCGATCAGCAGGATATGCGGCAACGCCTCGCACGCCCCCGCGTCCTGTGCAGTTGCTGCCCGCCTGTCGTAGTGGCCATTGTTCATTCGCCAGGTTCTCTTATGTGTTTCGCCAGATTGTTGCCGCGACGCCAGCGAGGGCCCAGCCACTCGATGGCATGTCTTTACTCAGGAGGTGACTGCCGTCCGTGGAGTTTTGTTGATTGTCGGCACTGTAGACAGTTTTGCGAAGATATGACATGTGCCGGGTCGACGACAAATGGATATAGCCATAGCGGCAGATGAAGGGAGAACTGAAGCGCTCGAATTTCGATGGATGGCGGACGCTCGCGCGATGGAAAGGCGCGCAGGCGAGTTGAGAGCCGTAAGCAGGAACTATCGATTAACAAAATAAAATTGTGTTGTTGGAAAATTTATATTGATTTTTTTTAGTCTGGTGCGGCTTTAGCATAAATCCGTCTTCAAAAACCGCCGGGCAGCGACTACGGGTGCCCGGCACCACAAATCAATAAAAATTGTTATCGGAGTCCTGATGAGTCTTTCTCCTTTTCACCTCGCAATCCCAGTGTACGACTTGGCCGCCGCACGTCACTTTTACGGTGAGGTGTTCGGCCTTTGCGAAGGTCGCTCAAGCGACCAGTGGGTCGACTTCGATTTCTACGGCCATCAGTTGGTCATCCACGAGCACCCAAAGACCGCTTCGCAGGAAAGCGTGCACAGTAACCCGGTAGATGGCCACGATGTACCGGTTCCGCACTTCGGCATCATCCTGGAGTGGGCGCAATGGGAAGCCTTGGCCGAGCGTTTGAAAGCGCGCGAAACGCAGTTTGTGATCGAACCCTACATCCGCTTTAAAGGCCAGGTTGGCGAGCAGGCCACCATGTTCCTGTTCGACCCGTGCGGTAATGCGCTGGAATTCAAAGCCTTCAAGGATATGAGCCAGCTCTTCGCCAAATAATAAAAACCTGACGCACACTAAACAGTGCGTCAGGAAATCATAAATGAGCTGGACGCTCATGAATCTAGCTACTGCTTAAAGCAGCCCTTTCATACCAACAAAAAGGCTAGACATGAAACGTATTCCCTTAGTTTGGCAAATCGTTGCCGGGCTGTTGCTTGGCGTGCTTGTGGGTTGGTATTTCAATACCCACCCGCAAAATCAAATGTGGGTCAGTACCGAGATCCTTAAACCGCTCGGTGATATCTTCATCAAGATGATGAAGATGGTCGTCGTGCCGATTGTTTTCTGCTGCATGATCCTCGGCATTGCCGGGGGCGGGGATAACAAATCGTTTGGGCGTATGGGCGCAAAGTCGTTGATCTACTTCTTTGCAATCACCAGCCTCGCGATCGTGCTCGGCTTGTGCTTCGCCAATCTGTTCGAGCCGGGCAAAGGCACCGAAATCGCGGGTATCGCCCATAACGCGGCAGCGGTACATATGGAACCGTCGAAAGGCGCGCTGATCATCCTGCAAAACATCGTGCCCGATAACGTGATTGTTGCGATGTCGGAAGCCAAGTTGTTGTCGGTGCTGTTCTTTGCCGTGCTGCTGGGGTTGGCGTTGAACACCTTGCCTAAAGAGAAGAGCGCACCGGTTATTGCAGTAGTGCAGGGCTTTTCCGATGCAATGTTCAAAGTCGTGTCGTTTGTCATGGCCTACGCACCGATCGGTGTATTCGGCATGATCGGCGCTACGGTGGCGACGTTTGGATTTGCCTCGTTGCTGCCGTTGCTCAAGTTGATTGGCGTGGTGTATCTGGCGCTGATCACCTTTGCGTTGGTGATGCTCGGTGGCATCTGCTACCTGATCGGCGAAAACGTTTTCAAGTTGATCAAGTACTTGCGCGATGAGCTGATTCTGGCCTTCTCCAGTGCAGCCTCTGCAGCCGTCATGCCGCAACTGATGACCAAGCTGGAAGCCTATGGTGTGCCTCGGCGCATTGTCAGCTTCGTGGTGCCAGTGGGTTATGCGTTCAATCTGGACGGGGCATCGATCTTCCTGGGGGTGGCGACGATCTTCATCGCGCAGCTCTATGGCATCGACCTTTCGTTGACGCAGCAGATTTTGCTGGTGGTGACGATGGTGCTGACGTCGAAGGGGGCTGCGGGTGTGCCTGGGTTTGCCATCATTATTCTGTCGGCCACCCTGGCATCTGCCGGACTGCCGCTGGAAGGGGTCGCGTTGATCGCCGGCATCTTCCGGATCATCGACAGCGGCACCACCACCTTGAACGTGCTGGGTAATGCGATAGCGCCTCTGGTCATTGCCAAGTGGGAGAAAACACCACTGGAGCGCAAGGGGGCTATGGGGGGGCGAGCATGACGACTGAAAACCGGCGTTGAAGATCGAAGACGAGCGTTGCAAAGTGCCCGTCAGTGCTCCTCTAATGCTGTTTAGCTGCCTGCTCGGTAATCAGCTGGGCCAGTAATTTCACTGGCTCAGTCAGATTGCGGCGAGCACGATGCACCAGACCGATATCGCGATGGAATGTACGTTGTTTCAGGTCGATTGCACGCACCTCGGCAGGCCATTCCTCATGAGTGCCCGTTTCCGGTACCAGAGCGACACCGACACCATTTGCAACCAGTTTGATAATCGCATCCAGCTCGTCGAGTTCGCAGACCTCCTGTAATGAAAAATGGGTTTGTCGCAGGAATCTATCCACCTGGCGTCCGCCAAAAGATGAGCGGTCATAGCGGATAAAGGGCTGGCTGGATACCAGCTCGGCCCAATCCTCGCCAGGCATATCAGCCGGGACAATCAGTCGGTACGGCTCGCGTGCCAGGGTTGTCCAGCGCAGATCGCTGTGAAGAGAGAAGGGTGGACGGATGATTGCCGCCATATCGATTTCACCTGAATCGACCTGATTGACCAGGTCCATCGACAGGCCAGGCAGGACCCGCGTCCTGCATTGAGGGGATCGTTGATGAAACTCGGCCAAGGCTTGCGGCAAAAAGGAGCGTTGAACCGAGGCAATCGCTCCAATGGTGACCAAAACATTGGCGGCAAGCCCCACCGATGGCGTGCCCAGTTCTTTGAACCGGCGCACCAGTTCCTGACCCTGCAATAACACCTGTTGGCCCATTCGGTTGAGCTGCGCGGAGCGTCCTTTTCGATCGAATAACTCCACCCCCAGCTCCGCCTCGAGGCGTTGCATCTGAGCGCTGACGGCGGCCTGGGTGAGGCCGATTTTATTGCCGGCCGCCGCGAAAGTGCCTTCTCTTGCTACCGCGATAAGTGTTTTCAGTTCTTTAATCATTCGCAAATAATAATTATGTTTTAAGGGGGAATATATTTATATTTTTTTATTGCCAAATCTCGGCGTAGGATCGCTGCCGACGCAGATGAACAAACGGCAGGCGCTCCACCGGGCTCCTGACGCTGGATCGTTTTTTTGCTAGCATGCGCCGCATTATGAAAAAACCCCTCCAAGACATGCGCCAGCACATCATTGATGTCGCCAGGTCGCTTATGACCCAGAAAGGTTACACCGCCGTCGGCCTTACCGAGTTGCTCGCGGCTGCGGGTGTACCTAAAGGATCGTTCTATCATTACTTCCGCTCCAAGGACGAGTTCGGCCAAGCGCTGCTTGAGGAGTACTTTGAAGAGTACCTCGCGCGGGTCGATGTGCAATTGGCCAGCGAGGGATGCGGCGCCGAACGTCTGCTGAGCTATCTGCGCTATTGGGCCGAGACACAGGCGTTTGATCACACTGATCAAAAATGCCTGGTGGTCAAATTGGGCGCGGAAGTGTGTGATCTGTCGGAAAACATGCGTGGAGTACTCCAGAAAGGGACAGCCCTGATCATCGAGCGGATGATTCGTTGTGTTGAGCAGGGCAAAGCCGATGGCTCCATCGCGGCGTCCGTTGATGCAAGCATACTGGCTGAAGCGCTCTACCAGATGTGGTTGGGCGCCTCGTTGCTGGTCAAGGTCAACCGGACCCGCGAGCCCTTTGACGCGGCGCTTGAGATGAGTCGGCGTCTGTTGGCCTGAGCTGGCCTGGCGGTCGCTCAAGCGAGCATTGCGTCGATTTCAGTCAAACGATAGGGAAGGGGCCAGCATCGTTACCGCTGTGGCTGCGATACCTTGCAGGTCTTCACGGCTTGCAGCGTCATGGGCTTGCAGTGACATGCCTTCGAGCAATGTGTTCAAGGCTGCGGCAAGCAGACGGGTGTTGGTGTCGGGGCGCAGTTGACCCTCTGCAACCGCGCGGTCCAGACGCTGCCGTAGGTAGTCACGGCCTTCCTGACGCAAGGCCTTGAGAGTGGCGGTGACTTCGCCAGCATCGTCGGAAACGTTGACAGCTGCGAGCACGACCATACAGCCGCATGGAGCCTCGGGCTCTGTCAGGATCGATGCCGAGGTATGGAAGAAGTCACTGATGGCGCGCACGATGTCCGGTTCGGTGTCCATGCGCTCCCACGCCGCATCCCAGAATGTCGCTTCGTAGTAGGCAACCGCTTCCAGAAACAACTTGGCTTTGTTGCCGAATGCCGCATAAAGGCTGGGCGGGCTGATGTTCATCGCTGAACACAGTTGCGTCACAGAGGCCGGCTCGTAGCCACGCTTCCAGAACACTGCCAGGGCCTGCAGCAGCGCCTGGTCGCGGTCGAACGCGCGGGGGCGTCCTTTTGCGCGGGGAGCAGAGAGTGGAGTGGGTTCAGTCATCGAGTGCAGCACCTTGGGTCGTATCGCTAGACCAGCATGTCTGCGCCAATGATACACAAAACAGACTTTTCGGACTTCAACGGGGCATTTGCCGCTGATCGTAGAAAGCGTAACCATTTCGGATTTTAGTAGACGACCGGTCTATTTATATTTAGAGTGGCGGCATTCTGGCAAAGCGACTTTTGTTGTAGCTATTTTTATCAACTTACTAGACGACCGGTCTAATAAGAGAGTTTATCATGACAGACAACACCACACGAACTGACTTATTCAGCCCCATCAACCTGGGCGCAATCAAACTCGCCAACCGTATTTTGATGGCACCTGTCACCCGTAGCCGCTACGCCGAAGACGGTGTTCCCAACGAGCTGCACGCCGAGTATTACGCCCAACGCGCCACGGCCGGCCTGATTGTTGCTGAAGCCACCAATATCTCTGCGCAGGGGCGCGGTTATGCGGCCACACCTGGCATCTGGAGCGAAGAGCAGGTTGCCGGTTGGAAGAAAGTCACGGATGCCGTGCATGCCGCCGGCGGCAAGATCGTCAGCCAGCTATGGCATGTGGGGCGGTTCTCCAGTGTCGAGCTGCAACCCGACGGTGCCGCACCGGTCGCACCTTCAGCGATCAAGGCTGAAGGCGACACCTACACCACCCACGGCTTCGTCCCGGTGTCGATGCCTCGGGCACTTGAAACCGATGAGATCCCGGGGATCATCGAGCAATACAAGCGGGCTGCCGAAAATGCCAAGCGCGCCGGTTTTGATGGTGTAGAGGTCCACTCGGCCAACAGCTACCTGCTGGATCAGTTCCTGCGGGACTCGACCAACCATCGCACCGACTCGTACGGCGGTTCCATCGAGAACCGCGCGCGCCTGACCCTGGAAGTGACCGAAGCAATCGTCAAGATCTGGGGCAATGACCGCGTTGGCGTCCGTTTGTCGCCCGTGACGCCTGATGCAGGCAACACGCCGCCCGACAGCAATGTGATGGCGATGTACGGCTACCTGATCCAACAGTTGAACGCCTTCGACCTGGCTTATCTGCACTTCGTTGAGGGCGCGACTGCCACCTCGCGTGAAGTGCCCGAAGGCGTGGACATGGACGCTTTGAGTGCGCAGTTCAACGGGCCCTTCATCGGCAACAACAACTACGACCTGGACATGGCCATTGAACGCCGCGCCCAGGGCAAGATCGACGCCGTCGCGTTTGGCCGCCTGTTCATTTCCAACCCGGACCTGGTTGAGCGCCTGCGTCGTGGTGCCGAGCTGACCATCGCACCGCGCGATTCGTATTACGGCGGTGGCGCGAAGGGCTACACCGATTGGCCCGTCGGCAACTACTGATCCCGGCTTACACCCGCGAGACCCACCACAACTGCCCGTCAATTCGGGCAGTCACTAACGAAGGAACGCCCATGAATTATCTGCAGAATAAAACCGCGATCATCACTGGCGCATCGTCCGGCCTGGGCGCTGCGTCGGCACGTGCCTTGTCCGAAAAAGGCGTTCGAATCGTCGCAGCAGCCCTGGATCAGCAAGGCCTGGATGCCATCGTCAGCGAGTTGAAAGGCCGGGGCGGTGAAGCAGCAGGTCGCGTCAGCGATGTGACCAATCCTGAGGATATGAAAGCGCTCGCTCAATTTGCCCAGGGCACGTTTGGTTCGGTGGATATCCTGATCAACAATGCCGGCTTGATGCTGTTTTCCAATTGGGTCGACCTGGCCACCGATGACTGGGAAAAGATGGTCAACGTGAACATCAAAGGCTACCTGCATGGTATCGCAGCGGTGTTGCCGTTCATGCTCAAACAGAAATCGGGCCAGATCCTGAATATGGATTCGGTCGCTGGTCATCAGGTCGGGCCTGCTGCGGGCATCTACAGTGCCACCAAGTTCTTTGTGCAAGCCATGACCGAGTCGATGCGCAAAGAGCTGGGCGTGCAGCACGGCATTCGTGTCAACACGGTCAGCCCGGGTGTGATCAACACCGGTTGGGCCGATAAAGTCACCGACCCGGCAGGCCGTAAAGCGGCTCAAGCGCTGAACAAAATCGCGATCTCGCCGGACGATATTGGTCGCGCAGTGGTGTATGCACTGAATCAGCCTGAAAACGTCACCGTCAACGACCTGATCATTTCGCCGACCCGTCAGGATTGGTAAGCCGTAACCGTTGAAATCACCCGGCCTACGCATGGGTGCAACACCCTCGGCCAAGCGCGTCGTGATCATCGTGCAGTCGATGGCGAACGCTCAGGCGTCTTGCTGTGTGACGGCGTCCAGCGCTTCGCCGATCGCGTAGAAGTGGCCACCTGCGATGTAGTGCAGGCTCCTCAAGTCCGGGTGGGCGCGCTCAAAGTGCCAATGCCCATCGCTGAATACGCGTGTATCGGCCCAGGCGCCGACAACCTCGCCGATAAACAGGTCATAGGTCGTCTGGTTGTGCGGTTCGGGCAGCAGCTTGCACGCAAGCCAAGCCGAGCAGCCCGCCACGAACGGCAGGTCATGGCCGCTGATGCTGAACAGCTCGGCGCCGGCGTCAGCCAGCTTGCGGGGGGCTTCCTTCAGGCTGACGCTGCCGACGTCATGGGTCAGTTGCAGCTGGGCCACGGTCGGCACCTGAATCACGAACAGGCCGCTGCGCTCTACGAGCTCGCGGGTGTTGGTGATCTTGTCCAGCACCACGGTGACTTTGGGCGGTGAAAAGTCCAATGCACAGGCCCACGCGGCGGCCATCACATTTCGGGTCCCGACATGTTGAGCGGACACCAACACGGTCGGGCCGTGGTTGATCAGTCGATAGGCTTTTTCAAGCGGCACTTCGGCAATGTGGTCGTGCATCGCAACTCCAGAAGAAATGAATCCCCGCGCCCATTGCTGGGGGCGGGGCAGGGCGGGTTTATGCCATGGTAGCTGGGTTCAGGTAAAGCTGGAGGTTCTCAAGCCGGCCGACAATGAACGATTCCAGGTCGAGGTCCGTTGGTGCGCCTGCCAAGCGGATGGGTCAAGGAGCAACGTGGGTGTGGTAGATCTTGCTGATGACTGTCCACTTTCCGTCAACCTTGAGCAGGTTGAAGAAATCGGTAAAGCAGAAGCCGGAAATGTCATTGGTATCGATACGTGCACTGGCAGCGGTACCTACAATATCGACGTTGACGATGGCACCTTTGGCTTGCGGCGAAGGACGAAAGGCAGTGTCGATAATGTCGAACAGACCCTGGATGGGGCCTCCGGTCAGCTTGCCTTCGCCGTCTACACCAAAGATGGTGGCCTGCTCGCTGAAGGCAGGTTTCATCAGGCTGCTTTTGGCTTGCTTGCCACCTTCGTTGTAGTGGTTCAGCACCGCGACGATGGCGTTGTAGTCTTCTACGTAGGTTGGATGACTCATAGGGGTTACTCCTGGTTTGATCGAGGTTGAATAACGGGAAAGCTATTAAATAGCGATCGCTACGTATTTATCTGTATTCTATAGCGGTCACTACATTTAGTGTCAAGGCATTTGCCGTCAGTGCACGCTATGTGGGGTGGAAATCATGAAAACTGTTAAAACCGGTGTTCTGGAAATCGCTTATCTGGAGATCGGACCGGCAGACGGACCTCCCATCGTGTTGCTCCACGGCTTCCCCTATGACGCACATGCCTACGATGATGTCGCCAACATCCTTGCCTCAGCCGGAAAGCGGTGTCTCACACCCTTTCTTCGTGGTTATGGCCAAACCAGGTTCCTGGACAAGCAGACAATGCGCTCTGGAGAACAGGCGGCAATAGGGCGCCGACCTGTTGGCGTTTCTCGACGCGCTGAAGATCGAAAAAGCGCTGCTCGCGGGGTATGACTGGGGCGGAAGGGGAGCTTGTATTGTCGCCGCGCTATGGCCCGAACGGGTCAGCGGTTTGATCAGCTGCGGTGGCTACAGCATTCAAAATATCGCTCAAGCGCATAAGCCCGATTCACCCGAAGCTGAGCACCTGCTCTGGTACCAGTACTACCTGCACGGTAGCCGTGGTCGCGCTGGATTGATCTCGAACAGAGAGGCGTTCTGCCATTTGCTCTGGCGCATGTGGTCGCCAACCTGGGGATTTTCCCAGGAGACCTTTGATACGACCGCCGCAGCGTTTGAAAACGACGACTTTGTTGAGGTGGTAATACATTCGTATCGTCATCGTTTCGGATTGGTTGAAGGCGATCCAGCCTATCGGAACATAGAGGCGCGGCTTGCTGCGCAACCAAAGATCGCTGTGCCTTCGTTGGTTCTGGAGGGCGGCGCTGATGCGGTCGATCCACCTGCCAGGGACGATCCATTTGCTCGTCATTTTATCGGCCCGTATCGCCGGGAGATCCTCAAGGGCGTTGGCCATAACGTGCCTCAAGAGGCTCCGGAAAAATTTGCCGATGGGATTCTGAGTCTGTTGCGAAATCAACGAGGGAAGTGTTGAACGCTGAGGGGGAGTTGAATGACGATCACATTGCTTAGTATGCGTTCTGCATGAGGCTCGCACACTGTCAACTCACGGATGACTGATTTATGATGGCCGATTGATAAAATCTGGATGCGGCATCATGAGTACACGTTCCGACCTTCTGAGCAGCGCTGAAATTCTGCTGCGTACCAAGGGCTATGCAGCCTTCAGCTACGCTGACCTTGCCGCTGACATTGGTATCAAGAAGGCGAGTATTCATCACCACTTCCCAACCAAGGAAGGCCTTGCGATTGCCATCGTCGAGAGCTACCTGTTCCGGTTCAAGAAACAGCTGGAGCAGATCAATGACGAGAACACGGATGTCGTTGCACGCCTGAACGCATTCGTCCTGATGTTTGCACAGAGCAGTCAAAATGGCTTGCTGCCGTTGTGCGGCGCGCTGGCAGCCGAATTGATGGCCCTGCCGGAAAGCCTGCAGGAGCTGACGCGGCACTTTTTCGAGATACATCTTGAGTGGCTTCAGGCCAATATCGCGCTGGGGCAGTCGAATGGGGCGCTCAAGGCGCAGTTGGACGTCAACAAGGTCGCCAGGCTGATCCTGAATACGCTGGAAGGCGGCAGCTTTGTGGCGTGGGCGATGAGCGATCAGTACGAGCAATCGTCCGGATTTGATTTCATTCTGGAGGCAATGTGCACACTGCCTAAACCCCACTGACAAATTAATGCGTTAAAAACCTCGACTATTCGAGGTTTTTTTTGGTTTAAAAAACGGCGAGGGCAGGAGAAGTGTTAAAGCCGTTGAATGGCATCCTACTAGTTGGTAGGCTTGTTTGATCCCGAGCCAAATGCCCGGTCTATCCGAGGAGGAATGTACATATGAGCACTAACTTGAACGGTATTGATGTTGCCGCACTCCAGCAGTTTGCCCAAGGCGTTGCCGAGGATGCGACCAAGCGTCACGCCAGTTTTAATGTCAAAACCCAATGGAAGGGGCAGACCCGTTCCGTCGCGAAGGTCAATCGCTACAGCCTGGCCGGCGAAACCTACTCGCGCAACTTTGAAATAGTTGCCGACGAGCCAAACGAACTGTTGGGTCAGAACAGTGCGCCCAACCCGCAAGAGCTGCTGATGGCTGCGCTGAACGCGTGCATGTCGGTCGGTTATGCCGCCAACGCCGCGATGATGGGCATCAAGATCCACAGCCTTGAAATTGAAACTGACGGCACCCTCGACCTGCGTGGTTTCCTCGGTATCGACGAAAGCGTCAACCCTGGCTACGACGAAGTCAGCGTAGTGGTTCGCCTGCACACCGATGCCTCCCGTGAGCATGTTGAAGAGCTGCATAGGGTCGTGCTGAAGACCTCGGTGAACTACGCCAACTTCTCGAAAGCCATTCGTATGGTGCCGACTCTGGAAGTGCGTGAGGGCTGATTCGCCCGTCAACTAAATCACACCTTGTGTGCACCAGACGGCCAGTAATTGCGCTGGTGCCGCCTCACGAAACATAGAAGTCCGGAGTCTGTAATGAACGATTACTTTAAAGGCAAAAAATTGTTGGTCGTAGGCGGTACCAGCGGTATGGGCCTGGAAACGGCCCGCATGGTACTGAAGGCGGGCGGTAGTGTCGTGCTTACCGGCAGCAAGCAAGACAAGGCCGATGCGGTGCGTAACGAACTGAGCATACTGGGTAACGTGTCGGTGATCGTGGCCAACCTGATGACCGAAGAGGGCATGCACAGCGTTCTCCAGGACATTAATGCCAACCACAGCGATATCAGTCTGATGGTCAACTCAGCAGGGATCTTTGTTCCCAAGCCGTTCACCGAGCATGGTGCGGCCGAATATGACATGTACATGTCCCTCAACCGTTCGACGTTTTTCATCACCCAGGCCGTGGTCAAGAACATGCTCGCCGCCAAGCGTGAAGGTTCGGTTGTCAATGTCGGTTCCATCGGCGCTCAGGCTGCGCTGGCCGGCTCGCCGGCCTCTGCCTACTCCATGGCCAAAGCCGGTTTGCATGCGCTGACACGTAACTTGGCAATTGAATTGGCGCATTCAGGTATTCGTGTCAATGCGGTTTCCCCTGGCATTGTGCACACCCCGATTTACGAGGGGTTCATGGACAAGGACGCGATCCCGGAAGCCATGAAATCGCTTAACGCCTTCCACCCGCTGGGACGTGTTGGGGTGCCGGAAGATGTGGCCAACACGATCCTGTTTTTGTTGTCGGACAAAACCTCTTGGGTGACCGGCGCTATCTGGGACGTGGATGCCGGTGTCATGGCCGTGCGCGCCTGAAAACTGTCGCCGGCGCTCAGCCTGAGGCGGCCGTTTCTCGAGGCGCTTAACAAGATGCAGATGTATGGCATTCGCGCCGTACCGTCCCTGGCGGTGTTTCACCAGGGACGGTTGCTACGCGCCATGCCTGGCTCACGTTCAGTCGCCGCCCTGAAAAAGCCGTGCTGGCGGAGCTGGTTGAGGCTCGCTGATCGAATCTAATCTGCCCGGCGTGCTCGCGTAGCTGTACCAGTAAAGAGGGGGCTGCAGCACCAGCAGTTGTGCCTGTTCTACGGCCTTTTGTTCAGCCTCGACATCAATGTTGAAGTGAGATCAGGCCTGAGTTGCAGTGTGTTCCGGATAATCCGTATAGCCTTTGGCACCGATAACGCCATAGAACGTGGAGGGATCTGGTTTGGCCAGCGGCCAGCCGTTCTTCATTCGCGCCACTAGATCCGGGTTGGAAATGAAGGCGGTGCCGAAAGCGATCAGGTCGAGTTCACCCTTTTCCAGTTCCTGTTCGGCCAGGTCCTGGGTAAAACCGCCTGCGCCGATCAGGGGGCCACGGTAGGCCTCGCGGAATGCCGCGCCGAAGCCTTCAGGCGTGCCGGCTGCAGAAATGGTGGTCTGGTAGTTAAGGTGCACATACGCCAGACCGCGGTTGTTCAACGCCGATGCCACGCTCATCCAGGCCTCAGCCTCGCCGTCAAAAGCTTCCATGTCATAAATTCGACCGAAGGGCGAAACCCGCACGCCGACTTTCCTTGCGCCTATCTCGGCGGCCAGGGCATCGACGGTTTCCAGCAACAGGCGCTCGCGATTTGCGATGGAACCACCGTATTGGTCGGTACGCGTATTCAGTTTGCTGCTCAGGAACTGATCGAACAGGAACGCATTGGCCGCCATCACCTCGACGCCATCGAAGCCGGCATCCATCGCCCTGCGTGCAGATGCGACAAAATCCTGGATAACGCGCTGGACTTCATCGGTTGTCAGGGCGCGCGGTGGACTTGGCAGCACCGGGCCTTCTTTGCCAGGTTCGACCCAGGCGTAAACCATGGTTGTGGTAGCGGGAACGGTGCCCGACGAAACGGGCGCCGCGTTGCCCGGTTGGAGCGATACGTGTGACAGACGGCCTACGTGCCACAGTTGGGCGAAGATCTTGCCGCCTTCAGCGTGCACCGCATCCGTGACTTTGCGCCAGCCTGCGGTTTGCTCATCGGTGTAAAGACCTGGGGTATACAGATAGCCACGGGCTTCTTCCGACACCGGCAGGCCTTCAGTGATGATCAAACCGGCCGAAGCACGCTGGGCGTAATAAAGCACGGTCAAATCGCCGGGAATGTTTTCCGGAGTGCGCGTGCGGGTCATTGGCGCCATCACCACACGGTTGGCCAATGTCAGGCCGGATAAGTCGTAAGGAGCAAACAGCTTATTCATGAGTTCTCTCGAGGTCGAAGGGGTGAGCGCAGGCTTATGACTTGTCGAACGCATCCAGCACGTGCGTGCTGTAGACCAGTGCGGCACCGGCGTTCATGTTGATCGCCACACCCAGTGCTTCAGCGACTTCTTCGCTGGTCACGCCGACTTTCTTCGCCTCGGCGGCAGGGAAGGCAATGCAGCCGTCGCAGCGTGTGGTCACTGCGACGGCAAGAGAAATAAGCTCTCGGGTTTTGGCATCCAGATGATTGGTCTTGGCCCCGGCGCTACCGAGTGCCGCCATGCCTTTCATGGTTTCAGGGGTGAGTGCATTGAGTTCCATCAGGCGAGCGTTGATGTCTTTGCGAGTTTGCTTCCAGTCTTGCATGGTGCTTCTCACTGTGTGCGTTGGATTTAACTTTAAACAATGCTACCGACTAGTTGGTAGGCGTGCAATTGTGTTTCGTTGATATCAACTATCAATGAGATTTTTAACGTGAGTTAATGCCGCAGAGCATCAGCGATGCCGATCGGCAGCACCGTCAAAAACAGGGGTGATATTTCCCAGGACACTCTGCCATTCGCCATCGATCATTTCGTCCGGCTTGGACAGGCAGGGTAAGCGGATCGACTGTGGCTGTTCACGGCTGCACCCACTGCACGCTGTCAAACACAAAACCAGGGCTCAGAAAGCCCGTTCCGGTTTTGCCCGACGCCACGCCGATTTCCAGCGTATTGACTCCTGCATGCAGCGCGGCGGCCGGAATACTGACGTCGAACACGCTGTTGTTGCCGCGATAAGTGCCTCGGGTAATACCGCGACTGTCGGGCTGGTTCGAGGCCGCAGGCACAGGCGCTTTCCAGTGCTGATTGACGCTCACCGCCGGGCGCCCGCCGGCCTGGGCCAGTGAAATAAACAGGCGCAACCGGTAATCCCTGACCGCGTTGGCGGCCAACACGAATTGGATGCGGGTCGGGCTGTTGACGTCGCGCCATTGCGCGGCGGGGAAGGCGTCGACAGGGCTGCTGCCAACGCTGTAGATGACCGGGGCCCATGGTGCCATGCGTGAATCGCTGGGGTGTGCGGATGCCAGCAGGTGTGCATTGAGAAAACCTGCCGGCGTGCCATCGGGCATACCGATTTGCCATTTCACCTGGCCGGCCGGCGGCTGTGCCTGCAGGTTCGTTTGCGTGGTAGTGCCGGCGCTCACCTGGGCGGTGGTCTGCGCGATTTCCAGCTCGTTCTGGTACAGGGTGACTCGGTAGCGTCCGGGTTTCACCCCGGTCACGACGTAGCGCCCGCTGCCATCGGCGCGTGCCCAATACTCGGCGTTGGCATTACTCAAACCCACCACTGCGGGCAGCGCACCGGCCACACCGGATATGTGTCCGGCCAGGGTGCCGCGCCCGGCGCTGTCCACGAAGCCCGCAAGGCCCAGGCGATTGTCGATAAAACCCAGGTTGGTCAAGGTTGGATCAGGCGCATCACCGTCGGTAAACAGCAGCCCATAGATCCCGTGCAAGCCGCCGCGATAGGGCTCGGTCTGGGTGTGGTTTGAGTACATGTAGTTGTACAGCTCATGGGTGACCGGGGTTTTCTGGGTGGCAATATCCTTGAAAAACGCGCCGCCCGCGCTGAGCTCGCGATTGCCCATCAGCATATACACCGCGACACCCGGGCCTTTCACACCGTGCAATGGGTCGTCGATCATCGGTTGCGCCGAATAGAATTTGGAACTGGTGCGTCCATCCGGTAGCAGGAACACGTCCTTGCCTTCGATTGCCGTGCCGACATTGGAATCGGTGCCATGCGCAGCCTTGGGCAGCTTGCCGACGTTGAGCCGCGCCACGAAGCGCAGCTCGCCCACAGGCAGCAAGGTGGGCGCATAGGTCGCCATGTAAATGGCCGCGCGGCCTTTTTTTGCCAGATAGTAGTGGATCAAATCACCCGCCCGCGCGCTGATGACGATCACATCACCCACTGTATGCGCCTCGACCTGCGCGCTGCCCAAGCCGGATGCGACCTGCGAGGCCTTGGGTTCGGTGGTCTGCAATTCACTGCCGCGATAACGCAGGGAGACCAGATCGCCATTGCGGGTGTCCACGCTGAACAGCAACTGTGCATCGGTGTCGACGACGATGCGGGAGTCGGTGCGCGTGAAGCCGAAACCGGCGAAGGCAGGCGTCGCCAGTGAGCAGAGCATTAGCAGCAGGACACGTCGCATCAGTGGTTTCCAGGGGTGAGGTGGCCCGCCCCGGCATCGCGCAGCACGCCAATTCGCGCAATGTCGGCTGGCTGCGGTGCAACAAGGTATTGACGGTAGGCCTGGAACGCCTCCAGCACAGAAGCATCCCGGGGACGATAATCATCGCCACTCAGGCGCTGCCGGTTGGCGACACAGGGCCTGCCCAGCGCAGCCTGGCAGGCCTCGTCGGGCGACGGTGGGAGGGGCGTGAAGAGGGCATACGCGCTGCCCGGTTGCTGGGTATCGTTGAACAGCGGATGGGACACGTCTTCGAAGTCATTGCCTTCCACCAGTAGATAGGAGCTGGCGGTACGCGACATGACCGCGCCCTGGTACGTCAGATGGGCGAACACGTTATTGACCAGTTGCGCGTGCACTTCGGCATTGCCCATGCCGCCGGAATGAGGCGCGCGCCCGGACGTGTCATGCACATAGTTGTTGAGCAGGGTCAGGGTGTCGTGATGCCCCAGAAACAGCCATACCCAGTAATGATGACCATCGCAGGTTGCGGAGTAGGGCGTGCGGCCGTCGAATTCGTTGCTGGAGATCGTTACATGAGTCGCGCTGCCCCAACCGGTCACGATCATCTGCCGACCGATACGCGCAAAGGTGTTGTGGTCGATCCACACGCCATCGGCATCGTCCAGCGTGAGTGCATCGCCGCCCCAGACCACACGGGGATTGATGTCCGACAGGACCAGGTTGCGCACGATGACATTGTGCGCGCCGCTGCCGATAAACAACCCCATGCCCTGGATGCCAGCATGGGGGCCCACGCCCAGCAGGGTCTTGTTCGAACCGATCTTCAAACGCTGCAAGCCTGCCTTGTCATAAGTCACCGTGGCTGGCGGTTTCGACTGGCAAAAATGATTGGCGCCGTCGATTGCCCATTGCCCACCGCCGTGGGGGCAGGCGTTGGCCATGCAACCGGCTTCCGTGACTTGGGCGCTGCCATCGGATACAACCGAACCGCGAAAATCAAATGTATGGTCCAGGGCGATGACACGCGGTGTGTCATCGGTGCAGTTGCCGCGGGTGTCGAAGCGTGCACACAACGCCTTTTTCAGTTCGGCCGGCGTGGCGGGGTGCACGGCCGCAAGCGGGCCACCTCCGGTCACGTCTTTGGCAAAACCCTCGGCACGGCTTGCCGCCAGAGACGGCTGCGTGACCAGCACAGCGGTCGATAGCACCAAGGCTGATAGAAACGGCTGAATCGGCAAGGTCAATGGCGTATTCCTGAGGGTTCAAGGCAGGCTCGCCATGATCTGAACAGGCGCGGGTATTTATCAAACGGTTTAAGTCCGATAAGCATTGCCTTCAGCTTAGGTTCAGCCGCGCGCTGTCAGCCGGCCGTTTTTAAGCGGTTTTCGTTCGTCCCAACCCTGCCTCGCAATCCGGGTGCCTGTTATCTTGCGTGCGGCGCCTGATGGGCCTGCTTGGCGAGCCGCCGCAACGCGACATCAAGCGAATCCGCGTCTAGCAGCGTCGGATAGCGGTGGGCGCCGTCGCCGCGTGAGTGGGCCCGATGCCGTCCTTTGAGCCGCGCCGTTGCAACAACTCAATCTGATCTGCCGGCACCAGCGTGCGCAAGGTTTTATAAAGCACGCGGGTTTCCAGCAGGTTCCACACCCGCAGCATGGTTTCCAGCGCATCCAGGGGCTTGCTGATGAAATCCCTGGCGCCGAGCGCCAGGGCGCGCAGGCGGGTGTCGCGGGTGGCATCGGCGGTCAGCACGAGGATCGGCAGGTATTCGCCGTTGGGGATGCGCCGGTTAAGTTGTTCCAGCACGGCAAAGCCATCGAGCTCGGGCATGTGCAGGTCAAGAATCACCAAGTCCGGTTCGAAACTGTTGAACAGCTCAAGCGTGCGCAATGGCTCAGTGCTGCTCAGTACGTTGCTCAGCCCTTCGCGCGCCAGCAATTGCTCCACCAGATCGAGATTCGGGCGTTGGTCGTCGATGATCAGAATGCGCTGGTCGAGATTCACGTGGGCTCCGGAAAGTACTGGTCGAGATGGGCAAGAAACGCGGGGATGTTAATCGGCTTATTCAATATCGCCGTTGCACCGGCGTCGTGCAGGGCCTGGCGGGTGAGGTCGCTGGTATCGGCGGTGATCATCAGCACCGGGGTGTGCCGGGTGATCGCAGATCGGCGCAAGCGCTGCAGCACGGTGAGGCCGTCAATGTCCGGCAGTGACACGTCCAGCAAAATCAACCGCGGCGCATGCTGCGCGGCCAGGTCCAGGCCCAGTTGACCTTGCATGCTGGACAGCAGCTTTATTCCCGGCCTGCGGTGCAACAAGGTTTCGATCAGCGCCAGGCTGGAGAGATTGTCTTCGATATACACCACCTTGCCCTGGAGCGCCGGGGCAGGGCGCACCGGCGTGGTATCGATCACGGCTGCGGCCAGGTCGCTGGACGTCTGTACGCGCACGAAGGGCAGTTCCAGGGTGAAGCGTGAGCCGATGTCGTGTTGGCTGTGCACGCTCAGTCCGCCATTCATCTTTTCCAGCAGGCTTTTGCTCAGTGCCAGGCCCAGGCCGCTACCTTCGACGTTCGGGTCGGCCCCCAGGCGCTCGAACGGCTTGAACAGTTGCCCGATGTGATTGGCCGCGATGCCCTTGCCGGTATCGCAGACGGACACGCCGATGCGTTGCCCCTCGATCTTGACTTCAATGCTCACCTGGCCCTCAGGCCGGTTGTACTTAATGGCATTGGACAGCAGGTTCAGCAGCACCTGGGTCAGGCGCTGTCGATCGGCAACGATGCCGATATCCGCCGCCAGCGTGGGCAGCGCCTGCAACTGGATGCCCGCATCGGCGGCCATGGGTGACACCAGCGCCAGGGCTTCTTGCAGCGTGCCCGCCAAAGGGATCGGTTCGATGTTCAACGGCAAGCGTCCCGCCTCGATCTTGGCAATGTCCAACACTTCATTGATCAGCGTCAGCAGGTGTTGGCCTGCGCGCAGGATGTGACCGACTTGCGCTTTTTGCCCTGCCGCCGAATCCAGGTCCAGCAGTTGCGCAAAGCCCAGGATCGAGTTGAGTGGGGTGCGCAGTTCGTGGCTCATGCGTGAGAGAAACTCGCTCTTGGCCCGGCTGGCACGTTCGGCTTCTTCGCGGGCGGTGCCCAGCGCAATCTCCGCCGCGCGACGGTCGGTGATGTCGCGTGTGATCTTCGAGAAACCGCGCAAGGCTCCGGTCGCATCGAACTGCGCCGTGATCACCACGCTGGCCCAGAAGCGTGTGCCGTCCTGGCGCAGGCGCCAGCCTTCTTCCATGTAATGCCCCTTGCGGGTGGCTTCATCCAGCGCCATGGCCGGGTGTTGCGGGCATTCCTGTGGCAGGTAGAACAGCGAAAAATGCTGACCGATGATTTCCTGTTCGGTGTAGCCCTTGATCCGCTCCGCACCGGCGTTCCAGCTGGTGACATAGCCCGCAATATCGAGGGCAAAGATCCCGTAGTCCTTGACCCCATCGATGATCAGCCGCAAGCGCTCTTCATTCTCGCGCAACGCACGCTCGCGCTCGGCCAGCAGCAAGCCGGCCTCCACCAACCGCGTACCCAATTGGCCGATCTCGTCGTTTTCCGGCGGCTGCGGCCGCAGCGGTTGCCCCAGTGCCAGGCGTTGCGCGTTGCCTTGTACTTGCTGCACCCGGGCGACAATGCCCTTGGACAGAAACAGCACCGCGACGATTGCGCCAAACAGCCCGCAGATGGCCGCCAGCCAAGTGGACAGCAGCAGCCGCTGGCGCGTCTCGGCCGCGGCCGTCGTGCGCTCAGCCAGCAAAGAGTCCTCAAGGGTGAGCATGGTGCCGATATGTTGACGCAAGGCATCCAGGATGTGTTTGTTGCTGACGAGAATGCTGGTAATCGACCCAGGGCTTGTCGTCGGCTCGTTGAGCATGTCCTCCAGCCCATCGATTTTGCTGTTGATCAGCGGCGTGATCGACGCGAGTTGCTCGCGCACCCGTTGATCGCGAACATCGCCGTCGAGTCGACGCAGAGCGGACTCAATCTGCGGCTTGGCGTTGAGGTAGCCCGGCAGGAAATCATCGCGGCGAGTCAGCAGGTAGCCGCGCACGCTGGCGGCGGCTTCGGCCAGCAGGGTGTGCACGGCGCGGATATCGCCTTGCACCCGCAGCACGCGGCGAACGTCCTCTTCAGCGCGGGCTGTCTGACGCTCGGTGATGTAGATCAGCACCAACGACAACAACAGCACCACCAGCGGCAGTGAAATCACCACTAGCGCCTTGCCGCGCAGGGGCAAGTCGGCCCATCGCCTGGCGTAGAATACCCTCATGGCTGGGTTACCAGGCCCAGCGCGATACCCCGCACGGCGGCCTGGGTGCGATCGGCTGCACCGAGTTTGCCGATCACCCGTTCGACGTGGGCTTTAGCGGTGCCGGTGGTAATCCCCAGGTGTTCACCGATTTTCCGGTTGCTCATCCCGTTCGCGACCAGCCCCAGCACCTGACGCTCCCGTGGAGTCAGGTTTTCCGTTGCCGTCACGCCATTGGCGTTGCGCTCGGTCATGCGTCGCAGCAGGCGAGCGCTCACCGCACTGTTGAGCGCTTCTTCACCAGCGGCGACCCGTTGCAAGGCATCGATCACCTCGTTACGGCTGGCGTCCTTGAGCAGGTAGCCCACCGCGCCGGCATTCATCGCGGCTTCCAGATGGTCGGGGCTGTCATCCATGGTGAAAATTACTACCTTGATGGCCGGCAGGCGCTGTTGCAGCAGGCGGGCGGCGCCGAGACCATTGAGCACCGGCATACGAATATCGAGAATAACAATGTCAGGCAGTAATTGTTCGCACAGCTCCACCGCTTGCTGGCCATCACGGGCCTGGCCGACCACTTCGAACTGCGGATGGCCGGCCAGCAACGCGACGAAGCCCGTACGCGTGACTTCATGATCATCCGCCAGCACCAGACGTAATACGGCATTCATTGCAATGTTCCGTTCAGATAGGCCGGTACGCGGGCGTGCAGTTGGGTGCCGCAGTGGGTCGCGCTGACGCAATTGAGCTGGCCACCCAGCAGGCTGGCGCGTTCGTGCATGGTGGCGAGGCCCAGGTGCTGGGCGTCCTCGTTGTCGAGTTGCTGGCCTGGGGTAAAGCCTTTGCCGTTGTCGTTTACCTGCAGTGACGCCTGGTCCTCGCGCAACTCCAACGCCAGTTGCACATGGCTGGCCTGCGCATGTTTGAGGACATTGTTGATGGCTTCCTGGCCGATCCTGAACAAGGCAATTTCCACCTGGCTGGGCAAGCGCCCCTCGTAGGCGGTGACCCATTGCACGCTGACAGCGGCTTCGCGCAGGCGGTCGGCCTCTTTGTCGAGCGCCTTGAACAAGCCGAAATCATCCAGCACCGTCGGGCGCAGGCCGGCGATCAGTTGCCGGCCTTCACCTACCGAGTGTTGGGCCAGTGTCAGAATCGCCTGCAGGTCCGCGTTCAGTGTGCCCGGCAGCGCTGGGCAACGGCCGGCGAACCCTTGCAAGCGCTGATGCAAACCGGCGAGGGTTTGCGCCAGGCCGTCGTGCAGGTCGTAAGCCACCCGTTTGCGCTCGTCTTCCTGGGCGCGCAGCAGTCGGTTGACCAGGTCGGACAGCGTCCTGTCCCGCGTTTTGAGGGTGGTCAGCAATCGTTCGTTTTGCAGGTGCGCGGCCAGCAGCGTGGCGAGCAGTTGCAGGGATTCACTGTCTTCATGGTCTGGCGCGCGCAGGCTGACCCTGTTGCCCAGTATCAGTACGCCAAAGGCATCACCATCGCCGCCGCGCAGCGGCACTTGCAACACGCTGGGCAGGGCGCTTCCCGGCAGCTCCAGCCAGCACGGTGTGCGTAAGCGGCGATCGGCAACGGCGCTGAGGCTGCTCAATCGATGCTGGCTGCCATGGCGTGCCGTGACAGTGACGCATCCCTCGGCATCCCACTCCTGAATCAGCCCGTGGTCCATTGCAAGGAACGCGCATGCCCGCGCCAACACGCGTTCGCGCATGGCATCAGGCGCCAGTTGCGGCAATGCCTGCCCCGTATCCACCAGCAACCGCAAACGCGCGGTGCGACTTTCCGATTGTCGATAATGCGCGCGGATCGCCAGGGCACTACCGGGATCGTGTGGCGTGTTTTGCATGCTTGGGCTCCGGTGTCACAGGCTCGCGGGCGCGAGGCGGACTATTAAACCTTGTTGAGCGGGCGGGGCGCCATCTGCCAAATGGCATAGTTAAATAACTCCGGTTGGCCGATGGCGGGCGGGCAGGCGATTGGCAAAGTGTGCTCATCCACAACAGGAGCATCCCAATGAACTTCAAAACCGTGTCGATCGCCGTGCTGTTCGCCTTGAGCGCCCCCTTCGTGCAGGCTGCCGAGACGTCACCCTATGTCTACCGCGAAGTGGTCCAGGCGCCTGCCAATGCGAAAGATCGTGAGATTGCCGGGTTGTTTGACCGTTGGAACAGTGCCTTGCAGACCGGTAACGTCAAGACAGTGGTCGACCTGTATGCGCCGGGCGCGGTGTTGCAGCCGACGGTGTCCAACCAGGTGCGTGTCACGCCGGAGCAGATCACGGACTACTTCGACCACTTCCTGATGCTCAAGCCGGTAGGCCAGATCAACTACCGTGAGATCCGCCAGCTGGGTACTAACGTGGCGATGGACAGCGGGGTCTACACCTTCACCCTGACCGAGGCGAACGGCAAGATCCGCCACGTGCAGGCACGCTATACCTTCGTCTACGAGCAGGTTGGCGATCAATGGAAAATCCTCAACCACCACTCCTCGGCGATGCCTGAAGTGCAGGTGAAACACGCCAAACAGTAACCGCCGATTCAAACAGTCCACGCCCCAGCGGGTGTGGACTTTTTTGCGTTTGCGCCACGTCAGATCGGGCAAGCAATCGCGTCGAGCGTTTTACCTGTCTCTGACCGCCTTGTGGGCCGAACGGTAGACAGTCTCTGCGGGCAGGAGCTGGGAAAGGCAGAATTGATCAAATAAACAGCCTGTCTTACGACGCCTAAAGACTCTCAGGGTCGCCAAAAAACATCTGAATCCGCGACCTCAACCACCGCTCCCCCGGATCATTATCCTGCGACCCGCGCCAGGCCATGTGCAGTTCGAACGACCGCACCGGCAGCGGCGGGTCTTCGGCGCGCAGGCCACCGGCCGAGGTCAGGGCGTCGGCCGCGTAATCGGGCACGGTGGCGAGGATGTCTGTGCCTGCCAGTAACGTCCCCAGGCCGTTGAACTGTGGAACGGCGAGAACTACGTGGCGTTTGCGCCCGAGTTTTTCCAGTTCTTCATCGATAAACCCGCTCAGGTCGCCGGCGAACGACACCAAGGCATGCGGCCTGGCACAGAAGTCGTCCAGGCTCAATGAGCCGGGCACGCTGTCGGCGCGCAGCAGTTTGGGCAGGCTGCGGCGCAGCACCTTGCGCTTGGCGTTGGCCGGCAGGTCGGCGGTGTAGCTGACGCCGATGGAAATCTCGCCAGAAGCGAGCAGGCCGGGCATCAGGATGTAGTTGACGCGACGCACCACCAGCACGATGCCGGGTGCTTCGGCGCGCAGGCGTTTGAGCAGTTGCGGCAGCAGGGCGAATTCCACGTCGTCGGACAGGCCGATGCGGAAGACGGCGGTGCTGGTGGCCGGGTCGAACTCGGCGGCGCGGCTGACGGCGGTGGAGATCGAGTCCAGCGCCGGGGAGAGCAGGGCGAAGATTTCCACAGCGCGGGCCGTCGGCTCCATGCTGCGCCCGGTGCGTACGAACAATGGGTCGTCAAACAGCCCGCGCAGGCGTGACAGGGCTGCGCTGATGGCCGGCTGGCCGAGAAACAGCTTCTCGGCGGCGCGGGTCACACTGCGCTCATGCATCAAGGTTTCGAATACGATCAAGAGGTTAAGGTCGACACGACGCAGGTCGTTACGGTTCATCTTGTGTCCTGGAAGAGTCAGCGAACTTGACGAGAGCGGCCATATCAAGAACCTCCAAGGTTCCACTCTGAAGCATGACCGGCATGAATCTTACGGGGAAAGGCTGGTACTCTGCACCGGATAATTGAGTTTTCCTACGTTAGCTGAGGTCTATTCCTCACATGCGAATCAATGACAGGCATGTCGACTATTAATGGCGACCGGTGGCCTTACCCGTAAAGCCCAGATAGAGTTCATGGCATTAGAGGTTACTTTGACGAGGTTTGCGATGTCCCGCACGATTCGTTTTCACAAGTTTGGTCCGGCCGAGGTGCTCAAATGCGAAGAGCATGCAGCCGCGCAGCCCGCACCGGGCGAAGTGCAGGTGCGTGTCGACGCGATTGGTATCAGCTGGTACGACATTCTGTGGCGCCAGAACCTGGCGTCGTCCCATGCACGTCTGCCGTCTGGCCTTGGTCATGAAATGGCGGGTGTGGTGGTCGCCTTGGGCGACGGCGTGGACGACTTGGCGGTGGGCGACAAGGTCGCCAGTTTTCCAGCCGAAAGCCCCAACGATTACCCGGTGTATGGCGAGCAGATCGTGCTGCCGCGTTCGGCTTTGACCCGTTATCCGGATGTCTTGAGCCCCATCGAGGCCAGCGTGCACTACACGCCGCTGCTGATTGCCTATTTTGCCTACATGGATCTGGCGCGGGTCAAACCCGGGCAGTTCGCCCTGGTGACCGATGCCAGCCACTGCTCCGGGCCTTCGTTTGTGCAGTTGGGCAAAGCCCTGGGTGTACGAGTGATTGCCGCGACCAAGGACAGCGCCGAGCGCGAGTATCTGCTGTCCCTTGGTGCGGAAAAAGTGATCGTCACCGAAGAGCAGGACCTGCTCATGCAGATCAACAAAATCACCGGTGATCGTGGCGTCGATGTGGTGTTCGACGGCCTCGGCGGGCCACAGATGTCGCTGCTCGGTGATGTGCTGGCGCCACGTGGCAGTCTTGTGTTGTACGGTCTGCAGGGTGGTAACCAGACACCATTCCCCGCGTGTGCGGCGTTCCAGAAGAATATTCAGTTCTTCGTGCATTGCATCGGCAACTTCACCGGTAAGCCGGAACTGGGCATCATTCAGGACCAGGTAGCACTGCAACGTGCCTTGCGTGATATCAACCAGTTGACTGCCGACCGGGTACTGGTGCCGCTGAAAACCACGGTGTTTCCGTTCAGCCAGTTTGTCGAAGCCCATCGCTACATGGATGAATGCCCATGCCGCGAACGGGTCGCGTTGCAGGTCGAAGCTGTTTGAGCTGTAGGAGTATTCGCAAATGAATACTCCAGTGTCTGCGCGCATAGGGCAGATGCGCCATTTGTCAGGGCTTAACCCGCGCCAGGGTTGAGCCACTCCGGCGGCGATACGCCCCGCAAACAATACCTTTGGCCCTTACGCCGCCCTGAAATCCAGCGCGGCGCTGCCGTGTGGGCGCTACAGAAGTTCGCGCTGCGGATCATCTGAACTGCTTTCCTGCGTTGTTCTGTATCTATTAATCATTATGTGAGTGCCGATAATTGTGGCCTCACGGTTATCTCAAGGATTGAGCAATGATTAGCTATTGGACATTACTGTCTCGCAACAGCGAACTAACCAGGCGATACCCTGGCTGTCGAAAACACACTGCAAACATTCACTCTTGTTGCAAGAAGCAGGATTAAGTGGGCAATTTAATATTGTCAGATGTTTCGCTAGTTTTTTAGCCACATTGCTGTAGGAGGCTGTAGGCGCGTTCCTAGGGAGCTCGACGCGACCACACACCGCCCTGAGGTAGACGGCCTGAGCATGGGTTGGGTTGCATGTCGCTCAGGTGCCTGCTCCGGTGATTTTGTTGCCAGGTGCTAATGTTTAATTATTCTTGTGTCGCGCAGCGAAAGGCAAACCTACAGATGTAATGGGTCAAGCAACGACATCAAAAAGTTGCTTGAAGCTGATATTTCAACTCAGGTAGTAGAACAATGAGCGCAATTCACGATCAAGCCATGAACTATGTATATCACCAAGTTCTGCAACGTTTGATGGGGCACTTCACTCGCGCCGAACGGACTGCACTTCAATTGTTGATCCAGCGAATAGTGGTGGCTGCGGGCGGTATGGAACAAGTAGGTCACTACAAAGTAATGATCGCTCACGGCGGCGGCGAGGTCAGCAGTTATACCCTGGCGTTGCTGCGGGCGGCCCAGTTGAGCATCGCAGGCCGTGCGCCCAAGACCTTCCACCTGCGGGTAGCGACGCTGCGGCATGCAGGTATGACCCAGGCAACGCTGGACAGCCTGAATGACGGCTACAGCGCACTGTTTTTCCACGATGATTCACGCGTGGAACTGTTGATGGTGGAAAACCACGAGGTGCAACCTTTCCATCATCAACGGCCTGCCTCCAGCGCCGGTCGTGGGGCCAGCCAACGCAATATGCTGATGATCGGGCACCTGACCTCCGGCGATGTACGCGCAACGCTGTGCAACGATACCTACCTGGCCCTGGGGGATTTCTACCAGCGTGTCAGCACCTGGAACGGCGGCGTGCACGCCCTGGTCAGCGGTGATGCGCCGCGCAAGCAAAGCCAGTACCTGGCCTGGCTCAAGCGCGCAGCCCTGGGTGCAGGCGTCACTGTGCCACCGCGCCGCCCGGCGACGCTCAATATCCTGTTCTCACGCATGCAGGAATGGAGCACCGGTTGCTACCGTGACCTCTACGGGGAGCACTATGTGGAAGCCGAAGGCCTGGGCAGTGGCGGGCATCGCCACCTGGCCTATATCGGGGTTGCCGATCTGCTCGATGAGGTTGACGTTGGCTCGGCACCGCTGCTCACCGAGTTCCTGGCCCACAAGCCGGACCCGTTCGACTTTCACTTCAGTCATCCCGATTATCCCAACCCCTTGCTCATGGCCCATCTGCATGGGCTGCAGGCCCAGTGTCTGCGGGAGCTGTCCTACAAGGAAGGCGTCCAGGCATTTGTGCGCCAGGCTAGGGATGCAATGGTGCGCCGGCATATCCCGGGCAGCTTGATCGACGAGATGGGCAGCCACGATGGGCGCGTGTTGTCGACCACCTGCGCAAAGGGTTTCTTTGGCCTGGACGAGGCCCAACTGACGTGCCTGTTGTTTTCGCCCTTCATCCATCATGGCGAACGCTTGGAAGGTTACCTGCGTCAATGTCACCCTGGCATGCTGGTTGGGCTTCCCGAATTGCATAAAGCGCTGCAGGGCAAGCCCGCTGCGGACATGCTTGAGCAATGGCTGGTTGATACCAGTGGTTTGTCATTGCCTCTGCTCCAGCACCTGTACCGCAAGCGGCCGCACCAGGCAGGCCGTGGCATTCAGGCGCGCAAACGGCGCGGGGCAAGGGCGCATGCGCAGATTGCGCAACTGTCGGGGCGCTAGCAGCGTGCCGGTGCATGCAACCCCGGGTGGACATTCATGAAGCTGCGAGGCGAGCGGCAAGCGGATTTTGCCTATCAGGCGGTCTATCGCTACATGATCAACCTGATCCATGAAGTGAGCCTTGAAACGCCGGTAAAGCTGCCTTCCCTGCGGCAACTGTCGACCCGTTTGAAGGTGTCAATCTCAACGATTCAATATGCTTACTCGATATTGGAGAAGGAGGGGCGGATCTACTCCGTGGCCAAGTCCGGTTACTTCGCCTGGCCGGTGGCTGCCAACGCCCAGATGCCGACCAGTGCGGACTTGCTCGAGCGCTTGTACGCCGCGGCGCGGCGACCGGCCATGGTGGTGCTCAGTGGCGATGAACCGGCGCTGCTCGGTTCGCTGGACGGGGCATTGCTGACGCTGGAGCGCCAATTGATCCGCCGCTATCCGCACCATCTGCAAACCCGCTCGCAGCCCTGCGGGGTCTGGGAGCTGCGTGCGGCGCTGGCGGCACGCTATACCGCGTCGCCCACGCACTGCTGGCAGGCCGATGAGGTGTATGTCGGGGCCGACCTGCGCGGTGTTCTGGAGATTCTGATTGATGCCCTGGGCCTCAAGGGCACCGCAGTGGTGGTCGAGTCACCCTGCGATTACCTGGTTCTGCGCCTGTTACAGGGCGCCGGCGTGCAGGTTATCGAAATACCCTGGGGCGCCGATGGCCGTTTCGATCTGACCACCTTTGAACACCTGCTGCGCCACGAGCCGGTGCATCTGGTGCTGCTGTCGTCGGGGGTGAGCATGCCTTCAGGCAACGTGATGTCGCTACAGGAGCGTTTGCAGGTGGCGCACCTGCTGGATCGATCCGGGTGCTGGCTGCTGGAGAATGACACCTTTGGCGAACTGAGCTTCCTGCCGTCCCCAACCGCTTTGCGACACCTGGTCAACCCCGAGCGACTGGTGGTGTTTTCGTCACTCGAAAAGATCCTCGGTCCGGAAGCACCCTTTGGCTTTGTGCTGTCGCGGCAATTGAGCTGCGAATTGCAGCGCCAGTTTCTGTTGCGCGCCTTCCGCTTGTCGTCGATCCGTCAGCGGGCCATTGCACGCCTGTACGACAGCGGGCGATTTGACGAGCATTTGCAGGCATTACGCCAACGGCTGCACGAACAAGCCCAGGCCATGAGCCATCGTCTGGATACGCGTCTGGAGGGGCGGGTGAGTTACCGAATGCCCGTCGCCGGCGCCAGTTTCTGGTTGCAGTCGACGGCGAGGGTGGATATGCATCAGGTGTTCCAGCGCATGCTGACGCAGCAGGTGGTGATCGCCCCCGGCGAGCTGTTCAGCCTCAGCGGCCTGCACCACCAGCACATGCGCCTGAGTCATGCGTTCAGCGGTCATCCGAATCTGGATATTGCCTTGGATACATTGGCCGGGGCGCTGCAGCAGACACAGGTTTGATGTGTATGAAATTTCTGTATCGGTTATGGGATCGATACCGTCGCGCAGTAGTCCAAGTCCCCGTAAACTGTCATTTTTCCGAATACTCATTTTCCGAGGTTTATGCATGACTATCAGTCCTTTTGCGGGCAAGCCGGCACCAGCCCAGTTGCTGGTGGATATCCCGCGACTGGTCACGGCCTATTACACCGGCCAGCCTGATGCAGCGATCTCCACCCAGCGCGTGGCGTTTGGTACCTCCGGGCACCGTGGCAATTCGTTCGAGCTGAGCTTCAACGAATGGCATGTGCTCGCGATCAGCCAGGCTATCTGCCTGTACCGCGAGGCCCAGGGCATTGACGGCCCGCTGTTCGTCGGCCTTGATACCCACGCACTGTCGACGCCGGCCGGCGCCAGTGCGTTGGAAGTACTCGCTGCCAACGGCGTGCACGTCATGCTTGCCGAAGGCGACGAATACACGCCGACGCCGGCGATTTCCCACGCCATCATCTGCTACAACCGTGGCCGCACCCGCGGCCTGGCCGACGGTATCGTGATCACGCCGTCCCACAACCCGCCGCAAAGTGGCGGCTACAAGTACAACCCGCCTAACGGTGGCCCGGCCGATACCCATGTCACCAAGTGGATCGAAGCCAAGGCCAACGAACTGCTGGCCAACAAGCTCGCCGGGGTCAAGCGCATCACTCACGCCCAGGCGCTCAAGGCCGATACCACCCACCGCCATGATTACCTCAACAGCTACGTGGCCGACCTGGTCAATGTGATCGACATGGATGCCATCCGCAGCGCCGATTTGCGCCTGGGCGTCGATCCGCTGGGTGGAGCAGGGGTGCGCTACTGGTCGGCGATTGCCGAACACTACCGGCTGAACCTGGAAGTGGTGAACACCGAAGTCGACGCAACCTTCCGCTTCATGAGCGTCGACTGGGACGGCCAGATCCGCATGGACCCGTCGTCGAGCTACGCCATGCAAGGCCTGATCGGCCTCAAGGAGCGCTTCGATGTGGCGTTTGCCTGCGACCCTGACCACGACCGTCATGGCATCGTCACCCCGTCCGGCGAGCTGTTGGCACCGAACAACTACCTGGCGGTGTCCATCGATTACCTGTTCCAGAATCGCCCCGAGTGGCGCGCCGATGCGGCCGTGGGCAAAACCGTGGTCAGCAGCGGCCTGATCGATCGTGTGGCCGCGCGTATCGGTCGTCGTTTGTACGAAGTGCCGGTGGGCTTCAAGTGGTTTGCCGACGGCTTGTTTGCAGGTTCGCTGGGCTTTGGTGGCGAAGAAAGCGCAGGCGCCTCGTTCCTGCGCAAGGACGGCACCGTCTGGAGTACCGACAAGGACGGCCTGATCCCGGCCCTGCTCGCCGCCGAAATGACCTCGCGCAAGGGCCAGGACCCCAGTCAACTCTATCGCGGCCTGACCGACGCCCTCGGCGAGCCGTTCGCCATCCGCGTCGATGCCAAGGCCACGCCGGCGCAAAAAGCCCTGTTGGGTAAACTGGCGCCGGAGCAGGTCACGTCCACGCAACTGGCCGGGGAAAGCATCCAGCAGGTCCTCAGCCATGCGCCCGGCAACAACCAGGCCATCGGCGGCTTGAAAGTCATGACCGAAAACGGCTGGTTCGCCGCACGTCCATCGGGCACCGAGGATATCTACAAGATCTACGCCGAGAGCTTCATCGGCGAAGATCACCTCAAGCAGCTGGTGCAAGAAGCCCAGGTGCTGGTAGACGGCGCGATCTCCGAGTAACTGACACCCCGGAGATCAAAATGTGGGAGCAACTGTCTTAATGGATTCAATTCAGAAGTCATTTTTCATAGACAGCAAAACTCCCACAGCCTTAAGTCGTGCCATGTTGGAGGAAATAGCTGCTACCGCGCTAAGCGGTACGCTCTTTCCATTCAGTACGGTCGCGCAGCATCGCGTTCAGGCGTACCAACAAAACGCGCATACAGGCGATCAACGCGACTTTGGCGCATTTCCCTTTATCACGTAGCGCCTTATATCGAGTCCCGAATTCTGGCTGGTCCCGGATGACCACCCAACAGGCCATGTAAAGTGAGCGACGAGCTGAAAACCTTCCGCCACTAATGTGGCGTGCACCTTTATGCCTTCCGCTGTCGTTGTTGTACGGAGCGAGGCCCGCTAATGCCGCGATAGGGCGCCCTCCAATCTCCCCCAGCTCAGGCAGGTAAGCCATAAGACTGGTGGCAGTAACCAGACCAATTCCTTTGACTGAACACAGTCGAGCCACCTTTTCGCTATCTAGCTCGTTCGCACTTTGACGAATCAGTCGATCTATCGCCTCCACTGCCGTGTTCAAATAGTCGATATGGCTCTGCAATGCAGGCTTTACCGCATCGCAGGAAGCCGTTTTCAGGCGTCGTCTGTCGTCATCTCTTTGCTGAACAAAATGTTCCCGCTGCTGGACCAGCGCGCGCAGCTTGTCGTGTTCCGGGCTTTTGATTCGGGCACTTGGCGAGTCTAGAACGGCTGCATAGTGCGCCAGAGACTTTGCGTCTATCGGGTCGGTTTTGGCTTTCTGGCCCATCGCTCTGGAAAACTCTTTGGCACGACGGGGGTTAACGCACATAACCTCAAGGCCGGCAGCCTGAGCCGCTTTGACGATTTTGCGCTCGTAACCGCCCGTGGCTTCCACCAACACGCGACTAACCTGGTAAAGCATTAGCCACCCGATCAACGCTGGTAAGTCTCTTTCAGTGTTGGAACAGCTTACCCCAGCTTCAAGTAAATGAATCCGAGCCTCAAGACTGTCTTTGGAAACATCAATGCCTGCAGAGTAGGAAAACATTGCCAAACCCTCTTACACTTAGAGTGAGAGCGCTCTGGCTTGGCCCACGCTTGTAACTGTTCGAGGTGGGCTCGTTCAACTGTTCGGGCTCATGTCCAGAGCGGAGAGGTGAGTAGCAGCGTGGGCTCCCACACGTGCTTTAAGCACTCGGGGCATTCAGCTTGCTACTCACCGCTCTCACCCTCAGTCTAATCCTGACTCAAGACACAAGGGGCTTGCTCCCGATGGCCTCTGGGTCGACCGGGCTTTTGTGTCGATCCCGGTCCAAATGTGGGAGGGGGCTTGCCCCCGATGGCGGCCTCTGGGCCGACCAGGATGTTGGATCAGATCGAGTACATATCCGTTTCTGCGGTAACGGCTACTTAGGGTTCCGCTTTTACAGCGGCTCACTTTTGAAAAGCGCAAAAGTAAGCAAAACGCTCTTGCCCCACCACTCGGCACCTCGCCTAGGCTCGGTGTTCCCTTGTAAGATTATTTTCACCTGCTTCAGACCGTTGTGCCCTCAGATTTCGAGATCGTGAGTGAGCATGGGTCGAAGCAGGTTCTTTTCTAAACTAGTCCGAACGGTTGCCTGGGCGCAAAGCCCGATTCTGCAAGGTTGGACGTGAGGAAAACGCCATGGATCATAACTCTGCGTTCGTCGGAATTGATGTTTCCAAAAACAAGCTCGACTCATTTGTCAGCACGACTGGCCAAGTCGAACAGTTTTTCAATACTCAAGAAGATATCCATCGTTTAGCTAAACATCTCAAGGCTCAGGACCCGGTTTTGGTGGTGTTGGAGGCGACTGGGGGATATGAGCGGCTTGCGGCTGCGGAGCTTTGCGCTGCAGGACTACCAGTCGTTGTCGTCAACCCTCGTCAGGTGCGTGATTTCGCCAAAGCTACCGGTCGGTTGGCTAAAACCGATGCTTTGGATGCCCAGGTGATTGCGGAGTTTGCTCAGGCGGTCAAACCCGAGATTCGAGAGATACCAGATGAACACGCTCGTGAGCTGGCAGACCTACTCACTCGACGCCGCCAACTCATCGACATGATCGTGGCGGAGGAGTCTCGGCTAAAGCAGGCGGTATTCAAGGCACTTCGAAGAGACATCAAGGCACATATCATCTGGCTTCAAAAGCGCCTTAAAAGCACAGACGATGACTTGCACGAGGCCATCAAGGCTTCCCCGGTCTGGAAGGCCAATTATGATTTGCTGCGCGAAGTCGCAGGTGTTGGCAACGTGCTCGCACTATCGCTGCTGGCGATGGTTCCGGAGCTTGGCAAGGTTAATCGTAAACAAGTGGCTGCATTGGTTGGTGTGGCTCCTTTTAACTGCGATAGCGGCCAGTACAAAGGCCGTAGAAGGATATGGGGTGGTCGAGCTGAGGTGAGAAGTGTGCTTTACATGGCTGTCTTGTCCTCGAAGCGCCACAACCCGGTGATCGAGAGGTTCTACAACCATCTGCTTGCTACAGGGAAGACGAAGAAAGTGGCGCTGGTTGCGTGTATGAGAAAGCTACTGACGATCCTGAATGCCATGGTCCGCGATCAAAAACATTTCGCAGAAATGGCTTGAATTTCGACACGGTTGCTCACTCCGGCTTGAATCCGTGGGCCGCCGCAATGGGCCATCCCTGGCCCAGTGCGGCTAACCCGGCGTCCTGCCGGGTTGCCCACGGATTCAAACCTGCGTTCGGCCAGCGTGGTTTAACGGGGCGCCTGAGATCAAAAGCAGATCAAGATCAAGAGCGGCTCGCTTCGCATCGTGGGTACGGGTGGGCGCGGCTGCGTTGTGTAGGAGCGAGCTTGCTTGCGAAAAACTCACAGGCACCGCGTTTATTCAGGAATCACGCGTTATCGTTGCCGTTTTTCGCGAGCAAGCTCGCTCCTACAAGCGGCGGTGTGCGCTTGACTGACTGGCATCAGTTAGATGCCAGCAAGACTTTGGCTCAGGCCAGGTCGACCAGTACGACTTCACTGTCTTCAACCGCCGTCACTCGCAACACTTGCTCATCGGCAACTGCCACGCCGTCTCGAGCTTGCGCACGCAAGCCATTGACTTCAATCGCGCCCGTTGCCGGCACCAGGTACGCACGTCGCCCGCTGTCCAGCCGGTATTCGGCCGTTTCGCCGGCCTTCAGATTAGCCGCCACCAAGCGCGCATCGGCGCGAATGCGCAGGCTTTCAGTGTCGCCGGCCTTGCCGCTGGCCAGGGTCACGAAACCTTCGCGACTACCTTGTGGAAACGGCTTGGCGCCCCAGGACGGCGGCAACCCGGCCTGATTCGGGATAATCCAGATCTGGAAGATCTTGGTCGGCGTGGCTTCCAGGTTGTACTCGCTGTGGGCGATCCCGGTGCCGGCGCTCATCACCTGCACGTCGCCAGCCTCGGTGCGGCCCTTGTTGCCCAGGTTATCGGCATGACTGATGGCGCCTTCTCGCACATACGTGATGATCTCCATGTCGCGGTGCGAGTGCTGCGGGAAACCGGTGCCCGGCGCGATGATGTCGTCGTTCCAGACGCGCAGGTTGCCCCAGTGCATGCGCTCGGAGTCATGGTATTCGGCAAATGAAAAATGATGATGGGCGTCAAGCCAGCCGTGATGGGCGCCGCCCAGGGTGTTGAAGGGTCGAAGTTCAAGCATGATCGTCTCCTGTTGATGGCCCTATGATCCAACAGCGCATGATCGATAAAAAGCGTAAAAAATGCCTAATTCCTATCGATTAACTCGATGTAAAATCCGCACAACAACTTTCACTTCATCGCCTAACTGCATGACAGCAAAGCATTTGGCTGGAATTGAACGCCAATTCCAGCGACCATGGCACACTGTCAAAACCCAGCTCGTCGCAGGAGTCCGCGTGCCGCCCCCACAGCCTGATCTGCCCCCTGAATTGCGCCCGCTGGCGGAAATGCCGCTGTTGAAGCGGCTTGCCGCGCGTCTGTTCGGCCATGGCCTCACGCGTTTGCGCGCTCAACACCGTTTCTCCTGGTTACATGGTCAAGCCGACGGTTTCCGCAGTGGGCATGAAGCCGGTGTGGAGTATGGCTATCGCGAGGGCAAGGCGGACGGCTTGGAAGAGGGCCGGCAAGTCCTGCTGATTCGCGATTTCCGGTCCGATGAACCGCGCGCTCCGGGTATTGACGACAACCTGTTCGATGACTGGCGATTGCCTCTGACCGCGGACATAAAAAAGCGTATCAAGGCCGACGTGGCGCGCTTGCTGCCGGCTCACGCCCAACCGAGCGCCGCGCAGTGGAAGATGATCTTCAGCGAAACGCCCTCGACATCAGTGATTGCAGGAGCCGGCGCTGGCAAGTCGACCTCCCTGGTGCTGCGCATCCTGCTGCTCACCCATTACCTGGGCTTCGAGCTGAGTTCGATGACCGTGGTGACGTTCACCCGCGAATCGCGCAAGGACTTTATCCAAAAGCTCATGCAGATTCTCAGCCTGTGGGGCCAACCCCTTGGCCAGAAAGAAGCCCAGGCGGTGGTGCGCACCTTTCACTCACGCATCCTGCCGATGGTGCGCAGCCTGCCGGGATTTGAGCGACTGCAGGCGTTCGAGAACCTCAGCGCCGGGTTCGAGGACGCCGACAGCAACCCGTTCGACCTGCGCATCAACGACGCCCAGCGCCAACAGATGAACGCCTGCTACCACCGCTTGCACGGCAGCCACGCGCGTTTTCGTGAGTTGATTGCGCCGTTGGCACGCCATGGGCTGCAGCTCAAGGAATTGGAGCGTGATCATCCGGATGTGCAGAAGCGTATGGCGGTGACGCAATTGGCGGCCAAGCGCGATGAAGAGCTCTGCGACGCCATCGAGGACCTGTGGTTTCGCGCAGGTGCCTGGCCGATCAAGGGCATCGAGCCGAGCCGGCAGGCGTTCGACATCAATGGGGCGCAATTCCACTGTCATGGTTATATCCCTGAGCTGGACGCCTGGGTGGTGCTGGGCTTTGATTCGCGGGAAAACCCCCAGATCAGCCGGCCCAATTCAAAGCTGTCAGTGCGCGCGGAGTGGGCGGTAAAGCGCACGCTGTTTCAAGCTTTCTGTCGTAAGCCTTTGATATGGTTGGACAGTTATGAGTCTTCAAGGAAGTTATTAAGTAGCCTCGCGGACGATGCCGCCGCCGGGCCGGGGTTTGATTACAAGGTCAAGGGTGAGCTTGCTTCAGCGCCGCTGTTGGACAGCTTTGTGATGGCCGCTGGCTTTATCGAGAACCTCGGGTTGGATGTGCCCAGCGCCGTGGGCCGCATGAGCTTTCCCAAAGACGACCCGGACCGCTTGTTCTTCGAGGCCCTGGGCATTTTCTGGAAGGCCCTGGAAGATCACTTGCTTGATCAATCGCCGCCGATCATGACTTATAACCGCATGTTCTCGCTGTTCGGCGAAAACACCCCGGAGAACCTCAAGCTGCTCGGCGATTCACTGCTGCGGCCGATGTCGCACCTGATGATCGACGAGTTCCAGGACGTCTCCCCGCAGATTGTCTCGTGGATCCGCGCCAGCCTGCGCGAAATCCGCAGCCGTGGTCCGGCCATGCATGTGGGGCGTGGGGCGCAGCGCTCATCGTTGCTGTGCGTAGGGGATGACTGGCAGTCGATCTACGGCTGGCGCGGCAGTTCGCCCAAGTACTTCATGGAGTTCAACAAGGAATTTGTATCGCCGAGCACCACGCGGGTAATGCTGGCTGAAAACTACCGCAGTCATCAACACATCATCGATGCTGCCGAGCACATCGTACGCAGTGCGCCGGCCATTCCCGGCAAAAAGGCCAAGGCCAGTGGCGATCCCAAGCCATTGGTGCCCGTGGTAGTGCAGGAGCGCGACGACGCGGCATTGGCGCGGCAGTTGCTTGAGCGCTATCAGCAGGGCGATACGATCTTGATGCTGTATCGAAAAAGCAGCGATAAGCTGTTGATAGAAGAGCATATTCAGTCTGTAGTTAATCTGGATTCGAGCTTGTCGCCCCAGGCGCGCAGGCTCAAGCAGCTGACCTATCACAGCGCCAAGGGCCTGCAGGCGGACACGGTATTTCTGCTGGGTGACTGCCAGCACCTCACCAGTTCGCCTTACAAGAACCAGGTCTACCGCATGGCGGGGCTGGGCAAGGACGGCGACAGCGAGGCCTACGACAATGCACAGAAAGACGAAGTACTGCGCCTGGCCTACGTCGGCATTACGCGCGCGGTAAGCCGCTGCTACTGGTATGTGGAAAAGCCTGAAGGCCAGGCGGTGAATGTGCCAAGGGCGTCGGAGCGGGTAGATGGCAAGAAAGCATTCTTCGACGACCAACGCGGTTAATCGGCCTGAGTGCGATCTAAATGTGGGAGGGGGCTTGCCCCCGATTGCGGTCTATCATTCGACCCTGTAGTGACTGACCCAACGCCATCGGGAGCAAGCCCCCTCCCACAATTGGATCTCATCGGTCTGCCGCAATCGATCAGGCCCGCAACAACAACGGCGGCACAAAACTATCAAGCTCTGCCTCCACCGCCTCAATGATGCGCTCCACATCGGCAGCATTCATCACGGTGGCGCAGGGAATGCCGGCGATAGCGATCAATGTCTCGCCGCTGGCCCGATCAAACAGGCGGGCCACCATACTCCCGGGGGCGTCCATACTCCCCTCGAAGCCCATCGGATGAAAATGCCAGCGCATCAGCTGGCACGCGTTGGGGAATGTCACTTTGTTCATGTTGCCCACCTTTTTCATTGAGCGCTTCCTTTAGCTCGCGGCAGGGGCCAGGACCTTCAATAGTCCTGGTGTCGAGCCTTCAAAATAGCATTCGTTCGCAAGTGGCAGGCGACTTTTTCAGGCCCGTTCGGCGGTTCTTTCAGCAGAGATTGATCTGGATCATGTCCTGCCGGGGATTTGGCAAAAGGCTACTATTCGAATTCCCTTTTATCGAGGGCATAGCTCAAGTATGCCCCGGCAAAAGGGGACATGAGCCTTTAATAGTGCAAGTAGTGGCTCTTTAATCTCGCCATTGACACCGTGACAATGTATTGGATCCATTATTCAAGTCGGTCAACCAATTAGAGCGGCTTTACATGTATTTAATATTTAAATATCGCTTCGCGCTATTCAGCCACGCAACCACGACAGTCCCCAACAAACGTTGCACGTGACTTCCTCAAGTTGAAGCGAGGTCTCTTTGTACCTGCTGAAATATTTGTAGACGAAAGATTTCAAGTTGTGTCAGTTTTCTTACGCCTTCAAAAGAGGTGAGTGATAGGACTATCCTCGCCCGCGAGGTTCCTATCGAACAAAGACTGATGCACTTGCAAACAAGGAAGTACGTTTATGTCAAAAGTAAAAGACAAGGCTATTGTATCTGCCGCGCAAGCCAGCACTGCTTACTCGCAAATCGATAGCTTCAGCCATTTGTATGACCGTGGCGGCAACCTCACGGTCAATGGCAAACCGTCCTACAGCGTGGACCAGGCAGCCACCCAGCTGCTGCGGGATGGTGCCGCCTACCGGGACTTTGATGGCAACGGCAAGATCGATCTGACCTACACCTTCCTCACCTCGGCTACCCAGAGCACCATGAACAAACATGGCATCTCCGGCTTCAGCCAATTCAACGCCCAGCAGAAAGCACAGGCCGCAATGGCCATGCAATCCTGGTCGGATGTGGCCAATGTAACCTTTACCGAAAAGGCTTCCGGCGGCGACGGGCACATGACCTTCGGCAACTATAGCGGTGGCCAGGACGGCGCGGCGGCGTTCGCTTACCTGCCCGGCACCGGTGCAGGCTACGACGGCACCTCGTGGTACCTGACCAACAACAGCTACACGCCGAACAAGACGCCGGACCTGAACAACTATGGCCGGCAGACCCTGACCCACGAAATCGGTCACACCCTCGGCCTGGCTCACCCTGGCGACTACAACGCCGGGAATGGCAACCCCACCTACAACGACGCGACCTATGGACAGGACACGCGCGGCTATAGCCTCATGAGTTACTGGAGCGAGAGCAACACCAACCAGAACTTCAGCAAAGGCGGGGTCGAGGCTTATGCTTCCGGTCCGCTGATCGACGACATTGCCGCGATCCAGAAGCTCTACGGTGCCAACCTCAACACCCGCGCCGGTGACACCACCTACGGTTTCAACTCCAACACCGGGCGTGATTTCCTCAGCGCCACCTCCAATGCCGACAAACTGGTGTTCTCGGTATGGGACGGTGGCGGCAACGACACCCTGGACTTCTCCGGGTTTACCCAGAACCAGAAGATAAACCTCAATGCCACCTCGTTCTCCGACGTTGGCGGCCTTGTGGGCAATGTGTCGATTGCCAAGGGCGTGACGGTCGAGAACGCCTTCGGCGGCGCGGGCAACGATCTGATCATTGGTAACCAGGCGGCCAACCTCATCAAGGGCGGGGCCGGCAACGACCTCATCTACGGCGGTGGCGGTGCGGACCAACTGTGGGGCGGCGCCGGCAGCGACACATTCGTGTACGGTGCCAGTTCCGACTCCAAGCCAGGGGCTGCGGACAAGATCTTTGACTTCACCTCAGGTTCAGACAAGATCGACCTGTCCGGTATCACCAAGGGTGCGGGCGTGACCTTCGTCAATGCCTTCACCGGGCATGCCGGCGACGCGGTTCTGTCCTACGCCTCAGGTACCAACCTGGGTACGTTGGCAGTGGACTTCTCCGGGCACGGCGTGGCGGATTTCCTCGTCACCACCGTTGGCCAGGCGGCTGCCAGCGACATCGTGGCGTGATGCAAGGCGCGGCGCTTCGGCGCCGCGTTCCAGGATGGAGCCAAACGATGCAGCGTTTTTCCAAGTGGTTGACCCTTTTGATCGTGTCGGCAGGAGCCCATGCAATGGCGAGCAGTCTTGTTTTACCCAGCACCGCGCAATTGGCGGGGCATTGGCAGTTGCACCAGGGTGACCAGGTGTGTGCGCTGGACCTGCAAGCGCAGGCCAACAGCCTGGGCGGCGATGTGGCGTGTGTGGCGCAATGGCTGGGTGAAAAGCCCTTGAGCTGGTCACCCACCCCGGACGGTATCTGGCTGATGAATGCCGAAGGCAGCGGGATCACGCACTTGAATCGCCAGAAAGAAGGCGAATATGAGGGCCGCACTAAATCCGGTGGCGTAGTTGCATTGCGACGTACGCCTTAGTTTCCAGTTATAAGCTTATAACTTCATTTGTTAGTTGACTGCTCCTTAGTCGGGGTTGAGCAACTATTGCGCGTCATCCGGGTTCAGGGAAGATAAGAAGATATGGCCAAGCCCCATAGCGTTGCGCCTTTGTTCAAGGCGCTGGGTGAATACAAGAGCATCTTGATCAGCGTTGGCTGTTTTACCGCCTTGATTAACCTGTTGATGCTGGTGCCATCGATTTACATGCTGCAAGTGTACGACCGTGTGCTGTCCTCCCAGAATGAAACCACCCTGGTGATGTTGACGCTGATGGTCGTGGGGTTCTTTGTCTTTATTGGCCTGCTGGAAGTTATCCGCAGTTTTGTGGTGATCCGCATCGGCAGCCAGTTGGAGCGACGGTTCAACTTGCGCGTCTACAAAGCCGCGTTCGAACGCAACCTGCAGCGTGGGCAGGGGCATGCCGGGCAATCCCTGGGCGATCTGACCCATATTCGCCAGTTCATTACCGGGCCTGCGTTGTTCGCGTTTTTCGACGCGCCATGGTTTCCGATCTACCTGTTCGTGATTTTCCTGTTCAACGTGTGGCTTGGCGTACTGGCGACGGCGGGGGCGGTGCTGCTGATCGGCCTGGCCTGCCTGAACGAGTACCTGACCAAAAAGCCGCTGGGCGACGCCGCCGGTTTTTCCCAGCAGTCGACTCAGCTGGCCACCAGCCATTTGCACAATGCCGAAACCATCCAGGCCATGGGCATGCTCGGTGCGCTGCGCCAGCGCTGGTTCGCGGTGCATTCGCAGTTCCTGGGCTTGCAGAACAAGGCCAGCGACACCGGTTCGGTGATCACTTCCCTGAGCAAATCCTTGCGGCTGTGCCTGCAATCCTTGGTGTTGGGCCTGGGCGCTCTCCTGGTGATCAAGGGCGATATGACCGCCGGGATGATGATCGCCGGCTCCATTTTGATGGGCCGGGTACTCAGCCCCATCGATCAATTGATCGCGGTATGGAAGCAATGGAGTTCCGCCAAGCTGGCCTACCAGCGCCTTGACGAGCTGCTGCGCGAGTTCCCCCCGCAAGTCGAGCAGATGGCCTTGCCGGCGCCCAAGGGCCAGGTCAGTTTCGAGCAGGTCAGCGCCGGCCCACCCGGTCGACGCCTGGCGACCCTGCACCACGTCAGCTTCAACCTGGCGGCCGGCGAAGTGCTGGGGGTGCTTGGCGCCTCGGGCTCGGGCAAATCCACCCTGGCCCGGGTGCTGGTAGGCGTATGGCCGACCCTGGCTGGCACCGTGCGCCTGGACGGCGCGGATATTCACCGCTGGGACCGCGGCGACCTCGGCCCGCATATCGGCTATTTGCCCCAGGACATCGAACTGTTCAGCGGCAGCATCGCCGACAACATCGCGCGCTTTCGCGAAGCCGACCCGGAGCAGGTGGTCAAGGCCGCGCAACAGGCCGGGGTGCATGAATTGATCCTGCGCCTGCCCCAGGGCTACGACACCCTGCTGGGCGACAACGGCGGCGGCCTGTCCGGCGGGCAGAAGCAACGCGTGGCCCTGGCTCGCGCCTTGTACGGCGGGCCGCGCCTGATCGTGCTGGATGAGCCCAACTCCAACCTCGACACCGTTGGTGAAGCCGCACTGGCCAGCGCCATCGTGCAGATGAAGGCCCAAGGCAGCAGCGTAGTGCTGGTGACGCACCGTTCCTCCGCCTTGGCCCAGGCCGACAAGTTGCTGGTGCTCAGCGAAGGCCAGTTGCAGGCGTTCGGCCCGAGTCAGGAAGTGCTGCGCGCGTTGTCCGGCCAGCAGGAAGCACCCAGGGAAAAACCCGGTGGTAGGAGCGAGCTTGCTCGCGAAAGTCGTCAACGATGACGTGCTCCGATTGGATACACACAGTGCCTGCGGGTTTTTCGCGAGCAAGCTCACTCCTACACGTTTTGCGTCAAGCAGTAAGGATACTTGCATGATTTACGAGCAACACGACGCGCGCTTCTTCGTGCGCATGGGCTGGCTGCTGACCGTAGTCGGCGCTGGCGGGTTTTTCCTCTGGGCCAGCCTCGCGCCGCTCGATCAAGGCATCCCGGTGCAGGGCACGGTGGTGGTGTCGGGCAAGCGCAAGGCCGTGCAAACCCTCAGCCCCGGCGTGGTCAGTCGGATCCTGGTGCGCGAAGGCGAGGTGGTGAAACAAGGCCAGCCGCTGTTTCGCCTCGACCAGACCCAGCACCAGGCCGACGTGCAATCGTTGCAGGCCCAGTACCGCATGGCCTGGGCCAGCGCCGCCCGCTGGCAGAGTGAGCGTGACAACCTGCCCGGCGTCAGCTTCCCCGCGCAACTGAGCAGCAACCCCGACCCGGCCCTGGCGCTGGTACTCGAAGGCCAGCGCCAACTGTTCAGCAGCCGCCGCGAGGCCTTCGCCCGGGAGCAGGCCGGCATTCGGGCCAGCATCGACGGCGCCACGTCGCAGCTGGGCGGCATGCGGCGCGCCCGCAGCGACCTGACCGCCCAGGCGCAATCCCTGCGCGACCAGCTGAGCAGCCTGCAACCGCTGGCCGACAACGGTTATATCCCGCGCAACCGCCTGATGGACTACCAGCGCCAGTTGTCCCAGGTGCAACAGGACCTGGCGCAAAACGCCGGCGAGAGCGGTCGTGTCGAACAGGGCATTGTCGAATCGCGCCTCAAATTGCAGCAGCACAGCGAGGAATATCAGAAAGAAGTACGCAGCCAACTGGCCGATGCGCAACTGCGCAGCCTGACCCTGGAGCAGCAACTGGCCTCCGCCGGGTTCGACCTGCAGCACAGCGAAATCAATGCACCGGCCGACGGCATCGCGGTCAACCTTGGCGTACACACCGAGGGCGCCGTGGTGCGGGCCGGGGAAACCTTGCTGGAGATCGTGCCCCAGGGCACGCGCCTGGAAGTGGAAGGGCACTTGCCGGTGCACCTGGTGGACAAGGTCGGCACGCACCTGCCGGTGGACATCCTCTTCACTGCCTTCAACCAGAGCCGCACCCCGCGTGTGCCGGGGGAGGTGAGCCTGATTTCCGCCGACCAGATGCTCGATGAAAAGACCGGTGCGCCGTATTACGTGCTGCGCACCACGGTCAGCGAGGCGGCGCTGGAAACGCTCCACGGCCTGGTGATCAAGCCGGGCATGCCCGCCGAGATGTTTGTGCGCACCGGCGAACGCTCGCTGCTCAATTATCTGTTCAAGCCGCTGCTCGATCGCGCCGGCTCCGCGTTGACCGAGGAATGAGCATGAGACCTGTGTTCATCGCCTTGCTGTTCAGTTGCGCCAGTGCGCACGCCGCCATGGGCCCGTTCGATGTGTACGAGCAAGCCCTGCGCAATGACCCGGTGTTCCTCGGCGCGATCAAGGAGCGCGACGCCGGCCTGGAAAATCGTACCATCGGCCGCGCCGGCTTGTTGCCGAGGCTGTCATACAACTACAACAAGGGCCGCAACAATTCCGAAGCGCACCTGCCCGACGGGCGCGGTGGAAGCTATCGCGACGACCGCAACTACAACAGCTACGGTTCCACCTTCAGCCTGCAACAGCCGCTGTTCGACTACGAAGCCTATGCCAACTACCGTAAGGGCGTGGCCCAGGCGCTGTTTGCCGACGAGAGCTTTCGCGACAAGAGCCAGGCCCTGCTGGTACGGGTGTTGAGCTATTACACCCAGGCGTTGTTCGCCCAGGACCAGATCGACATCGCCCGCGCCAAGAAGAAAGCGTTCGAGCAGCAGTTCCAGCAGAACGAACACTTGTTCAAGGCGGGTGAGGGCACGCGCACGGACATCCTGGAAGCCGAATCGCGCTATGAACTGGCTACCGCCGAAGAGATCCAGGCCCTGGATGAGCAGGATGCCTCCCTGCGCGAACTGGGCGCGTTGATCGGTGTGCAAAGCGTCAACATCGACGACCTGGCACCCCTGAATCAGAGCTTCGCCGCATTCAGCCTGAGCCCGTCCAACTACGCCACCTGGCACGAACTGGCGTTGACCAACAACCCCGTACTGGCCTCGCAGCGCCAATCCCTGGAAGTGGCGCGCTATGAAGTGGAGCGCAACCGCGCCGGGCATTTGCCGAAAATCACCGCCTACGCCAGTTCGCGCAAGCAGGAATCGGACAGCGGCAACACCTACAACCAGCGCTACGACACCAACACCATCGGCGTCGAGGTCAGCCTGCCGCTGTATGCCGGCGGCGCTATCTCGGCCTCCACGCGCCAGGCCAGCCGCGCCATGGAGCAGGCCGAGTACGAACTGGAAGGCAAGACCCGCGAGACCCTGATCGAACTGCGTCGTCAGTTCAGCGCATGCCTGTCCGGGGTGAGCAAGCTGCGCGCCTATCAGAAGGCCCTGACCTCAGCCGAGGCGCTGGTGGTGTCGACCAAACAAAGCATCCTCGGCGGCGAGCGGGTCAACCTCGATGCGTTGAACGCCGAGCAGCAGCTCTACAGCACCCGCCGCGACCTGGCCCAGGCGCGGTACGACTACCTGATGGCCTGGACCAAATTGCATTACTACGCGGGCAACTTGCGTGACACCGACCTGGCCAAGGTGGACGAAGCCTTCGGTCCGGAGAGAACGCGGTAGGGGCAAGACATAACAATAAAACAGGAGTGTACGGATGATCACGGATTCACCACGGTTCAAACCCTTCACCGCAGGCTCATTGCTGCTGCTGTCCGTTGCGGCACAGGCGCAATATGCCGAAACCGGCCAACCGGGTAACCCCGCCAGCTGGCGTTCCGCCGAATACCAGAGCGACTGGGGCCTGGGGCGCATGAAGGCCGATGAAGCCTATGCCATCGGGATCAGCGGCAGTGGCGTGAAAATCGGCGCGCTGGACTCGGGTTTCGATACCAATCACCCCGAAGCGTCCAAAGAGCGCTTCCACCCGGTCACCGCCAGCGGCACGTACGTCGATGGCAGTGCCTTCAGTACCACGGGCGCACTCAACCCGAACAACGACTCCCACGGCACCCACGTCACCGGCACCATGGGCGCGGCGCGCGACGGCGTGGGCATGCATGGCGTGGCGTATAACGCTCAGGTCTACGTCGGCAACACCAACGCCAACGACAGCTTCCTGTTCGGCCCGACCCCGGACCCCAAGTATTTCAAGACGGTGTACAGCGCCCTGGTGGACTCCGGCGTGCGCGCCATCAACAACAGTTGGGGCAGCCAGCCCAAGGACGTCAGCTACCAGACACTCGATGACCTGCACGCCGCCTACGCCCAGCACTACAACCGTGGCACCTGGCTGGACGCGGCGGCGGATGTGGCCAAAGCCGGCGTGATCAACGTGTTCAGCGCCGGCAACAGCGGCTATGCCAATGCCAGCGTGCGTTCGGCGCTGCCGTATTTCCAGCCGGAACTGGAAGGCCACTGGCTGGCAGTGTCGGGGCTGGATAGGGCCAACAACCAGAAGTACAACAAATGCGGCATCGCCAAATACTGGTGTATCTCTACCCCGGGTGCGCTGATCAACAGCACTATCCCGGACGGTGGTTATGGCGTGAAATCCGGCACCTCGATGTCGGCGCCCCATGCCACCGGCGCCCTGGCGCTGGTGATGGAGCGCTATCCCTACATGACCAACGAGCAGGCGCTGCAGGTGCTGTTGACCACCGCCACGCAGCTGGACGGCTCGCTCACCCAGGCCCCCAACGCCATCGTCGGCTGGGGCGTGCCGGACCTGGGCCGGGCGATGCACGGGCCGGGGCAGTTGCTCGGCGCAATGAACGTGAACCTCGCGGCCGGGCAGGCCGATGTGTGGAGCAACGGTATTTCTGACCAGGCGCTGCTCCAGCGCCAGGCCGAAGACCGCGCCGAGCACAGCGCCTGGCAGCAAACCCTGCTCGACAAGGGCTGGCAGAACGGCGTGGGCGCCGGCGCCAGCCAGCAGGATCAGACCGACTACGCGGTGGGCAGCGCGCGCGATCAGGCGGCGGCGAACCGCGTGTACGCAGGCAGCCTGATCAAATCCGGCGCGGGCAGCCTGGTGCTCGGCGGCGACAGCACCTATCGCGGCGCAACCCTGGTCAACGGCGGCCTGCTGGCGGTGAACGGTTCGTTGACCTCGGCGGTCACGGTCAACGACAGCGGCACCCTCGGCGGCGCCGGGCGGATCGGCGCACTGTCGGTCAACAGCGGCGGGCGGGTGGCGCCGGGTAACTCGGTGGGCACCTTGCAGGTGGCCGGGGATGTGAACCTGGGCTCAGGCTCCACCTATGCGGTAGAACTCACCCCCACCCGCAGCGACCGCATCGTCGCCGGCGGCAAGGCCGTGCTGGGGGGCGGTACGGTCACCCTGGCCCTGGAAAACAGCCCGACGTTATTGAGCCAGCGCCAGGCCCAAAGCCTGATCGGCCGGCAGTACTCGATTCTTGAGGCGGCCGGTGGTATCCAGGGCCAGTTCGGCCAGGTGCTGCCGAACTATCTGTTCCTCGGCGGCACCCTGGACTACGCCGCCAACGGCGTGCAACTGAACGTCGGGCGCAATGACGCCAGCTTCGCCAGCGTCGCCGCCACCCGCAACCAGCGCGCCGTGGCCTCTGCCGCCGAGCGATTGGGCGCGGGCAACCCGGTGTACGAAAGCCTGCTGCAATCGGACTCGGTGGCCAGCGCGCAACAGGGTTTGCAGCAACTGTCCGGTGAAATCTACCCGGCCGTGGGCGCGATGTTGATCAACGACAGTCGCCAACTGCGCGACGCGGTGGGCGAACGCTTGCGCCATGTGCCGGTGGCCGGTGAACGCAACCTGTGGTTCAAGGCCCTCGGCGCCTGGGGCAAGTCCGATGCGCGCGGTGAAACAGCAGGTTCCACCACCGCCCTCGGCGGCTTGCTGGCGGGTGTCGACGGCGCACTGGACGAACAGACCCGCGTCGGTGTGGTCGCCGGCTACAGCGACAGCTCATTGAACATGGGCAGCGGCACCCATTCCTCGGCGTCCATCGACAGCTACCACTTCGGCGCCTATGCCGGGCGTGAGCTGGGCGACTGGCGGCTGAGTGTCGGCGGTGCCTACAGCTGGCATCGCGGCGATGTGAAGCGCGACCTGCAATACGGCGAGGTCAGCGGCAAGCAAAAGACCAAGCTGCAGGCGCGCACCGCGCAGCTGTTTACCGAAGCCGCGTATCGCATTCACCTGCAACCGCTGGCATTGGAGCCCTTCGCCAACCTGGCCTACGTGCACCTGGACAGTGAGTCGTTCCACGAAAAAGGCGCTGCGGCGGCCCTGGAGCGTGGCAATGACCGACGTGATGCGGTGCTCGGCACCCTTGGCGTGCGCGCACTGAAAACCCTGGCGCTGAACGACCATCAACAATTGGACCTGTCCGGCTCGCTGGGCTGGCAACACAGCCTGACGGCGGTGGAATCCGAGGAACACCTGGCGTTTGTCGCCGGCGGGCCGTCCTTTGCCGTGCGCAGCGCGCCGTTGTTGCGCGACGCCGCGTTGGTAGGGCTGCAGGCGAGCCTGGCGCTGAGCCCGTCGACACGGGTCAACCTGGATTACAACGGCCAATTGGGCGGACGCGAGAAAACCCAGGGTGTAGGTCTGAGCCTGAACTGGCAGTTCTGAAAGCACACCACACATCAAATGTGGGAGGGGGCTTGCCCCGATGAGGGCGGGTCAGCCAGTACATCCGGCGACTGACACTTCGCTATCGGGGGCAAGCCCCCTCCCACAGAGAAAGTGATTCACCTACTGGCAATAAGAAAACTAAGGAAGGTCACCGTGAAAAAACGCAAGTCAGGGTTCACCATCGCCATCCACACAGGCCCGGGCTACCCGCTCAAGGCATTGAGCCGCGTGCCATACGGCGCGCTGCTGTGCTGCCTGGCCAGCGGCCTCGCAAGCATGCAAACTGCCCAGGCCGCACCCTATGTGGAAACCGGCAAACCGGGCGACGCCGCCAGTTGGCGCAGCAATGAATTCAAGGCCGACTGGGGCCTGGGCGCCGTGCACGCCGACACCGCATATGCCGCCGGCTACACCGGCAAGGGCGTCAAGCTGGGCATCTTCGACCAGCCGGTGTACGCCCAGCATCCGGAATTCGCCAGCCCCGGCAAAGTGGTGACGATCGTCACCGAGGGCATCCGCCAGTACACCGACCCGTACATCCCGGTGAAGGCCGGCGATGCGTTTCGCTATGACGGCACGCCGTCCCTGGGCTCCAACGGCAAGCTGGGCAACCACGGCACCCACGTCGGCGGCATTGCGGCCGGTAACCGCGACGGCGGGCCGATGCATGGCGTAGCGTTCAACGCACAGATCATCAGTGCCGAAAACGGCGACCCGGGCCCGGAAGACGGGATCATCCTGGGCAACGATGGCGCGGTGTACAAAGCCGGTTGGGATGCACTGGTCGCCAGCGGCGCGCGCATCATCAACAACAGCTGGGGTATCGGCATCGGTGATCAGTACGCCAAGGGCGGTCGCGATCCGGCGTTCCCCAACTTCACGGTCAATGAAGCCCAGGCGCAGTTCAACAACATCCGGCCGATCCTCGGCACCATTGCAGGCGGCGCTTATCAAGGTGCGATCGACGCCGCCCGCAGTGGTGTGCTGACCATCTTTGCCGCCGGTAACGACTACAACCGCAACAACCCCGACGCGATCTCGGGACTGGCGTATTTCGTGCCGCAGATTGCGCCGAACTGGCTGTCGGTGGCGGCCCTGCAGCAGAACCCGGACACCGCGAGCGCCAACCCCTACGTGATCAGCACCTTCTCGTCGCGCTGCGGCTATGCGGCGAGTTTCTGTGTGTCGGCGCCGGGTACGAAGATTTTCAGTTCGATCATCAACGGCACCAACCTGGACAACCTCACCAACGACTACGCCAACTTCAACGGCACCTCCATGGCCGCGCCTCATGTGGCCGGCAGTGCGGCGGTGCTGATGGAGCGTTTCCCCTACATGAGTGGCGACCAGATCTCCACGCTGCTCAAGACCACCGCCACCGACCTTGGCGCGCCGGGCATCGACTCGCTGTATGGCTGGGGCATGATCAACCTGGGCAAGGCAGTCAACGGTCCGGGCATGTTCATTACCGCCGAGGATATTCCGGCTGAGTTTCGCATCGACGGCGCCTATGGCAGTGGCCAGTTCGTGGCGGACTTGCCGGGTATCGGCGCAGTGGTGGATGCCGGCAAACCGACCCAGCGCGTGTGCAATGACGTGCATTGCGGGCTGGACGTATGGAGCAACGACATCGCAGGCCATGGCGGCCTGACCAAGCAGGGCATTGGCACCCTGGTGCTGACCGGCACCAATACCTACAGCGGCCCGACCCGGGTCAACCAGGGGTTGCTGGCGGTCAACGGCTCGGTGACCTCCGACGTGACCGTCAGCCAGAGCGGCGTGGTCGGCGGCTCGGGGCGCATCGGTTCGCTGACCGCAAAAAGCGGCGGCACCGTGGCACCGGGCAACTCCATCGGTACGCTGAACGTGGCGGGCAATGTCACCTTTGAGGCGGGCTCGACGTACGCGGTGGAACTGTCGCCTACCAGCAGCGACCGCATCGTCGCCGGCGGCACCGCCACGCTCAATGGCGGCACCGTGACCCTGGCCCTGGAAAACAGCCCGACCTTGCTCAGCGCGACCCAGGCGCAAAGCCTGATCGGTCGCCAGTACAACATCCTGCAAGCCGCGGGGGGGATCAACGGCCGCTTCGGTGCGGTACTGCCGGACTACCTGTTCATCGGTGGCACCTTGAACTACGCGGCGGGCGGTGTGCAGCTGGATGTGGCACGCACCAACAGCTTCGCCAGCGTGGCCGCGACGCCAAACCAGCGCGCCGTCGCCGCAGCCGCCGAGCAATTGGGCGCGGGCAACGGCGTGTATGAAAGCTTGCTGCTGGCCCCGACGGCGGCCTCGGCACAAGGCGCGTTCCAGCAACTGAGTGGCGAAGTCTATCCAGCCCTGGAGACTGCACTGGTCAATGACAGCCGCTACGTGCGTGAAGCGGTCGGCGAACGCCTGCGCAACGGTGAAATGGGCGCGACCAGCCAGGCCATCGACAGCCGTGGCAATGTGTGGGTAAAAGCGCTGGGGGCGTGGGGCAAGACCGACAGCCGCAGCGATACGGCGGGCTACACCACGTCCATCGGCGGCATGCTGGCCGGTGTGGACGGCGCCCTTGACGACGCGACACGCATCGGCCTGGTGGCGGGTTACAGCGATACCTCGCTGAACATGGGCAGCGACACCCATAGCCGCGCCTCGGTCGACAGCTACCACTTCGGCGCCTATGCCGGGCATGAAATCGGCGCCTGGCGCCTGAGCGGCGGTGCGACCTACAGCTGGCACCGCGCCGATGTGAAGCGTGACCTGCAATACGGCGACGTCAGCGGCAAGCAGAAAGCCAAGGTCGACGCCCACAGCACCCAGGTGTTCACCGAGGCGGCGTACCGCATCAACCTGCAACCCATGGCGCTTGAGCCATTCGCCAACCTGGCCTATGTGCACCTGGACACGGACGGCTTCAAAGAGAAGGGCGATGCCGCTGCGCTGAAAAGTGGCGACGACAGCCGCGACCTGGTGCTGAGCACCTTGGGCGTGCGCGCCTTGAAAACCTTCAACGTCAACGATCACCAGCAACTGGAAGTGTCCGGCACCCTGGGCTGGCAGCACAACCTGAGCAGCACCGACTCCGAGCAGCACCTGGCGTTTGCCTCCGGCGGCCCTTCGTTCGCGGTGGAAAGCGCACCGATGGTGCGTGATGCCGCCCTGGTCGGCGCGCGAGTGAGCCTGGCCCTGAGCAAGGATGCACGGGTGAACTTCGACTACAACGGTCTGCTGGCCAGCAAAGAGAAGGTGCATGGCGTCGGGTTGAGCCTGGACTGGGCGTTCTGACGCGTTAAAAACCACTGTAGGAGCGAGCTTGCTCGCGAAAAACTCAAGTGCGGCGCGTTTGTTCAGGTAGAGCGCGTCATCGTTGACGATCTTCGCGAGCAAGCTCGCTCCTACAGCGGGTGATGGATAAAAGGTGTTTTCGCTTTCTCGACAAATCCAACAACAGAGAGGCAGTACCATGGGTATCTTTGACTATAACAACCTCGGGACCGAGGGCTCCAAGACAGTGTTCGCCGATGCGCTGGCGATCACGCTGTATGCCTATCACAACCTGGATCACGGGTTTGCCGTGGGTTACCAGAACAATGGCCTGGGCCTGGGCTTGCCGGCCACGCTGGTGAGCGCCATGATCGGCGGCACCGATGCCCAGGGGGTGATTGGCGGGATCCCCTGGAACCCCGATTCGGAAAAAGCCGCCCTCGACGCCGTGCACGCGGCTGGATGGACGCCGATCAGCGCAAGCGCCCTGAATTACAGTGGCAAGGTGGACGCCCGGGGGACATTTTATGGCGAGAAACCCGGCTACGCCTCGGCCCAGGTCGAGGTGCTGGGCAAATACGATGACGCCGGCACACTGCAGGAAATCGGCATCGGTTTTCGCGGTACGTCGGGCCCGCGGGAACACCTGATCAGTGACGCCATCGGCGATGTGATCAGCGACCTGCTGGCTGCCTTCGGGCCCAAGGATTACGCAAAAAACTATGTCGGCGAAGCCTTCGGTGGCTTGCTCGAGAACGTTGCCGAGTTTGCCGGTGCCCACGGCCTGAGCGGCCAGGATGTGCTGGTCAGCGGCCACAGCCTCGGTGGGCTGGCGGTCAACAGCCTGGCCGACTTGAGCGACAGCAAATGGTCGGGCTTCTACAAGGATGCCAACTACGTGGCCTATGCCTCACCGACCCAAAGTGCCGGTGACAAGGTGCTGAACGTGGGCTACGAAAATGACCCGGTGTTCCGTGCGCTGGATGGTGCATCGTTCAACCCGTCGTCCCTGGGCGTGCACGACAAGCCCTATGAATCCACCACCGACAATATCGTCAGCTTCAACGATCACTACGCATCATCCCTGTGGAACGTGCTGCCGTTTTCCATCCTCAACCTGCCGACCTGGGTGTCGCACTTGCCCACCGGCTACGGCGATGGCATGGCGCGCATTCTCGACTCCGGCTTCTATGAACAAATGAGCCGTGACTCAACGGTGATCGTCGCCAACCTGTCCGACCCGGCACGGGCCACCACCTGGGTGCAAGACCTCAACCGCAATGCCGAAACGCACAAGGGCAATACCTACATCATCGGCAGTCACGGCGACGACCTGATCCAGGGCGGCAAGGGCGCGGACTTTATCGAGGGCGGCAAAGGCAATGACACCATTCGCGACAGCAGCGGGCATAACACCTTCCTGTTCAGCGGGCACTTTGGCAATGATCGCGTGGTGGGCTACCAGGCGACGGACAAGCTGGTGTTCACGGATGTGCAGGGCAGCGCGGATTATCGCGATCACGCCAAACTGGTCGGCGGGGATACCGTGATCAGCTTCGGCGCTGACTCGGTAACGCTGGTGGGTGTGAGCAGTGTGTCGGGGGAGGGGATTATGATCGGCTGACTATTGGAACGCGGTTAAAACTGTGGGAGGGGGCTTGCCCCCGATTGGGGTGTATCAGCCTGCTTATGTGTAGCTGACCCACCGCTATCGGGGGCAAGCCCCCTCCCACATTTGATATAGGCCAGCCTGAAATTATTGTTCCTTGCGCACCGTCGCCACATCATCGGCCTTGATACGAATACGCTTGCCGGCGATGTCGGTGAATTCATAGAAGCCATCGGCGGTCTTGGCGTTGGGTGTGTCCTTGGTCAGATACTGTGTGCCGTTTTGCAACGTGACCACCGTTTGCGTGGAGCAACCGGCCAATACCAGAAAAGTGAGTGCAACCAGCGGCAGACCCAAATTCTTCATGTTCATTACCCTTACCTTTAACCCTGAAAAGTCCCGCAGCGTCTGGCTGCGGGGCCTAAATGTTACGCGATCAGCTCCCTCATCTGATCGCTTTTTTTCAAAAAGTTGCAGGCGCCATTTATCTATTACTGATTGCAACAACGCGTTGGCGACGTCACTCTGTATGCATAACCAGTAGTTGATTGCTTTGTGCCATGGCTAACCCCCTCGAAGACCCCTTGTATTACCTGCACAACTTCCGCCAAGTGCTGATGTGGTTGGCGCAGCGCTATGCCGATCTGCTCGACGCGGACGAATTGCAGTTCATTCAGCAATTCGACAGGTTGCCGCAGGCGTCACAGGCGTTATTGGTGCGCATGGTCATGCGCAAGGGCGTGCATTTTCGTGGAGGCAAGCTCAACTACCTGGAAATCGGTTGCCCGCATGCGGCCATGCAGCCATTGCTGGCGTCCGGTTGGGTCGAGGACCACTGCCTGCTGGGCTTTGAAGAGCTGTTCGGCTTGCTGCAAAAAGGCGAGCTGCTCATGGCCTTCAAGCCTTGGATCGAGCAGCCCAAGGGCCGCAAATCCGACTGGCTGGCGCCATTGGCGGCGCAGTTCAACGAAAGCCGCAGCTTCGCCCTCTGGTGCCCCGACCTGCAGGATGTGCTCTACAGCCTCACGGTGATGGAGCTGTGCGACCGCCTGCGTCTGATGTTTTTCGGCAACCTGTATCAGGACTGGTCGGAGTTCGTGCTGGCGGACCTGGGGATCTACACCTACGAGAAGGTTGCGTTCTGCGCCGAGTCCCGAGGGCTGCGCAGCCGCGCCGACGTCGAGGGCTTTTTGTTCCTGCACCAGTGCCAGCAGGCTTTTGAGGCGGGCCAGGCGCTGGAAACGGTGCTGACGCAGATTGCCACGCTGCACACCGACAACCCCTGGCTGGAAAAACGCCGCGCCAAGTTGTTGTTCCAGATCGGCCAGTACTGTGAGCGCAGCGCTGAGTTGAGTGTGGCCGAGCAGATCTATCGCGGCTGCGCCTATCCCGGCGCGCGCGCACGGTTGATCCGCGTACTGGAACGCCAGGAGGCCTATGCACAAGCCATGGCGCTGGCCGTTACCGCGCAACAGGCGCCGGAGAGCGCCGCCGAGCAGCAACACCTGCTGCGCGTAGTGCCACGTCTGCGGCGCAAGCTGGGTGAGCCGAAGGTGCCCAAGGCCAAGCCGCACGCCGTCACGCGCCTGGACCTGGCACTGACACCGCCCGAGCCGCTGATGTCGGTGGAATATTGCGTGCAGGCCCATTTGAGCGAGCCTGACGCACCGGTGCACTACGTGGAAAACGGCCTGATCAATTCGCTGTTCGGCCTGTTGTGCTGGGACGTGGTCTTCGCGCCGCTGCCCGGCGCGTTTTTCCACCCGTTTCAGCGCGGTCCCGCCGACCTGCACAGCGAAGACTTCCAGCAACGCCGCGCCGCCTTGTTCAGCGCGTGCTTCGAGCAATTGCGGGACGAGCGCTACAAAACCACCATCCGCCAACGTTACGTGGACAAATGGGGCATTCAATCACCCTTTGTGTTCTGGAACCTGCTCAGTGAAGAGCTGCTTGAGCAAGCCCTGATGTGTTTGCCGGCCGAACACCTGCGCTACTGGTTTGAGCGGCTGTTGCTGGATATCCGCGCCAACCGCACCGGCATGCCCGACCTGATCCAGTTCTGGCCGGCGCAGAAAACCTACCGCATGATCGAGGTCAAGGGCCCAGGCGACCGCCTGCAGGACAACCAATTGCGCTGGCTGGAGTTCTGCGGCGAGTACCAGATGCCGGTCACGGTCTGCTATGTGCGCTGGGCAGAGCCCGCTTGAGCTACTGCGTCGCGGTGCGCGCGTTGTGCGAGTTCACGGCCAAGGTCGGTGACCTGGACCTGCGCTTTACCCCGTCGCCCAGTGCCCAGGAAGGCATCGTCGGCCATCGCACGGTGGCGTCGCGGCGCAGCGCGCATTACCAGAACGAAGTGGCGCTTGAGGGTGAGTACCAGCAACTCAAGGTGCGGGGCAGGGCGGACGGCTATGACCCGGACAGCAACCGCCTCGAAGAGGTAAAGACCTATCGTGGCGACCTTAAGACTCAGCCCGCCAACCATCGGCAATTGCATTGGGCCCAGGTCAAGGTCTATGGCTGGTTGATGTGCCAGAAGCTCGGGCTCGACGAGATCGAGCTGGCGCTGGTGTATTTCGACATCGTCGGCGAGGGCGAAACTCTGCTCAAGCAGCGCTTTGCCGCGCCTGACCTGGAGCGCTTCTTCAACCAGCAATGTGCGTTGTTTCTCGAGTGGGCCCACCAGCAGATGCAGCACCGCGAGGCGCGCAACCGCGACGCGCAAGGCCTGGCGTTTCCCCACGCCGAGTTTCGCAGCGGCCAGCGTTCCCTGGCCGAGTCGGTCTACAAGGCGGTCAGCACCGGCCGCTGCCTGATGGCCCAGGCGCCGACCGGCATCGGCAAGACCGTCGGCACGCTGTTTCCAATGCTCAAGGCCCTGGCACCGCAGCAGTTGGACAAGGTGTTTTTCCTCACTGCCAAGACCCCGGGCCGCAAGCTGGCGCTGGATGCGGCCCAGGTGCTGTACGACAGCAGTCCCGAGCTGTCCTTGCGGGTGCTGGAGCTGGTGGCCCGGGACAAGGCCTGCGAGCACCTGGACAAAGCCTGCCATGGCGACTCGTGTCCATTGGCCAAGGGCTTTTACGATCGTTTGCCCGCCGCCCGCCAGGCAGCGGCCAGGGTTCGCCTGCTCGATCAGCGGCACCTGCGGGAGGTGGCGCTGGCCCACGACGTCTGCCCGTATTACCTGAGCCAGGAAATGGCGCGCTGGACCGACGTGGTGGTTGCCGACTACAACTACTATTTTGACTTCGGCGCCATGCTCTTCGGCCTGGCGCAGCTCAATCAGTGGCGCGTCGCCGTGCTGGTGGACGAAGCGCATAACCTGGTCGAGCGCGCCCGTTCGATGTACAGCGCCAGCCTCGATCAGTACAGCCTCAAGACGGTCCGCGACAGCGCCCCCGAGCCGCTGAAAAAGCCCTTGCAGCGCCTGAACCGAGAGTGGAATGCACTGCACAAGGACCAGCTCGCGCCGTATCAGGCGTACGCGGCCAAACCCGACAAGCTGCTCCAGGCCCTGAGCCTGTGTGCCAGCGCGATGGGCGATTACTTCAACGACCATCCCGAAGCCCTCAATGGCGACCTGCAAGCCTTCTACTTTGAAGCGCTGCAGTTTTCCAAGGTGTCCGAGCTTTTTAACGAACACTTCATCTTCGATATCAGCAAGCGTCAATTCAGTGCCAAGCGCAGCAGCTCGACCCTGTGCCTGCGCAATGTGGTGCCGGCCGAATTCATCCGGCCCCGGTTGACGGCCGCGCGCAGCAGCGTGCTGTTTTCCGCGACCCTGAGCCCGCGCCACTACTACGCCGACTTGCTCGGGCTGCCGGCGGACACCGCCTGGGTCGACGTCGAGTCGCCATTCAAGGCCGAGCAATTGCAGGTGAGCATTGTCGAGCGCATCTCCACGCGCTTCGTGCACCGCCAGGCATCGCTGGAACCCATCGTGGAGTTGATCGCCCGGCAGTTCGCCGAGCAACCCGGCAACTACCTCGCGTTTTTCTCCAGTTTCGATTACCTGCAACAAGTGGCGCAGCTGCTGGCCGAGCGGCATCCGCAGATCGCGCTGTGGTTGCAATCGCGTGGCATGGCCGAGGCTGAACGCCAGGCCTTTCTGGACCAGTTCACCGTGCACAGCCAGGGCGTGGGTTTCGCCGTGCTCGGCGGCGCCTTTGGCGAAGGCATCGATTTGCCCGGCGCGCGCCTGATCGGGGCGTTTATCGCCACCCTGGGCCTGCCGCAGCTCAATCCGGTGAATGAACAGATCAAAGCACGCATGGGCGCGATCTTTGGCGCGGGCTATGACTACACCTATTTGTATCCCGGTATCCAGAAAGTGGTGCAGGCGGCGGGGAGGGTGATTCGCAGCCAGCACGACCGGGGCTTGGTGATGTTGATCGATGATCGCTTTGGTGAGGCGCGGGTGAGGCAGTTGCTGCCCAAATGGTGGTCGCCAACGACCTGAGGGACTCATCGCCATTCAGATGTGGGAGGGCTTGCCCTGATACCCGCTGTAGGAGCGAGCTTGCTCGCGAAAAACTCACCGGCACCGCGTTCATTCAGGAAGCACGCGTTATCGTTGACGTTTTTCGCGAGCAAGCTCGCTCCTACAGACGGCGGTACTGGGTTGAGTGTCAGACCACTTCCAGATAGGAGCTTTGTATCGCCCGCGCCAGGTCGCGCACGGTGTCGATAAAGTCGGTCAGCCGGGTGTGCAGCCCGTCTTCCAGAATTTCATCGATCCCGGTGTATCTGAGGCGCGCTTCGAACTCGGCCGCCAGGCGCTGGGCCGTGCGCCCGTAACTGCCGGGCAGGTCGGCGAGGATGTGGTTCAACTCTTCGATGCACGCATGCAGCGAGCGCGGCACGTCGCTGCGCAACAGCAGCAACTCGGATACCGAGCGGGCATTCAGGGCATTCGGATACAGCTCGGTATAGGCTTCAAACGAGGACAGCGCTCGCAGCAGCGCGCTCCACTGGTAATAGCCGCGTGCCGACACGTCGCTGACTTCTTCGGACTCTTCACCAAACATTTCATAACGCGCATCCAGCAGGCGCAGGGTGTTGTCCGCACGTTCGACGAAGGTGCCCAGGCGAATGAATCGATAGGCGTCATTGCGCATGATGGTGCCGGAGGTTGCGCCGCGAAACAGGTGCGAGCGTTGCTTGACCCAGTCACAGAAATGGCTGATGCCATGCCGCGCCAGGCCACCGGCGGCGATGCTGCGCATTTCCAGCCAGGTAGCGTTGAGGTTTTCCCACATGTCGGCGGTGATGCGCCCGCGCACCGCATGGGCATTGCCCCGGGCCGCGCGCAGGCAGTTGTAGATACTGGCCGGGTTTTCTTCATCCAGGGCGAAGAAGTGCAGCATGCGTTCGGCGTCCAGTTGCTGATGGCGCTCAAGGTAGCTGTCCAGGGTGCCGCTGCAAAGCAGCGACATTGCCAGTTCATCGAGCCCATCGCTGCGCCCGGCGTGGGGCATCAACGACAGCGAATAACTGACCTCCAGCATGCGCGCCAGGTTCTCGGCGCGTTCCAGGTAACGGGACATCCAGTACAGATCTGCGGCGGTTCTACTCAACATATTCAGCCCTCCACCACCCAGGTGTCCTTGGTTCCGCCGCCTTGCGACGAATTGACGATCAGCGAGCCTTCTTTGAGCGCTACACGGGTCAGGCCGCCGGGCACCAGGCGGGTTTCCTTGCCCGAGAGCACGAACGGGCGCAGGTCGATATGCCGCGGCGCGATGCCGTTTTCGACGAAGGTCGGGCAGGTGGACAGGCTCAGGGTCGGCTGAGCGATGTAGGCATGGGGCCGCGCCTTGATGCGCTGGCGAAAGTCTTCGATCTCGGCAGTGGTGGAAGCCGGGCCCACCAGCATGCCGTAGCCGCCCGAACCCTGGGTTTCCTTGACCACCAGTTGCGCCAGATTGGCCAGCACATGGGACAGTTCATCAGGCTTGCGGCACTGGAAGGTGGGCACGTTCTGCAGGACGGGTTCTTCGTCCAGGTAGAAGCGGATCATTTCCGGTACATACGGGTAGATCGACTTGTCGTCAGCCACGCCGGTGCCGATGGCGTTGGCCAGTACCACATTGCCCGCGCAGTAAGCGGCGACCAGGCCGGGCACGCCGAGCATCGAATCGGGGTTGAACGCCTGCGGGTCGAGGAACGCGTCATCGATGCGCCGGTAGATCACATCCACCGCCTTGGGGCCGTCGGTGGTGCGCATGAACACCTTGAGGTCATGCACGAACAGGTCGGCGCCTTCCACCAGTTCCACACCCATTTCCCGGGCCAGGAAGGCATGCTCGAAGAAGGCACTGTTGAAGCGCCCTGGGGTGAGTACGACGACGTTGGGGTTGTCCAGCCGGCTGGCGCTTTTCAGGGTCTTGAGCAGCAGGTTGGGGTAGTGGTCCACCGGCGCGATGCGCTGCCGGGCGAACACTTCCGGGAACAGGCGCATCATCATCTTGCGGTCTTCGAGCATGTAGCTCACGCCGCTGGGGGTGCGCAGGTTGTCTTCGAGGACGTAGTAGGTGCCGTCGCCGTCGCGCACCAGGTCGACGCCGGAAATGTGCGAGTAGATGTCGCGGTGCAGGTCCAGGCCGACCATTGCCTTCTGATAGCCCTCATTGCCCAGCACCTGGTCTGCGGGGATGATTCCGGCCTTGATGATGCGCTGGTCGTGGTAGATATCGGCGAGAAACATGTTCAACGCGGTGACCCGCTGGATACAGCCGCGCTCGATCACGCGCCATTCGCTGGCCGGAATGCTGCGCGGGATGATGTCGAAGGGGATCAGGCGCTCGGTGTCTTGCTCGTCGCCGTACAGGGTGAAGGTGATCCCGGCGCGGTGGAACAGCAAATCCGCTTCACGGCGACGCTGGGCCAGCAGTTCCGGCGGCGTATTGGCCAGCCAGCGGGAGAAATCCTGATAATGCGCACGGCAGGCGCCGTCTGCGTCATTCATTTCATCGAAGAAAGATCGAGCCATTCCAGTACCTTGTCAGTGCCCAGCCTTGCCTGGTTGGCAGCTTGCTTGGGGGCACTGCCGCTAAAAAACGCTTTTTTTATGAGCCTGTGGCTGACGGTGCCAACAGGCCTGGTCCTTATGTTCTTATGGAGTCGGCTCTGGGTCGGGGGGTAACGAATGCTCCTGTTTACCGGCGGATGAATGGATTAAGCAAGGCGTGTGCCGGAACGGCCGTCAATACCGGTAAATCCTCTGTAGGAGCGAGCTTGCTCGCGAAGAACTCAAGAGCAATGTGTTTAACGGGGTTGGCGCGTCATCGTTGACGATCTTCGCGAGCAAGCTCGCTCCTACTGGGAGCGCAGGGTGCCTTGATTTGGTGCGCGACGAACTTGAACTTCGCCGCGGGCCGCTTCTTCTAATGAGTCTTGAAACTTGATGGAGCCCCGTCGTGCCTAGAATCATTTCGCCCAACACGCCGGAAGCGGCGTTGACCGACCACAGCGAGCACAATGCCAAGATCTTCGGTTCGCCCAAGGACCGGCTCGACTTCTATCGTCGCGAGATCCAGTACGAAACCAGCATCCTGGCCAACCGCACCGACGCCTACCTCACCGCACAGTCATTCCTGGTCATCGCCTTTGTCTCCGGGATGGGCAACCTGAACCCGGAGTGGGGCAAGTTGTTCACCCTGGTGGTGCCGGTGATTCTCGCCGCTTTGGGAATTCTCAGCTCACTCAACGCCTGGCCGGGCATCCGCGCCGCCTACGAGATCATCGATCACTGGCACTACAAGCAAAGCGAGCTGCTGCGCAGTGAGCCGGTGATGGGCATGGCCTACGATGAGTCGCCGTTGTTTTCCGAAAGGGAGTCGACCCACAAGGGCTATCGCAAGTCGCTGCTGTTTTCCATGCGGGCGCCGTGGTTGTTCATGGGGTTCTGGCTGGTGTTGGGCTTCTATGCCTTCTACATCCAGGTCGATAACCCGTTGCGCTGAGCAATCAGACGGAACTTCGCCCATCAACGCAGCGCCTTAGCTTTACGGGGTACAAATTCCCCACAGGCCTGCAAAGAGGTGCGCCATGACCATAGATAACGATCCCCAGACCACTGACCGCAATGACCCGGCGATAGACATTGGCGAGCCGGCCCCCGGCACCGCCGCCGATGCCCCCAAGGATCCGACGCCAACCACCGACCCGAAGGCCAAGGAAAACGACTACAGCCCGGACTTCAAGCCTGAGCCTGAGCACAAGCCTGAAACCGATGCCGATATCGACACCCAAGGCGGTTAGAGGAGACAGTCATGTCTAAAGAAGTGGACGAAGAACTCAACGATCCGGGCAACGAAGACCCGGGCTCATTGATGGACGATGCCGAGGTGCCGCTCAACGATCTGGATGAAGCGGCGGATGTCGGCAACACCGAAGATCAGGACTGATCCGGCGGCGGGCCGGAGGGATCGCTGAGCTTGAAGTAGAGGTCTTCTTCAGGCGGACCGTCCAGCGATACCTCCTGGCCCACCACGCGGTTATCCATCAGGGTCTGCGCCTGGTGCCGACTGATATTGACCACGGTGCTGCGCTTGCCGGTCACCACATACACCACATCCACGCCCTGGCCGGCCAATTGCGCCAGGTAATCGGCGCGCGGCAGGTCTTCGCCCAGTTCGTATTGGCGTTGCTCGCGCACAGTCACACCACCGGCCTGCGCCAGGAACTGTTGCGAATAGCCCAGGCGCTGGCGTTCCTCACACAATCGTTGACCTATCTCTTTCATCTGCTGACTCGCGCTGTCGATACTGAACGTTTGAAACCCTGGCGCGGCGCAGGATTCAATTTTTTTGCGCGGCCCGGCGTTCGTACCACACCAGCATCGGCTGGGTACTCAGGCCATGCACCATCACACTCAACGCAATCACCGAGAGGGTCAGGTTCACGGCCACGGCGCTGCTGGTGCCGATCAGCCCGTGGTTCAGCGCATAGAACAGGTAGTAGATGCTGCCGATTCCGCGAATGCCGAACCAACTGACCAGGCTGCGTTGCCGACGATTCATCAGGCTGCCCCAAGGCATGGCGAACACGCTGACCGGGCGAATCACACAAAACAGCAACGCGGCCACCGCCAGCGCACGCCAATCCCAGTGGCTGACCAGCACGATGCCCAGCACGGTCACCAGGAACACCTCCATCGAGCGTTCCACCAGGCTGCCAAAGGCCAGCATATCGCCCATCATCACGCCGGCCGCGATCTGGGTGTCCTGCAATTGGCTGACATCACCGTGCAGGGCCTGCTCCGGCTCGATTTCCAGGTGGCCCACCACCGGCTGCGCCAGATGCTCGGCGGGTGTCTGGGCATAACCGGTGGATTTGAACTCCGCCTGGCGCAGCCCCAGGCCCGCCGCGAACACCGACAGGAAGCCATAGCCGCCGATGGCTTCCGCGCTCACATAGGCCAGGGCGATCAGCGCCAGCGTCAGGTAGTCATTGGGTGACAAGGTACTGTCGGCATTGATCAGGCGCAGGCGCAAAGTCACACGCCCGATGCCACGGCCCATCCAGTATCCCGTCAACAGCCCGGCCGGCACCGCCCACAGCAGGTTTTTCAACACCCAGCCGCCGAACCAGTCGCCATCGAAACCGCCGTGCTGCATGAACATCAGGCCGAAGATGACAAAGGGAAAGGCGGTACCGTCGTTCAAACCGGCTTCGCCGGACAGGCCGAACCGCAGCGGGTCGTAGTCCTGGGCATTGTTGACCTGAACCAGGCCGGCCAGCACCGGGTCGGTGGGCGCCAGCATCGCGCCCACCAGCAGCGACACCCCCCACGACAACTCGAACAGATAATGCAGCGCCAGGCAGGTGCCGAGGATGGTCAGCAGCATCACCGGCCCGGCCATGCCAAAGGCGATGCGCCAGGTGCGGTGCCTGAGCGGCAGGCGCAGTTTCAAACCGCTGACGAACAGCGAGAACAGCACCGCCACTTCCGTGATGTGCTCCATCCAGCGAGCGGAGCCCTTGACGTCCAGGTGCAACAGGTCCACGCCCAAAGGGCCGATGGCGACCCCCAGCAGCAGGCACACCGCCGAGGTGGTCACCGGCATCCAGCGCAGGTAGGAGGAGGTAAGGGCGAGGGTGAGCAATACAGCGCCCAGTACGGCCAACCATAAAATGAACGTCATTGTGCGAGTACCCGGGCGTGATTCATGGGCGTTGGAGGGCTCTGGCCGGGTGCGGGTTCAAACAATCAGAGCCCGGTGCAAGTATTGGTTAACACATGGGCCGGATTTTCTTGATCAAGATTGACCACGCAATGCACCGAAGGCGCGCTGCACGCGTGCGACTGGATCTTTTTACATGGACAGGTACTCATCATGGCGGGCATTTCCCCCACCCTTACGGATACTCGGCTGCCACTTCCCAATCCCGACCACCCATCAGATGCTGGCGCTCCGCCGGTTTTGCCCAGTGAGCAGGCCGCTCCCCGCAGCGCCGCGAAAACACCTCTGGGTCATTTGGCTGGGGCATTGTCGTGGCCGATTCCCCCGGATGCAGACGAACAACGGCGCTTGCGTCTGATCACCCTCAACCACGCTCACCATCTGGGCGATCAGCCGCTCGTGATGCAAACTCGAGGCGGCGTACTGGAGTTCCTGCGCTATCACCAACCGCTGCCGGCAGAGGTTGGCAATGACCCCGCCAGAATAATCGAAACGCTGGTGGACTCGCCCCAGGGCCAACTGATGGGCAAGGCTCTGCAGCAGCGCCTTCAGGGCATCGGCAACCCCACGGATTATCTGCTGGCCGGCATCACCCTCCAGATGGACCCGGAGTCGATCGGCAATCCCCATCGCCACAAAATAGCTGGCTTCGATCTGTCCAACGAGCACTACTGGGGCCTGCACCCGTGCGACCTGGTGAAGGGGCTCGCCCATCACTTGAGCGCCGAAGGCAAAACCAGCGCCGGCCTTGCGGACGTCGGGGCTTACCTGTTGCTGGCCAGGTCGGCGCCGCAGTTTCTGATCAACGATATTCCGGCGACAGTCAAAGTCGGCAGCCACGCCTGGGCAAGCCTGACCATCGCAGCAATGACGATCGAGGCCCAGATCCCTGGAAAAGTCCCTGGAATGGCCTTTGCCGATGTCATGAGCACGGCCGACAACGCCCGTGCAGCGGCCCCCGCGATAACCCAAGCCGTTGGAATGGCGACGTTGCTCGATTGGGGCGTTACCCACGGGGTGCTGACGAAAAGAAACAACGACGACTATCTCTTCGCACAACTCCAATCTGTGCAGGTCACGTTTAACGCACAGCTTCAAGTCCGGCTCTCTGCCTCCAGCGCGCTGGACAAGGAACTGCCCACGCGCGCGGGCATCGCCCGGGAGAAACTGATCGAACGTTTTGGTGATTTGGGCAACTTTTTCGAGGAGAAAATCTTCAGCACGGATCAACGCCTGGGGGCTTCCGAGCAAACGGGACTTGGGGGGAGCCATTCTCTATTGGATATCGCCATGATGGACTGGCCCAATCCCAGACCCTTCAAAGTGGACGCCCTCGCCAGCTCACTCAAGGTCGATGATGTGCACACCGTGCTGGCGGCATTGAATGCCAACCCCCGGTTTGGCGTGCGGGAGGCATTTGAAACGCGCTTTAACCGCGCAATTGAGCAGAAAAAATCCGCTGTCACTACTACGGTCAGGCACTTGATCGCTCAACTGCCCTTGGAAGACCGGAAAAACGTCGAGTTCGGCACTATCAGCTTTTTTCAAGAAGGCTCCTATGTCATCGGTGGGGGATTTACCGACAGAACCCCTGGCCCGAACAAACCGGGGTTGCTGGTCAAAACCCAGCGTGACGGCGCTCTCACCCAAGCCTATGAAATCAACTTCAACAAGGGCACGATAGAACGCACGGCCTTATCCAGAGCGAAAAACCAAGAGTTACGTACGGCTAATCGGGTTTCCACCACCAAAACGTTCATACCCCGTGACGCGGCTGATTTCGCGCGCGCAACCGTTGCAAACGACTTGCCTCCCAACAGCTTCGACAGTCAGCGGTCCCGCCGGGTGGGTGAGGCCTTTGTCGAACACCTTGAACTCGACGACCCTGCCATCAAGGAGCAGGCTCGCGGGCAGACCACTCTGGACAAACTCCAGGGCGGACCCAAACCCCTGAGTGAGTTTTTGTTGAACCTGGTCCCCTTCAAATCCGCCATCGTCAATTTTCAGAAGGGCGATTATGGCGACGGGGCGCTTGATCTCGCATTGGATGTATTCGGCTTCCTCACTGCAGGTGTCGCCGTTGCGGGAAAATTGATCAAGATCGGGCGTTCTGCCCTGGCCACCGGCGCCAAGGCGTTAAGGGCGGCCAATGTGATTGGCGTCGCGAGCATCGAGATGCTCAACCCCGTCAGTGGGTTGGGAGGGATAGCCAGTCTTGTGGGCAGCGGTGGCCTTTATCTGTTCTCCAAAGGCGCCAAGGTCGTCAACCGGCTCAGGGGCGCCTCCGGCAGTTACGACGTGCTCAAGGCAGTCAGCAAAGAGTATGACGCCGCAGCACTCGGTTCCCTGAACGTTGCCGGCCAGGCGGTGGAAGGCGGTGCCGTGCTCAAGAATGGCCATTGGTATGCGTTCGATGCCGACACGATGCGACCGTATGGCAGCCCGCTTGAAGCGTTCAAGGTCGAAACCCGGGCTATCGCCGGCGAAGTGGACATTGCCCACCTCGATGAGCTGAGTGAGTTGAGCCACGAGCTGTTTGGGCACTTCAAAGTGCCAGACACCCGCATCGCGGGGCTGACACGCAACAGCCAGGGCGTATACGTAGCGACCGATGGGCACCTGTCGCATATATGCCATGTCGACAGCAGCGGCGAAATGGCGGTGTATGAGGTGCGGCAGGTAACTCGAACGCAGGACGGCGTTGTGCAGGCGCGGGTGTACCACAACAACCGGCAGACCGAGTTGCTGGTCCAGCATGTGCAGGGTGACGAATGGCGACGCCTGGGCGCGCCCGGGGGCGGGCAGATCACGGCTGAGCATTTGCGGGCCTGGGAGGCGTTGTCTCCAGAGCAACAGGCAAGCGTCACTCGCAAGGGCTTTGCCAAAAAGAATCATCTTCCCCAAAAAACCTTTGAGTACTACGTGAAGCCTGACGGGCAGTTGAGCTCCACCGGCGTGATCGTGCGTGATCGCCCCGCCGTTACATCCCCCATCAAGGTGAACGAAACGCATCTGCGCGATTGGCAAAACATGACACAAGTAGAGCGTGACGAAATGACCTTGGACGGATTTATCGGTCTTCATAATCTTCGGCCGACGACGATCAGGTCGTATGTGCGTCACAATGGCACCCTGACGAGCAAGGGTGATGCGCTGGTCCAGGCGGCCGATCCCACCAGAAGTAACCAGATAGCCGATGATCATTTACGTCAGTGGGATGAGCTTTTCGCGCAGGTGGACAACCTATTGACGTCAGAGCAGTTCGCGACCCAGCGAGGGCTCAACCCACGTAGCTGGGCAAGGCTCGTTAACGCCGATGGTTCGTTGACGCAGGACGGCGCGAGGCGTTTGGAGCGGGCACGACAGGCCAGCGCAATTCAGGCCTCAACCCCCATGGCTGATCATTTGCGCCAATGGCAGGTGCTGCCCCATGAACAACAGCAAAGCCTTACCCGAGAGGGTTTTGCCCGACAGAAAAACATCCACCCGACAGTTTTTGAGCGCTACGTGCAACCCGATGGTCAACTGACCGCTACCGGCGTGGCGGCGCGCGACCGGGCGCCCAACACGCCCTTCCATAAGGTGACTGAAACCCACCTCAGTGCCTGGCAGAATTTGTCACAGTCTGAGCGTGACGCCTTGACCTTCAAAGGGTTTTCCGAGCTTTATCATATCAATCCAAATACGTTCAAAACCCATGTGCGGCAAAACGGTACCTTGAGTCCAATCGGCATGGATTTGCAGGGCAGGACGACCGGTGTCGTCTTCAATACGATTACCGATGACCATTTTCGTCAGTGGAAAGCGCATGCCGAAAACTTGGATAACCGGGTCACGCAAGCGCAGTTCATAACTGATAACAGACTCAATTCAGCTATCTGGAGAGTGTGGGTCAATGTTGATGGCTCCTTGAAAAAAAACGCCTCGGCGCGTCTTGAACGCGCTGCACTGGGTCAGATAACCCATATGCCGAGCGCGCCCATGAAAGGGATCACGGCTGAACATTTGCGCGAGTGGCAGGCGTTGCAGGCGGTGCAACAGCAAAGCCTTACCCGTAAGGGCTTTGCCCGGCAGAAAAATATCCGCCCGAGAGTCTTTGAGCGCTACGTGCAACCCGATGGTCAACTGACCGATATCGGCGTGGCGCTACGCGACCGAGCGCCCAACACGCCCTTCCATAAGGTGACGGAAACCCATCTCAGTGCCTGGCAAAGTTTGTCACAGCCGGAGCGTGAGGCTTTGACCCTCGACGGGTTTTCCGAGCTCTATCATATCAATCCGAATACGTTCAAAACTTACGCGCGGCAAGACGGTATCCCGAGTCAAGCTGGCATAGAGTTGCTGGGCAGGGCGGCCGGTGTGCCCCCTGAGACGATTACCGATGATGATCTTCGTCTGTGGAAAGCACACTTGGAGAACCCGGATAACCCGGTCACGCAAGCGCAGTTCATAGCAGACAATGGGTTCCATCCAGCCACCTGGAGAGACTGGGTTAATCCTGATGGTTCCTTGAAAAAAAAGACCTTGGAGCGCCTTGAGCGCGCCGCCCTGGTCCCAAGAACCCATACGCCGAATGCGCCCATGAGAGTCGTCACGGCTGAACATTTGCGCGAGTGGGAGGCGTTGCCTGCTGCGCAACAGCAAAGCCTTACCCGTCAAGGCTTTACCCTCCAGAAACATATATCCCGTAGAACTTTTGAATACTATGTGCAGCCTGACGGCAAATTGAGCAGTACCGGCGTCATTGTGCGCGACCGTGCTACCAATACACCGTTTGATCGCGTGAGCGATACCCATATCACTATGTGGATCGATATGACCCCGCAGGCGCGTGGAACCATGACCATCGAAGGTTTCGCCGGTCATCACAATCTTAATGTGGATACGTTCAGGACGTATGTACGGACTGATGGCAGCCTGAAGCATGCCGGCAAAACGCTGGTGAATCGATCACTATTAAAACGACCTGCGCCGGCCCCTTTGGACGCGCCGCAACCGAAGGTTGTGGATCTGACTCCGCACCCCGAGGCGCCCCACGGCCCAGAGGCCCCGGGTCCATCTTCCGTCGTCCCGCCCGTCGTGATCAAGATTGAGCCCATTGTGTCGCCGCCATTACCTCGCCATCGAATCGACAACACGCTGCCGATTCTTCAGGACCCGCAAAACCCCAGGCTCAGCTTGACCCAAGCCATTGAGGGCCCCATCGATACGATCCGCGTCACCCACTGGAATGGCTTGCTTGATGGGCTCGATAGTGCCACCAGGCAGCGGATTTCCATGCAAATGAAAGCGTCGATCAAAGACTGGCTGCGTACCGAAGGCCAGCACCAGTCACGGTTTGATGAAATCCTTGAGGTGGTCACGGCGCTCGATGACGGCGGGCCAAATCGCGGTGCGTCGGTGTGGGCGCGGCGCGACATCGCCCAGTTTGAAGTCCTTGGCCCGTATGCGGGCAAATACCATGCATCAGAAGCGTCACTGTTCGCGGAACAACGCAAGCAAGGCTCTCGGGCGGTGCTGACTTACCTGTTCGGCACCCGTTCCGGCAATCGTTCGGTCAGTGCGCTGCATACCGGCAACACCTTGAGCCTGATCAACACATCGCAATTGGGCACGGGGCCTGCGTGGAAGTCGAATAATGTCATCTCCGTCGCGGTAGGAAAAAACCTGACGTTCTACGTGGCGCTGAACGACATCAAGAAGGGCGAGGAGTTATTGGTGGACTATGGACCGCTCTATAACACCGTGCCTGATATCGCGATCAAGCCGGACCCGGTCCAGTGAGTATTAGCTGAAGCAGGCGTCTCACTTGATCCGGTCCAGCAACAAGCGCTCCAGCGTTTCCACCGGCAATGGCCGGCTGAACAGATAGCCCTGGATCTGATCGCAGCCGGCCTCTTTGAGGAATGCCAACTGCGCCTGGGTCTCCACCCCTTCGGCCACTACCCGCAGCTTCAAGCTGTGGGCCAGTTCGATGATCGTGCGGGTAATCGCCGCATCCTGGGGGTTGGTGGTGACTTCACGGATAAACGCAATGTCGATCTTCAGGGTGTCGATGGGGAAGCGGCGCAGGTACGCCAGGCTCGAATAACCGGTGCCGAAATCATCGATGGCGATCTTCACGCCCATGGCGCGCAAGCGTTGCAGGGCGGCGATGGTGTGTTCGGTGTTTTCCATCAGCGAGCCTTCGGTGAGCTCCACCTCCAGCCAGTGAGCGTCAACCCCGGTGTGGGCCAGGATGTGCTCGATATCGGCAATCAGGTCACCTTCGATCAACTGGTGCCCCGAGACGTTGACCGACACTTCAATCGCACCGAGGCCGCTCGACTGCCAGGCGGCAATCTGTTCGCACACGCGCTCGATCACCCAACGTCCCACCGGCACGATCAGCCCGAGGTTTTCCAGGATCGGCACGAACACCGCCGGCGATACCGCGCCGTAGCCTGGCCGATCCCAGCGCAGCAGGACTTCCAGGCCGCAGACTTCGCCGTTGGCCAACTCGACCTTGGGCTGGTAGTGCAGGGCAAACGCTTGTTGATCAACCGCTTGGCGCAGGTCGTTCTCCAGGTCTTGTCGGGCCAGGTCGTGCACATTCATCTGGGCGTGATCGCCGCCGCGCTGTTGCAATTGCTGCTCCAGCATCAGGCTGTGTTGCTTGAGCTCGTCGCCATGGGCCTTGAGCCGCAGCAGGTTGCGCACCCGCAGCCACAGCTCGACGCGTTCGACCGGCTTGCTGATGAACTCCTCGGCGCCGGTTTCCAGGCCGCTGACCCGTGCGCTGGATTCGCTCAGGGCCGACAGCATGATGATCGGGATATTCGCCGTGACGGGGTTGGCCTTGAGCTGGGTGGCCACTTCGTAGCCGTCCATGCCGGGCATCATGATGTCCAGCAGGATCAGGTCGGGCGGCTGCTGCGCCACCAACTGCAAGGCTTCTTCGCCGTTGCTCGCGCTCAGGGTCTGGTAACCCTCATGCTGCAGCAGGGTTTCCAGGAGTTTGCGGACCTAGGGTTCATCGTCAACGATCAACAGGGTAGCGGGTGAGCTGGCCATGGAGAGAACTCATGCGGGAGGTGTGATGGGCGGGTTCAGCAGGCTGTCGATCACCTGGTACAGCTCCTTGTAGCGCAGGGGCTTGGTGACGTAGGCATCGCAGCCGGCCAGGCGGGTTTTTTCCCGGTCTTCCTTCATGGCCATGGCGGTAAGGGCGATCACCGGGATGTGCGCGGTGAGCGGGTCTTGCTTGAGCAAGCGGGTCGCGGCCAGGCCGTCCATGCCTGGCAGTTGAATGTCCATCAGGATCAGCGCCGGTTGTTCGTTACGGGCCAGGGTCAGACCGCTTTCGGCATCCGCCGCCCATTGCACGGTGTGCCCGGCGGTTATCAGCAACAGACGCGCCAGGCGCATGTTCGCTTCGTTGTCTTCCACGATCAGGATTGTGGCCATGCGGCCTCCGGAATGCGGTGCAGCGGCAGCCACACCACGAAACGGGCGCCCAGGCCTTCACGACTGGCCACGGCCACGCTGCCGCCGTGCAGCTCGGTCAATTGCTTGACCATCGCCAGGCCCAGGCCGGTGCCTTCGAATTTGCGCGCCAGGCTGCTGTCGATCTGGCTGAAGGCCTTGAACAGCTTGCCCATGTCGTCCGGGGCGATGCCGATACCGGTGTCGCTCACGCTCAGCTCGAGAAATGCCGGGTGGCTGCCGGGCGGCAGGGTGAAACCCTGCACCGGCCAATCGCCCGGGATGAGCCCGACCTGGTCACGCCCGACTTCACGCACCACCAGAGTCACGGTGCTGCCGTGCTCGCTGAATTTCACGGCATTGGCCAGCAGGTTGTAGACGATCTGCTTGGTCTTGCGCAGGTCCAGTTGCAGCCAGCCAAAATCCTGCGGATTGTCCAGCGTCAACTGGATGCGCTGCAGGGCGGCTTTTTCACGCACGATCAACAGGCTGTTGGCCAACAGGCCGGCCAGTTCCACGGGTTCCAGTTCAAGGTCCATCATCCCGGCCTCGACTTTGGACAGGTCGAGGATGTCGTTGATCAACGCAAGCAAATGCTGGCCGCTGGTGAAGATATCACCGATGTATTCGCGCTGGATCTCGCTCAAGTCGCCTACCAGCCCGTCTTTGAGCGCCTCGGAAAAACCGATCACCGCGTTCAGCGGCGTGCGCAGTTCATGGGACATGGTGGCGAGGAATTCGGACTTCATGTGGTTGGCATGTTCCAACTCCAGGTTCTTTTCCTCCAGGGCGCGTTCAAAGCCTTTGCGCTCGGCTTCTTCCTGCTTGCGCGCGGTGTTGTCGGTGCCGATCAGCAGGTAACCGATGATCGTGTCATGCCGGTTGCGCAGGGCCGTCACCGAGACCATGGCCGACAGGCGACTGCCGTCCTTGCGGATATAGGTCAGTTCGTAGATGTCTTCGATGCCACGGGAGGCCTTGAAGACCAGGGCTTCGAAACCCGGCGTGATCGGCGTATCGAGTTCCAGGCTCAGAGCGGCGGCGCGGGTAATCAGTTCGGCCGGGTCGGAGATGTCGGCGGGGGTGATGCGGTTGAGTACATCGGCAGCGGCATAACCGAGCATGCGTTCGGCGCCGACGTTGAAGATTTGGATCACACCTTTTTCGTCAGTGGCGATGCTGGAGAAATACGCGCTGTTGAAGATCGCATCCTGCAGCGCGCCGGTCTTGAGCAAGGTTTTCTGGCGCTTGAACTCAACGATTTTTTCAGCGCGTGATTGGGGCGGGTCGGGTAGAGGGGTGTCCATTGCCAGGCATTCCGTGAACTTCAAGCGTGCCATCGGCATAGCGCGATGGCGCAGAACATGCTCACAGAAGATCGCGCGGACGCGATGAGGAGGAGATGAGTTCGTTGGACAATAGCAGAGATTATGGCGTTTTGATGGCCGAGCGCAGCCTTTAGACGCAATAGCGTCCGCATTTCAATGATTTACGTGCTTTTTCGCTTGTGCCTGATGCACGGCAGCGGCCGTGCTGGCGGCGCGCTATTGCCAATTCCAGCGGCTGCTTGCGGCAGCGAAAACCCTTCAGGATTCAATCGACGGCTGGAGCAGAACCAATGTGGGAGGGGGCTTGCCCCCGATAGCAGTGTGTCAGTCTCCGATGTGCTGACTGACACTCCGCTATCGGGGGCAAGCCCCCTCCCACAGGTATGTGCAGCGTTCTATCAGTCAGTCGGCCAACGGCGGCAACCGCCGCTTCACCGGGGTTTTCTTGACGATGGCGGTGTTGGTTTCGGCATACCCGTTGATTCGGTCCAGCAGGCTGTCCAACTGATCCATGGTGCGCACATGCAGGCGGGCGATGAAGCAGTCTTCGCCGGTGACCTTGTCGCATTCGGTGAATTCGGGGATTGCCTGGATCTGGCGTTCCACTTCCTGCAACTTGCCGGGCAGGGGACGGATGCGCACGATGGCTTGCAGCAGGTAACCGAAATGTTTGGGGTCGATATCGACGGTGTAGTGGGTCAGTACGCCGCGCTCTTCCAGGCGGCGCAAGCGTTCGCCGACGCTCGGCGAAGACAGCCCGGTGATGCCGGCCAGGGCCTTGAGAGACAGGCGCGAGTCATCCATCAAGGCGGCGATCAGTTGCTGGTCGATGGTGTCAATCACGGGGTTCGCCTAATAAATAAAGGTGATTCGAGGTTCCGGCCTTTTTTAGTCGCTGGAGCGGCTGCCTGCCAGATTGCCATAATCGAACCTCACTTGAGGAGCATCAATTATGGATACCGCTGTCCGTCGCGGAATGTGGGAAATGATCGCCGCCATGCTGATCTCCGGCACCATCGGCTGGTTTGTGCTGGTGTCCGGCGTGTCGGTGATCGAGGTGGTGTTCTGGCGCTGTCTGATCGGCGCGCTGGCGCTGTTGCTGGTGTGCGCCTTGCTCGGTTACCTGCGGCTGGACTTGCTCGGTTGGGCCAGGTTCGGGCTGGCGGTACTCAGCGGCGTGGCCATTGTCGGCAACTGGCTGCTGCTGTTCGAATCCTACGCGCGCGCTTCAATCGCCATCAGTACGGCGGTGTACAACGTGCAGCCGTTCATTTTGGTAATGCTGGCGGCAGTGTTTCTCGGTGAGCCGATTACCTTGCGCAAAATCACTTGGCTGAGCGTGGCGTTCCTGGGCATGCTGGCGATTGTCACCGCCCATGGTGAGCAGCAGGGCGGCGGCGACTATCTGACAGGCATCGCCCTGGCCCTGGGCGCTGCTTTTCTGTACGCGGTTGCCGCGCTGATCATCAAGCAGCTCAAGGCGGTGCCGCCGCATTTGATGGCGCTGATCCAGGTGACCACCGGTGCCGTGTTGCTGGCACCGCTGGTGCCCTGGGACCATTTGCCCGCGTCGACCGGTGCCTGGGCGGCGCTCGCAACCCTGGGCCTGGTGCACACGGGTTTGATGTATGTGTTGTTGTACGGGGCGATACAAAAGCTGCCGACCGCAATGACCGGCGCCTTGTCGTTCATCTATCCGATTGCGGCGATTTTCGTCGACTGGATTGCGTTCGGACATCGTCTCGGATGGCTGCAATGGCTGGGTGTGGCGGCGATTCTGTTGGCGGCGGCGGGGTTGCAGCGGGGCGGGTGGTGGCCCCGTAACCTCGGTAGGAGCGAGCTTGCTCGCGAAGAACGTAAGGACGCCGCGTGTTGACCCGATGCGCTGCGTTATCGTTAACGTTCTTCGCGAGCAAGCTCGCTCCTACAGAACGTCAGTGCGTGCCCTGAAAGATGATGTTTTGCGGGTTGAAATGCTCCACGGCGCTGCCCGGCTGCGGCAATCCGAGGATGTGCCCCTTGATCTTGCCGACCACGTGCATCTCGCACGGTTTGCAGTCGAACTTCAGCGTCAGTACCTCGTCGCCATGGATCAACTGCATCGGCGCCACCTTGGTTTTCACGCCCGTCACACCCTTGGCCTGTTTGGGGCACAGGTTGAACGAGAACCGCAGGCAGTGCTTGGTGATCATCACCGGCACTTCGCCGGTTTCTTCGTGGGCTTCGAAGGCCGCATCGATCAGCTTCACCCCGTGACGGTGATAGAAGTCGCGGGCCTTCTGGTTGTAGACGTTGGCCAGGAATGACAGATGAGCTTCCGGGTACACCGGCGGCGGCGTGGTCTCGGCCTTGCGCCCGCCACGTGGATGCGCGGCCACGCGAGCGGCGGTCAGTGCTTCGATCACTTCACGGCGCAGCGCCTTGAGTTGCGAGTTGGGGATGAAGAACGCCTGCGGCGCATCCAGCTCGATGCGGGTGGCGTGGTACTCGGTGGTGCCGAGCTGGCCCAGCAGGTCGCGCAGGGTGTCCAGGGCCTGTTCCGGCTTGTTGGCCACACCGAACGGGCCGGGCAGGGTGACACTGGCGCTGATGCCTTCTTCGCTGGTAGCGGTGACGTCCAACTGTTCTTCACGCAGGCGCGCGACCCACGACAGGCCGATACGGCGCTCGGCCGAGGTCTTGAGCAGCGCCTGTTGCCAGTTATGGTCCAGGTTGCGGTTCAGCGGGTGATTCGGGCGCAACTGATGCAGGCCGGCCGGCATTTCGTTGGGTTCGACGCGATAACGGTAGCGCTTTTCGCCGTCTTCCTCGAATTCGCCCTTGGGCTCTGCGATGTTGGCGCGAAACCCCACCACTTCACGTTTGACCAGCACGTTCAGACCGTCGCCGTTGGACAGCGGCTCGTGGGTGACCACCTGCAAATCGCGTTTGCCGGCCTTTTCCACCACTCCCACCGGCAGACCGGTGAAGGTCGGGGTATCGAAGGCGCCGATGTCGATCTTGCGGTCACTGACAAAGTAGTCGGTACTGCCACGGTGGAAGGTTTTTTCCGGGTCCGGCACGAAGAAATGCGCGGTACGCCCGCTGGAGGCGCGGGCCAGGTCCGGGCGGTCTTCGAGGATCTCGTCCAGGCGCTGGCGGTAGTAGGCGGTAATGTTCTTCACATAGCCCATGTCTTTGTAGCGGCCTTCGATCTTGAACGAACGCACGCCGGCCTCGACCAGTGCGCGCAGGTTGGCGCTCTGGTTGTTGTCTTTCATCGACAGCAGGTGTTTTTCAAAGGCGACGACACGGCCCTGATCGTCCTTCAAGGTATACGGCAGGCGGCACGCCTGGGAGCAGTCGCCACGGTTGGCGCTGCGGCCGTTCTGCGCGTGGGAGATATTGCACTGCCCGGAGAACGCCACGCACAAAGCACCATGGATGAAGAACTCGATGGCGGCATCCGTTTCGTCGGCGATGGCGCGGATCTCTTGCAGGTTCAGCTCGCGGGCCAGCACCAACTGGGAGAAACCGGCCTGGTCGAGAAACTTTGCCCGGCCCAGGGTGCGGATATCGGTCTGGGTGCTGGCGTGCAGTTCGATGGGCGGAATATCCAGTTCCATCACGCCCAGGTCTTGCACGATGAGCGCATCCACACCGGCGTCATAGAGCTGATGGATCAGCTTGCGGGCCGGCTCCAGCTCGTTGTCGTGCAGGATCGTGTTGATTGTAGTGAACACGCGGGCGTGGTAACGACGGGCGAATTCCACCAGTTGAGCGATATCGCTCACCTCGTTACACGCATTGTGACGGGCACCGAAGCTCGGCCCGCCGATGTAAATGGCGTCGGCGCCATGCAAGATAGCCTCGCGCGCGATGGCCACATCGCGGGCGGGGCTGAGCAATTCAAGGTGATGCTTGGGCAAGGACATAGTTTTTTTAGTCAGGCTTGTCACGGTCGAGGCGCGCATTGTAGCTGTGAAATGCCTGACCGGCATCTACCATAGGGCTGTCAGCCCGGGCCTCCTGGCAATACATGACAAATGTGGGAGGGGGCTTGCCCTAATATCGATCAGTTAGCGCAGATCCCCTGTGGGAGGGGGCTTGCCCCCGATGGCGGCCTCTGGGCTGGCCAGGATGCTGGATCAGATCGAGTACATATCCGTTTCTTCGGTAACGGCTACTTAGGGTTCCGCTTTTACAGCGGCTCACTTTTGAAAAGCGCAAAAGTAAGCAAAACGCTCTTGCCCCACCACTCGGCACCTCGCCTAGGCTCGGTGTGCCCGAACGCAGGCTTGAATCCGTGGGCCGCCGCAATGGGCCATCCCTGGCCCAGTGCGGCTAACCCGGCGTCCTGCCGGGTTGCCCACGGATTCAAGCCTGCGTTCGGCCAGCGTGGTTTAACGGGGCGCCTAAGATCAAAAGCCAGATCAAGATCAAGAGCGACTCGCTTCGCATCGTTGTTAGGGTTGAGCGCTACAGAGTTGTGTAGATACCTATGTTTCGTTCGCTTAACTGACAGGCATTAGGGCTTGCCCCCTCCCACATTTGGATCTCGGAACTTCAGGTAAATATGTGTTGGCTGTCCGGCCGTCACGGGGGCAAGCTCCCCTCTTACATTTGCTACAGCATCCCCAGGTATCAGGCCTTGGCGGCCATCGCGGTGACTTCAACCCGCATGCCCTTGACGGCCAGTTCGGCAACACCCACCGCCGCCCTTACCGGCCAGGGTTTGGCGAAAAAGCGCTTGTACACTTCGTTGAACGCGGCGCGGTCGGCCATGTCGGTGAGGTAAATGGTCAGGTGCATCACCCGGTCCAGGGAGCTGCCGGCCTTTTCCAGGGCGACTTTCAGGGCTTGCAGGGTGCATTCGCTTTGCGCCGTGATGTCGCCCAGTTCCAGGCTGCCATCGGCGTGGGTCGGGATCTGGGTGGAAACGAGGATGCCGTTGAAGCCGATCACGTCGGATGAGATGGACTCCGCATCCGGATCAGGGGTGAAGTGTAGATCGTGGTTTGCCATGAAAACCTCTCGCGTTGGCGTAAACGTTGCCGGGCAGTCTAACCATTGACGGCCGGCAGGTCACGGTGGCCGGAAGTGGCTTTTTTGACGCCAGAAAAGAAAATCCTGCGCCAGGTAAAGTCGCTCAAGGCCGCGCCGATAGCGAGTTAGAGACTGATTCTCTGCACGCTGAGGGTGACATCATGTTCAACACAAAGCTCAAACAAGAACTGACGGCCAGGACGGTCGAAGTCAATGAGTACAAAGGACTGATTGCTGCACTCGAACGCTCCATGGCCGTCGTCGAATTCGACCTCAACGGCAAGGTGTTGCGTGCCAATGACAACTTTCTGAATACCCTGGGCTACAGCCGTGACCAGTTGGCCGGCAAGACCCATCGCGACTTTTGCTCTCCAGCCCTCACCGGCAGCCCGGCCTACGCTCAGTTATGGAGCGACCTGCGCGCCGGCAAGTTTGTCTCCGGCACGTTCAAACGCATGCACAGCAGCGGCGCGACCATCTGGCTGGAGGCGAGCTATAACCCGCTGTTGGATGAGCGCGGGCAGGTGCTGAAGGTGGTCAAGTACGCGCTGGATGTCACCGCCAAGGTAGAGCAGGAAGCCGCCACCCGCAGCAAACTCGCCGCACTGGACCGGGCGATGGCGGTCATCGAGTTCGATTTGAGCGGCCAGGTGCTGGACGCCAATGCCAACTTCCAGCATGTGATGGGCTACTCGCTGGCGGAACTCAAAGGCAAGCACCACCGGATGTTTTGCGAGCCGAGCCTGATCAACAGCAGTGAATACGCCGATTTCTGGCGCCACTTGAACAACGGTGAGTTTTTCACCGGCCAGTTCAAACGACTCGGCAAGCACGGCCGGGTCGTGTGGCTGGAAGCCAGTTACAACCCGGTTTACGACGGCGACGGCAAGCTGGTCAAGATCGTCAAGTTCGCCAGCGATATCACCGAACGCGTCGAAAAGTTCGAGGAGGACTCGCGCGGGGCGTCGCGGGCTTATCATATTTCATCGGAGACCGAGCGCTTTGCCGAGCACGGCACCCAGGTGATCCAGGACACCGCCACCGAGATGCGCCGCATTGCCGAGAATATCGGCGCATCGGCGCGCCTGGTAGGGCAGTTGGGCGATCGCTCCGAGCAGATCACCGCGATCGTCAACACCATTCGCGGGATTGCCGACCAGACCAACCTGTTGGCGCTTAACGCCGCCATCGAGGCGGCACGCGCCGGCGATCAGGGACGCGGCTTTGCGGTGGTGGCCGATGAGGTCAGGCAACTGGCGGGGCGTACCAGCCGCTCCACCGCGGAAATCGCTGAGATGATCGGCATGATCCTGAACGAAACCCGTGATGCCGTGAGCAGCATGAACGCCACCCAGGAAGGTGCGCAGCGCGGCGTGAACCTGGCCGATCAGGCCGGATCGGTGATTTTGCAGATCCGCACCAGCACCAGCGATGCGGTGCAGGCGGTGAGCATGTTTGCGTCCAAGCTGGACGAGTCAGAAGTCATTCCCAAGACCGCGGTGGGTTGGGTCGGATAATGCCGGTCCATTAACAGCGCGCGCCCGGTGCTGATCGCCAGGATCAGCACCGGGGCGGTATTACTCCTTCACATCCATGAACTCTTCAGCCCACGCCACATAGCTTTCCGGCAATGTGTAGGTGTGGGTCAACTCCGTGGCGCTGAGGTTGGAGGTGCTGTGGGTGAGCTGGCGTTGCGCGCGCAGGCTGTCGTAAGTGGCCTTGATCGCGGCAAAGTAGGCGCCATGCCCGGCCACCACGATACGCACACCCAGACTGGCCAGGCGCGCGCTGTCATGCAGTTGCGGGTTGCCGTAGGTCACCAGCATCAACGGTACGCTGAGGTTTTCGGCGATTTTTTCCAGGTGATCGAAGTCTTTGACGCCGACCATGCAGATGCCATCGGCGCCGGCCTTTTCATAGGCCTGGGTGCGGGCGATCACGTCTTCGGTGGGCAATACACCGGCGTTGGTGCGGGCAATGATCGACAATTCCGCGTCCACACGCGCCTCGAGGGCCGCCTTGACCTTGCCGATGCCTTCCTCGACGGAAATCAGATCCGTGGATTTACGCCCGAATTGCGCTGGCAGGAGGGTGTCTTCGATGGTCAACGCGGCAACCCCGGCGCGTTCCAGTTCTTCAACCGTGCGCATCACGTTGAGGGCATTGCCGTAGCCGTGGTCGGCGTCGGCAATGAACGGCAACTGCGCCACGCGACCGATGCGGGTGGCCTGCTCGACGAACTCACTCAGGGTAATCAACGCAAAATCGGGTGCCGCCAGGACCTGCAGGGAGGCGACGGAGCCGCCAAGGATACCGACCTCAAAGCCCAGGTCCGCCGCGATACGCGCGGACATGGGGTCGAAAACCGAGGCGGTTTCGACGCAGATAGGCTTGGCAAGCAGTTCGCGGAAGTTGCGGCGCAGCGCTGAGTGAGAAATCTTGGGCATGTTCTTTCCTGGCTCTGGTCATCGTCAAGTGACGATCAATGTCTATTCGTGGTGGCGCGAGATTACCACGGGGACGGGCAGGGGTTTATGACGTTTGAGCGTTCAGCACAGACGGATGGGGCAACCGGGATGGGTGGTTAAAATGCAATATCTGCATTTTACAGAATTAGGTTATGCGCTAAAGATATTTTACACGGCGTTCTTATAACCTCATCGTAGCGCCACGACTATCACCGAGACCGCACGCGCGGATCGACTTGACGTGCCTCACAAGGCATCTGGAGACGAACGTGCGTTACCTGACAAACCTGGCGGCCGGGCTGGCCACCGCATTGATCTGCCTGAGCACGCATGCGCAAACCCTGGTGGTGGGCGATCAGAGCTACAACACCCAAGCCGTGATGGAAGCGGCGGGCGTGCTTGAAGACCTGCCCTACACCCTGGAATGGAAGCAATTCACTGCCGGATCGCCGGTGGCCGAAGCGCTCAACGTCGGCAGCCTGGATATCGGCCTGCTCGGCGATGCGCCTGTATTGTTTCTGGGCGCGTTGGGCGCGCCGATCAAGGTGATTGCCATCAGCCGGCAAAACCTGGCGGGCGTGGCCATCCTGGTGAAACAGGATTCGCCGATCCACAGCCTGGCGGACCTTGCCGGCAAACGCGCCGCCATCTGGAAAGGCTCCTGGAGCCAGCAACTGCTGCTGAGCGCATTGGATAAGGCCGGCGTCGACTCTGGTTCCCTGGAGCTGCGCTACCTCAGCGCACTGGATGCATCCCATGCGCTGGAAGGCGGTTCGGTCGACGTCATCGCCACCTGGGAACCCTATGTCACCCAGCAGGAACGTCAAGGTGCGCGGGTACTGGCGACGGCCGAGGGGTTGATTCCGGCGCAGAGTTTTATCGCCGCCAACGCCACGGCGCTCGACAGCAAGCGTGCGCCCATCAGCGACTTTCTCCAGCGCCTGACAAAAGCCCGCGACTGGGCACGTCAGAGCCCGGCCAACACCAATGCCTACGCCGACGCCTGGGCCAAACGCACCCGCGCCGACGCCGGGATCGCCCGCGTCTGGTTTGCCCGGGCGCGCACCACGCTCGAGCCGCTGAGCGCCCAGGCACCTGTGCAAGCGCAGAAGACCGTGGACTTTTTCGCCAGCCAAGGCCTGGTCAAATCGTTCCCTGCCGCCAGCCTGTTCGACTTCTCCTTCAGCGCGGCCCTGCAGCCGGCCGTCGCGCAAACACAGCCCTGAACACCCCAAGGACTTCCTCTGACATGACCCAACGACAGCTCAAACTGGGCGCCTTGACCATGGGTAGCGGTGGGCCGGGCCGCCACAACCTGTGGCTCGATCCGCAGCTGCCCGCCGACGCCAGCGTCAACATCGACTGGTATATCGATATCGCACGCCAGGCCGAGGCGGCGCTGTTCGACTTGATCTTTATCGTCGACAGCCAATTCATCACCCCGGGCTCGCCGTCCCATTACCTCAATCGCCTGGAGCCGCTGACGTTGTTGTCGGCACTGGCCGTCAGCACGCGGCATATCGGCCTGGTCGGTACGCTGACGACTTCGTACAACGCGCCCTATAACGTTGCGCGGCGCCTGGCCTCCCTGGACTTGATCAGCAAAGGCCGCGCCGGCTGGAACGTGGTGACCAGCGGCGACGCCGGCACCGCCGGCAATTACAGCCGTGACGAGCATTACGACTACACCACGCGCTACAGCCGCGCGGCCGAACACGTGCAGGTGGTGCAGGGGCTGTGGAACTCCTACGAGGACGACGCCTTCGTGCGCGACCGTGCCACCGGGCAATTTCTCGACCCGAGCAAACTGCACAGCCTCAATCACCAGGGCGAACACTTTTCGGTGGTCGGCCCGCTGAATATCCAGCGCTCACCCCAGGGCCAGCCGGTGATTTTCCAGGCCGGGGATTCCGAGCAAGGCCGCGACCTGGGGGCCGCGACAGCCGACGTCATCTTCACCCATGCCGCCAGCATCGAGCAGGGCCAGGCGTTTTACCGGGATATAAAGGGCAGGGCGGTGGCCTCAGGCCGTGACCCGGAGCAACTGTTGATCATGCCGGGGGCCGAGGTGTATGTCGGCGACACCGATGCGCACGCCCGCGAAATCGAGCAGCATTATCATCAGGTCGACCATAGTTTCGAGCTGGCACTGAAAGAGTTCGGGCGTAATTTCGGCTGGCATGACTTCAGCCAGTACGACCTCGATGCGCCCTTTCCTCAAGAAAGCCTGGAGGCTGCGCGCAGCAGCTTTTTCACCGCTGCCCAGCGCATTGCCGACCAGGCCCGTGAGAAAGGCTTCAGCCTGCGCCAGGCGGTGGAGTTTGGTCGGCAACTGCGGCCGGGAGCCTTCACAGGCACGGCCGACACGGTTGCGCAGAAAATGGCGGATTGGCTGCAGGCTCGCGCCGTGGATGGGTTCAATATCTACATCGGGCATCCGGAGCAATTTGCTCGATTTACCCGGGAGGTCATACCGTTGCTGCAGGAGCGGGGCGTCTACCGGACTGCGTATGAAGGCACGACATTGCGTGAAAGCCTGGGGTTGAACATTCCGCCGTTTGCGCGGCGTTTAGCCGGGCAGCGTGAACGCTGAACAGTCACCGCCCGATTTGGCATAACTGCTGTGCGGATCCAGGGATTAATCCGCGGGCGCGCTGTGCCTATAGTCCACTCACCGGCGCAGCGCATTCAATGGCGCTGTGCAACCAGCCCCAGACTGAGGTGAGCCTGATGAACCGTGAATTCGATCCCGCCCTGAGCGCTGTCAACCAAGTGGACGCCGAGTACTTCGAGTACAGCAAGGCGGCCAATCCCATCAGCGCCAATCTCATCCCGCGCATTCCCTACCACAGCTTTCCCGCCTCGCTGTACGACAGCGGCCCGTCGCGTGTGGTAGCGCTGGACCTCAGCGACGCCCTGGGCTGTGAGGGCCCGGCGACCGGGCCGGGCTTGTGCGCGAACTTCATGCGGCTTAATCGCGGCGATACGCTCAGCGTGCGGCCCAACGCGACTTCGCAGGTGTTTTACGTGATCGCCGGGGAGGGCCGGGTGGTTCAGGGCCAGTTCTCGATTGAATGGTCCAAGGGCTGCTTTATCGCGCTGCCCGGCTTGCAGGCGGCGCAGTTCAGTGCCAGCCAGGATGCGCGTCTCTACTATGTGCACGATGAACCGCTGTTGCGCTACCTGGGCGTGAGCGCCAGCGCAGACCGCTTCACGCCCACCTTGTACCCGGCGGCATTGGCCAACGCCAAGTTGCGTGAAGCCGCCGACGATCCACGCGCCCAGGACCGCAGCCGCATCAGTATCCTGCTGGGCAACCGCAACTTTCCCCAGACACGCACCGTGACCCACGTGCTGTGGGCGATGTATGGAATTCTGCCGGCCGGGTCGGTGCAAAAGCCCCACCGGCATCAGTCGATTGCCCTGGATTTCATCATTGACTGCCCGCCGGGTTGCTATTCACTGGTGGGCAACGAGCTGGAGCCGGACGGGCAGATTCGCAACCCGGTGCGGGTCGACTGGGCGCCCGGCCTGGCATTCGTGACGCCGCCCGGGTATTGGCATGCGCACTTCAACGAGTCCGACACCGAAGCGTTCCTGATCCCGATTCAGGACGCGGGGCTGCAAACTTACCTGCGCGCCCTGGATATTCGCTTCAGTTGAATCAGGCCCAGTCCGGTGTCTCGCCCAGGCGTTCAACGATAAAGTCGATAAAGCACCGGACCTTGGACGACACGATGCGCTTGGGCGGGTAGACGAACCACACGGCAAACGCCTGCTCGACGCCCTGTATGCGCCACTGCGGCAGCCACACCACCAGCTCGCCGGCCTTGAGGCTGCGCGCCACCAGCCAGTCCGGCAATAGCGCGAACCCCAGCCCCTGGCGCGCGGCGATCAGTTGCGCGTCCAGGTCATTGATCCGGATGCAATCGCCGTGCACCAACGACGATGTTCGATCGTCGTGGACAAAGGTCATATCGTTCACGGCACTTGTGCCCAGTACCGCAGGCACACCGGCAAGATCGGTGGGCGTCGAAGGCGGCGGGTGCTGCAGGGCGAATGCCGGACTGACCACCAGACGGTAGTGGCCGTCGCAGAGTTTGCGCGCTTTCAAGGTGGAGTCGGCCAGCGCGCCAATGCGGATGGCCAGATCGACGCCGGTATGAATCAGGTTGACCTGGGCGTTGTCCAGCACCAGCTCGACGCTGATTTGCGGGTAGCGCAGCCGAAAGTCATTCAGGGCCGGAAGGATATGATGACGGGCAAAGGCCGGCGGCAGGTTGAGCTTCAATAACCCGCGAGGGTGTTGGTTCAGCGCCGACGTCGCCGCCTTGGCGTGTTCCAGTTCATCGAGCACTCGGCGGGCGTGCGTCAAGAATGTCTGGCCGCCTTCGGTCAGATGCAGGGTGCGTGTGGAACGATTGAACAGCGCGATGCCCAGGTCCTGCTCAAGGGCCTTCACGTAGCGTGAAACGGTGGACGCCTTGATGCCCAGGCGTTCGGCGGCGCGGGAAAAGTTGTTGCCTTCGGCGGCTTCGACGAAGGCGGTCAGGGCGGCGAAATAGTCCAAGGGTGGCCTCAAAAGCAGGGCGGGCAAGGGTGCAGGTTGTGGATCTTTGCCGCGCGCTGTCAACAGCCAACTGACAGTGTAGATACCCTGTGGGAGGGGGCTTGCCCCCGATGGCGGCCTCCGGGCCGACCAGGATATTGGATCAGATCGAGTACATATCCGTTTCTGCGGTAACGGCTGCTAATGGTTCCGCTTTTACAGCGGCTCACTTTTGAAAAGCGCAAAAGTAAGCAAAACGCTCTTGCCCCACCACTCGGCACCTCGCTTAGGCTCGGTGTGCCCTCTCTCCGGCTTGAATCCGTGGGCCGCCGCAATGGGCCATCCCTGGCCCAGTGCGGCTAACCCGGCGTCCTGCCGGGTTACCCACGGATTCAAGCCTGCGTTCGGCCAGCGTGGTTTAACGGGGCGCCTAAGATCAAGATCAAAAGCGACTCGCTGCGCATCGTGGTTAGGCTTGGGCGCTACAGAGTTGTCTAGACAGCCGCGGTCCAAATGTGGGAGGGGGCTTGCCCCCGATGGCGGTGGTTCAGTTACAGATACTGAGACTGACACACCTCTATCGGGAGCAAGCCCCCTCCCACATTTGGACCGAGACGTTATCAAGGGGATATCGGATCGCTGGCCGGGAAGGTTTCTTCGATCGCCTCGTCGAGCTGGCTATCGCTGACCGCACGGTCCTGCACCTTCACACTCGACTCGCAATGGCATTCGGCATTCGGGCACGGCTGTCCGCCTGGATGCCGGTCGGCGCATGCCTGGCTGCAGTACGCTTTACCGTCGCGTTGATGGTGGGCGGCGTCGCTCACCTGGCAAGTGCAGCCTGGGCAGGCGCATGGCAAATCCGGGGTGGCGTGGTTCATGAGTCCTCCAATCGTCAGTCATGAGTGAATAGTCCACATCTGATTTTGATCAGCCAAACCCCACGAGTTTTAAAAAAATACGCGGTGCGGGTGATGAACGGTAGATGCGCGTCTGGCGCGGCAAAAAAACGAACCCTGCGGGATGTCGGCCGTCTATGGTGAAAAGAGCGTCTTCACAGGTATAGGAGGTTTGCAGATGAACGACTACCCAGCGGGCGACACCAATTCAGAAGCGCGCAACCGCTCGATCGGCAATGCCATAGGCCTGGCGGCGGACGAGGTCGAGTTGTGGGTGACGTCGGTGGAGGAGGACGGCAGCGGCATGGGCTATGTGCTGACGTTTTCCGCGCGCACGCCCAGCGAAGTCCTCGCCAAGGTCGAGGGGCTGGGCGCTGATCGCACGATCAATATTGGTCCCATCGATTGAATTCGGGAGGGACCAGGGCCACTTATGGCTGCTGATAGTGCCCCGGAATATCGTGGCCCTCATCAGCCGGTTTAGTGCGTTTTTGCACTTGGACGTCACTCAACCGCGCATCCTTGAGCTCGGCGAAGCGCTGCCTGAGCAGGGATTCGGCCAGTTGCGGGTCCAGATCGCCCTCGTAGTCAAGGGCGCGACTCTGGGGCTGGTTGTCGAGGATGAAACTGACGAGGTAGTGCGGTTTATCGAACATGGGCGCTTCTCCCTTACGATTGACAGGCGATACCCGAGCAGGGCCTGTTCGTTTGATGACTGTCAGGCGCCGTGATTCAAAATAAAACCAGTAGCGGGTGAGCGTGCTCTTATCAGCCATGGCTGGATAACTGAACGCGCCACTCTGGCTAACCGAGCCCTTTCTCGGCAAACACAGCGACGAGCCAATCCATGAAAGCGCGCACTTTGGGCGAACGGTATTTGCGCTCGGTAAGAAGCAGCGAGACCGGTTTGGGGATGCTGTGCAGATCCGGCAGAATCTCAATCAGTTCGCCCGACTCGATGTGAGGCTGCAGCGAGGGACGCAAGCCTTGCAGGATACCCAACCCCGCCAAGCCGCAGCTGAGGAAGGCTTGCGAGTCATCGACCACGATGCCGCTTTTCAATGTCACCGTCAGGCTTTGACCCTCGGTTTGAAACCTCCAGGGCATGATTTGCTGGCGATGATCAATCAGGAAGTTGACCGCAAGGTGATCGGATAACGCTTCAAAGGTGGTAGGGGTGCCGTACTGTTCCAGGTAGGCCGGCGCGGCGCAGGTGACCATGGACACGGTGCCGATTCTTTTGGCAATCAGGCTTGAGGAGTCAAGTTCTCCTAGCCGCACGGCACAATCCACGCCGTGAGCGATCAAGTCAACCTGGTGATCCGAAGACCCGAGAATCAACTCGATTTCCGGATACAGAGCCCGGAACTTTGGAAGTGAAGGGATGATGAACGCCTTGGCGAGGGTCACCGGAACATCCACCCTGAGCTTTCCCCGGGCAGGTCGATCCGGTGAAAACCACGCCACCGTCTCAGACAGATCGGCCAGCAGTTGCTTGCATCGACCATAGAACTCCTCCCCTTCAGGCGTTACGTGGATCCTGCGGGTCGTGCGATGCAAAAGCTGGACGTTGAGTTCCTGTTCAAGATTCTGAATCGCTTTGGAAAGCGCGGGCCGGTGAAGCCTCAGTGACTCGGCAGCGCGGGTATAGCTGCCTTGCTCAACCACCGCCACGTAGATTTCCATCGCCTCGATCATGTTCATTGTCAGGCCTTTATTTGAACCGTTACGTGAGTGAGCTCGATTGTAATTGGATTGATAACAATCTTGTGCTTCAAGGGCTGTTTATCCAGCGCGCATAGAAAGAAACAATGCCTCCAGCTTGGGCACAGCCGAATTTGTCGGCGCGCCCCTCATCGCTTGGAGTAAGAATATGAAAGCTTGGCTGCTGCAGGATTTTGGTCTTGAACATCTCAAACAGGGCGAGACTCAAACGCCCATCCCCAAGGCCGGTGAGCTGCTGGTCAGGGTCGGCGCTGTGTCCCTCAACTTTCGCGACAAGGCGATTGTGGACGGGATCTATGAGCCGCATAAAGTTCCCAAGCCGCTGATCCCTGTCAGCGACGCGGCGGGCACTGTCGTGGCCGTGGGCGAGGGCGTAAGCCGATTCGCCGTAGGCGACCGTGTCAACTCGCACCTGTACTCGCGCTGGATCGACGGCATGCCTGCCCACGACGAACCAGACTACTGCCTCGGCTCACCACTGCCGGGTGGCCTGGCTGAATTCATGATCATCCATGAAGACAGCGCAGTGCGTGCCCCCGATGACATGAGCGACGAAGAGGCCTCGACCCTTCCCATCGCGGCATTGACCGCTTGGTACTCGCTGGTGGATTTCGGCCGGATCGAAGCGGGCCAGACTGTGCTGGTCCAGGGCACCGGCGGCGTGTCCATCTTTGCCGCGCAAATCGCTATGGCCCTGGGTGCCAAGGTCATCGTCACTTCCAGCCGCGATGAAAACCTCGATGCGGTCATCGAGCTGGGCGCGATGGCTGGCATCAACTACCGTAAAACCCCTGACTGGGCGGCTGAAGTATTGAAACTCACCGACGGTATGGGCGTAGACCTGCTTCTGGACGTCGCTGGCGGCGAAGGTATCAACGACTCCATTCAGGCAACCAAAGTGGGTGGCCGCATTGCCCAGATTGGCTTTCTTACCGGCCAGACGGCTAACGTGAACTTGATGCCGTTGATCTTCCGCCAAACGACACTCCGTGGCATTGCGGTCGCCCCACGCTCGTCATTCGATCGGATGAACGCGTTCCTTAACACCCACCACATCCGCCCGGTGATCGATCACGTCTACCCCTTCGAACAGGCGCGTGAAGCCTACGAGCATCTGGCGCGCGGCCCGTTCGGCAAGGTTGTTATCAAGATCAGCTAATCCATCGTTTATAGAGGGCGCATCATTGATCCTGATCAGGTGTCCTCGCTGGCTCGCGCTGTAGCCTTGGGTCTCCATCGAAGACCAGGAAGGTCCAACGCGCCTCCCTGGTCGCACCTCTCAGGGAAGAGTCAGCCATGCGATCAGTCAAGATCCTTTTATTATCATCGGCCTTCAACGGTTTGACCCAACGGGCCTGGCTGGAGTTGCGCCAGGCAGGTCATGACCCCAGTGTCGTGGTGTTCACGGATGAGGCCTCGGTGTGTCGGCAGGTCGAGGATTCAGGCGCGGACCTGGTGATCTGCCCGTTTCTGAAGGACCGCGTGCCACAGCAACTGTGGAGCCATCCGCGTCGCCCGGTGGTGATCATCCATCCGGGCATTGTCGGTGACCGTGGCGCCAGTGCGCTGGACTGGGCCATTACCGGGCAGGTCGGGCGCTGGGGCGTCACGGCGCTGCAGGCGGTGGAGGAAATGGATGCCGGGCCGATCTGGTCGACCTGTGAGTTCGACATGCCTGCCGATGTGCGCAAATCCGAGTTGTACAATGGCCCGGTGAGTGACGCCGCGATGGTGTGCATCCGCGACGTGGTGGAAAAATTCGCCAAGGGCTTCGTCCCTGTGCCGCTCGACTACACGCAACCGGGCGTTATCGGGCGGTTGCAGCCGAACATGACCCAGGCTGACCGCACCTTCAGTTGGTTCGATTGCGCAGCCTTCATCAAGCGCAGCATCGATGCCGCCGATGGCCAGCCCGGTGTGTTGGCCAGCCTCCAGGGCGGGCAATATTACCTGTACGACGCGCACCTGGATTCACGTCAGGGCACGCCGGGAGAAATCCTTGCGGTACAGGACGACGCCGTGCTGGTGGCTACCGGGGATCACAGCCTGTGGATCGGCTCGCTCAAGCACAAGGCCCAGCCAGGGGAGGAGACCTTCAAGCAACCGGCGCGACATATCCTGGCCGAGGGCCTGGCCGGTGTTCCGGTGCTCGATAGTTCCATCGCTCAACAGGCGTTCAATCCGCAGGCCTATCAACCGATTCGCTATCGCGAGTTCGGTCACGTCGGCGAACTGACGTTTGAGTTCTACAACGGTGCCATGAGCACTGAACAATGCCACCGGCTGGTGGCTGCGTTGCGCTGGGCCAAGGGGCGAGACACCCAGGTGCTGTTGATCAAGGGCGGTCGCGGCAGCTTTTCCAACGGGGTTCACCTTAACGTCATCCAGGCTGCCCAGGTGCCGGGGCTGGAAGCCTGGGCCAACATTCAAGCCATCGACGATGTCTGCCAGGAGCTTCTGACCGCTGAGCAACTGGTGATCAGTGGGCTGACCGGCAGTGCGGGCGCGGGCGGCGTCATGCTCGCGCTGGCCGCCGATATCGTGTTGGCACGCGAAGGCGTCGTCCTGAATCCGCATTACAAAAGCATGGGACTGTATGGTTCCGAATACTGGACCTACAGCCTGCCACGGGCCGTCGGCGCTGAAGTCGCGCACAGGCTCACCGAAGACTGCCTGCCCGTCAGTGCCCTCCAGGCCCGGCAATACGGCATGATTCAGGACATCGGACCGCGTTGCCCGCACGCGTTCGGCCTATGGCTTTTGCAACAGGCCAGCGACGCGCTGACCGATGAGCGTTACCTGCACGCACGCACGCGTAAAGCCACGCTGGATATCGAACAGGTTGAACGCTGCCGTGAACAGGAGCTGGCACAGATGCAGTTGGACATGGTGCAAGACCGCCAGCAGTTTGCGCAAAAGTGCCGCAACTTCGTCCTCAAGCGCAAAACCTGCCGGACGCCGCAGCGTCTGATCGCGGCCTGGGCGTTGAGGTTCGAGACGCCGTTGCCGGAAAGCCCGCAGGGGATGGCTGGATAAGCCAGTTGCGATGCTATGCTTGATGTTTCGGAACAGGATGGCGAGAGAGTGATGAGTCGCCCGCTGTTCGTTTCACTGGACGGGCCCAAGGGCACCGGCAAGACCACCCTGCTGGAGAGCGTGACGGCAGCGCTGAGGGCCGATCATAAGAAGGTGATCCGGCTTTGTGAGAAAAACAGCGACCCCCACCGGGGTGAAACCATGGCGCTGGTCAACCAACTTGTCCGAAATCCCAACCCGGCACTGGAATGGGCGGTGTGTGAGCGGTTCGCGGACAGCCGTGCCTGGATTTCCCGGCACGTACTGACCAGGCAGCCAGCCGACAGCATCATCCTGATTGACCGCTGGTATCCGTCTGACGCAGCCTTTCGCCGGCTGATTCCGTTTGCGCAGATTCTGCAACTGAACATCGACCGTCATGTGCAGGTGCCAGACCTGCATGTCGGGGTCGTCACTGACGCGCAGACCTCATGGACGAGGGCAGCGGCACGCCGGCGGGGACTCAACAGTACGGTGCTGCACACCCTGGAAGAACATGCCGCCTGCACCCATGCGTTCGAACGCGCGATTGCCGATCAGGGTTGGGTTTTATGCCGCAATGAAGGGTCGATCGAGGAAGCGACGAGGCGGGTGGTTTCCGAGATAAATAATGTGTTGGGTGGGCGCTAGTCCGGCGCCCACCCAGTGGCTGGGTCGAATCGACTCAGGGCTGCAAACGCCGCGCCCTCCAACCGGTTTCGCTACGGTCGTACCGCAGCCGCTCATGCAAGCGTTCGCGCCCATTGCCCCAGAACTCCAGGGATTCAAGTCGCAACTCGAACACGCAATACCCCGCAGGACGCGGCAGCGGGCCTGGCACGTCGGCCAGTTGCCTGGCGGCGTTGCGCATGGCCTGCACATCCTGCAGTTCTTCGCTCTGGTGAGACACCGACGACATCGGGTGCGTGGCATAAGGGCGCTTGAGCCACGCCTCGTCAGCCTTGGCGTCCGGCAAGCGCACGGCCTGGCCATTGAGGATGATCTGCTGGCTGGTTTCGCGCCAATACAGCACGCCCGAAGCCCACGGGTTGTGGGTCAGTTCACGGCCTTTCTGGCTGCCGGCATGGGTGCTGAACAACACGCCGGTGTCACTGATTTCGCTGATGACCACGATCCGCGTGGAGGGCCGGCCCTGGCTGTCGGCGGTGGCCAGCGCCAGTGCCCTGGGCTCGCGGATGCCGACGCGGCGCGCACGCTCCAGCCAATTGTGCAGCACACCCATGGGGTCGGCAGGCAGTGTCTGGTATTCGGGGAACGGCGCATCCAGGGTGCCGGTGAGGGACTCCGACATGCCTTTACCCAACAGTGGCTGACCTTGCAGTGAGCTGTTCATAGCACGATGGTCCCCCGGCCGAACGTAACACCGTTGCCTGATACCTCGACCCGCGTCAGTTGCTCGGCGCGGCCCTCGGCTTTGGCGAACATCAGTGACGGGCGGCCGATTTCCACGCCTTGTAAAATCTCCACGGGCTGGCCGAACGCTATCTGGCCATGGCGCGCGAGATGAATCGCCAATGGCCCGGCAGCGGAGCCTGTGGCTGCATCTTCGACAACGCCGTAGGCCGGTGAAAACATCCGGCTGCGCCAATGCCGTCCGGCGCCGGCAAAGCAGTTGATCGCCATGTCGTGGAAGCTGGCCAGCGCCCGGTGGTCAGGGTGCAGGGCAGACAAGGCTGCAATGCTCGGCAGGCCGACAAACACATGGCGCGGGCCGTTGTGATAGATCTCGATGGGAAAGGTCGAGGCGTCGATCCCCAGGGCCTTGAGCAGTTCAGCGTCGCGGCCCAGGGCTGTCCAGGTCGGGATCGGCTGGTCCATGCTGGCGGCGATGACACTGCCGTTCTGGCGCTCCAGCTCAAAGGCGATGGTGCCCATGCGGGTTTCCAGGTACAGCCGGTGGTTGTCGGTATGCGCGCCCAGGGCGATGGCCGTACCCAGCAACGGGTGTCCGGCGAAGGGGAGTTCGTTGACCGGTGTGAAGATCCGGATCAGTGCATCCCCGCCGTTGCGCGGCTTGAGCACAAAGGTGGTCTCCGAGAGATTCATTTCCCGAGCGATGCGCTGCATTTGCTCGGGCGGCAAATCGTCGGCGTCAAAGAACACCGCGACCGGATTGCCTTCCAGCGGGACGCTGGCGAAAGCGTCGATGATGACGTAGTGGTGCATGGTTTATCTCCCGGCGGCCGAAACGCTGCTGTCGACCGTGGTGTGGATGAGGGCATGTCGCAGCAGGTCGGCGATGATGCGCGGGCCTTCCTGGGTCAGCAGCGACTCGGCATGAAACTGCATGGAGGCAAATGACGGCCCACGCAGCGCATGGACCTCGCCGGTCTCGCTGTCGCGGCTGATCTCGACGCTGCCGATGCCGTCGACGTCCAGGCGGTCACTGTCGCTGCGCGCCGCGAAGGTGTTGTAGAAACCCACCCGTTCGGCGCTGCCGAACAGGTCGATCTGCTTTTGCACGCCCTGGTTGGGAATAGCCTTGCGTTGCAACTCAAGGCCCAGGCACAGGCTCAGCACCTGATGGCTCAGGCACACCGCGAGAAACGGCCGCTGCTGGCTGAGCAGGGAGCGGATGGCCACATGCAGATGATTGATTTTCGGCAGTTGTACTTCGCTCGGGTTGCCAGGACCAGGGCCCATGATCACCAGGTCGTAACCGTCGAAACTGTACTCGTCGCTGAAGCTGCGCACCGTCACCACCAGGCCCAGCGCCCGCAGCTGTTTGGCGATCATCGCGGTGAACGTGTCTTCGGCGTCGACGATCAGCACCTGGCGACCGCTGAAGTCGGCCTGGATCTGTTGCCGTTGCTGGCTGTTCATCAACCAGAAATCCGAGACGTAGGCATTGCGGCTGGCCAATGCCGCGCGCACCTGCAGATGGTCGCCGAAGCGCGAGGCCGTCTGGTTTTTCAGCGCGGCGATCAGGCCAGCCGCCTTGGCCCGGCTCTCGGCGGCTTCGGTCATCGGTTCGGAGTGACGCACGATGGTCGAACCCACGCTGATCCGTACCTGGCCGCTGTCATCGATGTCGGCGGTGCGAATCAGGATCGCCGAGTCCAGGGAGCGTCCGCCTTTGCCGTCGCTGCCGATCAGCGCGGCCATGCCGCTGTAGTACGCGCGGCCTTGCGGCTCATAGCGCCGGATCACGCGGCAGGCGCTTTCCAGCGGGCTGCCGGTGACCGTGGGGGCGAACAGGGTCTCGTGGAGGATGTCGCGCACATCGCGACGGGTCTTGCCTTCGATGAAGTACTCGGTGTGCGCCAGGTGCGTCATTTCCTTCAGGTAAGGGCCGAGGACATGCCCGCCGTCTTCGCAAATACGCGCCATCATTTTCAGCTCTTCATCGACCACCATATACAGTTCATCGGCTTCCTTGCGGTCGGCCAGGAAGTCCATGACCTCTGCCAGGTCGGGGCCTGCGGGCGGGTAGCGGTAAGTGCCGCTGATGGGGTTCATCACCGCGAGCCCATCCTTGACGCTGATGTGGCGTTCGGGGGATGCGCCGACGAAGGTGCGGCTGCCGGTGTGAATGATGAAAGTCCAATAGACGCCTTTCTCGCGCTCCAGCAGATGCCGAAAGAACGACAGCGCACTGGCCGGGCCGTACTCGCTGATCTCCGCCAGAAAAGTGCGCTTGATCACGAAGTTGGCGCCTTCCCCGGAGCCGATTTCGTTGTCGATCACCTGACTGACGATCTCGGCGTAGCGGGCGTCGCTGAGGTCGAAGCGTTCATTGTTCAGCTGGATTGGCACGTTGGGCAGTAACCCCAGCAATTGCTCGATGCCGATGGATTGCTGCTCGGTAATCGTCATCGCCAGCAACGGCGACTGATCGTCCACCGCCTCGAAGCCACGTTCGGCGATCTGGCGGTAGGGAATCAGCGTCAGTACATCCAGGCGCGGGGCGCCGATCGAGGGGGCGGGCAGGTCGATATCGGCCAGCACCTGTGGCTCCGTCATTTCGCCGATCAGCACATTCAGCAGCCCGGGGCCGCTGGATTCCGGACGGTACAGGAGGGCAAACGGTTCGGGCGTCGGTTGCAGGATGCGTTCCATGAGGCGGGCGGCGGCTTGGCTCATAGCACCACCTCATCGGTGGTGATGACCATGGCGCAACGGCTGGCGGCATATTCCATGGCCATCCAGTGGTGCTTCTTGCTGAAATCGGCGATGGCGTCGACAACCAGGAAAGGTTGGATATCGTTGGAATACGCATCCACGCTGGAAATCAATACCCCGACATGTGCATACACGCCACACAGGATCAACTGATCGCGCCCGCTGGCGTGCATGCGTTGCAGCAAGTCGGAGTTGAAGAACGCGCTATAGCGCCACTTGGTCAGCAGCCAGTCACCGGGCCTGGGAGTGAGTGCGTCGACGACCTCGCGGTCGGCAGGACTGGCCTTCATGCCCGGCCCCCAGAAATCCTTGAGCAGCCCGCGTTGTTCCTCGTTCATGCTGCCCGGCTGGGCGGTGTAGGCCACGGGCACGCCGTTGTCGGCAGCCCATTTGCGAACGCGGGCGGCATTGCCCACGACTTCGTCACGCAGGGCCTGCGGCAAGGGGCGCAGGAAGTAGCGCTGCATGTCGTGCACCAACAGCACGGCGCGTTCGGGGTCGATGTGCCATTGCGCAAGATTGGAAGGCAGGTCGTGGGTGGTAGGCAGAGCGTAAGGGATGATCGATGGAATGCCGGTCATGGCGACGAACTCCAGTCAAAGGGATGCAAAAGAGGGAGGAGGGCAGGCCTGCCAGGCCATCACCGCAGTAATGGCTTGCCCTGGGTTCAGGCGCGGGTCGCACAGGCTTTTATAGCGGCTGGCCACCTGGCTCAGGCCGGCAGCATCGGAGGCGCACTCGCTGACGTCATCGGGGGTGGTTTCCAGATGCAGGCCGGCGGCCACGCCACCGGCCGAGATCACGGCCTGTTTGAAGGCACTGATTTCCTCGGTGATGGTCTGCACCATGCGGGTCTTGTTGCCACAGGGCGCGACGATGGTGTTGCCGTGCATCGGGTCGCTGAGCCAGATCACCTTGTGGCCGGCATGGCGCACCGCCTCAACCAGCGGTGGCAGGCGTTCGGCAACCTTGTGGGCGCCCATGCGGGCAATCAGGGTCAGCCGGCCGGGTTCGCGCCTGGGGTCCAGGCGCTCGCACAGGCTCAGTAGCTGGTCCCGGGTGATATCCGGGCCGACCTTGCAGGCCACCGGGTTGAGCACTTCGCTGAGCAGCGCGACGTGAGCGCCCGTCAACTGGCGGGTACGTTCGCCGATCCACGGCCAGTGGGTGGAGCCCAGAAATATCCGGCCCTGTTCATCCTGGCGCACTTGCGGCAGTTCGTAGTCGAGCACCAGCATCTCGTGACTGGTCCAGGCCGGGGAGCCGGTGAGCTGCATCTCGCCGGACGGCTCCTTCCATCCCAGGTGCCCCATGATGTCCTGAGCGGCGTGATAGCCGCGTACCAGGCGCTGCGCATCGTGCTGGCGATGGCCGTGGACGGCCTCGCGACCGTTGACCATGTCGCCGCGGTATACCGGCAACTCGACATCGCCAATGCGTTCACTGTGGTTGGAGCGCGGCTTGGCGAACTGCCCGGCGATCCGTCCCACCCGCACCACCGGTTGCCGGGTCACCAGCCGGAACGCGCCGGCCAGAATGTCCAACATCGCGGCTTTGCGGATCACATGATCGCAAGCGCTTTCATCCATGTCCTCGGCGCAGTCACCGCACTGGATGATCATCGCTTCGCCCGCCGCCACCCTGGCCAGCGTGGCGCGCAATACCAGAATGTCTTCGACGCGAATCAGTGACGCGCTGTCCCTGAGGTAGGCCTGCGCATCATGCAATTGCGAGGGTTCGCTCCATTGAGGCTGCTGGACCGCTTCACACTGTAGAACCCGTTTCAGTAAGTCTTCCATGATGCGATCACTCTCCCAAAGGCTCAGGCAGGAATGCCTTCACGCTTGATGTGCGGCACTGGAATACCCAGGGCGCGCAATTGTTGAAATACATTCATGAATTCGCGATTGCGTTTTACTTTGCCGTCTTGCAGTTCGAATGAGTGCAGGAAGTGGTTCTCGTAATAACCTTCCGGGTAACCTGGAAAGAGAATCTTGCCGTGGCCATCACACTCGACCCAGATATGGTTGGGGTCATCGGTTTCAAATACCTTGACGTTGTACCATTCCCAATCAGGAAAGCATTTGAGTGACCAGACTGCATGTTCGGCCAGTTTGCTTTTGCCGCTGATGACAATCGGTGCACCGGTGTCCGTGGTCCATAAGCCGCCTGAACCGTCTTCGGTAAAGAGTTCATGCCGGCGCAGGCGGTCCTGGCCTTTGGTACGCATGTATTGTTCAACCGTGGCGCGGTTCTTGCGACGCAGTTCAGTATCGTCAGCGGTGAGTTGTTGCACGGCGCTATCAGGCATGTTCAAACTCCAATGAATAGAGGGTTTTATGAAGCGGGGATACCTTCACGCTTGATGCTTGGCACCGGGATGCCCAAGGCGCGAAGTTGTTCAAACGGGTTCATGAATTCACGGTTTTGCGTGATCTTGCCGTTGTCCAGTTCGAAGGAATGGATGTAATGGTTTTCGCAATGCCCCTCTGGATAACCAGGGACTCGAGTGGTACCGCGACCGTCACTCTCCACCCAGAAGTGGTTGGGGTTGTCGGTCTCGAACACCCGCACGTTGTGCCACTGCCAGTCCGGGAAGCACTGGTGCAGCCACACGCCGAGCGCGGCCAGTTTGGCGTGGCCTTTAAAAACAAGCGGTTCACCGGTTTCGGTGTTCCAGGAGCCGCCACTGCCATCCGGAGTGAACAACTCATGCCGGCGCAGACGATCTTCGCCGTTGGTGCGCATGTACAGATCGACAGTTGCGCGGTTTTTCCGGCGAAGCTCAAGCTGATCATTAAAGCCGCCAAGTAGAAGTGAAGCAGGCATGGGCGCTGTTCTCCTTAGTTGATTGTGTTTCTTAAAAAGCAATTAAATAATTAGTTAGTTGCGCATGACAAAATTGAACAATATTTAACAGTTGTGCCTTTGGGGCTGTTTTGTGCGGTGTTGTTTATACACCCGCATTTCCGGGGCCTGGAACTACCAGATCTTGTAGTGGCTCAGCAGGAGTGGGGCGCTTTGGAAGCGGTCGGATGGAGTGTTGCATTATTATGAAGGGCGGAGTTCTTGATCGGCTGAGAGGTAGTGGCTTAAGGCTAGTTAGTTGAGTTAGACATAAAAAATATGTCGCTAGTGCGAAGCAGTCTATGGCGCATGATCTTGTGTGTTGACAGGCGTTCAGTTTGGTTTAGTCTCTCCACTTCCCTGGAGTGTTATAGGTGTTCAAAATGGAATTAGGACAGTTGTTGGGGTGGGATGCTTATTTTTACAGTATTTTTGCACAAGCCATAAACATGGAGGAGTTCACAGTTGTTGCATTGAGGGCTTTGCGGGAACTGCGGTTTGATTTTTTTGCCTATGGCATGTGCAGCGCGACGCCGTTCATGCGGCCCAAGACGTATATGTACGGCAATTACCCCCAGCACTGGATACAGCGCTACCAATCCGCAAACTACGCGAAGATCGACCCCACGGTAAAACACAGCAAGGTGTCGTCGGCTCCCATTTTGTGGAGCAACGAGTTGTTCCGGGACTGCCCGGGCCTGTGGTCTGAAGCCAACGACTCGAATCTGTGCCATGGCCTGGCCCAGCCTTCGTTCAACACCCAGGGACGTGTCGGGGTGTTGAGCCTGGCACGTAAGGACAACGCCATCAGTCTTCAGGAATTCGAAGCATTGAAGCCTGTAACCAAAGCGTTTGCGGCTGCGGCCCTGGAGAAAATTTCCGCGCTGGAGGGTGACATTCGTGTGTTCAACACCGATGTGGAATTCAGCGAACGCGAATGTGATGTGCTGCGCTGGACTGCGGATGGCAAAACCTCGGAGGAAATTGGCGTGATCATGGGCGTGTGCGCCGATACCGTGAACTACCATCACCGCAACATCCAGCGCAAGATCGGCGCCAGCAACCGCGTGCAGGCGGTGTCTTACGCCGTTGCGCTGGGCTATATCTGAGGGTCATCGGTGTGCAAGGTCGACTTGGCCGTTATATCAAGCGCTGCGCTTTAATAAGTCCTCGGACATGAAGGCTGAAGGTAAGCGGGCCCCACGGTGGTGTTCACGGTGAGCCGATAGCTTGATGGCGAGGATTTTTTCGTCCTGGTGAGTGATGACTGGCCCCAGGCGTTCGTAGTTGACCCCGTTGATTTTGTAATAGCGTTCCATCGTGCTGTTGACGATACCGACGATGGCATCGGCGCCCGCCAGGCTCGCGGTCTTGAGGGTTTCCCAGAACAAAGGCATGGCCAGTTGCGGCTCGCAAGTGGTGAAGCGCGTCATTTCCCAGATGGCAGCATGCCTGGGCGGTGTGCCGGCGCAGGTATGGCTGAAGACGCCTTCCAGCAGGTTGGGGAGCGTGGTGGGTATGAGACGGGCGCAGCCTACGATTGATCGCTGTTCGTTGAAGGCCAACAGGTAGCGAGCGTACTCGGTATCGTATTGATCCCATTCATAACCGGCCTGATGCGGCGGTATAGGCAATCGCCATCCCAGTTTCTCGACGAATTGTTCATGCCGAAAGCGGCCCAGCATAAGTTTAAGCTCGTCGCTCATAGCGCTCAGCGTATGCTCTTCCATGTGCATGGCAGGGTGTTCCTTGAGGCGGGGAAAGTGCGGTTTTTTATAGAGGACTTGTGGGGGCTTAGCGACTACAAGATCTTGTAGGGTAAGCAGGCGTGGGTGTCGGACAGGGGGACAAGGTAGTGACAGGGATGGGATGAGTTCTGCCATCCGAGGAACAAGCGCGCAGTCGTTCCACTGTCCGGCGTAGATGTTCTGGCGCTGACGCCTAGCTCAAATCATGCAGATCTCGCCCGAGAGGCTGGCTTAAAGACCACTCAGAAAACTTGACCTTCAAACCCTGGCGCTGCGGTGTGCAGCACATGGGACCAACCGTATAGGTTTTCGCCTCTGGAAAAGGTGCAAGCCTGAGCAATGGCCAAGTCACCCCATCTGTTGAATACTGCAAGCGCAGCGCACCCTCGGAAACGGTGATGCGAAGCCAAAAATCGTTCGGGTTGCCGGGGAAGCAGCCAGGCGCCCAGTCCGACTGGCCTTGGGTCAGCACGCTGCTGATCATCGGCGTTCCGTCATTGTTTTCCATGCCTGCCTTGAGCCAAGTCCTCTCATCGAGCCGGACCATAATGCCTGCTTGATCGTACAACTCGCGAAAGTCAGCGTTGACTCTGACCTGGGCCGTAAAGGCTGCTGAAGTAGCAAATCCCAGGAAATGCCCGCTATCGCGTATGAATCCGTAGTGCGTTTCGCGCCAAAAGTCGGTTTGGGCGCCGGTCACTACCTCCAGGGAACCGTCAGTGAAGGTTTGGTAAAGGTTCGGTTTATTCAGCCAATTAGCCTTGCGCCAAATTGACGATTCAAAGTCCTGAACGACCTCTGCAATTCGATTTCTATCCACCATGCTACCTCCAGAGTCTGTTAGCCGTACCTGCGTTGCACGCCAGGTCTTGCAGTGCGCTGGTCCGACGCTGACCCACCTATCATTTGGAACGACCCACTGCACCTTTAAGTCTACCTGTATCAACTTATGTTTAAGGTACAGCGCAATGGATAAGACAATCACCGTCGATAAACTGACTACCACCGACCTTGAGTCCATCAACGAAATATGGCTCGGTGGGACGCATACCCAACTATGCCTGTGGCGCGGCGAACAAGCCTTCACTCACGAAATGATGAGCGAGGGCACCCACGATCAGAATATCCGACGTCTATGCTTGCAGCTGGTCGACCCTGACGATCAAGCTGCCGTGGCCAGCGTTGAGGCAATTGTGCGTGAGCGGCTGAAAGAAATGGGGAAGGAGGGCGAGTTTTATCCCGCTGAGGAGACGGATACTTATCAATAAAGAAGGGAGTCTCGGCCATTGATGGGGCCAACCAAGGCCTGGAATCGTGAGAAAAACGTGTACAAATTGAAAATCATGTACAGTTTTTTTCATTCATGACGATATAGCTGGCAAGGTGCCATGGATCGGGCCCGTAATATTTATGAGTCCAATCGTCATGACTATCTTCTTCAACCTGCGCCGTGATCGCCGCGCGATTCAACAACTGGTAGCTGCAATCACTCGTGGTGTACCGCCACAGGTAGACGGGTGCGCTGAAAGCGCTGCAGTGCTGGATGCCTGGAGGGTTTTTGACTCACTTGATCGCGACTCCAAGTCTCGTATAGATGAGCTTGAGCGTGAATTGGAAGCAGCCCGTGAGATGCTTTCCGAGGCAGCGTCGTCCGCTTCAGCCCATGAAATCCGGTTCGATCTTGTGAACCGAGCTTCCAGCGAGGGGCTATGGGATATGGAGGTCGTCGCCGGCGACCCGGTGAATCCTAGAAATCGTTTTTGGTGGTCTCAGCAATTGCGAAACCTGCTGGGGTTCAGAGATGAACGCGATTTCCCAAATGTCTTGGCCAGTTGGGCCGATCGCCTGCATCCGCAGGACAAACAAGCCACGCTTGATGCGTTTGCCCGCCATCTGAACGATAAGTCCGGGAATACACCCTACAAGGTGAAAAATCGGCTGGCGATGAAGGACGGTTCGTACCGTTGGTTCTATGCCCAGGGAGAAACCCTGCGCGATGATCGCGGGATGCCCATACGCGTAGCGGGGTCTCTGCGGGATATTCATGATCAGCTTGAGCGCGACCAGGAGCACGACGTCATCATCACCCGGTTTGAACTGGCCAGGGAGATGCTCTCGGACGGGTTGTGGGATATGGAAGTCATCGCGGGAGACCCGGTAAATCCAAAGAACCCGTTCTGGTGGTCTCCCCAGTTCCGGCGACTGCTCGGATTTGAAACCGTGGAGGAGTTCCCGGATGTCCTGGACAGCTGGGCATCCAGGCTGCACCCGGACGATAAGGAGCGAAGCCTCAACGCTTTTGGTGCTCACCTGAATGACCGATCCGGTAAAACGCCCTTTGATATCGAGTACCGCTTGAAAATGAAGAGCGGCGAGTATCGATGGTTCAGAGCCAGAGGTCAGACTCGGCGCGACCCCGCAGGCTTACCGCTTCGGGTAGTCGGTGCACTGGTGGATGTCCATTTGCAGCATGAGCAGGAGGCTCTACGACAAGCAGAGGTCAAGCATCAGCGCACGCTTGAGGAAAACATCGCTCAATTGTCGCAGATCGTTGGGACGATTCAGAGCATTGCCAGCCAGACCAACCTCCTGGCGCTGAACGCGGCGATCGAGGCCGCGCGCGCGGGTGAGGCAGGTCGTGGCTTCGCGGTGGTTGCCGACGAAGTTCGCAAGCTGGCAACTCGCACGACTGAAGCCACCGAACAAGCTGCCGGGATGATTACTCGCTGATCAGACTATCTGTCCAGCAGCGACCTAGGGTATCAAGCGTCTCTCGCGTAGTTGGTCGAACACGTCGAAAAACGCTTGATCGCTCGCCTGGTAGGCGGTGAAGCCCAGGGCACGGCTCTTCGACATATCCGTGACAACTTCGATGGGTCGACCCAGGTCTGCATCGGTATGCCAGGGAGATATCAGGCGGCTGATATCGGATTCTTTCAGCCCACGTTCCGCGACTATTTGCGTCCACACGGCCTGATCGTCAGCCATCTGCTGCTCAAGGGGGGAGGGTGAAGCGGGATAATCGGCAGCGGACACGTCGAAGTAGTCGGCGATGCGGCCCCACATCCATTTCCAGCGAAACACATCGCCGTTGGTGACGTTGAATGCCTGATTGGCCGCAGCCGGCGTGGTGGCCGCCCACAATTGTTGTTTGGCCAACTGCCGTGCATCCGTCATATCGGTGAGGCTGTCCCACTGCACGCGTGAACCGGGAAATACAAAGGGACGATTGGTGTGTTTGCAAATCGAGGCATAGACGGCGAGGGTGGTGGCCATGTTCATCGCGTTGCCCACGGCAACCCCGGTGACGGTATGCGGGCGATGAACGCTCCAGGTGAAGCCGTCCTGTTCAGCCGCGGCGAAGAGTTCGTCTTCCTGGGCGTAGTAGAAGTTTTCGATATCCAGACGAGGCTGATCTTCGCGAAACGGTGTGTGCGGGAGGCTGCCTTTACCATAGGCCTCGAATGGGCCGAGATAGTGTTTCAGGCCAGTCACTAACGCTACGTGCTCGACGCTTTTGGCCGGCCGGATGGCGGTTAGTACGTTGCGAACCATGGCGGCATTGACGCGAATGTTCTCGGCTTCCGTGGCTTGCCGTGACCATGTGGTAATGAACACATGCGTAGGTTTCAACCCCGCGAGCGCCTGTTCCAGCGAAGCAGGATCCTGTAGGTCTGCCGCGACAGGTATCACGCCTGGCGCCTGAGACGGGTGCCTGGACAGCGCGGCGACCTGCCAGTTGTTGTCGATGAGTAACTGAGTGATGGCGCTGCCGACGATGCCGCTGGCGCCCACAACCAAAGCTGTATGGGTCATAGGTTTCTCCTGGATTCAGGTTTGGGAGTCCATCCAAGTGACGGAGGTTCAACTGAATCTGATCCGCATGCGCGCCCCTTGATGTGATTTGAGAAACTTTCATGACCTTTTCCCAATAGGGTCACTGGATTGTCAATCCCGACGCGGGTGCGTAAGCTACAGCCATGAACCAACCCTCTATTTCCTCGCGCGGCGTTCGCGGCCCAGCCGATCATGACATTCGCGATCAGATTGTCTCCGCCGCCAACCAGCATTTCAGCCAGTATGGCTACAGCAAAACCACGGTCTCCGACCTGGCTAAAGCTATTGGTTTTTCCAAGGCTTACATCTACAAGTTTTTTGATTCCAAGCAAGCGATTGGGGAAGCTATCTGCGCCAACTGCCTGGCTGAAATTGTTGCGGCGGTCGAACAGGCCATAGACGCTGAGGGTATTTCGTCGACAGAGCGCTTTCGACGCCTGGTCAAAACGTTGATTTCCACGGGTGTAAGCCTGTTCTTCAATGACCGAAAACTCTACGATATCGCGGCGTTTGCCGCATCGGAGAGCTGGCCGAGTTCGCAGGTATACGACGCCCAGATCAAGCGCTTCGTGCTGCAAATCGTGCGTGAAGGGCGGGAAAGCGGCGAATTTGAACGCAAGACACCACTGGATGAAACGGTAGACTCCATACATTTTGCATTGCGGCCTTTCGTCAACCCTTTGCTGCTTCAATACAATCTCGACTTCGTTGAGACAGCCCCGACCCTTACCTCGAACCTGATCCTGCGTAGCCTCATGCCATGACGCCTTGCTGCGCCAGCCTCGCAATCCTTATGTGAAGGTCCAAATAGCCCATCTCTAGCCTCGCGTTCAGCCATCGATGAACCCGTGCAGAAAATATTCGCACGGACCGTGACCATTGACATAATTAGTCACTTGAATAAGCATGGCGTGTCAGTCTAAAAGGGGCACTTACAGAACCCCTCCTGCTGATTCCTTTCGATGTTGAACGAAGAGCGCTAATAATGAAAAAAATCCTCCTCAAAAGTCCGCTTGGGCTGGCTGTCGTGCTTGCTTCTTCCAGTGTGTTGGCCAGCGGTTTTGCGCTCAACGAACAGAGCATCAGTGGGATGGGCTCCGGGTTCGCCGGTCGTTCTTCTTCTGCCGAGGATGCGAGCACCGTCTTCGGTAACCCGGCGGGCATGGCGCGCTTGAAAAGCGAGCAGGTCAGCGTGGGCGGCGCGACGCTGTTCGCGAAGTCCGATATAAGCCACACGCGCAGTACATTCGGTGGTCAGGAAGACGGCGACATGGTGCCGGTGACCACGGTGCCGATGGGGTACTACGTCAAGCCGATTGATGAGCATTGGGCTTTCGGCGTGGGGTTCTATGTGCCGTTTGGTCTGATGACCGATTACGGCAGCGGTTTTGCCGGCCGCTACTACGCCAACAAAAGCGAGGTGACGACCCTTACGTTTCAGCCCACCGTCAGCTATGCCTTCAACGATAAAGTGTCGATGGGGTTCGGTCCCACCATCAACCGCATCAGCGGTGAGCTGTCTGCAATGGTGCCCAATCCGCTCAGCCCCGGCCGCAATGATGGGAAGCTCAAAAGTACCGGGGATGACACGGCTCTGGGTTTCAACGTCGGTATTTTGGTGCAGGCTACAGACCGAACACGTCTGGGGGTGACCTACCATTCCAAGGTCAGCTACCGCCTGGATGCCAAGACCAAGGTCACTGACGGGCTCTTCAGTGTGCTGGGGGTGAACGGCCGCAGCTATGACGCTTCGTTGGAAGTGGACACGCCAGAATCCGTGGATATGTCGATGACTCATCAACTGGATGACGACTGGACCCTGTACGCAGGGAGCACCTGGACTCGGTGGAGTCGGTTCAAGGAATTGACCAGCGAGACCAGGGGATTGCCTGCTGTGTTGAATGCTCAACTGGGTTCCGTCACCGAACAGCAGAACTGGCACGATACCTGGGCTCACGCGATCGGCGCGGCGTACAAGCTCAATGACCAGTGGGTGCTTCGTTCCGGCTTTTCGGTCGATCAGTCACCCACCAATAACACTGATCGAGGGCCACGCATCCCTACGGGCGACCGTAAGGTGTTCAGCGTCGGGGCAGGCTGGACCCCGGCAGACAACGTCACGATCGATGTCGCTTATTCTTACCTGTGGGAAGAGAGTGTCCAGATCAACCACGTCTCCGCGACCCGGGGCGCATACAGTTCCAAGTATAAAAACAGCGCGAACGGCCTTGGGGCATCGGTCAGTTATCGGTTCTGATTGGCGGGTGTTCCATACATCGGCCGGAAGTGGGGCATTGCTTCCGGTCGTTTGGAGCGCATCACGGTGAATGGGCCTGCCTTATCGAGTCGCCACAGGCTGGCGTTCAGGCGCTTCTTGCCAGCCACCGCCGAGCGCTCTGAAGGCGGCGACCGCCGCCCGCGCCGATTCTGTTTGAGCTTGCGCGCGTGCGTCGGACGCCCGTAGCAAGGTCTCGTCGGCGTGCAGAACATCAATCAGGCTGGCTGTACCCTTTTCATAGGCCGTGAACGACGATTGGCGGGCCTGTGTCAGAGCGTCTTCGCCTGTGGTGAGGGTGGTTGCCTGGGCCTCCCGGTTCACCAGTGCGGAGAAGGCGTTTTCGACATCCTCGGTGGCACGCAGTACCGACTGACGGTAAGCGGCGAGCGCTTCGGCTTCCTGCCCCTTGGCTTGATCAATCCGGGCGTTTATGCGGCCGAAATCGAAAAGCCTCCAGCGCAGCCCCAGGACGCCGGCCGACTGGCTGGCACCACTGGTAAACAGGTTGCCGCCGGATACGGCCGTGGCGCTGCCGAGCAATGCGCCAAGTGAAAACTTCGGGTAATACTCCGCAGTGGCCTCACCAATGCGTGCGTTGGAGGCCGCAAGGCGGCGCTCAGCCACAATCAGATCTGGCCGGCGGCGCAGCAGATCGGCAGGCGTTCCTGTGTCGTTCAGTTGCGGCGCCAGAGGAATCGTGCCCTGACTCGCCAATTGTCTTCGATGTGTGCCAGGAGGTGTGCCGAGGATCACATCAAGGGCGTTCATGGCGGCATCCAGGCCGGTTCGCAGGGCCGGTACTGTCGCCTGGACTTGCGCCAGCGCGCCCTGCGTTTGGCGAACCTCATAGCTGGCGGCGAGGCCTTTGCCGTAGAGCAGTTGGACTTTTTCCAACAGTTGCTCCTGGGTTTTGACTTGTCGGTTGGCGATGTCCAGCCGGGCCTGCAATCCCCGGACCGTGATGTAGATATCAGCCGTCTGCGCCGCGATGGCCAGGCGTGTGGCGGCAGCGCCGGCCTCGGAGGCCTGGTACTCCGCCAGTGCGGCCTCGCGCCCGCGTCGCAGGCCGCCAAACACATCCACCTCCCAGCTCGCATCAAGGTTGAGCTCGTAGGCGCTTGCGTATCGATCAAAGCCAGGGGTTGAATTCAACACCTGGCCCAGTGGCGTCTCGACGGACTGATAGGAGCGCGCGGCCTGACCACTGATGTTTCCCGAGGGCAGTAAAGCGGCATTGGCAGCGCCCAGTCCTGCCCGCGCTTGCGTGACTCGCGCCGCCGCTTGTGCCAGGTCCAGGTTCTGCGCAAGGGCTTTAGCGACGAAGTCGGCTAGCTGGGGATCCCCAAAGCTTCTCCACCACGCGACCAGGCTGGCCTGCGTGGGACTCGGCCTGTGTTCAATCGCGGCCTGGCCCATATATCGCTCGGGGAGCGCAGGGTTCGGTCGTTGGTAGTCCGGACCGACCGAGCAACCGACCATAAGGCTGGCGCTCATCAAAAGAGCAAGGGGGCGAGGGGAGGGCATTGAGATTCCTTGAGCCAAATGTCTTGTGACCATCGTACTTTATAGTCACTACTTGTCAATTCACGCTAATCAACAAGTTCAGTAGGTCCATACGGAAGAAGCCGTCCGCAGTTTGTGACGATTGACAAAGATAGTCACAAGCTGAAAACTATGATTTCCATTCTATTATTGAGTCACGGGAATCTATGCGCCGGCTTCGACCTGTCCCTATTGCCGCTTGCTTGTTGCCGCTTGTCCTGACGGCATGTGGCGACTCATCCACCGCTGAAGATCCGCGCACGCAGCCCCCGCTGGTGAGGTCGGCAGCCGTTCAGGGTTCCTCCGCGATCTCGCGTTCATTCACCGGGGTGGTCGCTGCCCGTACTCAGGGCGATTTGGGCTTTCGGGTGTCCGGCAAGATCCTTGAGCGTCTGGTTGACACCGGCCAGACCGTCAAGCGTGGCCAGCCGCTCATGCGCCTCGACCCGATTGACCTGGGTTTACAGGCGCGGGCACAACAAGAGTCAGTCATTGCCGCGAAAGCCCGAGCCAAGCAGACCGCGGATGACGAAGCGCGCTACCGTGACCTGGTCGCTGCAGGCGCGATCTCTGCATCGGCCTATGACCAGATCAAAGCGGCGGCCGATACCGCCAAGGCGCAACTGGGCGCCGCGCAAGCGCAGGCTGACGTCGCCCGCAATGCTTCGGGTTACGCGGTGTTGGTCGCCGATACCGACGGCGTCGTGGTGGAGACGCTCGCCGAGCCTGGGCAAGTCGTCAGCCCGGGGCAGCCGGTGGTTCGGCTCGCGAGGGCAGGGCAGCGCGAAGCGATCGTGCATCTGCCCGAGACCGTGCGCCCGGCAGCCGGGTCTTCTGCGCAAGCGACACTTTATGGCAGTACCACCGGCGCTGTTACTGCAAGGCTCAGGCTGCTGTCGGACGCGGCGGACCGTATGACTCGCACCTTCGAGGCGCGGTATGTGCTGGAGGGCGCGCTGGCGAATGCACCGATTGGTTCGACCGTCACCCTCAGGATTGCCGAAGGCGCGGCTCAGGGGCCGGTGTTGCAAGTGCCCATTGCGGCCATTTATAACCCAGGCAAGGGGGCAGGGGTGTGGGTCATCGCCGGGACACCCGCGAAGGTGACCTGGCGACCTGTCCAGGTCCTGGGTTTGAGCGACGACTCGGCCCGCGTTGCAGGCGACCTCAAGGAAGGTGAGCCTGTCGTTGCCTTGGGCGCCCACCTGCTGCGCGATGGCGAAGCGGTGCGGCTGGCTCAACAGGATGACGCCACGGTTGCGGGGACGCATCCATGAGCGAAGGGCGTTTCAATCTTTCGGCGCTCGCCGTACGCGAGCGTTCGATCACGGTGTTCTTGATCTTCCTGATTGCCGTTGCGGGCATCCTGTCCTTCTTCCAGTTGGGACGTGCGGAAGATCCTCCTTTTACGGTCAAGCAGTTGACGGTCATCACCGCGTGGCCGGGGGCGACGGCCCAGGAGATGCAGGACCAGGTCGCGGAACCCCTTGAAAAACGCCTGCAGGAGCTGAAGTGGTACGACCGCTCGGAAACCTATACCCGCCCAGGCCTGGCGTTCACGATGCTGTCATTGCTCGATAGCACGCCGCCGTCGCAGGTGCAGGAGGAGTTCTATCAGGCCCGTAAAAAACTCGATGATGAGGCGATAAAACTACCGGCCGGTGTCATAGGGCCGATGGTCAACGACGAATTCTCGGACGTGACATTCGCCCTGTTTGCCCTGAAAGCCAAAGGCGAGCCACAGCGCCTGTTGGTGCGCGATGCCGAATCGTTGCGCCAGCGCCTGCTGCATGTGCCGGGTGTGAAGAAGGTCAATATCATCGGGGAGCAGCCCGAACGTATCTTTGTCTCGTTTTCCCATGATCGCCTGGCCACCCTGGGCGTATCGCCTCAGGACATTTTTGCCGCACTGAACAATCAGAATGTGCTCACGCCCGCAGGTTCCATTGAAACCCAAGGGCCCGAAGTGTTCCTGCGCCTGGATGGCGCCTTCGACAAGCTGCAGAAGATTCGCGACACACCTATTACGCTCCAGGGACGCACGCTCAAGCTCTCTGATGTGGCGACGATCGAACGGGGTTACGAAGATCCCAAAACCTTTCTCGTGCGTAACAACGGTGAAGAGGCGTTGCTGCTGGGGATCGTGATGCGCGAGGGCTGGAACGGCCTGGACCTCGGCAAGGCGCTGGATGCGGAGACGGTCAAGATCAACCAGGGCATGCCGCTGGGCATGGCGCTTACCAAAGTCACCGATCAAGCGGTGAATATCGACTCGGCCGTCGGCGAGTTCATGGTCAAGTTCTTCGTCGCACTGCTCGTGGTGATGCTGGTGTGTTTTCTCAGCATGGGCTGGCGTGTCGGCGTTGTGGTGGCGGCCGCTGTGCCGTTGACGCTGGCCGTGGTGTTTGTGGTGATGGAAGCCACCGGGAAGAATTTTGACCGGATTACCCTCGGCTCGTTGATCCTGGCGCTCGGCCTGCTGGTGGACGACGCCATCATCGCTATCGAAATGATGGTGGTAAAAATGGAGGAGGGCTACGACCGCATCAAGGCGTCCGCGTACGCCTGGAGCCATACGGCGGCGCCGATGCTGTCCGGCACCCTGGTGACGGTGATCGGCTTTATGCCCAACGGCTTCGCGCAATCGACCGCCGGCGAGTACACCAGCAACATGTTCTGGATTGTCGGCATTGCGCTCATCGCCTCGTGGGTGGTGGCCGTGGTCTTCACCCCGTATCTGGGCGTGAAGATGCTGCCGGACATCAAGACGGTCGAAGGTGGCCACGCCGCCATCTACAACACCCGTCATTACAACCGCTTCCGCCGGGTGTTGGCGCGGGTCATTGCGCGCAAATGGCTGGTGGCCGTTACCGTCATCACGTTGTTTGTGGTGTCGATCCTTGGCATGGGGCTGGTCAAGAAGCAGTTCTTCCCGACCTCGGACCGTCCCGAGGTGCTGATTGAAGTGCAAATGCCCTATGGCACCTCCATTGAGCAGACCAGCGCCACCAGCGCCAAGATAGAGGCCTGGCTGCAACAGCAGGATGAGGCAAAAATCGTCACGGCCTACATCGGGCAAGGTGCACCGCGCTTCTATCTGGCGATGGCACCGGAACTGCCGGATCCGTCATTCGCGAAAATCGTGGTGCTGACGGACAGCCAGGAGGCCCGTGAGGCCCTCAAGTTCCGTCTGCGCGAGGCGGCTGCCGAAGGCCTTGCGCCGCAAGCGCGGGTCAGGGTCACCCAACTGGTATTTGGTCCGTACTCGCCATTCCCTGTTGCCTACCGGGTGATGGGGCCTGATCCGGTAAAACTTCGCGAAATCGCCGGCCAGGTACAGGATGTATTGCAGGCCAGTCCGATGATGAGAACCGTCAACACCGACTGGGGCCAGCTGACGCCGACGTTGCATTTCAACCTGGACCAGGACCGCTTGCAGGCCGTGGGGTTGACGTCAAGCGCGGTTGCACAGCAACTGCAGTTCCTGCTGGCGGGCGTGCCGATCACGGCGGTGCGCGAGGACATCCGTTCAGTGCAGGTGATAGGCCGCGCGGCAGGCGCTATCCGCCTTGATCCCGCCCGGATAGAAGGCTTTACCCTGGTGGGCACGGCGGGTCAGCGGATTCCATTGTCCCAGGTCGGGCAGGTCGACGTACGTATGGAGGACCCGATCCTTCGCCGTCGTGACCGCACACCGACCATCACCGTACGCGGCGACATCGCCGAGGACCTGCAGCCGCCGGATGTGTCGAGCGCGATGGTGAAGGAGCTGCAGCCGATCATCGACAAGCTGCCTGATGGCTATCGGATCGAGCAAGCGGGTGCAATCGAGGAGTCGGGTAAGGCCGGTAAAGCAATGTTGCCGCTATTCCCGATCATGATTGCCATGACCCTGCTGGTCATCATTTTGCAGGTCCGCTCAATCTCCGCGATGATCATGGTGTTCCTCACCTCACCGCTGGGGTTGATTGGCGTAGTACCAATATTATTAATCTTCCAGCAACCCTTTGGGATCAACGCACTGGTCGGGCTGATCGCGCTGTCAGGCATCCTAATGCGCAATACGCTGATTCTGATCGGGCAAATCCATCACAACGAACAAGAAGGGCTGGACCCTTTTCATGCGGTGGTCGAAGCCACGGTACAACGGGCCCGACCGGTATTGCTGACCGCGATGGCGGCCATCCTGGCGTTCATCCCGCTGACCCATTCCGTCTTCTGGGGGACTTTGGCCTACACACTGATCGGAGGCACGTTGGTCGGGACCATCATGACGTTGGTGTTCCTGCCGGCGATGTACGCCATCTGGTTCAAGATCCGCCCTTAGCCTGAGAACAGCACTCAGGCAGCCAAACCCACCCAAGCACTTTCGACTGATAAATGAAGAGGGCTCAATGAATAATCTCAACGGTCAAAAGCGAATCGTCGTCACGGGCGTCGGCATTGTCGGGCCGCTGGGGTGCGGCGTTGAGGAGGTCTGGAAGCGGCTGTTGGCGGGGCGTTCCGGCATCCGCCAGTTACCGGTCGAGGTTACCGAGGGCACCGGTGTTGCAGTCGGCGGTCAGGTGCCGTCTCTGGAGGAAGACGCCATCGCGGGGTATGACCCGGAGCGCGTCATTTCGGCCAAGGACCGCAAGAAGATGGATCGCTTCATCGAGTTTGCCCTTGTGGCGGCGCACGAGGCGCTTGAGCAGGCCGGCTGGCACCCGACCGAGGAGGCAGACCAGGAAAGGACCGCGACGATCATTGCATCTGGCGTGGGCGGGTTTGGTGTGATTGCCGATGCTGTGCGGACCACCGACACACGTGGCCCGCGCCGATTGTCGCCATTCACCGCGCCGTCTTTTCTGGCCAACATGGCGGCAGGGCACGTCTCCATCCGGCACGGTTTCAAGGGCCCGCTCGGCGCCCCGGTTACGGCCTGTGCCGCCGGCGTACAGGCCATCGGCGATGCGGCCAGGCTCATCAGAAGTGGCGAGGCGGACATCGCCCTGTGCGGCGGTACCGAAGCGGCGATCGACCGTGTGACCCTGGGCTGTTTTGCCGCGGCCCGTGCGCTGTCCACCGGTTTTGCCGAACATCCGCAGCAGGCTTCACGGCCTTTTGATCGGGAGCGCGACGGCTTCGTGATGTCCGAAGGCGCGGGGTTATTGGTGATCGAGTCACTGGAACATGCCGTGGCGCGTGGCGCCAAGCCCCTGGCCGAGCTGGTGGGTTATGGCACCAGTGCCGATGCCTACCACCTTACGGCGGGCCCGGAAGATGGCAGCGGCGCACGGCGTGCCATGGAACAGGCACTGCGTCAGGCTGCTGTCAGTCCTGGCGACGTGCAGCATATCAATGCGCATGCGACATCCACGCAAGTCGGAGACAAGGGGGAGCTGGCCGCCATTCGCTCAGTGTTCGGGAAGGGTTCCGGCGTGGCAATCAGCTCGACCAAGTCTGCCACCGGACATCTACTGGGCGCGGCCGGCGGCATTGAAGCGATCTTTACCGTCTTGGCGCTTCGCGACCAGATCGTGCCTCCCACGTTGAACCTGAATCATGCCGATGAGGCGGCTGATGGGCTTGACCTGGTCAGCCTCAAGTCCCGGGAGATGCCGATCATGAATGCGCTCTCAAACGGGTTCGGTTTTGGTGGTGTTAATGCGAGCGTGTTGTTTCGTCGCTGGGAGTCTTAGTTTGTGGTGTGATGGCGAGCTGCGCTTGGGAGGGGGTTATCCATCGGTAGTCCCTCATTCGCTCTCTACGGGGGCGCCGCCTTTTTCAGGCCGCTGCAGCGCGTTCAGATTGAACGCGCTTGTCTCATTCATGCTGGACCGCCTCAGCTCACTCCGGGGTGATTGATCCCGCCTCTTGATACCCTTTGCGCAGTTTCTCCGCGATCAGCTTTTGCGCTTCACGCGAAGCGCGTTCGGGGCTGTCGAGGGACTTGATCAGAGTCTGGCCCTTGGTGCCGATGCGGCCGAAATTCACCACTACCTCAGCCTCGGTGACGCCGATACGCCAGAACTTGTTGGAATTGCCTTCACCAAAGGTGAACTCGCGCATCAAGGGTATCACTTCAGGGGTAACTGGCGGCTGGGCTTGGATCTCGATGGTTTCCTCTGGCTGCTCCGGTTCTGGAAGTGCAGCGGCTTCCTTGCCCCTTAGTAACGCTTCGATGCGATTGAGTACCTCGTCCTGGTCGCGCAGCCAGTCAATACTGAGCACGTCGATAATCTTCCAACCAAAGCTGCGCAATACCGTCGGACGGAAGATGTAGCGCTCACGCACGTCAGCGGCGGTCGCCATATCACCGTCCAGCAGTACGCCGAGGCTGAAGTGTTCACCACTGGTGTCACTGATCGCGAGGTCGCAGCGGAACTGCGAACGTCCGACATATTCCTGTACCGAATGCCCACGTTTGCGCAACGCGGCGGCAAGCGCGCCGCGCAGGTGGTCCTTGGGCAGGCTGACGGCAAAGGACTGCTTGGCGCCTGGATTGAGGTTGGCGAGGATACCCTGGGAGCGCGGCGCATCCCCGCAGGCACTGGCCTGGGCGAACTGCAGGAATGCACGCAGTGCGCCGGCACCGTCGTTATGGGTGTTGGTGATGGCTTCGGACTCAATGCTGGAAACAATCGCCATGCGCTTGCGGGCGCGACTGAAGATCACATTCAGTCGTTTTTCCCCACCACGCTGGTTGATCGGGCCGAAGTTCATCAGCATCTTGCCGTTCGGTCCTGGCGCGTAGCAAATGCTCAGGATGATCACATCACGCTCATCCCCCTGAACGTTCTCCAGGTTCTTGACGAATAGGCCATTGAACTGGCCGGCGTCTTCACGCACGTATTCGCGCTCAAGCCGTGTGGCAAAGGCCGAGTCGCCGCTGGCCAAGTCTTCCAGGGCCTGCTCGATGGCGCCTTGCTGGGCCTCGGAAAAGGCCACGATACCCAGGCTCAGACCAGTCTCCCGTTGCAGCAGCTCCCGTACCAGGTTAGCGATATACCGCGCTTCGGCCAGGTTGCTGCGGCTGAGGTAGACACCGTCGCTCATCTTCAAGAAGCTGATCGGGCTGTCGAGCAGCGTGTCGGCGCCGCGGATGGCCGCCTGGGCGTCAGTGGAGTCCAGTGCGGTCTGGGCCGGGGCAGGGCGCTCGATACGACGGTCGGGAATGGTGATCAGCCGCCCTTCGTAGAACGCCGCGTTGGAAAAACTGATCAAGGCTTCGTGGCGGCTGCGGTAGTGCCAGGCCAGGAGGGTAGCCGGCAAGTTTCGCGCGGCTTGGCTCAGCAAGCTGTCGGCATCAAGGTTGATTGCGATCTGTTCGCCATCCTCCATGGCAGTCAGTTCGTTATCGTCCTGGTCGCCGGCACTGGAGAAGAAGTTGGTCGGTGGCAATTGCATCTCATCACCGACCACAATCACCTGCTGCGCGCGGCTCAGTGCAGGCACAGCTTCTTCGCTGGGGATCTGACTGGCTTCGTCGAAAATCACCACATCAAACAGGTCCGGCGTCAACGGCAGGGTGTCGGACACCGACAGCGGGCTCATCAACCAGATCGGCTTTAGATCGTTGATCACGCGGCCACTGTCGCCACTCGCCATTTCGCGAATGGAGCGATAGCGCATGGTCTTGCCCAGCTCATGTTCCAGTTCACGGCGGCCTTTGGCGTAGGCTTTCTTGAACTCGCGGGCCTGGGCGTCGAGTTGAGTCACCGACATCGCCGATTGCTTCACATGCTCCAGAAAACGCTGGTGCAATGTGGCGCTTAGCACGTGGGCATTGCTTTTGAGCAGGTTGCCTTCAGCCTGGCTAACCTGGCGCGCCGCCAAATTCAAGGCCGCGCCGTCGAAGCGCGCCAACTGCGGATTGGCGCGGTACAGGCGAGTCAGATTTTCCTGGGCAATCAACCCGTCCAGTGCGCGTTGCGCCAAGGCGTACTGTTGCACGACCGCCAGGCAGACAGGATCGGCTTGGTGCAGCTCATTGAGCAGGGGCAGGGTGTCGGGCAGTTCGTCGAGTTCCTCACGCAGATCGCGCAGGTATTCAGCCAATTCGCCCAGGCTCAGCGCCGGGTCGAACACACAATGTTGCGCAACTAGCTCGGCCAAGCGCGCTACCGGCTGGCGCAGGCTGGCTTCCTGGCGTAAACCGGGCAGGGCGTCCGGATTACCCCGCAGGCCCTCAACCCATTGACGCAACAGTGGTGATGCGCTCAGTTGCTGAAGTAAGGCTTGCAGGTTGTGCACGAACAGGCCGATATCCGGGATGCCATAACGGCCTTGCAAGCGTTGCTGCTCGGCGTGCAGTTCGGCAGTGGCGCGATGCTCGTCGGCCAGGTTGTCCAGCACGCTGCGGAAACTGGGGCGAATCGCGTGCTGGCTGAAGTCGTAGCGTCGTTGCAATTCATTGCGCAGCCGCCACCAGGCAGGTTGCAGCCAACGCAGCAGCGAGCCTTCCAGGCGCTGTACCAGATCGATGGCAGCCTGGGTGTCCTGGGGCGCGAGTTTTTCACGCCAGTGGTGGTTGGATTCACGGGCGTTGTGTTGCTGTACGGCCAGTGCTTGCAACGCCGCCTGCTCGGCGTGCAGCGCTTGGGCGCCTGATGAGCCCGGTTCCAGCAGGTCGAGGTGCGCTGCGAGGTTGGCGCTGGTCAAGTGTTCGGCGGCCTGGGTCAGCACGCACGCGTCCGCCAGGCGAGTGTCCGCGGACAACAGGCTCGACGATGACTCCAGGCATTGCTCGACGCTGTCGATCAGCCCACCGGCTTCATCCAGGAACGCCTTGAGTTGGCCGTACGCATGTTCGTGGGTAATCAGGCTTGAGGCCAAGCGGCTGAAAGGGTGACGTGCGAAGCTGTCGAGGCCGAAACGTTCTTTGATCGCCTGATACACGCGGCCGATCAGTTCGCTTTGTGCCTGCCAATAACGCCATTCGGGTAAACGTTCCAACGCTTCGGGAGGCAGCGTGGCAGCAACGGGCGGCAATTCGATCAGGTGACGTACCAGCTCGCGTACCGAGCATGCCAAGGACTCCGGCATCCCACGCATTGCCTGTTCAAAACGCTCTATCAAACCCAACTGCTGGCTCAGGCCTGCCAGCAAGGTGTCGCGCCTGGCTTGCAACTGCGACGACTGCGCATCGCCGGCTATCCAGCGCTCATAGCACTCGCGCAGGTTGCCCACGAAGGCCTTCTTGTCGGTCTGGGAGTCGTGGATCAGGCAGCACAAATCACCCAGTTCACTTTGCTGCAGGCGATGGAACACCACGTCCAACGCTGCACGTTTTTCACAGACAAACAGCACTCGCAGGCCCCGACCGGCGTAGTCCGCAATCAGGTTAGTGATGGTCTGGGATTTGCCGGTGCCTGGCGGTCCCTGAATGATGAAGTTACGCCCGGTACGGGCCAGGCTGACGGCCGCATTCTGCGTGGCGTCGCCCGCCACCACGTTCCACTGTTCGGGCAACGGGATCGGGTCGGGGGCCTGGACCTCGACGTCCCGAGGCTCAATGGAGAACATCCGGTCAAACGCTTCGTTCTGCGCCGGTTCGTCGATCAACTGTGCATAGTCACGCACCAGCGACATCTTGCGATAATTGAAGTTGGCTAGGGTCACCTGGGTCAGGTCTATGTCCCAGGCGTAGCGATGCCCCTGGTTCTCGGGCAGGGCGAAGGTGCTGTTTTCGGCGCTGCTGGCAACCATCTGGGGGTGTTGATTGCGCAGAACCGGTTTCGCGCCTACGGCCAGGCGTAGCGGCAACTCGCTGGGCAGCACCTTCTGCTGGAACAACTGCAGGCCCAGTGGACGGAAATCTTCGCGGTCGTAGCTGAAATCCGGCTTCGTCAAAGGCGTCGACATGCGCTGGCGCGCACGACGGCGCTGGAAGTGATGCAGATGCTGCACGGCTTTTTGGTGGATCAGTTCGATTTGCGGTTTGCTTTGCAGGCGTAACTCAACGCCGGGCTCGGTCAGTTTGATCTGGCGCGCAATATCGGCGTGAATCTCTTCCAGCGAAGTCTTTTGCAGGTCGACGGTTTCCGGCAACTGGATGTCGTAGAGCTGACGCAATTGATGACGCAGTACCGGGTTGAATTCGGCCTCGGTTTCGTCGCACTGCAACACGAACTGGTCACGTACGCCTTTTTTGCGACTCAATTCCACCGGCAACCACAGCAGCGGGGTGACGATGCGTTCTTCCGGCGTGTCCTTGAGGTTGTGCCAGCGCATGAACGCCACCACCAGGCGAAGGTTACTGAAACCGAATTCGGCGCGGTCGCGGCGGGTTTCCTGGATGATGCGCTCCAGGGACGCCTGCAGCCAGGCCTGGTCTTCGAACCGTAGCCATTGCTGCAGGCCGACAGGTTTACCGCTCAGCACTTGTTCGGAGAATCCGCCAAAGTTGGGCTGCCAGGTGCACAGCGCTTCGGGCCGGATACTTTCAATGCGCATCACCAACGGAACGCTGGCCACGGTCAAGTTGACGTTGGCTTGGGTCGGCCGGAAATACAGCAGGCGATTGCGACGCGAAAGGTCAAACAACCGGTTGCGCAGATGTTCCAGCACCACGGTGCGCCGCGAAGCCGGGCCTTCGGCCTGGGCCAACACACGCTCGACATCCAGGCTGGCCGGCTGCTCGCGCCAGGACTCCAGGCGGCGTGCCAGTGAGCCCACGTCAGTGGCGCGCTCATGGCGGTTGAGCTCAGTCATCTCGACGATAAGGTTGGCCAGCACCGGGTTGAGTCGGCCATTGAGCTGGAACAGATTGCGACGATGCCGGGCAAACGTCTTGAGGTCATTGATATCGGCGAAATCCAGCCCGCATGCCAGGCACGCCAGCAACTGGCCCAGCTGGAATATGTCGGTAATCTCATCGTGGTGCCCGAGGCGATGCTCCCAACTGTGCAGGTCAGGGAGGAACACCGGGTGGTCGATAGTTTGATGCAGATCTTCCTGGACTTGCAGGTCGGTAATGGCCACGCCGCTTTCCGAATCCCGAGTCAGGCGGACTTTGCCGACGACGTTGAGCGCCGATTCCGGATTGGGCTGCACCTGCTTGATCGCGTCCATCGCCAGTCGCGCAGGGACACCCTCGGGATTGCGCAATTGCAGCGTGCGCTCCGGCCCCTGTATCACATCGAAATAACTGAGCTGGGCGACACGCCCCAGTTCATGCAGTTGCGCCACTTGGCGTAGCAGCGGCAGCGCCAGGAACAACACATCGTCTATGGGCACGGCAGCGCCATCGTGGCTATTGAGTAACTCAGTGAATGTGACGGGTTGGATTACTGCGTCCATGTGTCGACCTCCGCTTTGAGCGCACGAACGATCGGGTCGAGCTCACGTTTTGGTAGTTTGATATCGCGCTTGAGCACGTTGATAAAGTCATCGGCGCTGCCGAGTTTCTTGGCGGTGCGCGCGGCGTGCAGCAGGGCTTCATCCCGCACGTCGCGGTCCACCAGACTCAGGTCGAGCATGATGAAGTGCAGGTATTCATGGATGCTTGTGTCGATACGCTCGGCGTTCAGCGTCGCCAGGTCGAGTGGCGTTTCGTTGTCTTTCCAATCGGGAAAGAAACCGCGCACCTGGTTGAGCACAACCTCCGATTGCAATACGAACGCGCCGATGAAATGGGCAATAAAGCTGCGGGTGAGGGCGGTCAACTCGACCTGATCGGTCACGTCCAGGCGATTGAGTGACAACGGCCCGCGCAATCGGCGATCCAGCCAGTCATCCGTCTCCGGGAGTTGTTGCCACCAGCTGTCCACCGCCTGGGAGCGTAGAAACGTCTCCGGATGGGAGATGCCCTCGGATAACGGTGCATCCTTGCCGTCCAGCTCACGGGCCTGCTTCAAGTAGCTGGCGGCATCAACGCTGGTAATCCCGGTGTGAATCTTGACCAGCGACGTAATCGACGCTTCTGGACCATTGGCAACCAGGGCGGCACCGCGGTCGGCATAGATTTCAGTGTGCAGGTTATAGAGACGCGCGGTCTGTTCCAGGCTGGCCGGCGTATTCAGATCGGCCATGGCATGATTGAGAATCCGCTCGGCAGTGAGAAAGTCGCCACTGTGCTCCGACCATAAGCGGTAATGGGCCAACTCATGCCCGAGCAACGCCAGCAGCTCCTGGGCATCCAGGCGCTCAAGAATCGGTCCGTAAAACACCACATGCACTTCACCGGCCAGGTAATACAGGCTCGCATTCATCGCACCGTCGCCAGCCTGGTAAAGGGTTGCGGGTGCCTTGATCTGTAAGCACTGCAGCGCCGTTTCACAGGCTTGATAGGCCTGCGGATGGGTCTCGGGGCTCAGGCGATAGGTGTCACGCAGCAATTGCGCGCGCACGTCCTGGGCATGCTCCTGCTGAACGCCCAAGGACGAGGCCCATTCCCACACGACAGGTTCATGGGCTTTCAAGTAGTCGACCACACGCTGGTGGTAAGGCAGTGGCGTCAGGCTGTTGATGTCCAGCGCGGTGGTACTCATTGTGTTCAAACGTCCTTGAGAGGATACGGCTCCCTATACTGCGGTTGTGCAGCAGAGACCTGGGTCGGCATTCCGGTATCAATGATTGGTAACAAACGCGGAGCATACCTATGGGGAGGGGAAAATACTTGTGAAAGAAAGTGGACGTCAGAGGTGGGATTGTTGAATCAGGGCTTTAGGCTGCTCATAAGCATATGCAGCATAATATCGTATTGAACAAGTGGGCGATGTCAGATGTTCATAAGCAGGTCAACAGCCCAAGAATACTGGCTCAGTGCCCCTGACATGAACGCAACTGTTCATCGATTGATGTTCATAGACCGAGTTTTCCGAGACCCGCGTTAGCCTCGTCCCCGGGATGACTCAACCATTGGTCGACCTCGCCCTGCCTCGGGTTACGCGTGAGCACTACATCATCGGTAACGCCGCGATCAATTTCCCGTATCCGGACGTGTTGGCATTTTTTGTCGTACTGGAATCGTGATTCGGGGTTGTGCAAGGTGTCCCTTGCTGGCATCCATTTTCCGGGAACCACATCGTTTTTTTGGTGACGTCGGGATCTTGGATGCTACTCAGCAGCTAGCCGAGCGAGGCTGGCATGCTGAAGGGGAAACTGCATGGATGGCTGCAGCTAAAGCTTGATAGGCGTGATCAACCTGCTCAATCCGCAAGCTGGTCGCCGTGCTCCGGGTGCCAAGCCGAAACTGGTAGCAGGCTTGGCATTTTCAACGCATTGCACAGACCGCACGTTCAAGCCTGCGAGCTCGGCCAAGGTTTCTTGTGACCACTGGACGACCTCACGCATTTTGCGGATGAGAGCGGCGAACTCCTCAAGGTTCAGCATGCGAGGTTGGCCAGAAGTGTTGGTGTTCATTGTTGGGCTCCATCAGAGGTTGATACGGTTCATGATGAAGAAGCCGTCGATGAGACAACACTAAAGGGGTCCGATAAGCCGGCAGGCAAGGACTTGGTAGGAGTTCGGCGGCTACCAGCCCGCAGCTGATTGCAGGGCGTCCAGCACGTCCTGCAGATACTTTTCACTGCCAAAAGCAAACCCTGCTTCGAGTAGTGGCACTCGATGTTCATCCGTTGAATATTCCTGCGCCAATCGTATGATCCTGTCCTCAACTAGAGAGATCCGGCCTAGGCTGATCTGGCTAGTTTGGTTTCGCTCAATCATGCTGCTCAGCGACTCTTGGTTCACGTCTCGCAATTTCAAGAAATGAAGCAAGCAAAGGAACTCGAAACGCTCATAAAGCAGCTCTGCTGATTCAATTCCCGCAAAGTCAGGCGCCCATCGTGGGACGAGCACACCGGCAAGCCTGTTACTGAAGGGGGCCTTAGCGCGCTCCTGGCCTTCCAAGGTGTTCCAAATCTGGCGGCTGTTGCTCTCGATAAGGAAAGGTGAAAGCTCCGCATTCATCGATAGGATCCGGCCACGTCGCTGGTTCTGCAGCGGAGCATCGAACAATTTAAACAACTCGCCCAGCCGACCGGCTTTCGTCAAACCCAACCCATACCCATAAAACACCATGGCAGCGGGGTAGTGCTTTTGATCCAGCCAGCTCTTGAAACCTTCCTGGGCTTTCTGAGCCTCAGCGTACAGGGCACCGATCGCGTCTAATACCAGCTTGTGTTCGTTGTCAGATCCCCAACGTCCGATGACGGCAGCTAGCCTTACCAAGGGTTCTGTTATCGATTCATAGTCAAGAACCCAATCAATGGGCTGATGCTGGTGCCGCGTTTGACCGCCTGCAAACACAGACGCGAAGTGTCCGATCACCTTGCGCGTCTCATTACAGAACAGATCGTCCATCTGGATACGTTGTTCCGGCCGCGCGAGGAATCGTTTGGCCATTGCCACGCTCATATCCGCTCCCACCGGATTCAGCTGCCTGGACTGCTGGATGGTCTCCAGCTTGACGTTCAGCCCGGTAAAAAAGGTATTGGCATCCCCTGAGGTGATGACCACGGCTTTACGCTGATCAATCAATTCCTGGCCACGGTCGGACAACCGGCCGCGAGAGAGCCAGAACGTGGGGTACCGTCGACTAGGCGCGCGCAGAAATGCTGCCCGCAATGCATGATCCCACTCACCCGACCACCCCGCGACGATCAGACCGAACTCATCGATGATTCGGTCAAGCAACGCGTTAAAGGGTGTTGGGTACACACCCAGTTCTGCGTCAGTGTTCAGAATCCTGGCGTCTTTGTAATCACCATGGATCTTGAAGACGTAGCACTGAGAATGAGTCAGAGGCTCTGCGCCAGAAAGGGTGTCCTCGGAGCTTACGACAGTGGGTTCGATGCCCAATTCGCGTAGTGCGTTCTCCATGAGCCGATCGAAGTTCGTGGTGACGATAACGCGAATGTGGCCCGACTTGACCATTGAGGCGATCGCGCGGTGAGCCGGCGTGGGGGTCTTGAGTCCGTCCTCAAGCTCCTGAGCACTGGGCTCAAGAAAACCCTGAATGATGGCTCGACGTTCCGTCTGCGTGCTGGCGAGCTCTTCCAGCAGGACTGAGTAGTTGGGCTGTTGGCCAGTCGTATTGACATACCATTGAACCCAGTCATCTTGAGGGCGCGCGCCCGCTGCAACACCTGCGCGCTCCACCAGCTCTTTCGTGATCTCCCATCCCGTAGGAATACCCGCAGCCCGGGAAATGCCGGAGCCGACCAGGACGGCATATACCCCTTTGTTCTCGAACATCGAGAAGGCCAGCTGAGTCGTCGGATCTCCAGAGATAACGGTCATTCTATCGTCCTTAATAGCGTTCGCGCCCTGGCGAGATACAGGCGCAAAAAATGGTAAGAAGGGTGAGACTCGACTAGACGATCGATTATTGCAGTCCCATAGCCTGCTTTCTGAACGCGCCAAGGTTCGCTACCCAATTACGAGAGATAACGTGAAGCTTATTGGCAAGGTCGCGGCAGCACTCTGGTGTGAAGAGTGCCGGCAAATCCTCTTGGGCACTAACATACTCAAGAATGTTGCCATGACACAGGGTGTGCCGAACCCTTACGAGTTCCACGTTCTGGCGGGTAGGCAAATTGGTTTCGAAATCTTGCTCACCTGGAAATGCTAAGGCGTCGATTGACATGCCATTGGCCCTAGCTTGGCGCAACAGTGAGTTACTGAGCAGTGAGATATCGTCAACGTTGTCGATTGGGGCAGGGATCTTCACTTGAGCCATCGTATTGCGAAGCGAGCCCTCAATTCCGGTCAGAAATCCAGTGCAAGCCGGCAAGTAGAGTTCATGTTTCAGGGCATCATACGCCTGGATAAAAAGCCAATGGGTTTCCGCGCCCAGCGAATGCTGAAGCCAATAGCTACGCTCGTTGAAGTCCGCCTGCTGTTTTTGCAGGAAACTCTCTAGCTCTTGCTCGTTACCCGACTGCTCACGGTTGTCATTCATACTGGCTACCTCGTTTCAGCCGACTGCAATTGTGGGGCATCTGCCCCGGAACAGGCCTAGGAATCAACAGCGTACCCACGAAACAGAACATCAAAGGGTGTCGGGCTTGGAGATCCATTGCAGCACCTCGTCCACGCCAACTCGATTTGCCTGCGCACGCAGTGTTTTGCCAATTTTGAACGGTGCATCCTCTCTACAACGCTCTGCAAAGCGGACGAAATTCTTATCGGCCGATATGATGATGTCCGCATCAACTAGATGGGTCGCCAGTCGTGTGTCGCCAGGGGTGCCGGTAGTGACTTTGTGCCAAGCTTGAAGAAACTCAAACGATCCACGCAGCCATTGCCGCGGAACTGCGGCGGGGTCTAACTCGTGCAGCCATAATCGATTCATCGACTCTGGCGATGAAAGCATAGCGGGCACGTCAATTTCGCTATCGAGCCATTCTCTCACCGCACTCTCATACACCTGCAGTTCCGATTTGAACATGTGCAGACTGGGCATCCGCCAGTAATGCACGGGCTTTCCAGTCCAGCCTGGAGTGCCAGCCTCTGGGACATGCCCGACGTACTGTAGGTGTGTATCTCCGCCAGGCTTGGTTTTCTTCATGCGCTCCCTTATCGCGAACGACTGCTCCACAGCCAAGCGTTCTTCTTCGTCCCGTCGAACACTTTCATTCGTTGGTGGTGTTTCGATCTCCCGGCGCGCGCGATCCCAGTAGCCTCCGGTTCGCCTTACCCAGTCGTACCTGACCCGATTGAACTCCCTAAGGTTAGGTTCGGCTATGACCCACTCAGGTCGAAGCTTGATGATCTCTGACTTGAGCTCCGCGCATTCGCTGAACACCTCGGGCATCAGTCGCTTCCAGTCCTTTTTTGTCAGTAGCTGCAGAACCTTGCGGCGGGCTTCCGGAACCGGCAGTTGCTGTACCTCATCCACCACGGCAGGGGAGACGACAATCTCAACGTCTGCTGCCCTAGCGACCGCTGCAAGCTCACAGCCAGCATCCTCATTCGCGATGTAGCTCCAAATGTTTGTATCCAAAAAAAATCGCATCAACGCTGTCTCAATCCTAAAGTAGTAAGCGTACTACGCTGTAAAAGCCGCCAAATATTGGATCACCCTAGATCAAACATCCACTGGAATCCTTCGACTGCGCCTACCTTTCAGAAAGCGTGTCTGCGTGGTATATGCATCTGCAAACACGTCTTCGGCTGGCCCGAAAGGGGCGAGCGCTTTGGTACGCAAGAGCAGGGCGGGGAATTGAGTTTACTAAGCCATTAGGTCGGCATCGCCGCCCGCGTTCACCGCATGGAGTCGAACGTTTCGATAGATCACCGAAAAGGCTAAGCTAGGGTTCGCGACGTCGGCTATCAGCCTCAGAGGTTTTGGTCAGTCGCCGCAGCATGGATAGAGTGATGCCCGCGATTTCCCCCTTACTACTTGAAGGCCGATTAGGACTCCCCGATTTCGAGATCCTCTAAGTTTCTGCGTCGGCAAAGCCAGCAGATTAGATTCACTACAGAATGAGATTACCGGGATGGGCAGAGTCCAAAGGATGCGGGAAGAGGAAATGGAGCGCGGCTATTCGAGCGTTGAGGATACCTATGTATGCGAGAGGTGCATTCAAGACGCTGGGCTGAAAAAATTCGTAAGGAGACATCGTAGTCCCGGTACCTGCTCCTACTGCGATAGATCAGTCAAAGTGTCCGCCATGGATAATGTGATAGAGCACGTGGTGAACAGCCTCTGCTTGGAGTGGGGCGATCCAGCCAATGAAGGACTTCCCTACGAGACCCGAGAAGGTGGGTGGCAAGGTAATGTTTACAACATTTATGAGCTGCTTTACGACGTAGGCCCCGATTGCCCAGAAGAGATTCTAGATACAATTGCCGGGTCAATTCATGACACCGGATGGTGCGAGAAAGACCCGTATTCTCTCCCTCTTCACAAGATATTGGTCTACGGCTGGCAGAGCTTCAGTAAATTCATCACTCACACCGCGCGGTTCGTCTTTTTCAGGGCGGTCAACCCAGCATACGATCGTGACCAGCATGACGAAATGAACCCGGTTGACATCCTGGAGACCTTGGGCCGGGTTGTGGGAAGTCTAGGTCTTATTGATACGGTTCCGGGCGGGAAAAAAATTTATCGCGTTCGGATCGTCGACCAGGACGAGTTGATAACGCAGGCCAAGGATCTTGGCCCACCTCCAGCCGAACGAGCAAATATGCCTAATAGGATGAGCCCAGTAGGCATTCCGATGTTCTATGGTGCATTTGATCTCAATACAGCCATTCGTGAGATTTACGAGCCTGACAATGCGAAGGGGAAGAAGGTCGCCTCGGGCGAGTTCACTGCTCTTCGAGATCTTAGAGTGGTGGATCTATCGAAGTCGCTTCCTGTTCCCAGCCTCTTCGATCCAACACTCCAGAAGCTGCGTAACTATTACCGGTTCATGAATAACTTTATCGACGATTTCACCAAGCCAATTGAGCGTAGTGATAGAGCACACGCTGAGTACGTGCCCACCCAAGTGGTGACAGAGTATTTTCGACATGTGTATCGGACTGGAGATGGAGCTCAGATAGACGGAATCATCTACCCCAGTTCAAAGACTGGGCAGAAGGCGATCGTGATTTTCGCTGACTCTACTGCATGCACTGATGCCGAAGAAACGCAGGGAAGTGGAGCGCTTCTGAGGTTGGACAGGGCGGTCGATGTCAGCTTGGATGTATATGCAAATGTTGAAAACATCGAAATTTTTTGACCAGAATAGGCGTTTTGCGCTGGTTGATAATGCCTGGAGTCTGGTGCGCCGGAGCTTCAAGGAAGCGCATTGTGGTCGTCTCATTTATTCTTAGCGTTGCCGAGCTGTCCGCTATCCCATGCTTCCGTGAGTTCGTCTATCCGATCCGCGATCTGAGGCTTTTTCGATAGGAAAAGGCAGCGTGTGTTGCCGAAAAATTCCTCCACCAGACTAGCTGACTATATGGCTGCGGCCGGCTGGAACTCAGGTAACATGCGAGTCGCGGCGCATTGCGCTTTGACTGATGGAGTAGTTGCGTGGGAAGGACGTTCGCATTCGTCGATGAGTCTGGCAATCATGACCTGGATACGTCGAAATCGGGAAGCTCTGGCTTCTTTGTGATCTGCTCGATCATCATAGCCGAGAAAAATCTGTTGGGGGCCTACGAGCGAGCAGAAGCGCTGCGCTTACAGCACTTTCAAACGGGTGAGATTGTAGTGGTCAACTAATCCCGGACACGACGTTAAGTTTTTTCTCGGCCTGAGGCGGGGCCAGCCCATCGTTGAACTGGTGCGGTCGAATCCAGTTGTACCGATGCATCAGGTAATGATTGATGTCTCGGTGCGCTTCGTGAGCCGTCATGTAGCCCACACTCGCTACCCATTCAGTTTTCAAACTGCGAAACACGCGCTCTATTGGCGTATTATCCCAACAGTTTCTACGACAACTCGTAAGCGTCCGGCAGACACACCTTGACCACACCATTCTCCCCCGTGCTCCTCAAAACCACGCTCATTTGCAAGGCTTTAGTAAGCGCTTGGTTAAGTCACCGTGGTTCGGAATTCGCGCTTAGAAAACTCAATAGATAGTGAAGTGGGACGCCTCAGACCTCGGCAGATGGTGCGGATAAGATAAAGATTCGGTCGTCTTGGATTACCAGACCCATTCTCCGCGCCTTAGCTTCGGTTATCAGCGCCCATTATCAGACTGAGGAGCTTTTTAGCAGGTCAACTCCGAGCGCGAGAACGTTCGTTCAGCTACTGCCCTTATGCTGATGAGGTTGCCAGATTTGCACGGGCCCACTCCTCAGCGGTCGTGACTTGAGTCGACTGCTGCGCGTTGAAAGTGCCTGCTTTAGGCCAGGCCACGCCTCTGCCCTGGGCGAACACAGCGCGGTACTTCTTGATGTGATGCGTTGGGTCTCTCTCCAATTCTTGGAGCAAGTACGGAACAGTCCACACGTTACGTTTGAACGGGCGACCCAGTACACGTTCGAGGAGGCTCGCAACCTCTCCGTACGTCACTGTATCTCCCGAGAGGTACACAATCTGATCGCGGAAGCGAGGTTCGAAGAAAACAATTTCCGCTGTCAACGCACCAATGTCTTCTGGAGTCGTGAGCGTCACGCTGGTCTCAAGACTGCCTAGCGCGTTCACGGTATCGTTTTCGAAGTCAACCACCTCGAATACTGGCTCGAATAGAAAGCTGGTGAACATACCCGTCGAGATGATTACCCATTCAGTTTTATCCTGGGCGCGAAGCAATTCGCGTACATCAAGCTGAGCATCGAACAGATCTTGAGGACTGCCCCGACCGATTACCTCGAAGTCGACACCAAACTGCCAAGGAAAGTAGCGCTTCACACCGGACTTGAGAGCTGCTGTAGCCAGCTTCATCGGGGTTTCCCGGCCTGCAACCATGCCTGCGCAGCCTATTACGGTATCGAACCGTGCGAACACTTCAGCCAACTGATCGATTGAATTATTCACGAGATCTGCGGCCACCATCTGGATGCCAAGATCTCGAAGCTCATCGATTTCGACCTTTTTCTCGGGCACCTGAGTGTTGATGGTCGAATCCCTGAGCAGGACGCTGATTGTGGAGCCGGGCGCGCGCTTTGCTACTCGCGCAAGATTGCGCAGAACCGGCAGCCCAAGCTCACCGGCGCCTAGAACGAGAATGGATTGGGGGGAAAGCTGGGTCACTTCGGTCATGATTTCTCCTGAGACCTGTTGCCTGTAAGATGAACAAATGCTTGCACGATTAGGCAACGTTCGTAAGAAGGCACACCTGTGATACCAGAGAATGAAATGACCGATCAGGAGGCTCTCAGCCAGGCAGAAACAATTTGCCGAACGCTTAGAGAAGACGATGATGGCGTCAGACGAGAAGTGCTTGCTCACGCAGGTAGCCGCTGGTCGTTAGGTATTCTGCATGCCCTGGGGGTTTACGGCACGATGCGCCATGCCGAAATAAAAAGGCAGATGACTGGGGTGACTCAGCGGATGTTAACCAAGACGCTACGCTCCATGGAGCGGGATGGGCTAGTGGTTCGGCGGGAGTTCGGTGAGATTCCGCCACGTGTCGAGTATGAGCTGACGCCGCTGGGTATGGGACTGTTGATCCGCATGTCACCTATCTGGACTTGGGTTGTCGAGAACGTTGAGGATTTCCGCAAGGCGCGGCGTATTTTCGACAGTCAGGATGACAAAAAACCCGCATGGCAAATACCTCCATCGACACCATTAGATTCAGACGCGTCGGACTGAATGTAGCTCATAGCGTGTTAGGAGCCCTGTGCCCATTGATGCGGTAGTAATTGGTCAATTGCACTGGCCCTCTGTGTCGGCAACCGCGTCAGTACATCCTTGAGATACGCGAACGGATCATGCCCATTCATGCGTGCCGATTGAATCAAGCTCATAATTGCCGCCGCTCGTTTACCGCTGCGCAGTGATCCGGCGAAGAGCCAATTCGAACGGCCAAGGGCCCAAGGCCGGATCGTATTTTCGACCCGATTGTTGTCGATGGGCACAGCACCATCATTGAGGTAGCGCGTCAGCGCTACCCAGCGTTTCAGGCTGTAATCCAGAGCCTTGGCTGTGGCCGAGCCCTCGGGCACAAGTTCGCGCTGAGCCAGCATCCATTCATGCAACTTCTCCGCGATAGGAATCGCCATTTCTTGACGTAATCGCCAGCGATCTTCATCGCTCATCTCTTTGGCCTTTCGTTCAACCTCGTATAGGCCGCCGATTGAGTGCAGCGCCTGTTCGGCCAGTTGGCTTTTGTTCGCCACATGCAGGTCGAAGAACTTGCGGCGAGCATGGGCCATGCAGCCGATTTCGGTGATGCCCCCTTCGAAGCCGGCCTTGTAGCCTGCGAAGCCATCGCAGACCAGCTTGCCGTTCCAAGTGCCCAGGAAGTTGCGCGCATGTTCGCCAGCACGGCTCGGGCTGAAGTCGTAGACTACCGCCTTCAGTGCCGAGAATGGTGTCGTGCAGTAGGCCCAGACATACGCTCGGTGCGTTTTCTTTTCACCCGGTGCCAGCATCTGCACGGGTGTTTCATCGGCATGGACGACTCGCTGGGCCAGCACTGCCTCGCGCAGTGCTTCCACGAGCGGTTGCAGTTGTACGCCGGTTTGACCCACCCACTGCGCCAGTGTCGAACGGGCGATGGGCAGCCCGGCGCGGCCGAAGATTTTCTCTTGGCGATACAGCGGCAGATGGTCGGCGAACTTGGCCACCATGATGTGGGCCAGCAGGCCTGCGGTCGGGACGCCTTTGTCGATGACGTGCGCCGGTACCGGCGCCTGGATTAGCGTTTCACACTGCTCGCAGGCCCACTTTCCACGGATGTGACGCTCGACGGTGAATACGCCGGGCGTGTAGTCGAGCTTTTCGCTGGCATCTTCGCCGATGCGCTTGAGGGCGCAGCCGCACTGGCAGTGGCTGTTGTCCGGTTCGTGATGGATCAGTGTGCGAGGAAACTGCGGTGGCAGCGGTGCGCGCTTGGGTTGCTGGCGCACTTTGGCTTCGACAGGTGCCGGTTGCAGCGCCTCAAGTTCGGCTTCGATAGCGGCGATATCCGTATCGATCAAGTCGTCGAGCAGGCTGGCTTGATCCGGGCTCAACTGCTCGCTGCGCTTGGCAAGCTTGAAGCGTTTGAGCAGCGCGATCTCGTGGGCCAGTTTCTCGTTGACCGACTTGTGATGAGTGATTTGCTTGTCCATTGTCTCGACGCGCTGGATCAACTGCGCCGCCAGGGCACGCAGTTGTTCAGGGTTTAATTGATCGAGATTTGGATGCAAAGTCATGCCGCCGATTTTGCCAGAGAGGGCTGATGGCGACGATAGACTGATGGGCCAATTGCGCTGGCAAGCACGCCATGGCAGATGTTAAGCATCGAGATGATTCCGCCTGCACCGACGCGCTGCCAAGGTAAACCGAGCACCAGGGCCTGAAGTTGCTCGGCATCCAACTCAACTTCGGAGCCGTGTCGCACACCCGGCCAGAAGAAGCGTCCTTGATTCAAACGCCGGGCGGCAAGCCAAATCCCCACGCCGTCATGCACCAGCACTTTCATTCGATTGGCGCGGCGGTTGGCGAACAGATAGGCACAGTGCGGCTTCGCCGCACCGAACACCGCCACGACTCGTACGAGCGCGGTTTCAGTGCCGGCGCGCATGTCCATGGGCTCGGTGGCGAGCCAGATGGAATCGACGCGGATCATCGCAGCAGGTCTCGTAGGAAAGCAGAACACGCCGCTGCATTTTCTGCTGGCCAACTCACCACGACTACACCTTTGGATGCGGCACTTCGATTCGGATCGTGGCAGGAAGGGCCTGATGCATCGGCACCGGCGGCGAAGTCTTGACCGGGATGAAGGCAGTTTGCAGTGCCAGGTTTTTCTGCGCATGCACCCGAATCCATTTACGGACGAGGTTTGCATTGAGGTTGTGGGTCAAGGCGACATTGGCAATTGAAGGTAAGGGGCCGGCGAACACACCTTCCGACCTTGGCCAATAAGGGTGATTGTGTCCGCGTAATTTTAAGCGGACGCAATTACCCTTAATGTCAGGATCGCCATGCGTGAACGTAAGTCCTATTCAAAATCCTTCAAAGCCCAGGTCGTCCACGAGTGCCAGCAGCCTGGTGTTTCCGTGGCGGCTATTGCGATGAGTCACGGTATCAACGCTAATGTCGTGCGCCGTTGGCTACCGCTTTATCGTGATCAACAGACAATCGCGCTGCCAGCTTTCATTCCTTTGAAAGTCGAACCACAGCGAAAAACCGAAGCGTTGGCGATCATCGAGTTACCACTTGGCCAACAAACGCTCACGGTAAAGTGGCCAACTTCCGATCCCGAAGGATGCGCCCGATTCATCCGTGGGCTCGCTCAATGATCCGCATCGACTCCATCTGGCTCGCCACTGAACCGATGGACATGCGAGCGGGCACCGAAACCGCATTGGCCAGAGTGATCGCGGTGTTCGGTGCGGCGAAGCCGCACTGTGCTTATCTGTTCGCCAATCGCCGAGCCACACGGATGAAAGTGTTGGTGCATGACGGCTTCGGTATCTGGCTGGCTGCTCGCCGCTTGAATCAAGGCAAATTTCACTGGCCTGGCATTCGTCATGGCTCTGAAATGGAACTGGATACCGAGCAACTTCAGGCGTTGGTGCTGGGCCTGCCATGGCAACGCGCGGGCTCCGGCGGCGCGATCACACTGCTTTAGCGGCTGCCATTAGCCTATCGGTCTATCGCCGCGAATAGTCTGGTCTGGCAAAATCGGCACCATGACTTCGCTCCCCAATCTCGATCACCTGACCCCTGAACAACTGCGCGCTTTGGCGGCGCAGTTGATACAGCGTGTCGAGACACTCGACCAGCAAGTCGAGACGATGGGCAAGACGGTCGAGACCATGGGCAAGAAGATCAACCGCGATCAAACGGTGATCGAGAAGCTGACCCACGAAATCGCCCAGCTCAAGCGCTTGAAGTTTGCCAAGCGCAGCGAGCAGATGAATCCTGAGCAGGCCAGCTTGCTCGATGACCTGATCGATACCGATATCGCGGCGATTGAGGCCGAGCTTCAAGCCTTGCAAACCGCGCCAGCGGCGACCGAGAAAAAGCAAAAGCCCAAGCGCACCGCGTTGCCGGCAGAGTTTCCACGCACGCTGATCCATCACGAACCGGACAACACCCACTGCCCATGCGGCTGCGCCCTCAAGCGCATCGGTGAGGACGTCAGCGAGAAGCTGGACTACACGCCCGGCGTGTTCACCGTCGAACGCCATGTCCGTGGCAAGTGGGTATGCGATGAGTGCGAAACGCTGATCCAGGCACCCGTTCCGGCACAGGTCATCGACAAGGGTATCCCGACCGCCGGGCTGCTGGCCCACGTCATGATCGCCAAGTTTGCCGACCACCTGCCGCTTTACCGCCAAGAGTCGATTTTCGGTCGAGCGGGCCTGGCGATTCCACGTTCCACTTTGGCTCAATGGGTTGGCATTACCGGCGTGCAGTTGCAGCCCTTGGTTGACGCGCTGCGCGATGTGGTGCTTGGGCAGCAGGTCGTCCACGCTGATGAAACACCGGTGCAGATGCTTGCGCCAGGCTCGAAGAAAACGCACCGTTCCTATGTTTGGGCCTACGCCACCAGCCAGTTTTCGGACGTGGCAGCGGTGGTTTATGACTTCAGCCCCAGCCGCGCCGGAGAACATGCTCGCAACTTCCTGCAAGACTGGAAGGGCAAACTGGTGTGTGATGACTTTGGCGGCTACAAGGCCAGTTTCGAACTCGGTGTGACCGAGATCGGCTGCATGGCCCATGCCCGGCGCAAGTTCTTCGAATTGCACGCCACCAACAAGAGCATGCTCGCCGAGCAGGCCCTGCGCTACATCCAGTTGCTGTACGAAATCGAGAGCGAAGTCCGCGATCTGGAGCCGGATTTACGGCGCCGAATACGGCAAGAAAAAGCCGTCCCGGTGATGGATAGACTGCATACCTGGATGATCGCCCAGCGCGACCTCGTGCCTGAAGGTTCGGCTATTTGCAGAGCACTGGATTACAGCCTGAAACGCTGGGCAGCGCTGTCGCGCTACCTCAGTGATGGGGCGGTACCTATTGACAATAACTGGGCAGAGAACCAGATCCGGCCGTGGGCGCTGGGACGCAAAAACTGGCTCTTCGCTGGATCGCTGCGTAGCGGCAAACGAGCGGCGGCGATCATGAGTCTGATCCAGTCTGCGCGGCTGAATGGCCATGATCCGTATGCCTATTTGAAGGATATCCTCATGCGTTTGCCGACGCAGCGGGCGAGTGAGATCGATCAGTTGCTGCCGCATAAGTGGCAGCCGGTCTAATCACGCAAGGCGTGATGCCCGGACGCATACAATTGAAGTGTCAGGATGGGCGCACTCAGTAATGACCTGGGCCTTGAAGGACTTGGAATAGGAACGGCGTTCTTGTGGCATGGGCGTCCGCTTAAAAAGGCTAAAAATGGTGTCCACTTAAATTTAGGTGGACACCATCGCCTTAACCGATGGCATCAGGAAGATGTGTTGCTCGGACGGTTACGTTCAGCCGGTCGCACCATATGAGTGATCAACTACCCAAACTCTTCTTTACCGACGACGACTCTACCGGCGTCTTGCTGGGAGCCCCTGAACCGGATTTCCCTACCCGACTGGATGACATGCCTTATCCCCGGTCAGATTGGTTCCTGTGGCATTGATCACAACGTCGGAGCTTGAATACGTTCGTGATGGCGGACAAGGAGCACGCGAGGATCTGGTAAGCCGTTTGCAGGCTGCGGACATCGGCCATATGAGCAGCCTGCATCGTTTTGCACCGCGCAGCTCTCGAAAGCTGGCGAAGCGAACGGCAGTTTTTTAACTCTTATGGCAGCTTTGGGTCGTTTACTGACTCTCACGATGTGCAGAAAACGGCCGATTCTGTTGAAAAAGTAGGCCTTGGTTTCCACTGCAGAAAAGTACGCGTCTGAGATTGAAATCCTCATTTTTGGTTGAGGCTTCCGGGCTCAGACTTCACGTAGCAACGTGCAAAAGTTGCATTTTCCACGGTCAATATCCGGGCAGTTTGAGCGGAGCGACTTTTTCAACACAATCGGCCAAAAGGAGTCAGTCAAATGTTTCTACGAAGCTAGGGGCTATTCAGTCACGTAACACACCACACCCTAAGGAGTAAGTAGAGAGGACCAGCAACAGCGAGCGCACCGTGCGCCGTTGCACATGTGCGACGGAGCTTATTTTTGCGGCACCACATTCCGGTCTAGGAAACGGTGGATTTCGCCACTGATCTCGTTCAAGTGTGTTTCCAGTGCGAAGTGCCCGGTATCGTAGAGATGTACCTCAGCTTTGGGAATATCACGCTTGAACGCGTTCGCTCCTGCCGGGAGAAAAAACGGATCGTTCTTTCCCCATACGGCCAACATCGGCGGCTGATATTTGCGGAAATATGCCTGGAACTCGGGGTAGCGCTTCACGTTGGTCGCATAGTCTCCGAACAAATCCAACTGGATTTCATCGTTACCTGGTCGCGACACGAACGCGTAATCCAAGGTGTAAGTTTCCGGTGCAACCCTGTCAGGGGCCGCTACGCCATGCGTGTATTGCCACTTGATTGATTCTGGCTTGAGCAACTCGCGCAATGCGTTGCGGTTCTCGGCATTGGGAGCGTTCCAGTAACGTTGAATAGGGTTCCAACCCTCGCTGAGGCCTTCAACGTAAGCGTTGCCGTTTTGGCTGATGATTGCGGTGATTCTATCGGGGTGTGCGACGGCCATCCGCCAGCCTACAGGCGCACCATAGTCGAAAACTTGAAGCGCGTAGCGCTTCAGCGCAAGCGCTTCAGTAAACCCGTCCATGGTTTTGGCGATGTTGTCGAACGTGTATGAGTACTTCGCGCGATCAGGGCTGTCCGAGAATCCAAAACCCGGGAAGTCGGGGGCAATCACGTGGTAACGGTCCGCCAGCTTCGACATCAAGTCGCGATACATGAAGGATGAGGTAGGGAACCCATGAAGCAACACGATGGTTGGCGCCGAAGGGTCGCCCGCTTCCCGATAGAAGATGCTGACCCCTTTTACCTCGACAAAATGGTGTTGGACGTCGCTTGCGCTTTGACGGCTAATGTCCGCCGCTTCGACTCCTGCGCTGAGAAGCGCTGCACTGAGGGCCGTTGCCGTTAATAAACTTTTAATGCTCATACAAACTCCTTGGACACTGAATGAAAAAGATAAGTGGTCTATCAGGCGGTGAGTTCATGGCTTGTCGAGCGTCAGGCGCACCCACTTGATAAGGCTATATTGACTGTTTCAATAAACCTGCATAATCAGAGAATATCGGTAATCTCTCTACCAAATATTGGAACATTCCATGGACAGATTTGAGGCAATGAAGCTGCTCGTGGCTGCGATTGATGCTGGCAGCCTGACGGCGGCCGGCCGGCTAGCCGACATCCCCCTTCCCACCATCAGCAGGAAAATTTCTGACCTGGAGATGCTGATAGGTAGCCGCTTATTGATTCGAACCACGCGCAGGCTCTCGTTGACTGATGCAGGGGTGGCTTACGTGGCTGCGGCGCGCCGAATATTGGAGCAGTTGGAGGTGGCCGAACGCGAAGCTGCCGGAGAATTCATTGCCCCCAAAGGCGAGCTGGTCCTGACCGCGCCAATCATGTTCGGTCGGCTGCATGTGCTGCCGATCGTCAACGCGTTTTTAGGGGAGTTTTCCGAAATCAACATTCGGCTTTTGCTTTCAGATCGCAACGCGCACCTCGTTGACGACCACGTGGACATGGCGGTGCGCATCGGAACACTCGCTGACAGCGGCATGATCGCCACTCAGGTGGGGGCCATGAGAACTGTAATTTGCGCCAGTCCCAGGCTGCTGGAAGCGTATGGAAGACCTGAATGTCACGCAGATCTGCAGCATTTGCCAACCGTGCGACTTGACGCCCCTATGCCTTTTCAACACTCAAAAGATGGCGTGACAGAATCAACGAGGCGGATTACACCGCGCTTATCGGTGACGACCGCTGAAGCCGCAGCGCAGGCTGCCATTGATGGCGTTGGAGTCGTTCAGTTATTGCACTATCAAGTCGCGGAAGCGGTCAGCGAGGGACTGCTGGAGATTGTGCTGGATAAATATGAGCCTTTGTCGGCGCCTATCAACCTGATTCACATGTCACCTGGGCAAATGCCCCTGAAAATGAGGCGATTTCTGGATTTTGCTATTCCTCGGTTTCGTCAACGGCTGGATCAGTAAACTCAGCGATGGAGTGCGTATTCAATAGTGGCTCGCAGCCTTGCGCAGCGGGCAGCCGCGAGAAAGCAATAGGACACGCCAACTACGTGGGCTCAGGTCTAGAAACCTCTAAGCTGGCTATTGTTATTTTGGCTTTAGTCGCCGGACAACCAGTCGACGAAAAAAGCCATTGCCGAAGGCTGGCCCCCCCTCGTCATGTTGATGGCTGCAATCGCGGGAATTTGTCATTTTCCACAAGGTGGTTAAGAACAAAATCAAAAGACTGGAACCTCAACCACAGGTACGATAACGACCCAAGCCGATAGGCTCCGAAGGTTTAGAAATTGTTCATGGCATTCATTGCTACCTGCGTTGTATCCCTATTATTTTGGACTGTTGTTTCAGTAATCACAGGGGCTGAGGAGCCTTGGGACCTGGCTAGTTACTGGACGATTATCTATCCCGCTGCGCTAGCGCTGTCAGTAATCCTTGGGGCAGCACTAAGAAGCTCACAATGGTCCGCAGGCGGCATCGTAATGCTCTCTCAGGTCCCAGTAGTCTTGGCGATTTCTGGTGCATCCCCGTTGCTAGGCGTCGGTATCATCTATGCGGTCCTTCTCTCAATTCCAGCGATAGCCCTGTCATGGCTCGCCGGCAAATTGCGCTCAGGTATGAAAGGACGATGGGCATCTGCGAAGAAATGAAGGCAGATCCTCGCGCAAAGCCAAGACAGAGTGTGCTTAAGTTATCAATTTTGTTGAGCTCGCTGCGCTACGTCGCAAAGCCATCGGCGCAACAGTTGGGCTGCCTCGCCCAACACCACATCTTTGGCCTGCACCAGATAATAACCCTTGCCAGTCTTTAGTACCGCGTCAAAGACAGGCATGAGAAGGCCTCGTTGTACGTCTTCCTCAACCAGCCAAGGGCTGGTGAGGACTAAACCTTGATCGCGCCGCGCCGCGTCGATTGCCAGCTCAGACTGATCGAATTTGAGACTGCTGGAGAAGCTATCGAGAGACATCCCGACCGATGATAACCATTGAGACCAGTGGGCATGAGACGTCGTATAGAGCAAGGTTGCTCCCAGCAAACAATCAAGGCTATGTAACTGGAGCCGTTCGCGGTAAGCCGGGCTGCAATAAACCCTTACCTCATCTGGCAAGAGCAGTTCTGCGTTCACGTCACTGCCATACCCATCGAAATGCCGCACGGCCAGGTCGCAGGTAGCATCATTGAAGTCCACGGTATCGGTGGATGCGCTCAGGTGCAGTTGCACCTCTGGATGACGCTCCGTGAACAATGGCATCCGCTTTGCGAACCAGGAGTTAGCGAACGCCGGCGGCAGGCTTAAACGTACCTGCCTGTCCCTAAGACCTCGGACGGCGAGATTGGCGATCTCTAGCTGGCGAAGCGCCGGCTTCACCTGTTCCCAATAGCTCAGAGCTTCAGCCGTTGGTTGTAGCCTGCGCACATTACGCACAAACAGCGGCGTTCCTAGCCAACCTTCCAGCTTGCGAATTTGTTGCCCTACGGCTCCCGGCGTCACAAACAGCTGGCTTGCCGCAAGACTGACGCTTCCCGTTCGCATGACCGCGTCGAAACAAGCGATGGCCCGAAGGGGCGTATCAGCTCTCATAACGTAGTTTTTCTCTTCTATAGGCTGAAAACACATGATTTGTAGCTGCTTGTGTACTTTCGCACAATCGAAGTTCGCCGCAGGGCAACAACAGATCCCAACTTCCAAGGAAAAGCCAATGCCGATTGTCCGAGCAACCTGGTTTGACGATAAATCACCAGAGGTGATAAGCAGGTCGTCGCCGACAAGTAAAGGGGTGCGCAGATCAAAAGGTGTCGATAAATGAGGAAGTCAGTAGACGGAGCCGCCACGGCGGTGATGGTTCTGCTATGCCTCATATGGGGTGCCCAGCAAGTGGCGATGAAAGCGGTTGCGGGCGACATAGCCCCTATCATGCAGGTCGCCTTTCGCTCCGGAGTCGCTGCATGCCTGGTCTGGCTAATAGGAAAATGGATCATGCGGGAGGTATGGTTACCAAACATTTGGTGCCGCTCCGGGTTAGTCGTGGCCGTTTTGTTTGCCGCTGAGTTTCTATTTGTTGCGCAAGGACTACGCTGGACAAGTGCTTCGCATATGGCGGTTTTTCTTTATACCGCGCCGTTATTCGCCGCCATCGGCCTGCACCTGCGCCTGCCGGAGGAGCGTCTTAGTTCACTTCAATGGCTTGGCATGTCTTTAGCATTCGCGGGTATTGCCATCACCTTTCTCATGCCGCGTGATGGGGTCGCTACTCAGCTAGCCATCACAGACAGTCTGCTGGGCGATCTGCTGGGTTTGTGCGCAGGTGCTGCATGGGGATTTACGACGGTAGCGGTGCGTACCAGTCGCCTTAGTGAAGCGCCGGCAACCCAGACCCTGTTTTACCAACTGGCAGGTGCCTTTCTCCTTCTGTTGCCTTTAAGCCTGCTAGCGGGCCAAAGCCCAATGATTTTTTCAAACGGTGCAGTAGCCAGCCTGGTTTTCCAGACATTAATCGTGTCAGTAGCAAGCTACTTAATCTGGTTCTGGATGCTTCGTCGCTACCTCGCAGCTCGCCTTGGCGTGCTGGCTTTCATGAGTCCGCTCTTTGGCGTATTCATGGGTCATCTATGGCTTGGAGAACAGACGAGTTTCGGATTTCTGCTGGGTGCAAGCCTCACTATTGTTGGCCTGCTGGTAGTGAATCTCAGCAAGGCGGGCGCACAGGCTCAGGAGAAAAGAGGTTATCTGAGACCCAAAAATCGCAAGGAGAAGGTAACACCCTCATAGTGTTGGCGCATCCAGAACCACGCTCATTCAACAGCGCCTTGAAAGACGTAGCTGTCAAACGCTGGCGAGCTTGGTCATACGCGCATGGCGAACGTGTACTAATCACCAGTGCCTGCTCTAGAGCGTCTTAAATATTTGTATACGGTAGCCCGTGATAGAGATAACAGCTCGCAGATATAATTGGTTGCATTGCGGAGCGCAAAGACGCCGCCTTTATCCATTTCACCCATCAGTGCCACCATTTCTTCTGAAGTTAGCGACGCCAACGTCACCCTACGAGCCCTCAAAAACTCATCCATAATAGAGTGCGCTAACTCTTGAAAATCTGTGGCAAACAATGCCGGAGGCTTCTCGACTGTATTTTCAAGACCTAAAAATGATGCAGCGATTTCTGCCATCCCGCTCATGACAGTGATGTCAAAATTTACGCATAAGAGCCCGATCTGAATTCCGTCAGGATCTCGGAGCACCGCGGTAACCGACCTTAGCTGCCGGCGATCAAAGTTCACCTTTCGATAAGGGCCCGAAACATCTCCATCGAATGAGGCCCCATCGTTGATATCAGTCAATGAACTGTCGCCGACCCGCCGCTGAGAGAACACATTGAAGATATGTGCAATCTTTCCGGAGGCCAGGTCATGAATAATAACCTCGGCGTGCGGATCCAGGAGCTTGGCAATCGCTTGGGCGCTGCTGATGTAATTATCTAGATGTTTATTCACGGTAAAATTCTGCCTCGAAAAAACACAAAATGTAAGCCATAGACTAAATGTATTTTTGTGTTATGGTTATGCCCGCTTTCACTGAAGCACCCGATTGTAGTGCCATATCCCCGCTGACGGCGGCGAGTAGCCGCCAGTCAGCCGGGTAAGCGCAACGCCCGTCTTTCAATAGTCGATGGAGCAATCGATGAATATCTACACTCAAGCGCAAATCATGAGTTTCTTGTGCCCGAGAGACGCTGCTGCGCTGATTGCAGAAGGATTCATTGCCCATGCTAACGGACGGGTGCAGCTACCTCCGGTTCAGAGCTTTCAGTTCCCGGCCAGCAACGGTGACTGCTGCGTGAAGTCGGCTTGGATGCTAGGAGACGAGGTTTTTTCAGTCAGGGTCTCGGCGGGTTTCTACGACAATCCCGCGAAGGGTTTTTCCAGTAATGATGGGTTGACGCTGATTTTCTCGGCCTTGACGGGGCAACCCGTCGCTTTGCTTCGGGATGGCGGGTGGCTGACCTCAATGCGTACAGCGCTAGCAGGGCAAATCGTGGCGAGGGCTATGGCGCCTTCACAGGTGAGAGGCATTGGTGTGGTGGGTACTGGCGACCAGGCACGCATGCAATTGGAACAACTGATGCCCGTCACTGCCTGTCGACGCTTGACGGTTTACGGTCGTAACCAACAAGGTTTGGAACAATACTGTGAATTTGCCGAGGCTTTAGGTTTTGATGTTGCTGCCACCCACGATGCAAAGGACGTTGCGACCAACTCCAACCTGATCGTCACTGCTACCCCCTCTCACGAAGCAATCATAGCGAATGAATGGGTCAACCCTGGGACACACATCACGGCTATTGGCGCAGACAGCCTTGGCAAGCAGGAGCTGGATGTGCACCTGGTTGCACGCGCAGATGTCATTGTCGTGGACTCAATAGAGCAATGTTGCCAATTCGGTGAAATTTCAGCGGCCTTCAAATCCGGCCTGATCGACAAGGGCAGGCTTGTAGCACTCGGCAGCGTATTGAGCGGTCACGCCATCGGACGACAGGACGATACGCAGATTACCGTTGCAGACCTCACAGGCCTAGGCGTACAGGATGCTCAGATTGCGAAATGCGCTATGGCATCATTAGCGCACTAGTGGATAGCGAAGCTATTAGGACGGGGTTTAAATGATGAAGCTTGACCCATCAGGAGTCAGTAAGACCGCGGTGATTCAATGGGAGGCCCATGCGTGCTTGCCATTGATTCCCGGACAGGATATGTCCCGCCTGAACAGGTACCGAGAAGCCGGCTTCCATCATGTGTCGATCAACGTTGGCATGGACATGACCCCGTTTGAAACCGTGATGCGAACGATTGCAGGTTTTAGAAGCTGGCTGGCTCATCACCCTGAAGACTTTGTCCTGGTGGCCACCATTGACGATATCTACCATGCGCATACGTATCGAAAGCTCGCGGTCTCCTTTGATCTCGAAGGTTCAAATATGCTGCTACAGGATCCTGCGATGGTGGAACTGTTCGCAAGCTTGGGGGTTCGCCAAATGTTGCTTGCCTACAACCGCGACAACAGTTGTGCTGGCGGCTGCCATGGAGCAGGTACCGGATTGACCCCCTTGGGACGCACAGTCGTACAGGGCATTAATACCGCGGGAATTATTATTGACTGTTCGCACGCCAGCAAACGCTCAAGTCTTGAGATTATGGAAATTTCACAGCACCCCGCCATTTTCTCTCACACTAACGTTAAAGCGATTTTTGACCACCCGCGAACAATCGACGACGAACAAATATTCGCGTGTGCCGCTCAAGGTGGAGTGATCGGACTGACAGGCTTAGGCATATTCTTAGGTGACCCATCCGCTTCTGTAGACACTTACATTCGACAAATCGACTATCTGGCAGAGCGCATCGGGACAAGCCATATTGGCATAGGCTTGGATACCGAGTTTTACCCTGAGCATAAAGATTTGCCAGAAGGTGAAGAAGAGGACGACTGGTGGCCGACTGAACACTATGGCCAGATGAACGGCCATGTTCAGTTGCAGCCAGAGACACTGGGTGAGGTCGCACACCAACTAACACGCCTGGGTTATTCAGATGCGGATATCCAAGCGATCTACGGTAATAATTTCATGCGAATTGCAGAGGCAACCTGGCCAGGGTCGAAGGCTGTGACTTGAATGGCACCCCATTACAGCGCTTGACTCTTTGATCAATTGGATGAGCAACTATAAGTGCCGTATAGCGCTTCATTGGTCGTAAACCGGGCGAGCAGATCGTGGAACTCGAAGTTCAGGATAATGTAGGCCGACATATCCTCTCGCTGGACAGCGTCAGCCATGCTATCGAGCACTCTGCTGATATGAGTAGAAGCATCAGGCGTAAGATTTTGAGTGACCAATTCGCCAATCAGACTTTCGGGCGAAATTCGTACCTGATAGATCTGGACGGCCTGGCTCAAGTCAAGCCGACGCACACGAACCCCGCAATTCTTCTCTTCTCGAAAATCACCAAGCCTCACTCTTCCAGCATGCGAAATGCCTCACGCACCGGTCCCCTGGAAATCCCCAAGTCATTGGCAATTTGCGCTTGGGATGGGAGGAGGGGCTTAAAGGTGGCGACCTGAGTGCCTTGGGCATGGGGCGCTCGGACTACGAAACCTTCATGGCGCAGGAGCCGCAAGACCAACGTAATGCCTTCCGGGTACTGGCGCGCAGCGGTGATTTGCCGAGCGAGCTGCTGATGGCGGGTGAACATGTCCCCGCCGAAACGGTTGCGAGTCTACGCAAGTCGATCGTGGATAACTCGGCAGCGTTGATCAACAGCATCAGCCAAGGTTGAAAAACTTAACGTCGTGTCCGGGATTAGTTGACCACTACATGCACCGTTTGCATGGATGAGTTACTCATGCGCCACGTTCCCCACAGCCAGAGACAGCGAATCACCAAGAATGCGCCACAAAGCGGTAAGACGCCGACAGTAGGTGCCTTCACTACAGTAAATCAACTCGACATGAAGACTGTCGATAACCGCGATATAAGCATCCTGAAACATCGAAATCTCGTTCGCCGACAGTGCTGGATACCTGTTCTCAAGGCTTGCGCCAAAGCGTTCGCGAAGACGATCCAGATAGGCTTCAAAGCCACTTGTAACCGATGCCTTTAACTCCGAAGGCGGAAAGAACGCCGTGCGCAGCAGGAAACGCAGAGCAGCGGAAGACTCGTAGCGGTTTGAAAGATTGTCCGTGTACAGCTTGCCAGGCTCGTCATCATTCGCCGGGACGCTTCCAAACATCTCTTCGATATAGTGCCTCTCCGTCGCCAGCGCCAGATTCAGCACGGCGTTGAACAGATCATCCTTGCTCTTGAAGTGCGCGTATAACGAGGGCTTGCGCATACCTGCCACGACAGCGATTTCATTGAGCGACGAGGCGTCGTATCCCCGCTCAGCGAAATGCACCAGAGCGATATCACAGATTCTGCTTGCCGAAGGGCTCAGCACTTTCATCGGGATGACCTTTTAATTCAATGATTTAACGCGGTGATGTGCTCGGCTCTGCCTTCGCGCACACTGACATAGGTTAGCGCACCCACCATAACGGCGCAGACTATCAGGAATGCGCACCAGGCAGTGGCGCCATAGCTGCTCGCCCAACCGGTCAACGGTGTGGCGAAGGCCGAGATGCCAAGCTGAAACGCGCCGAGCAATGCAGCCGTTGAACCCAGGGCAGTGGTTTGCGAAGACATCACCAGCGTCATCAGTGAGGTTTCTGCAATCCCCAATCCAAGCAGTGCTATCGCGACACCGGCAGCCAGCCAGTACAAACTAGAACCAGATACTGCTGCGCCGTAGGCCATGACAGAACCTGCAAAGATGCAAAAAGCTCCTGTCGTTGCCATGCGGGCCAAACCGTACTTGCCCACCAGTCTGGTCGCCACGACTGCCCCTATGAGAATCGCGATGCCGGTTGCGCCAAACAGCGTACCGAACTGGGCAGCAGGCAGTCCGTACTCCTTCTGATAAACAAATGTAGCGCCGCCCACATAGGCAAAGAGAAAGAAGAACACTGCTGACAGCGCTAAGGCGGGCCTTAGAAAACGACCGTCTTTTGCGATGCGCGCATACGTGCGTATCGCCAGTCGCATATTCAATGGCTCGCGCTTTTGCATTGGTAGTGTTTCAGGCAAAACGGCCATCGAATTCACCGCCACCAGCGCACCGAGAACAGCCAGTACCAGCATGACGGCCCGCCATCCGAAATGCGCCTCAATGTAACCACCCAACCCCGGGGCGATGATGGGAGCAACACCTTGAATGGTCAGCAGCAGGCCAAAAAGTTTTGCTGCCTGAACGCCCTGAGTGACGTCACGCACCATGCTCATGATGACTACCAACGTCAAAGCACTGCCTATCCCTTGGGCAAATCGTGCCACGAGTAGCCACTCAAGGGTTGGTGCTGCTCCTGCAGCCAGCGCACTCAAACTGAACAGCAACAAGCCTGCTATCAGTGGACGTCGACGGCCAAAGGCGTCAACTACCGGCCCGAACAGCAATTGCCCAAGCCCCATTGCCAACAAAAAGACCGTGAGCGTCAGCTGAATGCTGGCAACACTGGTCGAATAATCAACCGCCATTTCGGGCAGGCTTGGCAAATACATATCGACGGCTGAGGGCCCCAGTGCGGCGATGGCGCCCAAGGCAGTGGCAAACTTCAATGAAGGATTGCCGAAATGACTTTTTTCCATAACAAACTCATGATGGGCTTCCTACCGGAAGGTAGGAAGGCGGAATAAGGTTAACGAGAACCTGGAGGCAAGGTCAAGTAGTTATTTTTTAGTGATCAGGCCGCATCGGCCAGAGCGCCGCGCAGGGCAGGCGTACGAGAGTGTTTTAGGCTTAAGCTCAAGGTGCTTTTTGAAGGAACGGCTGAAGCGAGCGGAGCCTGTGAAACCCATTTGAAAGCGGTGGAGGTAATCGAATCTGTGCGGAAAAACGGGTTGGCCAAATCGGTTGCGCTACGTTCGACTCTGGCGCGCTGAATGGATCGGCAGACGTTGCATCCTCCCGCACAACTGATGGGGCGGAGAGGGCGGTCATCTCGCTCCAGGAATTGTTGCCGGTGCTGGCCTAGTCGATACCACGAGTTCAGGAATAAAAAGCCGAAAGGCTTGCAGACGCGCCAGAAAACATGCCGACGACCCCGTAGCCGAGGCAATTTGGAGACAACACAGAGGACGTGATGCTGCCGGTTCCTAGCGTCACGCATAGCCCACACGCCAGTAGGATGCCTAGCGCCAAGGGTGGTCACTTTGTGGGTGCGATTGGCGGACATACGACAGGCATTGATCCAGGCTCTTTGGGCTGATGGCCTGGATACGCTCAATGATTGAACCTACACCGTCAGAGCAAGGCTTGCCTGCGAACCAGGCACCTTGGTATATCAGGCAAACCGCGTCATCGCCCTCGCGGGCAAGCCTCGCTCCAACAGATGGCCTCCAATACCTCTTACAAGCGAAACCTCGACACCATGCTGTTCAGGTCTACCGCCAGGCGGGTCAACTCGCCGCTGGCGGCGCTGGTCTGGGCGGCGCCGTTGGAAGATTGCGTCGACAGGTCCCGGATGTTGACCAAGTTGCGGTCCACTTCACGGGCGACTGCAGCCTGTTCTTCCGCAGCGGCGGCGATGACCAGGTTACGCTCGTTGATCTCGATCACTGCGGTGTTGATGGTTTCCAGCGCCAGGCCTGCGCCTTTCGCGATGTTCAGGGTAGATTCAGCACGGTCAGTGCTGTTACGCATTGAACTGACTGCTTTTTGAGTACCGCCTTGAATGCTGCCAACCATGCGTTCAATTTCGCTGGTGGACTGCTGGGTGCGATGGGCCAAAGCGCGTACTTCATCGGCGACAACCGCGAAGCCGCGACCGGCTTCACCGGCCCTGGCCGCTTCGATAGCTGCGTTCAGCGCCAGCAGGTTGGTCTGATCCGCCAAGCCACGAATCACGTCCAAAACCTTGCCGATGTCGCGGGACTCTTCCGCAAGATTACCAATCAGATCGGCGGTGCTTTGCACATCCCCGCTCATGCGTTCGATAGCGTTGACGGTTTCGTGAACCAGATCCCGGCCATCGCCTGCTGACGCCGTCGCGTTTTTTGACGCCTCGGAAGTGCTCACTGCGTTACGCGCCACTTCTTCGACGGCGCTGGTCATTTCGTTGACTGCAGTCGCAGCTTGCTCTATTTCGTTGTCCTGCTGCGCAAGGCCACGGGCGCTTTCATCGGTAACTGCGTTCAGCTCCTCGGCAGCGGAAGCCAGTTGTGTTGCGGATCCGGAAATACGCATTAAGGTATCGCGCAGTTTCTCCTGCATTTTTTGCATGGCTAGCAGCAACCGACCCGCTTCGTCAGTGCCATCAACCTTTATGGGTCGGGTCAGATTACCTTCGGCGATGGTTTCAGCCGCTTCAAGTGCCAACGCTATCGGTTGGGTGATGCTCTTGGTCAGCAGCCAGGCAAACAGCATAGTCAGTAGCGAGGCAATAATGAGGAGGCCGACAACCCAGTTGAACGCAGAGCTGTACTGGTCAGCAGCGGATTGATTGATGATAGCCAGCTGGGCGTTATTGAAGTCAGTAAGCCTACCCAACGCTACGTTGATCTGCTCAGCGTTAGCCGCAGACTCGGCGTTCAGCACGCGCGTTAGCTCCTGCAGATCGCCAGCCCGACTGAGGGTAACAAGGCGCGTTTCAATTTTGCGATATTCACCCATCAGCCGCATATAGTCGTTGTAGTCGGATTGCTCTACAGGAGATGAAATCAGTTTGGCGTATGCTGCCTGCGACTTGTTAAGTTGTTGGTTTTGTTCCTCAAGTAATTCGATGGTCCTGTTCTGAATATTCGGTTCGCGATCAGTCAACAGCCGATGCGATAAAACCCGCATACGGACGCCCGTCACCGTGAGAGCATTCAGGGTCTGAAAGCTAGGGACGCCATTTATCGCGATATCGTCGCCAGCTGCTCGGATCTTGCTCATCTGAGACAAGGCGAAGAGGCCGAGAATCAGCATGAGCGCGCCTATCAGGGAGAACCCCAGAAATGCGCGCGGAGCAATGTTCATTGTTCTTATTGTCATGGTTTTCCCAGAGCGTGGAATGTGCTCCCCGCAAGCAGCGGCGGATGGCCCAGCGCATAAGTTTTTATAGGTCGCTTGATGACACACTTGAGCGAAAACAGCTGTGTCCCGCATATTAAAACTGATAGTGCCCACTCACTAATTTGCATACATCGACTGATGTTGGCTCGATGCAGCCCGATTGCGACAATCTTCAACTCAAACGACCTGGATGCGATTTTCGTTCAGTTGGTAGAGACTCGCTAACAAGGTTGCATATTTCCCTTACAGAATCAGCTCTAGAGGCTGCGGCAGCGTGGCAGAAGATGCTGTGCATAATGGTGCTCAAGGATAGGGGATGGTCGGTTCGATGCCGGCGAACACCGCGCCAGCGCCGTCGTACGTCGCTTCGCCGAGGAAAGCATGCTGTGTCACTACCATGGAGTCGCGTACGATCCATTGCAGGCGATTGTCATTGAAGATGGCTGCAGTCCCAGCCAATCGATAAGCCTTCATGACTACGTCCGCTCCGGTATGAGCTGCATGGGTGGCGCTGAGGCGCAATAAGTTAGTCTGCTGCACGGTCACCGGGTTACCGGCGATGAGCGAGGCCCATACAGCTTCGGCGGATTCGTAGAAAAACGCCTGGGCGCTTCGCAGCATCGCCTCTGCCTTACCCAGTTCGCTGCGGTAATAAGCGCGATCACCCAAGCGCGGGGCACCGGTAACAGTCTTGGTGCTGCCCGACATTGTGATCACCAAATCCAGTGCTGCACGTGCCAGCCCAAGGTTAACGGCGGCGTGAACTTGCGCCTGGTAGGAAACGGACGGGTAATGATAGAGGGGCTCGTCAATTGTGGAGGCACTGCCACGCACGAAAGTCCACTCGCGTTGGATGTTCTTTTGGTGCAATTTGAGGTCATGGCTTCCCGTCCCTTGCATTCCGACAACATTCCAGTTGTCGAAGATCTGCACTTCGCTTGCCGGGAACACAGCGGTCAGCGGTTTGCCTGCCGTCGGTCCTCCACCGTTGGCCGATGTGCCACCGATGCCTACACCAATCCAGTTGGCACCTTTGCACCCACTAGCGAACCGCCAGTGCCCGCTGACTTCCCAGCCATTTTCAGTCTCTTTGGCGGGTTGTAGAGGGTAAAGGCCGCCAGCATAGACCTGGTCTGGCCCGTTGGCATAAATCAACGCTTGGGTTGCCGGGGGGAGTGCCGCCAGGTAGATGTTGGCTGAGCCGAACGCGGTCACCCAACCGACCGAACCGTCGGCTTCGGAAACCCGCTCTACGATGCGCAGGAACTCGGCTGGAGGCAGCGCGTCGCCACCGAAACATTTGGGAGTACTGGCGCGGAAGATACCCACTGCTTTCATTTTTTCGATCATGTCTAAAGGGACATGGGAGCGTTGATTAAACTCGCTGCGACGCTCGGCAATCTCCGCGATCACATCATCCAGGGAAATCGCCTTGATGCTGATTGGAGCGCCTTTACGTGTGTCACGATCATCGAAATTGTTTTTGCTGTTCATGTTTATTGTTCTCTGGCTAGGGCGATTGCATACACGCTCAGAATGCGTGGGCTGATAAGAAAAAATCAAATTCGGAATATGAATAAGCTAAATAATCCGTGCGAATTAACTGTCGTGCCATGCGCCTCTAAAGGGGAGGGCGTTTAAGGGCGATGGCTATTCCTGCTGTCAATAGTGCGTATGAGTAAAGCGAATTTGACCGAATGAACAATCCCTCTCAACATGGATTCACCAAGTCAATAATTAAACGGTGAAGGTTATGGTTAGCGATCAATCAAAACAACATTTTCGGCAAGCGCTGTCATTATTGTCTGCGGCGGTGAATATCATTACTACCGATGGCCCCCATGGTCGCTTCGGATTAACTGCGAGTGCGGTCTGTTCGGTCACTGATACACCCCCAACATTATTGGTTTGCATCAACCGTAACAGTTCAATTCATGAAGCGTTGCTGGGCAACAGGGCGTTATGCGTAAATATACTGACCGGTGATCTGGAGGGTGTTGCGCGACAGTTTGCTGGTATGACCGACCTGCCGCCTGCTGAACGTTTTGCCGACCAGGATTGGCGGACAGGCTCCTCGGGCCTACCGGTGTTGAACGACGCCCTAGCAAGCCTCGAAGGGAACATAGTAGATATCAAGGAAGTCGGATCGCACTCGGTATTATTTGTCGAAATTAACCAAATTCAGGTCCGTGAAGAGGGGGAGAGTCTGATTTACTTTGGGAGAAACTTTCACCGTCTGGGGCGGCCTGCAGCCGTCAACGTACAGACTTCGGCGTCCTGAATAATTGCAGTTCCCCATTCGCGGGTGACAGGGTTTATAAACAATGCCCGCACGCCTCATTTGATGTGAACTCCAGTATGGCTGCCGGAGGCAAACAGACTAATGATTAACCCGCGCAGCCAGGTTATCCCGGCATCCGATAGGAAACGGCTATGGCAATAAAGTCCCACCGAAATTGATGGCAATTCGATGGGCAGACTCAGCAGCCGATAGCGCTGGTCGCGGTTTAGCTGCATGGCAATGGCACGCGGCAGAATCAATGCCAGATCAGTGTTGGCAACGATTTTCGGGGCAATCGTAAAGTTAGGTACTTTCAGAGCGATTTCGCGCGCAATGCCGGCCTTTCCAAATGCTGCATCGGCGGTTAGGCCATGGCCGGTAATATTGCTCGAAACGTCAACATAGCGCAGGGCGAGTAGGTCCTGAACGCTCAATTCATTTTCCTGAAAAGGATGGCCGTTGCGCAACAGACAAATGAATTCATCGTCTAGCAAGTTTTCGTAGATGCATTCTTCACCAAGTTCCACCAGATAGCCTATCGCGATATCTACATCACCTTTGCGCAATGCCATAGCCAGTTGTTCTATAGGCATTTGACGCACATCCAGGCGTACTTTCGGCGCCTCGCGCGCTAGCACTTCCATCACCGTCGGTAGCACATAAAGTTGCGACATATCCGACATGGAGATGCGAAAAGTACGATCCGCTGTTTTCGGTTCAAAGTTCGAAAACATCATTAATGCGCTTTGAATAATAGTCAGCGCATGTTCAATGGGGCCGTGCAGGCGGATAGCTGCGTCAGTCGGCTCCATCGACGTTGCTGTTCGTACGAACAGCGGATCGTCAAACACATCGCGTAGTCGACGCAGTGCATGACTGACGGCGGGCTGGCTGAGGTGTAGGCGTTCGGCCGCGATTGTCAGGTTGCGGTGTTCCCAAATAACCACAAAAGTCCTGAGAAGATTCAGATCGATCGTGGCCATGTTGATGTGCGTCATTTATTTACCACGAGCCTTACGCGTGATGCTGGAAAAGACGCCGTCGCGGTATATCCAAGCATGTATCAGCGCTGCGCAAAGATGTCCTAACACAAGCAGAAACAGAACCCAGGCGAATAACCCATGTGCGGCCCGAAACCAAGCGTAAAGCGCGGAGCTGACAGGAGCAATGGGTGGAAGGTTCCAGCCCACGAACATGGTGACAGGCCAATTTCCGGCAGAGAGCGTCGCCCAACCGAGCAGTGGCAGGCAGAGCATCAGCAAGTAGAGCAATAGATGCGAAACATGCGCCGCCATTGCCTGCCAGTACGGTACGCTGGCAGGCAATGGCGGCGTGGTGCTTAAAAGCCGATTGCTTAGACGCAGGATAGCCAAAAGAAGAATGGCGATTCCCAGAGGCCTATGAAGATCAATGAGCCAGGGACGCAGGCTCAGAGAAGACATCATGCCGACGCCTATAAATAGCATGGCCAGGATAAGTACAGCCATGAGCCAATGGAGCACCCGTGCCGCGAAATTGAAATTTTGCACACCGGTGTGCTTCTGCTGGGTATGCATTATTTGGTTTCCTTTTTGCCAACCGCGTCAGTGGCTTTACCAAAACCGATTTCTCTTAACCTGGCGTTATAGGACTGGGAATAAATACCCGCACGGGCTGCAAGCACCGGATCGTCTGAAAGTGCTATTCCTGAAGGTACAAGCGTAGGGTCAAAGTTAATGTCACGACATGCCCCATGAGTTTGCTCTACCACCTGGTTGACCTCTAGCGTCCCAGCGATTACCTCCTTGCGATTGCTCGGCCATGGTTGAGAAGGGTCGTTCACCGGATCTCCTGCCTCGGCCAGTTGGAATACCAGATCCCAATACAAGGGTGCTACACCCACACGCTGAGTTATTTCATCAAACAGGAAGTCATGACTGGCTTGCGCATGAGCCTCTTTGCTCAACATCTCTACAGCCGCACGAGGGCGCATGGACCAGCGCACAGGTTGACGTTTTCCATCCGCTGCAATGAGTACGAAGGCGTTGATGGAATTATATTCGGTTCCTGCAAAACTGGCCGGCCAAGTTGCGTTCGCCTCTCGCTCTACAGACTTGCGAGCCTCTGGATATTTTTGAAAAAACGCGGCCACCTTGTCCGGGGCTGGTTGTCCAGTCCCAGCCACCGGTTCAAAGGCTTCGACCTGGGCCAGGAAACCCTCAGCATCCCGAGTCGCGAAGTAGGGTTCGTTGTTGAGCTTCATTCGCCACTGTGACTTATCGTCGCCTACCAGCATGAGTGCCATGCTGACGGTCGCCGTCGAATTGTCCGCCGCATGCGGGTCCACGGTGCCGATTGAAAAACGCCCGACAGCGGGAATGTTAGCCGGTAGAAAAATACGTGAGGTCGACAGAGGGACGGCTGCGCCGCTCGCATGAAAAGTCCCACTGAAACACATACCCTTACCGTGGGCCCGTCGATAGCCTGGCGGAAAATGATCCAGGGAATCACCCAGAAATTCTTTTGTGGTAACGCCGGTGCCTAAGAATCCTCCTGTCCAGGCAAAAGCCAGCACAAGAGCAGTCGCGATACTGAATATGCCCAAAAACGGCACTCGATATTTCCATAAGCCCTGAAGGTTATTCTTAAGCATAAAATTCTCAGCTGCACTTTGTCAGGCAGCGCTGGATTGAAACTGCCGAATGGATAGCGCCAACGCTAACCGGCGCAAAGCAGTAGTCATGTGTAAGACAGAGGAATTTCAATCGCCGATATGGCAGGAAAAAATCCCGGTGGGCTCAATGGGTTTGCTTGAGCGGCAAAGCATGATAGCCCCTGCGCCATAGCCTGTGTGTGTCATTACATTGCTGAGGACGCCCAAGGCAAATGACGCCGGCGGTGCACCCCTTTTGACGTTATATGTCCAGCACCAATCGTGGAGATTTTGATCGTGAACAGCATACTAATATCGTATCGTTCGCCGCTTTTTCATCAGCAGTGAGATACACATCTCGATGGTCTGGTTCACCCTCTAAAACATCACAAAGGCATGTGCCACAAACACCCTGCTCGCAGGATATTTCGATATCAATACCTACTTCAGCCAGTGCTTGATAAATGGTCTGCCCGGTCATGACATTGACGATTTTACCGCTGCGCGCCGCCACAACCTCAAAACCAGACCCATTGGTATCAATGTCGGCCTGAAAGTATTCGCGGTGAATGTGTGCATCAGGGTAGCCGAGTTCGAGAGCATTATTGATAACCCACTCCATAAAACCTCCCGGTCCGCATGTATAGATGTGAGCCGTCTCCTGGCTGCCTCCTAATACGCGTTTGAGGTCCAGTTTGCTTTCAGGTTCATCGTCGAAGTGCAGCTGGACGGCTTGGGAAAATACGGAGCCCTCCAACTCTTCAAGAAACGCACTTCGGCTACGTGAGCGTGCGCAATAATGCATTTCAAACGCCTTGCCCTTGGCTTCAAGCGCATAGGCCATGGCCAGCATCGGTGTGATGCCAATACCCCCTCCGAGCAGGATTGAACGTTCGGCATTCAAGTCCAGCGGGAAATGGTTACGAGGCAGGCTAATGTTGACCTTTACGCCTTCAAGCAATTCCTGATGGACTGCAATGGATCCACCCCTGGATTGAGGATCTCTCAATACCCCAAGGCGATAAATGCCTGCGTCAGCGGGATCGCCGCACAACGAATATTGGCGGATCACACTTGAGGGGAGGTGCACATCAATATGGGCACCGGCTTCAAAGGTCGGCAAATTGCCGCGGTCTGCCCGCGCCAGCTCGATGACGACCACATCATCACCTTGCAGCACTCGTTTAAGCACGACTACGTTTAGGAGTTCATTCATCGGGTAATACCTGTACGCACGCGGGAAGACAATTCATCTTGATGGTTTAAAAAAAGCTCGCCAATCTTCATTCAGCCTGATCAAAAACACGCATAACACCGGCCTTGAGTGACGTGTGGGCGAGTAAGCCTTCTTCACCCAATTCATGACCTGCGCCCGAATCCTTCATGCCGCCGAAGGGGAGACTGAGATCCAGCACATTGTGGTTATTGATCCAGATAGTGCCTGCCTTCACGCCGCCGAAGAAGCTCGTGATCCGATCGACGTTTTTGGTCCAGATACTGGCTCCCAAACCAAATGAGGTCGCATTGGCGCGCTGGATAACCTCACGGTCGTCCTTGAAGGAAAAGGCTGTTAGCACCGGCCCAAAAATCTCCTTTTGGGATGTGATGCTGTTGTTTGTAAGGTCGGTCAAAATGGTAGGCTGAATATAAGCACCAGGGCTGTTGATCGTTTCGCCCCCACACAGTAATTCTGCACCGGACTCAAGGCCCTGGTGGATCATGCTCATAACCTTGTCGCGGTGGGCGTGATGAACGAGTGGGCCCATCTGCGAACTTAAATCCAGACCCGGGCCAATTTTGATGGTCCGTGCGATTTCAGCGACTCCCGCAGTGACTTCGGCGTAGTGGCGTTCGTGGACGTACAGCCGAGAACCTGCGCAGCAGTTTTGACCATGATTGCCGAAAATAGCCCAGGCAGCGCCGGGAATAGCGATGTTCAGATCGGCATCTTCGGCGATGACGACCGGTGACTTTCCGCCGAGTTCAAGCGTGTATTTTTTCATCAGAGGCGCTGCTATTGCGGCGATTCGTTTCCCTGTCTCGGTCGAGCCTGTAAAACTTATCTTGTCCACGCCAGGGTGCTCAACAAGCGCCGCGCCCACTTCATGACCTAGGCCGGTAATGACATTGACAACTCCAGGTGGAATACCAGCTTCATTACACAGCTCCGCCAGGCGCAAAGTAGTGAACGGGGTTTGCTCAGCGGGCTTGAGAACAACAGTGCACCCCGTTGCAAGAACAGGTGCCAATTTCCAGACCGCTTGGCAAAGCGGCACGTTCCACGGGGTAATTGCTGCTACGACACCCAGAGGCGATCGTTTTGTGAAACCAAAGAATTTTTGATCCGGAAGGTAAGGAACGGACAAATCCAGGGTTTTTCCAGAGATTTTGGTGGACCACCCCGCCATATAACGCAGCGTATAAACCGACAGGTCCGCATCGAATGCGCGAGTGTTTCGAATAAGGCGGCCACTGCTGAGCGTCTCGAGTTCAGAAAGCTCCTGAGCATTTTCCGCAATCAAATCAGCTAGCCGCAGCATCAAAGCTTCACGTTGGTAGGGTCTCATTCTGGACCAGGCGCTGTCTTCAAATGCCTTGCGTGCAGCGGCCACTGCCAGGTCGACGTCAAATTGGTCTGCCTGTGCGATTTGACCTAATTCAAGACCGTTACTAGGATCGGCGATAGAAAAGTATTTTTCTGAATGCGGGTCCCTGAACTCACCATTAATGAAGATTTGAGTGCGTTTGCCGATCCTGGATTTAGCCCCAGCGCTGAGGTGTTCGTAGTTATTTGCCAATGTCATGATCGAATGCCCATTGTTATTGTTTCAGGGGCCGCTATCGTACTAGCGGAATATAATGGAAATTAATATCCCGCACCGTCAAGAGTTGAACAATGACAGCAGAGGTACCTATTGTTGCCCTTGCTGCAACAAAGGCGAATCATCCAGGTGGTGCGTCCAATGTCTCACTTGCGTGTAGGACGGATTGGTTTTTGCTGATCGTGCCCTAGGCCATGGACCACAACTGCACTAAGCTTAGACGACGATATCGGGTAAAAAAGTAGTGCATCTAACCGGCCAGGTATATCTGGCCTGTATGTAATACAAGCAAGTATGGGCTTTAAGGCGAATTAAGAGTGTTGTATAATTTCTGGAAATTTTTTAGGTGAAAAAGGAAATTCTCAATGAGGATTGCTAAAAACAATCAAAAGACTGAAGAGAGGCGTACGGCTATTTTGGTCGAGGCAAGGATGGTATTTCTCGACTCGGGAAATGCTGGATTCAGTATGAGAAGCGTGGCTAAAAAAGTCGATATGTCGCTGAGTCATCTTCAATATTTTTTTCCGACCAAAGATCAACTATTTTTGGAGATGGTCAGGTACACCGTAAATGACTATCTGAGAAATTATAAACTCATAATGATGGAGTCCTATAACAGTCCCGAGCAACAGATGTGTGCTGTGTTGGATTATTTGTTTAGCGATCTCATGCGACTGGATGTTACAGCTATCTTCGTCGAGCTCTGGGGGATGGCACTCCGGGATGTAGAGGCTCGCCTTTTTCAGCGTAAACTGTACAGAGTCAATAGGCGAAAATTTTCGACAATCCTTACCAGGGTTTACCCTGATGCATCGCGTGAGACCATAAAACGGGTCGCAACCCAGGTGCTGTTACACATCGATGGCATTATGGTGCTTTACATGGTGGATTGGCCGGATGCACAGAATTATGAACGAATAGTTCAAGACGCTAAATCAATCATATGGAGAATCATGGAAAATATCGCTCAGAAAAAAGAGGCTAGTCAACTGCCGTAGCGATGGCATTTTTCCGAACCAAGAAAATCTTATTGGGGTTTCTGCTGTTGCAATCACGAATGCGCCGAATCTGTGCGTTTATCGCCATTGCCAAGTAATGCACCAAATCACGCGACAGAGGGGACAGCTTCCTGGATTGGCGCGAAATAATTTGTACTTGTGTTACATTCAACGCGTGATAATCGATAGGAATAGCTTTTAACGTGCCATTGCATAACTCATCAATGACGGGGAAGTCACTGAGTATTGTCGAGGCTATGCCGTTGCGCGTGAGATCCAACATTATCTTCAGTGAGTTTGAGGTAATGTAAGGCTGGAAGTGAGCGCTGCTTTCACTTCGCAACTGATCAATAATCCCTCTGATCCGGTACTCAGGGGGGGGTAGAACAATATCTTCGTCAGCCAAGTCTTGAAGACTGAGTATCGATCTGCCCGCCAGCGGGTGGTCGGGGTGGACAATAGCTCTCATGGGTTGATCGAAAGAATGGAGCCTATTGATGTTTGCGGTCTTGGTAGGGGAAAACACCAATCCTATGTCTGCTTCGTCTTCAGCGACCATTCGCTCAACTTCGTGAGAGGGCGCAATCAAAAGCTCAGTGTGCGATTGTCGGTTAGCTTTGAAAAATTGATAAAGCTCACCTATGGCCTGAGTGCTAAGCAGTCCTTCGCCCACCGCAATACTTGTTCTATTTAAATATCCTTCTTTGAGTTGGCCGAGTTTTTTCAAAAGTAGATTGTGATGACCCATACGCTCAACATAATAATCAACTGCAGCCTGACCAGCGGCGGTCAAGCAGATCCTGTGAGTACCTTCTTGTATGAGCTGAATACCGAGATCGGACTCCAGTTTTGCAATCTGGCGACTGATGGAGGAGACGGCGAGCTCCAGCTCTTCGGCCGCCGCGCGCATGGTTCCCAATCTGGAGCTTAAATACAGATACTTGAAGCGTTGATCTTGAAGCTCAGTTTGGGAATTCATCATGGGTGCCTCGCACGGTTCGCATCATCAAGTTTTTATTATGCTGACGAATCTATGCTAGTGAATGCCGGGAAGCAATACCGTGGGCTAGTTTTTTTGGTCAGTGACCTACAATATTTTTATAGCTTTTTGATCTAAGAAGGCTTTTCTGTCTGCGCCGAAATTTGCGGTTCCAGGTTGCATGTTTAACGTTCTATGGGACGCTTGATTGCTGAGGTACCCCTGATTTCCTGGCTTGATCAGCTGTGCTGGCGCTTGAGGTGATACGGTGCGGGATTAACTATGGGTGTGTCGCCAGTGACGAGATCAGCGACCAGTTGTCCGGCTGCTGGAGAGGTGCCAAAACCATGCCCTGAGAATCCGGAAGCAAGCGTCAAGCCCGGGATTTTATCCACGGGGGATATCACTGGGAGGCCGTCCGGCGTTACATCGATCATGCCAGCCCATTCGAGCTCTATGGTGGCTTTTTTAAAGGCGGGCCAAGCTTCAGTGAGATTGCGTAATGCAGCCCGATTCAGTCCGTGATTGACGTTTGGGTCTATTGTCCGTCGCCGCTCGAAAGCAGAGCTACCTTGATCAGAACTGCGTCGCGACAGGGCCAGTTCTGTCATGAACTCTCGTCCCAGGGAAAGATTCATGTTTTTCCATTGGGAACGCAGTGTGGAAAAGTAGTGATGCCCGATCAGCAAGCTGTCAGGTACGATCGGCACCATGAAAGCTCCCCGGTTCGTAATGATATATCCGCCGTCCTGATGTTTGCGAAAAGAGATATCTGGAGTTCCTACCGCGATCTCAGTCATTCCCTCTATCGTCAGCGGAGCCGTTCGAAGGACTGAGGCGACTACCGGCAACGTCAAGAGGGGAACACCCAAGGTAGCCAGGAAGCGTCTCGACCACGTGCCGCCGGAAAGGATTACGTTATCGCAACGCACTTCCCCCCGCTCGGTTACAACACCGCTTACGCTGCCTGCCGACATGGAAAGCGTTCGCACCGCGCAGTTCTCCACGATGATAACGCCTTTTGCAATAGCCGCCCGTGCGATGGCGCTGCTGGCAAGAGTAGGCTCTGCTCGGCCATCAGAGGCTGTATAAATTCCGCCTGCCCAATCGACGGTGCACCCTGGAGAAAGATCAGCGATTTCTCTCGCCGTGACCAGGCGTGAGTCGAGCGAGGCATCAGCGACTGAGTTCAACCATTCTTGATGTGAAGCCATTTCTGAGGCTGAACTGGCGGTATACAAAATACCGGTCTGTCTGTAGCCAACATCGGCATTGAGCCGTTGCGCCATGGTGCCCCAGAGTTTTTCTGCAGCGATTGAAAGAGGGAGGTCCAGTTTGTCCCGCCCCATTTTCCGGATCCAACCCAGATTTCGCGAGGATTGTTCGCCAGCAATTCGGCCCTTTTCAAGTACTGTGACGGGTATGCCACGTTCTGCCAGCGACAATGCCGCGGTGAGTCCGATAATGCCCCCTCCGATCACCACCACTGTCGTGGAGGCAGGAAGAACGACAGAAGTCTGAACGGGAGAGATAGAGGGGGCCAAGTTTCTTATCCTTGATATTGTATACGTTATCGAAAGTGCACTGAATCGCTGCGCCCTGAGGCTGCTAAGTGTCACGTATTATTATGAGTAATCGTGATTTCTTTGACATCGGCCTTTGAAACCCCGCGATAGGCGGTGACTTCAATTTCAACTTTGTATATCTCAGATCCCAGGGGAGGGCTGGTCAGCGTCAGCGTTGGATTAATGCCTCGCATTTTTTCTGCGTAGGTGGCCATTACGATATCTATGTCCTTCGCAAACGGTATGAACACGCGCGCGGCAACGATATCGCCAAGCGAAGCGTCAACGGCCGAAAGGGCATGTTCTATATTGGCCAAGACTTGAAGGGTCTGCTCAGCCGGGTCTTCGGGCATTTCCTTTGTGGCGGGATTGCGGCCGGCGGTATTGGATACGAAAATCAGATCGCCGACGGCGATCAGGCGCGAATAGCTACCCAGCTCCTCAAACTTGGATCCGGTTTTAACTTTAATAACGTCGATAACTTCTTTCATGTGGAGTGTCCGATATTCAATGAAGACTCAGAAGGCGCGGTGGCCGTGCGGGCTCAACTTAGCGTTGGGGTTTCCCAGAGATTAAGTTTGACGCCTATGCCTTTTTCGCATGCGTTCCGATAAATCACGGTGCCCCACGCAACATCTTCTACTGGCATACCGCCGACCGACATGATGATGATTTCATCGTCGTTTTTACGGCCGGGTGCTTCACCGACAACAATCTTGCCCAGATCCTCGAGCTGGTCAGGTGACATTTTTCCTTCGTCGATCAGATCCAGGAATTGGATGCCCACTACTGGCACGATGTTGTGCACTGGCTTGGGATTTTCTTCATGCCATGCCTGGTAGAGAGAAGGATTGTCCAGAACCTTGCGAATGTCGGGTGACTGCATGCCTTCATCGATACTCGTCAAGGCGGGCATGGACAGGAACGTACCAGGGCTTACCCATTCACGCTTCACCACAGGATAGGCAGAGGCGTCACCAATTGCTCCGGAATTGCAGAAGGTGACGATGTCACAGTCGCGTACCACAGCTTCGTTGGTGTCAACCACATGAATGTTGACAATCTGCGGAAAAGTCTCACGAACCCACGATGTAAACGCATCGATATTTTTTTGGCCGCGGCCCTTGACTTTAACTGTGTCAATCTCAGGACATTCGGCAACGAATGCCGAAAGTGAGGTTTTCGCCATCACGCCTGGACCCAGAATGCCAACCACCTTCGAATTCTTTTTGGCCAGATGGCGAGCGCCTACGCCAGGCACCGCGCCTGTTCGATAAGCAGAAAGAAGATTCGCTGACATGATTGCCAGAGGAGCGCCCGTATCGGCATCGTTGAGTACGAACAGAAGGATGGAGCGGGGCAGACCCTTCTCTCTATTCGCGATATTGGATCCGTACCATTTCATCCCGGCCGTCCGAAATTGACCGCCAAGGTACGCAGGCATCGCCATGAAGCGTCGATCGGGGGTAGGTTTAGGCATGTCCGGAAAAGGTGAGTCTTCGGGAAATACCACCACAGATCCGTGGGAATTGTTATTGGGACCTGCCATGCGGTAGTCGCCGTGGTACATCAGGGAAAACATTTCTTCCATCGTGTCAACGCAGGCTGCCATATTGGTAACGCCCGCCTGAATCATGTCCGGTTCAGAGAGGTAGATGAAATCAATATTTGGTAAGTTGTGCATAGTCGTTGATGCTCATTTTGAAATACTGCTCTTGCCGCTGATGCGAACCCTTCTCAGCGGGGACGTGATCTGACCGGTTGCGCTCTAACCTTCAACGCCGTTGTCATTCTGAATCGAACGGTCCAAACCGCAGGGCCTTCGAATAATCGGGTGAGCCATGACGGTTAGGCGCTTTTTTCGGCGCTTAACTGCTCCCAATCAGCCTTGGAGCATTCGGCATGAGTTCTGGCGCTCAAGCTAAACTAGGTAACAGACCACGCTTATCCTACAGTTCGATTTTTTGAACTCGATGACATTCGAGGCGACACTTGTTGTGGTAATGACAACGCTTGCGCTAGCAGGGTATAGAGGCTATTCCGGTCAAGCACCGATCAACGTCATTGCCTAAAAAGCAACATGATCCCTGGTTACTGTGATTGTGGCCCGATTTCTATGTCAGTAATTTCCTTGTCTTGTTTTTGCAAATTCGACAGGAGCCTTTTCATGATTCCCCTCATTTCTGACATTTCCCTGCTGGAAGAGCGTATTCGGGTACTTGAGGCCGAATCTGCGGTTCGCCATTTACTGAATCGGTATATGTTTTTGTGCGACGTTCCCGGGCCTGAAACACGTGAAAGCGAGCTGGGCCAATTGTTCTGCCAGGACGCAGTGTGGCAGGGGGTCGGATCTCGGTATGCCCTTAAGTTTGGTCGTCTAGACGGACGCAAAGCGATAGTGGCGATGCTCATGAGTTACCTGCCGCCAGCTCCACACTTTCTGTCAAATATGCACTTTCTTTCCGGTGAGCAGATATCTGTCGATGGTTTTCAAGCCAAAGGCCGATGGGTAATGCAGCAACTCAGTCGCTACGAATCTGGCCAATCAGGATCAATTGTCGCCGCCCTCAGCGTTGATTTTCTCTGGGAGGCAGGCGCCTGGCGCATCTCCTCTTTTTCAACTGAACGCGTTGATGCCTTTCGTCTCGAGAATGTCCAGGAGGCGTCACTGTGAGCCCGCTGGTCATTGAAGGTTGCATCGGGGGGCCGGGTCGGACGGTCGCCATCAAAGATTCTTTGGATGTGGCAGGTTGGCCAACACGGTGTGGGAGTCGTGCTTTCGAACACGCCCCGCCAGCCCAAGACCATGCAACTGTTGTGGAGGCGCTTCTCGACGATGGCTGGCAAATCATTGGCAAGACTGTGCTGCATGAGCTGGCTTTCGGTGTGACCGGTATCAACGAGTGGGCTGGAACGCCAGTTAATCCACAGGCACCGGATCGGATACCTGGTGGGTCTTCCAGTGGCTCAGCGGTCATCGTTGCTCAGGGAAATGTGGATGTGGCATTGGGTACTGATACAGGAGGTTCTGTGCGCATGCCGGCTGCCTGCTGTGGGGTCTTGGGTCTCAAGCCATCGTTCGGTCGTTTGAGTCGTCACGGTGTGTATCCGGCTTCCAGTTCTCTTGATGTTGTAGGGCCCATGGCTCGTGATCTCGAGACGATCGTGGCTGCGATGACGTCAATGGACTCAACTTTTTCGGCGCATAAGCCTCTCGGGAAATTTCGGGTAGGTTTAGTCAATGTCTCTTGCGATCCGGCGATTGAGCAAGCCATACGGGACGAGATGAATCGTCGCGGCTGGGCCTGGGAAGTCGTCACGCTGCCGCTTCTTGATCAGGCATTCGAAGCTGCATTGACCGTCATTAATGCTGAAACGTGGGCTGCTTATGGTCATTACACCGGCCAGGCTTTACTGGGTGCCGATATTGAGGCGAGGTTACTGCGTGCGGCCAATACTGATGCCGTAGCCGTACAAGCTGCGGATGCGGTGCGCATGGCATTCAGCGAACAGGTAGACCATTTACTGGAGCGCTTCGATACACTTGTCCTTCCGAGTTTGCCTCGTCTGCCACCGCTATTGGTTGATGTATGCAAGGGTGAATCGGTGATCGATCTGACGCGCTTCCTCAGGCCGTTCAACTTGAGCGGGCACCCGGCATTGAGTGTGCCAATTCCCTATCCGGGTTCCTCCATTAAAACCAGCCTGCAACTCATCGGAGCAAAGGGTGACGATGCACGTCTGTGTGCCATTGCTGGTGCGTTCCTTTGAATAAATCAGCGTTCGTCATCGAGCGCAGCAAGCACGCGGGTCAGGCGGTGCAATCAAAAAGTGACTCAGTTCCTTCTCGGGCGACCAAGGACCTGATCAGGGATGTCACCCAAAAGGTTGCAGCGTTGCAATCTGTACAACGAATGTCGCTTACGGTGTCATCGTTTTCGTGGCGAAGTACTGCAAGGATACCGGTAGGCCGTACACCCATATGAAGCCGGCTACCTGTGATGCGCAATCTACATCGCGCCGACAATTAGAAGGATACGCTTGAACCAGATTCAATCCGATTGCCAAGGCCAGGAATATACACTGGACATTGATGCCTCGTTGAATAGGCGTCATGAATCGTGTCATCGAAGACAAGTGATTGGTTTGAGTTTCTGAGTACCCGCCTTTTGGCAAGATAAGAGTTTGGTGAACTTGGCAACGAGTGAAGAGCGATATAAAGAATAGCCAGGCTGCGGTTTTCAGGGGCAGCGGGCAGGTATCGCTTGCGCTTGAGGAGCGCTCGCGTTGGTCCGCAAGGACGCTGCTGCATCGATTTATTTCCGTTATTCATAAAATAATTAGAGTGGAGAATTGGGATGACAGAGCTATCCGAACCCCTATCTGCAGATGTGCCTGCAGGCGGCCAGCAATTAGAAGGTAATCTAAGTGCTTATAAAATCGCGTTATTGGTGATTGCAGCCGCAGGACCGTTAGGGGCGGTTCTCACCGCGGCCCCCATCGCTTTTGAGCACGGTAATGGCGCTGGCCTTGCCGGAGCATTCCTGCTGGCGGGAATTCTGATGATTTTTTTCTCGATAGGCTATGGCGAATTAATCCGGGCGGTCCCGGGGGCCGGCGCATTTTACAAGTACCTCACGGTGATCTTTGGACGGGGCGTAGGAGCGGGGGCGGCATGGGTTGCCTTAGCCTCTTATCTGGCGATTACTACGGCGATTGCTGTGGCGTCCGGGTATTACACGAATATGACCATGCAAGGGTTTGGTATTGATATCGGCTGGGCAGCATGGACCGTCTTATACGTGGGGGCGATTTGTTACCTGGGTCGGGCGAATATTGATTTTGCGGCAAAGATCCTCGTGCCTTTGGTGCTTGCAGAGTTTTTTGTGCTTTTTCTACTGGGTATTTCCATATTCTTGGATAAAGGTCTTAACGCCTTCCCGGTTCAAGCCATCTCGGTAGACGCAATAATGTTGCCGGGGCTGGGGGTTGGGCTCATGGTGGCGCTGGCATCATTCCTCGGTGTCGAGTCCGCCGCGCTTTATGCGATGGAAGCCAGGAAGCCAGCAAAAACCATTCCGCATGCCACTCGTTTGGCGGTCGTTTTGGTAGGCGTCGCCTACTTGATCATTATCTGGCTGATCATCGGTGAGGTTGGGTTTGACTCCATCAAGGACGAGGCAGCAATAGCGAAGGGCGGGTTGGTCATCAATTTGTTCACGACTCGTTTGGGTAGCACGATGGCGACAATTGTTTCCCTCATGCTGTGCACCAGCAACTTTTGCTGTTTGTTGTCACTGCATAATGCTGCGACGCGGTATGTTCAAGTTTTGGCCAAAGACAGGCACTTGCCGAATGTTCTTTCACATGTTCATGAAACGAAAAAATCTCCAGCCAATGCAAGTCTTCTTGTAACCGTGCTCGTCGCGCTGACCATTATCGTCTCTTCCTCCCTGGGCTATGACGCCTTTGTATTTTTGTTTCCCGTAACGGTGGCATTGTCGACGCTTGGATTGATAGGGCTTCAGACATTTGTCACATTGGGGGTCGTCGTTCACTTCAAAAGAGCCAACGATAAACGGTATTTTAAAACGTTACTCAGCCCGCTCATCGCACTGGCTGGGCTGAGTACTGCCGTTTATCTCATCTACGATAATTACGGCATGCTAACGGGCAGTGAATCTGCCTGGGTCAATGGCACTCCATTACTTCTGGTTGTCTTATTTATCTACGGGATAATCAAGGGGCGCATCAGGAAAGCTGACTCTTCCGGGATCAAATGATATAGGCCATGCCTACACCGCCGTTAAGCTTGATCCAGGTGGATTGACGCTTGTTGTCTTTAAAACAATAAACCTCTCGCGGTCGGCGGTTGATGAGGTGTGGGTGCGGGCTTAAGGTTATTTCAAAATAACTCTCGTCACATTGCGATAGAAAGGTAATTAATTGTGAGCGATTTAATTAACGTTGTCGGGCTTGATATGGAGCCCGCAAGCTTGGTCAAGCACGACCGCGTGCACACGTCGTTGTACACCGATGCCAAGCTGTTTGACATGGAACTGGAAAAGATTTTCTACAGTACCTGGGTCTGGGTCGCGCACGTCAGCGAGATCCCGGAGGCGGGCAGCTACAAAAGCACCTACATCGGCAAGCAGCCGGTGATCGTGGTGCGCGACCGCAAGAAACAGGTCCATGTGCACCTCAACCGCTGCCGCCATCGCGGCGCTACGGTATGCGAACACAAGAAGGGCAAGACCAACAGCTTTGTCTGCCCATATCACGGCTGGAGTTACGCGCTGGATGGTTCACTGCGTGGTGTGCCGAGCCCTGAAAGCTACGGTGATTGCCTCGATAAGGGCGAGCTGCCTCTGGTCAGCCTGCGTGTTGAAGAATATGCGGGCATGCTGTTTGCCACTCTCAAGGATGACATCGAACCACTGGTCGACTTCCTCGGGCCTGCCAAGAAATGGATCGACCTGTTCATGAAACAGGGCGCCGGTTACCCGATCAAGGTCCCAGGCGAGCACCGTTTCCGTTTTCCGGGCAACTGGAAAATCCAGTTGGAAAATACCACAGACGCCTACCACTTCCCGCTGGTGCACAAGTCATTCCTGGCATCGGTAGATGAGCAAACCCTTAAACTTTTCGACTTCGTTGAAGGGCCGGGTTACGTCGAAGACCTTGGTAATGGGCACAGCGTAATGGTGATGATCCCCGACTTGGTGGATCTTGAAGCCGATCTCGACAAACCGATCCCGGAGCGCTTCGAGGAGCTTGCTGCGCAATTGCGCGAAGACGGTATCGAAGAGCAGCAAGTACGCCGTATTGTTCGTGCTGTCGGTGGCTCGGGTTTCAATCTTAACCTGTTCCCCAACGTTGCCTGTTCCATGGCGTTTTTTCGCGCGCTGCAACCGATATCGGTGACAGAGACGGAAATTCATCACTCGGTAATCACCATGGACGGCGGCCCGGCTATAGCCAACCGCTACCGCCTGCGTTTGCATGAGCACTTCCAGGGGCCGATGGGCTTTGGTACTCCGGACGATTCCGAAGCCTGGGAGCGTGTGCAGAAAGGCGCCAGTGCTGGCGAAGACCTGTGGATCATGTTGAACCGTGGCCTGCCGGGTGAGAAACCGACCGAAGACGGGCTGGTCAGCGACGTAAGCGCCGAGACCGGCATGCGCGCTGCTTACCAGCAGTGGAAAAAGATGATGACGGCAGAGACTAAGTAAATGAACCTGCAATTACTGAATCAAGTCACCGCTTTTATCTGGGCTGAAGGCGACATGCTCGACCATGGCGAATTCGAAACCTGGTTGAGCCTGTGGAACGAAAAGGGTACTTACATTATCCCGATCAATCCCAAGGAAGAAGACTTCGAAAACACCCTCAACTACGCCTATGACGATCATCACATGCGTCAGTTACGAATCCAGCGTCTGACCGGAGGTGATTCGATTTCCACCAGCCCGCAGCCGCGTACCGTGCGCACCCTGTCACGTTTTCGTGTGCTGTTCGAAAGCAATGAAAAAGTGACGGTCCGTTGCGCGCAAAACTTGCGGGAGTTCCGTAAGGACTCGCTCAAACATTACAGCGCCGACATCGTCTACGAGCTTGAGCGCGTCAGTGATACTTTCAAAATTCAGCGTAAGTTGATTCGTTTGATCAACGCTGACGACGCACTCGCCGGGATAGGTTATATACTTTAAGTTAACAGTTCGGGTGCCGGAGACGAGGAGTGTCCGCACTGTTTCTGCCGGCTATAAGAGCGGTGCCTTCTGACACTCGCCAAGCGTTTTGATCGGAAGGCAATTTGTCGGGGTTGAACAGTGTCTGCTGAGGGTGTCGGTTATAGATTTAAATATCAGTCTCTGTAGAGGCGGGTGTTTTATGCTAGGTCAGCATAGTTAAGTTTTTAGCCCTTCTTATACTTGACACATGCTCTACAGAAAAAGCACGTCAGACTCATGCGATTGTTGTACAGATAATAATGCTCATGTTAGGCCTGGTAGAGAGTTATTCAAGCAAGCTATCGCGAGGAGGTGAAAATTTAAAAAAAGCAACAGATGTTAAAAAATAGACTGCGCAACTATTAATTAGTAGCTCGCATTGACTACCCCAACGACTGCAGAATCCTGGCGGCATTTAAATGCAGGTGAGGAATAGCCCATTTAATGCATCGCTTAACCCAATAAAAAAAATGGAAATGCAACCATGCGTCGATATTCCCTGCTTCACTTTTGTACCCTCGCTGCACTGTTCAATGCAACAACTCCCGCGGGCGCTTACGAGCTTTTTTCCCGAGATGACACCCATCTCAATGCTAACCTGGATGCGGTTTTTGGCGTTTTCCACAGTCGTGAAAGTTATCCAGCCTCTGGCCGGTTAACACAGGGAGCGTCCACATGGAGAGAGGGCTACATCAAGTATGGCGTGAGCGGCGATCAGGGATTGCGAGGCGCAGGGACGGCCTATGGTGCCTTCTCATTGGTCAGTTCGGCCACTTGGGGGGACGGGGATGCTGCAGGCTACACTGATGGATCTGAGCGCACCACCAAGATTGAAGATGCTTATCTGGGATGGCGCTCGGGCAACCTATTTGAAGTCCTTGGCAAAGACGGCATCGACTTTTCATTCGGTCGACAGAATATTGCAGTGGGCGACGGCTTCCTTATTCAGGGCGACGCCTTCAGTGCGGGTCGCGGCCTCGGCGACGGACAGTACAATCGTGGAGGTGCTTTCTACGTGGCTGCCCGCAAAGCGTTCGATAAGACAGCCGTGTTGCGCATTGGCGGTAAAGAGGGCTGGCGTGGCGATCTGATGTGGCTTAAATCCGATAACCCCTCTCAGGCCAATACCGAGATGTACGTCAGTACGCTGGAACACGTGGCTGCAGCCGGTACGGTTGGCCTGACGTACGTCAACACCACGAAAATCGCTGAACAGTACGCTTCGCCCCTGCAGCTTGAGCGTGACGGCATGAAGACCTACAGCGTGCGCGCAGTGGGTAATGCGGGCGTGGAAAACCTGTTTTTGTCGGGTGAATACGCCAGGCAAAACAAACCGAATGCGGCGAATGAGGACGCTTGGTATCTGGAAGCAGGGTGGACCTTTGCTGATGCCCCGTGGAAGCCGAGCGCCAGCTATCGCTACAGCCGCTTTTCAGAGGGTTACGACACCTTGTTTTATGGAACGGGTCGTGGTTACGGCACATGGTTCCAGGGTGAAGTGGCAAGTAACTATGCCGGCCCCTTCAACAATAACGCTCGTATCCAGAATGTTACATTCAAGGTCTCTCCTTTGGAAAGCCTGACCCTCGGAGCCATGTACTTTAATTACGACACCATCGATCGTAACGTGCGTAACACCGATGGTCATGAAATCGACTTGTATGCCGAATGGCGCGTTAATCAGCACTTGACCGTTTTGCCGTTGTTAGGCATCTACCAGCCCGGCAAGAGCGCAGAGAAGGGGGGGACGCAGTTGGGTAACAACGATACAAATATGTACACCCAGTTGGTGTTTGCTACGACATTTTGATACCTGGCAGGTGAATGATGTCACCTGTTTTTGTTCCTGCCCGTTTAGATAAAGTTGTATCCCTAGACACGCCATAGCCCACCGTCGAATCGCCGAGTTTTGCCTGGCAAACGTTCTGTACTTCTTGCGAGATCTAGCTTGATCAAAGAAAAGCATGACGTAAATAACGCAGTCAGTAATGGAAACCGGCAGAGCGTTTCATCCGTGCGCTTGGAATAGTTTCCACTTTTGCTCCTTGGTGGAGGTGCCCTCGTTCCCGAGGGCACCCTTTTTAGACAGCCACTCTTTTTGAGCGGTTCTTGGCCGCTTTATTCTGGCGTTGCGTTTTCCAAGACTATTTTGTCTGGAGCACTCACGATTTTAGCCCCATCGACTTTCCTGACAGCTGCGTCAACGACGCCCAGGTGGTAACCCAGCACGCTTTCATGGGCGACATCACTTATCAAAACGCCGGAGCCATGTTCTTCGGCAAATAGCTTTTGCCTGGCTACCACTAACCGTCGAGGAAATAAAATGAGCGATAAAAAGACCTTGCGCGTGCTGTTCTGCATGGGAATCAACCAGAATTTTTTCGATGCTGCGCGCGACGAGCAATTGCAGGTGTGGGCCGCGTTCAGTGCAATGTGGAACGGTATCCACGACCTGGCCGGGGTCAAGGTGCTGGGCAATATGGATGACGACCAGAGCATGGTCGGGCCGTCCGATGGCTTCCCCTGGACCACCTACCTGTTGGCCGACGTGCCGGATATCCAGACCGTGCATGCCATGTGCAACCTGTTTCGTAGCACCCCGGTGGGCGATGGCCCTTACAAGCTGTGGCGCTACACCAAGGTTGAAGCCCGGGTTGGGCGCGAGCTGATCATTCAGCGTACTTGATGCCGACGAGGATACTTCCATGAGCATGCTGATTCCCGCTGTAAACCTCGCCGTCGACCCCGCTGAACGGGTGCAGGCCGATCGCGTCCACACCTCGATGTATACCGATGCGCAACTGTTCGACGCCGAGCTGGAGAAGATTTTCTATAGCACCTGGATCTGGGTCGCCCACGAAAGCGAGATACCCGACAACGGCAGCTACAAGACCACCTATATCGGCAAGCAGCCGGTGATCGTGGTGCGTGACCGCAAGAAAGACGTGCACGTGCTGCTCAACCGTTGTCGCCACCGTGGCGCCACTGTGTGCGAACACAAAAAAGGCAAGACCAACAGCTTCGTCTGCCCTTACCACGGCTGGGGCTACGCGCTCGACGGCTCACTGCGTGGCATCCCACACCCGGAAAGCTACGACGACTGCATCGACAAGGCCGAGCTGCCGCTGGTCAGCCTGCGTACCGAAAGCTACGCCGGCATGATCTTCGCCACCTTCAAGGACGACATCGAGCCGCTGGAGGACTACCTCGGTGCGGCGAAAAAATGGATGGACCTGTTCATGAAGCAGGGCGCTGGTTATGGCATCAAGGTGCCGGGCGAGCACCGTTTCCGCTTCCCCGGCAACTGGAAGATCCAGCTGGAAAACACCACCGACGCTTACCACTTCCCGTTGGTGCACAAGAGTTTTCTGTCGTCGGTGGATGAGCAGACCCTGGCGCTGTTCGACTTCGTCAAAGGACCTGGCTACGTCGAGGACCTGGGCAACGGCCACGGCGTGATGGTGATGATTCCCGACTTGATCGACCTCGAAGCCGACCTGGACAAGCCGATTCCCGAGCGCTTCGAAGAGCTGGCCGCCGAGCTGCGTGACGAGGGCATCGAGGAGCAGCAGGTGCGCCGGATCGTGCGTGCGGTCGGCGGCACCGGCTTCAACCTCAACCTGTTCCCCAACGTTGCATGCTCGATGGCGTTTTTCCGGGTGCTGCAGCCGATCTCGGTGACCGAGACCGAAATCCACCACTCGGTGATAACCATGGACGGCGGGCCGGCCGTTGCCAACCGCTATCGACTGCGCCTGCATGAGCACTTCCAGGGGCCGATGGCTTCGGCACTCCGGACGATTCCGAGGCTTGGGAGCGGGTACAGAAGGGCGCCAGCGCCGGTGAAGATCTGTGGATCATGCTAAACCGTGGCTTGCCCGGCGAGCAGGCCAGCGCAGACGGGCTGGTATCCGACGTGAGTGCCGAAACCGGTATGCGCGCCGCCTATCGGCAGTGGAAAAAGATGATGTCGGCCTGATCCGTGGAGAACCTTATGAACCTGCAATTACTGCAAGAAGTGACCGCTTTCATCTGGCAGGAAGGCGACATGCTCGCCCACGGAGAATACGACGGCTGGTTGAAGATGTGGACCGAGAAGGGCACCTACATCATTCCCATCGCCCCCAAGGAAACCGACTTCGAGAACACCCTCAACTACGCCTACGACGATCATCATATGCGTAAACTGCGGGTGCGGCGTCTGACCGGCGGCGAATCGATCTCAACCAGCCCGCAACCGCGCACGGTGCGCATGCAGTCGCGGTTCCGGGTGTGGGCCGATGACGGCGTGCAGGTGACTGTGCGCTGCGCGCAGAACATCCGTGAGTTCCGCAAGGAAAGCCTGAAGTTCTACAGCGCCGACCTCACCTACGAACTGATCCGCTGCGACGGTGGTTTCAAGATCCAGCGCAAAGTGGTCAGCCTTATCAACAGTGACGATGCCCTTGCCGGTATCGGCTACATCCTTTGAGGCGCGCCGAAATGAGCCATATCGCATTGGTGACGGGCGCGGGGCAGGGGCTGGGGCAGCATTTCTGCGCCAGCCTCCTGCGGGCCGGGTACTCGGTGGCGATCACCGACCTCAACCTTAAAGCCGCACAGGCGTGCGCCCATCAGTTGGACCCGGGCGGCGAGCGCACGCTTGCGCTGCAACTGGACGCCGGGAGCAAAGCCGATTTCGAAGCGGGCTTGGACCAGGTGCTGGTGCGCTTCGGCGCGCTGCACGTAGTGGTCAATAACGCTGCCGTCACCAAGACCACGCCGCTGATGCAGATCAGCCCCGAGGAATTCGACGCCGTGGTGGGCCTGAACCTGCGCAGCGTGTTCCTCGGCTGCCAGGTGCTGGGCGCGTACATGGCCGAAACCGGCTATGGGCGGATCATCAACATGGCGTCCCTGGCCGGCCAGAACGGCGGTACTGCGACCGGCGCACACTATGCCGCGAGCAAGGGCGGCATAGTGACGCTGACCAAGATCTTCGCCAAGGAGTTTGCCGCCCGCGGGGTGACTGTCAATGCCATTGCCCCTGGCCCTATCGAGTCGGCGGCGGTACGCGCGGCGATTCCGGTCGAACGCCTGCCGGACCTGCTGGCGAATATTCCGGTGCGACGCCTGGGCGACGCGGACTTTCTCGGTGACTTGATTGTGCAGTTGGCACGGCCAGAGGCCTATTTCACGACCGGGGCCACCTGGGATGTGAATGGCGGCCTGTTCATGCGTTGACTGATACCGGCCGCCACGGCGGCCTTTACGAACTCCATGGAATAACGGCCATGACTGAAGAACTGTTGGACGTAGTCGTGCGCAAGCGCGAGTTGCACGGGGACGGCGTTGTCGTCCTGGACCTGACCCGCCGTGACGGCGCGCCGCTGCCGACGTTTGATGCCGGTGCGCACGTCGATATCCATATCGGGCCGGGGCTGGTGCGTCAGTACTCGCTGTGCAGCAACCCTGCTCGAAGGGCGTGAGTTGCAGATCAGTGTGCCGCGCAACCTGTTTCCGCTGGCGGCCGACGCGCGGCGTTCGGTGCTATTGGGTGGCGGTATCGGTGTCACGCCGATGATCGCCATGGCCTATGCGTTGCACGCGGCCGGTCAGATTTTCGAGCTGCATTACTGTGGGCGTGAGCGCGGGCGCAGTGCGTTCCTCGCGGAGCTGACCAGCGCACCGTTTGCCGCGCAGGTGTTCACCCACTTCGATGATGAAGGGCCTGAGCAGAAGCTCGACCTGGCGACGGTGCTGGGTAAGGGCGAGGCCGGCGTGCACATGTATACCTGCCGCCCCGCGGGTTTCATGGACTGGGTGATCCAGGGCGCACGCGACCAGGGCTACACCGACGCGCATATCCACAAGGAATATTTCCAGGTGGACGTGGACAGCTCAGGTGGCAGCTTTGAGGTGGTTGCAGCCCGCATTGGCAAGACCGTTCAGGTGACCGGAGGACAGAGCATTCTTGCCGCGCTGGCGAAGGTCGGTATCAAGATCGAAATTTCCTGCGAGCAGGGCGTATGCGGTCTTTGCCTGTGCGATGTGCTCGAGGGCGAGCCGGACCATCGTGACGTGTACCTCACGGACGATGAAAAGGCCGGCAATGACCAAATTCTAGTGTGCTGTTCACGAGCCAAATCCAAAACCCCGTGCTGGATAGCTAAGGGGAACGATCATGGTAGACGTAGGCAGCTTTCGTAATGCAATGGCCATGTTGGGCGGTGCCGTTTCGGTCATCACCACCGATGGCGTGGCGGGCCGGTTCGGTTTTACCGCCTCGGCAGTGTGCAGCGTGACCGATTCACCGCCCACGCTCTTGGTGTGCATGAACCGTTCCTCCCATTCCAACGAGCATTTCAAGCACAACGGCACAGTGTGTGAACACCCTGTGCGGCGATCATCAGCAACTGTCCGGCGCTTTCGCCAACCGTGCATTGAGCATGGATGAGCGCTTCGCCGTCACGGGGTGGACCACCCTGGAAAGTGGCGCGCCGGTGATGCTCGACGCGCTGGTCAATTTCGGCTGCCGGATCGTGCAGGTCCATGAAGTGGGCTCCCACAGTTTCTTCTACTGTGAGGTCCAGACCATTCGCCAGGGCGGTGCGGACGAGGGCTTGGTATATTTCAACCGCGCCTATCACCGCCTGGGTGAAGCCTCCAAGGCTTGCTGAATACCACGTTCGCTGGAGGGGCAAACGGCAGCCGGGGTCAGACAACCCCGGCCAGAGGGACTCAGATCAATTCTTCCACCAAGTGCAGGCAATGTGTAAGCCCCGGCGACTTGTCATTCACACGCCGGCTCAGAATGATCGGCGAAGTCGCGGTGGCTTCAACAATTGGCGTATAGCCGATATCCGCCCGGTGCAGCACTTGCACCGAGGTCGGTACCAACGTCACGCCCATGCCGGCACCGACTAGGCCAATGGCAGTCTGCAATTCGTTGGTCCATTGCGCCACCTTGAGGCTCAGGCCATGGGCGTCGAACAGCGCGATCACATGGTCTGCATAACTGGGACGCGGGTTGCCGGGGTACAGCACAAAAGGCTCTGTGGCCAACTGGGCGAGGGTGGCTGGTGCGGCCAGCAACGGGTGGCCGGCGGGCAATACGGCGACTAGTCGATCTTCCACCAGTACGCGCTGGACGATGGCCGAGTCGTCGATGCGGATTCGCCCGAACCCCACATCGATCCGCCCGGCCTTGAGCGCTTCGACCTGTTGTAAGGTGGTCATCTCCGACAGCCCCAATTCCAGCTCCAGCGCCTCGTGGGTGCGCAGCATGCGAATCAGTTCCGGCAACACGCCATACAGGGTCGACGGCGCAAAGCCGATGCCCAGCCAAGTCTTATCGCCCTGGCCGATGCGCCGCGTGTTGGCGCACAGCGTGTTCAGCTGTTCCAGCAGCACATTGGCATGCTCATAAAAAAACCGTCCGGCCTCGGTCAGCCGCAGCGGCCGGCCGCGTTCGAGCAGAACAACCCCCAGCTCATCCTCCAGTTGCTGGATCTGCCGGCTCAAGGGCGGTTGGGCGATGTGCAGGCGTTCGGCGGCGCGGGTGAAGTTAAGGGTTGCCCCAAGCGCTTGGAAATAACGCAGGTGACGTAGTTCCATGATCACTCCCTCCATACCCTAAGGGTATTGTTCGAGACCCATTCTATATTGGATGCCTTGAAAAATAGGGAACAGAATCGGATCAAATCTAAAAAGAACTCAACAGGTATCGCCATGCCCATTTGCGCCATAGAGTCGATCGAGACCATCATCGTCGACCTGCCCACCATTCGCCCGCACAAGCTGGCGATGCACACGATGCAGAACCAGACCTTGGTGATCATCCGCGTGCGCTGCGCCGACGGCATCGAGGGCATCGGCGAATCCACCACCATTGGCGGCCTGAGCTACGGCAATGAAAGCCCCGACAGCATCAAGGTCAACATCGATCGCCATTTTGCGCCGCTGCTGATCGGCCAGGACGCCAGCAATATCAATGCGGCCATGTTGCGCCTGGAGCGCAGCATTCGGGGCAACACCTTTGCCAAGTCCGGCGTCGAAAGCGCCTTGCTCGATGCGCTGGGCAAACGCTTGAACCTGCCGGTCAGCGAACTGCTCGGCGGCCGCGTGCGAGATGCGTTGCCGGTGGCCTGGACCCTGGCCAGCGGCAACACCGAAAAGGACATTGCCGAGGCCGAGAAGATGCTCGACCTGCGCCGCCACCGCATCTTCAAATTGAAGATCGGCGCCGGTGAGGTCGACCACGACCTAGCCCACGTGATCGCAATCAAAAAGGCCCTGGGCGACCGCGCCAGTGTGCGCGTGGACGTTAACCAGGCGTGGGACGAGGCGGTGGCATTGCGCGCGTGCAATGTGCTTGGCGACAACGGTATCGACCTGATCGAGCAACCGATTACCCGCAATAACCGCGGTGGTATGGCGCGGCTCAACCTGTCGAGCCCGGCACCGATCATGGCGGATGAATCCATCGAATCTGTGGAGGACGCCTTCAACCTGGCCCGCGAGGGCGCGGCGTCGGTGTTCGCCCTCAAGATCGCCAAGAACGGCGGCCCCCGCGCGGTGTTGCGCACGGCGGCAATCGCCGAGGCGGCGGGCATCGGCCTGTACGGCGGCACCATGCTCGAGGGCGGTATCGGCACCCTGGCGTCAGCGCATGCATTCCTCACGCTGAACAAACTGGCGTGGGACACCGAACTGTTCGGCCCATTGCTGCTGACCGAGGACATCCTCACGGAGCCGCTGGTGTACCGTGATTTCCACCTGCATGTCTCCACCGTACCGGGCCTGGGCCTGGCCATCGATGAAGAGCGCCTGGCGTTCTTCCGTCGTGACAAACACTAAGAGGCAACTGCCATGTTGTTCCATGTGAAAATGACCGTGAACCTGCCTCTGGACATGAACCCCGAGCGCGCGGCCAGTCTCAAGGCCGATGAGAAAGCTCTGGCGCAGCGTCTGCAACAGGAAGGCAAATGGCGCCACCTGTGGCGTATCGCCGGGCATTACGCCAACTACAGCGTGTTCGATGTCGACAGCGTGCAAGACCTGCACGACCTGCTGATGCAACTGCCGCTCTACCCCTATATGTCGATCGAAGTGAATGCCTTGTGCCGGCACCCTTCGTCGATCCATGAAGACGACCGTTAAGCCTGTCACGCACCCAATAATTACAAGATGAGGAATGCACCATGTCCATCCGACTGTCCCAGACCGCTCACGCACAACAGTTTCTCGAAGAAGCCAGCGGCAAACTTAACGACGCAGGCAACCCGCGCACCAAAGCGTTGGTGTATCGGATTTTGCGCGACACCGTGAACATCATCGAAGATCTGGAGGTTACTCCCGAGGAATTCTGGAAGGCGGTCAACTACCTCAACGAACTGGGCAAGAACCAGGAGGCTGGGCTGCTCGCCGCCGGGCTGGGCCTGGAGCATTATCTGGATATGTTGATGGACGCCGCCGATGTCGAGGCCGGCAAGACCGGTGGCACCCCGCGTACCATCGAGGGCCCGCTTTACGTGGCCGGTGCGCCGTTGTCCAAGTACGAAGCGCGCCTGGATGATGGGACCGATGCTGCCGTGCCGCTGTTCATGCAAGGCCAGGTGCGCGATACCGACGGCAATCCACTAGCCGGCGCGATTGTCGATGTGTGGCAAGCTAATACCGGCGGCACGTATTCGTGGTTTGACCCGACGCAATCGGAGTTCAACCTGCGTCGACGCATCGAAACCGATGCCCAGGGCAACTATCGTTTCCGCAGCATCGTGCCGTCGGGTTATGGCTGCCCGCCGACCGGGCCGACCCAACAGTTGCTTGATCAACTCGGGCGCCACGGGCAGCGGCCGGCGCATATCCATTTCTTTATTTCGGCTCCGGGTTATCGGCACCTGACCACTCAGATCAACCTGTCGGATGACCCGTACTTGCACGACGATTTTGCGTATGCCACACGCGATGAACTGATCGCCGAAATCCGCTTCAGCGACGATCAGCAACTGGCGCGGGAGTTGGGCGTGCAAGGGCGCTTTGCGCGAATTGATTTCGACTTTGAGCTGCAGGTGGCCGCTGCACCGGTAGAGCAGAAGCGCATGCAGCGCGTTCGTGCGCTCGAGGATTGAGCGCGGTAGGGCAGGTGAGTACCTGAGTGTTCGGGATTACGGTGTGTCGGTCAGTCTATCGACCGATAGATCGCAACGGGGGCGCAAGCAGACTTTAGTTGCATTGCCTGGTCAGCGGATGCTGGCCAGGCTTGGCGCAGAGGCTTTTTTGGAGAAACTCAGCCGAATTGATCTGCATATTCAACTACGGTTTTAGACTTCCTGTTACGTGTTAGCTGATAAGAAAAAATTGCCAGCCACATGAACCAGCCTGGCATCACCATCAAGACGACGCTCAGCCATTTCGCGGCTGAGTACCGTGCACTGTTCGCCAAGGGTCGGCTATTCCTGCAGCGACCGGTATCGCGTTTGCCTTGGGCGTACTGTCGCTGCTCGGTAAACGTGTGCCCATTTCGTTGAGAATCTTTCTGTCCGCGCTGGCGATTCTTGATGACCTTGGTTCTGTACTGATCATCGCCCTGTTTTACACCAGCGGCTTGTCGGTCAGCATGTTGCTGGCCTCACTGAGCGTTATTGTGTTCCTGGTGATGCCCACGTGGGTCGCTTTCGCCGTTGTACCCATCTTCGGTTTTGCCAATGCGGATGTCTCTCTTGCCGGTATCTCGCCCAATAACCTGATCGACCCGGTACCTCTGGGAGTAACGCTTGGGCTATTGCTAGGCAAGCAAATTGGCGTGTTTGGTTTGGCTGCGCTGGCTATTCGCGCAGGGCTGGCCAAGCTGCCTGAGAAATGTGATTGGTCTCAGCTGTACGGTGTAGCGCTGCTGTGCGGAATTGGTTTCACAATGAGCCTGTTCATCGGGGCGCTGGCTTTCCCGGATAACCTGCATTTGGTCGATGAGGTGAAGGTTGGGGTGCTAATGGGCTCCATTCTTTCCGCTGTCCTCGGTGTTGCTGTTCTTTTGAAGGCTAAACTTTGCCGTTCCCAACCGCTCAGGATCGTACCTTTCTCAAAGGCCTGTGAGTTTGTCACGGAAAGTCGGAACTCCACGTTCAGCAGACATGCCGGCGCCGGTAAAAAACACAACCTTTCGAGCGTCAGTCACGGCTTTGATGGCGCGATCCCAGCATGTCCTCTGGAAGCTTTGTCGGCTGCAGAGCAAACGAACGGGGTGTGGTAGCTGCTATCGATTGCGGAGCTGAAGACTGGGCCCATCGGGGACACGTCAGTATCTGACGCTTCTTCAATCCGTCCTGCCAGAAGCACCTGAAACTGAGATGGATAGTGACGCAGGAGGAATTTGGCGTCACGGCGTACCCTTTCTGGCATCGATAAGTCTCGGGAGAGCTCGAGCAGAAACGCCCCCGTTTGGATGACTGCCCGGGTACGTTCAATCGGCATGGTCATGTTTAAGCCCTCTTGGTCATCGTGCTGCCGCAATTAGGTGCTCACGCTTGGCGAGTGCTTCCTATGATGTCTTGACCTACAGTTAGTTGACGTGCCGTATCGGCCACACAGAGAACATGCTACTAGGTTCCTTAGGCTAAGGCCCCCATGCGTGAGTGCTTGGACGAAATCAATCGGCGTTATGCTGCGCAACGGATTCCTGTGCAGAACACGTTAGCCCTGCCCGAAGTGAAGCCACCAAACCCCGACAAATAGCCAACATCGCCCACCATCAGCAGTCCTTGGTTGCGTGTTTGAAAACATCCATTGACTTGGTGAGGGTTCAAAAGATCTATGGTATTTCTTACTGAAACGTTATCCCTAGATGCGTGGATCAGCCGGCGAGCCTTCAACCCGGTTCCAGTTCGCATCCGCCTAACAGGGCCCGGTCCAGAAACCTGTTCTGTTTATCAGATCTGTTCCGAAGCAAGCCCTGAGCATGCTCTTCAAAATCTGCTTTCATTTTCCACTTGAGTGTCTTTTGAATCGCCCCGGATTTCGTAGATACCTCGTTGGATTAAACGTAAGCGTCCGGGGAAGTCATCTACCCGATCCCTGCGATGGCTGAATGTGTACGGCAACGTCTTTCAGCAGGCTTTTGAGAAGGTATTCAGCCCTCCCTAGCCCGCAAAAACTATATTCGTGAACGAGCCCCATGAAAGACAGGACACCGTTTCCCCCTTACGATAAGGGATAGGCAAACGGTTATGTTTATGACTAATAGCAACGACAAGAGTGGGGAGCTTTTGGGTCAGGAGCGGCGGCGCCGCTGGAGCCCGGAGCAAAAACTGGCCATGGTTCGCGAGAGTCTTGAGCCAGGGCAAAGCGTTTCGGTGGTCGCTCGACGCAACGGCATCAATGCCAACCAGCTGTTCCTATGGCGCAAGTTATATCAGGACGGCAGTCTGTCGGCGGTCAGTGCCGGTGAAGCCGTTGTGCCCGCCTCGGAGTTGAGCGATGCGCTCAAGCAGATCCGTGAACTGCAACGGATGCTGGGCAAGAAAACGATGGAAGCAGAAATCCTCAAAGAGGCCGTGGAGATCGCCCGGTCGCGAAAATGGATTGCGCACTCACCCTTGTTGCCGGGGGACGACCAGTGAAGCTGGTCAGCGAATGTCTCGGTGTGGCGCGCTCGCAATTAACGGTTCGAATCAAGCAATCGGTATCGCTCAAAGTACGGCGCCGCAGGCCTGTGGACGATGCTGATCTGGTGGTTGAAATCCAGCAACAGATCAGCGAACTGCCCAGCTATGGCTACCGTCGTGTTTGGGGATTGCTGCGTCGTGCCCGTGAAACCCAGTCGCTGCCGGCGATCAATGTGAAACGGGTTTACCGGGTCATGCGCGATCACGACCTGCTGTTGGCGCGGCGCATCAAACAGCCCGGCGTGCCGCGTCGGCACGAGGGTCGTATTGCGGTGCAAACCAGTGATACGCGTTGGTGCTCGGACGGCTTTGAGTTCCGCTGTGAGGACGGCGCCAAACTGAGCGTGACCTTCGCCCTGGATTGCTGTGACCGCGAAGCCATCGGCTGGGTCGCGAGTCCGACCGGGTACAGCGGCGATGACATCCGCGACTTGATGCTGGAGAGCGTAGAGAAACGCTTCGGTGATCAACTGCCTGCAACGCCGGTTCAATGGCTAAGCGACAACGGCTCGGCGTACACCGCCGAACAGACACGCCTGTTTGCTCGACAGATCGGTTTGCAGCCGGTGACCACCCCGGTGCGCAGCCCGCAGAGCAACGGCATGGCCGAGAGCTTCGTGAAGACGATCAAACGTGACTACGTTGCGCACATGCCCAAGCCGGATCGAGAAACGGCGCTGCGCAACCTGGCAATTGCCTTCGAGCATTACAACGAGCAGCATCCGCACAGCGCCTTGAACTATCGCTCACCGAGGGAGTTCAGGCGCTTGGTAGCAGCATCAATTTGACGGGGAGTTGGTGTCCGGTTTTGTAGGGGCAAGTCCAATTCGCTAGCTCTTAAATCACTGTCGATTTCTCGGTGGAGACGTCGGTGTAGTCAGCTTACGATAGCGCGCTCTGCATCTGTCTTTTCTCACCGGGGTACCACTGAATGACGCCACTAAGTGCGGTTTTTCGCAACCTTCACCAAGATAATTTGTTGGTACTCGCCAACGTGAGCGATGCTGGCAGCGCACGTATTGTCGAGAGCGTAGGGAGTAAGGCTGTCGCGACCAGCAGCGCCGCCGTTGCTTGGGCACATGGCTACCAAGATGGCAATCAACTTCCCCTAAAATTGCTGACTACTACAGTTGAGTCAATGGTTCGAGTGCTTACAGTCCCCCTCACGGTCGATGTCGAAGGGGGCTATTCCGATGACCTTGAGTCGGTTGCTAAAGTTATTGACTGCGTAGTTAGCACTGGAGCTGTAGGAATAAACATTGAGGACGGAACAGGCAGCACCGATCTGATTTTGCGAAAAATCGAAATGGCAAAGAAGGTAGCAAACAAGCATGGAATCGACCTGTTCGTGAACGTACGAACTGACGTTTATCTGCGATGTTTGGTAGAACCAGCGCGACAATTGGCAGAGACCCTCTTCCGTGCATCGCTGTTCGAGCAAGCAGGTGCAGACGGCATTTTTGCAGCTGGAATGGTTGAGGAAAACGACATTGCTACACTGTGCGAGGCAACGCGGCTACCCGTCAACCTGCTTGCCTGGAACGGCCAGCCCAGTATGGATCAATTGAAGAGTCTAGGCGTCAACCGGCTAAGCGCCGGATCCAGCATCGCTGAGTTCCTATACGGTGCCAACAAGGCGATAGCAACGAGCTTCTTGCGAACGGGGAAGCTTTTCGAGTATCCATTGGACGCATATACCTACAGCGACCTGAATAGCCTTATGGCAGCAAAAAAAACCACCTAGGCGAAAAGTAATCTTCGCTCTATCAATCTGTGATTCGCATGAAAATCGCCGCTGTTTCCCGCACCTCGAAAGCGATTTTCACTCCCATTCGAGGACGAGGCTACGGTCTATGAGATCTTACAATCACTCTCTTCCGCCCAGAAGCGAGATGGTGAATGCGATGCTATGCAGCGACACCGCCTATGAGGGCGTTTTTTTCACTGCTGTCAAAACTACAGGTATTTTTTGCCGACCTACATGTAGTGCACGTAAGCCAAAGCCCGAAAATGTAGAGTTTTTTTCGCAGGCCGACGAAGCGATGGCAGCAGGTTATCGGCCTTGCTTGCGATGCAAGCCATTGGATCTAGCGGCTTCCGCGCCAGATTGGGTCAAGGGGCTGCTAGCTTCTATATCTGCATCACCTGACGCTCGCTGGAGTGATGCTGAACTAACTACGCGTGGTATCGATCCACTCCGCTTACGCAGGTGGTTCAAACAAAATTTTGGCATGACTTTTCATGCATGGATGCGTTCTAGAAGGCTCGGTGTCGCCCTAGGCCGGATCTCTTCGGGCGAAACGCTGGATAACACAGCATTTGACTTAGGGTACGAGTCATTGAGTGGCTTTAGAGATGCTTTCAAAAAAACATTTCAAATTCCCCCTGGTAAGGCAGCTGAAACGTCGCTCCTGCTTTATCGCCATCTGACTACACCGTTGGGCCCAATGATTGCCATGGCAGAGGAACGAGGTTTGGTACTCCTCGAATTTCTTGACCGCCCGGCCCTAACCGCTGAATTAAACGAATTGCGTGGGCGGCATGGGTATTCAATCGCGCCTGGCGAGCATCTCTTCATCAAGCAGATCGAAGTTCAACTAAAACTTTATTTTGATGGAAAGCTAAAAAGGTTTTCAGTACCGCTCCATATGCCAGGCAGCTCTTTTGACAGGCTTGTGTGGGCAGAGCTTCTAAAAATCGACTATGGAACCATTTCAACCTACGGTGCCATCGCTAGGGGCATTGGTAAGCCAGGTGCAAGCCAAGCAGTGGGCAATGCAAATGGACACAATCGCTTATCTATTGTTGTCCCCTGTCACCGTGTCATAGCGACAAATGGTTCACTCGCCGGATATGGCGGAGGACAGCCCCGGAAAGAGTTTTTACTGCGTTTGGAGAAGACTGCTTTGCAAATGACTCAACAGAACGAATTTCTGTTGAATTAGTTGCTAATAAAAATATACGCAGACACAACGACTCTCAGCGCGTCCTTTTTAAAGATCCGTGGGCACTTATTGGGTAAGCGTCTGCCGAAGTCACCTTGTATGACTCAGAACGGTATAAGCAGTCCTTCAGAAAGCCGTAGGACGGCTGATAATCCATGGCCTGACCTCATCCGGCGTCATGAAAAGCCTCGTTTATCGCGTTGAGCAAAGTAGCCCTTATAGGCGCGTCACCCTCTCACCTACCAATCCTCAAATACCCGAAAGTCATTCTCTCGGGCATTTGAGCATCCGGTAAAAAAACTTGTAACTCAGTTCACCTTGAACCGTCCCACCAGCCCCTGCTGTTGCTCGGCCAAGCGGGCTAACTCGCGGCTGGTGACGGCGGTTTGTTCAGCACCGGCGCTGACCTGGATAACCAGAGTGTTGATGTCGTTTACGTTGCGGTGGATCTCCTCGGCAACCTGACTCTGTTGTTCTGCCGCCGAGGCGACCTGTATGTTGCTGTCGCTGATGGTCGCGATGCCCTCGGCTATTTCTTCTAGCAACTCCCCTGCGCGCACTACGTTGCTCGCGCCTTCTTGAGCCTTCCCTAGAGTTTCCTGCATGGAAGTGGCGGCACGGTCGGAGCCGGATTGCAGATTGGCGATCATCTTCTGGATACTGACGGTGGAATCCTGAGTCTTTTTGGCCAGATTCCGCACCTCATCGGCGACCACGGCAAATCCACGACCCTGCTCACCGGCACGGGCAGCCTCAATGGCAGCGTTCAAAGCTAGCAGATTGGTTTGCTCTGCTACACCACGAATCACATCCAAAACCGAGGAGATGGAATAGCTTTCACCCTTGAGCTCCTCAATGATTCGGGATGTTTGTTCGGCCTGAACCTCAAGCCCTTTGATCAAGCTGATGGTGTTCTCGATTTCAGCCTTGCCCTGCATAGTGCTGGCATTAACGCGCTGCGACATCTCTGCGGCGTCGGTAGTGCTGCGCGCCACGTCTTTGACCGTGGCGCTCATCTCGCTGATGGCAGTGACCACCTGATCGGTGCCTTGACGCTGCTGGACGACGTTATTGCTAGTTTGCAGGGCCACAGCCGAAGACTGCTCGGCGGCGGTCGCGACCTGCGCCGTGGCACTCCCGATCTCACGGATCACTTCACCGATCTGTATGGCCATGTTATCCAGGTTACGCGAGATCTCGCCAAACTCGTCTCTGCCGGTGTAACGGGTTCTGGCAGTTAGGTCACGCGTGGATAGCGAAATAAGGGTGCGGTTCACGTCGACCACAGCGATTTTGATATTGCGAATAATCACCGAAGCGAGCCACAGCACCGCAATCAACATCAGAATGACGGTGGCTATTGCGACATACAGACTGCGCTGGGCATCGGTACGCGCGACATTGGCTAGGCTCACGACCGTCTGGCCCAGTTCAGCCTCGACCTGAGCCATCATGTCGATACGGCTGGTGGAAAGGTTGAACCAGTCTTCGGGTTTGATATTAAGCGGATCGCCTAGAGGCGTATCAAATCCGAGTTTTTGCAGGCGAGCTACATCGACGGATGCGGGCTGTTGTAGAACCGCATCCAGCTTATTTTTGAACACGGCAGGAGCCCAGCGTTGAAAGGCCTCGAAATAGCCGGAGAACTCGCCCATGTTGCGGCTGAAACGTGACAACAGCGGCGCATCAAAACGGTTTTGGTTGAATGCCAGGCCAAGCAGTACACGCTCTCGACCAGAGCGCTCTTTCATGTCTACGAACTGATTGAGTGAACTCAGCCCACGCAGGATTTCCGGATCCTCAATGCTGGTTTCCAGTGAGTAAGAGAAGCCGATCAAATTTTTGATAAGATCGGTGAATCGGGTGCCGGACTCGCCGTTATTGATTGCGAGCGTGTCCACCTGCTGACGCAGTCCGGCCAAACCATCAATTGCGCGCAGCATCTTGTCAGGCGCGATAAGACCCTCGGTCGATTGCGCATGCATCGCGCTCACCGCACGGTCGGTTTCTTGGCGTAAGACTTTCAACTTGTCCTGCATCGTCTTACCACCGCTGCCCAGAAACACGCCGCTTGCGCCGCGCTCACGCTGGATAGTGGTTACTACGTCACTGAGTTTCTGCGCGGTGCCGGTAGCGGTGACCGCTCGGTTCATCTCGCTCAGTGTCTCTCGTTTGTCAGCTACAAAAATCCCGGCGAAGACCAGAAAGCCCAACAGGGGAAACATCAAAATAAGCAGTAGCTTTGTACTCAAAGGAGCATTTCTAAGCATGGCAGGCCTCAGGGCTTGAAGATGTTGTTTAAAGCTATCCAAGGCGAACGTTCTATGAAGTCGACGTCTGATAGAGCCCAGGATGGTTCAGTAGTAGCCTGCCGTAGCCAGTTTTTTCTCCGTTCGGAATGTTTCGGCTGAAACCAGCAAAGCTTTACCTGTACCCGTGTATCGATAGGGGCCTAGGTACCGAGTAGGTGGGATCTTTGTAACCGTCCGGCCAAGTCATCTACCCAGTTCCGCAAAGCCAAGACATGGTGTGCACTTAAATTTAAGTGGTCACCAGTTCTAGCCTTTTGTGCGAGTTTGCAGACTCTTCATAGAATGCTGCTCAGCGTTTACGCGTGAACTGTTGCTCAGTGACCGCCGTACCCCATTGATTGCCTTGCTCTTCATGAGTTAGCTCGAAACCCAAGGATTCGTAGAGGCGCCGGGCAGCTTCCAACCCTTTGAATGTCCAAAGTTGTATAGCTGAGAAATTCTGCCGGTCGCAGAAATCTAATGCCTCGGTGAGAAGGTGACGACCTATACCGCCACCACGGCAGCCATCGTCAAGGATGAACCAGCGCAGGTGGGCTTCATCGTTTCCGAGATCCTCTCCGTCAATAGCCAGCGATCCCACAATCCGGCCAGCGCTCTCAGCGACCCAGATGGCGTTACGCGTATTGTTCAGTCGTCCCGCAAACTCCGCAACGCCAGTTGCAACCTGACTCTCGAAAAACTGACCAAAGCCTGAATGGCGAGAGTAAAAGCTAGCGTGCATTTCGGCCATACGACCGATCAGGCCAGGGCGATAGCAGGATCATCACACTGCCTTAAAAATGGCTGACGAACGTCGACGCACGCGGCCGCGCCTTGAGCACCGATTCAGCGCTGAAGCCGACCAGAAGGTAGGTCACTGCGCAGCCTAGGATGTCGAGGTCGAAACGATCAAGAAGGCGGTGGCCAGCACTAATGCCTGAAGTTGCTCGGTATCCAGCTCCATCTCAGAACCGTGGCGAATGCCTGGCCAGTGGAACTTGCCTTGGTTTAATCGGCGCGCCGCTAGCCATATTCCGAAGCCGTCATGCACCAGCACTTTCATGCGATTGGCGCGGCGGTTGGCGAACAGATAAGCACAGTGCGGCTGCGCCGCACCGAACACGGCGATCACCCTGGCTAATGCCGTCTCGGTACCGGCGCGCATGTCCATCGGCTCGGTGGCGAGCCAGACGGAGTCGATGCGAATCATCGCAGGAGGTCTCGAAGAAAGGTCGCGCAGGCAGCAGCATTTTCAGTGGGCCAGTTCACTTTGACGGTGCCACGCGGGTGCTGTATTTCAACGCAGATGTTCGATGATGACGGATGGGATTTTGCCCCAGCCAGCGACACGGGTAATGGAATAAATGCAGGTTGCAGCGCTGTGCTTTTCTGCGATTGCAGCCGAATCCATTTGTGGACGAGGTTTGCGTTGAGGTTATGGCTGAGTGCGATGCTGGCAATCGAAGCACCGGGCTGAGCACACTCTTGAATGACTTGGGCTTTGAAGGACTTGGAATAAGAACGGCGTGTTGGCTGCATGAAATACCCGATTAAAAGTCTAGAACTGGTGCCCACTTAAATTTAAGTGCACACCATGTCTTGGCTTAGCGGGGCTGGGTAGATGACTTGGCCGGACGCATACGATTAAACTGAGGGCGAGTACGAGGGCCCTTAGCAATCCGAGTCTGGCTTAAAACACAACGGCGATAAAAGGGTGAATACGAGGGAACGTCTTATGAGACGTTCAGAGCAACACAGCAGAAAGGCGAAAGCCCGGTCGTTACCGGGCTTTGCAGATCCCTCAAGGGGAGATAAAGCTCAAGTGCCTCAAGGGCGACCCGCCAAACTCTACGAGCGGTAGAGGCCCATGTCAACGCTTGGCTTCTGGGATAAAAGTAGACAGGGGATGTGTACCGTAATGTGTAGTCGTTAGAGCTGAAACGGTCCTGTCTAGCACTGTGGGCAGGTCACCATGCCGTAATCTGTAGTCGATACGAAGACTACTGATCTGATCTATTGGGTGTTTCTCAACGGTGCCATAACTGACTCTACGTCCAAACCGTTCATAAGGCAGTTGTGTGCTATCACTGACAGAGCCTCGAAAAGCTTGTCTCGCTGTCTTGCCAACGCAGCGTTCTCCGCTTGAAGACTTGCAATACGCTCTTCGAGACTTCTGCGCCGGCGGGCACCATCCGGATCTCTCCCGCTTTCCCTCATTTGAACAATACGGGCGGCCTCAATTCTGCCTCCACGGTCACCTCCTAGCGTAGCTCGGCTTGTCAGGCCCAGCCGGCGCTGCACCTCCGGTCGGGAAATAGGAGCGAACTCCACTCCTGAGCTAATCATCTGGGCGAGGAGAGCGTCTATTGCTTCGTCAAGAGTGCCGCCCCTCAATGTCTGTCGTCGTGCCATAGTTGCCCCTAGTCATCTGATACCGAACTGTGTCGTTTGTCCGAGTCGACAACCGTGATTGGACGCCCGTTTGGAAACACGCGTTGCACACCTCCATTGGTATCGCGTGCAAGGACAGATTTTAAATTCTTGAGCTTGTTTTCCTGGTCTGCTAGCCATACATCGCTGCCTGCCTCTCCGGTGCCTGCGTCGCGCATGATGGATATTGCCTTCGTCAGATTCTTAGCTTGTTTTTCAAGGTTGAGCCGCTCCGATGAAGTGCCCATCAGATGTAGATGCGAGCAGCCATTCCAGCATTGAAGATGCTTAGGGCAGGGGGCCTGGGAGAAATCGTGGATACAACCTCCGAAAGGGGTCACATGCAGCGCCGTGGCGTGTACCGTGAGGAATGCTTCCGCAGTTGTTGTACCTTTATCTGATAGCAAAGCATGGTAACTATCGGTCAAAGCGCCATGAATGCGCTTATCTCTTATGGCTGTATGTAGAAAGTCGAGGCGCTCGTGATAGCTATTGAACGCCAGAAACTCATGATGGGCAGCGGTGTTTTCTTCAATGCTCGTGTGTTGGTAATAAACATTCTGGTCGAGGCGTTTTCGCCCCAGAGCCAATGCTTGCTGAACATCGCTCATACCGGTCAAGTGGTAAATTGTGTTCCGCCAGTGTCTAGGTTGGTGGCTTGTTAGCCTAATCGGAGTTCCATCGGATTCGGTTAATGAACGACGCGAAAAAATGGACGTATATTTTTCATTGTCACCTAATGCGTGATTGATATCCCCGAGGGTGACCCGACGCGGGACCGCACGAAACACATTCGCCTCACGTCCACCGAAACGAAATTGGCCGTCGAAAGCGATCGCAAGCGTTTCGCTGGTTCTAAGTACGATACGAACTTGTCCACCGACATTTTCTGTCAATGCCGCGTGCCCACGGATTCTCGGGACGATCAGTCGCTCAATCTCCCCGGCGACGTAACGTCGCTTTAACGACCTTCCTTGCTTTTCATCCGGTTCATCGTCAAATGGATGGACACCGTTGCGAGTGAGGAAAAGGTATAGATTTCTGCTTGCGCTTCTTGCTTCGCTAAAACCTAGCCAGTCCAAGACCTTTGCATCGGAGATCACTGACTGAGGGGGGTAGCTCCAAATACGTCCTGGGTGGAGTTCTTGCCAGGCGGCAATTTCTCGTTGTTCATTGGTTAGCGTTTTTAATCGCTCTACTGCGCGCCTGGCTAGAGGAATGTCGCTTTCAGCCAGCCAATGAACACGGGATTGAAATTGCTTTTCCGCGAAGTACCTAATTCCGCATTCGACGAGAGGCTTGTCATGGGCATCGACAACCACTTCTCCTGTCGTCCCTTTGATCGGCCTTTCGACCCAACAATCATAAGGTATTACTGCTATTTCGTTACCTCGTTGCCCAGTCGCTATCAATAAGTCGATCACTCGCAGCAAAATTTCTTCGCCGTCACTGAGTGGGTTGTTCGAACATATGGCATATGCCTCCATCGCCTCACGAGAAGGTAATCTCTCATCAGATTTACGCTGTTTTACCGCACGATCAGGATCGTGCAATGAGATGAACTCGTGGCGGCTTTTCTCTGGTTTTGCATCATGTGTAAAGTGGATGGCGGTGTCGGTTAATTGTAGTTTATCGATCGTATCCGCAATTACCTGAAGATGAGATATCGCGTCGTAAAGGTTCTTGTAGCCACTCCCTCTGAGAAATTCTACGACACGGTCAAAATCGCCCCGCGTCAACTGTGTAGGGTCGGATACACGTCGTTCAAACAACGGATTGTAAAGCCGGCGTACCGCAATATTGTAGGCGGCGACCATCGAAAACTTCAGGCTTCGGGTGCGTTGTAGATATACGATTAATGCCTTGCAAAAATCCTGGAAATCCAAGGGAAGAGCAGCTTTAGGAGGAACAGAATAGCCATTCTTTTCAAGTGATTGTCGTTGAGTTTCAAAGGTTATAGTCTGCTGCTTTAAGCGCTGAGGTAACCAATGCTGGACCGACCATAGCGCTGACTCCCAAGGGGTTGGAATCGATAAAGACTGAAAAATCACTTTTTCCTGTTTAATGAAACCTTCGAGGCTCTGCCTTGCCCTAGACAGCGTCATCTGCGGCACCCTCCGTGTGCTGCCGGCAGCGTTCGATCGTAGTGCTTACTGCCAGGATGGTTATCTGATGCTGGGCGAGGGGCCGATTTTGACTGAGATCACCGGCTTGTTCTGCCATATCAATGAACCGTTGGGCCTCCCGCTGGAGCGCATCCTTTACCTGCTCATGGCGGCCGTCAGCAAAGGGGTGGAACTTCTTGCAGGTGTAGCACGCGTATATAGGGTTGTAGGGGCAGTGGGTATGGACGGGCAGGGCGCAGGCACCAATATCGCCTATGTACTGCGTATCAATGACGCCGCGGACGGCTGCTTCAGGAGCCGTATCGCGGCGTTTGACGATTTTCCCAGTTAATAAGCTGCGCATGATGCGTTGATAGGCCGGGCTCTTACCCAGAGCTTTCTCTTTGATCCGGGCAATGTTTGGGGTGGCAGTTACGTAAGCACGCGCCGCAACCGTGCTGTTGTGTCCGAGCAGTTCGGCAATCATGTCTGCCGGAGTACCCTGATCCGCCAGGCTTTGCCCGAGGTGATGTCGCAACAATATGGATACCTGATTCGGCCTATCTATACCAGCTTCACCCAGCTCGTGTTTGAGACCTGAACCGATTTCGCTAACCGAGAGACGCCTTCCACAAGGGTTGACAAATAATGGTTCACAGCCGCTACCAAAACGGTGTTGAATTTCTAAAATGTGGCGTGAGATTTTCACCCCCAGGCGCGAGGTTATTTTACGAGGGCGCCGCTCAGGTTTGCGTTGGCCAACTTTTTTGGCCATGGGTAGCCATAGGGTGTAGTACTTCTCGTGATCAGCGCTTTCAATAAACTCAAAATCAGCAATGTCTAGCGAATGAAATTGAATCGATCGAGGTGCGAGTTCGAAACCTAAGTGAAGTACGATATTAAACTGGACATCCTCCCAAGAGTCAGTCAAAGATTGTCGTTCAATGCGTTTAAGCAATAGAATTTCCTCGTCGAGCTCCAAGCCTGACTGAGAGAGAAAAATTCGAGAGTAGGGAGATGAGCGTTCGGTTTTGAAGTCCTTGATCTTTAGATAAATATCGTTACTAAATCCGGCAATTCCTCTATCCATTACCCAGCGATAAAGCGTGCGAAAGACGACTACGTACTCTCTTGAGCTGTTCCAACTATTGAATGCACTAATAATTTCCTCGGCTGCCCAAGGGAATTTCAAGGAAATATCACTTTCCGAAACCCGATGGAGCATTCTGGCGGCCCTATATGCAGTTGAAGGGGAGTATTTCTCTAACATATGGGCCATAAATGCCTTTGCTATTTCGACAAACTCCGAGCTCAACTTTAGACCAGACCAATCAATATTCATTGCCGTTCCGCCGTCGTACCACGTCCAGACGTTCAATCGAGTATCGACATACTTTGGTTGGTCATTAGTGCGAGTCCGAATCGTAACGTAAGCGGGCCCCCTGAACACGTAAGCTGGCAAAGAGGAGGGCGGTGACGCGTGTTCTTGAGCGGCTGATTTGGTCACGGCGAATCTCCTTAACTGTCAAGTCGGCTCCAGGCTGCCGAGGTGCGCTGGGCATTGTGGAGGTTGGCCGACTCGGCTAGATAACGACCTGCGTAACGACGTGGCATAGTCGAGGTCTCAGACCAACCGCAGACTCGCCGTAGTTCGTCCGTGGCCCGCTCGAGGTCATGCCCACGCTTTTCGACCAGGTAAGCCAAAAAGTGGTCTGCAAAGGTGTGGCGAAAGTCATGCGCAGAAAGTGTAGGCAACAATCCTGGATGAGCCAGCTCAATGGTCAGAAACAGCCGGTCAAGAACGTTAGACAACGCGCGGATCGACAGCGGGCGGCCCCGATCCGAGATGAACAAATAGCGATACAGCAATTTCATCGGTTTGCCGTCACGCAAAGGGCGCCGATCGCTCTGGATATAGCGTTCGTAGACCTCATACAACTGTGCGGAGATACCTACGGTTCGCCCATGTGTTTTGAGCGCAGGCTCTTCAACGCGCGGATCGCGGGAATCATGTTCTCGATCATTGATGCTGACATAGGCATGCTGAGACCCTTTATTGATATCCGTGGAGTAGAGCTTCAGAAGCTCTCCGCGACGGATGCCGGTCTCCAAGAGCAATTCGATCATTAGCCAATTACGCAGTTGCAAACGTTCCGGGAACGGATTCTCCACAGCGCCAGGGCGAATCAGTGTGCGAACGATCTGTAGTTGCGTATCTGTCAGACTGCGGTAACGAGTGCGATCGGGACGAGCATTGATGATATGGCTCTCAAAGCGCCGCTCAATGACGTCGGCAACATCGGCAAATACCACGTTGATGTCAGCCTGTGTGGCTGAACTCTGACGGGCGCGCGGGATGTAACGGGTGACGCACCAAGACAGGTATTTCTTCAGCAGGCGCAGGTACTGGTCACGTGTTCGTGAACTGATCTGCTGAAAAAGTACAGTGCCAGCTTTGCCGATTCGGGCGATCAGATTATCGGCATGACGGCCACTTTGGAGCCAAATAGCGTAACCGTCCAGCAAAGCCAGAATCGCCTCAAAGTGGCAGGCCAAGATGGCCTCATCGATATCCAGATCTCGGCTTTTGGCATAGGCGTAGAAAGCCTGGATCGCGCGCAGGTGCGCCGCAGCCGTGTTGTAAGCCCGGTGCCTGAGTTTGAGTTGGACGTAGATGAACGGAATGAGTATGGGCAACGGCGTCGCATCACCAGTTTGTACAAGCAGCGGTAGTCGTTGACCTGAAGAGAACCTGCACTGGATCAGTTTCATCGACAGCCACCTCATTCAAGGAATCGTCATGAACACTATGGACATGGCCCGTTGAGAGAGTAGACGTCAAATACGAATTCGTCGAATCAATGACTTACGTGTCTTATGAACATATCTGACATAGCACCTGATTTAACATAATATACATTATGCGAACAATCCTATACGGAGCTGGAGGGCTCTGCGGACAGATTTGAAGCCAGGTCTTTGCTTCAATCGCTGTGCTGCAGATCGCGGACATCGCTTGGCGATGCTTTCCGCGCATGCTTGAATGCCGGCATTAGCAACGCTGTTGCTTTCACTCTGCGCCGGAGAAACGGAATGTGGCTTTGTACAGACTGGAAAATTGACTGGAATGCGGTCAGCGCCGTAGCGACTGCAGCAGCCGCAATGATCGCACTGTGCGTATGGCTCATCGACAAGCATCAACGGAAGCTTGAACGCACAGCCTTTGCTGCAGGACAAAAATGCGCGTAGGCAGCTGGTCGAAAAGGCATCAGCAATTACGATTGAGCTACCATCCCAGTTTTTGGACAAAGCTCATTTCTTCAGTGAGGCTGTCAGCAGCAGCCTGGCAAACGTATTTTCTGAAGTAAATCGCTTAAAGCAGTTGGTGGGATTATTCGGTGACTTGGCAGATAAAGAGCGGCAAGACGTGATTGACCTTCACTTAATGACGGTTCTCAACCAGATCAAAACGGCTGAGGCAGCTGCTGAATCTGCCTTTCAGGCTCTTTTAGTGGTTGGACGAACCAGCCGATAATCTTGACTCCCCTCCCCCATGAAATGCATTTCAATTATAACTAAACTAAATGACTATTTAGTTTAGTTATAATATGACAACTGTCCTTCCCCCCACAAAACGCGTCAATAACCACTCGCCGCCGTCATCGCCCCACCCACAATCGCAATCCCTGAGCTGCTGCCCAAGCGTGTGGCCCCGGCTTCAATCATCTTCAACGCCGTCGGATAATCGCGTACGCCACCGGACGCCTTCACCCCAACGCCGGTCCCTACGGTTCTACGCATCAGTGCCACGTCGTCGACTGTAGCGCCGCTTCGACTGAACCCGGTGGACGTCTTGACGAAGGCCACCCCCAGGTCACGGCAAATCTCGCAGGCTTGAATCTTCTGCTGGTCGTCAAGCAAGCAGGTTTCCAGGATGACCTTCAACGGCACGGCACTGCAAGCCTGGTGGACCAGGGCGATGTCTTCGCGCACCGCGTCCAGCAGCCCTTCCTTCAACCAGCCGATATTGAGCACCATGTCGATCTCCCCTGCCCCGGCGGCAATCGCCCGTTGCGCTTCGAAAGCCTTGGTATCACTCAGGCCGGCGCCCAATGGAAAGCCGACCACGGCGCATATAACTACACTGTCATCGGTCAGGCACGAAGCCGCGTAAGGCACCTGACCGGAATTGACGCACACCGAATAAAAACCATGCTCGCGGGCTTCTTCGCACAAGGTGCGGATCTGTGCACGGGAGGCGTCGGGCGCCAGCAAGGTGTGATCGATGTACTTGGCCAATGCGGCGGGTTGCAGACTGTTCATTTAATGGGCCCTTGCCTGTATGTTGCCAATGATTGTGAGGCGCTGGTCCGAGCGCTTACATAATTTCGTTACAATACTAACAATTAATGTTACTTATTTAACACCAACAATCAAGCCCTGGAAGATTCGTGGACAGTAGAAAAGCCGAGCGATTGAAGCTTATCCAGCAAGCCCTGCAGGACCAGAACGCCATTCACCTGAAGGAAATGGCCGCACTGCTGGACGTTTCCGAGATGACCCTGCGCCGCGATCTCGGCCACTTCAGCGAGCACCTGCGGCTGCTGGGTGGCTATATCACCCGGGTCGGCAATGACAGCGGCGATTACCGGGTAGCCGAGCAGGACACGCGCCACGTCGAGGAAAAACGCCGCATCGGCAAACTCGCCGCTTCGTTGATCCAGGCCGGAGATACGATATTTTTCGACTGTGGTACCACCTCGCCTTTTGTCGTTGATTTCATCCCCGATGCCCTGGAGTTCACGGCGGTGTGCAGCTCATTGAATGTGCTGCTCAAGCTGCAGAACAAACCCAATTGCCACATCGTGTTGTGCGGCGGCACCTTTCACCGCAAGAACCAGGTCTTTGAAAGCAGCGCCGAAAGCAGCATCCTCGACAACGTGCGCCTGACGTGGGCCTTTGTGACCGCCGCCGGCGTCAGCCAGGCGTTTGGCGTAACGTGCTTCAACTTCAATGAAGTCGAGGTCAAGCAAAAGGTCATGCGCCAGGCTCAGCAACGCGTGTTGCTCGCCGATTTCAGTAAGTTCGACACGGTGCGCACGGCACATTTCGCTGCGCTTGAGGACTTTCAGTACGTGGTCAGCGACAAGAAAATCCCCCGCAGCTACAAGGACGTCATTCAGGCCAATGGCGCGCAATTGCTGGTTTAGTCCAACAACCGTTGCCGTTCCTGCGCATTCAAATACCCGGTACTGACACTGAATGAAGCGCTGGCTCCGGCCGCCAGCGAACGCACATGGCCTTTCGCCCTCTCTGCGTTATAGCCCTCGGGCTCGCAGGTGGACGGCAACACGAACGCCGCCACTTGCTGATCCGGCGTGTGCAGGATCCAGCGTGCGGCGTGGGCAAATTGCTCGGGACGGTAGCGGGTGTAGAACGCCGCACCGCTGGGATGATCCAGCAGAAAATGCGCCTGGCCCGTGGCGTCTGTGCCAACTCCGTCGAAGAAAAACACGATTTCGGGGTCGTACAATGCCGGCTGCTCCAGGCAGGCCAATTGCGCAGGCTGCTCGGCCAGCTGCGCCATGTAGGCACTCCATGCCGGCGTCGGCTTGACATGATCCGGCACGCTGGTGCGCAGACGCTGGCGCTGCGTGCCCAATGGCTCGACAAAGCGGGCGCCGTCCACGTACGCGTAGTTCATGTGGGCCATGTACATCAGGTCCATGGGCTTGCCGGCCAGGTTCGTCACCTGCATGTCGATATCGAACACGGCCGAATCGGCGCGCAGTGTCACGCTGGGGCTTGCTCGGTAGCGATCGCCGAATCCCTTGGCATATTCATACGAGCCTCCCAGGCGAACAACACCCTCGTCCACCTCCAACCAGGCCGTATCCATGGGCGCGCAGGGCATTTCGCCGTGCAAGGCGTGCGTGTCATCCGGCGCCGGGCAGCCGTTGCGTAGCAGGCCACTGTGAAACATGAAGCAGCCGTAAGTATCGATTATCGTCGGACTGGGTCGGGGTTGCTCGAACAGATTGCTCATGGTCAAGTCGCAACCGTCGAACACGGCTGACCAGATCATCTGCCCTTGAAAAGGCAGGATCACCAGTCGTCCACGGCTATTCTCCAGGCTCACGGCCCGCACGCCGGACGGATAGGCCCAGGCACTGACCTTGAAGGCCGACGATTGCAGGAGGATCCTCTCCTGCTCGGCAAACACCGCAGGGTACAGCGCAATACGTGTATTCATGAGGCCACCGCCCTGGTCGCGCCCACCGGTAAGGTGCCGGGTTGGCGCATGCATTTGAGGGCGTACATCACGATCACAATGAAACACAGCAACGGCACGCTGTAAGCCAGTTGCATGTTGCCGCCGCTGGCGTCGGACAACAGGCCCTGGAAGATCGGGATCACCCCGCCGCCGACAATGCTCATCACCAGCAATGAACCGCCGACGCCGGTGTCTTCACCCAGGCCATCGATGGTCAGGCCGTAGATGGTCGGCCAGCACGGGCCGAGGAAGATACTCACGCCAACCGCGGCATACACCGCCGAAATGTTCGGCACCAGAATGGTGTAGGCCAGCAGCACGATGCACAGCACCCCGTAGATCGCGAGTACCTTGGCGGGGTGCAGGCGCCGCATCAACAGGTTGGCGATCAACTTGCCGACAAAGTAGGCGGCAAAAGTGGTCAGCAGAAACCATGAGGCGCTGCGTTCATTCATACCGCCCATTTGCATGGCCAGGCGAATGGTGAAGCTCCACACGCCAACCTGTGCGCCCACATAAAGAAACTGTGCCAATACGCCAAAGGTAAAGCGCGGGTTACGCCACAGCCGCCCCAGGCTTTGACCCAGACTGCCGGGCTTGCTGCCGGCGGGTTTGTTGCCCTTGCACGCTGGGAAACGCGTAATGGCGATCAGGATAAATATCAGCACCAGCACCGCAATCATCCACTTGTAGGGCAACAGCGTGGACTGGATCATTTGCAACTGCTGCACCGCTGCCTCGGAGGCGCTCATTCGAGCCAGCTGTTCAGTGGTGGCGTCGGTGTCCTTGAACATCACGAAACTGCCCACATACACCCCCGCCATGGCGCCGAACGGGTGAAAGGTCTGCGAAATATTCAAGCGCCGGGTCCCGGTTTCCCGGGGACCCATCAGTGTCGAGTAGGTGTTGCAGGCGGTTTCCAGAAACGACAGGCCGGCGGCTATCACAAACAGCGCCAGTAGGAACATGCCGTACTTGGCCGTGGACGCCGCCGGGAAAAACAACAGGCAACCCAACATGTACAGCAGCAGCCCGATCAGAATCGTGCTCTTGTAGCTGAAACGACGAACCACCATCGCGGCCGGAATCGCTACAAAAAAGTAGCCCAGGTAAAACGCCGACTGCACAAAGGCGGTCTGGAAATCACTCAGCAAAAACGCTTTCTTGAAGTGGGCGATCAGCACGTCGTTCATGCTCGCCGCCGCAGCCCATAGGGCGAAGATGCTGCACAGCAGGATAAAGGCGAACCAGGGCGTGCGGTTCAGGTAGAAACCATCGGGTGTCTGTTGCAGCGCAGGTTTGTTCATTATTGTTCTCCGGGCTGGGGTGAGGGTGTCAGCGCTGTTGCTCAAAGCGATTGAACGTTTCACTGTCGGGATAGGAACTCTGCGTACCCAGCCCCATGACCGAGCAGGCGGAATACGCCACCGCCCGCTCCATGGCCTGACGAATATGGCGATCGCGGTTCCAGTGGTGAATGAAACAACCGATGAAGGCATCCCCGGCACCGGTGGTGTCGCGGGCTTCAACCCGCACCCCCGGCACCTGGAACTCGCCCTCCTCCCCCACGTACAGCGCGCCGTGCTCGCCGAGGGTCACGATCACGTGCCGGATGCCGCTGTTTACCAGGCTGCGGGCGGCGGTCTGGGCCGATTGCGGTGAGTCCACAACGTGGCCGCTGATCAACGCCAGTTCCGATTCGTTGGGGATCAGGAAGTCAAGGTGCGCCAGGTGCTCACGACTCAAACCGGCCAGGGCCGGTGCAGGGTTGAGGAGCACCGCGATACCGTGCCGGTGAGCGAATTCGATGGCGTGGTAGACCGTCTCAAGATTGATCTCCAGCTGCAGCACGATCAGCGTGCATTCGCGCAGGTCGGCGGCGGCCGCCTCGATATCCGCCGGCAGCAAATGCGCATTGGCGCCCTTGACGATCAAAATGCTGTTGTGGGAATCGGCCCGGACAAAAATCGGCGCGACGCCGCTGGAGACGCCAGGCACACGCCGCACATAACGGGTGTCGATACCAAAGCGCTGGAAGTTGGCCACTGTGTTATCGGCAAACATATCGTCGCCGACCTTGCTCATCATCAGGACATCAGCCCCAAGCTTGGCGGCCGCCACCGCCTGGTTGGCCCCTTTGCCGCCGCACCCCATGGCGAAGCCAGGCGCTTCCAGGGTTTCGCCCTGGACCGGCATGCGGTCGATATAGGTAATCAAATCCACCATGTTGCTGCCGATGACTGCGATCTTGCTCATTGCTATTCCACCTTGTTGCGGCACGACCAGGCAGGTCATGCCGCTCTTGTTTTGTTATTTAAATAACATTAGGTGTGAATATTCAATCTTTTTTTGCGGGAACGATTCAAAGCATCGTACGAATAGGTACGCGCATGGGGCGGCGCATAAAGCGCCGGGACGCGACCTTGAGCGGTTGCTGAATGAAAATTTTCCGCAAAAAAAACCGGCCCACAAGGAGCCGGCCGAAAATATGCCTGCGTTACAGTCTGAATCGATCCACGGACTGCGACAATTTGCCGGCCAAGCCGGCCAACTCATCGGTGGTCGAGGCCGTTGCACCAATAACGCGGCTGTTGTTTTCCGACATGCCGGCGATCATCTCTACCTGGTGGGCAATCTCGTTGCTGGCCAGGCTCTGCTCGCTGATGGTGCGGGAAATGTCGTTGACCAACTCGGTGGTATTGAGCGTGGCCTGGAGGATCTCGCGGATCGCGCGTTCCACCTCGGCGGTGACGGCCATGCCCTTGTCCACCTGTGCAACGCCCTCCTCCATGCTGGTCACCGCTTCGCGGGTATTCTGCTGGATACGCCCGACCATGCTGGCGATTTCCTGGGTCGATGCGCTGGTGCGTCCCGCCAGGCTGCGCACTTCATCGGCCACCACAGCAAAGCCGCGGCCCTGCTCGCCGGCGCGGGCGGCTTCGATGGCGGCGTTGAGGGCCAGCAAGTTGGTCTGGTCGGCGATGCCCTTGATCACCTGGATTATGCTGAAGATCGCTTCGGACTCTTTGTCCAGGGTGCGGATCACCTGGGCCGATTGCTGGGCCGAGCGTGCGATGCCGTCCATATCGCTGACCACCTGATGAATGATCCGGCCGCCGTCCTTGGCCAGGGTTTCGGCCTGGTTGGCCATGTCCAGTGCGTGTCCGGCATGGCGGGTGATTTCTTCGATGCTGGCGGTCATTTCGCTCGCGGCGGCGGCCATGGTGCTGGCGGCTTCGCTTTGCTGCTGGCTGCTGCCCGCTACTTCATGGCAGCCCTGGCTCAGGCGTTCGCTGACGCCATTGACGTCATGGGCATTGCTGCGTACCACGTCGATCATGCCGCGCAAATCGCGTTGCATGGTGGCGAGGCTGCGAATCAGCGTACTGGCTTCGTCCTGGTTGCGCGGCTCGACAATCGGTTCGCTCAAGTTGCCATGGGCGATGCTGTCGGCAATGCGGCTGGCGGTGCGCAGCGGTCCCATGATGCTCAGGATCACCCAACGCCCTTGTGCCAACAGCAGCAAGAGGCTGGCGCCCAGCACCACGCCAAGAATCCAGTTGGCGTTGCTGATGGCCTGCCGGGTGCCGGTACTGGTGTGCAGGGTATGGCTTTCGATCAGTTCACTCAGCGCGGCCATTTGCTCCTCCAACTGGCTGAACGCCGCATTGAAGGTCCCAAGCTCCCCGCGCGCCGCCTCGGGATTGGCCAGGGCCAACGCGACGATACGCTCGCCGGCGCTTACGTAGGTTTCCAGGCTGGGTTTGATTTTTTCCAGACTGGCCTTGATTGAATCTTCCACTGGCAGCTTGAAGTTATCGGCCAATACCTGACGAAAATGTTCGGCATGTTCTTTGAGTGACGTGGTGACCTCGGCTTGGGTACTCGTGCCTTTACCCAACCCCACCAGCATGGCGGACAACACATCAGCACGCAGGGCGTCGTGCATCATGTCGGCTTCCATATGGTTGCGCAGCACCGTCATGCTGACTTCATTGTCCTGCACGGCAGTGCCCATTCGGGAGTTTCCCAGGTAGCCGGCCAGGCTCATGATCAAGGCTGTCAGCAGACCGGTCGCAATCAACAGCATCAAGCGTAGTTTGATCGTCATCTGGTATCCCCGTACCTGGAGCGCCGGTTGGGACACCAACCGTTCGAGCTTCATTAGTACCGTTATCGGCACCGGTATCCGTTAGTGAAGCCCAAGTTTGCGGATCTGCACGAATCCCTTAAGCTTGGCGTCTTTTTGCTCTGCCCGGACTCGCCCATGCCTCGAAGTATCGCCCACCTCGCCCTGCTGCTGGGCTTGATCACCGCCGTCGGCCCGTTTGCCATCGACAGCTATCTGCCGGCGTTGCCAACTCTCGGCGCCAGTCTCCACGCTTCGCCGGCCGCCGTGCAGATGAGCCTGACGGTGTTCTTCATGATCATTGGCGTATGCCAACTGTTCTACGGCCCGATCAGCGATGTCTTCGGGCGTAAATTGCCGATCTATGTGGGGTTGCTGATCTTTATCGTCGGCAGCATCGGCTGCGCATTGGCGCCGACCATCGAAGTGCTGATCGGCTTTCGCGCGGTGCAGGCCTTTGGGGCATGCGCCGGCATGGTGATTCCACGGGCGATTGTCCGCGACTTGTACACCGGCCATGAAGCGGCGCGCTTGATGGCCTTGTTGATGCTGGTGATGAGCGTCTCGCCGATCCTTGCGCCATTGGCCGGCAGCCTGGTGATTTCGCTCTGGAGCTGGCGCGAGGTGTTTGCCGCGCTGGCGGTGGTGGCGCTGCTGTGCCTGGTGATGACCATTGTGCAGTTGCCGGAAACCCATCCGGCGGAGCGTCGTTTGGGCAAGACCCTGGGCAGCGCATTCGGCAGCTACGGCGCCCTCCTGCGCGATCCAGTGTTCACCGGCTTGTCGGTGGTGTGCGGCTTCGGCATCGCCACGTTCTTTGTGTTTATCGGCAGCGCACCCTTCGTGTACATCGAATACTTCGGCCTGACACCGACGCAATTCAGCCTGTGCTTTGCAGTGAATGCGGCGTCATTCTTCGCCATGAGCCAGATGACGGCACGCCTGAGCGCCCGCTTTGGTCTGCCACCGCTGATTCGCTGGTCGGTGATTGCCGTGGCCGCCGTGATGGCGCTGCTGGCGGCCACTACCCTGTGGGGCAATAATCTGGCCTTGATGATGACTCTGCTGTTTATCGGCTTCGGTTTTCTCGGCCTGTTATTACCGGCGGCCGGGGTGTTGTCGCTGGAAGACCATGGCGCGGTGGCAGGTTCGGCGTCGGCCCTGCTGGGCGCGATTCAGATGGTCACCGCCGCGGTGGCCATGACGCTGGTGGGGCTGTTCGCTGACCATACGCCCGCGCCGATGCTGGTGGGCATTGCGCTGTGCGCGGCCGCCGCCATGCTTACCGTGCTGTGGACGCTGCGCCGCCTGCCGCCGCACCTGGCGAGCGCCTGATCACCGCGTAACGCCTACAAATCAAACCGATCCACCGCCCGCCGCCGCTCATTGTCGTCACGCACGTCATAGCTGGCGGTGGTCTGGATGTTGGTGTGGTGGGCCAGCTTTTGCGCAATTGACAGGTCATGCTCCTCGATCACCCGGGTGATGAACGAGCGGCGGAAGTCATGGGGCATGATCTTCACCCCCACTTGGTCCCCGCGCTGGCGTGCGATGTAGTAAATCGCGTGCTTGGTGATGCGTTCCCGGGTGATATGACTGCCGCGGCGAATGCGGTTGAACAGGAATGCATCGTCCTCTTCGCCTTCCTTGAGTTGTCCGCGACGAAACTCCAGCCAGGCCTGCAGCTTGGCGAAGGCCCAGTCCGGCGCATACTTGACCAGTTCCTTATTGCCCTTGCCGATCACGCGCAAGCTGCGCTGCTCAAAGTCGATCTGGGCCAGGTCAAGGTTGACCGACTCCGACTTGCGCATGCCCGAGCCGTACAGGATGCCGATGACGGCGGCGTCGCGCAGGCCCTGGGGACGAGGGTCGGCGGCGCAGACTTCCATCATTTCGCGGATCAACGTGCGGCGCAGGTTACGTCCCTGCCCCAGGCGTGTGCCGGACGCGGCCTTGACCGAACGCATCTTCAACAGATGGTCCTGGCTGATCAGGCTCATCCGCCACGCTTCATTCATCACCCCGCGCACGGCATTCACATACAGTGACGAAGTGTTCGGCGCATAGCCGTCTTCGCGCAACGCGGCGACCAGGGCGATCACCTGTTCGGGCTGCAGCAGGTGCCAGTCGATGTCTTCCAGATTGACGTCTTCGAAGCCCAGACGATCTGCGGCATCCTGCAGCACGTAACGCATGGTCAGTTGGCTGGAGGACGCAAGGCGGGTGAGGTAGAGGGTCAGCGGGTTGCGGATGGACTCAGTCAAGGTAGATCAGCCTTTGGATTAAATATCACGATCAATCTATTGATTCGTCTTGATATTTATTGAATTGGCGAGGGCCGAGTCTAGCGCAGTCCCGGCCCTGCCATCAAATCAGGGCGCCACATCCTCTGCTTCGGCGGAAGGCTGAGGTTGAGCCTGGGACTGGCTCCAATCGGCGTCCTGTTTGCGCATCAACGCAAACCAGTGCCGGCGCATGAAGCTCAGGTAGCTGTCCGGTGCCTTGGCGAAATCCTTCTCGTCGCCGTAGCAGCCTGGCAGCGGCAACTCCGTGCCCTGCTCCTTGTACTGGCTGACCAACGCCTGCTGCGCGGCCACGCTGCAATCGGTCGGCAACGGCATACCGCGCAGGGCACCGGCATCCTCGTCCCACCAGGCTGCGCCGTAGCGGTCAACACCGCGCAGGCGATACTTCTGTGACTTGCCGACGTGCATGATCAGCTTGAATTCATTGGGGCTGACATCGCTGGTACAGGTGCGCGAGTAGCCGACAGTCGTCTGGGTATTGCCGTCACCCAGCAGGTCGGTGACCTGGGTGGCCGCCGTGTCAAAATGCAAACCGGCGTCGAATTGGCACTGGCGCACGTCGTCGTAGAGCATCCACACGCGTTTGGGGTGCTCGCCGGCCAGCAGGTACTGGGCCGCGTAGACAAAGGCCGACTGGGTGCCATCGTCGTCCCGCTCGCCGACCTGTTCGGCCAGCACCAGCAGGTTCTTGCCTTGATGGTCGTCCCAGGTATAGGCAGCGACTTGCTTACCGCGCACTTCGACACCCTCGGGTACCTGATCGATGCTCGCCAGGGCAACGGCCTCATCGGCGCGCACCGTGGTGACACAGGCGAGGCACACCCACAATCCCATCAACAAAGGCCGCAACTGGCCGCTTAAAAGCTGCACGCTATTCATCCGAGTACCCTGGCAAGAGATGGCTTACTTTACCGGCACTTGAAGGGCAATGCAGAGAAGTTTGTTGAATGGATGCACGGGAGCCATCGATGTGAACCAAATATCCCGCGGCCCGCTCCTATCCACCTGAAAATTACAGTGTTTAACACCTTGGCGACATAGCTGAACCCTGGCTGTCTACCTGTCAAATAAACGAGTTTTTCATCCGCCTTTCATATTCGTTGAACATTTTTGCGCTTAACCTTGTAGGCAATACTTCAGAGCAATCCGGGGTTAACCGACTAAGCTGTTGATTCCGCTTTATCTTTAGCGCCGTTTTGTACTCTGCGGGCTGTAATTTTGCCCAATAATCGCTGCTGTTTTCGCGCTCCAAGTTGCTCCAGCCGAGGTCATGAATCTTTGAAACCCTACCCTATTCATTGCGTATCGATCGTTATCCCGGTCTATAACGAACAAGAGAGCCTGCCCGAATTGCTGCGGCGTACCACGGCAGCCTGCAGACAGCTGGCCTACGAATACGAAATCATCCTGGTGGATGACGGTAGCCGCGACGATTCGGCGCAGTTGCTCGAAGACGCCGCCGCTGAAGACGGCAGCAACGTGGTGGCGGTGATCCTCAACCGCAACTATGGCCAGCACGCCGCAATCATGGCCGGTTTCGAACAATGCTGCGGCGAAGTGGTGATTACCCTCGATGCCGACCTGCAAAACCCGCCGGAAGAAATCCCGCGCCTGGTGGAACAGGCCGCGCTGGGCTACGACGTGGTCGCCACGGTGCGCAACAATCGCCAGGATTCCGCGTTCCGCCGCTGGCCTTCGCGCCTGATCAACCTGGCCGTGCAGCGCTCCACCGGCGTGGCCATGACTGACTACGGCTGCATGCTGCGCGCCTACCGCCGCACCATCGTCGACGCGATGCTGGCCTGCCGCGAGCGCAGCACCTTCATCCCGATCCTGGCCAATGGCTTTGCCCGTCACACCACAGAAATCCTGGTGCACCACGCCGAGCGCGAACACGGCGAATCCAAATACAGCGCCATGCGCCTGATCAGCCTGATGTTCGACCTCCTCACCTGCATGACCACCACGCCGTTGCGCCTGCTGTCCATCGTCGGCTTCAGTCTGGCGGCGCTGGGCGTGCTGTTTGCCTTTGCACTGATCGTCATGCGCCTGGCCTTCGGGGCCGATTGGGCGGGCGACGGTCTGTTCGTACTGTTTGCCGTGCTGTTCGTGTTCACCGGTGGTCAGTTCATCGGCATGGGCCTGCTGGGCGAATACCTGGGCCGCATGTACAGCGATGTGCGCGCCCGCCCGCGTTTCTTCATTGAAAAAGTGCTGCGCAACCAACCGGCGGCACCGGCTCCCGTGGTCGTCGTTGATGGCCTGGTGTCTTCCCATACTTCTACTTCTTCTTCCGATCAGGTCCAGTCATGAGTTCAAAAGCCGTTGTCTTCGCCTACCACGATATTGGCTGTGCCGGTATTGAAGCCTTGCTCGATGCGGGCTACGACATCGCTGCGGTGTTTACCCATGCCGACGATCCCAAGGAAAACAACTTCTACGGCTCGGTCGCCCAGCTGTGCGCCCGCAACGGTATCCCGGTGCACGCACCGGAAGACGCCAACCACCCGCTGTGGGTCGAACGCATCGCCAAGCTGAACCCGGATTTCATCTTCTCCTTCTATTACCGCAACCTGTTGAGCGAGCCGCTGCTGGCCACCGCCCGCCACGGCGCGTTCAATCTGCATGGTTCGCTGCTGCCCAAATACCGTGGCCGCGCACCGGCCAACTGGGTGCTGGTCAATGGCGAAAGCGAAACCGGCGTGACCCTGCACCGCATGGTCAAGCGTGCCGATGCCGGTGCGATCCTCGCCCAGCAGAAAGTCAGCATCGAGCGCAGCGATACCGGCCTGAGCCTGCACGCCAAACTGCGTGATGCCGCCGGCAACCTGCTGCGTGACGCCCTGCCGCAACTGGCCCAGGGCAAACTGAGCGAAACCGCCCAGGACGAAAGCCAGGCCACCTACTTCGGCCGCCGTACCGCCGCCGATGGCAAGATCGACTGGAAAAAGCCCGCCGAGGAGCTGTTCAACCTGGTCCGCGCCGTGACTCAGCCTTACCCTGGCGCCTTTTGCGCCGTCGGCGAGCACAAGCTCATCGTGTGGCAGGCCGAAGTGATCAAGGGTAACGAAGGTATGGCGCCAGGCCGCGTAATCAGCGTCAACCCGCTGCGCATCGCCTGTGGTGAAGACTCCCTGGTGGTGAAGTTCGGCCAGCGCAATGACAACGGCCTGTACCTGGCCGGCCCTTCCCTTGCCGATGAACTGGGCCTGGTGGACGGTTCCGTGCTGCGCGGTGCCGAGTCGGGCCGCAAGCCTCGCCGTACCCGCGTGCTGATCCTGGGGGTGAACGGCTTTATCGGTAATCATCTGTCCGAGCGCCTGCTGCGCGACGACCGTTACGAAGTCTACGGCCTGGACATCGGCTCCGACGCCATCGAGCGCCTGCGCAGCCACCCCAACTTCCATTACGTGGAAGGCGATATCAGCATCCACACCGAGTGGATCGAGTACCACATCAAGAAATGCGACGTGGTGCTGCCGCTGGTAGCCATCGCTACGCCGATCGAATACACCCGCAACCCGCTGCGCGTGTTCGAGCTGGACTTCGAAGAAAACCTCAAGCTGGTGCGTTACTGCGTCAAGTACAACAAGCGCGTGATCTTCCCGTCGACCTCCGAAGTCTATGGCATGTGCCAGGACCAGTACTTCGACGAAGACACCTCCAACCTGGTAGTCGGGCCGGTCAACAAGCAACGCTGGATCTACTCGGTCTCCAAGCAACTGCTCGACCGTGTGATCTGGGCCTATGGCGACAAGGGCCTGAAATTCACGCTGTTCCGTCCGTTCAACTGGATGGGCCCGCGCCTGGATCGCCTGGAATCCGCGCGTATCGGCAGTTCCCGTGCCATTACCCAGTTGATCCTCAATCTGGTGGAAGGCACGCCGATCCGCCTGTTCGACGGTGGCGAGCAGAAGCGTTGCTTCACCGACATCGCCGACGGCATCGAAGCCTTGGCGCGCATCATCGATAATGAAAACGGTGTTTGCGACGGCCAGATCATCAACATCGGCAACCCGGAAAACGAAGCCAGCATCCGCCAGTTGGGCGAAGAGCTGCTGCGTCAGTTCGAAGCGCACCCGCTGCGCCACAACTTCCCACCGTTCGCCGGTTTCCGCGATGTGGAGAGCAAGGCCTTCTACGGCACCGGTTACCAGGACGTGGCCCACCGCAAGCCAAGCATCGAAAACGCCAAGCGCCTGCTGAACTGGGAGCCGACCGTGGAGATGAGCGAGACCATCGGCAACACGCTCGATTTCTTCCTGCGTGAAGCCATGCTTGAAATAGCGGACAAAAAGTAATGGATGCAGGTCTTCGCATCGACGTCGACACCTACCGTGGCACCCGTGAAGGTGTGCCGCGGCTGCTCGATTCCCTAGACGAAGCCGGGATCAAGGCGACGTTTTTCTTCAGCGTCGGGCCGGACAACATGGGGCGCCATTTGTGGCGCCTGATCCGCCCGCAGTTCCTGTGGAAAATGCTGCGTTCCAATGCCGCCGGCCTGTATGGCTGGGACATTTTGCTGGCCGGCACCGCCTGGCCGGGCAAACCGATTGGCCGCGACCTGGGGCATCTGATGCGCCAGGCCAAGGCCGCCGGGCATGAAGTCGGCCTGCACGCCTGGGATCACCATGGCTGGCAGGCCAATGCCGGGCGCTGGAGCGACGTGCAACTGGTGGAGCAGATCCGACGCGGCGTCGACACCTTGAGCGACATCCTCGGTGAACGTATCGACTGTTCGGCGGCCGCCGGTTGGCGCGCCGATGAACGCGTGGTGCAAGCCAAGCAAGCCTTCAATTTTCGCTACAACAGCGATTGCCGGGGCACCAGCCTGTTTCGACCGACCCTGGCCGATGGCAGCGCGGGTACCCCACAAATTCCGGTAGACCTGCCGACCTTCGACGAAGTCGTCGGGCCGGTGGTGGCTGCCAAGGACTTCAACCGTTTTATCCTGGACCGGTTCGGCGCATCGACGCTGAACGTCTACACGATCCACGCGGAAGTAGAAGGGATTCTGATGGCCAATGATTTTCGCCTGTTGCTTGCCCAGGCAGCGCAGCGCGGCATCGATTTCAAGCCTCTGGGCGACTTGTTGCCTGCGGATGTGACCACCCTGCCCCAGCAACAGCTGGTGCGCGGCACATTAAGCGGTCGTGAAGGTTGGCTCGGAGTGCAGCAGGCATGATCCGCCGCTGGGCACTGCCCCTGCTCCTGTTGGCGTTTGGCATGTTTTACCTGCTACCGCTGGCAACCCACGGCCTGTGGATTCCCGATGAAACCCGCTACGCACAGATCAGCCAGGAAATGCTGCTGACCGGCAAGTGGGCCGCGCCGCACTTCATGGGCATTCGCTATTTCGAAAAACCAGCAGCGGGCTACTGGATGATCGCGCTGGGCCAGGCGATCTTCGGCCAGAACCTGTTCGGCGTGCGTTTCGCTTCGGCCCTGAGCACCGGCCTGAGCATTCTGCTGGTTTACCTGATGTCCCGCCGGTTGTGGAACGACCCGCAGAAAAGCCTGGTCAGCTGCGTGCTCTATATGAGTTTCGTCAGCGTGGCGATGCTCGGCGGCTACGCCAATCTGGACCCGCAGTTCACCTTTTGGGTCAACCTGACCGGTGTGGCCTTGTGGTTCTGTTTCGACAGCACGACCCGCCGTGCTCGACTGGGGTCCTGGGCCTTGCTAGGCCTGGCCTGCGGCATGGGCTTCATGACCAAAGGCTTCCTGGCGTGGTTGCTGCCGGTGCTGATCGCCCTGCCCTACGCCCTCTGGCAGAAACGCTCGATTGAGTTGTTCAAGTTCGGGCCGGTGGCGGTGGCGGCGGCGATCCTGGTCAGCTTGCCCTGGGCGCTGGCCGTGCACCTGCAAGAGCCGGACTACTGGCACTTCTTCTTCTGGCACGAGCATATCCAGCGCTTCGCCGGTGAGGATGCCCAGCATGCCGAACCGTTCTGGTACTACCTGCCCTTGCTGGTCGCCTTCACGTTGCCGTGGGTCGCCCTGTTGCCGTCGACGCTCAAGCAGGCGTGGTCGGACAAGCACCTGCCGAACACCGCGTTCCTGCTGCTGTGGCTGCTGATGCCCCTGGCTTTCTTCAGCCTGGCAAAAGGCAAGCTGCCCTCCTACATAATGCCGTGCCTGTTGCCCCTGGCATTGCTGATGGGTTCGACCCTGAGTGACAGGCTCGCTCAAGGCCGTGGCCGCGTATTGCGCATCAACGGCTGGCTGAACCTGGTGATCGGTGTGCTCGTCCTGCTGACGCTCACCTGGTTCCAATTCAAGAAGCCGCTGTACGAGCACGGTGAGGAAACCCTCAGCCTGGTACTGGTATTGACCTGTTTGTCCGGCTGGATCCTGGCCAATCTGCTGCACGCGGCACGCCCGTTGAAACTGTGGGCCGCCCCGCTGATCGGCAGTGGCTTGCTGGTTGCCTTGTTGCCCGCCGCCCTGCCCCATTCGGTGGTTTATAACAAAACGCCGGACCAGTTCATCATCGATCACGCCGAAGAACTCAAACCCTCCGTTGCGCTGTTGAGCAATGATCTGGGCGCGTCCGCAGCGCTGGCATGGCGACTGAAACGGCCCGATATCACGCTGTACAACACCTCTGGCGAAGTGAAATACGGGCTGGCATACGCCGATACCGCCCACCGTCTGGTCGATCGCAATCAAATCCAGGCCTGGATGGCGCAAACCCGCCGCAGTGGCGCGGTAGGCGTGGTGATGCGCGTCAACAGCCAGGGCGAAAAGGAAGAACTCGCCCTGCTGCCCCCGGACGGCCAGCGGTATGCCCAAGGCAACATCGTGATCCTGATTTTCCCGCAGGTCGCGCCATGATCACCTTGCTGCTATTGCTCACGGCCTGCCTGCTCACGTGCATGGGCCAGGTCTCGCAGAAGTTTGCCGTAGAGAGCTGGCGTGACCTGCCCGACGCTTGGGCGCTGAAGCTGCGCTCACCCTGGTTGTGGTCGGCGCTTATGTGCCTGGGCCTCGGCCTGCTGGTGTGGTTGCTGGTGCTGCAGCGCCTGGAAGTCGGCATTGCCTACCCGATGCTCAGCCTGAATTTTGTGCTGGTCACGCTGATGGCACGCTTTGTCTTTGCCGAGCCCATCGATGGCCGCCACTGGCTGGGCGTGGTGCTGGTCATTGCCGGTGTGGTGCTGTTGGGGCGCCAGGTATGAGCCGGACACGCGGTTTCGCCCTGGCCCTGGGCAGCGTCGGCCTGGTCAGTGCCGCTCAGTTGGGCATGCGCTGGAGCATGACGCGGCTGCCGCTGCCGGATCAGTGGCCGGATGCCTTGAGCAGCGCCGGCATCGACCTGAACGCCCTGGGCGTGGTGATCCTGGCGATCATTGCCTACGCGCTGTCGATGCTCTGCTGGCTCGGCGCGCTGAAGCATTTGCCCCTCGGGCGCGCCTATTCGCTGCTCAGCATCAGCTATGCGCTGGTGTACCTGCTGGCGGCCAGCCTGCCGGTCTTCAACGAACACTTTTCGCTTTCGAAAACCCTGGGGGTGGCGTTGGTCATCCTCGGCGTACTGGTTATCAACTCTCGTCGTGCTAGCACCTCAAGTCCCAGGAATACCCCATGAAAATCAGTGTATTTGGTAGTGGTTACGTCGGTCTGGTACAGGCCACGGTATTAGCCGAAGTCGGTCACGATGTCATTTGCATGGACGTTGACCAGCGCAAAGTCGAGTCGCTGCAGAAGGGTCACGTGACCATCTTCGAGCCGGGTCTGGCGGCGATGGTCAAGGAAAACCTGGAAAGCGGACGCCTGCGTTTCACCTACGACGAAAAACTCGCCGTCGAGCATGGTGAAGTGCTGTTCATTGCGGTGGGAACACCGTCGGATGAAGACGGTTCGGCCGATCTCAAATACGTGCTGTCGGTGGGTGATGCGGTCGCCCGCCATCGCGTGGCGCCGGTGATCCTGGTGGAGAAGTCTACCGTGCCGGTGGGCACCGGCGACACCCTGCGCGATCACATGCGCAAGAACCTGCGCGCCGCCGGCCGTGAGCTGCAATTCGATATCGTCTCCAACCCGGAATTTCTGAAGGAAGGCTCGGCCGTGGCAGACTGCCGCCGCCCGGACCGCATCATCATCGGCTGCGAGCGCGAAGAGGTGCGCGAGGTGATGCGCGACCTGTACGCGCCGTTCAACCGCAACCATGACCGCATCATTTTCATGGACCTGCGCAGCGCCGAGCTGACCAAGTACGCCGCCAACTGCATGCTCGCCACCAAGATCAGCTTCATCAACCAGATCGCCGAGCTGGCCGAACACCTGGGCGCGGACATCGAAGCCGTGCGCCTGGGGATCGGTGCCGACTCGCGCATCGGCTACCACTTCATTTACCCAGGTTGCGGCTATGGCGGCTCCTGCTTTCCCAAAGACATGCGCGCTCTGATCCACAGCGCCAAGCAGGCCAACTGCTCCAGCGACCTGCTCGAAGCCGTGGAAGCGATCAACCAGCGCCAGAAAGGCAAGCTGTTCGAGCGCATCAACGCGTTCTTCAAGGGTGACCTGCGCGGCAAGACCTTCGCCTTGTGGGGCCTGGCCTTCAAGCCCAATACCGACGACATGCGCGACGCGCCGAGCCGCGTGCTGATGGAAGCGCTCTGGGAGGCCGGCGCCAATGTACGTGCATTCGACCCTGAAGCCATGCAGGAAACCCAGCGCATCTACGGCGACGACCCCAGGTTGATGCTGATGGGCACGCCGGAGTCCACCCTGGGCGGCGCCGATGCGCTGATTGTCTGCACCGAGTGGCAGCAATTCAAGGCGCCGGACTTCGACCTGATCCACCAGCGTCTCAAAACCCCGGTGATCTTTGACGGGCGCAACCTGTACGACGGCGAGCGCCTGACGCGCAAAGGCTTCAAGTACTTCCCGATCGGCCGTGGCGACTCGTGCGACTTGCCGATCCCCCAGCAGAACTGGGTACAACAGGCCAAGGCAGGCTGATACGTGAACAAGGCTCACCCGCCCCTGCTCAACGCCACGATCCGTCTACAGTCACTCGGCTTGGGGCTCCTGGCACTGCTGTTATTCATCGCCGGCAACTGGCACCAGGCAATTATCGGCTTCGACTCGCGCTTTGTGGTGTTTGCCCAGGAGATGCTGCGCCACGGGCCGAGCTTCTTTCCTACCACCTACGGGCAGCCATATGCGGACTACCTGGCCACCTCCACCCTGCTGACCTGGCTGTTGTCCCTGCCATTGGGCCAGGTCACCAGCCTCACCGCCTGGCTGCCCAGCGCCGTCGCTTCGGCTTCAATCGTGGTGCTGGTGTATCGCCTCACCGCGCCCTATTCCCTGCGCTGGGGCCTGCTGAGCATTGCCATGTTGCTGCTCAGCAGCACCTTTATCAGCGAAACCCGCGCCGTCTCTCTGGACCAGATGCTGGCGGCCGTGACCCTGGCGGTGTTTTACCTGGGTTATGCCCGTGATCATTTCTCTGCGGCCAAGCGCCTGCACTGGGTGTTTGCGCTGTTGATGCTCGGCTTTGCGATTCGCGGGCCGATTGGCCTGGTAATCCCTACCGGGGTGCTGTGCAGCTACTACCTGATCAACCGTCAATGGCGCCAGTTGTTCAGCTTCGGGCTGCTCGCACTGGCGCTGCTCGCGGCATGTATCGGCCTGCTGTTGCTGCTGGCCAAGCTCAGCGGTGGCGAAGACTTCATGCATGACGTGATTCGCATGCAGTTCCTGGGACGCATGGATGGCAGTGAAGGCTCCGGCGGCGTGCTGTATTACTTCACCAGCTCCCTGGGCAACTACGCGCTGGCCTACCCGGTAGCGCTTCTGGTGTTGCTGGCCGTTGTGAGCCGCGGCCGCCAAGCGCCGGACCCGGCGTTGAAACTGGTGCTGTACTGCGCGGCGGCGGGCGCGTTGGTCATGCTGGGCTTGTCGGTGCCCCAGGCAAAAAAGGCGCGTTATATCCTGCCGATGCTGCCGATGGCCGCGATCATTGCTGCTTATCCGTTCCAGGTCGCCCAGGGTCGCCTGTTCAGCGGGTTGCGCGGCTTGATGCTGGTGCTGTGGACGCTGTTGCCCGCGCTGTTGATGATCGGCCTGATCGCGGCGCGACGCCGTTACCCGCAGCTGCTGGCCGATCTGGGGCTGATCTTCGGCCTGCTCGCGGTGCTTCAGGGGTTGGCGTTGCTGGCGCTGTTCAAGGCGCGACTGCGTGCGCTCGGCCCGGCATTCGCCGCAGTGGCGGCGGTCTGGATGACTTACATAGCGGTGGTCGAACCGTTGGCGCGCAGCCTTTACGACACCCGCACGTTCACCCTGGCGGCCAGGGAGCAGATCCTGCAACAACCGGCGCCGTTGGTATTGCATGCGTTAGGCAAAGACGCAAAGGCCATCAAGTTCATGGTCAACTTCAATTGCGACAAGGTCCCACTGTTTACCCAGTTGCCCGCCGAGCTCCAGCCTGTCCAGGCGCCGGCCTGGCTGGTGATGAGCCAGGCTGACTTCGAAAGCCTGACTGACCCGCGCTTGCGTTCGCTTACGCCGACGCTTACCGGGGCGTTCGATAAGACCCCGTATGTGTTGCTGCACCTGGAAAAAAACACCTCTCTTTGATCGTGTTCTCAACGAACTCGTAAGAAATAACGCCCACTTATAAAACCGTGGGCGTTTTTCATCAAAATTACCGAGAAAACACCTACAGAGCTTTGCGTAAGGACCGCTGCACTTTGCCTTCCGGCGCCTGGAACCCGACTGTAGACTCGCTTGCCAAGTGTATTAATTATTTACCACCTGCATCGGTGCTGTCTTGAACCGCTGCGGTCAGCGAACCTGCATAACAACAAGGAGGGCAATGTCATGGGAGAGGATGGCTTAGCTGTAGCGGCGCCGAGACTGGATCGTCTGATGGGGCTACGCAATGCTCTGGTGGCGTTGAAGGGACCGCTGGCCGACGAGCCGGGCATGCAGGAGAACCTGCAAAAACGCCTGTTCAACGAAGAGGTCGACAGCCGTGTGCTGGGCAAGATCAGCCTGCCAAGCCATCAGGGCAACGGTCGGATCCCGTTCGGCGACGCGCCTTGAATACATAATTTTTGCATTCAAGCCTCATTAATATGCATTGGCGCCGCTGCGACGTAGTCGGCACACTGCATCTGTTCCTTCCCCCAATCAACGTTGGAACCTTCAAAGGGCTTACCCGGGAAACCAGGCAAGCCTTTTTTTCGCCCCCCGTTTCAGGACCCTTTTTCAATGCTTGCTCGCTGGTTACCTGCCGCCATCAATACCCGTCCCTTTGAATGGAGTCGCGCCGCAATCGGCATGGCCTTGGGCACAATGCTCAGTGTCTGGGTGTGCGCCCAGGTATTTGGCATGGACGTGGCCCTGCACCTGCTGGGCCCGCTGGGCGCGTCGGCGGTGCTGCTGTTCGCCGTGTCGTCGGGAGCACTGGCGCAGCCCTGGTCGATCATGGGCAGTTATCTGTGCGCGGGCATCGTGGCCTTGCTGGTGGCGCGAGTATTGGGACGAACCCTGGGCAGTGCTTGCCTGGCGGCGGGCATGACCGTCGTGCTGATCTGCTGGCTGCGCTGCCTGCATCCACCCGCCGGTGGCCTGGCCATGACGCTGGTATTGGCCGACCCTGCCTCCATCGCCCTCGGCTGGCACGAACTGGCACCGGTCATGCTCGGCGCCGGTGCCCTGCTGACGTGCGCATTGGCTTATAACAACGCCACCCGCACGCGCTATCCCAAGGCGCCTGCCGAACCGGCGCCGGTCGTGATCGGCAGTGCGCCCGTAACCGACCCGGCCATCACGGCAGCAGACCTCAAGCTGGCATTGGCCGATATGGAACAGTTCTTCGACGTCGAGCCCACGGCGCTGGAAGCATTGATTCATACCGCCGAAGGCCATGCGCGACGCCGCAGCATCGGCGAAGTCCTGGCCAGCCGGGTGGTGTAATGCGCGCTGCATAAATGCAACAACGACCTGCATGATTCCGGGTTGTACGCGGCAAATTTGCGCTGGTACGATCACGCGATAGTTCGCCCCCGAACATTTTGATAAAGAACAATAAAAGCAGGGAGTTAGTGATGACTGCTCAGGTGACCTCCGAAGCAAGCCACACCGATATACAGCAGGAAGCTGTACTGAGCGAGGTGCGTAACCATCTGGGTTACCTCACCCTCAACCGTCCCGCCGGTTTGAACGCCATCACCTTGGACATGGTGCGGCGGATGACCACGCAGTTGCAGGCCTGGGTCGATGACCCGATGGTCTATGCCGTGGTGCTGCGCGGTGCCGGCGACAAGGCCTTTTGTGCCGGCGGCGATATCCGTTCCCTGTACGACAGTTTCAAGAGTGGCGACACCCTGCATGAAGACTTCTTCGTAGAGGAATACGCACTCGACCTGGCTCTGCACCGTTACCCCAAACCCGTCCTGGCATTGATGGACGGCTTTGTGCTCGGCGGTGGCATGGGCCTGGTGCAGGGCGCCGACCTGCGCGTGGTGACCGAGCGCAGCCGCCTGGCGATGCCGGAAGTGGCCATCGGGTATTTTCCGGATGTGGGCGGCAGCTACTTTCTGCCGCGCATCCCCGGTGAGCTGGGGATCTATCTTGGCGTCACCGGCGTGCAGATCCGCGCGGCGGACGCCCTGTACTGCGGCCTGGCGGATTGGTACTTGGACAGCACCAAACTGACCGAGCTTGCGCAAAAGCTTGATAGCCTGCAATGGCGCGACTCGCCCCTCAAGGACCTGCAAGGCGTGCTCGCCCGGCTGGCCGTGCAGCAATTGCCCGATCCGCCGCTGGCAGCCTTGCGTCCGGCGATCGACCATTTCTTCGCCTTGCCGGACGTGCCGAGCATCGTCGAGCAACTGCAGCAAGTCACCGTCGCCGACAGCCATGATTGGGGCATGACCACCGCTGACTTGATGCAAACCCGCTCGCCTCTCGCCATGGCGGTGACCCTGCAGATGCTGCGCCGTGGGCGCCATCTGCGCCTGGAGCAGTGCTTCGCCCTGGAACTGCACCTGGACCGCCAGTGGTTTGCACGTGGCGACCTGATCGAAGGGGTTCGCGCCCTGATTATCGATAAGGACAAAAAACCGCAGTGGAACCCGCCATCGGTTCATGCGCTGGACGCCAGCCACGTCGACAGCTTCTTTCGTGACTTCGCGCAGATTGGGAAATAAGCCATGCAAGATCTTGAATATACAGAAGAACAAGTGATGATTCGCGACATGGCACGTGACTTTGCCCGTGGCGAAATAGCCCCCCACGCCCAGGCCTGGGAAAAGGCTGGCTGGATCGACGACGCGCTGGTGACCAAGATGGGCGAGCTGGGCCTGCTCGGTATGGTGGTCCCGGAAGAATGGGGCGGTACCTACGTGGATTACGTGGCGTATGCCCTGGCCGTGGAGGAAATTTCCGCGGGTGACGGTGCCACTGGCGCTTTGATGAGTATCCATAATTCAGTGGGTTGCGGCCCGGTCCTCAACTACGGCACAGAGGCACAGAAGCATGCCTGGCTGGCCGCACTCGCCAGCGGCAAGGCCATCGGCTGCTTCTGTCTGACCGAACCCCAGGCCGGCTCCGAAGCCCACAACTTGCGCACCCGTGCCGAACTGCGCGACGGCCAGTGGGTGATCAACGGTGCCAAGCAGTTTGTCAGCAACGGCAAGCGCGCCCAGTTAGCCATTGTGTTTGCCGTGACCGACCCGGAACTGGGCAAGAAAGGCATATCTGCGTTTCTGGTGCCTACTGACACCCCGGGCTTTGTGGTCGACCGCACTGAACACAAGATGGGCATTCGGGCATCGGACACCTGCGCGGTGACCTTCAACCAATGCGCGGTGCCCGAAGCGAACCTGCTGGGCGAGCGTGGCAAAGGCCTGGCCATCGCCCTGTCCAACCTGGAGGGAGGGCGTATTGGCATCGCCGCCCAGGCCCTGGGCATCGCGCGTGCTGCCTTTGAAGCGGCATTGGCCTATGCCCGTGACCGGGTGCAGTTCGACAAAGCGATCATCGAACACCAGAGCGTGGCCAACCTGCTGGCCGACATGCAAACCCAGTTGAATGCGGCACGCCTGCTGATCCTGCATGCCGCGCGCCTGCGCAGCGCCGGCAAGCCGTGCCTGTCGGAAGCGTCCCAGGCCAAGCTGTTCGCCTCGGAAATCGCCGAAAAAGTCTGCTCCAAGGCGATGCAGATTCATGGCGGGTATGGGTATCTGGAGGACTATCCGGTGGAGCGTTACTACCGGGATGCACGGATCACCCAGATTTACGAAGGCACCAGCGAGATTCAGCGAATGGTGATTGCCAGGGAACTGAAGAACTACCAACTCTGACTGGCACCCAGGGGCAAAACTGTGGGAGGGGGCTTGCTCCCGATGACGGTAGATCAGTCAATATCCTGGTTGACTGTCACACCGCCATCGGGGGCAAGCCCCCTCCCACATTGGATCTTCAGTGTTGTCATAGCCTGGATTACCTGCGTTGAATATCGGCGCCTGGCGAATCACGCAGAACTACCAGCTCTGACTGACACACAGGAGAAAACTGTGGGAGGGGGCTTGCCCCCGATTGACGGCAGATCAGTCAATGTCTTGGTCGACTGTCACACCGCAATCGGGAGCAAGCCCCCTCCCACATTGGATCTCCATCGAATGTGAGAATTTCGTTATTTGTCCTCGAACGTCGGCGCTCGCTTGGCCACGAACGCTGCCATCCCTTCCTTCTGATCCTGGGTCGCAAACGCGGCATGGAACACCCGGCGCTCGAAACGCACGCCTTCGGACAGGCTCACTTCAAACGCGCGATTTACGCTTTCCTTGACCATCATGCTGATCGGCACCGATTTACCGGCGATCAGGGTGGCGACTTTCAAGGCTTCGTCCAGCAGTTCGTCAGCAGGCACGATGCGTGCGACGATGCCGCAGCGTTCTGCTTCCACCGCGTCGATAAAACGCCCGGTCAGGCACATTTCCATGGCCTTGGCCTTACCCACCGCCCGCGTAAGGCGCTGAGTGCCGCCCATGCCGGGCAGTACGCCAAGGTTGATTTCCGGTTGACCAAACTTGGCGCCGTCACCGGCCAGGATAAAGTCGCACATCAGGGCCAGTTCGCAGCCGCCGCCAAGGGCAAAACCGTTCACTGCGGCGATGATCGGCTTGCGGCGGTTGGCCACGCGGTCGCTGTCGCTGAACAGGTCGTCCAGGTAGATTTGCGGGTAGGTCAGCTCAGCCATTTCCTTGATATCGGCGCCGGCGGCAAAGGCTTTCTTCGAGCCGGTCAGCACGATGCAGCCGATCTGCGGGTCGGCTTCCAGGCCATCCAGCGCCTGGTTCAACTCACTGACCAGTTGGGCGTTCAAGGCGTTCAGCGCCTGCGGGCGGTTGAGGGTGATCAGCCCGACGCGGCCCTGGACTTCGAGCAAAATGGTTTCGTAACTCATGTATCGGCTCCTTAAAGATTGCGTGAGATGACCATGCGCTGGATATCGCTGGTGCCTTCGTAAATCTGGCAGACCCGCACATCGCGGTAGATCCGCTCCAGGGGGAAGTCGCTCAGGTAACCGTAACCGCCCAGGGTTTGCAAGGCGGCCGAGCAGACTTTCTCGGCCATTTCTGACGCGAACAGCTTGGCCATGGACGCCTCGACCAGCGCTGGCTTGCCGCTGTCGCGCAGAGCTGCCGCGTAGTGCACCATCTGCCGGGCCACGGCGATTTGCGTGGCCATGTCCGCCAGGCGAAAGGCCACGGCCTGATGTTCAACCAGGGCCTTGCCGAAGCTTTCACGCTCACGGGCGTAGTCCCGGGCCGCTTCAAACGCCGCGCGGGCCATGCCCACCGCTTGCGCGGCAATGCCCACACGGCCGCCTTCCAGGTTGGCCAGGGCGATCCGGTAGCCCTCGCCCTCCTCGCCCAGGCGGTTGGCGAGCGGTACCTTCAAGTCTTCAAACAGGATCTGGCACGTATCCGACGCGTGCTGCCCCAGCTTGTCCTCGACCCGCGCCACGCTGTAGCCCGGCGAGTCGGTGGGCACGATAAACGCACTGATGCCGCGCTTGCCCGCCGCCGGGTCGGTGACCGCAAACACAATCACCACCCCGGCGTTCTGCCCCGAGGTGATGAATTGTTTGCAGCCGTTGAGCACGTAATGATCGCCTTCAAGGCGCGCGCGGGTTTTAAGACTGCTGGCGTCGGAGCCGGCCTGGGGTTCGGTCAACGCAAAAGCGCCAAGCATCGCTCCGCTGGCCAGGGGCTTGAGGAACTGCTCTTTCTGCTGGTCATTGCCGAACTTGAGGATCGGCACGCAGCCCACCGAGTTGTGCACGCTCATGATGGTCGAGCAGGCGCCATCGCCGGCGGCGATTTCTTCCAGGGCCATGGCGTAGGCCAGGTAACCGGTGTCGCAGCCACCCCATTGTTCCGGCACCAGCATGCCGAAAAAGCCCAGTTCGGCCATCTCACCCATGGCCTCCCGGGGAAAGCGATGGTCGCGGTCCCATTCGGCGGCGAACGGTTTCAAGCGTTCCTGGGCAAATTGCCGGGCCGCGTCGCTGATTTGCAGTTGTTCGTCATCAGGCAGCATGGTCAGTCCTTAATACAGGCATTCAACGGCCATGGCCGTGGCTTCACCGCCGCCGATGCAGATCGCCGCAACGCCGCGCTTGAGGCCTTTCTGGCGCAGGGCCGAGAGCAGCGTCACCAGGATGCGTGCGCCCGAGGCACCGATCGGATGGCCCAGGGCACAGGCGCCGCCATGCACGTTGACCTTGCTGTGGGGAATCTCCAGTTTGCTCATGGTGACAAGGCTGACCACCGCGAACGCTTCGTTGATCTCGAACAGGTCGACATCTTCCAGGCTCCAGCCGGTTTTGCTCATCAACTTACGGATCGCCCCCACAGGCGCCACCGGAAAAAGCCCCGGCTCATCGGCAAACGCCGCGTGTCCATGAATCACTGCCACAGGTTTGAGGCCGCGCTTTTGCGCCTCGGACTCGCGCATCAGCAACAGCGCGGCTGCACCATCGGAGATCGAACTGGAGTTGGCTGCGGTGACCGTGCCGCCTTCGCGGAAAGCCGGTTTCAGCCCGGCGATCTTGTCCAGCCTGGCCTTGGGTGGCTGTTCGTCATGCAGGATGGTTTTCTGCTCTTTGCCGACGGTGACCTGCACCGGGACGATTTCGGCGGCGAAACTGCCATGGGTAATGGCCTCCTGCGCGCGCGTCAGGGAGGCAATCGCAAAGGCGTCCTGGGCTTGGCGGGTAAACCCGTTGTGCTCGGCGCAGTCTTCGGCAAAGGTCCCCATCAGGCGGCCCTTGTCGTAGGCGTCTTCCAGGCCGTCGAGGAACATGTGGTCGAGAACCTTGCCGTGCCCCATGCGATAGCCGCTGCGCGCGCGGTCGAGCAGGTACGGCGCGTTGGACATGCTTTCCATGCCGCCGGCGATCACCACGTCGACACTGCCGGCGCGCAACGCGTCGTGAGCCAGAATCGCCGCTTGCATGCCGGAGCCGCACATCTTGTTGAGCGTGGTGCAACGGGTGGATTTGTCCAGCCCGGCGCCCAACGCGGCCTGGCGCGCCGGTGCCTGGCCGAGGCCTGCGGGCAGTACACAGCCAAACAGCACTTCGTCGACGGCGTCGGTGGCGATACCTGCGCGCTCGACCGCCGCACGAATCGCAGCGGCGCCCAGTTGCGGTGCGGTCAGCCCCTTGAGGTCACCCTGGAACGCGCCCATGGGCGTGCGCACGGCGCTGACGATAACGATAGGATCGTTCATGAAGATACCTCCTTACTTGGCAGCCATGCGCAAGGCGCCGTCGAGACGGATCACCTCGCCGTTGAGCATGCTGTTTTCAATGATATGCCGCACGAGCGCCGCATATTCGGCGGGTTTGCCCAGGCGTGGCGGGAACGGCACGCCGGCGGCCAGGGACTCGCGTACTTGCGGGGTCATGCCGGCCATCATCGGGGTTTCGAAAATGCCGGGGGCGATGGTCATCACCCGGATACCGAAACGTGCCAGTTCGCGCGCGGCCGGCAAGGTGAGGCTGGCAATCGCACCCTTGGAGGCGGCATACGCGGCCTGGCCGATCTGCCCGTCGAACGCGGCCACCGAGGCGGTATTGATGATCACACCGCGCTCGCCATCGGCATTCGCGTCGGTTTCAGCGATCGCCGCAGCGGCCAGGCGCAACAGGTTGAAGCTGCCGATCAGGTTGACGTTGATCACCTGGGCAAAGCTGGCCAGGGCGTGCGGGCCGTCCTTGCCGAGAATCTTCTCGCCACGTACCACACCGGCGCAGTTGACCAACCCGTGCAAACCATCAAAGGCGGCAACGGTTGCCTGTACGGCGGCTTCGGCAGCCGCTTCCTGGCTGATATCCGCCACGCTGCTGCGGGCGTTGTCGCCAAGCTGGCTGGCCTTGGCGGCAACGGCGTCGGCGTTGAGGTCCACCAGCATGACCCTGGCGCCCGCCGCGATCAGCATGTCAGCGGTGGCCGCGCCGAGACCGGAAGCGCCGCCGCTGACCAGGAATACCTTGTTTTCAATGTGCATCATTGTTTCCTTTTGAACGGATCACGCCACGGCCGCCTGGGCCTTGGCGATTTCCTGATTACGCAAGATAAAGCGTTGCAGCTTGCCGCTGGGGGTCTTGGGCAAGTCGCTGACGAATTCGATTTCCCGCGGATACGCATGGGCCGCCAGGCGTTGACGCACGTGCAGGCGCAATTCTTCGGCGAGCTCCGGGGTGGCGCGGTATTGCTCGTTGATCACCACAAAGGCCTTCACCAGTTCGGTGCGCTCCGGGCACGGCTTGCCGACCACGGCGGCCTCGATCACGGCCGGGTGTTCGACCAGCGCGCTTTCCACGTCGAACGGCCCCACGCGGTAGCCGGAGGTGGTGATCACATCATCACTGCGCCCGACAAAACTGATGCTGCCGTCCGGGTTCAGCTCCACGGTGTCGCCACTGAGATAGTACTTGCCGACAAAGGCTTTGGTTTTCACGCCCTCATAGCCCGCGAACCAGCACATCGGCGATTGCTCGCGGTCGATGGCCAGAATGCCGGGCTGACCGGCGGGCAATTCCTGGTGGTTGTCATCCAGCACCACGATGCGATGCCCGGGCGAAGCGAACCCCGCCGAGCCGACATGTACCGGATGCGCCAGGCCATGGTGATTGCACAGCACCATGCCCAGTTCGGTCTGCCCGTAGTGGTCGTGGATGGTCACACCGAGGTTGTCGGCGAACCAGCGAATCACCTCGGGGTTCAACGGCTCGCCGGCGCTGCTGACGATGCGCAACCGGCCCTTGACCGAACGCGCGAACTGCTCGCCGCCGGCAATCAACAGTCGATACGCGGTGGGCGAGCCGGTCAGGTTGGTGATGCCGTATTTGTTGATGACCCGGCAGGTGCTTTCCAGGGTGAAAGGGCCATCGTAGAAGGTAATCGGATGCCCCATGGACAGCGGCCCGGTCACGCCGAAGTAAATGCCGTAGGCCCAGCCCGGATCGGCCACGTTCCAGAACGCGTCTTCGGGGCGCAGGTCCACCGCGTCGCGGGTATAGGCCTGGAATGCAACCATCGCCTTGAGCGGCACGGACAGGGCTTTGGACGGCCCGGTGGTGCCCGAAGTGAACATCAGCAGGAACGGTTCGTCCCCGCTCAGCAGCACGGGCTCGCAGAGAGCGGAATAAAGAGGCAGTTCGGCCCAGAAGCTGAAATCGCCGCGCACCAGGCCTTCGCCTTTGGCCCCGGTGACCGTGACGATGGTCGGGCAGCCTTGCACTTCGGCGAGCTTGGGCCGATTCACCGCATCGGTGACCACCAGGGCGGCACCGGAACTGTTCAGGCGATGCTCAATGGCCTTGGGCCCGAACGCGGTGAACAAGGGTTGATAGACCGCGCCGATACGCCAGGTGGCAAACACCACCACCAGCAGCTCGGCCGTGCGTGGCAGCAGGCCGGCGACTTTGTCGCCGCGCTTGATGCCCTGGCCCAGCAGGAAATTGGCGAAGCGTGCGGCCTGCTCCTGCAAGTCGGTAAAGGTGACCGTGGCGCTGCGCCCGTCCTTGCCTTCCCAGAACAGCGCAATGCGCCCAGGCAGCGCGTGCCGGTCACAGCATTCCACACAGGCGTTGAGCGCCTGCAGGTTGCCGGCCAGCGTAATGTCGACGGTGTGCTGGTAATCGAATTCGGTGGTGGCGGCCAGGTAATCACGCATCGCTTCGGTTCCTTGTGTGTTTTTGTTTTAAGGACACTTTTCAACCAGGTCAATCGCTCGCAAATAGTCGCTCCGCGGCGCTGCCAGCAGCAATGGTCAAAGCCGCCAAGATGGCTGACTGGTTTGGCCAATCAGGTTTGACACTCGCCTTGCACTGGCCGAAGCTTGAGACTTTGTACCCGTACCCTGCCTTCGGACGCCTGCATGTCAAAGTCACGCCGTTACTCCATCATCGGCCTGTGCGCCCTGTTGTCGATCGTGTTGATCACCTGGTTTTTTTCCCGCGCAACGCCCGTGGCCGTGCCTCCCGCGATCGCTCACGGTTATTCCAAAGCCTTGAAGCAGGCACGCAACGGGGAGCCGGGGGCGGCGCGGGTGTTGTATCAACAGCTGGGACGACCGGACCTGTCACCGGAACGGCGCGCCGCGCTGCATGCCGAGCTGCCTAACTACCCCAGCCCCCAGGCATTGAAGCTGGCGGATAAAGACTTGGCCGATGACTCGCCCGTGGTGCGTGAAGCGGCGATCCACAGCATTGTCGGCCTGGTACCGACCGGCCAGCGCACCTTGCTGCTGGGCCCGGTGCTGGAGGATCCCGAACAGGAAGTACGCTTTGCCGCCGCCAACGCCCTGCTCGGCCTGTCGCCGGACACTCTGGGCCTGTACTTCGGCCCGCTGCAGCAAGTGCTCGACGAATTCGCCAAAACCCTCAAGGCCCAGCCCGAGACCGCCGAAAGCTGGATTCAATTGGCGCGCCTCTATATCCACAGCGCCCGGCTGCCAGATGCGCAAAACGCGCTGCAGCAGGCCATGCGCCTGCAACCGGACAATCTGCAAGCGGTGGTGGCGCAGATCGAGCTGCTGGATAAACAGGGCAAGACCGAAGAATCGCGCCAGTTGCTGGCGCAGCAACTGGCGGCGCACCCGGGATCTGCCTACCTGCAACACGCTCTGGGCATGTGGCTGCTGCACCATGGCGAGCGTCCCTATGCCCTGCTCGGGCTGTCCAAGGCGGTAGAGCTTGAGCCGGACAACCAGGATTACCGCTACGACCTGGCTACCACGCTGCACGATCAAGAGGAACTCGAGGCGGCCCAGCGGCAGTTGGAAGAGATCGTGCAGCGTCACCCGGCCAATCGGAAAGCGCGTGTGCTGCTGGTCAATTACTGGAAAGAAAGCGGCCAATTGCAGAACGTCCAGGTGCTGCTGGCACAGCTGGAACAACAGAATCCGGACGATCCGGCGCTGCAGCAAGGTTTGTGACCCCCCTCAAAAAATGTGTAAAAAGTCGTCAGGCGCCTTACAAATAATCCAAAACGTTGAACCGCCACAGGCCGATAGGGTCAAGTGAATATGACGCGCCCAACGGCGCGCACCGAACTCGTACGTGACCTGAGGGCACTTCTTGTCTACATCAACTTCGCTTTTAAGTGAAAAGGCAGCCACCGGCATCGATGGTCTTGATGACATTCTTTCCGGGGGGCTATCGCGCAGCCATCTGTTCCTCCTGGAAGGCGAGCCTGGCACGGGCAAAACCACCGTCGCCCTGCACTTCTTGCAGGCAGGCGCAAAAAACGGTGAAAAATCGCTGTATATCACCTTGTCCGAAACCGAACATGAGCTGCGCCAAGGGGCCAAGTCCCATGGCTGGGATCTGGACGACAACATTCATATCTTCGAATTGACCCCGCCGGAAAGCCTGCTCAACGCCGAGCATCAGCAGAGCTTGCTGTATTCCTCGGACCTTGAATTGGGCGAGGCCACGCGGCAGATTTTCGAGGTGGTGGAACGGGTCAAGCCCACACGCGTGGTGGTCGACAGCCTCTCGGAAATCCGCCTGCTGGCGCAAAGCTCCCTGCGCTATCGTCGGCAGATCCTGGCGATCAAGCATTATTTCGTGCGCTATGACGCCACGGTACTGCTGCTTGACGACCTGACCACCGAATCCCTCGATAAGACCGTGCACAGCGTGGCCCATGGCGTGATTCGCCTGGAAGAACTGACGCCCAACTACGGTGCCGAGCGTCGCCGGGTGCGGGTGGTCAAGTACCGCGGCCAGAAGTACCGGGGTGGTTTTCATGACTTCACTATCATGGGCGACGGCATCCACGTGTTCCCACGCCTGGTGGCGGCCGAACATCGAGGGGGCTACACGCGCCAGACCATGAGCAGTGGCATTGCCGAACTCGATGCCCTGATGGGCGGCGGCGTCGAGACCGGCTCGAGCAGCCTGATCCTCGGCCCGGCCGGTACCGGCAAATCGCTGATTTCCATGGTGTTCGCCGCCGCTGCGGTAGAGCGTGGCGAAAAAGCTGCGCTGTTCATCTTTGACGAAGAGATGGGCTTGCTGTTCGAACGCATGAAGAACATGGGCATCGACCTGGCTGCGCTGCAAGCGACCGGCAACCTGTTGATCGAACAGGTCGACGCTGCCGAGTTGTCCCCCGGCGAGTTCTCGCATCGGGTACGCCGCTGCGTGGACGAAGGCGGCATCAAAACCGTGGTGATCGACAGTATCAACGGCTACCAGGCGGCCATGCCGGAAGAGAACGCATTGATCCTGCATATGCACGAACTGCTGCTGTACCTGAACCGCCGAGGCGCCGCGACGTTCATGACCGTTGCCCAGCATGGCCTGGTCGGCGATATGCAGACACCGGTTGATATCACCTACCTGGCCGATACCGTGATCCTGCTGCGTTACTTCGAGGCGCTGGGCAAGGTCCGCCGGGCCATTTCCATCATCAAGAAGCGCACCGGTACCCACGAATCGACCATTCGCGAATACCGCATCAGCAGTAATGGCATGACCGTCGGCCAACCCCTGGATAATTTCCAGGGCGTGCTGCGCGGCATCCCGATCTATATGGGCGCCGGCTCGCCTCTGCTCAAGGAAGAGGAAGTGTGACGTCTCTTTCCCCTGTCTCTGAACGCGCCATTATTCTCGCGCCTTTGGGCCGCGACAGTTCATTGGCGCTGATGATGCTCAATGAGGCCGGCTATCAGGGTGTGGTCGCCGGCACTCTCACCGACTTGTGCGAAGTGCTGAATGAGGGGGCCGGCCTGCTCATTATTGCGGCTGAAGCCTTGCGCGGCGCGGACATGGAACCCCTGCTGGAGTACCTGCATCAGCAACCGGCCTGGTCGGACCTGCCCATTGTGCTGATGACCCATCACGGCGGCAGCGAGCAGAACGGTTCCTCGCACTTGAGCGGGCTATTGGGCAACGTCACGTTTCTCGAGCGCCCTTTCCACCCAATCACCTTGATCAGCCTGGTCAGTACCGCGCTGCGCGGGCGGCGGCGGCAATACGAAGCGCGCGACCGATTGGTCGATCTGAGCGCCAGTGAGTTGCGCCTGCAACGCACCCTGGAAACCCTCGAGCAGCAGGTGGAAGAACGTACCGCGCAATTGCGCAGCAATGAAGAAGCCCTGCGCCAGTCACAGAAAATGGAAGCTGTCGGCCAATTGACCGGCGGCATCGCCCACGACTTCAACAACATGCTGACCGGGATCATCGGCAGCCTGGAACTGCTGCGACGGCGTGTAGCGCGGGGCAAGCTGGACGATCTGGACAGCTTGATCGACCTGGGTGTCACCTCGGCCAACCGTGCCGCCGGCCTTACCCACCGCCTGCTGGCGTTTTCGCGCAGGCAGTCGTTGGACCCGAAACCCGTGCAGATCAATCAACTGGTCACTTCCATGGGCGAATTGCTGCAGCGCAGTATCAATGAAAGCATCTGCCTGCAAATGCGCCTCAGCGACAGCCTCTGGACGGCAGAGGCCGACCCGAATCAACTGGAAAGCGCCCTGCTCAACCTGGTGATCAACGCCCGTGATGCGATGCCCAGCGGCGGCAGCCTTACGGTGGAAACCACCAACCGCCACCTCGACAGTGTGTTCACCGCCGCCTATGGCACCTTGAGCCCTGGCGACTACGTTGAGCTGAGTGTCAGTGACACCGGTTGCGGCATTCCAGAAAGCGTCATGGGCCGGGTGTTCGACCCGTTCTTCACCACCAAACCGATCGGCCAGGGCACCGGGCTGGGCTTGTCGATGATCTATGGATTTGCCCGTCAATCCCGTGGGCACGTCACCCTGCACAGCGAAGTCGGTATAGGCACCACCGTCAGCTTGTTCCTACCCCGCTTTGTGGGTGAGTTCGTCGCTGACGCAGTGGTAAACCCGGCCATGCTTCCATTCGCCAATGACGGTGAAACGGTATTGATCGTTGAAGATGACCCGGCTGTGCGGGTGCTTGTCAGCGCCGTCCTGAAAGAGTTGGGCTATGCCTTTGTCGAAGCCGGTGACGCGACCACTGCGGTGCCGATCATCGAATCTGATCAGCGCATTGACCTGTTGATCAGTGATGTGGGCTTGCCCGGCATGAACGGTCGGCAACTGGCGGAAATCGGGCGGCAATTGCGCCCGGAACTGAAGGTATTATTTATCACCGGCTACGCCGAGCATGCGGCGGTGCGCGGTGGCTTTCTTGATCCGGGGATGCAGTTGATCACCAAGCCGTTTACGTTCGATTTGTTGACGGCGAAGGTGCGGGAGATGATTCGGGCGTGATGGCGTGGGCGAAATGTTGCGAAATATAGGGTGGTTAACGGTCCGGAACCGTTAATGAACAATTGGACACGTAAAAGTCAGAACGCAGTGCATGAAAAGTCGCTGCGGTTATCCTCCACTGACGTTTCGAGTACGCCCCCGATGATTTCTTCACGCCCAGTTATTCCCCTGCAACAACGCCCTTCGCATACGCCAGAAAAAACATTGACGCGCCACTTACGGTCCGCAGAGCATGAAAGCGCCACGGTAGCAGTGCCCGAAAACAGGCTGGCCACTGCGCAGACCACAGGTGACAGTGAGTTGGCAGTGCTTTTGGCACAAGCAATGCGCGCAGGAGCGAATACCGGGGAACTCCATGACATAGAAAACATCCCCCCCGCGTCCACCTTCGGCCAATGGTGGTCACATTTGCACAATGTGATGCAGAGCCGCCACTTCCTCCTTTGGGCTCAAAAACAGCCCATTGATCTTTCAAAGCCTATTTATATCAACCATAAAGCCAACTCCATCGAGGCCATGGTTGGTGGGCAGCGAAAGTCATTTTCCGGATTCGAACACGGTCATCTATGGACCTCGATGATGGCGCCGATCATGCGTGCGGCAAGCGCGCTGACGTCTAGCTCCGGCTATATTTGCAGCCCCGCAAGCAGTACTTGGGCGCCTTACCGTGCAGTCGCCGACTTTTACGGTGAAGCCCTCTCAGGGCAAACCCGAGCGTCCATGGCGGCACGTGCGACGGAACTCGAACACTCCAAAGCCTTTGCCTCTACCCCGGCCGACTCCGAGCGTTGCGCAGAGATACTGCAAGACGAAAAGGCCAAGTTGGCCAATGTCCACGACCAGAAAAATGTCGCCTCAAAACTGATTGATATTTTACTAAAGATCAACGACTTGCCATTGAACACCACCAGGAGTCCCCTTGAACCCAAGTATGTGAGCCCCTCGGCTGCCGAGGACAGAATTGAGCAACTCATCCGCGACCAAATGCGCAGCATTCATCTTTCACTGCACGCCGATTCGCCCTTCAAGGTGTTGCAGGAGGGCCACACTGTCAGCCTGGAAAAGTACTGTAGCGATAACGGCTGGAATATGCCCAAGAACCGCGACGAACTTTTCAATCTCGGCCGGACATTCGATCGTCCACCCCTCGCCCAACTCTCTCATGGGAATTTCGGCGGAGCATTGTCCTGGCCAACGCCATTGAGTGATGAGGATCAGAACGAGATTAAAAATACCCTGCGCCAAAACTCACTCGGGATAAGTGGCCTGCAAAATTATGACGAGAACACAGGTGTACTTGGGTATCTGACGCACAATCAGCATTTCGCGACTTACGAACTTCACAATCCGGCGCAGTTTATTCAAAATCTTCTCACTACGCCCAAGGCCCAGGCGTTGGGGCTCGCATTGCAGGACAAATTCGGAGGGGTGTCCACCCCACAGAGCGTCAATGATTGGACGCTGGCGGCCCTTGGCATTACCCTCGGCCAAGACTGCGAAGCAACGAACACCTCGGCTGCGGTCAGAACGAGTATTGCCGGTTTCGATATGGCCCGCAGTGAACACTGGGACAAGCATCCTTCAGCTCTGGTATCGGGGTTGGTTAACCATTTGGTTGCCACAGGCCGTGCCAGTGCCGAGTTGGCGCCTATCGCAGCTCACCTGCTGCTGTCACCCCGAGCACCGGCTTTTTTGGTCAAGGATATACCCGACAAGGTGAGCTATGGCTCGCACACCTGGGTCAGTTTCAGCACCGCAGTTGCGCGCCTTGAGCACGAGGCACCCGGCTCAACCGCCAACATGACCTACGCGCAAGTGATGCAACGAGCCGATCTGGCCCCTATCACCGACCAGGAGCTCCAGGTTGAATATAGGGCCCAGCGGGACGCCCTGAAAGATTGGGGCGTGGCCCACGGCGTCATACCGCGCAGCGCCGTGGACGCCTACACCGACGAGCAGATGAGCCGCGTCTACAGTGAATACAACACACACGTCGCCGCATTGCGCGAAGCCTCACAGACTTATTCAACGCCGTTCCCCGAGCGTCGCGTTATGGCGCTCGAAGCACTCAAGGCGGTGTATGGCGACCTGGAGTTTGAGAAAAAATGCATCACGCCACTCATAGATGACCGTGATCGCCCTGGTCCTTATTCGGTACTGGATCTTTTCCTCAAGGGTCACCTCAATTCCTTAGGGTGGGTGTCATCGTCCGACGACATTGATATAGACCGTATTGTGAAAGATGCTGACAAGCTCCCCAACATAAACGGGGCGTTTAATGCCGAGATAGCCAACTACTTCCCCGCCATGGAAAAGGCAATGGCCACTCAAGTCAAACACCTCATCACCACGCTACCCCTTGAAGATAGAAAAGCTATTGAGTATGGAAAAATCACCCCGCTCGCGGAGTACGACGTTAGTTACACCTATTATAGTCAAGTGCGTGTTGAAACCAAAGTACCCCATCGCCTGCTGCTGAAAACAGAGCTCGACGGCATCACCCATGTTCACGAAGTCGATCTGAAACAGAACAGCATTCGAAAACGTGACGAGCTGAAAAACCATCCGACGGGACGCCGGACCAGTACTGAAGAAAAGCACCGCTATAAGACAATGCTGTTGGAAGTAAGACCATCCGGCGGTTATCCAGCGAACATCACTGATGAAAAACCTGCAGGAGGTACACCGAACAGCTTTTCCAGTGAGCGCAGTCGGTACATAGCCGACACGTTGGTGGAAGATACCGACATCAGGGCGCTGGAAAGTCAAGCCAGGGGGCTGACGACGTTCGACACTGAGGTTCCTTTCTACCAAAACGCCCGAGAATTCCTTCTTAACCTGATCCCCCTGCGCTCGGCCATTCTCAACTTTCAAGCAGGAAATGTGCGTGAAGGCGCCCTTGATTTGCTGTTCGACGCCTTTGGTTTTGCCGTGGCTATCGGCGCAGCGGCGAAAGGCGCCAAACTCCTCCAGGCAGGGCTTAGCGCCGCGAATAGAATTACCCAGGGAGTAAAGATTCTCGGGCGTGCGGCGCTGGGGAGCCTGAACCCGCTGAGCGGAATCGACGACCTGGCTCGGGGCCTCGTCAATGGAGGGCGCAAGGCATTTAGCAAGGTCAATAATCTGCAGCTCACAGCGGCCAGTAGAAAAAACGGTATCGTTGCAACAGGTACCTTCAAGTATGCAGAGCAAACCATTGACGGTTGTGCAGTACTGCACAACAAAAAATGGTACGCCTACAACCCGGTGAACGGTCGACCGTATGGCAAGCCGCTTGCGATGTTTACTCCCGATAATGTGGCCATGGGCGGCAAGATTGAAACGTTCAAAATGTTGGCTAACGACGCAGGCATTTCCACTGATACAACAAAACGGGGGCTTCGTCTGACGGTGGATGCCCACGGTGTCATTCCACCGGGGCACAGTTCAGCGCTTATGCAGGTAGGCGGTGCGCCTATAACCCCTAATGAATTATTAGACCTGCTGAAGGCAAAGAATATCGACCTGAGCAAATACGTCGAGGTTCGTTTAACCATGTGTGATTCCGCAACAGGTGGAGCGCAATCATTTGCAGCGCAATTTTCCAAACTTTCCAAAAAGCCGACCGAGGGCTTCAAGGGAATCATGTACACCAGCCGCGAGGTAGAAAATATTGCAGTTGCCCGCTTAAAAAATGGTGGCGCCAAACAACAGGAGTTAATCAACGATACCGTTATCGACACCAAGAAAACCATCACCAAGTACCAGCCGACAGGCATGACGGATGACGGCCGATTTATTTACACACAACATCCAGATTACAACCCCGTCCACTTCGATGCTCAGGGCCAACCCATGCCCAACAAGCCCCCTCGAAAACCGTATTCACCGGAGCCTGTAAAACCTAACGAAAGTAGTGGCGGTCAAACCGCTGATATTGATTTTTCCGAGTACGACGATCTGACTTGATCGTCTGGTTCGAGACGGGCGCCCAGCAATCTGCAACAGCTGGGCGTGCTTAAGCCAATAAGCGCTGTATGTGCTCCTGCAGCGTATCCAGGTCAAACGGCTTGGCCAGAATCGGCGCATTGCGCGTAATCGGGCTGTTGCAGTCGAGGATCTCCTGCGGGTAGCCACTGATAAAGATCACCTTCAATTCCGGCCTCACCTTGAGCGCGGGCTCGGCGATCTGCACACCGGAAATGCCGCCGGGCAGACGGTAATCGGTGACCATCAGGTCCAGGTGCGGTTTGGTCGCGAGGATTTCAAAGGCCTCTTTGCCATTGACGGCCTTCAATACCCGATAACCCAGGCCGGCCAGGTATTCACCCAACACAAACATAATGGATTCGTCGTCTTCGACGATCAGTACGACATCTTGTGCATCTTCACTCATGGGAAGCCTTTGTCCAGTCGGTAGCTGGTGTTACGACCATGGGGTCACGTAGAGGTTGCGTCCAGCTGACGATTGATTTCATGCCGTCGCCTGGAGCGGCAGACAGACCCGAAACAAGGCGCCCTCGCCTATCCGGCTCTCCACCTCAATGGTGCCGCCATGGGCCGCGACGATCTGTTCGGAGATGAACAATCCCAGGCCCAGGCCAGCGGCCGCATGGCTGACGGACACCCGCTCGAACTGCTGGAAGATACGTTTCTGGTTCTCCTCGCTGATACCGATGCCATGATCCCGGACTTCCACGCACGCCTCGCCATGTTCTGCATACACCCGTACTTCGACCGGGCTCTTGGCGCCGTAGCGCAAGGCATTGGTCAACAGGTTGGTGACGACCTGCTCGATACGGAACTCATCCCAATGGCCTTCGACTGGCTCATCAGCCACCAGGTGCATCGACGACTCGGCGGCGGCGACCTGCGGCTCGAAGTTATGCACCAGATTGCGCACCAGTTGCGCCAGGTCGAAGCGCGCCGGGCGTATCGACAGTTTGCCGGTGCGGATACGCGACACATCGAGCATGTCTTCGATCAGACGGATCAGGCTCTTGATCTGGCGTTCATCGCGGTCGACCATCGCGTGCATCTTGTCCAGGGTGAACGCCGCCGCGTTGTCCCGCGCCAGATGCATCTTGCGCAATTGGGTTTCCAGGATCAGCCCGTTCAGAGGCGTGCGCACTTCGTGAGCAACGATCGACATGAAATCATCGCGCATGCGCACCGCCTGTTCCAGCTCGGCCTGGGTGGCCTGCAGGCGCGTGAGCAGCAGCTCTTGTTCGCGGCGGCTGCGCTCCAGGGCTTCGACCTGCAGCTTCATCGCCTTGCTCTGGCGGTACAGGTCAACGAACACATTGACCTTGCTCTTGACCGCATGGATATCCAGCGGCTTGTGCAGGAAGTCCACCGCGCCGCTTTCATAGCCCTTGAAGGCGTAATTGAGCTCGCGGCCGGCGGCGCTGACGAACACAATCGGGATGTTCTTGGTCTTTTCGGTGCCGCGCATCAGTTCGGCCAGCTCGAAACCGTTCATGCCGGGCATCTGCACGTCGAGGATCGCCATGGCGAATTCATGTTCCAGCAACAGGGACAACGCCTCGTCGGCACTCAATGCCTTGAATACCTGGCGGTCTTCGCGCTTGATCAGCGCTTCGAGGGCCAGCAGGTTTTCCGGCAGATCGTCGACGATCAGCAGTTTGGCCTGGACAGTACTTAACATGGGGAAGGTTCCAGGGAAGCCAGCAATGAGCCGATCCGGCTCAAGGAAAGAATATGGTCAGGTGTGTGCAGCGCCAGGGCCGCCAGGGGCATCACGGCAATCCGGGCCTCGGCGGGGTCCTGTACAACGGTGGTGCCGCCCGACTGCTTGACATAAGCCAGCCCGCGCGCGCCGTCCTGGTTGGCGCCGGTCAGCAGGATCGCCAGCAGGCCTGGTCCGTAGGCATCGGCGGCAGAGGTGAAGAGAAAATCGATGGCTGGCCGGGAATGGTGCACGCGGTCTTCCTGGCTCAAAGACAGGCTGCGATCCAGCTCCACCGAGAGGTGGTAGCCGGGCCCGGCGAAATACAGGGTGCCCGCCTCGATCGCTTCCTTGTCGCGGGCTTCCTTGACGGGGACGCGCAGGCGTCGCGCAAAGACTTCCGCCAACTGGCTGCGACGTTCATCAGGCAGGTGCAGCACGGCAATGACCGGCAGGCCGAAGCCTTCCGGCAGTTCGCCAAAAATACTCAGCAACGCCTCCACACCGCCGGCGGAGGCGCCGACGACGATGGCTTCAATCCCGAGAATCGGGGTGATGGCGGCGTCGCTCATGATTTGCGGTAGATCCTTTCCTGTTTGACCAAGGGTTCGAACTGCTTGCTGTAGGCGGAGAAATCCAGGGTTTCCTTGCTGCCCAGCACCAGGAAGCCGCGGTGACACAGCGACTCATGAAACAACCCAAACGCCCTGTCTTGCAACTTTTTATTGAAATAAATCAGAACGTTACGACATGAAATTAATTGAGTTTCTGAAAATACGCTGTCGGTGGCCAGGCTATGGTCCGCGAACGTCACGTTTTCGCGCAGCGTCTTGTCGAAGATCGCATTATCGTAAGCTGCGGTGTAGTAGTCGGCAAATGAACGTTGGCCACCGGCCTGCTGGTAGTTGGCGGTGTAGGCGCGCACGTTCTCCAGGGAGAAGATGCCCTGCTTGGCCTTGTCCAGCGAGGCCGGGTTGATGTCGGTGGCGTAGATGATGGTGCGTTCGAGTAAGCCTTCTTCGCGCAGCAGGATCGCCATGGAGTAGACCTCCTCGCCGGTGCTGCAGCCGGCGATCCAGATCTTGATCGACGGGTATGTCTTGAGCAACGGCACCACTTCCCGGCGAATCGCGAGAAAGTGCGACGGGTCGCGAAACATCTCGCTCACCGGGATGGTCAGGAACTGCAGCAACTGCATGAATGCCGCCGGGTCGTGCAGCACGCGCTCCTGCAGCGCGGAAATGGTCGCGCAGTCGAATTGGCGCAAGGCATGGGCCACGCGCCGCTTGACCGACGCACCGGAGTAGTCGCGAAAGTCGTAGCTGTACTTGAGGTAAATCGCCTCGATCAACAGGCGCAGCTCAATGTCGCTGCTTTTGTCCAAGAAACTTCGCTCCACTTAAATGCGTTCCATCTTCGGTAGCCACACGCGGATCAACGAGAACAGACGGTCCAGATCAATCGGTTTGGCCAGGTAATCGTTGGAACCTGCCGCCAGGCAACGCTCCTGGTCATCTTTCATGGCCTTGGCGGTGACGGCAATGATCGGCAGCTTTTTCCAGCGCGGGTCCTGGCGGATCAGCGCCGTCGCTTCGTAGCCATCCATCTCCGGCATCATCACGTCCATCAATACCAGGTCGATATCCTCGACCTCATTGAGCTTGTAGATGGCTTCACGGCCATTGCGCCCGATCACTACCACGGCGCCTTTATGCTCCAGGGCACTGGTCAGGGCGAAGATGTTGCGCACGTCGTCGTCCACCAGCAGGATCTTGCGCCCTTCGAACACCTTGTCACGGCTGCGTGCGGTCTTGAGCATCTTTTGACGGTCATGGGACAGCTGGGATTCGACTTTGTGCAGAAAGAGTGTGACTTCATCGAGCAGGCGCTCCGGGGAGCGCGCACCCTTGATGATGATCGAGCGCGAGTACTTGCGCAGCTCGGCCTCCTCATCGCGTGTCAGGTTGCGCCCGGTGTAGACGATCACCGGTGGGAACGAGCAGATATCTTCGGTGGCCATGCGCTTGAGCAGTTCGTTGCCGAGCATGTCCGGCAGCTTCAAGTCGATGATCATGCAGTCGTAGACGTTGGTGCGCAGCAGGTCCAGCGCAGCCTGGGCGTAGCCGACATCGGTGATTTCAATGTCATCGTCGCCGATCAGGCGGGCAATGCTGTCACGTTGCAGGTCGTCATCCTCGACCAGCAGCACCCGTTTGACCTTTTGCGTCAGTTTGGCTTCCAGGCGCGCGAACACATCCTTGAGTTCTTCTCGGGTGGTGGGTTTCACCGCGTAACCGATGGCACCCATGTGCATGGCGGCTTCGACGCGGTCTTCCACGGAAATCACATGCACCGGAATGTGCCGGGTATTGGCGTGTTCCTTGAGACGTTGCAGCACCGTCAGCCCGGAATGGTCCGGCAGGCGCATGTCCAGCAGGATCGCGTCGGGGATGAACTCTTCGGCCAGGCTGTAGCCTTCGTCGGCACCGTGGGCGACCAGGCAGTTGTAGCCCAGTTCGTGAGCCAGGTCGAAGAGGATGCGCGCGAAATTCGGCTCATCTTCCACCACCAGGATGCAGCGGGTGGTGAAGGGCGCTTTGTCACGGTCATCGGCAAAGCGTGGGATCGGTTCGGCATCGGCCACCTGCGGCATTGCTACCTTGACCGGCAAAGGCGCAGGTACCGGCGCTGCCACCGCTTGGTGTGGGACTTCAATCGGTGCGGCATCTTCGCCGCGTTCGACATACTGTTCCGGTAATACCAGCGTGAAAATGCTGCCCTTGCCCGGCTCGCTGGTCACGCTGATGTAGCCGCCCAGCAAGGTCGCCAGGTCGCGGGAAATGGACAGGCCCAGGCCGGTGCCGCCGTAACGGCGATTGGTGGTGCCGTCAGCCTGGCGGAAGGCTTCGAAGATGCTTTCCTGTTGATCCTGGGCGATCCCTATCCCGGAATCGCGCACGGTAAAGGCAATGCCCTCCCCCGGCGCCCGGGACACCGACAGGCTGACCTGGCCCTGTTCGGTGAACTTGATGGCGTTGGACAGCAGGTTCTTGAGGATCTGCTCCAGACGCTGGCGGTCGGTGAACAACAGGGTGGGTGAACCTTGCTGCACGTCGATCTGGAAGCCCAGGTTGCGATCCTTGGCCAGCGGCTCGAACATGCCGCGCAGGCCGTCCACCAGACGCTCGACGCTGGAGTTTTCCGGACGCACTTCCAACTTGCCGGCTTCCACCTTGGAGATATCCAGGATGTCGTTGATCAGGTTGAGCAGGTCATTGCCGGCCGAATAGATCGACTCGGCAAACTTGACCTGTTCGGCACTGAGATTGTCCTGGGGGTTCTCGGCCAGCAGCTTGGCCAGGATCAGCGAGCTGTTGAGCGGCGTGCGCAGTTCGTGGGACATGTTGGCGAGGAATTCGGATTTGTACTTGCTTGAGCGTTGCAGCTCATCGGCGCGATCTTCCAGTTCCAGCTGGACCCGGTTGAGCTCGATGTTCTTGCGGTCCATGGCATCGCGCTGCTCGGCCAGGGTCTGGGTCTGTTCGGCCAGTTGTTCGTTGGTCTGCTCAAGCTCTGCTTGCTGGGTTTCCAAGTGCGCCTGGGACTCCTTGAGGATGCGTGATTGTTCCTCCAGCTCTTCGTTGGCGGTCTTGAGCTCTTCCTGCTGCACTTGCAGCTCTTCGTTGAGCTGCTGGGTTTCGGCGAGGACTTCCTGCAACCGCTGGCGATAACGCGCGGCTTCGATGGAGGTGCCGATATTGCCGGCGATCAGTTCCAGCAGTTCCACATCGCGCTCTTCCAGCGGGCGCAGGAAGCCCAGTTCGATCACACCGTTGACACGGTCGTCATCGCTGGTCGGCACCACCAGTACGCTGCGGGTGGTGCCCTCACCCAGCCCCGAACTGACCTTGAAATAGTCAACCGGAACGTCGTCCAGGCGGATCAGGCGATCGAGCTGGGCGGCCTGCCCCACGATGCCTTCGTCGCTGTAGATCGCCTGTTCCAACTGCGACTGTTCGCGGGAGAAGCCGTACGTGGCCACCCGACGCAGGCCGCCGTGCTCTTCACGCACGTACAACGCGGCAACCGCTGAGCCCATGTACTGGGCAAAGAACTGCAGGATGTTGCGGCCCAGCAGGTTCAAGGTCAGTTGGCCAAGCACCTGTTCGGCCAGTTCGGTTTGGCCGTTGCGCAGCCAGGCCTGCTGCTCCAGGCGCTTGGCAATCTTCTTTTGTGACGCGAGGTTTGCACTGTAACTGTTTGAAAGTTCGAGTAAATTCTTTCGACCGATATACGCAAGCACACCGCTTAGCCCGAGTACAAACACCAGATACAGCGTCACGCTGACCACCGTGGTACGCGTGACCTCTTCATTGCGGGCGATACGGAACTGCTGTTCCATCGCCACCGCGTCGTCATATTCCTTGCGGATCTCGTCGGTCAGGCGCTTGCCCCGGCCCGCCTTGACCGCACCACGGTAATCGCCGCTGCTGCGCTGCAATTCAATCATCGACTGCGCGTACTTGTTCCATTCCACTTGCAGCGCTTCCAGGCGCTTGAGACGGTCGACCTGCTGCGGATTGTCGGCAACCAGTTCCTGCAAATTGCGCAGGTCGGCAATGATCCTTGGCTTGGCCACTTCATAGGGGTCGAGGAAATGCTCGTCACCGGTGATCAGGAAACCGCGCATGCCGGTTTCCAGGTCGACCGTCAGTTTGGACGATTCATTGAGGTTGTTGAGCACCCGGTCGGTGTGCTCCACCCACCGAATCACCGACAGCAGGTAGGTGATCAGCACCACGAAAAACACCGCGCTGAGCACACCCACACCCAATGGCAGGGCCACGTTACGGCTCAGGAGTTTGCGGAAGCTCTTTTCATCAACTGACGACGCGGGATTCATGGGCATGCCTTGGCCAAGTGCGGAAAAACCGGGAGTTTGCCCCAAAGTGACGTTCAAGACCATTTTTCTGGGACGCTTTTGTACAGATTCCTACAAGAGAACAGGCTATTCTGCCTGGTCTTTTGTACCGCATTGTTTTAACGCCCTGGGAACTTGTGGATAGCCCGCGCTTACTCAAGTACAGGCCCGTCAGATGGCCAGCTTTAAAACCTCGTCTTTTTTGGGAAAGTCCTCTATGTCCGCAATTACCTCCACCATCCTTGTTGTCGAAGACGACGCTATCGTGCGCATGCTGATCGTCGATGTGCTTGAGGAGTTGGAGTTCACGGTGCTTGAGGCTGCCGATGCTGCAGAGGCCCTGGCACAGGTGGAAAAAACTGACCAGGTGATCGACCTGATGATGACCGACGTCGGCTTGCCGGATATGGATGGCAAGCAACTGGCAACCAAGGTCCGCGAACTGCGACCTGCCCTGCCTATCCTGTTCGCCAGCGGCTACGCCGAGAACATCGATGTGCCCGCCGGCATGCAGGTGATTGGCAAGCCGTTCTCGATCGACCAATTGCGCGATAAAGTCAAATCAATGTTGCCCTGACCATCCCGCGTTCTTTTGCAGGTTTTAACGTGACGTGCGGGAAAGAAAACAGGAAACTCAGCGCCTGCATCTCCCCGTCAGTCAAAAGAACCCTGGAAGGACGCAACAACATGATTGGACAACCTGCGCGCCTGGTGTTGGCGAGCCTCTCGATACTCCTGAGCACCGGCGCCTGGGCCGACTTCACGGCAAACCCTGCCCAAGCGCGGGCCATAGCCAAGGAAGCCTATTTGTACGGCTACCCCGTGGTAGAGATGTACAAGACGCTGTACACCCAGGCCGTGGACAAAGGCGGGGCCAATTTCAAGGCGCCGTTCAATCGCATCGGCAACACCGCACAGGTCTTCACCCCCAAGGACACCGCGTTCACCACCCCGAACTCGGACACGCCCTACTCCTTCGTCTGGATGGACCTGCGCAGGGAACCCCTGGTGCTGACCCTGCCCAGGGTCGAAGACAACCGCTACTACTCGGTGCAGTTGCTCGACCTCTATACCCAGAACATCGCCTACCTGGGCACACGCAGCACCGGCAACAACGGCGGTCACTACATGATTGCGGGCCCTGACTGGAAGGGTCAGCAGCCGGTCGACATCGACCGCGTGGTCTACAGCGAGAGCACTATCGCCTACGCCCTGTATCGCACACAGCTGTTCGATGAAAAGGACCTGGGCAAGGTCAAGCAAATCCAGAACGGCTATAAGGTGCAATCGCTGAGCAGCTACGTGAAACAAGCGGCCCCGGCCAAGGTGCCGAAGATCGACTGGCCCAAGCCGATGGCGAACATGAGCGACAGCCCGCAATTGTTCCGCTACCTGAACTTCATGCTGGCCTTTGCCGCGCCCCAGGACAGTGAAAAAGACCTGCTGGCACGCTTCGCCACCATCGGCATCGCCCCCGGCGCGCCTTTCAAGCTGAACCAGCTGACCGCCGAACAGCGCAAAGCATTGGAAGACGGGATAGCCGATGCCAAGGCTGAGTTCGCCACCTTCAAGAAAGACAAGATCGACACTCAGCAAGTCCCCAGCGGCGAGCTGTACGGCAGCCGTGACCGCCTGAAAAACAATTACCTCTACCGTTATGCCGGCGCAAACCTGGGGATGTTCGGCAACTCCACCGACGAAGCCGCTTACTTCACCTGGTTCGACGACAGCGAAGGCAAACCGGCCAACGGCGCACGCCGCAGCTACACGGTCCATTTCGCCAAGGACCAACTGCCGCCGGCCGATGCGTTCTGGTCGCTGACCATGTACGACGCCAAGACCAAATTGCTGGTGCCGAACCACAAGAAACGTTACCTGATCAACTCGCGCATGCTGCCCGGCCTCAAACTGGACGCCGACGGTGGCCTGACCCTGGCCCTGCAGCATCATGAGCCACCGAAAGCCGAACAGAGCAACTGGCTGCCCGCCCCGACCGGGCCGTTCTTCGCGGTGCTGCGTATTTACCTGCCCAAGCCCGAAGTTACCAGCGGCCAATGGAAGTTGCCGCCGTTGACACCGCTCAAGTAACCCCGCCGGGAATGAGGGCACGGCGGGTGGCGATACACCTACGCTTCCCGCCGCTCAAGCATGCATCAATGCTATTTGAGCTTCAGATAAGACTGATGCAGGTCCGACGCCCATCCATCGATAACGCTTTTTACATCATCCGCCTTCATCACCTGAGTGTCGTTCGCCAGCGGCTTTCCGGTGCCCCTGCGCACCACTTGGGCAAGCACGTTGCCGCTGGCGCCATCGAGGAACTGTGCCTCAGTGCCCAAGGTGGTTTCCTGGTCGCGAATCCCGGTGCCGGTACTCACCGCCGCAGCAACCAACGCCACAGGAATGAACTCATACGGCTTTAGACCTTCGGTTTTGCTGCTGACGGCCGTGATCGCCGCGCGCACCACAATCACACCAGGACCCGGGCCATTGGCCAGCGGCAATGAACCGGCCAGTTCACGCTTGAGCGCCTGGTGGTAATAGTCACTGATGCCACGCAGGGTGCTGTCCGGAATCCGAGAGGTGGCTTGAGGCTTGGGATAGAACTGCGTGGGTTCGATGTACACCGCCTTATAGCGGCTCAGGTCCAGTTCGGGATCGACCCAGCGCATCACCGAGGCACCGGAGGGCGACCTGGCTTCCTTGAGTCGGCTGTAGTCCGACAGGAAGCCCGAATACTCGTCCGGTTGGGTGACCTTGCTGGCGCAGCCCGCCATGCCGATCAAGGCGATGCACAGCGCGCTGACCATTAGCCTTAGGTTCATCATTGGAACTCCCCGTCGATAGATTGAGCTGTAGGTATAGCCAACTGCGGAACGACGGGGTGCTTATTTTAGCCAAGAGTGCTCAGCCGCGTTCGCGGGGGATCAGGCTCTGCAATTGCGCCGCCAGGAAATTGGCGTCGAAGCCGAAGGTATCCGGATCCTTGAGGCCATTGGTTTTCTTCCAGAGCCAATCATTTTTATCCGCAGGCAGTACCAGCGAAACGCTGCCGTGCCGGGCGGCGGTCAGGCCCATTACCGCCACACGAATAGACCCGTCCGTCCCCATCACCTCCGGCACGAACTCCACGCTTTTACCCGTGATCAGCACATTCAACTTCTCGGTCTTGAACGTCGACGTTTCCACTGGCACGCCCGGCCCGCTGGCGGCGTAGGCTTCCCGGCGCACCTCGAGCAGGCCGGCGCTCTTGACCGGCTCCAGCCACTGCTCGATGTGCTCGAAGAGCTCGCCAAGTTTCTGTGCCCAACGCGCTGACCGCACATCGAATTGCTGTTTCTTATGCGCTTCGCTCTCGGCGTAATGACGAAGCATCTCGCCCAGTTGCTGTACATCGTCCATTGCGGATTTCCTTGGGTGGGCCAGGTTGCGAAGCCCGATCATGGCAGATACGGCTGCGTGACGTACGGGTTAAAGCTGATTGCAGTCGGTTTGGCAGCAGGCGGCTCGTAGATCACATGACGCTGTATCGAACCAGGGATGTTCCAACAGAAGGCGACGCCACTGCATTCGAAACCAAGGGGTAAACTGCACGTGCGGCTCAGCAAGCCGGGCTGAAATTTCGGCACGGGTCAGCCACATGATTTCGCTGACCTCCTCAGGCACAGGTGAAACCACAGCGTCAGACTGAGCAACCAGCACATGACATAATTCGTGCTCGGCACCGATCGAACCAAAGCTGGCGTGGTACTCGAAACTGTAAAGCGCGCGACAGCTCGCCCTGACGCCCAACTCTTCGTGCAAACGGCGAGACGCCGCATCCGGGATCGACTCTCCCGGCGCCGGATGACTGCAGCAGGCATTCGACCAGAACCCGGGCCACAGCATTTTGCCTGCCGCACGACGCTGAAGCAGATGACGCCCTCGACTGTCGATCAAATGCACCGAAAAGGCACGATGAAGCTGGCCCATTCCCAGGTGGGCATCGCGTTTTTCGCACACCCCGATTTGAATATCTTGCGCATCGACTAACACGACATCAGTGACCATTCTGTATTCCTTGGCGGTAGGCGAAGGCAGCGCCCTATTGCGGTTAGAGAACTTGTCCCCACGCACTGACGAAGGTCAGGGCCGCCTCGGTGAATGCGGGATCGGCACGTAGACCGGCCATGCCATCCAGGTCGCTCTGTTCGAGCAACCCCAGCTTGAGCAACGCGGGCCCGGCTTGTGCCGTGGTTGCGGCCCAAAAAGCATCGGCGGGGCTGTTATCGCCGATACAGCCTTCGAGCGTGCGATGCCTCACGTTGGCAAGGCCCCGATCACGTAGTCGGCCCGGCAGTTGGGTGGCCCACAGCATGTCGGACCCTATTGACTGCTCCAGGAGGCTGATCCCGGCCTGGGCCACTTTGCGCAACGTTGGGTTGGCGGTTCTCAGGCCAGGTTCCAGACTCACGTCCTCGATCACCAGCCACCCACCCGGGCGCAGCCAGGTGATGGCCCGCGTCAGCAGGTCCTCGCGCTCGGTGAGGTGGCACAGAAGCGCCCGGGCATGCACCACGTCAAAGGAGGCCGCCGGGAAGTCATCGGTCGCGGCGTTATGGGCAAGCACCCGGATACCGGGAATATCGGCAAGGAATCGGGTGTCGATATCCGTGGCGGTGACGCTCGCTTCGGGATATCGCCGGCTCAGCCAGGCGGCGAGCGATCCGGCTCCGGCGCCGAGATCGAGGATGACCGGTTTGCGCGGCAGATCCAATTGATCGAAAACCGCCTGGCTCAACGGGTCAAACGCACGTTCCAGGGTGCGCAGCCGTGCCAACTGGCCAGCGTGCTGGTCCGCGAGGTAGCTGCCGGTGTAGCCGGGCTTATCGGAATCGACGGTAGTGGTCACAGTATGACCTCCAGTCGATCCGGGCAGCGATTGAGAAAACCGCGTTCTACAGGCGTGAACCCCGGCGCCCAGCGCACGTTGGGGAAAGCTTGCAGCAGCATGCGGGCGCCGGTGGTGATCTCCATCCGTGCCAGCAGGGAGCCCAGGCAGAAGTGCCGCCCGGCGCCAAAGGCGAAATGACTGGTCGCCTGCTCGGTGCGCGACATATCAAAGGTATCCGGGCTGTTGAATTGGACCGGATCACGGTTGGCCGAGCCGATCAGGCAGGCCAGCGTCGCGCCGGCCGGGATCGTTCCCGAGGGCAACTGCAGCGACTCTCGTGCCTCGCGCAATACCAGCTGCAACGGCGGATTGCGGCGCAGGGTTTCGGCCAGGGCATTATCCATCAGCTCCGGATTGGCGATCACCGCCGCTTTGACGCCAGGCTCGCTCAGCAGGTTGACAATCAGGTTCGCCAGGGCGCCGTGACTGGTTTCGCTGCCCGCCGTCATCAGGATCGCGCAGTAAGCTCGCACGAATGTCTCGGACAGCGGCTGACCATCGATGCGTGCCGCCAGCAGTTGGGAGATCAGGTCGTCTGCGGGTGCGGCACGGCGCGCGTCGATGTGGGGCTGAATGAAGTCATAGAAGCTGTCCCGGTTGGACAACCCACCGGTCAGCAATGCCGGGTCCTGTCGATAGTTGCCCATGTAGGCGAAGCCGATGGCACACCAGCGCTTGAGCCGCTCCACCTCTTCGCGGGTCTGCGCCGGGAGCCCCAGCGCATGCGCCATCACCCGCACCGGCAGCGCTGCGGTGAAATCGGCAATCAGGTCAACCTGAGATCGGCCATGCATGCGTGCCAGCAGGTCTGTGGTCACCGAAATGACGGATGCTTCCAGCGCAGCGAGGGCCTTGCCGCGAAACGAAGGGCTGAGCAACGCGCGATGCTGGGCGTGTTCGCAGCCGTCCATGGTGACAATGGTGTGGCCCAACAGCGGCCCGATCTGCCAGTTGTAGTTATTGTTGCTGACGCCCGGATGGGTCAGGACCGCCTTGACATCCACATGTCGGCTGACCAGCCACACATCGGTGGGTTCGTCGTAAGCAATCGGCAGCCTGGTACGCAATTGCTCATACAACGGGTAGGGGTCGATTTCGAACTGCCGGGATTTCAGTGTCGGAGGGGTGAGTTTCAGGTCCACCTGCCGATTGCTCGTTGTCTCGGAATCGGCGGCGTGCAGATGATAGCGAGAGACGCTTCGGTGCCAGTCTCCGGCCGCCCGCACGACCTGGCGCAGGCGGTCCGGGTCGGTCGCCGCGCCTGGCGGGTGGCTTGCACACTGAGCGGCGGCCGCAGTGAACTGCGCAACGGCCGTGTTCACCATCCGGTGGGCGGATTCGAGCGCGGCGGGCCAATCCACGCCGGCGGTGTCCGCGAGTATAGAGACCAGGTTGAAGCGCTCCCCACACACCACATCTTTGGCGATCGAATGGATATCGTTTGTCCAGGCAATCAGATCGGCAGCGTGCTCGCGCAAGGTGTCCCACGCGTGAGCGTGCGCGGCGAGCGCGTACGGGTCGAGGGTTTCGGCCCCGTCGATAAGGTCAAAGAAGAACAGTGCGCCGAACGAGTCCCGGCGCAGCGGCAGATATTCGCTCAATGTGAGCGCCGTGTCGTTCTCACGCACGCGCACCAGGGTGGCCTGCGCGCGCAAATGCCCGATCAGATGCAGCGCAAGCCTGTCACGCCAACGGTCGTTCCCCCAACACCGGGTCCGAGGCCAGAGATCATCCACCAGAACCGCGAGCATCGGGTCTTCGAACCGGCTGCTCTCGACTGATTGACCGTCGCTCTCGGTCAAGGCCTGCACCGAGGTGATGAAACGCTCCAACGCTGCGTTTTCCGCCCAGGGTCCGTCATCGATACGGTCATCCAGCGTAAGCGCCCACAGGTACCAGCACACCAGAACCTCGGCTCGGTGCGTGGGCGCCCTGCCGCACAGCGCCACTCCCAGGTCGAGCAGCGCCGTGGTGCTCAACCGATGCGCACCACGGCGGCCGATCAAGCCATATCGCTGCGCCCAGGCGAGGGCATGGGCGCGCAACCGTTCGCTGTCGCAACGCGGTGACGGTGCGGCAAAAGGAAACTGAATCTCGGGGATGGTGAAGAGCTGCGACGGTAGATGTTCTCTCGGGTTGGGACCGGGGTCCCCCTCGCGGTGTGGCGGTGACATGCGGCGCTCCTCTTGGATGAACGTTCAATAAGGTCGGACCTTATCGAAAACCAACCACGCAGGATGCGGTGATTGTCTGATCATCCCCCAGGCAACAGTAGCCTTGGGCAGTAGGAAAAGCCTATGGCCCTCGTGAGCATTGACGCTTGCAACAGGCGAGAGCGAGCCTGCTTGAACCCATGCTGAACTGCTCCGGTGAATTGGGCGGCAACTGCCTATGACTAATCCGCTTTCGGTGGGTATGGTGAACTCACATTTACCTGTCCGGAGCATCGCATGCGCACCATCGGCCTTATTGGCGGCATGAGCTGGGAGTCCAGTGCCGAGTATTACCGCATCATCAACCGGCAGGTACGCGATCGGCTCGGCCCGCTGCGTTCGGCGCAACTGTTGATGTACAGCGTGGACTTCGGCCCGGTGGAACAGGCCCAGCATGCCGGGCGCTGGGACGATACCGCGCTGATCCTGGAAGACGCCGCGCGCCGGCTCCAGGCCGGCGGCGCCGAGTGTGTGGTGCTGTGTACCAACACCATGCACCGCGTGGCGCAACGTATCGAGGCGGCGGTGACGATTCCCTTCCTGCATATCGCCGATGCGGCCGGGGCTGCGGCCGTGCAAGCCGGCACCTTGACCGTGGGCCTGCTTGGCACTGCATTCACCATGGAGCAGGACTTCCTCAAGTCCCGCCTGATCGCACAGGGCCTGACCGTGCTGGTGCCGGACGCGGAGGAACGCAAGGCCGTGCACCGGATCATTTATGAGGAGTTGTGTGTGGGCGTGATCAGCGCCAGATCGCGCTTAATCTACCAGCGGGTCATCGAGTCCCTGGCCGCGCGCGGCGCCCAGGCGGTGATCCTCGGCTGTACGGAAATCAGCCTGCTGATCAAACCCGAGCACAGCGACCTGCCACTGCTGGACACCACCGAGTTGCATGCGCAGGCTGCGGTGGCGTTTGCGCTGGAGGATTAAACCGGCTCAGGCCAGGTCAGTACCGTCAGAAATTGCTGACCGAACAACCGATAGGATCCTACATTCACCGCAAGCTTTACTTGCCAGACTCGGGCGTGTCCAACCACGCACCCGAGTGTCTGCCAATTGATAAAGCAACGAACGCTGTCAGCTTGCCTTTGTGTCGCTGTGCTAGTGGGAGGGAGCGCTTGCGCGACGAAACAACCGCCTGAGTGGGGTATTCGCTGGCTGCCGGATTGCGACGGCCGGCCCTTCACCGCGCTGGATCCGGAGGTGGTCGCCAGGACGCAATGCGGCATCGCCACCGTGCCGCTGGACCATATGAACCCCGCACTCGGCGTTCTCGAGTTGGATATCACCCGGGTTTCAGCGGCACTGCCCGCTGGGCGCGAAGGCGCCTTGTTTACCAATCCGGGCGGGCCTGGCGCCGAGGCCGACGCATTCGCCGTGCTCTTGGCATCAATATGGAAAGGATACGCCGAGCAGCCACAGGGTGAGGCCTATCGGCATTTGGTCAACGCCTATGATGTGATTGGAATGACACCGCGAGGAATGGGAAGCTCGCTGCAATCGCAACTGGTATGCCAATCCGACGAGGAGATTGTTGCACAACACGACATGACCGAAGACCGCAGCCCCGCCAATATCGAGGCCATCCAGCATAACGCCGGCGTACTGGCCCGGGGCTGCGCCAGCCAACGCCTGGCGCCTTATATCAATACCGAACAAACGGCGCGGGACATGGAGCTGGTGCGGGTGCTGCTCAACGAACGCCAGCTCAATTACTTCGGCAACTCTTACGGCACATGGCTGGGCGCCTGGTACGCCAGCGTATTTCCAAAGCAGGTCGGGCGCATGGTACTCGACTCGAGTACAGACTGGACCGCCTCGTTCCAGGACGCCTCTTTGGCTCAGGCGCCGGAAAAAGAACGCGTGTTCGCGCGATTTGTCGCGCAACGCGCCGCCGAGCGTCCAAAGATCTACCAGATGGGCAGCGATCCCCAGGCAATAGGCGCGATTTTTCTAAACCTGCTGCCTCAGGTCCGGGTGGCGCTGCGCTCGGACAACGAGTATTACAGCACGCCTGAATACCTGATGGCTGCCCGCGCCCTCAGCCAGTGGTTGCGTGAATCGCCAGACCTGCAAGATGCCAAGCTGTTGGCCAGAGCCCGAGCCCACCGATTCAGCCCCGACCCGGGCATAAACACACTGGCCAAGCAAGCGTTTACGCGCCTGCTTGATGCCACTCGCCGACCGTCACCGTGGAATGGTCTGGCGCTCGGGCCATTGAAACTCACGCCCCAGGAATCAGTACGCAGCACCGTGCTATGCAACGACTCAGTCTCTGCAGGTGAAGCATTCTGGACCGAAAAGGAAGACCAGTACGCCATCCGGTACCCGGTGGGCGGCAGTTTCTTCGCCGCCAGGCATTGCGCCGACTGGCCCGGCAAACGGCTTGAGGGGGTACCGCTGCGCAAGCTGGCGCTGGTCGATAGCCTCCTTATGGTTCAGGCCGAGTATGACGATCAGACGCCCGCGGCGGGTACCCTCAAGGCTTTCAAAAGCGTGCCTGCCGCGCACATGACGCTGCTGAAGGGCGCCTACCGACACGGCGTGTCGTTCTCCGGGACCAATGCCTGCGTGAACAAGAATGTCGGGGATTTCCTGGCCTATGGACGTAAACCTGACCGCTTTTCGATCTGCTACGAATCACCCTGAGCTTGCCTTCCTGCGTGACGCGCGGTTTGCCACAGTCGGGCGATATCCGCCGCGCGCTCACGCAACAACCGCGGCGCCTCGCTGCACGCCTGCGCAAGGCTCATCGGCCCCGGTGGCAACGCAAACGCGGCATCCACGCCATGGGCGTACATCTGCTCGTAGCCGTCGCCCAGAGTACCGGCGAGCACGATTACCGGCACCCCGTGGTGGCGAGCGATACGCGCCACCCCAAACGGGGTTTTACCGCGCAGGGTCTGGGCGTCGAAGCGTCCCTCGCCGGTGATGAGCAGGTCGGCACCGCGCACGGCGGCGTCCAATCCGACCAACTCGGCCACTACCTCTACGCCGGCGCGGAACCGCGCATCCAGAAACGCTTTGGCGGCAAAACCCAGGCCACCGGCGGCGCCGCTGCCGGGTTCGTCACGCACATCCCTGGGCAGCACTTTTGCACAGTGGTCGGCAAAATGACCAAGAGCGGCGTCAAGCTGTTGAACCTGCTCGGGCGTGGCGCCTTTTTGCGGGCCGAAAATCGCCGAGGCGCCATGGGGTCCGCAAAGCGGGTTGTTTACATCCGCCGCGATTTCAAAGCAAACCTGCGCCAGACGTGGATCCAGGTTTTCCAGGCTGATGCGGGCCAGACTACCCAGCGCCAGGCCCCCCGGTACCAGTGGCTGATCCTGGGCATCGAACAACTGCACGCCGAGCGCTTGCATCGCGCCCGCACCGCCATCATTGGTGGCACTGCCGCCGATCGCCAGAATGATGCGTCGAGCCCCCAGATCGAGTGCCGCCCGGATCAGCTCGCCGGTGCCATAGGTGCTGCTGGAGCAGGCATCGCGCTGCCCCGGCGCAACCAGCTGCAGGCCACTGGCTTCAGCCATTTCGATGATCGCGGTGTGGCTGTCGGCCAACCATCCCCAGTGCGCCTGTACCGTAGCGCCCATAGGCCCCCGCACGCTCTGGCTGCGCAACTGGCCATTGCACGCGGCGAGCACCGCCTCGACCGTACCCTCACCGCCGTCCGCCATCGGGCAGTGCACCAACTGTGCATCAGGCCAGACCTGGGCCAGGCCCTCGGCAATGGCCTGGGCAACCCGTTCGGCACTGAGGCTGTCCTTGAACGAGTCAGGGGCGATGATGATTTTCATGGGCGTTCTCCGGTTTTTATAACGCCCATGCTGACAGTTGGCAGCGCCGCTGACGCCGGTCCGATGCACAAGTGCGGGTGAGGTTTGTTGTTCATTTTTACAAAGTCTGGGGCAACAGCTGCACCCCCAGGTACAGCGCAAGCATGCCGTCCAGGGTCAGCGGGTCGACGCCGCTGAGTTCGGCGATCCTTTCCATGCGGTAGCGCAGGCTGTTGCGGTGAATCCCCAGGGCATCGGCGCAGGCCTGGCTTTGCCCGTCGTGCTCGCACCAGCTGCGCAGCGTGGCCAGCAGTTGGCCGTTGCTGTCCTTGGCGAGGACGTTGCGCAGTGGGTTGAGCAGTTCTTCCAGGGCGTCGTCGCTGCGGTGACGCCAGAGCATCACCGGCAGGCGATAGCGGTTGAGCCTCAACAGGCGCGTGTGCGGCAGGATATCGCGACCGTAGGCCAGCAAGTCACCGACGCGACGATAGCAGCGGCGCAAGCCGGCCAGCCCTTGCGCCTGTCCGCCTACGGCAACCCGTAGAATGTTCCAGCCCAGGCCATCGAGCTTATCCAGCAGGCGCGGGTCGTCGACGTGCAGTGCGGCCGGACGGCACCATAACAGGGAAAACTGCGCGGAACTCACGCACCAGCTGTCCGGATAACGCGACGTCAGCCACGCGCTCAAGGCCTCGGCTGACTGCCCCGCGCCCAGTTCGAACAGGTAGGGCGTGCGCGCCAGTTGCGGCTTGAGGCCCAGCTGTTGCGCTTCATCGACCAGGCGCGGCGAGTCGCCCGTGTCGGCCAGCAGCAAGGCCAGCAAGTCGTCACAGCGCTGGCGCCGCCATTGCTGCTCGGCCTGCTGGTGCCGCTGGCTGACCAGCATTTCGGCGGTCATGCGCACCAGTTCGGCGTAGGTGCGCAACCCCTCCGGTTCGCCAGTGATACCCAGTACGCCGATCAGGCGCTGGTCATGCATCAGCGGCAGGTTGATGCCCGGCAACACGCCCTTGAGGTGCTTGGCGGTCTGCCCGTCGATTTCCACCACGCGCCCGTTGGCCAGCACCAGTTGCGCGCCTTCGTGACGGGTGTTGATGCGCTCCGGCTCGCCGCTGCCGAGAATCAGGCCCTGGTTGTCCATCACGTTGACGTTGTAGGGCAGGATTGCCATGGTGCGATCGACAATATCCTGTGCCAGCTCATGATCCAGCTCGAACATGGGGGCTATTTTCCTCGAAACGGGTTGGTCAGCGGCACAGCGCAAAGCGGGCTTGACTGTGCGCGAGCACAAAGACAGTTGCCCATCGCCTCACCGAGACTGTTCAAGCGATCAACGTTACCCTCGCATCGCCAAAAATCATAATAAAGAGAGACTCGCCATGTCACAGAGCGCCGCTGCAGCACTGGCCACCGATGACGCTAAAAACGCCATCTACAAGCGCGTAACCCTGCGCCTGATCCCCTTCATTTTTATCTGCTACCTGTTCAACTATCTCGACCGGGTCAACGTCGGCTTTGCCAAGTTGCAGATGCTCGACGCGTTGAAATTCAGTGAAACCGTGTACGGCCTGGGTGCCGGGATCTTTTTCATCGGCTACGTACTGTGCGGTGTGCCAAGCAACCTGGCGCTGACCCGGTTCGGGCCAAGGCGCTGGATTGCGCTGATGATGATCGTGTGGGGCACCTTGTCCACGTGCCTGCTGTTCGTGACCACGCCGACGCACTTCTACACACTGCGCCTGTTTACCGGCGCCGCCGAGGCGGGCTTCTTTCCCGGCGTGGTGCTGTACCTCTCGCAGTGGTTTCCGACCTTTCGCCGTGGTCGGATCATGGCGCTGTTCATGTCGGCTATTCCGGTCTCCGGCCTGCTCGGCAGCCCGTTCTCCGGCTGGATTCTGAACCACTTCGCGGCCGGCCAGGGTGGCCTTGCCGGGTGGCAGTGGATGTTCCTGTTGCAAGGCATCCCCACCGTGACCCTCGGCGCCCTCGCCTACTTCCTGCTCAGCGACAGCTTCGCCAACGCCAAGTGGCTCAAGCCCCACGAGCGCGCGCTGCTGGAAGCCGACCAGGCCATTGATCTGGCGAACAAACCCAAAACCACCACCGACTCCCTGGCCGAGGTGTTCAAGAACCCGGCGATCTGGGCGTTCGGCCTGATCTACTTCTGCATCCAGAGCGGCGTCTATGCGATCAACTTCTGGCTGCCGTCGATCATCAAGAACCTGGGTTTCAGCGATAACCTGGTGATTGGCTGGCTCAGTGCGATCCCGTACCTGCTGGCCGCCGTGTTCATGTTATTGGTGGGCCGCTCGGCCGACCTGCGCAAGGAACGCCGCTGGCACCTGGTGGTGCCGATGCTGATGGGCGCGATCGGCCTGGTCATTGCGGTGAATTTCGCCACTACCCCGGCGATCGCCATCCTCGGCCTGACCATCGCCACCATGGGCGCCCTCACCGGCCTGCCGATGTTCTGGCCGGTGCCCACCGCCATGCTCAGCGCGGGCGCCGCGGCCGGCGGGCTGGCGTTGATCAACTCCATGGGCCAGATGGCCGGGTTTCTCAGCCCGTACATCGTAGGCTTCGTGAAAGATGCTACCGGGTCCACGGACGTAGCCCTGTATCTGCTGGCCGCAGTGATCGTTGCTGGCAGTGTGTTGGCGCTGCGGATGACGCGCACCTTGAAGGTCTAAAGCGCGCCCATGTGAGCATAGGTATCCATACAACTCTGTAGCGCTCAACCGTAACCACGATGCGAAGCGAGCCGCTCTTGCTTTTGATCTGCTTTTGATCTTAGGCGCCCCGTTAAACCACGCTGGCCGAACGCAGGTTTGAATTCGTGGGTAACCCGGCAGGACGCCGGGTTAGCCGCACTGGGCCATGGATGGCCCATTGCGGCGGCCCACGGATTCAAGCCGGAGTGAGGGCACACCGAGCCTGAGCGAGGTGCCGAGTGGTGGGGCAAGAGCCCTTTGCTTACTTTGGGGCTTTTCCAAAGTGAGCCGCCGTCAGGGCGGAACCCTAAGTGGCCGTTACCGCAGAAACGGATATGTACTCGGTCTGATCCAACATCCTGGTCGGCCCGGAGGCCGCCATCGGGGGCAAGCCACCTCCCACATTTGGACCGAGGTGTATCAGATTGGTAACCGTGGGTTACAGGCCGCCACGGGAGCCAGCTCCCTCGCCACATGTCGGCGTCATACCCATGTTGTGTAGATACCTATGCCCCTGTGGGAGCGCAATTACAACTGTCCGCCGCCGTCGATATCGATCACGGCGCCGGTCATAAAGCCGTTCTCCATCGCCAACACATACCCTGCCGCTACTTCCTGCGCCTGCCCCACGCGCCCCACCGGCAAGGCCCCGCCCACCCTGGCGAACATCGCCAGGCGCTGCTCGTCGCCAAGTCCGGCATAGGCCGGTGTATCGATCACGCCGGGGCTGATCACATTGACGCGGCGCGGCGCCAGCTCCTTGGCCAACTGCTTGCCCAGCGCTTCGGTGGCGGCATTGATACCGATCTTGATGAACTGTCCCGGCACCAACTTGCGCCCCAACTGGCCGGAGGTCAGGCTGATGCTGCCATGTTCATGCAGAAACGGCAGTGCCTGTTGAATCGTGCGCAATGCGCCCCAGAGCTTCACATTGAAATTGCCTTGCGCTTCGTCCAGGTCGGTGTCGACGAGCGTCTTGGCATTGACCGAGGGGCCGCAGGTATAGACCAGATGATCGAAGCGCCCCACGCTTTCGAACAGGCGTTGCAACGAGGCGCTGTCGCTGACATCCACCGGCTCGCTGCGCATGCCGTCGTGAACCGCCGAGGTCAGGCGTCGCCCCGCCACCACCACGTTTGCACCGCGTTCGGCAGCCGCTTTGGCGACGGCTGCACCGATACCGCTGCTGCCGCCGATCACAATAATGGTTGAACCGCAGAGGGACGTTGTCATGGAATATGTCCTGATTGATAAGTGAGGCTTCATCCTCCACGCTTGGTAATCGGAGAAAAATCCCGGTAAAACGACAAGATCCTTAAAGGAATTTTACAAATGAGCTCTATCCAGGATCTTGAAGTGTTTGTACGCACCGCCGATTCAGGCAGCCTCTCTGCTGCGGCACGCGGGCTGAGCCTGACCCCGGCAGCGGCAAGTATCGCCCTCAAGCGCCTGGAAACCCGCCTGGGCCTGCGCCTGTTCGCCCGGTCCACGCGCAGCATGCGACTGACCGAGGAAGGCCGGCGTTATCTGGACAGCGTGCGCGTTGCGCTGGCCGCATTGACCGAGGGTGAACAGGCGCTCAAGCAGCACAGCCAGGGGCTGACCGGTTTGCTGCAGGTGGCGGCACCGTCGGATTTCGGGCGCAACGTGGTGCTGGGCTGGCTGGACGCGTTCAAGGCCGAGCACCCGCACATCCGCTTGCAATTGATGCTCAACGACAGTAACGCTGACCTGTTTCGGGATACGGTCGACATTGCCCTGCGCTTCGGCGTGCCCCAGGACTCCAGCCTCGTCGCCCTGCCCATCGCGCCCGACCACCATCGCATAGCCTGCGCGAGCCCCGCTTACCTGGCGCGGCACGGCACACCGCTGCATCCGACACAGTTGTCACGGCACAGCGCGCTGCGTTACATGCGCCAGGGCCAGGTCAGCAAGACCTGGCGCTTTCGCCAGGGCGCGCAGGTTGAAGAGGTTGAGGTCAGCGGCGACTATCTCAGCGACGACGGCGAAATCGTGCGCCGTTGGGCCCTGGCCGGGCACGGCATCGCCTACAAAGCTCGACTCGATGTGGTGGGCGACCTTGCCGCCGGCCGGCTGGTGGCCTTGTTCGATGGGTGGCAAGGCGAACCGGCGCCGTTCAACCTGATGTGTCCCCATCGCCTGCAGGTTTCGGAACGGGTGAAAGTGCTGCAGCGTTTTTTACAGGCGCGCTGCCGGACGTTGCTGAGTGCATGAAGAAACACGCGCAGAGCTTGTTCCAGAGGACTCGTGTCTGGTATTGCATGACACACGTTTGCCTGCTTTGAGGAGCTTTGCATGATTTACCGCACGTTGGGCCAGTCCGGATTGAAGGTCAGCGCACTGACGCTGGGCACCATGATGTTTGGCGAACAGACCAGCACTGAAGACTCGCTGCGCATCATCGATAAGGCCTGGGATCAAGGCATCAACTTTATCGATAGCGCCGACGTCTACACCGGCGGACGCTCCGAGGAGATCGTCGGCGAGGCCATCGCGCGCAACCGTCAGGATTGGGTGGTGGCGTCCAAGGTAGGGTTTGGCCCGGCAGATGGCATGCCCAACCGCAACGGGCTGAGCCGCAAGCGTATGTTCAACGCGCTGGAGGCCAGCCTGGGCCGCCTGGACACCGACTATCTGGACATTTACTACCTGCACCGCGAGGACCACGACACACCGTTGGAAGTCACGGTGTCAGCGATCGGCGATTTAATTCGCCAGGGCAAGGTTCGCTATTGGGGGCTGTCCAACTATCGCGGCTGGCGTATTGCCGAAGTCATACGCGTGGCCGAGCGCCTGGGCGTAGACCGGCCGATCATCAGTCAGCCGTTGTACAACATCGTCAATCGCCAGGCCGAAGTCGAGCAAATCACCGCCGCTGCCGCTTATGGCCTGGGGGTGGTGCCGTACAGCCCGCTGGCGCGTGGCGTGCTCAGCGGCAAGTACGCGCCCGACCTGACGCCCGAGCCTGGCAGCCGCGCTGCACGCCAGGACAAACGCATTCTGGAAACCGAATGGCGCGTGGAGTCGCTGCGCATCGCCCAGCAGATCCAGCAATACACCCAGGGCCGTGGCGTGGGCATGGTCGAGTTTGCGATTGCCTGGGTGCTCAATAGCGCGGCAGTGAGCTCGGCGATTGTCGGCCCGCGCACCGAGGCGCAGTGGGATGCCTATACCGGCGCACTCGAGGTGAAGATCAGCGCTGAAGATGAGGCGTTCATCGATTCGCTGGTGACGCCCGGGCACTCGTCCACGCCGGGGTTCAATGATGTGAGTCACTTTGTCCCGGGCCGTAGGGTACGCTCGTAGGTAGTTCCGGAGGCTCGCGGGCCCGGCGCCCCCTGTGGGAGCGCTCGAGCCAAGCATGTAAAACGACCATTTCCAGCCTTTTTCCGTCTTGCGCCCCAAAACAGCGCACCTGAACCGCCAAAAGCACCATAATCTCCCTCTTGATTCTTCCTGTTTATTTCAATCGGCTTTCGCGAGGACAGCGTGTCTAAAGGTGTTGTGTTATCGGTATCGGCCTCGGTGTTGTTTGCCGTGATGTATTACTTCACATCGTTGCTCACTCCCTTGAGTGGCCTGGAAATTTTCGGCTGGCGCATGTTGCTGACCGTGCCCTGCATGACCGTTTTCATGTTGGTCAGCGGCGAATGGCGACGGGTGTGGGAGCTGCTGCGCATGCTCGCGGCCCGGCCGCGCCTGATCGGCGGCGTGCTGGTCTCGTCCGCACTGCTCGGTGTGCAGTTATGGCTGTTCATGTGGGCACCGCTTAATGGGCGCAGTCTGGACGTGTCGGTGGGGTATTTCCTGTTGCCGCTGACCATGGTGCTGACCGGGCGCCTGGTCTACGGCGAGCAGTTGTCGCGCTTGCAGCAGATCGCCGTGGCGTTTGCCACGCTGGGTGTGCTCAACGAGTTGTACCAGGCCGGCGGTTTTTCCTGGGCGACGCTGGTGGTAATCATCGGTTATCCGGTGTATTTCGTGGTGCGCAAATACCTGGGCACCGACCATCTGGGCGGCCTGTGGCTGGACATGGCGCTGATGCTGCCGGTGGCCTGGTGGTTTGTGCAAAGCGGCGAACAAGGCTTCGCGGTACTGGATGCGCAGCCCAAGCTGTACGCGCTCATTCCCATGCTGGGCTTGATCAGTGCTTCGGCGTTGGTGAGCTATATCATCGCCAGCCGGTTGTTGGCCTTCAGCCTGTTCGGCCTGCTCAGCTATGTGGAGCCGGTGTTGTTGCTTGCGGTGGCGCTACTGCTGGGTGAAGGTATCAAGGGCGGGCAATGGCTGACCTATATCCCGATCTGGCTGGCCGTGATGGTGCTGGTGTTTGAGGGGTTCAAGCATCTGGTGCGTCAGCGCAAGGCCTGAATCCCAGGCAAAAGAAAGCCCGGCCGAAGCCGGGCTTCTTTTCGGCTTAGTCGGCGGTCAATACACCGCGACGTACCTGATCGCGCTCGATCGACTCGAACAACGCCTTGAAGTTGCCTTCGCCGAACCCATCGTCGCCTTTGCGCTGAATGAACTCGAAGAACACCGGGCCCATCAGGGTTTCCGAGAAGATCTGCAACAACAGACGCTTGTCGCCTTCGATCGACGAGCCGTCCAGCAAAATGCCGCGCGCCTGCAACTGGTCCACCGGTTCACCGTGGTTGGGCAGGCGCCCTTCGAGCATTTCGTAGTAAGTGTCCGGCGGCGCGGTCATGAAGCGCATGCCGATTTTCTTCAGCGAGTCCCAGGTCTTGACCAGGTCGTCGGTGAGGAACGCCACGTGCTGGATGCCCTCGCCGTTGAACTGCATCAGGAACTCTTCGATCTGGCCTGCGCCCTTGGACGATTCTTCGTTCAACGGGATGCGGATCATGCCATCCGGCGCACTCATGGCCTTGGAAGTCAGGCCGGTGTACTCGCCCTTGATGTCGAAATAGCGCGCTTCACGGAAGTTGAACAGTTTTTCGTAGAAGTTGGCCCAGTAGACCATGCGGCCGCGATAGACGTTGTGGGTCAGGTGGTCGATAACCTTGAGGCCGGCGCCTTGCGGGTTACGGTCTACGCCTTCGAGGTAGACGAAGTCGATGTCATAGATCGAGCTGCCTTCGCCAAAACGGTCGATCAGGTACAACGGCGCGCCGCCGATGCCTTTGATCGCCGGCAGGTTCAGCTCCATCGGGCCGGTTTCGATATGAATCGGCTGCGCGCCCAGTTCCAGGGCGCGCTTGTAGGCCTGCTGCGAGTTCTTCACCCGAAACGCCATGCCGCACACCGACGGGCCGTGTTCGGCGGCGAAGTAGGAGGCCAGGCTGTTGGGCTCATTGTTGAGGATCAGGTTGATCTCGCCCTGGCGATACAGGTGCACGTTCTTGGAACGGTGAGTCGCCACCTTGGTGAAGCCCATGATCTCGAAGATCGGCTCCAGGAGGCCCGGGGTCGGCGATGCGAACTCAATGAATTCAAAGCCCATCAGGCCCATCGGGTTTTCGTATTGGTCGGTCATGTGGGGTGCCTCATCATGCTTGGGTAACAACTGGTTATTTACCAGCCATGTGGTTCTTTGCGAGCAAGGATGAGGTCAGCGGGTGGCGCACAGGAGAGGCCTCGCACACTGCGGGCGAGGAAGTCACCAAAGATGAGGGGGGAACCGAGTTGCTTCATGGTGTCATCAGTCTCTGACGGCGAGGCTTGCGTGAGCGCAAGTCCATATTCTTGTATGCGTAAATCGATTCTACACAGCGTAACACTATTTGTCCGTGCTCTATTTGCACGCACTCTTATCAAATCCCCATTGCCTTGCCGCGCGCAAGGGGTTTGTTGCTCAGGTAGATGCCCGTGACAATCACACCCCCGCCCAGCAGCATGGGGAGGGTCAGGTGTTCGCCGAGCAGCAACGCCGCGCAAATGACTGCCGTGAGCGGGTTGAGCGCAATGAACACCCCGGAACGCGTCGCGCCTATGCGCCGGATGCCATCGTAGTAGCCGATATAGGCCAGGGCCGATCCCATTACACCCAGGTAACCCAGGCTGGCCCAGTGCGAGACATGCAGCGCGCTCAGGCCTGACAGGGTCATGCGCCCGGTGACGAGGGTCGTGACGAGGAGCATCAACGTGCCCAGCAAAATCGACCACGTAACCGTTTGCAACGGTCCCAGGGTTTGATTCAACTGGCGCGAGCCCAGCGAATAGACGCCCCACCCCAGCACACAGCCGAGTATCAACAGATCGCCGCGCCAGCCTTCGGCGCTGTCCTGCAGTAGCTGCGGGTTGCGACTGACAATGACAACCGCCGCCCCGCCCAGACACAGCGCGATACCCACGCATTTGCTGCGCTCCAGACGCTCGTTGGACAACCACCAGCCCGCCAGGCCGATCACGGCCGGGTTCAAGGCCACAATCAATGAAGCGCGCGACGCATTGATGTAGTGCAACCCATAGAAAAAACACAGGTTGTAGAAAAAAATCCCGAAGAACCCCAGGGCTGTCAGTTGCGCCAATTGTCGCGGGCTCGGGCACCTCAAGCGGATCCGAGCGAGCAGCATGTACAACGCCAGCGCCATACTGGCCAACACAAAGCGCAGGCTCGCCGCGAGCAACGGGTCGACCTCGGCCAGGTAACGCCCGGCAACGAAGGTTGCGCCCCAGATCATGCTGACAGCGCCAAGCTTGAGGTAAGTGAAGCCATCATCGATGGAGCGCATAAATTTGCACGGAGAATGAGTGAGGGCCTATTCTTCAAGTAATGATCCGTCATCGTAAAATGAGTCTTTCCTCATGACCCTGACCCAACTGGAAATCTTTTCCCTGGTCGCCGAGCTGCAGGGCTTCACCAGCGCCGCTCACCGCCTGGGCATCAGCCAGTCGGCGGTGTCCCATGCGATCAAGGCACTGGAGCAGGAACTGGGCGTGGAGTTGTTCCGACGTAACCAGACCCTGGTGGAACCGAGTGATATCGGCGTGCAATTGCTCGGCCGCGCCCGTGCCATGCTGGGACTGGCCAGCACGCTGCAGCAGGAAGCCGCCGACGCCCGCGGCATGAAGCGTGGCACGCTGCGAATCGGGTCGTTTGGGCCGACGGCCTCCATCCGCTTGCTGCCCAACATTCTCAAGCACTTTCGTCTGGCCTACCCAGGCATCGAAGTTCACATCGACGAAGGTCCCGACCGGCAGGTGATGCAGTGGCTGGATGAACGGAGGGTGGATGTGGGGTTTGTCGTCCTGGGGCAGGACCGCTTCGACACGGTGGCGCTGCTGCAAGACCAATTGGTCGCACTGTTACCGGCCGGCCATGCGCTAGCCATCCATGCCGCGCTGCCCCTGCAAGCGCTGTGTGATGAGCCGTTTATTCTGACTGACGCAGGGTCTTCGGAACTGGTCATGCGCCTGTTCAGCCAGGCTCGATTACAACCGAAAGTGCGTTACCGCTGCGCGCAGTTGCTCAGCACACTCGAAGCGGTCAGCCGTGGCGACGGGTTGAGTATCGTTGCGCAGGCTTCGCTGCCGGCAGCCGCCGACTCGCGTTACGTAGTGCGGCCGCTGACGCCCGAAGTACCGCGCCGGATTGGCCTGGCGGTGCTCGACCGCCGCCAGTCGTCACCCGCGACACTGGCGTTCATTGCACTGGCACAAAAGCTGTATCCCGCTCCGGCTTGAACTCATCGTCCACAGGCAAGCATTGTTACGTTTTGCTGAGCGCCTTGTGGCAATGCCATCTATCATCGGGACATTCCCCTTCTTTTCTGCCTGGCCGCTCTTCTATGCCCCTGACCTCCAAAGGCCCACGAAGCCGAGTTGCCCGTTATTTCTTCAGCACAGTCTGCGGCCTGCTCCCGGTTTTGCTGGGGGTCATGATTCTTTATTGGCAAGCCGAGCGCACGCTTGAGCAAAGCACCGCGCAAACGGCCCGGGAAGCGGTACGTCAGTTCGACTTGATGCTCGACAATACCGCCCTCGCGGCCCAGGAGCTGTTGCCGCTGGCCGGCTCGCCGTGTGACAACGCGGCGAAGCTGGCACTGCGTGAGCAGGTCACGCGCCGACCATTCGTGCGCGCCACCACCTTGTCCTGGCAGAAAAACATCTATTGCAGTTCATTGTTCGGCAGCAGGTATGAGTCGCCGGTCAATCCTGAAGACTACGTCGGCGGACGCCTGTGGTTGATGAACGGCAACCCCGTCACGCCGGATACCGCACTGCTGGTGTACCGGTTGGTTGACGGTGATCGAGGCGCGTTCGCCTCAATTGACGGCTACCACCTCACCAATGCCCTACGCCTGATCAGCCGCTACGCCTCCCTGGTGTTAAAGGTGGGTTCCAATTGGCTGGACGCCGACGGCAAGGTCCATGCTGACGCGCCGCCGGAATTCGCCACAGCCCCTCACATCCTGGCTTCCAGCCGCTATCAATACAGCGTCGACGTCGGCATGCCCGAGGGCGAAGTCTGGCGTTACATGCAGGCGCGTTATCCGGCCGTGTTCAGTCTGGTGGTGTTTTTTGGTGTGCTGGCCGGCACCCTCGCCCACTGGCTGCAGAAGCGCTCTTCAGCGCCCACCCACGAGTTGCGACGTGCCCTGGACGCCAACGAATTCATTCCATATTTCCAACCGGTGGTGCGCGGCGATACGCGCCAATGGGCCGGCTGCGAAGTGCTGATGCGCTGGAAACACCCGAAAGAGGGTCTGGTGCGACCGGATTTGTTTATTCCCCTGGCCGAGCACTCCGGGCTGATCGTGCCCATGACGCGCGCCCTGCTGCGCCAGACCGCCGCGCAATTGGCGCCGCATGCCGAGCGCTTCAGCCCGGGCTTTCATATCGGCGTGAACATCACCGCACGCCATTGCCAGGACCTGGAGCTGGTGGACGACTGCCGGGAGTTCCTTGCGGCCTTTGCGCCAGGCCAGGTCACCCTGGTACTGGAACTGACCGAGCGTGAGTTGATCGAGCCCACCGACATCACGCGGCGCCTGTTCGACGCGCTGCACCAGCTGGGCGTGATGATCGCCATCGACGACTTCGGCACCGGGCATTCGAGCCTGGGTTACCTGCGCAACTTCAATGTGGATTACTTGAAGATCGATCAAAGCTTCGTCGCCATGATCGGTGCGGATGCACTCTCACGGCATATTCTCGACAGCATCATCGAGCTGTCCGCCAAGCTCGATCTGGGTATCGTGGCCGAGGGCGTGGAAACCGCGCAACAGTGTGATTACCTTGTCGCAAAAGGTGTGGACTTCCTGCAAGGCTATCTGTTCGGCCGTCCATTACCGGGTGATGAATTCATTAAGTCGGTGACGCGTCAGTGAACAGTCAGCGACTGCCTTCACGGCAAACATTGTTATTCAGACAAAAGACATGATTTACTCGAAGTGGATTAACTACTACAATTTTTCGTGCCGGCGATACACGCATAGCCAGGTGTTTTCGTTGAGTTAGCTTAATCCTCTTGGCTTAAGGCTTTCTTCGCAGTAGATATCAGCTAACTACACTATTGGAGTACAGATTTTGTCCAGACTCGCCGAATTTCGCGCAGCAGAAAAAGCCCTTCAAGAGCAGCTTGCCCAGTTGGAGTCCCTGAAGAACGACGCCGGGCTGAAGAAAGAAATCGAATTTGAAGAAAAGCTTAAAAAACTGATGGGCAGCTATGACAAGAGCTTGCGCGATGTGATTTCCATCCTTGATCCAAACCCGGCCAAACGCGGCGCTACACCTGCCGCCGCGCCGAAACAGCGCCGCGCACGCGTGGTCAAGGTCTACCAGAACCCGCACACCGGCGAACTGATCGAGACCAAAGGCGGCAACCATCGTGGCCTGAAAGCCTGGAAAGAAGAGTACGGCGCAGACACAGTGGATTCCTGGCTTCGCGGTTGATTAACATGCACTAACAAAAAGCCCCGCCTGAGCGGGGCTTTTTTCGTATTGGGTTCGTAAACGAACTTAAATTAAAGTTCATGTGGGTTCACATCAGCGCTTTTAAAGTTTGAGGCTATCACGCACTGAACCGACTGCGTCCTGGCTGGCCTCGTATGCCTGGGCCTGGCCCGCATATGAAAAAACGTAGGCTTTATCTGCATCCACCGCGCCCACTAGTGTCTGCGACAGCACGTGCCGGCCGTTCTCGGTAATCACACAAGTAGTTTCAAGCGCGTCAAGGCGGCTCAATGTAGTGGCATGCATTTTGGTGCACACGCTTTGATAGCCGCCCTGAGCAAAGTCTTTTTGGATGGACTTACGCATTTCCAGCAAGACACCGTGAAGATTGACCTTGTGTCCGGCCTCAATTGGCGTACCCGTCAACTCCATCACCATCAAGGTCTTGCCATTTTCGTCATTCTTGATCGCACGCTGTCGGGTCACGGCCTGACGCTTCCCGGCGGCGTTGGCGTCGGGTTCAACCTCCTCCACCTGCCAGCCACTGGGCCAATGGATCTCCGGGTCGGCCGCCAATACGAACGGGCTCGCCAGCAGTAGACACAATGTACTCAACAGCGGTTTACGAAACTCGATCATTGCAAAAAGCATCCAAGGTTCCAGCGCCAAAGTTTGCGGCCCCAGACCCGCAGCTCGCAAGGGCCGCGTCAGCTTTTTCATTTGGCGCGATTGGCAGGCCTTGCGTATCATGGCTCGGCAGCACGGATGCTTGCCGCAAGCCAAGGGACCGCTTTGCCCCATTTTTTTCTGGAGGGCCCATGAGCCTGCACGAACTGAACACCTTTCCCGGCGTCACTGCACAACCTGACACCGCCACCGCGAACTTCGTGTTCAACCACACCATGCTGCGCGTCAAGGACATCACCAAGTCGCTGGATTTCTACACCCGCGTACTGGGTTTTTCCCTGGTTGAAAAACGCGATTTCCCGGAAGCCGAATTCAGCCTGTATTTCCTCGCCCTCGTGGACAAGGCACAGATACCGGCTGACGCCGCCGAGCGCAACCAGTGGATGAAGTCGATTCCTGGCATCCTGGAACTGACCCACAACCACGGCACCGAAAACGATGCTGACTTCGCCTACCATAACGGCAACACCGATCCGCGTGGCTTTGGCCATATCTGCATCTCGGTGCCGGATATCGTTGCGGCATGCGAACGCTTCGAGGCACTGGGTTGTGATTTCCAAAAGCGCCTGAGCGACGGCCGCATGAAAAGCCTGGCCTTTATCAAGGACCCGGATGCGTACTGGGTTGAAATCATTCAGCCAGCGCCGATGTAACGCTGTGTGACGCCGAGCGTCACCGCATGCATTCCCACGCGGAGCGTGGGAATGAGAAAACCCCCATGATCACTCAGGGGGGTTTTTTATTTGCGCGGTGGACTTTCAAGCAGGCGCGGAGGTGCGGATCAAGTGGTCGAACGCACTCAGGGAAGCCTTGGCGCCCTCGCCCACGGCGATGACGATCTGCTTGTAAGGTACGGTCGTCACGTCACCGGCGGCGAATACACCCGGCAATGAAGTCTCACCTCGTGCATCGACGATGATCTCGCCGCGAGGTGTGAGTTCCACGGTGCCTTTGAGCCAGTCGGTGTTAGGCAGCAAACCGATTTGTACAAAGATGCCTTCCAGGTCGATGGTCTTGAACTCGCCACTGTCGCGATCCTTATACGCAAGGCCGGTGACTTTCTGACCATCGCCTTTGACTTCACTGGTCAAGGCGCTGGTGATCACATCAACGTTCGGCAGGCTGTACAGTTTGCGCTGCAACACAGCGTCGGCGCGCAGCTTGCTGTCGAACTCCAGCAAGGTGACGTGACTGACGATACCGGCCAGGTCGATGGCAGCTTCGACGCCGGAATTGCCGCCACCAATCACGGCCACGCGCTTGCCCTTGAACAACGGACCATCGCAGTGCGGGCAGAAGCACACGCCCTTGGCCTTGTATTCCTGCTCGCCCGGCACACCCATTTCGCGCCAGCGTGCACCGGTGGCCAGGATCACGGTCCTGGACTTGAGCGTCGCACCGCTTTCGAAGCGGATTTCGTGCAGCTCACCGGCATTTTTCGCCGGCACCAGGCTGCTGGCACGCTGCAGGTTCATGATGTCCACGTCGTACTGGCGCACATGGGCTTCCAGCGCGCTGGCCAGTTTAGGGCCTTCGGTTTCCTGTACCGAGATAAAGTTCTCGATGGACATGGTGTCCAGTACCTGACCACCAAAACGCTCGGCGGCTACACCGGTACGAATGCCTTTGCGCGCCGCGTAGATCGCAGCCGATGATCCCGCCGGACCACCGCCGACAACCAGTACATCAAAGGCATCCTTGGCGCTGATTTTCTCGGCGGCTTTTTCGATACCGCTGGTGTCGAGCTTGGCGAGGATTTCTTCCAGGCCCATGCGGCCCTGGCCGAAGTTCACACCGTTAAGATAGACACTGGGCACCGCCATGATCTGGCGTTCATCCACTTCGGCCTGGAACAGCGCGCCATCGATGGCCACGTGACGGATATTGGGGTTGAGCACGGCCATCAGGTTCAGTGCCTGGACAACGTCCGGGCAGTTCTGGCACGACAGCGAAAAGTAAGTCTCAAAGCTGAACTCGCCTTTCAAGGCACGGATCTGTTCAATCACTTCGACACTGGCCTTCGACGGGTGGCCACCGACTTGCAGCAGGGCCAGCACCAGCGAAGTAAATTCATGCCCCATGGGGATGCCGGCGAAACGCAGGCTGATCTCGGCACCGGGGCGATTGATCGAGAACGATGGCTTGCGCGCATCATTGCCATCGGTGTTCAGAGTAATCAGCGCAGTGAGGCTGGCTACGTCCTGCAAAAGAGCGAGCATTTCCTGGGATTTCGCCCCGTCATCGAGGGAGGCGACGATCTCGATTGGCTGGGTAACCCGCTCCAGGTATGACTTCAACTGAGCTTTAAGATTGGCGTCCAACATACGGGCGATTTCCTTTAATTCCGGGTAAAAAAAACGCCCGAGCGAATCTCGCCCGGGCGTTTTTGAGGGCGGTTGCAGCTTACTGAGTAGGTGCGGATACCCGCCCTTGAGACTTCACAGACTTAGATCTTGCCGACCAGGTCCAGGGACGGAGCCAAGGTGGCCTCGCCTTCTTTCCACTTGGCTGGGCACACTTCGCCCGGGTGGGCAGCAACGTACTGGGCAGCCTTGATCTTGCGCAGCAGCTCGGAAGCGTCACGACCAACGCCGCCGTCGTTCAGTTCAACGATCTTGATCTGGCCTTCCGGGTTGATCACGAAAGTACCGCGGTCCGCCAGGCCGGCTTCTTCGATCAGCACGTCGAAGTTGCGGGAGATGGTCAGGGTCGGGTCGCCGATCATGGTGTACTGGATCTTGCCGATGGCTGGCGAAGTGTTGTGCCAGGCAGCGTGGGCGAAGTGGGTGTCGGTGGACACGCTGTAGATTTCCACGCCCAGTTTCTGGAATTCGGCGTAGTTGTCAGCCAGGTCTTCCAGTTCGGTCGGGCAAACGAAGGTGAAGTCGGCTGGGTAGAAGAACACGACAGACCACTTGCCTTTCAGGTCAGCGTCGGTCACATCGACGAAGCTGCCGTTTTTGAAAGCGGTGGCTTTAAACGGTTTTACTTGGCTGTTGATGATAGGCATCGTTGACTCTCCGTCAGGTTGTGTAAAAGGGCTTAATAAGTTGATGGGATGAATCCTACCCACTCTTGGCGACGATGGCTCATTGGCAAACCTGATGCTGACGATTGGGTTTCTCTATCAGACAGCTGTATTAATAGAAGAAATCTCAAAGTAACGGTTGGGTCGCCAGGGTCATGCCGAGAAAGGGCGTTGCTTCAACATAGCGCATGGCCGATTTCATATCGCTCCAACCGACGTAACTCATCAACGACTTCAAATCCCAGCCGCTGCGATGAGCCCAGGTAGCGAAACCACGTCGCAGCGAATGGCTGGTGTACTGCTCGGCAGGGATGCCCGCCCGTTCCAGCGCCTGGCGCAATAACGGAATCACGCTGTTGGGGTGCAACCCCTCCTCGCCCAGGTTGCCCCAGCGATCGATCCCGCGAAACACCGGTCCGCGCACCAGTGCCGAAGCGCTGAGCCATTCGCTGTAGGCCTGCACCGGGCACAGGCGCAGCAGTGCGGGGGTGTGGTAGGTCTTGCCGAGGTTGTCGCGATCGCTCTTGCTGCGTGGCAAATACACACTGATGCCGGCTCCGGGCTCCGCCTGCACATGCTCGATGCTCAAGCGACACAGCTCATCGCTACGAAAACCACGCCAGAACCCCAGCAGGATCAGCGCAGTGTCGCGTTTGGCACGTAGCAATCGGGGCCGGTCCCCATGGGCGCCGGCCTCCCTGGCCTCAAGCTCGAGCGACGCCACCACCTGCTCCAGATGCTTGAGCTGCAGCGGCTCGGCCTGCCGCTCCCGCGCAGGGTGCACGGCACGAATACCCTTGAGCACCTTGCGCACCACCGGTGCCTTGGTTGGGTCGGCAAACCCCTGACTGGTATGCCACTGCGCCAATGCCGAGAGGCGCAACTTCAGGGTGTTGACGGCCAGCACGCCCGCATGCGCGACCAGATAGCGCGCCACGCTGTCGCTGGTGGCGGGCAGGAATCCACCCCAACTCACTTCGAAATGCTCGATGGCTGCGCGGTAGCTACGGCGCGTGTTGTCGCGGGTCGCGGCGTTCAGGTAACGATCAAGATCACTCATGGCGGGGGCCTATTCGTACTACGGACGTTGGATCGACGTTAAAAAAGTGTCTAACACGGGATAATACGCCAATATCCCATCTGTTAAATCATGAATTCAAAGTGTTTTTTTGTTATGCTACAGTATGTATATACATACCCTGTACCACAGTACGAAATCGACGGAGACCCCATGGCTCGCGGTGGCATAAACAAAGCAGTAGTCCAGACGGCACGCCTGGCAATCCTCGCCCGTGGTGAAAACCCCAGCATCGACGCCGTGCGCATCGAGATGGGCAATACCGGCTCAAAAACCACGATTCATCGCTATCTGAAGGAGCTGGACGAAAGCGAGACCCGCCAAACCATCACCGAAGCACCCATCGACGATGAACTGGGCGAATTGGTGGCACGGCTCGCCCAGCGCCTGAAAGAAAAGGCCCAAGAGCCTATCGATCTCGCCCTGGCGCAGTTTGAACAGCACAAAAGCGCCCTGCTCACTCAGCTTGAAACGCTGCAGCAAGCCCATGATCAGCTGCAACATCAGTTCGATATCCAGGCCGCAGCCCTCGCTGAGGAAAGCGCCGCCCTGCAGACCGCCAGCACCAGTCTGCAGACCGAGCAAACGCGCAACGCAGGGCTTAGCCAGGCGTGCGGCGATTACGAACTGAGGATCAAGGACAAGGACGAGCAGATTCGCTCCCTGGAAGACAAGCACCTGCACGCCCGCGATGCGCTTGAGCACTACCGCAATGCGGTCAAGGAACAGCGTGAGCAGGAGCAGCGTCGTCATGAAGGCCAGTTGCAACAGGTCCAGGCGGAACTGCGTCAGGCCCAGCAGAGCGCACTGGTGCGTCAGGATGAAATCACCCAGCTGCATCGGGACAACGAACGCCTGTTGATCGAGCACCGAGTAACCGCGAAGGATCTGAGCGCACTGCAGGAGCAACTGCGCAAAGACCAGGCCTTGCAGCTCAAATTGAATGAGAAAATCAGCCAGGTCGACAGCGAGCGCACGCTGCTTCAGGAGCGCTTGCGGGTGGCGCTGCTGGAAAGCCAGTCACGCCAGGCGGCGCTTACTGAACATCAGCAGGCCAACAAGGCGCTGGAACTGGACCTGATCAAGGCCCAGGCCAGTATTGAAGCGTTGCGCCTGGCCGCCGTCGCTGCAACGGCGCCAGAGGCCACGAGCGAAACCTGATCAGCCCGCCACAGGCGTGCGCATGGTGACGAACTCTTCCGCCGCCGTCGGGTGCACGCCGATGGTTTCGTCGAAATGCTGCTTGGTCGCGCCCGCCTTGAGCGCGATCGCCAGGCCCTGCACGATTTCGCCGGCGTCAGGCCCGACCATGTGGCAGCCCAGCACTTTGTCGGTGTCGGCGTCGACCACCAGCTTCATCAGGGTCTTTTCCTGACAGTCCGTCAGGGTCAGCTTCATGGGCCGGAAGCGGCTTTCGAAGATCTGCACCTTATGACCGTTCTTCTTCGCGTCCTCTTCCGTAAGGCCCACCGTACCGATATTCGGCAGGCTGAACACGGCCGTCGGAATCATCGCGTAATCCACCGGACGGTACTGCTCGGGCTTGAACAGGCGACGGGCCACGGCCATGCCCTCGGCCAGGGCGACAGGGGTCAATTGCACGCGACCGATCACATCGCCAATGGCCAGGATCGACGGCTCGGCGGTTTGATACAACTCGTCCACGCTGACAAAGCCACGCTCGTCGAGGGTGACGCCGGTATTCTCCAACCCCAGGTTGTCCAGCATCGGACGCCGGCCGGTGGCGTAGAACACGCAGTCGGCTTCCAGCACCCGACCGTCTTTCAAGGTGGCCTTGAGACTGCCATCGGCTTGCTTGTCGATGCGCTCGATATCGGCATTGAACTGCAGGTCCAGGCCGCGCTTGGTCAGCTCTTCCTGCAAATGCTTGCGCACCGCGCCATCGAAGCCACGCAGGAACAGGTCGCCGCGATACAGCAGCGAGGTCTGCGCACCCAGGCCATGGAAAATGCCCGCGAACTCAACGGCAATGTAGCCACCGCCCACCACCAGCACACGCTTTGGCAGTTCTTTGAGAAAGAACGCTTCATTAGAGCCAATGGCGTGTTCACGGCCTGGAATGTCCGGAATTTGCGGCCAGCCGCCCGTGGCGATCAGGACATGCTTGGCGGTGAAGTGCTCACCGTTGATTTCCACCTGATGGGGATCAACCAGGCGCGCATGCCCTTCATGCAGGGTCACGCCGCTGTTGACCAGCAGGTTGCGATAGATGCCGTTGAGGCGGTTGATCTCACGGTCTTTATTGGCGATCAGGGTCGCCCAGTCGAAGTTCGCTTCACCCAGCGACCAGCCGAAACCGCTGGCCTGTTCGAAGTCTTCGGCGAAATGCGCGCCGTACACCAACAGTTTTTTCGGTACGCAACCGACATTGACACAGGTGCCACCCAGGTAGCGGCTTTCCGCCACGGCCACCTTGGCGCCAAAGCCTGCGGCAAAACGCGCCGCGCGAACACCGCCGGAACCGGCGCCAATTACATACAGGTCAAAATCGTAGGCCATTTCATTCTCCTCGGCAGGACACCAGCATACCGACTTACATGGGGCTGAAAAACGGAAAAGCCACCCGAAGGTGGCTTTCACTTGAAACAGATGAGCAAGGGTGAATCAGTACGCCTTGCCAGTCTTGTAGAAATGCTCGTAGCAGAAGTTGGTAGCCTCGATGTAGCCTTCAGCACCGCCGCAGTCGAAACGCTGGCCCTTGAACTTGTAGGCAATCACGCAACCGTCTTTGGCTTGCTTGAGCAGGGCATCGGTGATCTGGATCTCGCCGCCCTTGCCCGGCTCGGTTTCTTCGATCAGCTTGAAGATGTCCGGGGTCAGGATGTAGCGGCCGATGATCGCCAGGTTCGACGGTGCATCTTCCGGTGCAGGCTTCTCGACCATGTCACGCACGCGGATCAGGCCATCACCAATGTCGTCGCCAGCGATCACGCCGTACTTGTTGGTTTCGGTCGGGTTGACTTCCATTACCGCAACGATGGTGCAGCGATATTTCTGGTAGAGCTTGACCATCTGGGTCAGCACACCGTCGCCTTCCAGGTTCACACAGAGGTCATCAGCCAGTACCACGGCGAACGGTTCGTCACCGATCAGCGGGCGACCGGTAAGGATGGCGTGGCCGAGGCCTTTCATCTGGGTCTGACGGGTGTAGGAGAACGAGCATTCGTCGAGCAGCTTGCGAATACCGACCAGGTATTTTTCCTTGTCGGTGCCCTTGATCTGGTTTTCCAACTCGTAGCTGATGTCGAAGTGGTCTTCCAGCGCGCGCTTGCCGCGACCGGTCACGATGGAGATTTCATTCAAGCCGGCATCCAGTGCCTCTTCGACGCCGTACTGAATCAGTGGCTTGTTCACCACCGGCAGCATCTCTTTGGGCATGGCTTTGGTCGCTGGCAGGAAGCGAGTGCCGTAACCGGCTGCTGGGAACAAGCATTTCTTGATCATATGAGTCCTTACAAAGGGCTGTACGTACGGAATTCGGCGCAGTCTAATCAGGCCGCAGTCACCTTACAATGGGTCCTGCTGGCGCCGCGATGTCATCATAGAGAAAAAATATGGACGTAAGTTCCAACGATCTTTCAATGGGCGGACTGACCGGCACTCGAGCCTCACTGTTTTAACGAGTCGCACTCTTTGTAGCATGCTTTTCATTACCCGGCACCGGGCATGAATTACTTGGGCAACGCCAGGGTATTTGCGGCTATCATTGCGCACTTGAATCAGCTTACGAGACTGCTAATTAGATGTCAGAACCAAAAGGCGTAAACGGCTACCTGATCACCCAACGTGCGGACGGCTGGCACTTGATCAACTTCCATGGCGACAGCGTCGCGGGCGCTTTCGCGACCGAAAGCCAGGCAATTGCAGTCGCCGAAGTATTCGTGGATGAAGCCGGTCATGCATCGAGCAAGCGGCCAAAAGGCAAGTAAGCCACGCAGCCTTGCAGCAAAAGCCCCGCAAAGCGGGGCTTTTTTGTGTTTGGCTGTACCTAGATGGCAGTTCGCTATAATCTTCCGCCAACGCCCCACAACAGTGTCAGCGCCCCCCTCCCACACCTTCGAAGACGATTCTCTATGAACAAGATCCTGGCATTCACTGCGGTATTGGCGCTGGCCGGCTGCACCACCACATCCGACACTTACCTGAAAAATGGTGAGCAAGGCCTGACCATCGACTGCTCGGGCGAAGCCAACTCGTGGGCCAGTTGCTACGAGAAAGCCGACGCCTCCTGCGCGGGCACCGGCTACCGTATCGTCGGTACCGACGGAACCCCGGCCCTCAAGGAAAGCGAACAGACCCTGGGCAAGGACGTGGGCAATTTCAAAAGCCGCAGCGTCCTGGTGGTGTGCAAGTAAGCCTTGGCGCTACAGGTGAACTTCGGCGAACTTGATCCCCAGGCCGCGCAAGGTTTCGATCAGGTCATCCAGGCGCGGGAATGACTCGACCTCATCCTGATCGTCCACCAGGAAGTAACTGCGGCCGTCACTTTTCTTGAAAAATACGATCCACTCGCCCAGGTCGGCAGGGTTCTGGATGACGTGGGTGGCTGTGATCTGACCCTCAGCATGGCGGTCTTTGACGTGTTCTCGCTTCATAACGGGACGTTCCAGGCAGGTCAATGCCGCTCAGACCGAGGGTTTGAGCGGCATTCTTGTAGACAGTGACCAACAGTTTAACGGATGCCTTGCCCGATCAACACGCCTTCCACAGTCTGGCCATAGAGATTGACCCCGTCATTGGCGTGAAACTTGATACGGGTCTTCTCGATCGACCCTTCAACCAGCCTCGGATCCTGCGGGCGTTCGTGGCTGTTGATATACGCGGCGACGTCCCACGCCTGCTGATCGCTCAAGCTGCCGATCTTGCCCAACGGCATGTTGTGCTTGATGAAGGAGGCCGCCGTGTTGATCCGGTGCATGCCAGCCCCCCAGTTATAGGAATCCTTGCCCCACAACGGCGGCATCACATACCCCTCGCCGACTTTCTGCCCCTGCCCTTGCGCACCATGGCAAATTGCGCACTGCCCGTTGTACACCTGCGCGCCTTGAGCCAGGTCATATCCATTGGTCGGTTGCGCCACATCGGGATAACCGCGCCCCGGCAGTTCGACACCCAGAGGCGCCTTGCTGGAGAGCCAGTAGGCGTACACCGACAGCGCGGTAATCTCGGGACTGTCCGCGGCCGGCGGGGCACCGCCGTTCATGCTGAACTGGAAGCAGCCCTGCAAGCGCTCGGCAAAGGTATTGACCTTGTCGTTCTTCTTGCGGTACGCCGGATACATGGGATACGCGCCCCACAAAGGCGCCGAATTGGCCATGCGACCCTGATCCAGATGGCAGTTGCTGCAATTGAGCCCGTTGCCGACAAATTGCGGCGCCAGGCGCTTGGTGTCCACGAACAACTCATACCCCTGCCTGACCAGCTTGCCGTAGGCATTGTCCGGCAGTTCGCTTTCCTGGGGCGGTTCAAAGGCTGGGACATTGGCATGCTTGGCGGCCTGCAATTGCGACTGATCTTCCATGGCGATCGTGGCAGCCTGGGCGGGCAACGCAATGAGCATTCCCATCAATATGATTGCCTTCATGGCGTGGCCTCCAGCGGCAACGAGGCGAAGTAATGGGCCACGCCCTGCACCTCATCCGGAGTCAGGGCTTTGGCGATGTGCCCCATCAGATCATTGGGATCGTTGCGCCGCGTGCCGTTCTGCCAAGCGTTCAGTTGCGCCACCAGATAAGCGGCGGGCTGGCCGGCCAAGGGCGGAAATGCATCCCCCACGCCAACACCAGCGGGACCGTGGCAACTGACGCATGCGGGGATCTGCCGTTCCCACGCACCTTGGAGGGCCAGTTTCTGTATCGGGTTGGCCGGCATTTGGCTACGAGGTACCGCAGCGATCATGGGAGCAGGCATCGCGGCCACGGCATCGCTCAATGCTGAGATTTGCGCATCGGTGAGCGCGCTTGCCAGCGGCTGCATCACCGGATGACTTCGCGCGCCGCTGGCGTAGTCCGCCAACTGCTTGCGCACGTAGTGTGCCGGCAACCCCGCCAGCCTGGGGAAACCTGCCGCGGCCAGCCCCAGCCCATCGGCGCCATGACAGGCCACACAAGGCATCGCGCCGGGCTGCGAACCGCCCTCGGTAAAAATCTTGTTGCCATCGAGCGCGTAAGTGTTGCCCAACAGCAACCATAACGCGCCTCCCATCAGTGCTCGCTCCAGAGACCTCATCACAGCTCCATCTGTATAGTTATAAGCTTAGGCGATAAATGCATAACCTCACAGATGGTAGGGGAATTGGCCTTCCGCTACAACACCAAAAAAGTACAAAAAAAGCCCCACTCTGCAGGATCGAAGAGACTCGTTCCTGGAGAGTGGGGCTTTTATCGGATTCAGTTCGTGGAAATACGCCCTGGCTTAGCCGGAAATGCAATCCTCCCCGGCTTTCTTCACATCGCCCGGGCGAATCGGCACGTTGGACATGCTTTCATAGAGCTTGATGCTGCTGCCACTGGAGCGGTCCTCGATTTCGAAGATCGCTGACGGATCGGCCGAAAACTTCTGCGGCACAATCACTTGAATTCCTTCCTTATGGGGTTCGATCTGTGACGGACGACGTGTCGCCTCCAACTTTCGCACCACGCAGGCCGCATATTCCTGCGGCTTTTTCCCGGAAATGACCACCAACGTGGGTGGGGTCTGCTTGATATCGGCAACCGAAGCACACCCGCCTATTGCCAAGGCCAGCACCAACACACTCCACTTCATACTAAAACCTCCGATAAAGACCCTACGACAGCGGGCATAGGGAATTTCTCCCGCCAATGTAAGATTTATCTCTAAAAACTCGGTAAATAACTGTTTTAAATTGTCGAAGTCGTCGACGACGGCCCGATAATAATCGCGCTGGGGCTGATAAACTCCATCTTAACCTACGTATCGTTCTGATTTTTCAGAAAAAGCCCTTCTGGAGACACCCCATGAAATTCATCCATCAGCGTGAGCACCTTAACGAGGGCGACATTGTCGTCATCGAATGCTCACAGACCTGTAATATTCGTCTGATGAGCGATGCGAATTTTCGCAGTTTCAAGAACGGTGGTCGCCATACCTATCACGGTGGCGCATTCGACAAATTCCCGGCGAAAATCACCGCGCCAAGCACCGGTTTCTGGAACATTACCCTGGATGTGGTCACACGCCGCGCCATCAGTGTTACCCGCAAACCGGCGCTGTCCCACAAGATCCGCATCGTTCGCCGCACCAGCACCAAGCTGAGCTGACCCGAACACCGTAAGGAAGAAAGCCGTGAACGCCACGATCAAATACGTCATCAAGTACAAACTCAACGGCGAACGTCGCTTCGAATTCGCCCAGTTGACCAGCAACAGCGTCGAAGAAGCCCGCCAAGCCCTGGCGAAAATCCACGATGCAAGCGACGAAATTACTGACATCAACGTGAGCAAGGCGCTGTAAGCCATGGCCGGCCCTACCGCTGACCTGTTCGCCGACGATGCTTTGCAACAACCTGCAAGGCGCGAACAGATTGGCGAAGAGTCCTACGTCCTGGGAGGTTACGCCCTGCCCTGGATTGATCGTTTATTGCCCGATCTGCGGCGTGTCCTGGCCCAATCTCCGTTTCGGCAGATGGTCACGCCCGGCGGCTTTACCATGTCGGCCGCGCTGAGCAGTTGTGGCGCGCTGGGCTGGACCACCGACACGCGCGGCTACCGCTACAGCCCTGTCGATCCGTGCAGCCAGCAGCCCTGGCCGGCAATGCCCGACGCGTTGCGCGAATTGGCCGTCTCGGCGGCAAACGCGGCTGGTTTCCGCGATTTCTCGCCGGATGCCTGCCTGATCAATCGCTACGTACCCGGCGCAAAAATGTCGCTGCACCAGGACAAGAACGAGCGGGGCTATGACGCGCCAGTGGTATCGGTGTCCCTCGGACTGCCGGCGATTTTCCTGTTCGGCGGCCATCAACGCAGCGACAAAGCACAAAAAGTCTCGCTGTTTCACGGTGATGTGGTGGTCTGGGGCGGTGTGGATCGTCTGCGCTACCACGGCGTGATGCCGGTCAAGGAAGGCGTGCACCCGGTCATGGGGCCGCAACGCATCAACCTGACCTTTCGCACCGCCGGCTGATTTGACCGCAAGCTTCGGGGTGCCGAGCGCGAACCACAGGGTTAATCTGCCGATCACCACTCAAGAGTGCAGGCCATGAACAATCCACTAGACCCACGCTGGGCCGCCATCGTTGCCCGCGATGCCAAGGCCGACGGGCTGTTTGTCTACGGCGTGAAAACCACCGGTGTGTACTGCCGCCCCAGCAGAGCCTCGCGTTTGCCGCGCCCGGAAAATATCGAATTCTTCGACACGCCGGCACACGCCGAAGCCGCCGGTTATCGTCCCAGCCGACGCGCCGCCGGCGACCAGACCCAACGGACCGCCCACCATGCAAAGCTGGTCGCCGACGCGTGTCGCCAGATAGAACTAGCCGAAACGCCACCCAGCCTGGAGGCCCTCGCCCGTCAGGCCGGCTTGAGTTCCTTTCATTTCCATCGCGTGTTCAAAGCCATCACCGGCCTCACACCCAAGGGGTACGCTGGCGCCCTGCGCTCGCGCAAAGTGCGTGATGGGCTCAAGGGGCAGCAGTCGGTCACCGATACGCTGTACGACGCCGGCTTCAATTCCAACAGCCGCTTTTATGCAGCGGCTGACCAGGTGCTCGGCATGAAGCCCCGGGAGTACAAGGCCGGCGGCGCCAACAATCTGATTCGTTTTGCGGTGGGCCAATGCTCGCTTGGAGCGATTCTGGTGGCGCAGAGTCAGCGCGGCGTGTGCGCAATTCTGCTCGGTGACGATCCGGATACGCTGGTGCGGGACCTGCAGGACCAATTCCCCAACGCCGAACTGGTCGGCGCGGATCGAGATTTCGAACACTTGATCGCCCAGGTCGTGGGCTTTATCGAAGCGCCCGCCCTGGGCCTGGACCTGCCGTTGGATCTGCGCGGCACGGCCTTCCAGGAACGGGTATGGCAAGCACTGCGGGACATTCCGGCGGGCAGCACGGCCAGCTATGCGCAGATTGCCCAGCGTATCGGCGCGCCCACTTCATTTCGCGCCGTGGCCCAGGCCTGCGGCGCCAACCACTTGGCGGTGGCAATCCCCTGCCATCGCGTGGTGCGCAGCGACGGCGCCCTGTCCGGCTACCGCTGGGGTGTAGAGCGCAAGCGCACGTTGCTGGAGCGGGAAACATCAAGCTGACCCCGTTGCATAAAGCACTGCCCTCGTCCAGTGAATAAAACAGACTGGCCTGGCGCCAAGTGCCCTGCTAAAACAGCGAAAAGCCTCACTGACGCTGGAGACGCATCCCATGAGCACCTGGCCAGACATGCGCATTCTCGACCTGTTGGGCATCGACCTGCCTATCATCCAGGCCCCCATGGCAGGCGCGACCACCACCGCCATGGTGATTGCCGCCAGCCAGGCCGGCGCACTGGGCTCCATGCCCGCTGCGGCGCTGGGCATCGAGCAACTGCGCGACGCGTTGGCATTCATCCGCCAAACCGGTACCGGCCCCCTCAATGTCAACTTTTTCTGCCATCAGGCGCCCGCTGCGAATGACGAGCAGGACCGCCGCTGGAAAGCGTTGCTGGAGCCTTACTATCGTGAACTGGGCGCCGACTTGGATGCGCCGACGCCGGTGTCCAATCGTGCCCCCTTCAATGAAGCGGCGTGTGAAGTGATCGAAACCTTCCGTCCTGAAGTCGTCAGCTTTCACTTTGGCCTGCCATCAAAAACCTTGATGGACCGGGTGAAAGCCACTGGCGCCAAGGTGCTTTCATCGGCCACCACGGTGGAGGAAGCGGTCTGGCTGGAACAACACGGCTGCGACGCGATTATTGCAATGGGCATCGAGGCCGGTGGACACCGCGGTATGTTCCTCAGTGATGACCTCAACAGTCAGATCGGCTTGATGGCGCTGCTGCCGCAGGTCGTCGACGCTGTCAGCGTACCGGTGATCGCAGCCGGCGGGATCGCGGATTCGCGCGGGATGCTCGCGGCGTTTGCCCTGGGCGCCTCGGCGGTGCAGATCGGCACGGCGTACCTGTTCACCCCTGAAGCCAGCGTCAGCGCGGCCCATCACCATGCCTTGCGGCATGCCCAGGCCAGCGACACGGCCCTCACCAACCTGTTCACCGGGCGCCCGGCAAGGGGCATAGTCAACCGTGTGATGCGCGAGTTGGGCGCGATCAACCGCGCCGCACCGGCATTTCCTCGGGCCGGTGGTGCATTGATGCCCCTGAAGGCCAGGGACGAAGCGGGTTTCAGCAACCTGTGGGCAGGCCAGGCTTTGCGTCTGGGTCACGAACGTTCAACTTACGACCTGACCCGCCAACTGGCTGAGCAGACATTGGCCAAACTGCGCTAGACGCGCGAGCTCCTTCAGCACTTCGCACTGTACCGGCACCCGGCAACCGCTATATATTCCCGTACATAGCGGCAATCGGCCGTATCCCCTCAAGGAGTTGCTTCATGATGATCCGCGCCGCGCGCCTGGCCCCCCTGCTCGCCGTCTTCGCCCTGGGTTCGACGCAGGCCGATGAAGTACAAGTGGCCGTCGCCGCCAACTTTACCGCGCCGATCCAGGCGATCGCCGCCGACTTCGAGAAAGACACCGGTCACAAGCTGGTCGCGGCCTACGGCGCCACCGGGCAGTTCTATACCCAGATCAAGAACGGCGCGCCGTTCCAGGTGTTCCTCAGTGCCGACGACACCACTCCGCAAAAGCTCGAGGCCGAAGGCGATACCGTCAAGGGCTCGCGCTTTACCTACGCGGTGGGCACCCTGGCCCTGTGGTCGGCGAAAGAAGGCTACGTGGATGCCCAGGGTGACGTGCTCAAGCAGAATGCGTTCAAGCACCTGTCCATCGCCAACCCGAAAGCCGCGCCGTACGGCCTGGCCGCCACTCAAGTGCTGGCCAGGGAAGGCTTGACCGAAAAGGTCAGGGACAAGCTCGTCGAAGGCCAGAACATCACCCAGGCCTATCAGTTCGTGTCCACCGGCAATGCCGAGCTGGGCTTTGTGGCGCTGTCGCAGATATACAAGGACGGCAAAGTGTCCAGCGGCTCGGCGTGGATCGTGCCCTCCTCCCTGCACGATCCGATCAGACAAGACGCGGTGATCCTCACCAAAGGCAAGGACAGCGCTGCCGCCAAGGCGCTGGTTGATTACCTGAAAGGGCCGAAAGCCGCTGCGGTAATCAAGTCTTACGGTTATGCACTGTAAATGCCGCTCACGAGTGCTGATTTTTCCGCGATCTGGTTGACGATCAAGCTGGCGTCGCTGACTACGGTGATCCTGTTGGTGATCGGTACGCCGATCGCCCTGTGGCTGTCGCGCACCCGTTCCTGGTGGCGCGGCCCCATCGGTGCAATCGTCGCGTTGCCCTTGGTGCTGCCGCCGACGGTCATCGGCTTCTACTTGCTGTTGACTCTGGGGCCCAATGGCTATGTCGGCCAGTTCACCCAATGGCTGGGCCTGGGCACCCTGACCTTCAGCTTCGCCGGGCTGGTGGTCGGTTCGGTGATCTACTCCCTGCCCTTCGTGGTGCAACCCCTGCAGAATGCGTTCTCGGCCATCGGCATGCGCCCGCTGGAAGTGGCCGCGACCTTGCGAGCCAGCCCCTGGGACACCTTTTTCACGGTGATCCTGCCGCTGGCTCGCCCAGGTTTTATCACCGCATCGATCCTCGGCTTCGCCCATACCGTCGGCGAGTTCGGCGTGGTGCTGATGATCGGCGGCAATATCCCGGACAAGACCCGGGTGGTCTCGGTGCAGATCTACGACCACGTCGAAGCCATGGAATATGCCCAGGCCCACTGGCTGGCCGGCGCGATGGTAGTGTTCGCGTTCCTTGTGTTGCTGGCGCTCTACTCCAGCCGTAAAACCAAAATGGGCTGGAGCTGATTGCAATGATTGAAGTACGCCTGCACCTGAAGTACACAGGCTTCGCGCTGGACGTGGAACTGCAATTGCCCGGCCGCGGCGTAACCGCCCTTTACGGCCCTTCCGGCTCCGGCAAGACCAGTTGCCTGCGCTGTATCGCAGGCCTTGAGCGCGCCGCTGAGGGGTTTGTGCAGATCAACGACGAGGTCTGGCAAGACAGCCGTAACGGGCTGTTCGTGCCGCCGCACAAACGCGCCCTGGGCTACGTTTTCCAGGAGGCGAGCCTGTTTCCCCATCTATCGGTGCGGGATAACCTGGCGTTCGGCCTCAAGCGCATCCCACGTGCACAGCGGCGCGTTGAAATGGCCCATGCCACTGAGCTGCTGGGTATCGCTCAGCTGCTCGAACGCGACCCACAGCACCTGTCCGGCGGCGAACGCCAGCGCGTCGGCATCGCCCGCGCCCTGCTCACCAGCCCTCGACTGCTGCTGATGGATGAACCCTTGGCGGCCCTCGACAGCCAGCGCAAAAGCGAGATCCTGCCTTACCTCGAACGCCTGCACGACGAGCTGGATATTCCGGTGCTGTACGTTAGCCATGCCCAGGACGAGGTGGCGCGACTGGCCGACCACATCGTCTTGCTCGGCTACGGCAAGGCCCTGGCCAGCGGGCCCATCGGCGACACCCTGGCGCGGCTCGATCTGCCCCTGGCGTTGGGCGACGATGCCGGTGTGGTGGTCACGGGCAGCGTGATTGCCTACGACGCCCCCTATCAGTTGCTCACCTTGCAATTGCCCGGTTGCCCGTTGCAGATCCGCGTGGCCCACACGCCGATGGCCCTGGGCAAACAGCTGCGGGTCAAGATTCAGGCACGGGACGTCAGCCTCAGCCACCAGGCGCAAGAGCACAGCAGCATCCTCAATCGCCTGCCGGTGACCGTCATCCAGGACGTCGCGGCGGATAACAGTGCCCACGCACTGGTGCGCCTGGACGCCGCTGGCACACCGTTGCTGGCGCGCATCACGCGGTTCTCGCGGGACCAATTGAATGTGCAGCCGGGTCAGGTGCTGTGGGCGCAAATCAAGGCAGTGGCGGTGCTCGCCTAAACCATTTGGCACGACCGCAGGGTGACGCGGTCAATCAGACATACCGGCCTGATCCGTTGCCAAGGAACCTGCACCATGCCCGACTCTTCGCTGCCCGATCTGCCCCGCGATTTGCATTACGTTGATGACACCCAACCCGGAATTCGCCGCAAAAAGCTGCGCGGCAAGTTCCAGTATTTCGGCCCCGACGGCGAGCGCATCACCGATGCCGCTGAAATCAAACGCCTGAACGCTCTGGCGGTACCGCCGGCCTACACCGATGTGTGGATCTGCGCCGACCCGCGCGGCCACTTGCAAGCCACCGGCCGCGACGCCCGTGGTCGCAAGCAATACCGTTACCACACACGCTGGCGCGAAGTGCGTGACAGCGACAAGTACGCGCGGTTGCAGGCGTTCGGCAATGCCTTGCCCAAGTTGCGCAAAAAGCTCGAAGCACAGATTGCCGAGCCTGGGTTCACCCGGGAAAAGGTGCTGGCGACAGTGGTGATGTTGCTCGATGCCACGCTGATCCGTGTCGGCAACACCCAGTACGCTCGCGACAACAAATCCTACGGCCTGACCACCCTGCGCAACCGCCATGTGGACATCAAGGGCAGCGAGATAAAATTCCAGTTTCGCGGCAAGAGCGGCGTTGAGCATCAAATCAGCGTCAAGGATCGGCGCCTGGCCAACGTGGTCAAGCGTTGCATGGAACTGCCCGGGCAGAACCTGTTCCAGTACCTGGACGAAAACGGCGAACGCCATACCGTCAGCTCCCAGGATGTCAACGCGTATCTGCATAGCCTGACCGGGGAAGACTTTACCGCCAAGGACTACCGCACCTGGGCCGGCACCGCCATGGCATTGGCGGTGTTGCGCGAACTGGCATGGCAACCGGAATCCGACGCCAAGCGCCATGTGGTAACGATGGTCAAGGACGTCGCCCGGCAACTGGGAAATACGCCGGCGGTGTGTCGCAAGTGCTATATCCACCCGGCGGTACTCGACCATTTCAGCCTGGGCGAGCTGTCCAAGCTGCCCAAGCCACGGGTGCGCAAGGGCCTTAAAGCCGAAGAAGTCGCCTTGGCCATGTTCCTTGAGCAGTTGGCCGCAGACTTGCCCCAGACAGCCAGGGTGGGTTAGCCTCCGAGTCCCTTCTGACTCGCGGGACGATCGCCGACGTGAACAATTAAGCCTTCCAAAATGTATCTGCAACCAGGCGCCTGGCGCGCTGGTTGGCCTGTTCGACATTTTCCTGGAGGTGCTGATGACTCACGTCAACCGGCGGCCCGCACTTGTTTGCTTGCAACACCTGTCTTTGCGGTTCGCCAATGGTGAAACCTTGCTGGAAGACCTCAATGTGTCCATCGACCATACGCCCACCGGGATCGTCGGTCGCAACGGGCGCGGCAAAAGTATCCTGGCGCAATTGATGGCCGGCCTCCTGCAGCCCACTTCCGGTTCGTTGAAGGTACCAGCCCATATGGCGTACGTGCCTCAGACCGTGGTGGTGCAGCCGGGTGCGACCGTCGCCGATCTCACCGGTACCGCCCAGTGCCTGGCCGCCCTTGAACGTATGGCCCGGGGCGTGGGTCTCGCCGGTGACCTGGACCTGATTGATGAGCGCTGGGACCTGGCCGAGCGTCTGCGCGCGGCCCTGGATGCGGCGGGGTTGCCATCGCTCAGCATCGCTTCTCGGGTCGATCAACTCAGCGGCGGCCAGTTGGCCAGAGTCGCCGTGATTGGCGCACTGCTGGCGGCGCCGCAGTTGCTGATCCTCGACGAGCCCAGCAACCACCTCGACAGTCTCGGGCGTGCCTGGCTGCTGCAGCAATTGGCCGCCTGGCGCGGTGGCCTGGTGGTGGTCAGCCATGATCGGCAATTGCTGAACACCATGGGCCGGATCATCGAATTGTCGCCCCTCGGTGTGCAGGCTTACGGCGGCAACTACGAGGCCTATCTTCTGCAACGCGACACTCAGCAGCAGGCGGCTATCGCGGCCTGGGAATACGCCCGCGAGCAGCGCAGCCGCGAACGCCGACGCTTGCAGAAGGCCCATGACAGCCTGCAGCGCCACGCGGCGCGCTCACGCAAACACGCAGAGACCGCGAACGTCGACCGATTTACCAAGGCGCGCTGGAAAGGCGCGGCCACGCAAATCATCAGCGCACTGGGCAGCGCCCAGCGCGATCACAAAGACGCCCTCGACGCGCAGGTGCGCCAGGCTTACGAGCGTGTGGCGGACCAGACGCCGACCTTGCTGGCCCTGCCGGGTTCGGCCCTGGCCAACGGTCGCCACGTGGTAAGCCTGCAACAGGCGCAGTTGCCCTGGCTGGACCCGCATGCACCTTCAACTTATCTGAGCCTTGACCTGACCGGGCCGGTGCGCGTAGCGGTGCGCGGGCCGAACGGATGCGGTAAATCCACCTTGCTCAAGCTGCTTGCCGGACAGTGGCAAAGCGTCAGTGGCAGGTGCGCGGTCGCGGTGCCCTGCGCCTATATCGACCAGCACCTGACGCTGCTGGACGACCAGCGCAGTATCGTCGAACAGCTCAACCTGCTCGAAACGCCGCTGGTCGAAGCCGAACTGCGCACGCGCCTGGCCTTGCTGCAATTGGATGCCCTGCGCGTGACCCAACCGGCGGGGCAACTCAGCGGTGCCGAGCGTCTGAAAGCAGCGATGGCGATCGCTTTGTGGCGCGGCGCACCGGCGCAGCTGTTGCTGTTGGATGAGCCGACCAACCACTTGGACCTGGAGACGGTGATGGCCTTTGAACAAGCCTTGAAGGGGTTTACTGGCGCGCTGGTGGCGGTGTCCCACGACGAGGCGTTCCTGCAAGCGATCCAACCCAGCCATTACTTGAGCTGGTACCGCACGGGCTGGCGCCTGGAAGCGGTGTGATCTGATTGCACGCCGTCGCAAAGCGCCCTAGGGTAGTGGCCGGATAACCTCACTGGAAACCGGCCCGATGCTGCCTTCGCCCCTCAAGCCTTACGCCAACGCCGCGCTCGCCCATCGACAACGCTGGCGTGGACGCGTGGGCTTGCTGCTGGTGGCCGGTTTGTCGGTGCTGGCGGGCATGACCGATGCGATTGGTTTCATGGCCAGCGGTGATTTTGTCTCGTTCATGAGCGGCAACACCACGCGCCTGGCGGTCGCAATCAGCGCAGGCGACGGGGGGCTTACCGCGCGCCTGGTATTACTGATTGCCACCTTCATCCTCGGCAACGCGTTGGGAGTCATCGTCAGCCGCTTGAGCAGGCGCCACGCGCTGCCCCTGCTGCTCAGCATCGGCGCCCTGCTCTGCGGTGCGGCACTGCTGCCATGGCCCGATACGCTGCCCGCACTGTTGGCGGCGATTATCGCCATGGGCATGCTTAACGCGGCAGTCGAGCAAGTCAATGGCGTGCCGGTGGGGCTCACCTATGTCACAGGGGCGCTGTCGCGTTTTGGTCGCGGGCTGGGCCGCTGGTTGATGGGCGAGCGCCGCAATGGCTGGCGCATGCAGCTGGTGCCCTGGGCAGGGATGTTTGTCGGCGCGGTGATCGGGGCGCTGCTGGAGCAGCGGATCGGCCTGCGCGCGCTGTGGGTCAGTGGGGCACTGGCGGGGCTGCTGGGCCTGGCGACCCTGGCGATTCCCCGGCGCTGGCAGTTGGGCTTCATGCCACGCTGACCATCAAGGTTTGGAAAAAAAGAGGTGCTCGCCCGACGTTTCGGCCTCGACATCCGTGTACCGGTAAAGAGCCTCACGTCGGGCGAGCGGGTCAATAATAAGCCAACGCCCGACGGCTGTCCCGCCGGACGTTGGCGAATACAGGTCTGGAGCAAAATATTACAGGCAGGTGGCAAGCGCAGCCAGACGGCGTTTGGCGGGCATCGTGTCTTCTGCGGCGTAATAGTTGACGGTAGAGCCCGCGCCTTTGCTCAGCACATCCACAAAGTAGTCGCCGCCGGTGGTGTAAACCGTGAAGCCACCGGCCTCGGTGGCTTCCTTGAATCCGCCGGCATCGACGCCAAACACGCTTTCATCCTGCCAGCCGTACTGGATGCATTGGGCGACCACCAGGGTGGCCTTGTCCGACGCCATGCTCTTGTAGGGGCTGCCCGCACGCGCCTCTTTCATCTTCGAACCCGCGCAGCCGGCCAGCGTCGCCAGTACCAATGCGCCTATCACCACTTTGTACATGCCTGTGCTTCCTTGGAAAAACCGTGACTCTACCATTGCGTCGCCGCCAACTGACGCGCCCATGAACTTTGTTTCACTGTAAAGGCAAGACCGGCCGCCAATAGTTGTCGGGCTCATTTTTAGAAGTCTCCCTTCTGCCCGCCCTCCCGCGGGCTTTTTTTTGCCTGCGGCTCACAACCACCAGCGCAACAGATAAAACAGCGCCATGCTCGACAGCACGGTGACCAGCACACTGCGCGTCCACAGCATCAACCCTACGGCGCAAATCCCGGCCAGCAAGTAGGGGTTGCTCGGACTCAGGTTCAGTTGGTGGTCTTTGATGAAAATAATCGGCCCGCAAATCGCGGTGAGCATGCCCGGTACGGCAAACCCGAGGAACTCACGGGTGGCCCGATTGAGCCGCACCGGCAGGCGCGGTTCGATAAACAGGTAGCGATTGAAAAATACCACCAGCGCCATCGCCACAATCATCAGGTAGATCATCGCTGCCCTACTCCCAGGCGTTTGCAGGCGAACCCTGCGCTCATCCCCAACACGCCCGAGACCACCACCGCCGACTCCCAGTGCAGGTAACTCAGCCACACCGAACACAACAGTGAGACGGCCACGCAGACCACCGTCGGCACGTCGCGCACCACCGGCGTGATCAAGGCGATAAAGGTCGCGGCAATCGAAAACTCCAGCCCCAGCTGGTCCAGGCCGGGGATGCTTTTGCCCAGCACAATGCCGGCCAGGGTGAACAAATTCCAGATGATATAAAACGTCAGGCCGACACCCAGGGCATACCAGCGGTTGAAGGTCTGGCGGTCATAGTGATTGACCAGGGCAAAGAACTCGTCGGTCAACAAAAAACCCAGGCTCATGCGCCAGCGGGTATTGAGCGAGGACAGCGTCGGGCGCATGTGCATGCCGTAGAGCAAATGCTGGGAGGTGAGCAACAAGGTGGTCAGCACAATGGAGATCAGGCTCGCGCCGCTTTTGACCATGCCGATCGCCACCAGTTGAGCCGCGCCGGCGAATACGATGGCCGACAAGCCCTGGGCCTGCAGTGGCGTGAATTGCGCATCGATAGCCATGGAGCCGGCGAGCAACCCCCAGGGGGCGCAGGCCAGGGATAACGGAATGACAGCAATGGCACCGCGGGTGAACGCGTCACGAGGTAAGGCAGTAGGCATGGACTGGGCTCATCGACAAACAGTCGGCAAGCATGCCTGCGCGTTCAGGCGCCTGTCTTGAACGATCTTGCTCAGGCCAGCTTGACCGACACCATCTCCACCGAGTCGCGCGCTTCGCGCAATTCGTAGGCGTCCTGGTTCAACCGGTGAATGGTGTTGAGCAGGCGCTGGCGCAGCACTTCATCGCCGAGCTTTTCGACGGCACGCATCAGGTCGAACGCCGCGGTTTCATTATTTTCCGCGACGGAATCCAGGGTCTTGCGCAGGTTACGAGTGGCTCGGGTCACGCGGGAACTTCCTTCATCGGCAATGGGCGGGCACTTTAGGACATTCGTGTTTCAGTTTAATTTCAATCACTTGTGGCTGATTAACGGCCAGTTGATCCACGTCAACCGAAATCAGGATTTGACTTACATGGGCGTGCTGTTCAAATGCCTGGCCGATGCCGCTCAAGCGCGGCTGACGCGATTAATCCTGCGCGAGCGCGAACTTTACGCAGGCGAACCGATCCATGCCTTGGATGAAAGCCGGCCCTGCTTGCAACACGGCGCGCTGCGTCGGGATGCAATGGGCGACACACCACAACGGGCCAGCATCTGCTGAGCCATCGGAGCGTTAATTCATGCTTGTCGCCATTGCGATTTTCCTCGTCACCATCGTGCTGGTCATCTGGCAACCCAAGGGCCTGGGCGTGGGCTGGAGCGCCAGCCTGGGCGCGATCCTGGCCCTGGCGTGCGGGGTGATCAGCCTGGCGGATATTCCCGTGGTGTGGCATATCATCTGGAACGCCACCGGTACCTTTGTCGCGCTGATCATTATCAGCCTGCTGCTGGATGAAGCCGGGTTCTTCGCCTGGACCGCGCTGCATGTGGCGCGCTGGGGGCGTGGCCGAGGCCGTCGTCTGTTTGCCTACATGGTGCTGCTTGGCGCACTGGTGTCGGCCCTGTTCGCCAATGACGGCGCGGCGTTGATCCTCACCCCGATTGTGATGTCGATGCTGCTGGCCCTGCGCTTTTCTCCGGCGGCGACGCTGGCATTCGTCATGGGCGCAGGCTTTATCGCCGACACGGCGAGCCTGCCGCTGGTGGTGTCGAACCTGGTGAATATCGTCTCGGCGGATTATTTCAAGATCGGCTTCAACGAATACGCGGCCGTGATGGTGCCGGTGAACCTGGTCAGCGTCGCCGCGACCCTGGCGGTGCTGCTGTGGTTTTTCCGCCGCGATATTCCGCAGAGCTACGATCCGGCCGATCTGGAGCAACCCGCCAGTGCCATTCACGACCGTGCAACGTTTCGTGCCGGCTGGTGGGTGCTCGGCATTCTGCTGGTAGGCTGCTTCGCCCTGGAGCCGCTGGGCATTCCCATCAGCGCAATTTCCGCAGTGTGCGCCGTGCTGTTGCTGGTAATCGCCGCCAAGGGCCACACGATCTCCACGCGCAAAGTCTTGAAAGACGCGCCGTGGCAAATCGTGATCTTTTCCCTGGGCATGTACCTGGTGGTGTACGGCTTGCGTAACGCCGGCCTGACCGATTACCTCGCCACCTGGCTCGACGCCTTCGCCGCCCATGGTGTATGGGGCGCCGCCATGGGCACCGGCGTGCTGACCGCGCTGCTGTCCTCGGCGATGAACAACCTGCCGACGGTGCTGATCGGCGCGCTGTCCATCGAGTCCAGTCATGCCGTGGGCGTGGTCAAGGACGCGATGATCTACGCCAACGTGATCGGCAGCGACCTGGGCCCGAAAATTACCCCTATCGGCAGCCTCGCCACCTTGCTGTGGCTGCATATCCTGGCGCGCAAAGGCATCACCATCACCTGGGGCTACTACTTCAAGGTCGGGATTGTACTGACCGTGCCAGTGCTGTTGATCACCCTCGCCGCCCTCGCCTTGCGCCTGAGTGTCTGAGGAATGCCGTGATGAAAGCTCTGTTCATGCGTTTGAACGGGGGGCAACTTCCCAAGCCGACCTCGATAGAAATGTGGGAGGGGGCTTGCCCCCGATAGCGGCCTCGGGACCGACCAGGATGTTGGATCAGATCGAGTACATATCCGTTTCTGCGGTAACGGCTACTTAGGGTTCCGCTTTTACAGCGGCTCACTTTTGAAAAGCCGGAATGCCGGCCCAGTCAAAAGTAAGCAAAACGCTCTTGCCCCACCACTCGGCACCTCGCTTGGGCTCGGTGTGCCCGAACACAGGCTTGAATCCGTGGGCCGCCGCAATGGGCTATCCCTGGCCCAGTGCGGCTAACCCGGCGTCCTGCCGGGTTGCCCACGGATTCAAGCCTGCGTTCGGCCAGCGTGGTTTAACGGGGCGCCTACGATCAAAAGCCAGATCAAGATCAAGAGCGACTCGCTGCGCATCGTGGTTACGGTTGAGCGCTACAGAGTTGTGTAGATACCTATGTTTCGTTCGCTTAACTGAAAGGCATTAGGGCTTGCCCCCGATAGCGGTGGGTCAACCAGCATCAGTGAGTGCTGGGCCAACGTCTCGCGGGCAAGCCCCCTCCCACATGGGACCGAGGCGACTCATCGCCAGCGCGCCCTCTTGCACATTCAGTTCTGCATGGTTTCCTGCCCTCGGACTGACGTATGCTTTCGCACTTTCTCGACAGGACGCGGGCATGCTGACAATCTTTTTCTACGCACTGGTCTTCGGTTTTGTGTTTTGCCTCTCTCCCGGCGCGGTGCTCGCCGAGACCCTGCGCCGTGGTTTGCTCTACGGTTTCACCCCGGCCCTGCTGGTGCAGGTTGGCTCGTTGGTGGGCGATGCGGTCTGGGCGGTGATCGGGCTGACGGGCATCGCGCTGTTGATCCAGCATGACGCGGCGCGCGTGCCGCTGACGGTGATCTGCGCGCTTTACCTGGCCTGGCTGGGCATCCGCAGCCTGATCGATGCCTGGCAGCTACCGCAAGTTGAAAGCGCACCTGCCAGTTCCGGAAAAAACGCACTGGCCGTGGGCGCGGCGATCTCCCTGGCCAATCCGAAGAACATCGTTTACTGGGGCGCCTTGGGCAGCGCGTTGTCGGGCATCGTCGGCACTACGCCGAGCCATGGGCAAACGCTGATGTTTTTTGCAGGCTTCATGATCGCGTCAGTGCTGTCCTGCTTTCTGACTGCCGCGCTGGTCAACTTACTGCGCAAGAACGCCTCACCGACTTGGCAACGCATTAGCTATGGCGCTTGTGGCGTGGTATTGATTTATTTGGCAGTCCTGGCGGCACGGAGTATTTGAAGTTACAAAGGCTACAACGAAGTGGCCCATGACAAGCCGCCTCACGCCCTCGCCCAGTTCCTGCAGGCGCTGAACAACCGAGGTTTCAGGCCTTGGCCTGCTGCTCCAGGTGCAGCTGCAATCGCGGATCGATGTGCAACTGCCCCGCCAGGTCGTCCAGGTAATTGCGCTCTGCATCCTGCTGATCATCGACCAACAGGACACTGGCCAGATACACCTCGGCCGCCACCGCCGGGTCTGCGGCAAACTCGGCGAAATCCGCAGCATTCAGCGGCTTGGCGACTTCAGCGTCGAGCCACTGCTGCAATTGCGGATCGTCCGTATGCTTGCCCAGCTCTTTGGAAATCAACTGCTGCTCTTTGTCATCAATCCGGCCATCGGCCTTGGCAGCCGCAATCAGTGCGCGCAACACAGCATGGCTGTGCGCTTCGACTTGCGCGCCCGAGAGCTGATCGGCCGTCTCGAAGGTTTGTGGCGGCTGGCTGGCCTGCTGGCTCTGCCAAGCCTGATACGCCTTATAGGCCATCATCCCGAGAGAAGCCAGCGCGGCATAATTCATCCCACCGGTGCGCCCTTGCGCCGGACGCGTTGGCGCGCCACCGCCCAGCATGCCGCCGAGCCCACCCAATAAATCGCCCAGGCCGCCGCCCGAAGCATTACCGGCGCGGTTACCCTTGAGCAGTCCTCCAAGCACGCCGCCCAGACCGCCGCCCGAAGAAGCACCGCCCTGCCCTGCGCCGCGCAACAGCTGTTCCAACAGATCGCCGGTATTCATGGTCTCGCCCTCCCAGGCGCATAGTGGCGTTAATCAACCCTAGTCCGACGTCGATGGAACACCATGACCGTCGGGCGGGCAAGCTTTATGATGGCGTCACCACCACCTCAAGGGAGAGCCCAGGTGAACCGCATCGAGCACATCGGGTTGATGGCCAACTACAATCAGTGGATGAACCGCAAGGTCTATGAGGCTGCCGGCACGCTCACAGACGCGGCGTTGACTGCGGACCGACAGGCGTTTTTCGGCTCGATCCTAGGCACTCTCAATCACTTGGCCCTGGGCGACACCGTCTGGCTCAAACGCTTTGTCGAACACCCGGCGGGGTTCAGCGCGCTGGCCCCCTTAAAGGCCGTCGCCGCACCCACCGACCTCAGGCAATTGGCATTCGCAGACATACGTGAGCTCGCGGCCCATCGTGCCTGGCTGGACCAACTCATCCTCGATTGGGCCCACAGCCTGCGCGAATCCCACCTGGACCAGCGATTGAGTTATCACAGCATGGGCGGTGTAGCGTCTGAAAAACCGTTTTTTGGCCTGCTGACGCATTTCTTCAATCATCAGACCCACCATCGCGGCCAAGTGACCACATTATTAAGCCAGGCCGGTGTGGACGTGGGTGATACCGACCTGCTCGCGCTGATTGACTGAACGGAGCCTGCTTCGCTGCGTAGATCACTGATCTGGCAGGTTTTTTCAGGCCCGTGTTTGTGCAGGAAAGGATGTATCGAGGTTGCGCCCAAGCGTCTGGATCTATATATTCGCAACCCTGCTGCACCGCGCTACCGCCCGAATGGCGAAACTGGTAGACGCATGGGACTTAAAATCCCCCGCTCGTAAGGGCGTCCCGGTTCGATTCCGGGTTCGGGCACCATAGATATCAAGGGCTTGCCGGGGAAACCCAGGCAGGCTCTTATCGTTCCCGCTCCGCGATTTTCGCGTGGAAGCGAGGTGGAGCTATCTGACCGCAATGGAAGCATCGAAGCATGGATTCATGGAGAACACTGGCAATCGCCATCATGGTATCAATCAGCCCCCATGCAGTTGCGGAGGATAAAGGTTCCTATCAAAACTCAATGATGATGATAACGCTGGCTCCAACTTTCATCATTGCAGCAACCACGGCGCTTCCGCTAGCGGCCACGAAAAAATTAAAGCCCGCCAAGGATGATGCGCTTGCGTTTATTGGCTCGGATGGCGAGATTCGAGGTGCTCAGTTTGAGCAGGCGTCCAGATATTACCAGTCAGCTTACCCCTCCCCCCCAATGTCAGACATGCAACTGGCCAAGGCGATCGCGGTGACCTTCTGAACGTGGCCATTCACGCTCTTTTCACAGCAGCGTATGTGGTTGCCAACTCCCTGTAGAAGCCTTTCAGCCCGCACTCCCCGTCGCGGGCTTTTCTTTGCCATTTGCCTGGATCACCTCGGTTGGGTGGGCAAGCAGGCCCTTGCCAAGCTGAGGGCGCCCGGCCCTGACTGACAGATTGCTCCTCTCGACAGCGTTTCACTGAGCGGGGTTTATTACGCCCGATTATAGATAACATTTCCTTTACTGCAATTGAGCTTGGTAAATAGGTACCACGCGTACTGACTTAATATTTTTTCGCTGGCGCAAGCTTTCATCTACAATAAAAAATCAGTACAAATCGACTTGTCCAAACGCTTAGCCAGCTAACTTAATTTCATTGCTTCGACGGTCTCACCAAGCTACCTAACCTCGGGTATTTATATGTTTAATAAAATCTTGAACAAAAAGCTGCTGGAATTGCAGGGCGAACTTAAGAGGCAGCAAGAACTACAAGATAGCATTGATTCCGAAATGATCAACGTGACCGTCGATAGCAACATGATGATTACCAGCCTCAACAAAAATTTTGCAAAACTGGTAGGTTATGATCAGCATAAACTGGTAGGTACCTCACTAGGCACTCTCTCTCCCGCGTATGTAAAAGAATTACCCTGCTATAGGAATTTTATGCTCGCCATGTCTGAAGGACGGTCGGTCAGTGATGACTACAGATATATCGCAGCCGACGGACGAATGGTTTGGATTCACGCGGCCTGGTGCCCAAGCAAAGATGAGAATGGCCGTGTAACCCATATGAGCTGCTATGGATTGGATGCAACCGCGGCCATGGATAAAGCACGTGAAAACAGCGAATTTATCCAAGCCCTGTTGAGATCCACGGCAGTAATAGAATTCGATACCTCGGGAAAAATCATAACCGCAAACGCTAACTTTTTGAATGCAGTGGGTTATTCACTTGTACAACTGGTAGGAAAGCATCACAGCTTATTTTGTGAACCTGCCTACACCGCTTCAGCAGAATACCAACAATTTTGGAAAACGTTGAATGAAGGCAATTTTGTGGCAAACCGATTCAAAAGAATAGACAGTTCCGGCCGGGAAATCTGGCTTGAGGCTACCTACAATCCGGTGTATGACACCCGAGGAAACCTCTACAAAATTGTAAAATTCGCTACGTTGGTTACCCAGCAAGTCCAGCGCGAACAAGAGATCAGTTCAGCTGCGAGCACCGCCTACGATATTTCACAGCAAACCGATATTTCGGCCAACCAGGGTGCAGAAGTTGTACAGAAAACGGTCGGCACAATGAACAAGATTGTTGACCAGATATCCTCTGCCTCGGAAGGCATAGAAGCACTGGGCAAGCAGTCGTATCTGATCAGTTCAATGGTACAAACGATCGGCGGCATTGCAGCCCAAACCAATCTTTTAGCATTGAACGCCGCCATCGAAGCTGCGCGCGCAGGCGAACAAGGCAGAGGATTTGCGGTGGTCGCCGACGAAGTACGGCAACTTGCCGGACGAACCAGTAACGCGACTGAGGAAATCGTAGCAGTCGTGCAAAAAAATCAGCTTCTCGTCGACGAAGCCGTAGCAAACATGGGTAGCAGCCGCTCCCAGGCGGAGCAAGGGCTGATGCTCGCTGAACAAGCGGGAAGTGTGATATTGGAAATTCAATCTGGCGCCCGGGAGGTTCTGGGGGCGGTTGAGCGGTTTGCCAGGCAGCTATGAGGTCAATTTCATCTGGTCTGCACCTGTCCGCTGTTCAGGCGCCCAGCATGGATGAAATGCCAGTAGCAGGATTGGATCCAGGCGCAGTAGCATTGTGCCTTTCATGGATGGACAGGTGGCAGGATATGTCAACATTAAATAACGCCAGAGCAAGGGTAATACAATCAGCTGTCAACATATTGCTAAGCGGTCCAGATACAGAGGAACGCCGCAAGGATGCAAGGCTAATTATTGATACGGTGCTGAAAAATACGAATCTGGAAAAGCACCGTATTAGCGAACTGATAATTCCGTTTCCCGTCCCTGCGAGCAACAATAACAGAGCCATCACGGGTGATGGTGGAGCAGGTGGATCGAACGTCACTACCGCGCTCCCGCCTATCAATGAAGAAATGTTGAAGAACCTGGTCGACTACCTTGATACTTCCACCGATGTCGACCTTGCAGATGCCGAGGAGCAATGGAATGTGATGTACAACTAACCATTTATGAAGGATGCCTCGGTCAAAACCTGGGCAGGCTATCTTTTGTGTCCCTCAATTGTATTGCCTGTTCCGCAACATCCCCCGCGGCATCCTGCCGAACGAACACCCCACCGCTGTGTTCCGACCGAACTACCCACCGGTACTAACGTCTATCAGGAGAAGCCTGGACGTTTCCAGGTCAACCCGCATGGAGCTTAAGATGTCTGACGATCTGAACAACCGTGGCCCGCAGGACCGCGCTCGAGTGAACACCTCCGAAGCCTGGGAACTGAAGCACTGGACCAAAGAGTTTGGCGTAACCGAGGAACAGCTCAAGGATGCGGTGAAAGCAGTTGGCCCAATGGTCGCCGACGTGCGTAAAAAACTCGGTAAGTGAGCGTGGTAACGCCCCGCACTTTTTTGCGGGGCTTTTTTAGACAAAGCCAATTCCGTCCCCGTAGCCCGTTTCGCTAATTAATAGAGAAGCCGCTCTGCAGCAGGGCCGAGGCCAGCAGGCTGAACTGGTGAAACTTCACCGGAACCGGCATCAACAAAAAGCCGCACCCACTGCGGCTTCTGCCGTTGGCCCGTCAGCCACGCGGCGTCTGCAAAGCGTGGTAGCCATAATCGGCGCGAGCCTGGCGCAACGGCACGCCTGCCTCGATCGCCGCACGAATATGCTCTTCGGCCTGGTGGATTTCTTCGGCCACCGCCAGCACCTGGCTCAGTGAACCGGCGGGAATCACCACCAGGCCATCACCATCGCCGCGCAACCAGTCATCCGGTTGTACCCTGACGCCGCCCAGCGTCACGGGTGCCTGGATGGCTTCGACACGCACGCGGTCCTTGCCGGTACGCATCCAGTTGCCGCGGGAAAAGATCGGGTAGTCAAGCTCCAGCGCACGATCAACGTCGCGGCAGATGCCGTCAATCACCGTACCGGCCAAGTCTTTGCGCGAGGCGGTAGAGGTCAGCAAATCCCCCCACACGGTGGTGTCCTGCCGCCCCTGATTGTCGATCACCACCACTTGGCCGGCTTGGAGGTCATCGATGTAATCACCCACCGAGCCGCCGTCCAGGCCAATGGGGCCATAGCGCAGGGTCCAGGCTTTGCCCGTGAGCTTGAACGTGCGGTCCAGGGGCATGATGTCGGTGCATTGGCAAACGATGTTGAGGCGGTCCATCGCATCGCTGAGGTCGGTGCAACTCAGGGCGTCGAGACGGGTAAAAATAGAGGTTTGCATGATATGGCCTTCCTTGTGTCCTGGGGGTCAACGCGCGGTGGCGCTGGCGCTGAATGCGTGGATCTTGTCGACGATCTGGCGTGATGCCGTCCGGATTGCCGTGGTGGTATTGCCGGCGATATGCGGCGTCAGCTGCGCATTGGCAATAGCGGTCAATGGCGAGTCGAAGCGGTCTTTCTCCAGAGCAAAGGTATCGATGGCCACCGCTTTGATATGCCTGGGAAACTCGCGCATGAAGGCGGCCAACTGCTGCTCGTCGACGATCCCGCCGCGCGCGGTATTGATGAGGATTGAGCCCTGGCGCATCTGCCGGAACTCGGCAGTGCCGAACAAGCCTCGGGTCTGCGGGGTGAGCGGTACGTGGATCGAGACGATGTCCGCCTCGGCCAGTAACTGTTCAAGACCTGCCCTTCGTTCAAGTCCGAGGCTGTGCGCCACCGGTTCGGTAAAACGTTCGGACCCGGTGGCGATCACCTTGATGCCCAGCGCCGCAGCCTTGCGCGCCACCTGCCGGGCAATGCTGCCGGTGCCCACCAGGCCAAGCGTCAGTTCGGCGTATTCGGGAGCAGGTGCCAAGCTGCCTTTTGCCCAATGGCCATTGTGCGTTTCGGCGTTGTAGTCATCCAGGTCGCGTGACAGAAACAGCGCCTGGGCCACGACGTATTCGGAAACGGCGGTCGCGTTGGAACCTGGGGTGTTGAGTACTGCCACGCCACACTGTTCGCACTCAAGCCGATCAATATGATTGACCCCCGTGCCAGCCTGAGCGATGGCGCGCAGTGGCGTGGCCAGCGCCGTCGAGGTGGCGGCGCGGATCAGGCCGGCGCCCAAGGGGATGTTCAGGCGCGTCTTGAACACGCTATAGCCGCCGGCCTGAGTCACGGCGGCAATAAAGGCCGGCTCGTCATGGCAGTTGATCTCGGCATAGTCAATGCGCGTGCCGTAGTGCTGCCGAATGCGCTCTTTGTCGGCGCAATAGTGCAGGTTGAGGGTGACGCCCAGGTCCAGTTCGAGAAAGCGATCGACTTCCTCAAACAGTAACGGCGGCCCGGGGGCATCCAGTATCAGGGTGGTCAATGCCATACAGTTGATCCTCTTGGAGGGTAGCGCCTGCCGATGCCCAGGTTGCCCCAGGCATCGGGGTTAATCACCAGGTGAAATGGTGGGCGCTTGTGGGATCGACCAGACCTGCATCGGTACTCACGGCCGCGAGGAACCCGCTGTAGAAATCATTCAGCGATGAGGACTGGATGAACGCGGGATTGCTTTTGGCGTAGATCAGAAACAACCGATAGATTCGCAGGTTCTTTTCCTTGCGGTACACCTCTGCCTTGAGGCTGGGCCACAGGTTGAGCAAGCTGCCTTCCTTGATTTTCCATGGGTCTGCCGGCTCGGTGCCGGTGGTGGCTTTGTACACGAAGCGCTTACCTTCAATCACTTCCAGGTGCAGGCTGGCCAGCAGTTGTTCGGCGGTGCCGACGGCTTCGGTCTTCAGGGCTTGCGCCAGTGCCAGGATGTGGGCCTTTTCCGGGATGCTGCCGGTCAGGGTCAGCCAGGCGCATTTGAGGTCGGTTCGCGCAGTGGCGTAGGCCATGCCTTTGACGTAGGTGTGAAAGCTCTCATCCTCGTTGAAAGCCTTCGACAGCTGCGTTGCAGGCGCTTGCGCGAACTGCCCGACGCCGATCAGTTCGCTGTGCAACCCGCCGGCCAGCAAGGCGCGGGTCCACGGAATCGCACGAATGGCATCGGGTCGCGACTCGAACACCTTGATGTTGAAGATACGAGAAGGCGGCCGGGTGCCTTTGGCGGTGGCCCTGACCACATCGAACCGCGCCAGATCGCGCAGCAGTGAAGGCAGCGCCGGATGCTCGAAGAACGTCGCCTGGTAGCGGCGCACCACCTCCCCCCAACGTTGCATCCTGCCGGCAATGACAGCCTCGGACGGTTGCGGCTGAGGCTCGGCGTGCATCCGGTACAACTGGCTGAGGAAATTGACGGACTGGTTGCGGGTCAGCAGATGCCCACGCATCTCCGCGCAGCCGGCCAGCATGAAGCGGGTTTCCGGGCCCTCCAGCGCGCCGAACTCCTGCAAGGTTTCGGCTATCACCCCGTTACAGCGTGCATGTTCCCCGCCCATAATGACGTGGACCACCACCTCGATGCCGTAGCGGGCTGCGATCAGCTTGTGCTGGTTGGCAATCGCCATGTTCAGTTTGTGCATGGCCTTGCCGCCTTGCTTGCCGGTGTCGCTGGGGCCGAACGTGATGTATTGGCGGTTACCGCGCGTTGCCAGATGCTGGCGGTACAGCGGGTTTTCGTACACCTCATGCACTGTGGCCAGCGTGCGCTCGGCACCTGCCAGGTCTTCGGGTTGCAGGGCGATGTCGATCCCGTCCCGCACCTGGGCCGCCTTCATCAGGAACAGCACCTCCAGCGCGCTGAGGGCCGAGGTGTACTCGGCGATCCCGTGGATTTTCATGCGGTCGCGATAACGGTCGATCATTTCAAACCGCTCGACCGCGTTGCGCGCATCGTGCATGCGGATATAGCTTGGGTCCTGCTCCATCAGCGCAATGTAATCCTGGCCGGCGTATTGCTCGACTTTGCGGGTGTAAAGTGCCGCGGTGCGTTGCAGATACGCTTGCCACAAGGCAGCGGGCGACTGGGCCGCCCCGCCGTCCAGCGCGACCTCAAGCGCGGCCTGACGCGCACGCTCATCCAGCTCGTGATAGTGCCGGCCTTGACCGAAGCCGATGGTTTCCAGCCACTGGCTGGACAGAATCTCATCGACCACGCTGCTGAACATCTCGGCGTTTTCACGAAACTCGATATCCAGATAGTGAAAGCCAAATGCATGCACCCGCAGCAGCAGACGGTCGATGGCGGCCGGCTGGGTAAAACGGATACTGCTCAGTGCATCGATCAGCTCGGCGGGATGCTCGAAATGCCCGGGTTGATCCTTGTCCACGCGAGCGCGAATCTCTTCCAGGCGGTGCCGTGCGCCACCCTCCTTGATCAAGTGGTCGATATCGGCGATATAGCGCTTGCGCAGCGCCGTTTCCAGCGCAAGCACCAGGGTTTCGGTGTGCTGGTTGGTGTCATAGGGGCGGCCATCCTTGTCGCCGTATAGCCAGGTAAACAAAGTCAGCCATTTTTCCTGCGGCGCCAGGCCCAGGGCGTGATGCACGTCGGGCAGCGCGTCATACACGCTGTCGGCGTAAAAAATCTGCGACTCGATATCGGTGCCATTACTGCCCGACCACACGGCGTTGTACAACTCCAGCAGGATCTGCGAGGTGACTTGAGGCTTTTTGAGGCCACGGTCTTCGATGTGCTGTGCCAGTTTCTGCAACGCCAGTACAACGGAATGTTTGAGCTGGTCGGTTTCCTTGCACAGCAGACCCAGGCTGATATTGACCCCCGACGGGGCTGCAACCAACTGCGAATCGAGCGTGAGCAACTGACGAGGAAGGCTGGCCTGCGAAGCAATCTGGCTGGCCACACTCCTGACCGACAATTCGAACAGCAGTTGCTTGATCAGCAATAATTTCCAGAACGCCTCGACGTCTTTGCTGGAGCGCGATTCGAAGAACGCCTTGCCCAGGGCAGCCGCCAACTTCGAATCCGCCTTGTCCAGGTACGCCAGCGTATCGATTTCAGCGTAGATCCTCAGGCAGGCGCGGGTGTGCGGGGTTTGGGAGGCATCATCGGTGTTGGCCTTGAGTGCGTGCTCCAGTGCTCGCCATAAAACATCATGCAGTAGCGCGGGGTTGGTGTGGCCGATTGAGGGGCGAGTTGATGCATTTTCCAGTATGGAATTGATCACATGATTCATGGGTTCAAGCCTCGATAATTGTCAAATCCCTTGTTTGCGGTGCGCCGGACAGACACACGCAAAATCATCAATGTCCCAGGCTTAACCCACAGCGTCGCAACGAACGGCACTCACCTGTTCGCCGACAGAAAGCCCCCTTGCCGGTACCGAAAAACGGCAGAAAACTGAAACAAATTGTTACATCCATCGGCACTAAAACATGGCTTGGATTTCTCCACAAAAGACCTTTTTGGAATAGCCAACTTGAAAATAAAGATAGGAAGCTAATAAAAATCACGGCACTGAAGTCCGGTTAACTGCCTGCATATTTTCTAACGTGCTGATTACCGGATATTAATCTGCATGCACGAAGACCGGCTGAGCCGAGTGGAATATCGAGTAGGAATCACCTGCGGGCGCAACCTAAATAATTCTTCATGAACACCATTCCCACTCGGGGAGCAGTCATCCCTCCTGCCTGCAAACGAAAAACCCGGCACTTGGCCGGGTTTTGTCAGGTCATGCTGTGGAACGGACTACTTCGCACCGCCATTGTTACGGTCGGTCTGGGCATCCTGATCCGATCCGGGATTGCCCGGCGGGGGGTTCCAATCTTCCGGCTTCTCGCCTGTGCCCTGCCTGGGCTCGGATTCAGCCTGATCCAGGCCTGTCCCGTGACCTTCGCCCAGGTCGGGCACTTGCTTATCCGGTCCGGGATAGGGCGCTGCGGGACCGTTATTGTCATCGACCATAAATCACCTCTATTGCAGTAGCGCGCGGTTGCGCACAGGGCTGAGTAGGCTGTTCAAACAGAACGCGCGAGTGCCCTTCAGCACGCGCCCGGCGGGATACCGTCCTTGTTGAAATCCTTGAGTCGCTCACGCTCCTCTTCGGTGGAGTGCGCCGGCGTTTGCTCTTCGGGTTCCTTGGGCTTTTCTTCGGTCATGGCTGATTCCTCCAGGTTGTAGAGTTTCGGCACTCTGCGGTGCGGGCAGTTCAAAATGAATGGTCGCGCAAGCCGCGACCTTGTGGCAGCAACTTTGCGCACGCACAAAAAAAGGCGCTCCGAAGAGCGCCTTCTTACCGCCGATTGCGTTACTGCAAACTTACCTGACGCAGCTCAGGCTTGGCTTCGCCACCAATCATGATGCGTTTGGGTTTGGCCTCTTCAGGCACCTCGCGCAGCAGGTCGATGCTCAGCAGCCCGTTGTTCAAGGCAGCGCCACGTACTTCGATGTGGTCCGCCAGGCGGAACGACAACCGGAAAGCACGCTGGGCGATGCCCTGGTGCAGATAAGCGACCTTCTCGTCGGTTTCGCGTTTGCCGCCGGAAACCGTCAATACGCCTCGTTCGACCTGGATATCCAGATCCTCCTCGGTCAGGCCAGCCACTGCAATGACAATCCGGTAGGCGTCATCACCGTGCTTTTCCACGTTGTGAGGTGGATAGGAATTCGGAGCCTCGCTGCGCAGCGCCGACTCGAACAGGTCATTGAAGCGATCAAAGCCCACCGATTGACGGAACAGTGGAGCCAACGAAAGGGTAGTAGCCATTTTAAAATCTCCTGAGTTTCTCCAAGTGATTTAGTACGCGACCCGCATTCGGCATCGCGTGATCAAAAATTTATGGACGCGCAAAAGGATTTCAAGGGGGCTGAAAAAAATTTTCTTTGCTGATATCGCTATAGCAGGAACGGCGGGGTCAGCGCTTGTGCTCTAATCTCAACACAGGCGTGCTTTACCCGTGAGCGCCTGCGACAGCCCTTGAGGTATAAAAAAATGAAAATGACTCTCCCAGCCCTGGCATTGGGCATCCTGATCTCCCAAGGCGCTTCGGCCGCCGGGGATGGCACAACCGCTCTGGGCGGCGGTGTCGGCGGCGTGCTGGGTAATGTCGTGGGCGGACAGCTCGGTGGCTCGACCGGTGCGGCCATCGGCGCCGGCGTAGGCGGTGCGACCGGCAGCGCGGTGGGCGCGCGCAAAGGCAATCGAGCGGAAGCGGCACTGGGCGGCGGGATTGGGGCTGCGGGTGGTTCAGTGATTGGCAATCACCTGGGCGGCAGCACCGGTTCGGCTATTGGAGCCGGCCTGGGTGGCGCCGCCGGTGGCGCGGTGGGCAACAACCTGGGGGATGACGGCGGAAAACACAAAGGCAACAAGCATAAACACAAGAACAAGCACCGCTGATCCGCACGCTGTTCCCTCAGCAAACTCGCCGGGTTGAACGATATTAAAACGTCCTTCAACCCGGCGTGTAAGAGACCGCCCTTACCGCAGTTACATCGGCGTACTGCTCACCACCCGCAAGGCCAGCCCTTCATAGGCGTCCAGCGTAATCGTGAAGGTGCCCTCCTCGGTCAAATCCCCTTCCACTCGCTCATTGATGATGTCCACCACCGGCCCCGGTGCGATATTGGGCAGGTGCAGGGATTCGGTGATCGGCGTGGCGCCGAAGTTCAGCGCAGTGATCTGCGTGCCCTTGCCTGCCGGCAACTCGTGCACCATGACCAGCAGGCCGGGGTGCTCGACATCCGGAATCAGGATCTGGCGACTGGCGGCAATGTCGTAGGCACGGCGCACGCCGAGGATCTTCTGCAACTGCGAGGCGAAGGAGTCCGGGTCCTGCAACTGGCTGTTCAAGCTGCCGTACAGGCTTCTGGAACGCGGCATCTGCCCGGCCGACAGTTCGGCGTCGGGGTTGAGGTCCACCAGGTCGTAAGCGCCGCGATGAATCCAGCGCGTGTCGCCGTCGGCCATCAAATGCCCGACCTCTTCGGCGGCCAATGGCAAGGCACCCACCAGGTCCCAACCGGACAGCGCAAACACCCCCGGCTGCATGGCGTTGTACATCACCAGCAGCAAATGGATCTGGCGAATCTGCTGCACGTCGGCCGCGGTGATCGCGTCCAGGTCGCGAATACCGAGGGCGGCGGTGATGATACTGGCGGTGGTGCAGGACACGCCGTTGGTGACGAACTTGAGGTTGTATGGCGCGTGTTCGCCGGTCAAACGCTCGTACATCTGCTCGCGGATATGTTCGCGCAGGATATTGCCGGGGAAGGTCTGGCCCTGGAACATGAAGCTGTCATGGGCATGCAGGGTCCAGAAGTGAACCAGTTCCAGGGTCAGTTCGTCGTGGTTTTGCAGCGCGTGGATCAGCGAGCCGGGGTCGATGCCGAGGCTGTGCATCTGACGCAGCATCAGGCGCAGGAACTCGGCGTCGCCCATCAGCAACGCGTGCTGGTAGGCCGGCCGGGTGATGAAGTCATAGGACAGATCGGCGCCGCCGTGGGACATGGAGGCGATATCGTCGACGGTGAGGTTCAGTTCCTGGAAGCTGAACCCCCCGGCCTTGCGAATCGCGCCGCCCAGCAACTGGTTGCCGGTGATCGACAGCGGATGGCTTTCCGACCAGGCGCTGCCGTCGAGCTTGCGTTCCACGCCGAGAAAGCCATTGGCGTCCAGGCGCAGGATCTTGGCGCCCATTACATCGATGGCGTGCAGCGCGTCACCGATGATCATCTGCTGGGCGGCGAATGACGGGTCGAGCCAGTTCAGCGACGGCTGCCCTTCCTTGAAGTAATGCAGGTACACCCAGCGTCGCGGTTTGCCGTCCACACCCACCACCACGGGCGTGGCGCTCCAGTCGGTTTCCTTGACGCCGGGCTCGAAGAAAATCACCCGCTGCAATTGGCCGACGATGTAGTGCTTGTCGCGCAGTGCGTCCACCTGCGGCGGGCTGAGGTTCTGCGCGTCGCGGCCTTCGGCGACGTCGGGCAGCAGCGCCCAGTCTTCTTCACGGATTTCGACCATGTGGTACAGGCCGGGGTAATCCTCATAGGCCATTTCCGCCAACCGGAAATCCGCGCCCTTGCCGGTGTGGGACGGGATCACATCGTCGATGATCACCGCATTGTGCGCGGCAGCCATGCGCGTCAGCGCCTGCAACTGCGCCTCGGTGCCCAGCTGCGGGTCGATGTCGAAGCTGATGCGGTCGAAGTTGCCATCAATGGTCGGCGTGTGTCGGGTACCGGACAAACCGCCGGACTTCTTCAGCGGCCCGTTATGAATGCCCTGGATGCCGATTTTCGACAATGCATGCCACAGGGCTTCGTCGCCCAGCGCCTCCAGCACCGTGCCGTCTTCGCGGGTCACGATCGATGCCGGATACGCCGTGAACCATACCGATGACAAGGCTGAAGCGTCACGCGGGCGCGTTTGTGCGAAGGGTTGCTGCCACATCCGTCCCTGCCCCGAATAGAGCTTGGCGCGCTGGCGCGCCGCGTTCAGCATGGACTGTTGCACCAGCCAATTCACATGATCGTTGTCCGCCGCCGTCATAAGCCTGATACCTGTTGGTTAAAGGTGATTCGTAAGCATAGGAGCGACCGCGGGGGTGATTCGTTGCATCGGGATGCAGATCCATATCCAAATCTGGGAGGCGCTTGCCCCAGTGACGGCATCCCAACTGGTGGGAGGGGGCTTGCCCCCGATGGCGGTGTGCCAGCTTACACATCGCTGTCTGGCTGCCTGCTATCGGGGCATAGGTATCTACACAACTTTCCAGACCGTAGCAGCAGACGGTAACCACGATGCGAAGCGAGTCGCTCTTGATCTTGATCTGGCTTTTGATCCTGGGCGCCTCGTTAAACCACGCTGGCCGAACGCAGGCTTGAATCCGTGGGCAACCCGGCAGGACGCCGGGTTAGCCGCCCCGCGCCATGGATGGCGCGTGGCGGCGGCCCACGGATTCAAGCCGGAGTGAGCAACCGTGTCGAAATTCAAGCCATTTCTGCGAAATGTTTTTGATCGCGGACCATGGCATTCAGGATCGTCAGTAGCTTTCTCATACACGCAACCAGCGCCACTTTCTTCGTCTTCCCTGTAGCAAGCAGATGGTTGTAGAACCTCTCGATCACCGGGTTGTGGCGCTTCGAGGACAAGACAGCCATGTAAAGCACACTTCTCACCTCAGCTCGACCACCCCATATCCTTCTACGGCCTTTGTACTGGCCGCTATCGCAGTTAAAAGGAGCCACACCAACCAATGCAGCCACTTGTTTACGATTAACCTTGCCAAGCTCCGGAACCATCGCCAGCAGCGATAGTGCGAGCACGTTGCCAACACCTGCGACTTCGCGCAGCAAATCATAATTGGCCTTCCAGACCGGGGAAGCCTTGATGGCCTCGTGCAAGTCATCGTCTGTGCTTTTAAGGCGCTTTTGAAGCCAGATGATATGTGCCTTGATGTCTCTTCGAAGTGCCTTGAATACCGCCTGCTTTAGCCGAGACTCCTCCGCCACGATCATGTCGATGAGTTGGCGGCGTCGAGTGAGTAGGTCTGCCAGCTCACGAGCGTGTTCATCTGGTATCTCTCGAATCTCGGGTTTGACCGCCTGAGCAAACTCCGCAATCACCTGGGCATCCAAAGCATCGGTTTTAGCCAACCGACCGGTAGCTTTGGCGAAATCACGCACCTGACGAGGGTTGACGACAACGACTGGTAGTCCTGCAGCGCAAAGCTCCGCAGCCGCAAGCCGCTCATATCCCCCAGTCGCCTCCAACACCACCAAAACCGGGTCCTGAGCCTTGAGATGTTTAGCTAAACGATGGATATCTTCTTGAGTATTGAAAAACTGTTCGACTTGGCCAGTCGTGCTGACAAATGAGTCGAGCTTGTTTTTGGAAACATCAATTCCGACGAACGCAGAGTTATGATCCATGGCGTTTTCCTCACGTCCAACCTTGCAGAATCGGGCTTTGCGCCCAGGCAACCGTTCGGACTAGTTTAGAAAAGAACCTGCTTCGACCCATGCTCACTCACGATCTCGAAATCTGAGGGCACAACGGTCTGAAGCAGGTGAAAATAATCTTACAAGGGTACACCGAGCATTAGCGAGGTGCCGAGTGGTGGGGCAAGAGCGTTTTGCTTACTTTTGCGCTTTTCAAAAGTGAGCCGCCGTCAGGGCGGAACCCTAAGTGGCCGTTGCCGCAGGAACGGATATGTACTCGGTCCAATCCAACATTCTGGTCGGCCCTGAGGCCGTCATCGGGGGCAAGCCCCCTCCCACATTTGGGCCGGGATCGACACAACATCCTGGTCGGCTCTGAGGCCGCTATCGGGGGCAAGCCCCCTATGCCGGTATTGCCTGGGCGTAAACCCGGTCGACGCCTTGAACTGCCGGGTGAATGCACTGTGGTCGGTGTAGCCGCACTGCAACGCCACTTCGGTAATCGGCAGTTCACTGTGCAGCAATCGGTGAGCATGCTCCAGCCGCACCTTCTGGATCATCTGCCGGGGCGTGAGGTGGAACACGCGCTTGCAGTAGCGTTCCAGTTGCGCCACGGAGATGTCGGCAATGCGTGTCAGCTCGCCGAGGGTGACACGGCGGTTGAAGTGGGCGCGGATATGCTCGTCCACCGCTGCCAGGCGCTGATAGGCGGGATGGGTCTGGCTGGCCGATTGCAGGTCGAGCGAGATGCCGGCCAGGCCGATGATCGCGCCGCCATCGTTATACAGCGGCCATTTATGCGTCAGGCACCAGCCCGGTTCGCGGCTGCCGTAAAGGTGCAGCTCAAGCTGGTCTTCCAGCACCAGCCCCTGTTGCAGCACCCGCCGGTCCTGTTCGGTATAGCCCGGCCCCAGTTGCGCCGGGAACACTTCGGCGCTGGTCTTGCCCAGCAGTGGTTGCAGGTGCCGCAGGCCGCAGCGCTGCACCAGGGTGCGGTTGGCGAGCACATAGCGGGCCTCGATGTCCTTGATGAAAATCGCCGCGTTGGGGATCACGTCCAGCAACGGCAACAGCTGCGCCGCGCCCGTCAGCAACTGCTCGATGCTGTGGGGGCGACTGCCCTGCAAGAGACGCGCAAACACGTGCTGCACCATGACTTAATCGCCCGTTTCCGACCCCGACGCCGAGCAGATTGCCCCAGGCCCGACACACTGTCGAGCGCTGAAACTGTGCCGAATTCGTCATCCATCCCGATGCAAACCATCAAGCGCCGCCCGTTCATGGGGTTCACGATAGCACCGTACTTTCTCCGGCCACCCACTGATGGAGCCTTGCATGAAACGCCTGCACGTTATCGACTCCCACACCGGCGGCGAACCCACGCGCCTGATCATGAATGGCTTCCCCACACTGGCCGGCGCCACCCTCGCCGATCAACTCGACGACCTGCGCAGCCAGCACGATCAATGGCGCCGCGCCTGCCTGCTGGAACCCCGCGGCAACGACGTGCTGGTGGGCGCGCTGTATTGCGCGCCTGTCACCCCGGGCGCGACCTGTGGCGTAATCTTCTTCAACAACGCCGGCTACCTCGGCATGTGCGGTCACGGCACGATCGGCCTGGTTGCCTCGCTGCACTACCTGGGGCTGATCGCGCCGGGCGTGCACACCCTCGACACCCCGGTGGGCCCGGTGGCGGCCACGCTGCACGCCGACGGCGCGGTGACTCTGCGCAACGTTCCCGCCTATCGCTATCGCCATAAGGTCGCGGTGCAGGTGCCGGGCCATGGCGGGGTCGTGGGTGATATTGCCTGGGGCGGCAACTGGTTTTTCCTGGTGTCCGACCACGGTCAGGCGCTGCAGATGAGCAACGTCGACGCCCTCACCGACTACACCTGGGCCATGCTCAAGGCCCTTGAAGCCCAAGGCATCCACGGCGAAGACGGGGCGCTGATCGACCACATCGAACTGTTCGCCGATGACACCCAGGCCGACAGTCGCAACTTCGTGATGTGCCCAGGCAAGGCCTATGACCGTTCCCCCTGCGGCACCGGTACCAGCGCCAAGCTCGCCTGCCTGGCGGCCGACGGCAAGCTCGGCCCCGGAGAGCCCTGGGTCCAGGCCAGCATCACCGGCAGCCAATTCCAGGCCCGCTATGAATGGGACGGCGACCGCGTACGCCCGTTCATCACCGGCCGCGCCCACATGACCGCCGACAGCACCTTGCTGATCGACGAGCAGGACCCGTTTGCCTGGGGCATCTGAGCCCTTCCTCCTACTCAAGCACCAAGGAGTCAGCACCATGAGCGACAACATCTTCACCGGCTGCATGCCCGCCCTGATGACACCCTGCACCCCCGCACGCAAACCGGACTTCGACGCCCTGGTGGCCAAGGGTCGCGAACTGATCGATATCGGCATGAGCGCGGTGGTGTATTGCGGTTCCATGGGCGACTGGCCGCTGCTCACCGAAGCCGAGCGCCAGGAAGGCGTGGCGCGCCTGGTGGCCGCCGGCATACCGACCATCGTCGGCACCGGCGCGGTGAACAGCCGTGAGGCCGTGTCTCACGCGGCGCATGCGGCCAAGGTCGGCGCGCATGGCTTGATGGTGATTCCGCGTGTGCTGTCCCGTGGCGCCTCGGCCACCGCACAAAAGGCCCACTTCGCGGCGATCCTCAAGGCCGCGCCCAACCTGCCTGCGGTGATCTACAACAGCCCGTACTACGGTTTTGCCACCCGCGCCGATCTATTCTTCGAACTGCGCCGCGAGCACCCGAACCTGATCGGTTTCAAGGAATTCGGCGGCGCTGCCGACTTGCGCTATGCAGCGGAAAACATTACCTCCCAGGACGATGACGTGACACTGATGGTGGGTGTCGATACCCAGGTAGTGCACGGCTTCGTCAACTGCAATGCCACCGGCGCCATCACCGGTATCGGCAACGCGTTGCCACGGGAAGTCCTGCAACTGGTGGCGCTGAGCAAACAGGCCGCTACGGGCGATGCCAAGGCCCGGCGCCAGGCCCGCGAGCTGGAAGCCGCACTGGCGGTACTGTCCTCGTTCGACGAAGGCTGCGACCTGGTGCTGTATTACAAGCACTTGATGGTGCTCAACGGTGACCAGGCCTATGCCCTGCACTTCAACGAAACCGATGTGCTCAGCGACGCTCAACGCCGCTATGCCGAGCAGCAGTACACGCTGTTCCGCCATTGGTACGCCAACTGGTCGGCCGAGCAGAGCGTCGCTTGATCCCTGTGGCGAGGGAGCTTGCTCCCGCTGGCTACGCAGTAGCCCCGGCTTTAGCGATGACCAACCCCCACTCAGCCGACGTCGTCGTGGTCGGCGCAGGCATCATCGGCGTTGCCTGCGCCTTGCAACTGGCGCGACAAGGACGGCAGGTGCTGGTGATCGACGCGCAGGCGCCCGGCATGGGCGCGTCCTATGGCAATGCCGGGCACCTGGCCACCGAGCAGGTGTTTCCGATCGCCGACCTGTCGATCCTCAAGCGTCTGCCGGCCATGCTGCTCGATCCCATGGGCCCGCTGCGCCTGGACTGGACCTACCTGCCCCGCGCCCTGCCCTGGTTCGTGCGCTTGCTGCTGAACCTGCGGCCGACACACTACCGGCGCACCGTCGCCGGCATTCGCGCGTTGAACGAAGCCAGCCTGGGCGCGTGGCAGCAGTTGTTGCGCTCTATCGGGCAACCGCAGCTGCTGCGCGAAGAGGGTTCGCTGCTGGTCTACGAGCACGCCGAATCCCGCGCGGCGCTGGATGCCTTGCAACAGCGGATGCAACAGCAAGGCGTGCCCGTAGCATTCTGGTCCGCTGAAGCGGTGCACACGGCGGCGCCGCAGCTAAGCGAGGCGATACGGGGCGGTCTGTTTTTTCCCGCTACGGGGCATTTCCTCGACCCGTACCAGGTAGTGAGCGAGTTGGTGAGCGCCGCCGAGGCCCTTGGCGTGACATTCCTGCAACGGCGCGTCGTGGATGGCCGCGTCGAAGGTGACGGCGTTTCATTGATGACCGACACAGGCGCAGTGACAGCGCGCCAGGCCCTGATCGCCTGCGGCGCCCATTCGGCTCATCTCACCGCCGCCCTAACCGGCAAACACGTACCGCTGGACACCGAGCGCGGCTATCACCTGATGCTGCCCCGCGAACACCAGCGCCTGCCCTTCGCCGTCACTTCACTGGAGCGCAAATTCATCATGACCCCCATGCCCGACGGCCTGCGCCTGGCCGGCACCGTGGAATTCGCCGGCCTGGAACGTCCGGCCAACATGCAGCGGGCATGGCAGTTGCACCGCTTGAGCGACGGCCTGTTCCGCCAGCCGCTGAATGCCGCTGACGCCACACCGTGGATGGGCTTTCGGCCCTCCCTGCCCGACTCGCTGCCGATCATCGACCGGGTGTGCAACGGCAAGGTGCTGCTTGCGTTCGGTCATCAACACCTGGGATTGACCCAGGCGGCGGTGACGGCGGAAAAAATCGCCGGGCTGGCAGGCGGTGAGGAGGTGCCTGGATTGCAGGCGTATCGATTGGAGCGGTTCTGATAAAGCCCTTTTATTTGACCAGCCGCTTCTCTTTAGAAGGTCGATAGCCGAAATACGCGCTGTAGCACTTGCTGAAATGACTCGGTGACACAAACCCGCAGGCCACCAGCACGTCCACCTGCGACAGCTCGGTGTGCTGCAACAGGCGCCGCGCTTCGGTCACGCGCAACTCCATGTAGTAGCGCTGCGGCGTGGTGCCCAGCTGTTCCTTGAACAGCCGTTCCAGCTGGCGACGCGAGCGGCCGGCGTAGACGGCGAGTTGGTCGAGCTCGAGCGGTTCTTCCAGGTTGGCGTCCATCAACTTGAGCACTTCGCGCAGCGGTGCGCTGACGCAGACGTTTTCGGTCGGTTTGATGCGTCGGTAGCGCGACTCTTCGAAGGCGAGGATGTCTTCAATGCCTTCGACCAATGCCTTGCCGTGCAGGCTCTTGATCCAGTCCAGGGCCATATGAAAGGCGCCCGAGGGGCTGGAAGCAGTGAGTCGATCGCGGTCGATCACGTAGGGCTCGCTGGTGACCTGCGCGGCCTTGGACACCTCCGCCAGCGCCGGCCGATGCTCCGGGTGAATGGCGCAACGGTAGCCCTGCAGCAGCCCGGCGCGGCCGAGAAACCACGAGCCATTCCACAGGCCGGCAAGCCCGATACCCTGTTCGGCCGCGGCGCGCAGGATGTGGATGAAGTCTTCACTGGCCTTGAGCTCGGTGCGAAATCCACCGCAGATCACCAGCAGGTCCAACTCCTGCAACACAGCCTGCTCCAGGCGCGCATCGGGACGGATGACCAGGCCCAGGTCGCTGACAATCTCGTGCTCGTCCCAACCGAACGTGCGTGTCGCGAACAGCTCGGGGCGCAGCAGGTTGGCGGTGACCAGCGTGTCGAGGGTTTGGGTGAAGGCAGGCAGCGAGAAGTGTTCGAGCAGCAGGAAGCCGATGCGGGTGACCGCCACTGCCTGCTGGGGGTTGTCATTGAGGTAGCGCAGGTTCTTACCCTTCATGCCACCGCTGAACTGGCGTCTTTCCATCGAGGGTTGGCCCACTCTTATTGTTGATGCAGTGGGCGCTATCTTAGGGGCAAACGCACGAGCTGTCTCATTCCTTGCGGCTGATCAGCTAAAACCTGTGGTGCCTGAAAACCTGCGGCCCAGGCGCTGGCGCGTCATCTGATACGGTTTTTTTCGCACCATCTGCCGCTGTATCGAAAACCGCCCGAAGCGGACAATGGCGCCATCCGACATTCCTGTCGTTCCCCTTCCCTTTGGAGGCCTTATGACCAAGATGGCTATTTTCCTGTTCGGTTTCCTGGTGTTGACCATCGGCATCGGCTTGCTGGCGACCATCTCGCCGGTCTAGCTGTCACCCCACGAAAAGCATCGGGTACAGCGACAGCACCAGCAAACCCGCCATGCTCCAGTTGAACGCCCGCAACCAGCGCGGCTCGCGCAATACACTGCGCAAGCCGCTGCCGCAGCCCACCCACACGCACACACTCGGCAGGTTGACCACGGCAAACACCAGCGCAATCACCAGCACGTTGGTCACGTAACCCTCAGCCGGCGTATAGGTCGTGATCGCGCCCAGTGCCATGATCCACGCCTTGGGATTGACCCACTGGAAAGCCGCCGCACCGAGAAAGGTCATCGGTTTGCCCTGTTCGTCATCGCTGTCCGCCATGCCGCCGGCGTTGGCAATCTTCCAGGCCAGGTACAGCAGATAGGCAGCGCCGACATAGCGCAACAGCATGTACGCCCACGGGAACAGCTTGAACACTTCGCCCAGGCCCAACCCCACGCAAATCACCAGTACCATGAAGCCGATACTGATACCCAGCGCATGGGGCATCGAACGGCGAAAGCCGAAATTCACGCCCGATGCCAACAACATGGTGTTGTTGGGTCCCGGGGTGATTGAAGACACGAAAGCGAACAGCACAAAGGCTGACAGAAGACTGGTGGACATGAACATGGCGCGGCATCCAGACGAAGGTGATGTGCCTGCGACAGTAGAGGGTTGCGCGACCTATCGCCCCATACAGCTGGCACTGGATCGAGGAATACACTTTGACGACATGGGTTTCACGAAGCTTTCACAGACGGACGCCTAAAGTTATCCCAGCTCCTACATGAACACCTTTTAGCCCGCTCCCCCATCGCGGGCTTTTCTTTGCCTGTAATTTTCTCCGGGTAACCAGGATGGACGCTTGATAGACGATCTCGGCGGTCCCAGGACTGCGCAGCAGGAACTGTTCTACGACCTTGAAGATGCCGGCGCAGTGATCGGCTGGTCGGTGGTTGAACTGACGGCCATGGCGGCCGACGGCAAAGCGGATGATCAAGCGGCGCTGCTGATCAAAGTATGCGAACTGCTGGCCGTGCAGCAGAAACGCCTTGAAGACTACGCGAATGAAGTCAAAGAGCAGCGAATCAATCGCTCTGAAGCGGCTGGCTGAGACCAGCCGCAACGCTGCATTGGGCCAATCAGCGGTGTTGCGCTGAATGCTGGCCTCCATCAGCATGTTGTTTTTTTACACGCTTTCGCGCCCTGAGTTCGTATTGGTGGTGGACAAACCAGATCACCAGAAGCAGAGCCGTTACGCCGAAAACCAGGGTTAAAAGCTCTAGCGCAGTACCTTCGTGTGCAAACATTTTTCGTTCCTCATCCTGAAGCCGTGTGACCGGAAAACAGTCACACCGAAATTGTTTGTAACAATACAAACAATTTCAGGGTAGTCGGCACAAGCGCTGGTGACAACCCTTACCGGGCCGGAACCCTTGATCTAGACGTGTCATTCGTCGAAAACTACTGATTCGGGATGGGAGAAATCGCTGGCCGGGTCATTTTGCACCGCAAAAAAAAACCCGGCGCCAGGCCGGGTTCATTAGCTTGAATCAATCACTAGTTATCCGGATGCTCACTCGCCACCGAATCGGCCGCATCCACATCCGACATATCCTCCTCCAGCGGCGCCTCGTCGTCCGGCGGCAGTGGAATATTGTCCTCATCACGCTTCGGATCGTGGCCTGTTTCGTTATCGGTGCTACGAGTGACTGCCTGCTGGGACAGGTTACCTGGGGCATTCTCGTTGATGTGCATGCTGGCTCTCCGTCATACGCCCGGGATATCCGCGCTTGATATTCAGAAACGCCATGGCAGGCAGAGTGCCGGTTGATAGACGAATGGTGATCCCATGTGGGAGGGGGCTTGCCCCCGATAGCGGCGTGTCAGTCAATATAGGCATTTCTGACCCACCGCTATCGAGGCCAAACCCTAATTGTAGGAGCGAGCTTGCTCGCGAAAAACTCACAGGCACCGCGTTCATTCAGGAAGCACGCATTATCGTTGACGTTTTTCGCGAGCAAGCTCGCTCCTACAGACGGCTGTGCACTTGACTGATCTGAGTCCTGCCCCTTGAGCAGATGAGTTTTCACTTTTTCACAGGCAATAAAAAACCCCGTAGACGCTAATCTACGGGGTTTTCAAGAGTGGAGGCCGAGGTCGGAATCGAACCGGCGTAGGCGGATTTGCAATCCGCTGCATAACCATTTTGCTACTCGGCCTCAAACGATCAATGCCTGTGTCGCCGGCACTCATCGCATACAAACTTGAGTGGGCTCTGTGAAGCGCGCCTCTACTCTAACTTACCTAACTCATTGAATACATTAAAGTTTTTAATGCTTCATTGCGTTCGATGGGCGCCATTATGTACTTATTTGCTTTTGCCCGCAACCCCTTGATTTCAAAAATATTTCGCATTGGCATCAAGGGGTTGCGTGCCCGCCCTACTCCTTCACCCGTTGCGTCTGGTACTGCGGGTCGGCCTTGATCTGGGCTTCGGTGAAGGGCAGTGGGCGTAACTGTTTCTCGGAGAAGGCCTGGGTCTGGTCCACGGCGTATTTTGAGTCAGGGTTGCTGGATTCGGAGAACGCCAGTACGCCTACCGCCTGGGGGCCTTTGTCGTCGAAGGTGACGATTTGCAAATAGCTGGTGCCGCTGACGACTTCGCGTTTGCCGTCGGCGCGGGGCACAGTTTGCATGGCGTTGTAGATGCCTAGTTCTTGCGGGCCGCCATGGATGGGGGTTTGGCCGGAGACCTGGATGTCGCCCCAGCGCGTCAGGCCGAGCTTGTCCACGGCGGCGCTGGAAGCAAGCATTGCTTCGCGCAGGGCTTTGGCCACGGGCGCGCGGTCGATGGCCAGGCCGCTCGGGGTGGTCAGTGGGTGGGCCGGGTCGAAGGCGACGCGCCAGGCATCGGGCATCTGCTGCAGGTGTTCCACCAGGTTGATGAAGTGCACCAGGCCCAGGCCGCTGTCGAGGTTGGCGCGTTGGTCCCAGGTTTTCAGGCTGTTGCACAGCGGCTGGAGCGCGGCGGCATCGTTGCCCAGGTGCTCGGCGCAGAATGCCAGCAGGTCAGGCATGACTTGGCTTGCCAGGTACACCTCGTTGTCCATGACCATGTTTTGCAGGGCGCTGACGGTGATCGGTTGTTTCTCCAGGGATTGCAGGCGTTGCAGGGCAAAACGCGCACGGGCCCCGAGGCCGATGTTGTCTTGGCTGATCACCGGGGAGAACCCGGTAAGCGGCGCCTTGGGGTTGGCCATCCAGGCCGAATCGTTGGAGTGCTGCACATAGTCGCTGCGTTGCAGTTGCGGCAGCTGGGCGGCCGGGAAGATCCCCGCTTGCGCAGCTTGAGGGTCGATATCCCAGGCGCAGGCGCTGCGGCTGCCGTCGAGCATGATCATTTGCAGGCCGGCGCGCGGGTCGCTGCATTGCGCGAGCTTGGCGGCAGTCACATTGGGCACCACCGACAGGTTCATGTACAGGCTTTGGCCCTGGTCATCGGCGGCCAGGGTGTTGACCCACGGGATGCCTTGCAGGGTGTGCACCGAGCTTTGCAGCGCCTCGAGGCTGCCCGCGCGGTTCATGGCGTACCACTGTTGCAGCACGCGGTCGTTGCCGAGGTTGGCGTCGCGCAGGCTGTAGGCGTAGTGGTTGTCCCAGTCCAGCTTGCCGGGCCATTGCACCACGGGCCCGAATTGCGAGCTATAGACGTCATGGGTAACGTTCTTGAGGCTGCCGTCGGCCTGTTTGACCTGAACGGTCAACGTGTTTTTATCCAGGGGCAGCGACTTGCCGTCGAGCAGGTAACGGGTCGAGTCCTTGGGGTCGAGGGTCAGGCGATACAGGGTGAAATGCTTGGAGGTGTCCACCGTATGCGTCCACGCCACGTGCTGGTTGAAGCCGATATTCACCACCGGCAAGCCCGGCAGCGCCGCACCCATCACATCCAGCTGGCCGGGAATGGTCAGGTGCATCTCGTAGAAACGCATGCCGCCCACCCACGGGAAATGCGGGTTGGCCAGCAGCACGCCGCGTCCATTGAAGGAGCGATCGCGGCCGACTGCCACCGCGTTGCTGCCCCGATCAAGGCTGAAGCGCTGTTGATGCGCCGCAGCCAGTTCGAACGCCTTGGCACCTGGTTGCACAGCGGCGGTAGCTTGCGCAGGCGTCGCGCCCACCAACGCTTCGGCGAATTGACCGACGCCACCTTCCACCAGCAGCCTGCGAGTCAGCTTGACCAGGTCTTCCTTGACCAGCGGACGCACCCATGCGGCCTGACACTGTGCCGGCGCGCCCTGCTCTTTCAGATAGCGGTTGAAGCCTGCCACATAGCCTTCGATACGCTGGCGGATCTGCGGCGTTTGCGCGCGCCAGAATGCCTCGACCTCGCTCGGTGTGTTCAGCCAGGTAAAGAACACATCGCTGGCGAGGTTGTTGCGCTCTTCCAGGGTGGCCTGCTCGGGACCGAAGAACTTCGAGCGCTGGCCGTTCACGGTAACGATTTCATTGGCCAGCAGGCACAAATTGTCCTGGGCATAGGCGTAGCCGATGCCGAAACCCAGGCTGCGTTCGTCGTTGGCACGGATATGCGGCACGCCATAAGTGGTACGCCGAATCTCCGCCGACGCCTGCGCCACCTGCTCGCGCGCCGATGCCGCCAGGCTCAACCCCAGCAACAGCCCTGCCACGCATACCCTGGACAACCCATTGGAAATAATCACGCCGACCCCACAGTCAATTGAACACCCCTCGATAGGGACAACTGCCCCACCGTAAGGACGCAACCCGACGGGAATAATTTAGCCGCGCGCCCGGTTTATTCCGGGCGTGCTGAGTGTGACAAACCCGATACCGACAAATTTTCTACATCCGGCACTTCATGATTTTGCTCGTTCGTTCGTCTTATTGAATAAGAGCACCGTCATTTTCCTGATCAGGCTCTGATAAGGAGTTTTTGCATGTACAACCCACAAGCGCCCACGGATGGACACTCCCCCACCGCCGAAGCCGGTTTCGGCGCTGGCTCACAAGGGTTCGGCAAAACGCCCGAACAGCAGGGCAACCAGCGCATACGCCATTTGCTCAAGTGTTTCGGTCTGCGCACCAGCCTGATTCGGCTGAAGGTCATCGACGCCCTGCTCACCGCTGCCGACAACCAGCGCACCCTCGGCGTGCGCGGTGTGCACAGCCATCTACTGGAGCTGGGCATCCCGTTGTCGTTTCTCAGTGTGCGCGAGGTGCTCAAACGCCTGTGCAGCGAGGGCGTCATCACCCTCAATGCCGACAAGAGCTACAGCCTCCATGAAGAGGCTGCCAAGGTCCTCGCCAGTCGTGCCTGAATAACGTCCGTCAGAAGTTGGGCTTGACCTTGCGCCGCATGATGCCGTTGATCACCACGACGACAACGGCAATCGCAATGGCCAGGTACTGGAAGGTCTTCTCGCTGATGGCGCCAATGTTCTGCAGATAGGACAGGCCGAACATCGAGGCAAGCACGGCCAGGGCGATCAGAATCGAGTATTTCAAACGTTGCTTTTGGGTCATGACGGGTTCCTGAACCTGAAGAGTGTATCCACTGTGTATCGCCGTGCATGCCAAGCACATACCCGATCGCGGGGATGGCACGGGGTCGGCGGAGTCTTATGTTACAGGCCATGAAAAGTTTTGGCTTGTCCTGCGCCTGACAGCCTCTGTGAAGCCCCCTTGGAGAATTGTGAAATGCTTCGACGATTGATCCTGCTGATTCCCTTGATGCTCATGCTGGGCCTGGGCGGTTGTTTCTTCTTCCCGCGTGGCGGCGGCTGGCATGATCACCACGATGAGGGTGGCCGAGGTTACGAACGCCGCTGATGCCCTGCCGATTTAGCGTCACAGCGACCCCACCCGCCGAGCACGACGCGTGCGGCAAGCCCGTGCTTGCCGTACCGACGCTACATATTCGTTAATAACCTTCCAGAGGGCGTATTCGGAACCTTCCGACGTTATCGCCCCAACAATCCGCAGCCCAACCAAGGAAGATTCATCCCAAGAATTATCATCAGGACGTGTGGGCCAATATCATTGGAATCACTCACTTGATCACAGGTATCACCTCCCCTCGTCTGCGCCGGGACGTTCGCACCGATGAAACCGCGTTTACTTCCTACACCCGACCGCTGGCAGAGTCGACCCCAACCACATCCATTCCTGAGGTGCAGCCTGTTACGCCGGTCAGCGCGACGCGTTCCGACCTGATCAAGGGCCTGCACATTACCGATCAACGCCTGCTGCTCAATCAATACCAGGCACTCAATGAGACGCTCCAGGCCCTGCTGTTGCGCCAGCCGACGCTGCACAGTGTCATCAAACAGCAACTCGCCCGCAGCTTCGGCACCACACCGCCTGTGGATGCCTCGTCAGTGTATGTGCATCGCTATGACACCGATGAACAGGGGCAGCGCACACTGATCTCGGGGGAGTGCATCACTGAGGCGTTATTCAACGCGTTGCGCAAGCTCAAGACGCAGGCCGACGGGGAGGCTTCGGCACGTGATGCCGCCGCCGAAGTCGGCTTCTACACCAGCACCTCGCCCAGCGAAAGCAGCCGGGAATTGCGTACCCACGACACACTCCTGTCAATGGCACAGGCCATCGAAAAAGAACTGCCCCTGAGTCTTACCCGATTCTGGACCGAGCCACGCACGGGCGAACCCAATCCTGAGTCACCCCAAACCGTGCTGCTGAATCTGCATCGGGAGATGCTAGCCACGCTGGCCGCCCTGGGAGTGGAAGACGGCGCGTTGACGCCTGCCGCCAAAACCTTGATCGACAAGGCCCTTGAGTATCCGACCCTGGCGGCTCGTGAAAGCGCGATGAAAGACGCTGAAAGGCCCGGTGTCTATCCACTCAAGCTGGACACACCAAGCCCCGACGGCAGTCTGCTGGCGGGCGCCTTCCTGATCACCAGCAGCGATGGCTCGTCGGCGACACGCCCCTTCAATAACGTGCAAACCGACCGCACGCTGCTACCTGCCCAACAGCAGGGACTGACAGTGCTTTATACCCCCCGCGATGGCTACGAAACATTCGACAGCCCGGGCAAGGCACTGGCGGCGTTGCGTCAACGGATCAGCGAGGTCCCCGATGCCGCCGAGCAATTACTGCAGAGCCTGCCGATAGCGGTTCAGCAAGGGCTGAAAGGTGACTGGAAAAATCAACTGAACCAGAACCTCGCCCCGGTTGCGGGCGACGTCGTTGCCGCCGGTATGCCGCAGTTGCTGGAGCGCCAGCGACAACAGGTGAGCGATCAACTGCGAGCGCTTTATGAATCCGAAGAACCGGAACCGCTGCTGGTAGACCCTTGGCGACACCTGTTGACTGAAGCGGGCCTGCACGAAGCGGCTGACCTGGGAGCGCATTTCGACGGTAACAACGTCTTGCTGACGCGCGCGCAGTGGCTGGACAGTCGAGCAGACGCTATCGATGCTCGCCAGGCGCTGGATCAACGCCTCGGCGACCAGGAAAACTGGCGCTACCTGGCGCAAAAACTCAACGAGGCCGCGCAAACCTTGCCGGACACTCCCACGGAGCGAGACGTGTCGGCCATGCTGAAAAAAATGCCGATGAACATTGCGCCGCAGTCCGCCCATTATCAAACCTACGTACGCGCACCTGGCAAGTCCGTAACCCTTGAAGCGTTCATCAGCGAGACCGGCTTGCCTTTGCCCAAAACCGCGGACGACCTCCTGGCCCTGGCGCAAACTGCGAAAGCCCGGGCGCAACGACACCCCTTTGGCAACTTTGCAGGGGGCTTGTCCTGGCCGATCCCCCTGGATATCGATCAACAGAACACGCTGCGCCTGGCTGCCGTCGAATACAGCCATAGCGCTGCGGATTTGCCGCAGGCGATCCCGAAGCGCGGCGTCCTAGAAAATCTTGGCACAAACCTGAGTGTTGCCGACCAGGCATTGCAGGACCCGGTCAAGGTGATCGAAACCCTGATCAGCTCCAGGGAAGGCCAGGCACTGGGCCGGGCCCTGCAAACCAAGATGGATGGCATCCCCACGAAGTCCAGCGCAAACGACTACGCACTCGCGGCGATCCAACTGTTGCTGGACCCCGAATCCCTGACGGCGCCTCAACGTAACCATGTAGCAGGCTACGACCTGGCAAACAAACGCCATTGGGGCAAACCGCTTTCGTCCATCGCCGACAGCCTGCGCCAACACCTGATTGACACAGGGCGCGAATCCCCGGAGTTCGCACACGCCGCCGCCCATCTGTTACTCAGGCGCACGGCGCCGCAACTGCTGGTCAAGAATATTCCTGATTCGGTGGTCTACGGCAGTACCGCGTGGGCGAACCTTTGCATTGCAGTGGCCGCCATCGAAGCCAAAACACCAGGCAGGACGGCCACCATGTCCTTTGCCGAAGTGATGATTACCGCCGACACTGCAGGCGCCGCTTCCGCCTCTGCGCAGGCAGCAGTGATGTTGGACTGGGGCGTGGCCAATAACATTCTTCCAGCACAGGACGATGCCCTGTACCAGCCAGACGACCTGACGAAAGCCCAGGCGCTGTTCAAGGCACAACTCGATAAATCGATCGAAGCCTCATCGCTCATCGGCGGGAGTTTTCCAAGCCGCAAACAAATGGCGCTGGACCTGCTCTTGAAGACCTTCGGCCCCGGCATAGACTTCGAACTCAAGATGCTCTCCAGGTACAACGGCGATATGCCCGGCGCGCCGCGCTCACTGGTGGAAATCGCCATGCAGGAGCAGGTCATGGATGGCCGGTGGATACTCACCAGGACCAATACCGGCGTGAATCTTGATGCGGTCATTGCGTTCACCAAAGGTCCGCAATTCAATATTCAAAGAGCCTTTGAAGACGCGTTTACAACCGCCTTGAACAATCACAAGACCGTCAAGAAAAACGCGATCATCAATGCACTCACCAACCTGCCGCCTGAAGACAGAAAAAACCTGACTCAAGGCAAGCTCAACTATTTTCAGGAAAAAAGTTACAAGGTGGGCATGATCCCCTTCGAAGGCGACTCCTTGTTTCACACCAGCCCTACCGTACTGGTCACCGCGCAGAACAAAGGACAAACCACCACCTATCAAGTCGATACGGTGAACGGTGTTATTAAAAGCCTGGGCAGCAGAAAAACACCGGCAGCCCCGTTAAAGTTCTCCAACGAAATTATCAAGGAAGAGCCCTTTTATCCGGACAGAGAAAGAGTCAAGGTCGTCGACGGCGGGCAATCGGCCCTCGCAAGTATTCCGCTCAACTCGGTGCGGGTTTCGTGGTTTGACCTGGATGGTTTAAAGGAAAGCGCGCTCGACCGTGAACAACCTTCCACGGCTCCCCAGCCCTATATGTTTCTCAACCCACGCACTCACCATATCGCCGACTCCGTGCTCAAGGCGTTGGACCTGGATAACCCAGCCATCAAGCAAGCGGCTGCGGGAACCACAACCCTTGAGCGTAACCACGAAAGACTGACGAACATCAAAGAGTTCGTGCTCAACCTTATTCCCTTGCGCAGCGCAATTGTCAATGCCATGGATGGTAACTATGGCGAGGCAATCAGTGACGTCACCCTGGATATTTTCGGCCTGGTCACCGCAGGCGCCGGTATGGCGGCCAGGATTGGCAAAGTCTTGGGCGCGGCTGGATCAGCAACGAGCAAGGCGCTCAAAGCGTCGAAAATCATGGTGCCGGTGCTGCTCAAGGAGTTGAACCCGTTGAACGGCGTGGGCGACCTGCTAAAGGGCGCGGGTAAATTGACTTACCAAAGCGCCGAAGCCGTCGCTGGCGCGATCGGATCCCCCAAGGGCAACGCAAGCCGCGAAGCGCTGATCAGCGCCGCAAGCCGCTACGAAAGCGCTGCCACCGGCACCTTCAAGGTGGGCGAACAAACGGTGCAAGGTGCTGCCATCAAGCACAACGGAAAATGGTATGCCTTTGATGAAATGACCAGAACCCCCTACGGCCCGCCCAAGGCATTCGACCCGCAACACACTTTCTCGCCGCAGTCACCGAAGCCCACAGACACACACGCCCCCCGAGAAAGAAGCAAGCAGCGCCCAAGACCCTACGACATCAACGGCCGCGTGGCTGCGAAGCCTGCCGGCACGCCAGTGCCTGCGGGCGACTATGTGAAAGAGACGAAAGGAAAGCTGGTGGCCTCGCACTTCAAACGGGACAGCGCCATAAAAGAGGAGGTCATGGCCAAATTCGACAAGGAAATGAATGAGCATTATGACCTGCTGGATAAAACAGGCATCGCGCCACGGACCATTCCTGCCGTTGACGACATCGAGTCGGTGCCCAACCTGTTCGAAAAAGCCTTCAAGGTTTCACAAGGCGTGGTATTGGGCGAGTCGCACGATCAAATGGCAAGTTTCAAGCTGCTTTATCAGCAGGTTGAGACACTGAAGCGTCAGGGTGTCAAAAAAGTCTACTTTGAAGGCCTGATCGATATGCCTCAGGGTCTCGTGCCTGACGGCATCCATGAAGTCGGCAGGAGCGGCAAGCTGCGTACGGAGCCCAGCTTTGAGCAACTCAAACGGAAACTGGAAGAGAACGGTATAAGCGTCTTGCCCATTGACCACTACTACTTGACGCGACACAAGGACACCAGGACGCGCCTTCGCGCGGGTGACCCGGGTTACGACTCCGTAGGCAGGCTCAAGCAAATGAACTACTTCGCATCGCAAACCATCCTGGCGAATTCACCTGACGAAAAATGGGTCGCACTGGTGGGTCATTCCCATATGAATACCTGTGAGGGTGTCCCCGGCCTGGCTGAGCTGACCAAGAGCATCAGCATCGGCGTGTTCGACAACCCCAGCGTGAGGGTCCCTTATGGCTTGAAGGGGAACGATCCCGATCGTTTCCCCAACCCCCAAACGCCTCTGCGCCCCGATGACCTTCCAGGGGACCTGCAAATCTACGTCGGCAAATAACGGTAGCGCTCAAGCCAGTCCAAACAGTGGAGCGAGTGCGAACCTCGTTCCACTGTGGCGTCACCGCGCAAACACCGGGAGCCTGCCGCCGCCCACAAGGCTAGCGCCGCAAACCATTGCCCGGCTGCGCGCACAGCGCCACCAGCCAGTCGACAAACACCCTCACCCGCTGGGACAGCTGACGATGCGGCGGGTACAGCGCCGTCAACGCCATTTTCGGCACGGCCACCTGCGGCAACACCTCCACCAGCGTGCCCTCGGCCAGTTGCTTGAGCGCATGATAATGCGGCGCCTGGATCAGCCCGTAGCCGGCCTCACAGGCAGCGAAATAGCCATCAGAACTGTTTACCGCCACCACCTTCGCCAGGTTGAGCGTGCGCACCTTGTCACCGAGCTGGAATTCCAGGCCAAAGCGCTTGCCGCTGGCGCTGGAGACATACTCGATCATCTGGTGCCGCGCCAGCTCGTCCAGGCTGGCGGGCATGCCGGTGCGCTGCAGATACGCGGGGCTGGCCAGGGTCAATTGGTCCATCATCGCCAGCGGACGCGCCACCAGCGATTCGTCCAGCGCCAGGCCACCGCGCAGCACGCAATCGACCCCTTCGCGAATCAAATCCACCGGACGATCGTTGAGCCCGATATCCAGCTCGATCTGCGGATAGAGCGCGGTGAACGTCGGCAATGCCGGAATCACGATCAGACGGCCAATGCCCGACGGCATATCGATGCTCAGCGTGCCTCGCGGGTTTTGTCGACGGGAGGAAAACACTGCCTCGGTTTCCTCAAGGTCCGTCAGCAACTGCACGCAACGCTGGTAGTACGCCGCGCCGTCCAGGGTCGGGCTGACCTGGCGCGTAGTGCGTTGCAGCAGTTGCACGCCCAGGTGCGCCTCCAATTGCTTGATCAGGATCGTCACCGAGGCGCGCGGCAGTTGCAGGCTGTCCGCCGCCCTGGCGAAACCGCCCAACTCCACAATCCGGGTGAATACACGCATGGCATTGAAACGGTCCACAGTGAGGCCCTGGCAATTGTTTGGACTTTCCAAACAGTGATAGTGCTTTTAGCCGGTTTATCCAGGTTTTGTCGAGCGTGACAATGGCCACCTCATCCACAGGAGCTTCACCATGCGTACTCGTCAACTCGGCAACAACGGCCCTCACGTGTCCGCCATCGGCCTCGGCTGCATGGGCATGAGCGATTTCTACGCACCGGGCATCGACACCTCGCAGGCCATCGCCACCTTGCACCGTGCGCTGGAACTGGGCGTCAACTTTCTCGACACCGCCGACATGTACGGCCCCCACACCAATGAACAGCTGATCGGCAAGGCCATCGCCGGCAAGCGCGACCAGGTGTTCCTGGCCAGCAAGTTCGGCATCCTGCGCGATCCGGCGAACCCGGCGCTGCGTGGTGTGAACGGGCGCCCTGAATACGTGCGCGCCTCCATCGACGGCACGCTGCAACGCCTGGGCATCGAAACCCTGGACCTGTACTACCAGCACCGCATCGATCCCGAGGTGGCCATCGAAGAAACCGTCGGCGCCATGGCCGAGCTGGTGCAACAGGGCAAGGTGCGTTACCTGGGCCTGAGCGAAGCGTCCGCCGCCACGCTGGAACGGGCGCACAAGGTTCACCCCATCAGCGCCCTGCAAAGCGAATATTCATTGTGGAGTCGCGATCAGGAAGACAACGGCTGCCTTGCCGCCTGCCAGCGCCTGGGCATCGCCTTCGTGCCTTACAGCCCGTTGGGCCGGGGGTTTCTGACCGGCGCATTGAAGCGCCCGGAGGATTTCGGCGCCGAGGACTACCGCCGCTTCAACCCGCGCTTCCAGGGCGAGAATTTTGCCAGGAACCTGCAACTGGTCGAGCAGGTGCAAGCACTGGCGGCGGAAAAGGGCGTGACGGCGGGCCAACTGGCGCTGGCGTGGGTGTTGGCGCAAGGCGATTACATCGTGCCGATCCCCGGCACCAAGCAACGTAAATACCTGGAAGAGAATGTGGCCGCCGTGTCGATCACCCTGAGCGCGAACGAACGGGACGCGTTGACAGCGATCTTTCCGGCGGATGCAACGGCCGGCCTGCGCTACCCCGAGGAGGTGATGGCGATGCTGGAGATCTGACCTGGCGGCATCTGCACTTTCTTGCACGCACGTACCTAAAGCTCCCCCGGTCCGGGCCGATAGCCCTACGAAGCTCTAACAAAGCCGCGTCGACAATAACGCTTCGTAAGGACGGCCCCATGCCCCCACTGCGCTCCATCCAAGCCCGCTATACCCTGTTTCTGGTGCTGTTCGTCCTAGTGTTATTGGTGTTGACGGTCGTGGGTATCGGCCAGTTGGTCGCACCCAAGCTGCAAGACACCGAAGAACAGGTGGTGCTCAACCGCGTCGCCGAAGTGGCCGAACAGATCCAGGGCGAACTGAACAAGGTTCAGGCCCAGCAACGCACCATCACCCAGACTGTGCCTCTGCTTGAAAGCGATGCCATCGACAAGGTCCTGCCCGGCCTGGTGGATCAATATGGCGAGCTGAAAGTGTTCGGCGGCGGTATCTGGCCGCTGCCCAACCAGCGCACGCCGGGGCGTAACAAGCACAGTACGTTCTGGCACCGTGACGCCTCGGGCAAGCTGGCGGTCAACACCTTCTGGAACAGCGACGCCGCGCCCAACTATTACGATCAGAGCTGGTACAAGGGCGGCCTCGCCTCGCCCCGTGGCCAATGCGCCTGGGCTGCGGCCTACAAGGACGACGCCAGCCAGGAGCCGCGCACCAACTGCGCCATGGCGATCCAGCGTGACGGCGCCGCCTATGGCGTGGCGACCATCGACGTGACCCTGGGCTTCTTCAATGACCTGGTGGCCAGCAAGGAAAAAGACATTGGCGGGCAAATGCTGATCGTCGAAGGCGACGGCAAGATCATCAGCAACAGCTCGCGCATCAGCGGCCCGGTGGTGCTGAAGAACATCAGTGAGCTGACCGGCACTTCGGCGTTCGCCGCCCAGGTCAGCAAAGCCCTCGCCCATCGCGATCAGGCCCTGCAACGCGCCGAGTTCGACAACCAGGGCGTGGCCAGCACCTTCTACATGCGCCCGATCGAGGGTACCCCGTGGTTCCTCGCGACCGCCCTGCCCACCTCGTTGATTACCGCCCAGCGCAACGATGTGCTCGGCAGCCTGGCGCTGCTGCAAATTCCGATGGTGATCCTGCTGGTGCTGCTGGCGGCGTATGCGATTCGCCAACTGGTACAGCGCATGAAAGCGCTCAAGGGCAATATCGACGCGCTGTCCGCCGGCGACGCCGACCTCACGCGGCGCATCACCATCCGCGCCGAAGACGAACTGGGCGCCATCGGCCATTCGGTGAACCGCTTTATCGTCTACCTGCAAAACATGATCGGCGAAGTGACCCAGGCCACCGGCGCCATGGCCTCGGGCCTAGAGCAGTTGCAGCACACCTCCGCGCACACCAACCAGATCCTGTTGCGCCACGCATCGGAGACGGATCAGACGGTGACCGCCATCACCGAAATGAGCTCCACCGCCGACACGGTCGCGCAAAACGCCGCAGAAACGGCGGCCTTTACCCAGCGCGCCAGCGAGCACGCCGACCGTTCGCGGGTGGTGGTGGGCGAAGCGTCCACCAGCGTCAGCGCCTTGATCGGCGAAGTGGCCAGCGCGACCCACACCGTCGAGAACATGCGCCAGGACGCCGCGCGCATCACCGAAACCCTCGGGGTGATCGGCGCCATCGCCGGCCAGACCAACCTGCTGGCGCTCAACGCCGCAATCGAAGCGGCGCGGGCCGGCGAGCAAGGCCGCGGGTTTGCCGTGGTGGCCGATGAGGTACGCGCACTGGCCGCACGCACCCAGGCCAGCACCTCGCAGATCAACGAGATGCTGGCGCGCTTGACCACCGGCGTCAGCTCGTCGGTAGCCGCCATGGAAAACACCCAGGCCAGTTGCCAGTCGGCGGCGGATGCCACCGCTCGGGTGAACACCGGCCTGGATGAGATGGCCGGTTCGGTCAGCCATATCAACAACCTCAGCACCCAGATCGCCACGGCCGCCGAGCAACAGAGCGCAGTGACCGAAGAGATCAACCGCAGCATGGTGCAGATCCGACAGATGGTTGAAGAGTTGGTACACAGCGGCCATGCCACTGAAACCAATACCCAGAGCCTGCTGGAAGCCAATGGCCGGGTGATTGCCTTGATGGGGCGCTTCAAAGTGCGTTGATCCAGGCCCGACCACTCCCGTGCAAAGCGCGGGAGTCGGGCTATCCTGACAGCTCGTGGTTTAACACTCGCCACACAGGGAGGTGCGTCATGCCCGCGATTGAGCAGTCGGTCCGCTTGGAGCGCATCAGCCAGGAACGCTTCATCCTGGCGCCGGTCGAGACCGTGTATGACTATGTGACCCAGCCCGACCGCTGGCACGAATGGCACCCCTACTCCCTCAGCGCCGACACCGGCACCCGCGGCTCGCTGCCCGCCGGCGCTCGCTTTACCGAAGTCATCGACCTGCTGGGCATCCGCGTGCCAATGAGCTACCGCGTGCAAATTGCCTGTTGCCCCGGCGAGTTCAAGACCGTATTCACCTCGCTGGCGGTCGATGGCTGCATTCATTACGTCCTGCACGCGCAACAGGGCGGCACGCTGTTCAAACGTGTATTGACCTATGAGACCGAACTGCAGCTGGCGACCTTGCATGAACGCATGGTCGCACTCTCGGGCATTGCGCTGGACCGCCTCAAGCAGCGTCTGGAAAACTTCAGCCGTTGACCGCTCTATCGCTTAACTGACCTGATTCAGGGAAAATGCCCGGCCCAATGCCTTATTGTAGGAGCGAGCTTGCTCGCGAAAAACGTCAACGATAACGCGTGCTTCCTGATTGAACGCGGCGCCTGTGAGTTTTTCGCGAGCAAGCTCGCTCCTACAGAGGGCGATATACGCTTAACTGAACAGCATTACGGCCCAGTGCCGCACCTTTTCCGAGACCCACCATGAAATCCCCTGTGCAACGAGCCCCCGCGCGATGTTGATGGCGTACCTTGGCCTGTTCCTCGCCGCCTTTGGTGCGGCGACGTTGCTGCCCTTGCAGTCAGAGGCCGTGCTCGTCGGGCTGCTGCTCAGCGGGCATTACAACCTGTGGCTGCTGCTGGGCATCGCCACGCTGGGCAATGTGCTGGGCTCGCTGGCCAACTGGCTGCTGGGGCGTTCGGTGGAGCGCTTCCAGGAGCGGCGCTGGTTTCCGGTCGGCACCCGGCAACTGGACAAGGCGCGCAGCCACTACGCGCGCTGGGGGCATTGGACACTGCTGCTCAGCTGGGTACCGATCATCGGTGACCCGCTGACCCTCGTGGCCGGCGTCATGCGCGAACCGCTCTGGCGGTTCCTGCTGCTGGTCACCCTGGCCAAGGCGCTGCGCTACGGCGTGCTTGCCGCGATCACCCTGCAGTGGGTGTTAATCCCCCGTTAATCTTGCCCAAACAGCATCCGGAACATCTTTCCCGGAGCTCATGACCATGCCTTTGATCCGTGACCTGTGCGTAGCCGGCCTGCTCACGGCCAGCGCTGCGCCCGCGTTTGCCGCCACTTACGGCCCTGAACTCCAGGGTTTTCAGTACCCCTATCCAGTTGAACGCTTCAACTTCGAATCCCAGGGTAAAAGCCTGCAAATGGGCTATATGGATGTCCCTGCAAAAGGCAAGGCCAATGGGCGCAGCGTGGTCCTGATGCACGGCAAGAACTTCTGCGGCGCCACCTGGGAAGCGTCGATCAACGCCCTGAGCGACGCCGGTTACCGCGTGATCGCGCCGGACCAGATCGGCTTTTGCACCTCCAGCAAGCCCGAGCATTACCAGTACAGCTTCCAGCAACTGGCGCTCAACACCCACCAATTGCTGGAAAAACTCGGGATTAAAAAGGCCACGCTGCTCGGTCACTCCACCGGCGGCATGCTGGCCACGCGCTATGCCTTGATGTACCCGGCACAGACCGAGCAACTCGCCCTGGTCAACCCCATCGGCCTGGAAGACTGGAAAGCCCTGGGCGTGCCCCACCAGAGCGTTGACCAGTGGTATCAACGCGAGCTGAAACTGAGCGCCGACGGGGTGCGCAAATACGAGCGCGACACCTATTACGGCGGGCGCTGGAAGCCCGAATACGAGCGCTGGGTGGACATGCTCGCCGGCCTGAACGAGGGCCCGGGGCACACGCTGGTGGCCTGGAACTCGGCGTTGATTTACGACATGATCTTCACCCAGCCGGTGTACTACGAGTTCAAGGATGTGCAGGCGCCTACCCTGCTGCTGATCGGCACCAGCGACACCACCGCCATCGGCAAGGACCTGGCACCGCCAGCGGTCAAGGCGCGGATCGGCAATTACCAAGTGCTGGGCAAGCAGGTGGCCAAGCTGATTCCCCATGCAACCCTGGTGGAATTTCCCGGCCTGGGCCATGCACCGCAGATGGAAGAACCGGCGCGGTTTCATAAGGCGCTGTTGCAGGGTTTAAATGCCCTTTGACCCTTTTTGAGGCACGCATGCATGTCACTACAGATCGCAGTGATCGATGATTGGCAGCAAGTGGCCAGTGGCGTGGTGGATTGGTCAGTGCTCGCTCCCCTGGGCCAGGTGCACTTTCTGCACGATTTTCCCGCCGACACCGTCACGATGGTCGAACGCTTGCAACAGTTCGACGTTATTTGCGTGATGCGCGAACGCTCCCCTTTCGACCAGGCCTTGTTGCAGGGCCTGCCCAGGCTGAAGTTGCTGGTGACCGGCGGCATGCGCAACGCCGCCATCGATCTACCCGCCGCCAAGGCGTTGGGGATCCAGGTGTGCGGTACCGACAGTTACAAGCAGGCCGCGCCGGAGCTGACTTGGGCACTGATCATGGCCTCGACGCGCAACCTGCTGGCCGAAGCCAACGCCGTGCGCGCAGGCGAGTGGCAGGTCGGCCTGGGCGGCGACCTGCATGGCAAGACCCTGGGCATTCTGGGGCTGGGCAGCATCGGGCAAAAAGTCGCGCAATTTGCCCAGGTATTCGGCATGCGCGTGATTGCCTGGAGCGAAAACCTTACGCCGCGACGGGCGGCCGAGTCGGGAGCGACTTGGGTCAGCAAGCGCGAGCTGTTCGAGCAGGCTGACATTCTGACCATTCACCTGGTCCTCAGCGAGCGCAGCCGCGGCCTTGTCGATGCGCAGGCGTTGGGCTGGATGAAGCCCGGCGCGCGCCTGGTGAACACGGCGCGCGGGCCGATTGTGGATGAGCAGGCACTGGTGGATGCGCTGAGCACTGGGCGACTGGCCGGCGCGGCGCTGGACGTGTATAGCCAGGAGCCACTACCGCATGACCATCCGTTCCGCTCCTTGCCCAATGTGCTGGCCACGCCCCATGTCGGTTATGTCAGCGAGCAAAACTACCGACAGTTCTACCAACAGATGATCGAAGACATTCAGGCCTGGGCGAACGGCGCGCCCATTCGGGTGCTCGGCTGACGCACCAACAAAGTGCATGCCTTGAATGAAAATGCTCAGCTGCACAATGTTGGCATACGCTGTTGATTTGTGTGGGAGGGGGCTTGCCCCCGATGGCCTCTGGGCCGACCAGGATGTTGGATCAGATCGAGTACATATCCGTTTCTGCGGTAACGGCTGCTAATGGTTCCGCTTTTACAGCGGCTCACTTTTGAAAAGCGCAAAAGTAAGCAAAACGCTCTTGCCCCACCACTCGGCACCTCGCTAATGCTCGGTGTGCCCTTGTAAGATTATTTTCACCTGCTTCAGACCGTTGTGCCCTCAGATTTCGAGATCGTGAGTGAGCATGGGTCGAAGCAGGTTCTTTTCTAAACTAGTCCGAACGGTTGCCTGGGCGCAAAGCCCGATTCTGCAAGGTTGGACGTGAGGAAAACGCCATGGATCATAACTCTGCGTTCGTCGGAATTGATGTTTCCAAAAACAAGCTCGACTCATTTGTCAGCACGACTGGCCAAGTCGAACAGTTTTTCAATACTCAAGAAGATATCCATCGTTTAGCTAAACATCTCAAGGCTCAGGACCCGGTTTTGGTGGTGTTGGAGGCGACTGGGGGATATGAGCGGCTTGCGGCTGCGGAGCTTTGCGCTGCAGGACTACCAGTCGTTGTCGTCAACCCTCGTCAGGTGCGTGATTTCGCCAAAGCTACCGGTCGGTTGGCTAAAACCGATGCTTTGGATGCCCAGGTGATTGCGGAGTTTGCTCAGGCGGTCAAACCCGAGATTCGAGAGATACCAGATGAACACGCTCGTGAGCTGGCAGACCTACTCACTCGACGCCGCCAACTCATCGACATGATCGTGGCGGAGGAGTCTCGGCTAAAGCAGGCGGTATTCAAGGCACTTCGAAGAGACATCAAGGCACATATCATCTGGCTTCAAAAGCGCCTTAAAAGCACAGACGATGACTTGCACGAGGCCATCAAGGCTTCCCCGGTCTGGAAGGCCAATTATGATTTGCTGCGCGAAGTCGCAGGTGTTGGCAACGTGCTCGCACTATCGCTGCTGGCGATGGTTCCGGAGCTTGGCAAGGTTAATCGTAAACAAGTGGCTGCATTGGTTGGTGTGGCTCCTTTTAACTGCGATAGCGGCCAGTACAAAGGCCGTAGAAGGATATGGGGTGGTCGAGCTGAGGTGAGAAGTGTGCTTTACATGGCTGTCTTGTCCTCGAAGCGCCACAACCCGGTGATCGAGAGGTTCTACAACCATCTGCTTGCTACAGGGAAGACGAAGAAAGTGGCGCTGGTTGCGTGTATGAGAAAGCTACTGACGATCCTGAATGCCATGGTCCGCGATCAAAAACATTTCGCAGAAATGGCTTGAATTTCGACACGGTTGCTCACTCCGGCTTGAATCCGTGGGCCGCCGCAATGGGCCATCCCTGGCCCAGTGCGGCTAACCCGGCGTCCTGCCGGGTTGCCCACGGATTCAAGCCTGCGTTCGGCCAGCGTGGTTTAACGGGGCGCCTGAGATCAAGATCAAAAGCCAGATCAAGAGCGGCTCGCTTCGCATCGTGGTTACGGTTGGGCACTACGGAGTTGTGTAGATACCTATCTCCCGATAGCGGTGACCCACCGCCATCGGGGGCAAGCCCCCTCCCACATTTGGATCTGGGCCTCAGCAAGCATAAGGTTAAAAGTTTTTTGTCCTACAAAAACCCCTTCTAAACCCGGCAAGCGCTGGGATCTGGCCTAGACTCATGACCGATGGGTCCGTTCCAAAACAAAAACCCCGCAAAAAAACTAAACTTTTCAACTCGGCCCTTGGTCAAGTTTTAAGGCAAGGCGAGCACTCCGCGATTCACGCTACATGCCCGTCCATCCAATCTTTTTAGTTATCCGTGCAACTGGCATACGCCTTGCCAGATTGTCGTGCGCTTGTGCGCTTGGCCGCAGGAAGCGGTCATCGAGCTAATGGCAGCGGGCCATTAGCTAACCAACACGTTGGAGAGAATTATGATCAGTGCCGCAGCAAGTATTCAGGGAGAGCGTGTTAGTCAGCCAGTTGGCGGGTCGACCTCTTTGGTCGTCGACCTCAATACGGTGCGGCCGGTGTCCAGTCATAACCCCAACCGAAAGAAGGTACTGTTTGTTACTTCCGAATTTGCCGACCTGGTGAAAACCGGCGGCCTGGGCGATGTGTCGGCGGCCCTGCCCCGCGCCATGGCTCACTTGCACGATGTACGCGTACTGATCCCCGGCTACCCGCAAGTGATGGAAAGCGACAACCCGATTCACATCATCGGCGAGCTGGGTGGCCACGCCGCGCTGCCGCCGTGCAAGATCGGGCGCATGGACCTCAAGGACGGTCTGGTGATTTATGTGCTGATCTGCCCCGAGCTGTATGAGCGCGAAGGCACGCCCTACGGCGCCAACAATGGCCGCGACTGGCCGGACAACCACATCCGTTTCGCCCGGCTGGGCCTGGCCGCCGCTGATATGGCCGCCAACCTGGCGCAGATCCACTGGTGCCCGGACCTGGTGCACGCCCACGACTGGCCCGCTGGCCTCGCCCCGGCCTATATGCACTGGCGTGGTTCACGCACCCCGACCCTGTTCACCATTCATAACCTCGCCTACCAGGGCGTTGTGAGCCTGGGCTGCACCCCCGAACTGGGCATTCCGCCCCATGCCCTGCAACAGGAAGGCATGGAGTTCTACGGCAAGATGTCGTTTCTCAAGGCCGGCATGGCCTACTCCAGCCACATCACCACAGTCAGCGCCACCTACGCCCAGGAAATCACCACGCCGGAATTCGGCTGCGGCCTGGATGGTTTTCTCGCCAGCAAGACCCAGCAAGGCCTGCTCAGCGGGATTCCCAACGGCATCGACGAAAGCTGGGAAACTTCGACCGACACCCACCTGACCCACAACTTCAATATCGGTGACTGGGAAGGCAAGGCCATCAATGCCGCCCATGTGCGCGAACTGTTCGGCCTGCACGATTCCACCGGCCCGTTGTTTGCCGTGGTCTCGCGCCTGGTCTACCAGAAAGGCCTGGACCTGACCGAGGCGGTCGCCAGCTTCATCGTTGAAAACGGTGGCCAGATCGCGATCATCGGGCGCGGCGAGCCGGAAGAGGAACAGGCCATGCGCGAACTGGCGCTGCGCTTCCCCGGCCAGGTTGGCGTGCGCATCGGCTTCAACGAAACCGACGCCCGCCGCATGTTCGCCGGCAGCGACTTCCTGCTGATGCCTTCGCGTTATGAACCCTGCGGCCTGAGCCAGATGTATGCGCAGCGTTTCGGCTCTTTGCCGGTGGCGCGCAATACCGGCGGCCTGGCTGACACCATTGAGGATGGCGTCACCGGTTTTCTGTTCAACGAGTCCACCGTCGACAGCTACAAAGCCGCCCTGCAGCGCGCGTTCAAGGTGTTCTCCTATCCAGGCCTGCTCAATGCCATGCGCAGCCGCGCCATGACCCAACCGTTCAACTGGTCGCAGGCGGTGGAACCCTACGCCGAGCTGTACGAACAACTGGTGGTTAAAGCACTGGGGAAATCGACTAAATAATCAAGAGAGGTCTTCATAGATGCCGTTACGGACTCTGGAAACCTGGCCCCACGGCGCACTGATGCTGGACGCGCAACACACGCGTTTCGCCTTGTGGGCGCCAGACGCGTTTTATGTCAGCGTTGAATTGCAGGAAGGAAAATCCGTGGCCATGCTGCCCCAGGCAGATGGCTGGTTCGAAGTGGAGATAGCCTGCCCTGCCGGGACGCTTTACCGCTTCAATATCGACGGGGAACGAGATGTTCCCGACCCCGCCTCCAGGGCCCAGGCCCTAGATGTGCACGGTTGGAGCCGCGTGGTCGACCCGCTTGCCTATCAATGGCAGCACAGCCACTGGCAAGGCCGCCCCTGGCACGAGGCGGTGATCTACGAACTGCACGTCGGCGCGATGGGCGGTTACGCCGAAGTCGAGAAGCACCTGCCGCGCCTGGCCGAGCTGGGCGTGACTGCGATCGAACTGATGCCTCTGGCGCAATTCCCCGGTGAGCGCAACTGGGGCTACGACGGCGTACTGCCTTACGCCCCGCAAGCCACCTACGGTTCCCCCGAACAGCTCAAGCACCTGATCGACAGCGCCCACGGGCACGGTCTGGCGGTGATCCTTGATGTGGTCTACAACCACTTCGGCCCGGATGGCAACTACCTGGGCCAGTACGCCAAGGGCTTCTTCCAGGAAGACGTGCACACACCGTGGGGCGCGGGGATTGATTTCGAACGCCGCGAAGTGCGGGACTTCTTCCTCGATAACGCCCTGATGTGGCTGCTGGAATACCGCTTCGACGGCCTGCGCCTGGATGCGGTGCACGCCATCGACAACCCCGGCTTCCTGCAGGAGCTCGCGCAGCGCGTACGCCAGCAGGTCGACACAGGGCGGCATGTGTGGCTGGTGCTGGAAAACGAGCTGAACCAGGCCGGCCTGCTCAAACATGATTTCGATGCGCAATGGAACGATGACTTCCATAACGTGCTGCACGTGCTGCTCACCGGCGAAACCGACGCCTATTACAGTGACTTCGCCGAGCAGCCTACGGCCAAACTGGCGCGCTGCCTGGGTGAAGGCTTTATCTATCAGGGCCAGCCCACCCGCCACGGCCATGCACGCGGCGAGCCGAGCGGCGAATTGCCGCCCACCGCGTTCGTGGTGTTTCTACAGAACCACGACCAGATCGGCAATCGAGCCTTGGGTGAACGCCTGCACCAGCTGTGCCCGCCCCAGGCGTTGAAGGCAGCGACCGCGCTGTTGCTGTTGTCGCCGATGATCCCGCTGATGTTCATGGGCGATGAGGTCAATGCTGCCGAGCCGTTCCTGTTTTTCACCGACCATCACGGTGAGCTGGCGCAGGCCGTGCGTGAAGGTCGACGCAACGAGTTCGCCGATTTCGCCGCGTTTCATGACCCCGAGCAGCGCGAGCGCATCCCCGACCCCAACGCCTTGACGACCTTCCTGCAATCCAGGCCAACCCTGGCGGAGAACGAGCATGCCCAGTTCTATCGTCACTTGCTGAGCCTGCGTCATCAATATGTGGTGCCCCATCTGCCCGGCAGCGTGGCCTTGGGCGCGCGAGTGCTGGCCGACGGCGCGGTCACGGCGCGCTGGCGGCTGGGCAATGGCAGCGTGCTGCACATCGATTTGAACCTGAGCGCCGAGCCCGTCGACCATCAGGCTTCGCCTCACGTGATCTTTCAAACGCCTGCCGACCCTGCGGCGGCGCAGTTGCCGCCCTTCAGCGCACGCGTGTCCTTATTCCCTGCTGGAGAACAGTCTTGAGCGAAGCGAACCTGGAAATACTCGCCAGCCGTGCGGGCCTGGCCGTCGATTGGATCGATGCCAACGGTCGCCCGCAACACGTCAAGCCCGACGCCCTGCGCGCCGTGCTCAAGGGGCTCGGTCACCCGGCCGATACCGAGGCCGAGATCGAGGCCAGCCTGCAGGAACTGGAGCAGGCACAGCAGGATAAGCATCTACCGCCGCTGATGACCGTCGACAGCGGTGAAGGGCTGGACCTCGCGCGTTTTTTTGCACCGGACACGCCGTGCCGCGTGCAACTGGAACATGGCGAAAGCCTGGAACTGCGGCTTGATGGGGATGCCGTGCTGCCGGGCGTGATCGCCCTTGGTTACCATCAGGCGCATATCGACGGCCAGACCTTCACCCTCGCCGTCGCCCCCGCCCAGTGCCATAGCGTGGCCGAGGCGGTCGACACCCACCCCGCCCGCGCCTGGGGCCTCAGTGCCCAGCTCTACTCGCTGCGCCGCCTCGGCGACGGTGGCTTCGGCGACACCCTGGCCCTGGAGCACCTGGCCCGCTCGGCCGCCGAGCGCGGGGCCGACGCCCTGGCGATCAGTCCGATGCACGCCATGTTCAGTGCCGACACCGAGCGCTACAGCCCCTACTCGCCTTCCAGCCGGCTGTTTCTCAACAGCCTGTATGCCTCGCCGGAATGCATCCTGGGCGAACGTGAAGTGCGCAATGCCATCGAGGCCACGGGCCTGGCCGAGGAACTGCACGAGCTCGAACAGCTCACCCTGATCGACTGGCCTGCCGCCGCCAAGGCCAAGCAGCGCCTGCTGCGCGCCCTGTATGACGACTTCCGCCACGGCCACCATCCACAACATGCCGACTTCCAGAGCTTTCGCCAGACAGGCGGCGAAGCCCTGGAAAACCACTGTCGGTTCGAAGCGGTGCAAGCGTTGCGCGCCGCCGCCGGGGAAGACCTCGACTGGCGCCAGTGGCCGCAGGACTGGCGTACACCGCAGAGTCCAGCGCTGGCGCAGTTCGCCGAAGAGCACCGTGACGAAATCGGCTATTTCGCTTTCACCCAGTGGCTGATCGCGCGCAGTCTGCAGCGTGCGCAACAGGCCGCGCGTGGCAGCGGCATGGGCATCGGCCTGATCGCGGACCTGGCGGTGGGTGCGGACGGCGGTGGCAGCCAGGCGTGGAGTCGCCAGGACGAACTGCTCGCGGACCTGACCGTCGGCGCGCCACCGGACATTCTCAACCGTGCGGGCCAGGGCTGGGGCATTTCCGCATTTTCCCCCGAGGGGCTCAAACGCAACGGTTTCCGTGCCTTTATTGAAATGCTGCGGGCCAACTTCGCCCACGCCGGCGGCCTGCGCATCGACCACGTGATGGGCCTGCAACGCCTGTGGGTCATCCCTAACGGGGCTTCACCGCGCGAAGGCGCCTACCTGTATTACCCGGTGGACGACATGCTGCGGCTGTTGGCCCTTGAGTCCCACCGTCACCAGGCCATCGTGCTTGGTGAAGACCTCGGCACCGTGCCCGACGGCCTGCGCGAAAAACTCAGCAGCCGGGCGATCCTGGGCATGCGTGTGTTGCTGTTCGAGCAAAACCATGAAGGCCAGTTCAGGCCGATCCTCGACTGGCCCGACAACGCCCTGGCCACCACCAGCACCCATGATTTGCCGACGCTCAATGGCTGGTGGCACAGCCGTGACATCGAATGGAATATCGAATTGGGCCTGATCGACGCGCCGACCGTCGATCAATGGAGCGAACACCGCCTGCGCGAACGCCAGGCATTGCGCCAGGCCTTGAGCCAGGACCCGCAGAATTTCGTCGATGAGATCCGCAACGACACCGACCACATGATCGATGCCAGCGTGCGCTACCTCGGCCACACCCGTGCGCCGCTGGTGCTGCTGCCCCTGGAGGATGCGCTGGGCATGGAAGAACAGCCTAACCTGCCCGGCACCACCGACACCCACCCCAATTGGCGCCGCCGCCTGCCCGGCGAAGCGTCCAGCCTGCTCGACAATGCCGGCGCCGCGCGCCGCCTCGAGCTGCTGGCCGTTGCGCGCAACCAAACCTATGAGCGTGACCGATGAAAGCACTGCCCCTGCGCGCTACCCAGCGCCTGCAATTTCATAAAGGCTTTACCCTGGATGATGCGGTGCCGCTGGTGCCGTATTTCGCCCGCCTGGGCATCAGCCACCTGTACGCCTCGCCCCTGCTCAAGGCACGGGCCGGGTCGATGCATGGCTATGACGTGGTCGACCCCTCCTGCGTCAACCCGGAACTGGGCGGCGAAGCCGCGTTGCAGCGCTTGGTTGCCGCGTTGCGCGAACACGACATGGGCCTGGTCCTCGATATCGTTTCCAACCATATGGCCGTGGGCGGCGCTGACAACCCCTGGTGGCTGGACCTGCTGGAATGGGGTCGCTTGAGTCCCTACAGCGAATTCTTCGATATTCAATGGCATTCACCGGACCCGCTGCTCAAGGGCCAACTGCTGATGCCGTTCCTGGGCAGCGATTACGGCGAAGCCTTGCAGAGCGGCAGCCTGGTGCTGAAGTTTGAAGCGGCGCAGGGGGCATTTTACGTTGAGCACTACGAACATCGTTTCCCGATCTGCCCACGCGACTATGCGCTGATCCTCGGCAACGAGGAACCGCTCAAGCCGCTGGCCGAGCGCTTCGCCGCCCTGGCGTACCAGGACGACGCCTACGCCGAAGCCGGCTGGCTGAAACAGGCACTGGCCGAGCGCGCCAGCGAGGTGTTACCCGCCATCGAACAGCGCCTCGCCGCGTTCGACGGGCGTACGCCTGAGGGCTTCGCGCGCCTGCATCGGCTGCTGGAAGAGCAGACGTACCGCCTGGCCAGTTGGCGCACCGCGGCGGACGACATCAATTGGCGGCGCTTTTTCGACGTCAACGAACTGGGTGGCCTGCGGGTGGAGCGCACGGCAGTGTTCGAAGCCACCCACGGCAAGATTTTCGAGTTGATCAGCGCAGGCTTGATCGACGGCTTGCGCATCGACCATATCGACGGCCTGGCCGACCCGCGCGGCTATTGCCGCAAGCTGCGCCGCCGAGTGGATGCACTGTCGCCTGCGCGGCATTTGCCGATCTTTGTGGAAAAGATCCTCGGTGAAGGCGAGACCTTGCGCGAAGACTGGCAAGTGGACGGCACCACCGGCTACGAATTCATGAACCAGCTGTCGTTGATGCAGCATCACCCGGACGGTTTCGCGCCGCTGGCCGAGTTATGGTCGCGCCACAGCGAACGGCCATCGGCGTTTATGGACGAAGCACGGCTGGCACGCCAGCAAATCCTCAATGGTTCGTTGGGCGGCGATTTCGAGAGCGTGGCTCAGGCCCTGTTGCAAGTGGCCCGGGACGACGTGATGACCCGCGACCTGACCCTGGGCGCGATCCGCCGGGCGTTGCAGGAACTGATCGTGCATTTCCCGGTATATCGCACCTATATCAGTGCGCGCGGGCGCAGCGCGGCGGACGACAAGGTGTTCCAGCAGGCCATGGAGGGCGCGCGCAGCACCCTGAGCGAGGGCGACTGGCAAGTACTTGACCACTTGGAGAAATGGTTGGGTGGTCAACCCTGGCGCAATCGCCCCCTGGGCCGCGAGCGCAAGATACTCAAGCATGCCTGCGTGCGCTTCCAGCAACTGACCTCGCCCGCTGCGGCCAAGGCCGTGGAAGACACGGCGTTCTATCGCTCGGCGGTGTTGCTGTCGCGTAACGACGTGGGCTTCAGCACCGAGCAGTTCAGCGCGCCGTTGGCCGATTTCCATGGGGCCAACCAGCAGCGTCTGAAAGCCTTCCCGCACAACCTGCTGGCCACCGCCACCCACGACCATAAACGTGGCGAAGATACCCGCGCGCGCCTGGCGGTGCTGAGCGAGTGCGCGCCCTGGTATGCCGAGCAGGTCGAACGCTGGCGCAGCCTGGCCGCGCCGTTGCGCGAGACGGCCGACAGCCCCTCGGCCGGCGACGAGTTGATCCTCTATCAAGTGCTGCTCGGCAGTTGGCCGCTGGAGCCGAAACCTGATCTTGAGGCCTATCAGCAACGCCTGTGGCAGTGGCAGCAGAAAGCCCTGCGCGAAGCCAAACTGCAAAGCAGCTGGAGCGCGCCGAACGAGGCCTATGAACACGGCGTGGAGAGTTTCCTGCAGCGCGTATTGCTCAGTGAAGCCGGCAAGCCATTGCGCGACGCCCTTGCCGACGCCGCCCAGGCCATCGCCCCCGCCGGGGCCTTGAACGGGCTGGCGCAGACTTTGCTGCATCTGAGCGTGCCGGGTGTACCGGACGTGTACCAGGGCGATGAGTTCTGGGACTTCAGCCTGGTCGACCCGGACAACCGGCGCCCGGTGGACTTCCCCGCGCGGCAACGCGCACTGGATAACCCGGCGGACATCGGTGAACTGCTGTCCAACTGGCGCGACGGGCGTATCAAACAGGCGGTGATGGCGCAGGTGCTGGCCTTGCGCAAGGCTAACGTCGAGCTGTTCAGCGACGGTGCCTACACGGCCCTCGAGGTGGTTGGCCAGCAGGCCGAGCACGTTGTTGCTTTTTGCCGCGAGCACCAAGGCAAACACGTGCTCGTGGTGGTGCCGCGCTGGACCCGGCGCCTGCTCGAAAATGTGCTGCAGCCCCTGATTCCTGCCCAGGTTTGGGGCGATACCCGGGTGAAATTACCGTTCGCCGCCACAACACAAAACTGGAAGGGACTTTTTCAGACGAGCGCAGTCACACCAGACAAGGAGCTGTTGATCAGCGCTGCCCTGGGGGATTTCCCGGTCAATGTTTTTATCAATGCCGATATTCAAGAAAGCTGAACATTTTCTGAGGAGTGTGTGATGAGTAATGAAGACAAACGCATCCGCGAACTGGCGCACCAGATCTGGGAGTCCGAAGGCAAGCCCCACGGTGAAGACGCACGGCACTGGGAAATGGCGCGCAAACTGGCCGAAGCCGAAGCATTGACACCCAGCAAGCCCAAGCCGGCCGCCAAACCCAAGACCGCGCCCAAGCCTGCAGCCAAAGCCAAGCCTGCGGCGCCTGACGCCGCCAAGCCTGCGCCAAAGAAGCCCGCAGCACCGAAAAAGCCCAAACCCTAAGCTTATCAATCGCCGCGCCCCCTGAGCGCATTGCCGCCAGGGGGCCTTCATCTCTCTACGTCATACGCTGAATAACTGTCAGTACGGCCGCGTTCGGCCCGAAAAAAAGAACCCTTGCAGGAGCAACACCATGAGCCAACCCGATAAAGCCTCAACCACGCCGGACCATGAGCCGTCGCGGATTCGTGAAGGCCTGCCCTTCCCGCTTGGCGCCACCTGGGACGGCCTGGGCGTCAACTTTGCGTTGTTTTCCGCCAACGCCACCAAGGTCGAGCTGTGCCTGTTCGACGCTGCCGGCGAAGTGGAGCTGGAGCGCATCGAGCTGCCCGAATACACCGATGAAATCTTCCACGGCTACCTGCCCGACGCCCATCCCGGGCTGATTTACGGCTACCGTGTGTATGGCCCTTACGACCCGGAAAACGGCCATCGCTTCAACCACAACAAATTGCTGATCGACCCCTATGCCAAGCAGTTGGTGGGCGAACTCAAATGGTCCGAAGCGCTGTTCGGCTACACCATCGGCCACCCCGACGACGACCTCAGCTTCGACGAACGCGACAGCGCACCGTTCGTGCCCAAGTGCAAGGTCATCGACCCGGCGCACACCTGGGGCAACGACCAGCCGGTGCGAGTGCCATGGGACCGCACGATCATCTATGAAACCCACCTGCGCGGCATCAGCATGCGCCACCCTTCGGTCGGCGAATCCGTGCGCGGTACCTGCGCGGGGCTGATGGAAGACGACGTGCTCAAGCATATCCGTCAGTTGGGGGTTTCCTCGGTCGAGCTGTTGCCGGTACATGCCTTCGTCAACGACCAGCATTTGCTGGAAAAAGGCATGACCAATTACTGGGGCTACAACAGCATTGCGTTTTTCGCCCCCGACCCGCGCTACCTGGCCAGCGGCAAGATCGCCGAGTTCAAGGAGATGGTCGCGCACCTGCATGAGCAGAAGCTCGAAGTGATCCTCGACGTGGTCTACAACCACACCGCCGAAGGCAACGAGCGCGGCCCTACCCTGTCCATGCGCGGCATCGACAACGCCTCGTACTACCGGCTGATGCCCGATGAAAAGCGTTTCTACATCAATGATTCCGGCACCGGCAACACCCTGGACCTGAGTCACCCGTGCGTGCTGCAGATGGTCACCGACTCCCTGCGTTACTGGGCCACCGAGATGCACGTCGACGGCTTCCGCTTCGACCTGGCGACGATCCTCGGGCGCTACCGCGACGGTTTCGACGAACGTCACAGTTTCCTTGTAGCGTGCCGCCAGGACCCTATCCTGCGCCAGCTCAAACTGATCGCCGAACCCTGGGACTGCGGGCCAGGCGGCTATCAGGTGGGCAACTTCCCGCCGGGCTGGGTGGAATGGAACGACCGTTTCCGCGACACCGTGCGCGCCTTCTGGAAAGGCGACGACGGCCAACTGGCGGACTTTGCCGGGCGCATGACCGCCTCGGGCGAGATGTTCAACCACCGTGGACGCCGGCCTTACAGCTCGGTGAACTTCATTACCGCCCACGACGGGTTCACCCTGCACGACCTGGTGTCGTACAACGACAAGCACAACGAAGCCAACGACGAGAACAACCAGGACGGCAGCAATAACAACCTGTCGTGGAACCATGGCGTCGAAGGCCCCACCGACGACCCGGAAATCAACGCGCTGCGTCTGCGCCAGATGCGCAACTTCTTCGCCACTCTGCTGCTGGCCCAAGGCACGCCGATGATCGTGGCCGGGGACGAATTCGCCCGCACCCAGCACGGCAACAACAATGCCTACTGCCAGGACAGCGAGATCGGTTGGGTCAACTGGGACCTGGACGACGACGGCAAGGCCCTGCTCAAGTTCGTCAAGCGCCTGATCAAGCTGCGCCTGGCGTACCCGATCCTGCGCCGTGGGCGCTTCCTGGTCGGCGACTACAATGAAGATATCGGTGTAAAAGACGTCACCTGGCTGGCGCCGGATGGCAATGAAATGACCACCGAGCAGTGGGAAGACAGCAATGGTCGCTGCCTGGGCATGCTGATGGATGGCCGCGCCCAGGAAACCGGGATTCGCCGTGCCGGCGGCGATGCGACGTTGTTGCTGGTGGTCAACGCCCATCACGACATGGTCAATTTCCGCCTGCCACCGGTGCCTCAGGGCGAGTACTGGAATTGCCTGCTCGATACCAATGACCCGGCAGTCCGTGGCCAGGAGCGCTTTGACTTTGAGCACGAGTACGCCGCCACCGGCCGCTCGCTGCTGCTGTTTGAGCTGCATCACGACGACGAGGTGTGAAATGGCGTTGCACGGATTCCTTTCCGGCTACCGGGGCTATGCGAATACGCAAGCCCTGGGTAATGCCTTAAAGGACCTTCAGGAGGAAGGTCTGGACCAGCTGCCGTTGCCCGGCAGCGGCCAGACGCTGGAGCGTTACAGCGGGCTGGCGCAAGTCGCCGGCCACGACCTGCGCTTGTGCAAGCTGTTTGAAGGCCACACCGATGCACTGGCGATCATTGCCGAACTCGACAGCCCGCTGCCGCCGTTGGGCAGCACCTGGGGGATGTGGGCCGCCGAACCGCCGAGCGCCAAGGTGCGCGTGCGGCGCGACGGCCAAAGGCTGATCGTCGACGGGCGTAAAGCCTGGTGCTCGGGGGCATCCGTTGTCTCGCACGGGTTGTTGACTGCGTGGGATGAAGACGATCGCCAGCAACTGGTGGCCGTGCTGATGGACCAGCCCGGCGTCAGGGTGACGGACGACGGCTGGGACGCGGTGGGCATGGCGGCCACCGGCAGTGTCGAGGTCGTCTTTCATGAGGCCCGAGGGCTTGCGGTGGGCGGGCCAGGCGACTACCTGGCCCGCCCAGGCTTCTGGCACGGCGGCATCGGCATCGCGGCGTGCTGGTATGGCGGGGCGCAGCGCCTGGCCGAAGTGCTGCGCGAGCAGTGCGGCAAGCATCCCGAACCCCATGCCATGGCCCACCTCGGCGCGGTGGACAGCGCCTTGAACAGTGCGGCGTGCGTGCTGCGCGCCAGTGCAATGCAGGTCGACCGGGCCCCGACCGCCGACGCCCGGCTCCTGGCCCAGCAGGTGCGCGCGTGCGTGGAGGAAACCGTCGAGCAGGTGATCCATCATGTCGGCCGTGCCGTAGGCGCGGGGCCTTATTGCAAGGACCCGCACTTCGCCCAATTGATGGCCGACTTGCCGGTGTACGTACGTCAAAGTCATGCCGAGCGGGACCTGGCAGCCCTGGGCGAACAAGTCGCCGGCGAACCGTCCGGGAGGTGGCAGTTATGAAACCCAACCCGATTGTCGGCCAGGGCACGTCATTGCATTACTGGCAGACGTCGTCGCGCCTGGCTGAACTGCCCCATGTCAGCGTTGAGCAACTGGTGCCCGAGGGGCGGCGCGCGGTCATTGTTGCGCCGCATCCGGACGACGAAGTGCTGGGTTCCGGCGGTCTGCTGCAAGGCCTGGCTGCGCTGGGCCGGCCCATTCAGCTGATTTCGGTGACCGACGGCAGCGCCAGTCATCCGGGGTCCAAACGCTGGCCGGTGCAGCGCCTGAGCGTAGTACGCCCCCAGGAATCGGCCCAGGCGCTGCACCGCCTGGGGGTGCCGCTGCACAGTTTGAAGTGGCTGCGTGCCGGGTTCACCGACAGCAAAGTCGCCGAGCGCGAAGAAGAACTGGCGGTGTTCATCCAGCGCTATCTCAAGCCCAACGATGTGGTGTTTGCCACATGGCGCGACGACGGGCATTGCGACCACGAGGCTGTCGGCCGCGCCAGTGCGAAAGCCACCCAGGCGGTCGGCGCCACCTTGTACGAACTGCCCGTGTGGACCTGGCACTGGGCGACCGCAGAAGATGGCATGGTGCCTTGGGAGCGTGCGCGAAAGATCCCGTTGACGCCTGAAAAAGTGGCGCGCAAACGCCACGCCATCCACGCCTTCGCCAGCCAGCTGGAGGGCGATCCGCAAGTCGGCCTGCCGCCCGTATTGGCGCCCTATGTGGTGGAGCGTTTGCTGCAACCTTTTGAAGTGGTGTTCGTTTGAGTGTGACAACCCCCTATTTCGACCAGATGTTCGCCGGCAACGACGACCCCTGGGCGTTTCGTCAACGCTGGTACGAACGACGCAAACGCGCGTTGACCCTGGCAGTCCTGACCCGCGCCCATTACGCCTCGATTTTCGAACCCGGCTGCGCCAATGGCGAGTTGAGCGCCGAGCTGGCAACGCGCTGTGATCGCTTGCTGTGCTGCGACACGGCGAGCGCTGCGGTAGCGCTGGCGAGCAAGCGACTGGCAGGGTTTTCCAACGTGCAGATAGAGCAACGCTGGTTGCCTGAACAATGGCCGGCGGGGCAATTCGAGCTGATCGTGTTGAGTGAGTTCTGTTACTACCTGGACCCCGCTGATCTCGAGCGCCTGGCTGACCGCTGCCTCGCCGCCTTGACGCAGGACGGCCAACTGCTGGCCTGCCATTGGCGACCGCGCATCGAGGGGTGTCCGCAAACCGCCGAACAAGTGCACGCGCTGCTCGAGCGACGACTGGGTCTGCACGCGGTAGTACGGCACCACGAAGAGGATTTCCTGCTCGACCTGTGGGGCCGTGACGACGCCTCGGTGGCAAGCCTCGAGGGCCTGCGATGATCGGCATCCTGATTCCGGTGCATAACGAAGAGGCGCTGTTGGGCGACTGTCTGGACGCGGCCTCAATCGCCGCCAATCATCCCGGGTTGCAGGGTGAAGCGGTGCAAATCCTGGTCGTGCTCGACAGTTGCAGCGATGGCAGTGCGGCGATTGCCCGCGCCCACGGGGTGCACAGCCTGCCGGTGCAGGCGCGTAATGTCGGGCATGCCCGCGGTGCCGGCGCACGCCATCTGCTGGACCTGGGCGCGCGCTGGATTGCCTGTACCGACGCCGACAGCCGCGTCGCCCCGGACTGGCTGGTGGCGCAACTGGCGCTGGGCTGCGACGCGGTATGCGGCACCGTGACGGTGGACGCCTGGAGCGAGGGCTTCGACGCTGCTGCGCAGATCCGCTATCACCAGGCCTACGAAGCCCGCGACGGGCATCGGCATATCCACGGCGCCAATCTGGGCGTCAGCGCCAGCGCCTATTTACAGGCCGGTGGCTTTGAACCGCTGGCCTGTCATGAGGATGTGCAACTGGTGCGCAACCTGGAGCGCTGTGGCGCTTCGATCGCCTGGAGCCATTCCCCGCAAGTGATCACCAGCGCACGCCTGGATTGTCGCGCCCAGGGTGGTTTCGGTGACTACTTGAAGGGCCTGCTGCACGTTTCGTAAAAATACGACGTTGCCTTTATTTTTCCTTGTCTATGCTTAGAACGTCTCGCACAGCGCTCCAGGATCGGAGCGCCGCGCACTCACCGCAGCGGAGCCTGAGGTGAGCACCAGAGCGTCAACCGACAAGGATGTGACACCCCATGAAAACTGCCTCGCTAAGCGAGGGCCGTCGCGGTCCCGCGCAAATCTGGAACAGCGCGCCACAGTTGGCGCAGATGCCCGTTATCACGTTGACCGGCCTCGTACCGCCCAGTGCCCGTGTGGTGGTGATCGCGCCCCACCCGGGCGATGAAGTGCTCATCTGCGGGGGCTTGCTGCAAATGCTCAGCACCCGCCAACACCCGTTGAAACTGATTTCCATCACCGATGGCAGCGCCAGCCACCCCGGCTCCCGGGTCTGGTCGGCCGGCCGCTTGAGTGTGATTCGTCCTCAGGAAAGCGCCGAGGCGCTGCGCCGCCTGGGCATGCCGTTGCACAGCCTGAAATGGATCCGTGGCGGGTTCTGCGACAACGCCCTGGCCAACCACGAACACCTGATGAGCCAGTTCATCGCCCGTTACCTGATGCCAGGTGATGTGGTGTTCACCACTTGGCGCCATGACGGCAACGATGATCACGAAGCCGTCGGTCGCGCCAGCGCCACTGCATGCAATCAGGTGGGCGCGCAACTGTATGAGCTGCCGATGTGGGCCTGGCACTGGCCCGTGCGCGAGGGCTCGCTGATGCCGTGGCAGCGTGCGCGCCGGTTGTGTCTGGACACCTGGAGCGTGGCGCACAAGCTCCACGCCGTGCATGCCTACGCCAGCCAGCTTACGGGCGACCCCACAATCGGGCTGGCGCCGATGCTCGCCCAGGTATTGCTGGAGCGCATGCGTGAGCCTTACGAAATCGTATTCATCTAGACAGAGGCGGCAAAACGCCACCCCTCCGCGCGTGAAAAATTCGTTAACTGATTCATCTTGTAGGCTTTTTCCCACAGACCTGATCTGCCACACTGATGCGAATAATTATCAACAGATTTATTATTCGCCACGGACGGCATCCCGGGAGAGCTATGTTCATGTCTGTGCAACACCACGGCGGCAAAGTGTTTTCACCCAGCTTGATAGCAATGGCTATCTGTCTGACCACTTCCCATGCGGCCTTTGCCGCCGACGCTGGCACACCGCCAGCCACCATAGAATTGGGTGCCACAGAGGTTTCCGGCCAGCAGCTTGGCGAAACCACCGAGGGGTCTGAGTCGTACACCACAGGTTCCATGAGCACCGCCACCAAGCTGCCGCTGACCCTGCGCGAAACCCCGCAGGCCGTGACCGTGATTACGCGTCAGCGCATGGATGACCAGGCCATGACCAGCATCAACGATGTGGTCAATGCTACGCCGGGATTGTTTCTCAACTACTCCAACGGCCCCGGCCGGCAGGCCTACACTGCGCGCGGTTTCAACGTCGACAACCTTATGTATGACGGCATTCCAAGTGGCTATAACGGTGTCAATGTAGGGGCTCAACCGAACCTGGCGATGTTTGATCGCGTCGAGGTAGTACGCGGCGCTACCGGCCTGGTAACCGGCGCCGGCAACCCATCGGCGGCCATCAACCTGATTCGCAAGCGGCCCCTGGACGAGCAGAAAGTCACCTTGACCGGCGCTGCCGGCAGCTGGGACGACTACCGTGGCGAGCTCGACGCCTCCAGCCCCCTCAATGACAGCGGCACCTGGCGTGGCCGGGTGGTCACCTCCTACCGCGATGCCAACAGTTTCATCGACAAGGCCGAACAGGATCACGGTCTGTTCTATGCCGTGACCGAAGCCGACCTGAGCGAGGACACGCGCCTGACCCTCGGCTACTCCAACCAGAAAGACAAGACCAACTACTTCTGGGGCTCGTCGATGATCGGCCTGGATGGGCATCACCTGGACCTGTCGCGTTCCTACAACCCCGGCACCGACTGGGAAAACAAGGACCAGGAGATCAACACCGTATTCGTCGAACTGCGCCAGCAACTGGCCAACGACTGGAAACTGCAGGTCAACGCCAATTACGCCGAACAGAACGCGCTGTTCTCCGGTTCCTACCAGTCGCGCTGGGTCGAAAATACCTTGGCCCGCACGGTTTACCAGGCCGCCTTCGATGAAAACCAGGCGGGGCTCGACGCCTTTGCCAGCGGCCCGTTCCAGGCCTTCGGGCGCACCCATGAGCTGGTGGTGGGCGCCAGCAAACGCATCTACGACATGACCACCCACAATTACAGCCCGTACGACATGAATTGGCCGATCAATGCCGGCAAACCGAACTTTACCCGCACCAACAACCAGCGCGACGTCACCACCCAGGACGGTGTCTATGTGACCACCCGCCTGAGCCTGGCCGACCCGCTCAAGCTGATTCTCGGCGGACGCCTGGACTGGTACGACTATGACAACCGCGATGGCGACGGCGACTATAAGGTCACCCGCAATCTCACCCGCTACGCAGGCCTGATCTACGAGCTGGACGACCAGCACTCGGCGTATGCCAGCTACAGCGACATCTTCACGCCGCAAAAGGAAAAAAGCACCGGCGCCACCCCGCTTAAGCCCATCGTTGGCAAAAACTATGAAGTGGGCATCAAGGGCGAATACCTGGGCGGCGCGCTGAATGCCAGCGTGGCGCTGTTTCGTGTCGACCAGGAAAACCGCGCCGTACAGATCGTTGTACCGGACTGCCCGCAGGCGGCCTGCTATCAGGCCTCGGGCGAGATTCGCAGCCAGGGTATCGACTTCGAACTGCAGGGCGCCCTGACCGAGAACTGGCAGGTCGGCGGTGGCTACACCTACGCGCGCACCCACACGATCAAGGACGACGCCAACCCGCAGAAGGTCAACAAGCAGTTCGACACCGACACCCCGGAACACCTGTTCAAGGTCACCACCCGCTACAACTTCCAGGGCCCGCTGGAAAAACTTCGCGTGGGCGGCAATGTGTCCTGGCAGAGCCGCATGTACAACGACATCCAGCTGGCGGACGGCAGCACCTATCGGCTCAAGCAAGGCGGCTACGCCGTCACCGACCTGATGGCCGGCTATCGCGTCAACCAGCACCTGGATCTGCAGCTCAACGCCAACAATATCTTTGACCGGCACTACTACCAGTCCATCTCCGAAAGCGTCAGCTATGGCGGCGACGCCTACGGCAGCCCGCGCAATATGATGCTGACGGCCAAGTACAGCTTCTGATCGTCATTGCGATCACGGCTGCCTGCCCGGGCAGCCGTTCTTAAAGTCTCCCTGCGGCGTGCCGATAACCGATTGCCGTATCTTGTCGCCGCACCCACCTGGCTCTTGACCCGCCATGCGCGTGGCACGCCGCGTGCTTGATTCCTGGCCAAACCACATGGAGTAACCGTGAATGCCCCTCCGCACGCGCTTTCTGGAGCACTACCGCAAGGCCGACCGCATCATGCTGGCGCTGATCTGGCTGATGTTCCTGTTCTCCCTCGGGCTGGGTTTCTGGCATGACACTTTCACCCAGGCGGTGATCGTCGGTGGCGGCACCGGCGTGGTGCTGACCGCGCTGTATCGCGCCATCGGCGGCACTCGCGTGATGCGCTGCGCACTCGGTGCCGGCCTGATGGTGATGGCAGCCTTGCACATCAACCAGGCGCAGGGAGTCATCGAAGCGCACTTCGGTATCTTCGCGCTGCTCGCCGTGCTGACGTTCTACCGTGACTGGCTGCCGATCCTGGTGGCGGCGCTGACCATCGCCGTGCATCACCTGGTGTTCCACGCCCTGCAGCATCAAGGCTGGCCGGTGTTTGTGATGCAACATCACGGCGGCTGGACCATGATCTTCGTGCACGCCTTCTATGTGGTGATGGAAAGCGTCGCCCTGCTCTACCTCGCCGTGCACAGCCACGCCGAAGCGGTTGAAAGCCAGGAAATGCTGGAAAAAATGCTCGCCGTCACCTCGCAGTTCAGCGAAGAAACGGCCAAGGGTGAGGACAAGGAGCACGTGTCCCTGGCCAAGCGCTTCGACCACTTCCTGCAGCAGCTTACCCACCTGATCGACGGCGTCGCGCGCGACTCCCATGGCCTGGGCCAACTCGGCCAGGAACTGGCCACCGCCAGCGGCACCCTGGAAAAAGGCGCGCGGCATCAACTGGCGCAAATCAATGAAATGACCGGCTCGATGCAGCGCATGGAAGACGCCACCGGCCACATCACTGTGCACGTCGAACAGGCCGTGGAGCATGCGGGTCAGGCCAGCCAGCAGATTGAGCGCGGTCAGCAAAGCGTGGGGCGTGCCCAGCATGAAATCACGCAACTGGCCTCGCGCATCAATGGCACCGAATCGACCGTGCAATCGCTGGCCGTGCAGGCGGAGCAAATCGGTTCGGTGCTGGAGGTGATCAGCAGCATCGCCAACCAGACCAACCTGCTCGCCCTCAACGCCGCCATCGAAGCCGCCCGCGCCGGCGAGCAAGGCCGTGGCTTTGCGGTGGTCGCCGACGAGGTGCGCAGCCTGGCCCAGCGCACCGCCCTCTCCACCCAGGAAATCAGAACCATCATCGAAGGCCTGCAGCAAGGCAGTCGCCAGGCCGTCGAAGCCATGCACGATAGCCGCCAGGGGGTGGAGCGTTGCGTGGAAGACAGCCAGGTGGCTGTCGATATGCTGCGCGCCGTCGGCGAAGACATTGCACATATCGACCAACTCAATGGCCGCATCGTCACCACCACCCGCGAGCAGAGCTCGGCGAACCTGGAAATTGTCGAGCGCCTGCAATCGGTGCAGCACATCGCGCAAAACACCGCCGACGACGTGGAAACCCTGGCCCGCAGCAGCGAACGCCTGCCACCGATCGCCGTCCGCCTGGATGCGCTGGGGCGCAGGTTTCATCCCTGATTCAATCTCCCAGGAGCGGTCGAGCCGTAATGCCAGTCCGTTAAGAAAGAGCCCAGCACTGTGGCGAGGGAGCTTGCTCCCGCTGGACTGCGTAGCAGGCCCATTTTCCGGGACCGCTTCGCGGCCCAGCGGGAGCAAACTCCCTCGCCACGGGTTACAGGAGGCTTAAGCGGCAGTAGTCGTCACCGACTCGCCCACGAAGTCCTGATACCTGCGCAACGGGCGCCCGAGGATCGCCTCAAGCCGCGCCACAGCGCCCTGCGCTGCCTGCATGCCGAACGCCTGGATACCTTCCATCATCAGACGCATGTCATACGCCAGCCAGGCCGGACCGTAGGCAGCCAACTGTGTTTCAAACGCGGCAACGTCATCGCCGCCGTAGGCTATCTCACGGCCCAGGGCCGAACTCCAGAGTTTGGCCACATCGGCCCCCGTCAGCGCCTGCGGCCCAACCAGCTCCAGCGTCACGCGCTCCAGCGCAGTGGCTGCCCGATCGCGGCGCAGCAGCTCCGCAACGGCAATATCGGCAATGTCCCGCGTATCAATCATGGCGACACCGGCCGAGCCGATGGGCATCGGGTACACCGAATAGTCCTGGATCGTCTGCTGGACCATCCGGTCGTTTTGCATGAAGTACGCCGGGCGCAGCACCGTCGCCGGGATGTCGAGGCTGTCAATCATGCGCTCAACGCTGTACTTGCCGGTAAAGTGCGGGACCTGGGTGAAGGTGTCGGCATGGATCACGGATAGGTAAACGATCCGCTCGATGCCGGCCTCCCGCGCGAGGTTCAGCGCGATGAGCGCTTGCGTCACCTCGTCGGGCGTCACGGCATTGAGCAGAAACAGGGTACGCACCGAGGCCAGTGCGGCGCGCATGGACGCGACATCAGTGAGGTCGCCGACCACTTGGGTGACGCCGGCCGGGAATTCCCGTTTGCCTGGTTGGCGCACCAGGGCTTTGACCTGCGCGCCTTGCGCGGCAAGGCCCTGGGTGACGAGTGAACCGACGGTGCCGGTGGCGCCGATGACGAGAATGCTCATGGTTGAAACTCCTGCGGGTGGATCAATGGGTTTGGGTTCGAGTGCAAAGTAAACCGTTGCATAACGAAAACGAAGACCACAGAATCCAGACACCTCGTCTCAAAAACGGAACACCATGAACCTCAACGCGCTGATCGACTTCATCCAGGTCGCCACCCATGAAGGCTTGGGCAAAGCCAGCCGCGCGAGCGGTGTGTCCAAGGCCACCCTGTCGCGCCGAATCGCCGATCTGGAAGAACAACTGGGTGTGCGGCTGATTGAGCGCAGTGCGCGCGGGCTGAAACTAACCGAAGCCGGCGAGCTGCTGATGTCGCGCACCCAAGGCCCGCTGGGTGAAGTGACGGAAGCCATGACCGCCGTACGCGAGGGCGTTTCGACGCCACGCGGTCGCTTGCGCGTGGCGGCGCCGATACTGTTCTCCCAGCTGGCAATGGGCGCAATTGGCGCCCGCTTCTGTGCAGCCTATCCGGACGTCGTCATTGAGGTAGTGGCGGAAGACCGCCAGGTGGACTTGGTTGAAGAACACTTCGACGTCGCCATCCGCATCAACCCGAGCCCGGACAGCGACCTCGTCGGCAGATGCTTCGCCAAAGACCGCCTAGTGGTGGTGGCCGCACCCGACATACCCAGGCCGCAGCCCGGCGCGATCAGGCCCGTAGCCGGCATCGTCACGCCGGGATTCACGCCGACCCATTGGCATCTGGACGGCGGGCAATTGATTCTGGAACCGATCCCCAGACTGCAATTCTCTTCGTTACTGATGGTGCGCGATGCGGCCATCGCCGGCGGCGGTGTTGCCCTGATTCCTCTGTCCATCGCCGGCGCCCCGTTGGCCCGGGGCGAACTGGTGCAATGGGGCACGGTGGCCGGCGTCGAGCCGCAGCTCTGGGTGCTGCACACCTCAAGGCGCCTGGCGGCTCCCAAAGTGCGCGCTTTCGTCGACTTCATGTGCGTGCAATACCCGGATATGGCGCTGGTGCTGCGCGGCTGAGCACTTCAGCGCGTGGCGCATTCATGCGTTGCGCTACACGCCAGACGGCGCGCGGTGATCCGTCTGAAAAACCTGGGTCCAAATGTGAGAGGAGGCTTGCTCCCGATAGCGGTGGATCAGTGAAAGATTCATCAACTGACACACCCCCATCGGGGCATAGGTATCTACACAACTTTGGCGCGACACCGGATCTGTAGTGAGGGAGCTTGCTCCCGTGACGGCCGGACAGCCGACGCGTTTCTACCTGACGCTCCGAGGTCAAAATGTGGGAGGGGGCTTGCCCCCGATGGCGGCCTCAGGACTGACCAGAATGTTGGATCAGATCGAGTACATATCCGTTTCTGCGGTAACGGCTGCTATAGGTTCCGCTTTTACAGCGGCTCACTTTTGAAAAGCGCAAAAGTAAGCAAAACGCTCTTGCCCCACCACTCGGCACCTCGCTTGGGCTCGGTGTGCCCGAACGCAGGCTTGAATCCGTGGGCCGCCGCAATGGGCCATCCATGGCCCAGTGCGGCTAACCCGGCGTCCTGCCGGGTTACCCACGAATTCAAGCCTGCGTTCGGCCAGCGTGGTTTAACGGGGCGCCTAAGATCAAGATCAAAAGCCAGATCAAGAGCGACTCGCTGCGCATCGTGGTTAGCGTGCCAGCGTTGGCCGCTACAGAGTTGTGTAGATACCTATGCCCATCGGGAGCAAGCCCCCTCCCACATTTGGACCGAGGCGTATCAATTGGATACCCGTCGGCTGCCAAGCGGCCACAGGGCAACGACGGCCCTGCACATCATCGCCTTCCAGCCGTGCACGACGAAACTCTTGAACCATCCTCCGGTCGATGCTTTCAAGAGGCCGACAGTGCCTCTGTTGCCTTGTGTGTGTGTGAGTGAATGCCTGCGGAGACGGCCATGAAAGAAGCCATAAACGATTTGCCCGGCCCTATAAAACGACAGGCTGACAGAATTCTGCGCGAGATCGAACTGGCGGGGTCGATGATTCTTGCCGTCAAAGGCGGTGCCAAAGCCCAGGGGTTCGTGCTGGGAATAACTTGCTGTGAAGGGCTCACGTCGGAGCACTGCGAGGCGTTGGCCAGTCATTTTGACAGCGTGGTGGAACAACGGCTGCGGTCGCTGACATTGGGGCTGTAATGTCCAATGTCTGCCTGTCGCAGGCCGGGCTTTAAAAGCGACGAACAACCTCCTACACTGCCGGGAATTTCCTACACCTGCGCAGCTTCGCTTTTCTGCCCGCCTCCCTTCAGGATTACAGACATGCGCCTGCCCGACTTCATTCTGGAAAACCTCGAGCCCATTCTGCAGGCCTGGGAAGATTTCGCCAGAACCATCGACACGCCGGGCGAGGAACTCGACAGCGTCGCGCTGCGCGACCATGCCGAGCAGATGCTGCTGGCCATCGTCAGCGATCTGCGCACCAAGCAGACCCGGCGCGAGCAAATCGCCAAGGCCCAGGGCCAGGCCCCGGCGGATGAACAGGAAACCGCGGCGGAAACCCATGCAATGACGCGGCTGATGGCCGGGTTCACCATCGACCAGATGGTCTCGGAATACCGCGCGCTGCGCACCAGTGTGGTCAGCCAGTGGATGCGCCAGGTCAAGGACGGCACACCGATCAACGTCGACGACATGACCCGCTTCCACGAAGCCATTGACCAGGCCCTGGCCGAGTCCATCGCCAGCTATTCACGGGCGGTCGAGGCCTCGCGCAACATGTTCCTGGGCATCCTCGGCCACGACTTGCGCACCCCACTCGGCGCAATCCTGCTGGGTGCCGATGTGCTGCGCCGCTCCCAGGACGCAGGCGCCCGGGCGACCAAGATCGCCAATCAGGTCTACACCAGCGTGCGCCGCGCGAGCCAGATCGTCGGCGACCTGCTCGACCTGACCCGCTGCCAGATGGGGCCGGGCATTCCGGTCAAAACCGCCGATATCAACCTTTCACCGCTGTGTCAGCGTGTGGTGGAAGAAATCCGCGCGTTTCATCCCGAGGCCATCGTGATGTTCGACGCGAACACAAGCGTTTCAGGCAAGTTTGACGGCGGGCGGATGGAGCAGGTGTTTTCGAACATCATCAGCAACGCGGTGCAGCATGGGGACACCACGCGACCTATCCAGGTCGAGCTGGGTACACAGGAAAAGTTCGCAGTATTCACCGTGCACAACAGCGGCGAAGCGATACCCGAGGACGTGCTCCCGTTCATCTTCAACCCCATGGGCCGTTTCTCCCAGCGTACCGCAGTCAACCACGGCCCCACCGAAGGCCTGGGCCTGGGCCTGTTCATCGCCTCGGAAATCGTCGCCTCCCATGGGGGATCGATTGAGGTCAGCTCCGACACGGAACAGGGCACGGTGTTTCAGGTGCGAGTGCCGCTTGATAGGCAAGCGCCTGGGGTTGCCTGAAGTCGGCTATCCCTGACCCTGGCAGAGACACTTTGCGGCGAGCAGGAGCATTAAGTCATAATGCGCCCGCCTGACTGCAACGAGGAGTGGTGACTGTACTCAAGGGCAGCAGGGCTCAATATCTTAAAAGGATTTAAGTATGAAAATAGAGCCGCCCTTCCCGCGTCGCTTCTATGCGTCTCCAATACCCAATTTCGAAAAATTTGATCCCTGCCGTGGGATTGAAGGGTATTGCGCAGCGATCCGAAAATTTCTCATGCCTGACTCAACACCCAACAGCTTCAGCTTTGCGGAGTTTGAAATCGTATCGCGCACTTACTGCAAAGGCTCGATCTTTTCAAGAGTTCGAAGACTAAGCGATAAAAAGCTTGACCAGCTATTATCGACCCCTCTGAAGGTCGATGACTTCTTCCCCCCAACCTCCAACGCTGGACACGTCCGTGCCGGCCGTTTCAACGCCGAGGGCGAACGCAAACTTTATTTGGCCGACCATCCGTTTGTTGCATTAAAAGAATGTGGTATCAAGCCTGGCGACTATTTTCTATTCAGTTATTTCACGCTCAACAAAGACACACACTTCACGTATGCAGCCAACGACGGTTCCAGATTTTCACAAGTGCTAAGTTCTTTATTTGCCACTCAAGACGAAAGATTTTATGAGGTCATCAGGCGGGTCTACAACGATTATTGCAACTATAAAGCGCATCACGGAATCGCTTATGACTCTGTAAAAGTACAGCGTAACCAACAGGACGCCACATGGGGGACAATTGACTCTGTCACGAATTTCGCAATGACCGAGGACGAATTTCCCGCGGCGCGCCTGCACGCCGGCTGGCTTGCTCGCTGCGATGAACATTACCGCCCATGCTACGAGCAGATGCTTTTGCCCATTGCCAGGAAGAAAAGACAACTTCACTGCGTGCCCTACTTTGGTAACGAGTCGATATTTTTGTCAGCGCACCAAAAGGTAATGAAAAAAATCCAGCAGATCAGAAAAAAAACCGAATCCCTCATCCAGCGAGAAGATTACGAGGACATCAACACCGCCCCATTCAAGTTACTACCGCAACAGGGATATATCTGAGTCCTCGGCGCTCACGCCGTCCCAACACCTGACCACATTGGCGCTTGAATACCCTCTACCGGAGAAATAAATGCAATTTGCCGTAGCACTGATCGAATATCTTATATCTGGCGTGGTCGCATCAGCCTGGCTGACCGCAATACTCCATCATTACTATCCGCTGTCATTCGACAAGATAAATAATTACAAAGAGGTTTTTATCGTCATCTACCTGCCCATCACTTACATTTTGGGCATTTATATCGACACCACGTCCTCCTATCTCATAAGAAGAAGCGGAGAAATATTCAGCCTACTGGGTGAAAAGCTGAATATCGCCGAAAGCGTTCGAAATAAGCTCGCATCAATATATTTTGCTATTGCCGGAACGCCGAAGAAAGACTCCTATGAACGAAGCGCTGCAATTCTAGCGCGTTCGGTTCCGGATGCCGTCAGGACAATGGAGGCCTATGTCAGCAGGGATAGAATCGCTCGAGGAGCCGCCCTCAATGCTTTTGCAGGAGCCCTCACCGCATTTTTTTATGCGCCCCCCGAGTACCAAACGCTCATAACGGTCGTCTGCTCCATTGCCTGCGTGTATTCGATCATTATGCATAAGCGATTACGCCGCCTTTCATCACGATTCAAAAAGGTCGCGCTGTCGAACCTGGAGAAGATCAAGCCGACTGAACCGGACGAAGTCACAAGCTAGACAAATCCCTTGGATTACCCGCGCCTATAAAACGCCGTCGGTCTGCAACCGTTCAAGCACGTCATCGCACGCCGCTGCCCATGCCTGTGTTGCACCCTTATCTCGCAACACCTCAAGCCCGGCGGCCGTAAAGGTGCCCGGCGTAGCGATGGCATTGCCCAGGGTCGCCATACTGACCAGGGGCTGATGTCCGGCGCTGGAAAGGCAGTCCTGCATGTTGCCCATTACCAATTGGCGAGCTTGCTCTGCGGTCAGACCTTTGTCGGTAAACCACTGCTGAAGATCGTTGAGAAAGAAATAGAACCAGCCATTCATGCATGCCGCTACGGTTGCCAACTCGAAGGCTTGTTCCTGTTCCAGCACGATCAGTGAACCAAGGGTACCCAACAACGCCTCGTGGACGGCTCCCGCCGGCGTGACCACCACGGTGGAGCGGTTGATCTGGGCGGCATAGGACAGCATCGCCCGCACCGGCTGCGCCTGTGGGAAGTAGCGTGCCAGGTCGCTAAGTGCCATGCCGGCTACCAAGGACACCAGAGGCTGCCCCGGATTGAGCCATACATCCCTGGAGAGCTCTTCGACTGCATCGGGGCGCACACCGAGGAATAACAGGTCGGCCCCATCGACAACCCCTTGGTTGTCGACCATGACCTCACAAGCCCAATCCTTGCCCAACTGCTCGGCGCGCGCCTGATTGCGGGGCGACAACAGCACCCGCCCGGTAAAACCGCCACGCCGCAGACCGATCACCACTTTTTCAGTCAGTTCGCCAACGCCCAAGACTCCAATGCTCAGCAAGGTGTTTCCTCCGTTCGAAGCCAGTGGTTCAAATCAATGGCTATCACTTTGTTTTCAAATTAACTCATAGGCAGCAAGCCACATGCACGCATCCGTCATGCTTTAGTCAATCCGGTTATCGGCACCCCATACCTCACCTCCATCAGTGTGACACCACCCCTCTCAAGCGTGCGCTCCGTTCCGGCTTCCTCAACACATCCTGCCTTGCGATAAAATCGGATAGCCCTTTCATTACCGGTCAGTACCCACAGCGTTAAACGCTCGAACCCTCGCTCCATCAAATCCTGCACGCCCGCGCGCCACAAGGCCAGCCCGACGCCCGTTTGCCAATACCGGGCTAGAACATAGAGGGCCATGACCTCACCGGTATCTGCCCCAGCTGCGTCATCATCACGGCTGGCTCCGACTGATATCCAACCGACAACCTGCTGGTCGAGTTTCGCGACCCATGTGTTCGATTCGCCCGATGCAATCAAGCGGCTCCAGTGCGCTTCTCGTTGAGCCAGTGTTGCATTGAGCGCATTCAAGTAACGGGCAGGCATCAGATCGCGATAGGCTTCTTGCCAACTGCTGACATGCACCTGAGCGATAGCCCCTGCGTCGGTGGGTAAAGCTCTGCGGATCATGAAATTGCTCCATCTTCAGACACTGAATGCTGTCGCCTGACTATGCACGCGGGCCTATGACGAAATTAAGTTTCATCCTAGGTAATCCGGCCGCAGGAGGGCGTCCACTTTCGAAGCTCGAATTGCCCCACCGCCCCAATAGCCCTTATTCTCGACACTCCCGCCCGAGCCAACCCGGAGCCGCCATGGACCTCGCCACCCTCGCCCTCTTCCTGCCCGCCTGCTTCGCCCTGAACATGGCACCCGGCCCCAACAACCTGCTGTCGGTGAGCAACGCCACCCGTTACGGCTACCGCACCTCCTGCCTCGCCGGTCTCGGCCGCTTGCTGGCCTTCGCCGGCATGATCGCCCTCGCCTCCGCCGGGCTGGCGGTGGTGCTGCAAACGTCGGAGTTGTTGTTCTACGGGATCAAGCTGCTCGGCGCGGCGTATCTGTTTTACCTGGCCTATCAGCTGTGGCGTGCAGACCCGCAGGCAGAAGCGGAAATTGCCGCCAGCAAGGTGGGCTTATGGGCATTGGCGCGGCAGGAGTTTCTGGTGGCGGCGGGCAACCCCAAAGCCATCCTGATCTTCACCGCCTTCCTGCCGCAGTTCGTGGTGCAAGGCCAACCCATCACCGCGCAATTTGCGCTGCTGGGCGCGATGTTCCTGGCTTTGGAATGGATCGCCATCAGCGCCTACGCCTATATGGGCCTGCACATGCGCCGCTGGTTTGCCGAGCCGAGAGGCAAGCGCATCTTCAATCGTTGCTGCGCGGGGCTGTTGTCGGCGGCGGCGACGGTTTTGTTGACGGCGCGCCGGGCGTAAATCAGCGCCTGTCTGTGGAAACAGTGCAGGCGCCCGACAACGCTTCAGTTGGCCTCACTCCTTGGTCAAATCAACCAACGGCGTCTGCCGCACCTCAGTCTCGCGCCCAGCCTGAATCTCACTGACCTGCTTCAAGGCCCCGTCCACAGCCGCTTTATCCGCCAGCAAGCTGTAGCTGATGCGGAACTGCCTGTGTTCCTTGGCTCCGATGGTGGGCACCAGGTTCAGTGGCCGCTGATAACGGCGGTTGTAGGAAAAGCTTGTCCCCGGCTCCAGCCCCGTGACATAGCCCTGGCCTTGGGTATCGGTGTTCTTCCACAGGGAAAACACCGGCAGCGTCTGCGTATTGAAACCGACCGACACGCCCAGGCTGCCGGCCTTGTTATGCAGCACGGTCAAGGTATCGCCCTTGGCATCGGCATAGGGCACCACGTTGTACACGGTTTCGTCGTAGTCCTTGGTGGGTGCGCGGTAGGTCTGCCAGTCGGCCAATTCGCCCTTGGCCTTGTCGTTGAACGGCGACACCTGCTTCACCGGTGCGACGAACCGCGCGCCCTGCTCCAGGAACGGGGTGCTGAAGTTACTGTGATACAGCGCCTGGTATTCCTTCGGATAGTCGCCGTTATTGGTCAGGGTATCGTTGAGGGCGAACACAACGCTGCCGGGCTCGGTGACCAGTTCGGTCGCCACGGAGAAATCGACCTTCTTGAACGCCTGCTCTTTCAGCTCACCGCGCAGGGTGATAGCGTACGGCGGTTTTTCATCGATGTGCAGGGTGACTTTGTTCGCAGGAATATTCGCGGCCCGGCCATGCAGGGTCAGCAGCTCGCCGTTGTCGATGCCGGGGTGACCGACCCACTCGTAGCCGCAACGGGTGACCAGCTCGTTGAAACCCTCCAACCAACCCAGCCCACCGCGACCATTGAGCTCGATAAAGGAAGGATTGACCACCTCCTTGACCGGTGAATCCCATCCCATGCGCACATCGCCGACCGAAGCCTGCAACACGTTCATACCGCGAGTCGGCACCACCGAGAGCTTCATCGTGCCGTTATCGATGTCGACAATACTCACCCCCTCCTGCCGACCACCGTGCAAGGTACGCAGGGTCACGCTGAAGGGTTTGTCGGTTTGCACGCCCAGTTGCTGGCTGGTGACCTGCCAGTTCTGCGCGGCTTTGTCGGTGTCGAGGAGGACGTAATCCCAGGCCATGGCGTGGGAGGCGGCAGAGAGTGCGCTGAGGGCGACAACGAGTTTGAGTGGAGTCATGGCGGTAGCCTTTTTTGGAGTTGTGGACGTTTTATAAACTCGATGAAACGTTTCAGCAAGCTTAAAAGGCGGTATTACGTGGGCAATTGCCATAAAGGGGTTGGGGAAAATTGAAAAAACGAGTCGGTGCCATCGTTCGTCTTGAAGAAGAAAACGTGCTGTTGCGTCAGCGTCTTTTCGGGCGCAAGTCATAGCGGACTGCTGATCCTCAAAACCCCGTAACTCTTGCTGAATTTGATTGCTCGAAAGCTATCGTGACTACCTGATGACCGATGATTACGCTGGTTACAACGCCTTGGGTGCGCAAACCGGTGTCGCTTAGTCAAACGCGCTGTCCATTTTGATGGCCAGGTAGGGCTTAAGATGAGTTTTTTAAAGAACGAGCGGAGCAACGATCATGGAATACGACGATAAACTGATTGAAGAAGCCATGCTTGCCCTGTTGGTAACCTTCAGTTTTGATAACGGCAATGCTTGGAAAGGGTTCGACTTCGAGACCATGAGCCGACTGCATGAACACGGTTTCATCAGCAATCCGGTGAACAAGAACAAATCGATTTGGTTGACGGCTGAAGGGCTGGAGCGTGGTCGACAGATAGCCGACCGATTGTTTGGGGTAAGCACTCAAGTGGAGCATGGATCCGACTCGGATACCTGACTTCAAGTACAAACGGGGTCAGGCCAGCACTATATAGAGTGTGGTCCGACCCTGGCTTTCTGATTAATAGTGGTCTGACCCCTATAGTGCACCGCAGAGCAGCGCCTGAAGGCAAAATCCGATTCCCTCGCCGCGGCTTGCTCCATTGCCTACGCGTGCGTCAGAATCCGCCGGCTTGTGTGCTGGGGTGGCCGTCTCTAAGGTGGCTCGGTCGCTGAATTGTTCAGTGATTCGGGTTTAGTAGCCTGAGCTTGGGTATCTATTAGTGCATGAGTTTCATCAGTCAGACAGTGCGTCTGTGCTTGATGGTGGCTGTGCGTAGGGCGTCTTCGGGCGCGCCGGCTTTAGATATCCACCGGTCTACTAACCTGCGTACAGCCGCCCCCCACTGTTTAGTAGCGGAAAGGTGGTGGCATCACTCAGGATGTCTACTCATGTCAAAAGCAGATTCAAGTGCCCTCTTCAACGTTGCCCCCAACGCCAGCAACGACACCCTCATCACCAACAGCTACGAAACCTTCACCAGCGTCAGCACCCTGCTGCTCGACCTGTCCGAAGACCTCAACGGCAAACACCGCGACATCGCCCTCGCCATCCACCAACTGAGCGAACTGGGCGTACTCCTCACCGCCAGACTCCTAGACCGCGAAGCGCCCTGCCCTGGCTGATGATTAACCCTTCGACTCAACTCGCCGCGTCGTCGTAAGCCACGTACAACGACTCGGCGATTTGTTTTTTGATCACCTTGGTGGACTCCAGCCCCAGCACAAAACCCTCTGCGATGACGAAAGCGGCGACTGCTTTCGGCCAAAAGTAGCCAGTCGACGGCGTCTAGGAAATTAGGAGCGACTCAATACATCCTGCAGAGCTTTCAAACAAATTTGCTGCACGCGAAAAGTTAAATGAGTATTTTGAGCTGGCCATACGAGGTGTTGATGCTTTCATGCGAGACATCTAACTACTGAATGCAGCCGACTCGCTAAAGCGGCTGGCTGATTTCTTGCGTCGTGGGAGCCTGGTAAATGTTTACATATTCAGACCGTGACTTTATGTCGAAAAGCATGAAGGTAGTTGTTGAGTCAATTGAGTCAAAGCTGAGTGAGCCATTCTTTTCGGAGTTCAAGGAGGTCGCGATAGCCGCAATATCAAGATCCATAGAAGCAATTAAGGCATTTGAGGCGTCAGGGTTGCACCGAGACCTTTCGTGCTTCAGAGGCAATCAGGCCGAAGATTTGATAAATGCGCTTTTCTGCGAGATCACTGACGAGATAGTAAATAGCGAAGCGTTTCAGGTGCTCGACGCCTTGCGACATTCATTTGTGTGTTATGCATACAATGGCCTGCATCAACTTTATACGCGTCAAGAAAATGAGTGTTGGCACCCCCAAATAGTGCTCACAGAAGTGCTTGAGCCAAACGATATTGACTCATTGCCTCGGGTTTTGACCCTATATCGAGGCTGCGATAGAAGCGAGCTTGAAAACCGCTCCTTCGGGCAAGCGTGGTCTACATCGTTAGAGTCCGCCCAAAAATTTGCGTATGCTCATTATTTAGGCCAGGACTGGTTTGATGAAAATAACAGGATCGTATTGGAAACGAGATACCGAAAAGACTATGTTTTATTTTCGGATCAATCAATAGAGTATGAAGTGGTAGTTGATGCCAACAAATTGGATGGTGTACGTAAACACGCTTAATAATTCGCTGTAGATGCGACGCCCTGAGCTCAGACGTCAACTTCAACTTCAACTTTGGCTGATAGCGGTTATACCTCCTAACCGACCGACTGCCCTTCATGGTCTCGACTCAAACCGCTCCGCTAGACGTCACGACTCTAAGCCGACCCACTACATAATTGATTACCAGAGTGCTGCTAGAAGTTTCGCCTGCTTTCCTCCCCCACGTTTTGTGTCGTCAAGTCGATGCAGGCGACTTCAATTTTTCACTCTTTGCCGAAAAGGGCTCTTGCCAATTTTTGCATGCGTCCCTTGTTCCCATGCTGCTCGGACAGGTTAGTGTAGATATTTGGGAGGCGTTCCTTAAGCTTGGTTACCTGGGAAGCGTACGTGTCTTTATGTTCATTAGAAATTTTCCACTCAGCGAATTGAGACGCTCTTGAATCTATAAAACTCGCTGCGGATCTTGTGCCCTCAGGATCATTGTTCATCTGCAGTAGTATCTGAAGAAGGCGTTCCTCCTCTTCAGGTGTTCTAGGGGTGATGCTCGGCAACAGCTCGCCGTATTCGCCCAGAATAAAGATAGAGGCCTCTACAGAGACTTTGAGATCGTATACAGACGGTCGAAGCATGGTGCCAGTAATGGCGCGGGTGTCTTTTTCAAAGAGGTTGAGCAGTAGCTTTGAATTCTGAATGATCGTGGAGGACGGTTTGGCGAACGTGGCTTGTTTGACTGCAGCTATAAGCCAGACGGACATAGCTTGGTGAGCCGAAGTCTCACCCGCAAAATCGATTTTGTGGTCGATCATGTATCTCAACGCAGTTCGCTCATTGGTGCTGGCAGCTTCAATGAGGTTCGTCCATCCAGAAGCATCAATACCTATCCCAAAGCTTCGATCAAGTATGGTGGCTCGCAACTCCAGCAACTTGGCGTTGGATCCCTCAAGGGCGTGTCTCAAGAACAGCGTGTCGATATCTGGGAGCGCGGGTACTTTCTCGGATGCCAAGTTGAACGAGGTGAACCAATCAAGAAATTCATTATCCGTTAGGTCGTAGCCACTCAGCCTATCCGCAAGGGTCGAATACGACTCATAGACGTGGTCAGAGGCAACGTTTCCGATGGCTCCGACCTTAATCAGCCTAGACAGAATCGGTGCCACTAGGTGTGAAGACTCATCTTCAATTGTCAGTTTGAAGAGGTTTTCAGAGATGATCGCTGCCCGAACCAACGCGTCCAGATAATCCTGTTCGGCTTCAAAGGCCTCCTTGATGCCTGGAATCTCGCTTAGTGGTACCCCCGTGTTCAGCCTCATGTACATGACTGCAATTGAGACTTTGATGCGGTTGGATTTCACGTTAGGTAGATGCACCAGAATCAGCTGTGGTATCGCGCTGGAAAGCTTTCCGAACAGGGCTGCTGCGAACCAGACTCTATGTTCAGTAGGGTTCAAATCAATTGCCGTCGTAACTGCCGCAGTGGGCTCAACACCTAAGAAATAAGGCCTAGGGATAGTGCTCAGTCTTTTTTGGCCAAAATAGGCTGTGAAACATGGCAGCCAATCGCTTTCATTGAGTGGAACTCGATTCAGCTTTGCATGCTCAGTGGCTGCCAGTTGCAGCACTGCGTCCCTCAAGCCATTGTCGTTGAGGCTGATTTTACTCGTATCAATCTTTTTGAGATCTGGATCGGGCATCACCATATGGAACAACAGTTCAGCGCCACCCATGGTCAAGGGTTCAAAGGGGGCGTTCACAGAATCCAGGTAGCTGTCGTACCTGGAAATGGTCTCTGTGTAGCCTTCAACAGACTCAGGATCATAGGCCTCTTCTGCCATTTCTTCGAACGCGGTTTTGGCAGTCGCCAGTGTTTTCTCGAAGATGTCTCTGCGTAGGCCTAACCCAATCAGTCCTTTGATGGATTCAAAGTAACCGGGTTCTGTGCTTACCGTATTCAACTGATCCCCATTCCCGAATTTCGCACTCACGTGCGGCAGCAGGTCATCAATGCTGCATCCTTCCATTTGAGACGCTTGATGGAGGGTTTTCAGAAGACTGACCGGGGAAACGGGTGTCTCCAAGCGGCGAACAAAAGAGTCCTTGAACCCAAAGTAAGGGACGAGTGCGGCGAGCCTTTTACCGTCTTGGGAGTCGATAGCATCTTCAAGTGGCTGGTCGATCAGCTCAGCGATGGCGATATCCGAAGATGTCTGGAAATGGATCTGTAGGATCTGGATGGGCCAGCCTGTTTTCATGTCCTCTCCCAGAAGTGCCTTCAGGGAACGTTTGGTTTTATCGATGTTCAGCGCCACGGCTTGGGCGGTTTCATCTTCAGCCTCTGTGGCGCTCTTAGCGCTCTCACCGACCGTCGGAGCATCTGGGTCTTTCAGCATCTCCTCGATGGCCACGCCATTATATTTACAGATTGCCAGGTAGGCAGCGATGCAGACTACGCTTGGTCTATCTGCAGTGACCAGCAGTGTGGTCGCGATGTCGTTGATGAATCTTTTCTGTAGGCGAGGAGTCACCAACCCGCCAGCCATGGGGCTATGACGCTGGAGAATCACGCTGCACGCATCAGCATCCAACAGGTTGGATGCACCAAAACTCTCACTCCAAAGTTTCCTGAATGCATCTTTCCAGCCGGATGTGATGATCGGCGGGGTACGGAACACCACAGGGAATTTTTTGGCGATGAAGTCCTTCGAGTCGTAGCTCTGCTCGTTGTCACCATTGAGATATTTGGATACCTTTGTGGAGCAGAATGGCACTATGACACTGAGATTTTCCTCGCCTGTGACGGACGTGAAAATTTCTAGATCGCTCCATACTGCTCGTAAGACATCCCGTGGGAGCCTGTCCAAGTTATCGATCACAATGATGATGTGGTAATCCTTCACTGCATGTAGCTGCTTCCGGAGGGCCTGCTTCAAATCGAGAGGGCTTACCTCTTTGCTGACTTCGATAGTTTCGGTGATTCGATCATCGGAGCTGCCTTTGAGCAGACTGGCCAAGTTCCAGCGTTTCTTAGGATCCTCTTCTCTTCGGCTAGCCAGATACGCGAACAGAAGAATAATGCCAGGCGCTGTGCACGCCAGCAGGTAAAGAGCATGGAGCCCTAGGGCGAGAGAATCGCTGCCATGAAGGCGAATTAGATAGTCACGAATAAAGGTCGGCGTAAGTACACCACTTGCGATCAGTAGCACTGCCCAGATACTGATATGACTGCGGGTGTCCTTCGTGTAGCTGTAGTGCCGACCTAAGGCGATGTCGCGGCTGGTTTCGACCTCCGCGATTTGCTTTTCTCGACCCAATGTCTTGAGCAGTTCTGTCACTTGCTCGGTCAGTTGTTGGATAAAATTGCTTTTGATTGAGCCTTGATAATTCTGCTCGCAGTCAAAGAGCCACAGCTTCGTCTTCGACTTCTCCGTAACGATCTTCTTTTCGAGCATCTGAAGGATCGAGCTCTTCCCTGAACCGAATTCACCGTCCAATCCAATCACCCGGTGATTGGTTTTAGGCTTTAGATAATCATGCATCGCTTGAGCCACGCGGTCGTGACTCTCGCCCTTGAAAACATCGACATCGGACGGGCTTTCATTTTGGAAATTTAGGTTGTTCATCAGTCCCTTGCACCTCGGCCGGCCAGTACCGCATGGCCAATGGCCTCCAGCATACGACTTTGACGGCAATTTGCACCAGAGTGGTTAGATGCGTCGCGCTAGGAATGCACGGTAATCGTGCTGAATCTGGAGAGAGTTGGCAGCAGGTCTTCTGCATAGCTTACAGGTATGTCCTTTGCTGTATTCAAGGTAAAGGGCAAAGCCTAAGGTTAGGCGATGATCGCTTTCGGCCAGAAGCGGTCCTTTAGAGTAGGAAAAATAAGTCTGCCCCGTAAGTCCGTGATCCGTCCCGAATCTTCTCGAGGACGGAAAAGGACGAAAAGTGTTTTCATCTATCATTGCAGGCGCTAGCCGCCCACAGGACTTATCATGCGCGTCCTAGAAAATGCTTTGCTTGTCTAAATTCAAATGGTTCGGAGGCAATCGTCGGCAGTGTTCAAGAAAATAAACGGATGGCTGTTGAGCTATCTCGCAATCGTGTTGCTGTTTAGTGGGGCGTACTACTCCATCTGGGGCGCCCGGCCAGACAGTTTTATCATTAACAGTGAACTGAACTTGGACCCACTGTCGGATATTCCGTTGCTGGCCTGGCAGGAAATGGATACTCACGCCACGACCGGTGCTCCTAACTTGGGTGAGATCAGTGCAAAGCTGGCAGGCATCAAAGCCGGAATCAACGAGCTCGACCTCAAGGTAAGGTCGTTGGACCAGCAAGTCGACTCTGGTCGCGCAGAGCTCGCCGAGGTCGGCAGGCGCAATCAAACTATCACCATGGCCAATGGCGAGCATTATCGGCTGGGCATTACCGCAGAGGCTAGCCGAAGTGTTGTTGATGCCGAGCGAGTCTTGAAGGCGTTCTCGGAGCGTGACTCGTCAGAGCGGGATTTTGGTGTCGCTGAAGCTAACCTGAGGGTGAAGCTTGCAGAGATGCGGGTCGTTCAGGCTGAACAAATGGCCGAGGCTTACCGATATTTCATCAGCAACATCGGGCAGTTTGGCGATCCCCAGCTTATGGCACAGATGGATCAACTGCATGACAAGACCCAAGCCCAGGCCCGTGAGCGTGAACAGGCTTGGGAGCTACTTAGTCAGAAGCGTACAGAACTCATCGACGTTGCCCAGACCTGGCGCAAACAACGCCTAGACGCCGTATCATGGTTGGATTTCCTCTTTTTCAGTATCGGTATTTCCACGACAACTACGTATGGTGATGTGGTCGGCAATTCAAGGTTGGTGCGTAGTCTGATCGCGATACAACTGTTGATCTGTGTGTTCGTGATGGCGGGCTTCGTGTCGTCGGTGGTATCCAGGTCTGGACGGCGGGATGGTGGCACGTCGCTTAGCCCCGCTCCGGACATCAGAGGGTCCTAGGGGGGGCTTTCGTCCTTCAAAAGAAAAGAACGCGCAATTTTTTCATTTGAATGGTGGACCTCCCCGGGGTCGAATCGGGCACCAACGAATTATGCATACCGCTTCAGCCTTCGCTGCCAATTTCTCCAATGGCGGTTGTGCCTGAGTTGAAGCGTGTTAAAAATCCGACTGTTTTCAACAGAGTCGGCCGATAGCGGTCCATCATGAGTGGCTGCTTCTGGCCGACTCCGGCCCGTTCTGAAGGTAGGGGTCAAAGTTCGTTGGGGTGGCGATTGGAAAGGGAATGGAAGCTCGAAAGACGAGAGGTTTTTAGATCTTGTTCGCTTCGAGCTTCGATGAGATCGCTCTGAGCAGTCGCCGTTTCTCATCAAACCGACGGTCAGCTTGGACCGGTGCTCAGTCCCTATGCGTTCTAACACCTTGTTTGCCAACGTGAGCGACTGGCCGATAAAGAATGGCATCAGCGGAAGAATCATAGAACGATTGGTAAAATGTGAATTCTTCACGGTTTCTTGTCTGACACATCCTCTCTACCATTTCGATAAGCTTATACTTGTCTGAATCAGCGGTTTTTATCCCGAATATAATACCGTCCAGATCATCAAAGGTGTAACGGAGCTTTCTATCATCTTCGTCAATATAGGAGTTAAACTGAGACTTTAGAATAAGCCTGTACTCTTGCTCATTCGACCAATGCTTTGTTTTTACCGTAAGGCTTTTAAAATTGTCTCTGTGATAATTAGCATGCCATTGCGGTTGATTCTCGAAAACATCCATTTTTCGCGAGCTTACATTTCCGCTTTTATCGGTATACCATTTGTCTATAACTTCTTGAGCGCCATATCCAGCTAGGTTACAAAAGAAATCAAGATCAGGGCTCTTTTCTGTATAGGAGACTTTACTGAAGTGAAATTTGGTTTGAGTCCACCACTTTATGCCCTGCTTTAATCCGGGCTTCATCAGCGAGATTCCAGGCTGCCCTTCATCATTATTCACTTTAAACTTAAGACAAACGCCCTGATGGTTATTGCCATACGTACCCCAGATTGCCGAGTTCTCACAATTCTCCATGAAACAGCTTACAAACCATTCAGAGGTTGTGAGTCTGATCCTTGAGGCCAAAAACTCTTCCGGAAAATCTATGCAAAGCCGTGTCCAATTTTGAGACTCGCCTATTTTCGACCTAGCATAACCTTTTACCAGATCATCACTTCTTAAAAATGCCAATGCAGAACTGTCGAATTCAGCTTCTAACAGCTCATCACCTAGGCCTTCGAAATAGTTTAGAAGATTGGTTGAGACTGTCAGCAGCTCCTCATGCGGTGCGCCATTTATACCGTAGCCTTTTTCAACAAGTTTGTAGGACACTAATACTTCAGAAATAATATGCATTGCAAAGGACTGAATCGACCGCAGGTGCAGCATTAGCTCGTTCTGATTTACTTCTCGCTCCTTAAATGCCAAAACTGCGATATGTCTCTTTACATTTGGCGAGTCAAAAAATCTCGATACAAGATCGGCAATCTCTCTGTAATTTTCAGGTGGCACTGCTTGAACTTCATAATTTGGATATATCGGAAAATCTAAAGCTTCAAACTCACCAGTAAAATATTGGGTATTTCGAATGAGTAAGCAGTCCATGAAGTGCTGGAAGAAATTCTCCCATACGACCGAATCTCCTTTCCATATGACCTCTCGGTGTCCTTCCAGTGGGTCGTTGAGCTTTTCCGGTGGCGAGAAATAGATATAGCACCCCTCCAGCTCGCTTTCTCTGTTACCACCAAGAAGGCTACTGACAGGGCGAAACCTATAAAGATGATTGAGCACTACTGTCACTCCAGGTCTGTTTGAGCTTCCATTTGCCACAACGCCGGGCATCTACGCTTCGATCTGACCCGTCACTGCAAGTCATACCAGCAAGGTTACGTCAGTTAAGGTCAGCTTCTGGCCGGTTTCTGCCGTTCGTGAAGGACAACAATCGGCAAACCTGTTACCCAGAGTTAAACCCCCGGTATCCGGTACACAACCGAATCATATTTCTCCGTCATCCGCCTCTCAATGACGACTCCCCCCAAAGCTTCGGCAATACGTCGACTCGCACGATTCTGCGTCGCAACAGGGTACATGAAGCACTTTGCCGCCACCCGCTTGCTAGCCCACTCAACAACCGCCCGCACCGCTTCACCACCAAAGCCCAGCCCGTGTTTATCTTCACGGATCCAGATACCCAACTCCGGTGTTTCACTGCCGGTATGGTGCAGCCCGACCAAGCCGGTAAAACGGGCACCCACCAGTTCCCTGACCGTGAACACGATGTCGCTGCCATCCGCTATCGCAGGCAGCCACTGCTCCCAGACTTGCGCGTACTCTTCTAGCGAGGCAGGCTGTTCCCAGGACATGTATCGAGTCAGAGACGGTGTGAGACAAGGGAAAGACTCAGCAGCGTCCTGCTCGCAGAAGGGCTCAATACTAAGGCGTTGCGAGAGAATGCGGATTGGGTGGGTCTCGACTGGCATTGCAATTTCCTTCCTGGGGTCCATTACTCCATTTATGCCGTGAACATACCATGCGGGTCGCTTCATCAGTATCAGGCTCTCTATACTGGCCCCCCAGGATGGTAGTTGGAGCACACCCTATGCCCGTCACACCCAATCAAAATTCCCCCATCATTTTGGTCCCCGCTCAACAAAGCGACTTGGATAATCTGGTAGCCATTCGAATTGAGGCCATGCGCGAAAGTCTGGAGCGTGTTGGGCGGTTTGATCCGGTCCGTGCGCGGGAGCGGTTTCTTAGCGGCTTTGAAGCTCGCTGCACACGTTACATCGAGGTATCTGGAGAGAGGGTGGGTTTCGTAGTGGTCAAACATCACCACAATGAACTCTTGCTCGATCATTTGTATGTAAGGCCGAGCGCGCAAGGATCAGGGGTGGGGTCTGCTGTTCTCACGCAGATTTTCAAAGAGGCGGATGCAGCTGCGCTTCCTCTTAAAGTGGGCGCTCTCAAAGAAAGCGCTTCCAATCGCTTTTATACCCGCCATGGCTTCCAGTTCATCGAAAGCAGTGAATTCGACAATTATTATGTTCGTCAGCAAGTTCCGGCGATTGGCCCAGCCTGCCAGCTGGATGTGATGCACCTCGACGTACGCAAAGCTCTGCCTTTTCAACAGGCTCGTTTTCAGCTTGGCCAGCCGGGTTCAAACGCTGCAACGCGACCAGGCACCGGCCACCGTCCAACAGAATCAGTTCATAGTCCTGGCCCGCCTTTGGGGTGAAGCGGAAGGTTTGCTGGCAGGGTCAGCGGCAGTGGTAAGGACTCTCGCTGCGCAGTTCCTCGCCACTATGGTGATAGCCGGCAGCGGCAACCAGGACCACTGCGCAAGCTATTGAAATTGAAGGGTTGCAGGCCGGATATGTGTTAGTTCCTGCAGGTTGTGAATTCGTTATTCATCCGATGTGTCAAAAACGCAACCCTTGGCTTAAAGAATTCTGGTCACCTGCCGTTATAGAGGTTGAGTCTTGCTGTCTTTTCTATACAAGACGACGCGCAAGGACAAGAGTCATAGTGATTATCAAATTAAAGGGATATTTATGAGATTCGCTAAACTGTTCGGGGCAGCAACTCTATTCGCCTCTATGATTGCATCTGCCCAGGCAGGCATAATCGTCACCGTCAAGGTAAAGAACTCTACGACCGGTCCAGCCGCCTACACCTTCGAGTACTTTTCAGGGAGTGTAGCCCCCTCCCCCAGTACGATTCTGCCGTCTGCGACGACCACATTTGCCCTGGTCAGTGTGGCGGATACGGTTTCAGGAATGCGCTTCGTCTATACGTCAGGTAATAAGAAATGTCGTTTTGCAGCAAGCCACCAAGTCAATCCAACGACTAAAGCTCCTAGCTGGACTAAAATGGGTACCAGCACTGGTTCTGATATGGCTACTTGCAATGCCACTATCACAGCAATTCAATCGACGCCTCCCTATAACTACACTGTCGAATTTGAAATCAAATAATCCGACATCTGTATAGGCACCCTAGCTGGAGATAGCTCTCGATCTATCTCCAGCGTATGGAGTATCACCATGGATATTTCGATTAAATCGTATCAAGCAAGCACACAGGCAAAAGTGTCTACACAAGAGAAGCCGCCTTCGTCCAACCCTGTAAATTTACCTTCAGGGGATGTCGCCCTCAAGACGACGGAGACCGTCACCATCTCCGATTCTGCACGGGCACTGTACGCTTTAAGTAACGCTGATGATAAACAAGCCTCTATGTCCAATAAGGATTTAAAAGGACAATATGCAAAAGGTCAGAGCGATATGTACAATTTCGGGCAGCGGATTGCTGGCGGGAATCTTAATAATGAGGACCTGCTTCCCAAAACAGACGACCCTGCCCGTTTGGCGTTAGGTCAGCAGTCACTGGATTACGCAATTGGGCTTTCTAAACTACCCCCGGAAAAACTTCCAAACCCATTTGAAGGTATGGCCCGAAACGGGCTAAGCAATATTGTTTATGATGACTCAGGAACCTATACGGATGCCGAACGATATGCCGCTTATGGGGAGCTTAGTAAGCAGGATGAAACCTATTTTTCCAAGTTGTACGCCAATATAACGAACGGCGGTGACAACAGTGAAATCTTCAAAGGCATCATGGACTATTTCGATGATCTTCCAGCGGTCGAGAAAGCGGCATACCCTGATGGCTTTAGGGACAGTATAAAAAGTCTTTACCAAGAGCAGTTAGAACAATCGGGGCCGCTCGCCCTTCTCAGGCAATCGACTGAAAACGACGCTGATAAATTGTCACCGAGCGTCTTCAACAAGGCACAATCACCGGAGAAGATGTTACAAGCCGTCTTAGAAAAAGCGATTGCTCTTTCGACGGCCTGACCAGTCCAAAGCAGCCAATGTGTCACTGCACGGATCAATCAGGAACGTCAGCATGGTGGGGTATCCGACAGTATCAGCGTCTTGCCTGGGTACGCCACAGCACAGGCCAATACACTTGATCCAGCCCCATGCACGGGATCATTTCAGCCGCATGCGTCAGGGTGAAACCGTTACCATCGTAACGCCAGCGCAGGGTAGTGCCACAATTGCCCATACTCATCGCCCTTACCTGACTGCTTAGTTCACCCGTGGCCGGATCAAACGCTACGAAGCCCTGGGGCTCTCTTTCCGGCAGGTTTGGCACTTCGGCGATCAGCGCCGCACGCGCCTGCTCCGGGTGGTCCAGAGGCGCTTGGTAAATAGTGTAGAAACAGTTGTAGGCCCCACAGCCGGTTTCGATGATCACTAGCGCTTGATCTGAACTCAGGGCGTACGCTTTGGCTTTTGGCGCGACACCTTCATTCAGATCTTCCTGCCAGTCCTTGCGCGTGGCGACCACCACGGCATCCGTGATCTCTTTTGCTTTGTCCGGCGTCAGCGCGGCAGGTGCCTGCCAACTTGGCGCTAGCGGAGCGGCAGCGGCTTGCGGCACGCTGCCAGCGGGCGCCGGTCCCTTGGAGATCAGTGCGTCCTGCGTGCCGACCCGCCCTTGAACCGAGTCCATCAGCAACAGCGCCGCACTCATCCCGCTTAGCGATGCGTACGATTTATCCTCCTTGAACGGCAGCACCAGGTAGTTGCCGTTACGCAACTCTGTGATCAGGGCTTGGGCTGACTTGCCGTTCAGCGCAAACACCTCGGGCGTATCGCCTTCTTTCAGTTCGCCAGGCTCAAATTGAGACTTCAGCGGATCGTCATCAAGTGTTGGCTGGCCGTGGGGTTTTATGTAGCTGAACACCCCGACATGCAAGGCGCCCTGCGGACCGGCTTCACGTGTGATTCGTACGCTGAACGTTGAAAAGCCAGTGTCATCGCGCTGCTGCACGGCACTGATGGCCGTGCATGCTCGTGTATTATCGCAGCCGATAATCCAGTCCTTGATTTCGCGCTCCAACGGCACCTTCTCGGCCGCGTGGACGCAGCCAATGCATGCCGCCAAAAGGAATATGAAAGTGCTTCGTATCATCGGACAGATGCCTTTGAACAGGTAAAAGCGTATTAGGCCAGAATTATTTGCTCATACCTATTGCCTGGCCGTCAGTCACAACAGAATTGCCGTATTGAACAATCGGCAAGAAAAAAAGGGGCAGACTACATCGGCAGTCTTGCCGTCCCCTTCGAAGCGAAATGAAAAAACTGATATGTCGCAGCGTTACCTCCCTCGTAGATAATCCCGCGCAACGTGATCCCGATTGGAATCACACTGTCGATCATAGGTCGTAAACGCATGAGCGCTCTGAACCATCTGATAAGTCAAATCTACGAGCAGGCCAAAAATGGAGACTGGGACAGCGTTATGTCGCAGTGGATGCAAGAGCCTTTGCTCGGCCGGCTTTGCAGCTTGTACCAGGCGCCCTCCTCCGGCTGGACATTCTTGCACCAAGCCGCTTATTTCGGGCGCGAGGCCGCATGCATTGAACTCATTCGCCTTGGTGGTTCAGCTGCCAGGCAGAGCGCCAAAGGGAAGTCCGCAATTGAGGTGGCTCGGGAGCATGGACACAGTGAACTCGCTCTTCTACTGGATCGGTCAAGCTTTGAGGATCGCTCCTTGTGGACAGTTCCGTCCAACCCAGCTCTGCTGCCCAGCAGTAACCTTTTCCAAGAGGCGAATGAGCATCGAGCGAGTACGTTGATGCTCGTTGCCTATGCGGGAGGAGTGGTACAAATTCCCAGCGAAGCCAGGTATTACGCAGATTCGTTTGGGCGCCCGCTGATTGGATGGCATGGCACATTCGATCCTCCCTGCGGAATGGACGGTGAATCGATACTGCGTATGTGAAATGCCCGGTCTCTCGGCCTTGCCCATCGCATACGTGCGTGGGCCAGACAAACGGGGTCAGACCACCACTAGCTAAAGTGTGGTCTGCCCCTGATTTCATGACCCGTTTTTCACCGTACAACCGCTCAGCAATCGCGCCGAGTGCCCTGGCGCAGCGCATCAAGATGTTGTTGCGCGTGGGCGGCTTTGCAATAGGCGTCGAGGATGTGTGCGGCCTGGTCGCAATCCAGGGTAACGCCCTCATGCATCAGGCCGGCAGATTGGATGCGGATCTGCGGCTGGGGCTTTTTCAGGGCCAGGGCCTGGTTGCCGAACAGCTGTCGCGCGGAGCGATGAACAGGCAGGGGCGCATCGGGCCGCAACATCAGTTTCTGCACCGTCAGCCAGCCTTCCTCACCGACGGACACGTCGACAATGTCCACCAGATTCAACGGTGCGCTCAGGGTGTCCACAAACAGCTGGCGGCGGGTCAAGCGCATGAACGCGTGTTGCCCGGCGTTGCGGTGCTGCCAAGTCATCAATACAAACACAACCGCCATCACCGCGGCACACACGGCCAGGCCGGTGGTCCCGCGATTCAGGCCGTACCCCAGCAAGCCCAGGGCAATCAGCAAAAACAGCGGGCCGCGCACCTTGTACCGGCGTGAGTTGGTGAATTCGGTCTGCTCGGGTACGCGCTGGATAACCTGCTCGAGTTCGGCCATCGCACGCTCGCGCTGGGCGTCGCGGGAGTCGGCATATTCCTGGCTGAGTGAGCTGGCGAGATCCGACAGCGGGTCGAAGGGTTGGGTCATGGGTCATTCTCCTTGGACGGTTGGTATCGGCGGCGATTCGGGCTGCGTGGCAGCCGGCGACGCCGTACGGGTAAGTTGGCTGAACCAGTGTCGGTCGTGCTCGGTGGGCACGCGGGTGGCCTCGGCCAGCAGTGCCTCATCCAGCGTTACGCAAAGCTGCTGGAGGCGTAATGCCGTCGGCGGGTGTGTATCGAAAGGGTGCGCGATGGCATGGTCCAGCGCCGCCTCGTTCAGGCGCAACGGCGTGTGGCTCAGGTGGTCGGCCAGGGCCTGGATCAGGTTGGAGTGACGCTCGGCGAGCAGCGTGGCGATTTCAGCGTCCAACGCGATCACCCGTAACAGCGCCTGGCAGAACAGGCGCTCACCGCCGATGTTGCCGCCTACCCGATCCGCGACCAATTCCTGAGCGCGGCCCCAGTGATGCACCGCCAGTTGAAAGTAATGCAGGAAACGTTGCGTCATCCAGATCGCCGGGCGCTCGATCCAGGCCGGGTCGGCATCCTCGGCACGAATAAACGCAAAGTGCAGGCACATCAGGCTGAACTGCGCACCGATCTCGCTGCCGCGCTCGGTATCGCGGCGGCTGAAATGGCCCAGCTCATGACCGATGATCGACGCGGTCTCGGCCTGGCTCAGGGTCGAGAGGTAGGTCAGCGGCAGGTACAGGGTACGCCCGCAGAGCAAGTCGCAGGCCGGTTGCAGGACCACATTGACGCTGGTGACGAAAAACGATTGGTCGATGCCCACCACGATATGGTCGGGTACCGGCGCGCAGGTGGCGGTGGCCAGTTGTTCAATCCACGCCCACAAGGCCGGGGCCTTGTCACGCCCGATCCGTTGCCCCAGAAGCGCCGAGGACGGGCTATCCAGGGCATGCCATCGCTGGCGCAGACGCCCGATCAACAAACATCCCGCCCACAGCACCGCAATCAGCGGCACTGCCACCACCAGCATGAACGCGCCACCGGCCTTGAAGTGGTCCCAGCCCCAGCTCAGTTCATACACCAGGCTCAGGGCCAACGCGCCCACCAACAGCCCGGTGTACGCCACCAGCCAATGCCCCAAGGCACGCCAGCAGAGGAACAGGCGGTCGTAGAGAAAATCCCGGGACTTCAGCGCGCGCCAGGCATCCAGCCTCAGCTTGAGCCACGTCGCAGGCCCGGCCACCAACGCGGCGAGGGCCAGCCAGTAGGCCAGCCCCGCCAGCACCTGACGCACGCGCAGCCAGGCGTAGTCGCTGCCCATACCCTGTGTTTCGCGCAGCACGTCATCGACCCGCCCGCCTTGCACACTGGCCCAGCCCATCAGTACGAGCGGCAGCAGCAACATCATCAGCGGCCACGACCACCGCGCGAATCGGCCCATGGCTCAGTTGGCCTGCAAGTAATCGGTCAGAAAAGCCTGTGCATTGCCTTGGCTGGACAGGAACTCGTCATAGCCGACGTTCAGCGCCTGCGATTCGCCAGGCAGGTACAGCTCGCCCCAGCCTTGCTGCAGCACCAGCACCACGAATTTCTGGCCGTCCACGGTGGTGGAATAGCGGGTGTCCTTGCTGGTCTTTTCCACGGCCATCTTCTGGATCTTCATGTTCCAGTCATGGTCCACACCCTCTACCTGCACCAGCGCCTGATTGTCACCGCGCGCACCGATGCGCAGGGTCCATATTTTCACGCCGCCTTCGCCAGCATAGGCCAGCACTTTTTCCGCGACTTCCGGGCGATTTTCAGCATGGGCGACCCCCGCGATCACGGCCAGAACCAAGCCCAGCAGCGCTGCCCACTTGCGATACATCAACATTTATGGCTTCCTCGACAGTTCAAAGCCGACCATTGAAATCAAAGCGCCGACGCCTGCCAAGCGGTCCGGCCGCGGCGCACAACAATAAGGCCGTGACTCACAACAACTGCTCGGGCGGCCCGATGTCGATATCATGCAACGCCGCCCACCAGCCCTGACGGACGCTTTTGCCAATGCACCGCCGCAACCCCTATCTGGACACCCACTTCTGCTTCGATCATCCAGAGGCCCTGGACCAGGCCGGTGTATTCGATGCCAGCGCGCGGCAGGTCATGGGCAGCGCGATCGGCCATTACCGCGCGCAGACGGTGCGGTCGCACCTGCAGTATTTCGACTGCGATTTGCAGTTCCCCGAACCGTTACGCATCCACAAGGTGCTGCCCGACAGCGTGTGCATCGTGCAGGTACTGGGTGGGCAATGGCAGCATCGGGTAGACGGTCGCCTAAATGAATACACCCTCGGCGCGCCTAATGTGCTGGGCTTGAGCGAAAGCATGGAAGCCATGGACCAGATGCCCGCCGGCAGCCGTGCGCGCATGGCCGGGCTGCGCATCGGCGGCGACTATCTGCGCGAATTGGCCGAAGAAGACCCGTCACTGCAATCGCTGGCCAGGCTGCTCGACGATGGCATGCACTTTTCACAACTGCACGGCTGCCGTGTCGTCGGGCGTTTGTTCGAGCGCCTTTATCACTCGCCCTACCAGGGGACGTTGGAACGGCTGAATCAGGAAAGCCTGAGCCTGGCCGTGCTGGTCGAGCTGGCGACGCACCTGGCGCCACAGCCGGCCAACCCCGTGGCCGCGTTGCGCAGCCATTCGGACCTGGCACACGAAGCACGCTTCAAGCTCGACGCCAACCTGATGAACCCACCCGGCACTCTGGCGCTGGCACGGGAACTGGGCGTGGGTGAAACCACCCTCAGACGTGCCTTCAGCCGGGTGTACGGCCAGTCGATGCTTGATTACGTGCGCCAACAACGCCTGGAACTGGCGCGCAACCTGCTGCGCCAGCGCAAATGGCACGTGGCCCAGATTGCCCACCGCCTGGGCTACGCCAACCCTGCCAACTTCAATCATGCGTATAAGGCGTATTTCGGTCATCCGCCAGGGGCGGAGTTCTGACGTTCGGTACGCCTGCTCTGTCGGCTTATGCCGGTTGAAGGAGCGTCCACGACAGGCCGCTATCGCACCCCAAGCCGCTCCACCAAAAAATCTACGAACGCCCTCACCCGCGCCGGCATCGCCGTGCCGCCCACAAACACCGCATGAATCGGCTCCACATCCCCCGGGTTATAAGCCTCAAGCAACGGCACCAAGTCCCCGCGTTCAAGATCCTGCGCCACGCTGAACGTCCCTACCCGTGCAATCCCCGCCCCCAGCTTCGCCAATTGCGCCAATGCCTCGCCACTATTGCCCTCAATGGTTCCCGCCACCTTCAATGAAAACTCCCGCCCGTCCATGCGAAACGGCCAGTCGGGAGCTGCCCGACGGAAGTTGAAGCGCAGGCAGTTGTGCTGAAGTAGATCCTGCGGCGTCACGGGGGTGCCATGCCGGGCCAGGTAGTCCGGGGAAGCGACGATGACTTGGCCGGTGGAGCCGATGTGCCGGGCGGTCAAGGGGCTGTCGGGGAGTGGGCCGAAGCGGATGGCCACGTCTGCCTGGCCGCCGAGGATGTCCACCACTTCATCGCCGAGCATCAGGTCGACCACGATGGCGGGATAGCGGGCGCTGAAGGCGGCGATCAGTGGGACGATGGTCATGCGGCCATGGGCCAGTGCTGCGCTGACTCGCAGGCGCCCGCGTGGGGCGCCCTGGTCGGTGATGGCGTCTTCGACTTCGGCCATGTCCGCGAGGATGCGTCGCGCGCCGCGCAGGTAGGCTTCACCTTCGGCGGTGAACGTGATGGCGCGGGTGGTGCGCAGCAGCAGCCGGGTGCCGATGCGCTGTTCGGTGCGGGTGATGATGCGGCTGATGGACGATGGCGTCAGCCCCAGGGCACGCGCCGCGCCGGACAGGCTGCCGTGCTCGGCGACCAGGGTGAACACCTCCATCTCGCCTGATCGACCGCCTATGTCCATTTTTGCCTCCTGCGCAAAGGTGTAGTTCCCAACCGAGGGCTACTGCTGGAAAAGGCTGGATTGTAGCATTCGGCACACAGATCAGGAGTCAACCATGCGTATCAATCCCCCCCTTGTAGCGTTGTCCATCGGTGCCTTTGGCATCGGGGTCACCGAGTTTGCACCCATGGGCATGTTGCCCGGTATTGCCGCCGATCTTGGCGTTTCCATTCCCGCCGCCGGGCTGTTGGTGAGTGCCTACGCGATGGGCGTGCTGATTGGTGCGCCGATCATGACGCTGGCGACGGCCAGGGTGCCGCGCCGCTATCTGCTGATCGGGCTGATGGCGATTTTCACCCTGGGCAATCTGCTGTCGGCGCTGGCCACCAACTACCAGACGCTGATGATCGCCAGGCTGGTGACGTCGCTCAATCACGGGGCGTTCTTTGGGATCGGCTCGATTGTGGCCGCAAGCCTGGTGGCGCCCGAGAAGCGCGCGGGAGCTGTCGCCGCGATGTTCATGGGGCTGACGCTGGCAACCATCGGGGGCGTGCCGCTGGCAACCTGGTTTGGTGAGAACTTTGGCTGGCGCACGGCGTTCTGGGGCATCAGTGGGCTCGGCGCAGTGGTCATGGCCGCACTCTGGTGGGCACTGCCCAATGCGCCCGCGCCCAAGGGTGGCAGCATGATGGCGGAGATTCGCGTGCTGGGTCGCGGGCCGGTGCTGGCGGCGTTGGCGCTGACTGTGGTGGGCTCCAGTGCGATGTTTACGGTGTTCACTTACATCGCGCCTATTTTGCGGGATGTCACCCACGCGTCGACCAACTTCGTTACCGGGATGCTTGTGCTGTTCGGCATCGGGCTAACCTTGGGCAACGTGTGGGGCGGCAAGTCGGCCGACCGTTCGGTGGACCGTACGCTCATCACGTCGCTGGTGGTGTTGATTGCCGTGCTGCTGGCCTTCTCGGTGCTGATGCAATGGCCGCTGCCTGCCGCGCTGTCGATCCTGCTGTGGGGCGCTGCGAGTTTTGCCCTGGTGCCGCCGTTGCAGATGCGTGTGATGGAGGCCGCTAAGGATGCGCCTAACCTGGCCTCGGCGATGAATATTGGTGCGTTCAATTTCGGTAATGCGATTGGCGCGGCGTTGGGTGGTGCGGTGATCAATGCGGGGCTGGGCTATCCGGCCATTTCCCTGGCCGGTGCGCTGATGGCAGGCCTGGGTTTGCTGATGGTGCTGGGTTTGAGCTGGCGTTCGCGGCGGGCGGATGCTCGCGCTTGCGGGGAGGCCGTGGAAGCCTGAGTGCGGGCGTTGCTCTCCTGCCATTACGGGGGCTGATGTGGGAGCGCACGAGCCTTGGCGAGGCCGCGATGGCGGTGGGTCAGGCAACATAGATGCCAGCCGTGCCGCCGCCATCGCGGCCTCGCTAAAGCTCGTGCGCTCCCACATTTGATCTCCACCAGCCCCCTCTCCTCTTTCATCGCCCATGCGCCAAAAAAAGTCATGCATCGGACCGCCCGGTTGCGAGCCTGGCGATACCGGCCTATGTTTCAAGCCATGCTGTGATTTGCTGTCCCCCACCCTGTGCCCATCCCGTAACCAGGTGACGACATGCCTACCCTCTCCCGCCCCGCCGTACTTGAACTGATTGGTAACACGCCGCTGGTCAAGGTCAGCCGCTTCGATACCGGCCCTTGCACGCTGTTTCTCAAGCTTGAATCGCAAAACCCCGGTGGCTCGATCAAGGACCGTATCGGCCTGGCCATGATCGACGCCGCCGAGCGCGATGGCCGCCTGCGCCCTGGCGGCACCATTATCGAAGCCACCGCCGGCAACACCGGCCTGGGCCTGGCGCTGGTCGGGCGGGCCAAAGGCTATCGAGTGGTGCTGGTGGTGCCGGACAAGATGTCCACGGAAAAAGTGCTGCATCTGAAGGCCATGGGTGCCGAGGTGCATATCACCCGCTCCGATGTGGGCAAGGGCCACCCCGAGTATTACCAGGACGTGGCGGCGCGTCTGGCCAAGGGTATTCCGGGCTCGTTCTTTGCCGATCAGTTCAACAACCCGGCCAATCCCCTGGCCCATGAAACCAGCACCGCACCGGAGATCTGGGCGCAGACCCAGCATGATGTCGATGCGATCGTGGTGGGCGTCGGCTCGGCCGGCACCCTTACCGGCCTGACCCGGTTCTTCAAGCGCGTGCAGCCTGAGCTGGCCATGGTGCTCGCCGATCCGGTGGGGTCGGTGATGGCCGAGTACAGCCGCAGCGGTCAGCTTGAAACCCCGGGTTCCTGGGCGGTGGAAGGCATCGGTGAGGATTTCATTCCGTCGATTGCCGACCTGTCCAGCGTGCGCCACGCCTACTCCATCAGCGATGAAGAGAGCTTTGACCATGCCCGCCAACTGCTCAAGGCCGAAGGCATCCTGGGCGGTTCGTCCACCGGCACCCTGCTCGCCGCCGCGCTGCGCTATTGCCGCGAGCAGACCGAGCCCAAGCGTGTGGTCACCTTCGTCTGCGACACCGGCACGCGCTACCTGTCCAAGGTCTATAACGACCAATGGATGAACGACGCCGGGCTGTTGCAGTACAAGCACTACGGCGACCTGCGCGACCTGATCGCCCGCCGCTTCGAGGATGGCCGGGTGATCAGCGTCAGCCCCGACGACACCCTGCTCACCGCCTTCCAGCGCATGCGCCTGGCGGATGTCTCGCAATTGCCGGTATTGATCGACGGCCAGCAACTGGCGGGGGTCATCGATGAGTCCGACCTGCTGCTGGGCCTGCATCAGGACGCCACGCATTTTTCCATGAGCGTGGCCAGCGCCATGACCCGCACCCCGCGCACCCTGGCCCCCAGTGCCAGCCTTGCGGACCTGCAGGCGGAACTGGATCGCGGCCTGGTCGCCATCATTGCCGACGCCTCGGGCTTCCATGGCCTGATCACCCGCGTCGATCTGCTCAACCATCTACGGAGATCCCTTGCATGAGCCAGCCCGATAAAAGCGCGTTTGCCACCCGTGTGATCCACGCCGGACAATCCCCCGACCCGACCACGGGCGCGCTGATGCCGCCGATCTATGCCAACTCCACCTACCTGCAAGACAGCCCCGGCGTGCACAAAGGCTTCGACTACGGCCGCTCCCACAACCCCACGCGCTTTGCCCTGGAGCGTTGCGTGGCCGACCTTGAAGGCGGCACCCACGCCTTCGCGTTCGCCTCGGGGCTGGCGGCGATTTCCACGGTGCTGGAGTTGCTCGATGCCGGCGCGCACATTGTTTCCGGCAATGACTTGTATGGCGGCAGCTTCCGCCTGTTCGACAAGGTGCGCCAGCGCAGTGCCGGCCACAGGTTCAGCTACGTAGACCTGAGTGACGTGTCGGCCTTCGAAGCGGCACTGCAAGACGACACGCGCATGGTCTGGGTGGAAACGCCGAGCAACCCGCTGCTGAGCCTTACCGACCTCAGCGCCATTGCCCGCGTGTGCCGCGCCCGAGGCATTCTGTGCGTGGCCGACAATACCTTCGCCAGCCCGTGGATCCAGCGCCCGCTGGAGCTGGGGTGCGATATCGTCGTGCACTCCACCACCAAGTACCTGAACGGCCATTCGGATGTGATCGGCGGCATCGCCATCGTCGGCGACAACCCGGAACTGGCCGAACGCCTGGGCTTCCTGCAAAACTCGGTGGGTGCCATCGCCGGGCCCTTCGATGCATTCCTGACCCTGCGCGGCGTGAAAACCCTGGCCCTGCGCATGGAGCGCCATTGCAGCAACGCGCTGGAACTGGCGGCCTGGCTGGAGCAGCAGCCGCAGGTGTCGCGGGTTTACTACCCGGGCCTTGAATCCCACCCGCAGCACGAGCTGGCCAAACGGCAGATGCACGGGTTTGGCGGGATGATTTCTGTCGACTTGAACAGCGACCTGGCCGGCGCTACGCGCTTTCTGGAAAACGTAAACATATTCGCCCTGGCCGAGAGCTTGGGCGGCGTGGAAAGCCTGATCGAACACCCGGCGATCATGACCCATGCGAGCATCCCGGCGGCGACGCGAGCGCAGTTGGGGATTGGTGACGGGTTGGTGCGCTTGTCGGTGGGGGTTGAAGATATAGAGGATTTGCGCGCAGATCTGGCCCAGGCCCTGTCACACATCTAACCTTAAACACCAATCAAACTGTGGGAGGGGGCTTGCCCCCGATGGCGGTGTATCAGCCAGCTTGTTGGCAACTGACCCACCGCTATCGGGGGCAAGCCCCCTCCCACACGGGTTGTGCTAATCAGCTGAGGTTAGGCGGCGCGGGCAGATCTGGCCTCAGGCCCTGGCACACATCTAACTTCAAACACCAATCAAACTGTGGGAGGGAGCTTGCCCCCGATGGCGGTGGATCAGCCAGCTTGTTGGCAACTGACCCACCGCTATCGGGGGCAAGCCCCTCCCACACGGGTTGTGCTAATCAGCTGAGGTCAGGCGGCGCGGGCAGAACTGGCCTCAGGCCCTGGCACACATCTAACTTCAAACACCAATCAAACTGTGGGAGGGGGCTTGCCCCCGATGGCGGTGGATCAGCCAGCTTATTGGCAACTGACCCACCGCTATCGGGGGCAAGCCCCCTCCCACACGGGTTGTGCTAATCAGCTGAGGTTAGGCGGCGCGGACAGATCTGGCCTCAGGCCCTGGCACACATCTAACTTCAAACACCAATCAAACTGTGGGAGGGGACTTGCCCCCGATGGCGGTGTATCAGCCAGCTTGTTGGCAACTGACCCACCGCTATCGGGGGCAAGCCCCCTCCCACATTGGTTGTGCTAATCAGGCCTGGGTGATGTTGGCCCGCGCGCTGTGCAGTTTCTTGTAGCTGTCGATCAGGCGCAAATGCCGGTCCAACCCTTCCAGCTTCATGCTGGTCGGCGTCAGCCCATAAAAACGCACACTGCCCTCCACCGAGCCGATCACCGCGTCCATGCGTTCATTGCCAAACATGCGCCGGAAGTTGGCTTCGTAGTCGGCCAGTTCCAGGTCGTCGTCCAGCTCCATCTCCAGCACCGCATTCATTGCCTGGTAAAACAGCCCACGCTCGACGGTGTTGTCGTTGTACTGCAGGAACATTTCCACGCACTCCTTGGCCTCCTCATACTGCTTCAAGGCCAGGAAGATCAGCAGTTTCAGCTCCAGAATGGTCAACTGGCCCCAAGCGGTATTGTCGTCGAACTCAATGCCGATCAGGGTGGTGATATCGGTGTAGTCGTCCAGCTCGCTTTCGATCAAGCGCTCGACCAAGGCCTGCAAAGCCTGCTCATCGAGGCGGTGCAGGTTGAGGATGTCTTCGCGGAAGAACAGCGCCTTGTTGGTGTTGTCCCAGATCAGGTCGTCCACCGGGTAGATTTCCGAATAGTCCGGCACCAGGATGCGGCAGGCGGTGGCGCCCAGGTGTTCATACACCGCCATGTACGATTCTTTGCCCATGCCTTCCAGGATGCCGAACAGCGTCGCGGCCTCCTGGGCGTTGGAGTCTTCGCCATGGCCGGAGAAGTCCCACTCGACGAACTCGTAATCCGACCGGGCACTGAAGAAGCGCCACGACACCACACCGCTGGAGTCGATAAAGTGCTCGACGAAGTTGTTCGGCTCGGTGACCGCCTGGCCTTCGAAGGTCGGCTGCGGCAAGTCGTTCAAGCCTTCGAAGCTGCGGCCTTGCAGCAATTCGGTAAGGCTGCGCTCCAGCGCCACTTCAAGGCGTGGGTGCGCGCCGAACGAGGCGAATACACCGCCGGTGCGCGGGTTCATCAGGGTCACGCACATCACCGGGAATTCACCGCCCAGGGACGCATCCTTGACCAGCACCGGGAAGCCCTGGGCCTCCAGGCCTTCGATGCCCGCCACAATACTGGGGTATTTAGCGAGGACCTCGGCCGGTACATCCGGCAGGGCAAATTCGCCCTCGATGATTTCGCGCTTCACCGCCCGCTCGAAAATCTCCGACAGGCACTGCACTTGGGCTTCGGCCAGCGTGTTGCCGGCGCTCATGCCGTTGCTCAGGTAGAGGTTTTCGATCAGGTTGGAGGGGAAATACACCACCTCGCCATCGGACTGGCGCACAAACGGCAGCGCGACAATGCCCCGCGCTTGGTTACCGGAGTTGGTGTCGAACAGGTGCGAACCGCGCAGCTCGCCTTCGCGGTCGTAGACCTTGCGGCAGTAAGCGTCGAGGATCTCGCTCGGCAGCTCGTCGTTCGGGCCCGGCTGGAACCAGCGTTCATCCGGGTAATGCACGAATGGTGCATTGGCCAGCTCTTCACCCCAGAACTGGTCGTTGTAGAAGAAGTTGCAATTGAGCCGCTCGATAAACTCGCCCAGCGCCGACGCCAGCGCGCCCTCTTTCGTCGCGCCCTTGCCGTTGGTAAAACACATCGGCGAGTGGGCATCGCGGATATGCAGCGACCAGACGTTGGGTACGATATTGCGCCACGAGGCGATCTCGATCTTCATGCCCAGGCCCGCCAGGATCGCCGACATATTGGCGATGGTCTGCTCCAGCGGCAGGTCCTTGCCGGCAATGTAAGTGCCCGCCTCGGAGGTAGAGTTGGGCATCAACAACGCCTGGGCGTCGGCGTCGAGGTTGTCCACTTGCTCGATCACGAACTCGGGCCCCGCCTGCACCACTTTCTTCACGGTGCAACGGTCGATGGAGCGCAGGATGCCCTGGCGGTCCTTGTCGGAAATGTCCGCCGGCAGCTCGACCTGGATCTTGAAAATCTGGTTGTAGCGGTTTTCCGGGTCGACGATGTTGTTCTGCGACAGGCGAATATTCTCGGTGGGAATATTGCGCGTGGCGCAGTACAGCTTCACAAAATATGCCGCGCACAACGCCGACGAAGCCAGGAAGTAATCGAATGGTCCCGGCGCCGAACCGTCGCCCTTGTAGCGAATCGGCTGGTCGGCAATCACCGTGAAATCATCGAACTTGGCTTCAAGTCGAAGGTTGTCGAGAAAGTTGACCTTAATTTCCATGCGGGCACACCAGAATAACGGGCTAAACAAAATGGCCGCCATTATGAAGATTTTCGCCGGGAAGTCGCAGGATTTTGCGCGCGGGCTGCTGGTCGGTATTGCTATGCCAGCAGCCTGCGGCCCCTGGCATAGCGTTGCGCCAGGCTAGGGCTGGCTTGAGATCAAGCGTTGCCCCAGGCTCTTGCGGTTGATTGCCAGCTCGCTGCTGACGTCCGGCCCGTGGTAGACCATGGACGTTTCATGGTGCACATAATCGCCCGAGCGTGCAGCGCTCAGCCAATTGAATGAACCGACACACAGCAACTGCTCATCGGCCATCACCAGTTTACTGTGCACCTTGTTGACCACGCGCACCTGCACATCGTGGCGCTTGAGGGTCGCAAGCGCATCCTTGAATTCGGCGATTTTGCCGGGATCACCGTCGGACTTGCCGTGGCCGATGTCTGTGTTGAAGCGCAAATCGGTATACACCGTTACGGGCACCCCGCGCTGGACGGTACCGCACATGGCCTGGAGGGCACCGCTTTCGCGCATGCCGCGCAGCCGCACCCAGGGCGTCACGATCTGGACCTGCTGTTGCGCGGTTTCCAGCGTCTGCAACAGAAACCGATCATGCTCGGCAAATTCATGCAGATGACTCAAGCCGGTGCGCACCGTGAGCAAATCCACCCGGGGTTGAAAATCGAATGTGAGCTCATTCTCCGGGCTGTTCAGCAGGTACTGCGCCAGCCTCCCGCGCGGCTTGCTGGTGGGTATCTGGCTGAACAGGTCCATATCGCCGAATACGAGGAAACTGTCCTTGGCCCGGGAAACGGCCACGTTCAGCATGCTGTCGCGGCGGTCGATAAAAGGACCGTCGGCATGCTTGGAATACACTGCGGAAAAAATCACCACCGGCCGTTCGGCGCCCTGGAAAGAGTGCACGGTGCCAACGGTGAGTTCACCGTCGCCTTTGCCGGTACGAATACCCAATGCGCTGCACGCGTCAGTGATTGCCTGGGTCTGGGCGCCGAACGGCGTGATCACCCCAAGAATTTCCCAGAGTTCCTTGCCGTAGCGCTGGGTGAGCTGCTGTTCATGGGACTTGATCCAGGCCGCGATGGTCTGGGCTTCAAGCAGGTTATGGCGACTGCCGCCCTGCTTCTGCTGGCAGATCCCGTCGATATGCAGATACCCCAGCCCCGGCAGGCCACCCTCGGGTTTGGCGCCGCGCCGGGGTTGCAGCTTGCCCTTGTAGCAGAGCGCGTTGCAGTAGTCGATGATCGAGTCATAACAACGGCGGTGTTCGTACAGGTAAAGACCGCGCGCCAGGTCACGGTCGTAATGGTAGCGGCTGGTGGACTGCGCAATCGCCATGACGCTGCCACTGGCAGCGCTGCGTCCGCTGTCACAAAAGGCCTCGTACTCCTCGTCCACGCGGCTGCGCGACAACAGCCCGGCGGCGAGCAGATTGCCGATGTCCACCGCCGGCGGCACCGACCAGATGGGTTCGATCTGCTGGGTGTCGCCAATCACCAGCGCTTGCCGCGCCAGGGCGAACGACGGCGCCGCCACCTCGGGCAGCACCTGACCGGCTTCGTCCACGATCAGCAGGTCGATGAAGTTCAGCGCGTAATCGTCGACGTAGCCATTGCCGTCATGGCGCTTGCACGACAGCTCTGCGGGCAGCCGGTAGAACGTGACCACGACGCAGGGCGTGAGCTTCATCCAGCGGCGCCAGTTTTTCTCCAACGTCTTGCGGCCGGTTTTATTGCGGCTTTTAAGAATCAGCGGCAGCTCGTCGATGACTTCCAGCAGCCAACGACCCTCCCAATAGTGGGTGGTCAGCAGGAATGTCTCGAAGCGCAACGAGGTGTCCGCCCAACGGTCGCAATCTTCCAGGGTCACCTGGGCGGCGGGCTTGCCGGCCGCCTGGGGTAACCGGCCAATCACCGCCTGCCAGTTCAACAGTTCACGCTGTTCGCCGCGCAGCAGTTGCTCCACACGCTCACGCTGGGTTTCGAGGGTTTTCAGGCTTTGTGCGTGATGCGCCACTGCGGCCGTCAACCGGCGCTCTATGTCATGCACATCGGTGGCCTCCTGCAACTGGGTATCAGCCTCGTCGACATGCAGTTTGGCCAGGCGCAGGCGCTTGGCGGCAATCGGGCCGAACCAGCCGAACAGCGTATACACCAGCGACTCGTGGGCCAGGTAATGCCTGAAGTCTTTCAGGCGTGCCTTGGCATTCTCCAGCCGCTCGGACAGCGCCCGCAGTTGAGCGTCAAGAGCCGTGAGCGCCGCGTGTGGATCATCGCCCAGCACGGCCTTGATGGCGTCGCGCGCCACCCGCAATCGGGTCCACCCCTGCTCGATATCACTGAGCTGCTGCAGGCGCAGGCGAATTTGGGCCTGAAGCGCGTCTACGGTGCCCTTGAGCGTGGGCTGCGACTGTCCGGGAAAAGCGATCGCGGCGTGTTCCAGATAAGCTTGCTGCGCTTTATCGACATAGTCCTGCGTCTCCAGCGCCAGGTAAAAGCTCTTGGTCTGGTAGGTGCGGGCCATCTCCGCTTCCGCCGAGGCCGTCGGAAAGTAGGCGCCAAAGCTGCTGATATCGGGCAGCCAGCGCCCTGCAAAGGGCCCGGTACCTGCCGAGAAGTCCTTACCAAAGGCCTTGATGATGTTGGTGACCGCCTGATTGTTGGTCGAACTGGCGACGATCACCGGCGGCTCGCCGCCCTCGGCGGCGGCCCTGGCCCAGAGCGACGCGACCACCGACAATAGCAACGTAGTCTTGCCGGTACCCGGCGGCCCGTTGACCGCGAGGATATCCCCGGTGTGGCCCGCCAGCAGGTGCGCAAGGCTGTCGCGCTGAGCCGGCGCCAGGGCGTATTCATCACCGGCATGCCCGCCTCGCCCGGCGAACAGGCTGTTGGCCGCAAGGCAGGGCTCATCGGGTGTGGGTTCACGTTGTGCAAACCGCTCGAACAACGGCGCTTCAGGTTTGCCGAGGCGCAAGTGATCGTAAAGCGCGACGATATTGCGGCTGAAACCGTCGGCCTTCTGCTCCTTGAACACGTAGCAATAGCTGGCCGGGTCGAAACCGTCGTCCGCGCCGTTCCAGGCGTTGCACACCGTTTGGAACAGGGTCTTGCAGTAACGCAGGTAGGTGAGCCACTTGTCGCGATAGTCGTCTGGCTGCACCTCTGCGCCAGGGGCTGGCACTTCGAACTGCGGCGCGTCGTGCGCGGTTAAAAAAGCGTCCAGGTCATGTTGCGCGCCGAGGGTGAAATTGTCGCGGTCCAACGGCTCCAGAATATCGCGGGGGACCAGCGTGGGTCCGGTCGGATAGATGAGACCGTCACGGGTGACGGACACCCGGCAAATGATCGGTGTGATAAAGGCTGGCAGCCCTCTGCGCGCCATGCGATGTTCCTTGCGCGAGGCGTACACAAATGGGCGCAGCGTGACATCTACGTGGAGCCGCTGCGGCGGTTCGTCGGCGAACAGAAGGTCCACCTGCTCGACCGGCACACACCCGGCAGCCAATGCGGCCAAAGGTACGACCAAGTAGGTTTTGACATGACTGGGAGACAAGGCGCCGTTGCCGTTTTCCGCGTCGGCCAACGAGTTTCGCCAGTAGTTGGCAAGCTTCAGAGAATAGTCGTTCATCGTCCTGATTCGGTGCAGACCGTGACTCACTGTTACGGTCGGTGGCTGGAAGGTCAAAACCGAGGGTAGCGGTTCCGTGCGCAGGTAGGCAATCACCTGTGTCTTAAGGTTATCGGGCTTCAGCGCGGCTGCCTGCGGTACATCCCGGTCAGATAATCCTGCGCGTCCGGCGCCGAGTTGTGATTGATCACAGCAAAGTTCTTCACCAGTTGGATGTGATACGGCCCGTTGGATTTGGGCGCCAGGGGTTCGCGCACGATGATCAGGTTGTCGGTTTCCATCGGCACGCGGTGCTGCTCCGTGACGATCACATTGGAGGTGCCGGCGTGCTTGAGCGTTATGCTCAATTCGGCGATTTCCCGGCCCTGGGCGTCGCGCTCGGGCAGGATGTTCAGGTCCAGGTCACCGTCGCGGCCCAGGTAGTCATCGCGCATCTGGTAATGGCCGCTGCGCTGGTCGCGGGGCACATCGCCGAGTTTTTTGTATTCCGGTTCGCGGTCCTCGAAGCGCAGGTCGATGGCCAGTTCGCGCGGGCTGCCCTTGGCGTCGCTGACCCAGGTGCCGCTGTAGAGATAAGGCGCGACGGTCTGCCGGGTGATGCGCCAGATGCCGGTTTGATGGCCGTCATCGGCATACTCGTGCAGGTAGACAAACGGCTTGCCATCGTACTCGTCCTGGTCGCCCACCAGCTTGATCGGGTCGCCGCTGCCGCTCTTGGTATAACGCAACTCGCCGATCAGCACCGCGCCCTGCTGCTGATACCAGATCTGCACCGAGATCTTGCCGTTAAGCGTACCAATCAGGTACTGCGGATCTTCGTTGACCGGCCCTTCGAGCCGCGGAGTCTCCACCCACTGGCCGTCTTTCCATTCGCCGGTGGTGCGCAGCATATAGCCGCTGGGCATGCTGGAGTTTTCGCCAAATTCGGTGGGCGGAACCTGCTCCTGGGTGTAGGCGCTGAGCCGCACCAATTGGCCGTCGCGCATCTGCAAGCGACTGGCACGGGTCCAGCAGCAGCCTCGGTCGGATTGGGAGTGGATAATGCCGTCGCTCGGGGTGACCGAGAACATGCCGCCGAAGGTTTCGTTGGCCAGTTCCGACAACGGGCCGTTGCGCCGCCATTGCGTCTGCTGCGCATCCTGCAGGTAGACATCGTAGTGGTACTGACTGTCGTCATCGTCACTGCTGCCGTTGCGGATCGCCACATCCTGGCGGCCATCGGCGTCGATATCCAGGAAGTACAGCAGTCCGTACTGTCCCATCAAACGATAGGCATCGGTCTTGCCGTTCTGGTCCAGCGGCAGATTGCCGGCTGGGGTGTGCAACTGCTGCAGGATGTCGAGGGTGATTTTGTCGCGCAGGGTAATGAGTGCGGGTGCCAGTTGTTGCAGGTCTTGAGGCGCGTCGGGGAACAGGACTTCCACCAGGTAGTGACCGCTGGGATCGTTGAGCGAAAACGAGCGCGGCTCGGCCAGGATACCGGCCGAAAAGGTCATGAACAGGCATACGGCGCTGACGAGCAAACGCATTCGAAGCATCCTTGCTGAAAATCGGGGCCCGCAGTGTAAAGGCAAATGCCGGATGCATCGAACAAATCGCTGCTCTGGAACGCATAGCGGCCCACCTGCCGTTGGTGGGCGCTACGCGCGTATGGGGTTTAGTTCTGCAGATCGCCCTTCTGCACCATCGCCCGCCAGGCCTTCACGCTGGCGCGCTCATTCATACGGGCGTGCCAGGCATGCAGCGCTTCACATTCGGCAGGCACGGGCAGCTTGACCAACGACGCAAAGATCAGCCCGCCCAGCAGGGCGATGTCGGCCATCGAAAACGCCTCGCCCGCCACGAACGGCCGGGTCTTGAGGATGGCGTCGAAGTGGCGCATGCCCCTTACCGCCTTGTCCCCCATGCGCTCGCCCCATTCAGCGTTCTGGTACAGCTCGACCTCAGGCCCCAGCCCCGGTGTGGCGTGATGGAAGTAGACGCTGACCGCATCCATCAACTCAATTTCCGCGCGCCGCGTCATCATATGGATGAGGCCTTGCTCCTTGGGCGTCTTGCCGGTGAGCAATGGGTTGCCGTCCAGCCGGTCAAGGTATTGGGTGATGGCCGTGCACTCGGCGATCAGGGTGCCATCCTGCAACGCCAGCACCGGCAGGGTTCCGGAGTAGTTCAGCGCCAGAAAATCCGGCTGCTTGTGCTTGCCTTCCCAGAGGTTGATGGAGACGAATTCGGTGTGTGCGAGCAGCCCCTTTTCGGCCAGGGCGATCCGGACACGCGCCGGATAAGGCCCGTTATACCAGTCGTAGATTTTAAGCACGGGGTCTTGAGCGCTAGTGGACGGTGTGTGCTGAGAAGTCATGATTTATCTGCCTACCTGTCAAGTGGTAGGCAAAGATTGCGAGCTTTATACGTAGCTGTCAACCACTACCTGTCAGTTGGCAGGTAAAATAATTTGCGCGTAGAATCCACCCTGTCGCCAACCACCGAGGACTCAGTAAGTGAGCGAAAACGCCCGGGAAGCCATTCTGGAAGCCGCCAAAATTGCCGCGCAGCAAATGGGCTACAGCGGCATCAACTTTCGCAGCATCGGCGAAACGGTGGGGATCAAGAACGCCAGTATCTATTACCATTTCCCCAGCAAGGCCGAACTCGGCGCGGCGGTCGCCAAGCGCTATTGGGAAGACACCGCCGGCGTGCTCGAAGCCATCCACCGCGAAAGCCCTGACCCGCGCGACAGCCTGCGGCGCTACCCAGGCATTTTTCGGACCTCACTCGAAAACGGCAACCGGTTGTGCCTGTCCAGCTTTATGGCGGCCGAATACCAGGACTTGCCCGAGCCCGTTAAACAAGAAATCGTCGCCTTCGCCGATATCAACGTGGCGTGGCTGGCCGCACGCCTTACTGAGCTTGAACTGGGCGATGCAGAGACCTGCCAGCGCCGCGCCCGTGCGATCTACACTGCTGTCGCCGGCGCGCAATTGATTGCGCGCACACGTGCGGATATCGGTTTGTTTGATGAACTGGTCGAGAGCTATCAGGAGGCGGGGTTGCTGCCGGTGTGACGGGTGCCAGGGATCAATCGCTCAAGGCCCAGCTTGAAAAACCCCGGCATCCACCAGCATCTCAGCCAACCCTTGGGGCCATACGGTGTCATGAGTCGAACTCAGCGCCTGAGCTGACCACCAGCGGTGATCGGCCATGACCTGGGCTTCCTCTTCAGTCCATTGCGTATTGGAGACCGCCTCACTCGGCGCATGCACCACAAAATACCGCTCGATGGCCTGCACCGTTTCGCCGCTCGGTAGCATCAAGGGGAAGGTGCGTTCTGCTACATGAGATTGAACACGGCTGACCGTAAGGCCGGTTTCCTCGCGCAGCTCGCGAATCGCCGCAGCCTCGAAAGTCTCGCCCGCTTCAACGCCTCCGCCCGGCGTGGCCCAGTAGTTTCGGCCCGCCAACGCGCCTTCCTTATGCACGAACCTGAACAGCAGTACCTCGTTCGAGGGGCTTATGACCAGTAGGCGTGCTGCCTTGCGCTCGCGCATTTGCCTGATTCCTTTCTGATTACGACTGTCACGGTGGCGAGGGAGCTTGCTCGCGCTGGGCGGCGCAGCCGTCCCATTCCTGATTTATTCCGGCTGCGCAGCCATCCACTCAACAAAAGCATCAAGACGCTGCAAAAATGCCGCTCGCTCGGCGCTTGGGTTTCTGGCCTCAAAGAGAAAGTACGCGATTTGCGCGACCCTGTCTGGATAACGCTGGGTGAACATCGCCACATGCTCCTCCAGCGTCTGGGGCCACATCAGTGCGTCGGGCGAACGCAGTGTATGCGTGGAACGGATTAACTTGCGCGCGGCTTCGCGCTGCAAGCGCAGGCGCTGTAATGTGTTCGCGGCGTGCAGGATAGTCACGCGATAGCGGGACAACACCTGCGCAAAATCACCGTTGAGCGCCAGGGCGATGTCTCGGCTTGGCCGGAATGGCTCGAACCGCGACCCAAGGTCATCGCCCCACACGCATCGGCACTGATGCTTGAGCCAGAAGCCCCAGCGATTGTGGTTCTCCGGCGCCAATACCTGCGCGCGATGGCCGATGTCGAAATCGATTTTGGTGACGCAGGAATGCCGTTGCTCCAGTGCCAGCCGCGCCAGTTCGAGTTGTTCAAGCACCGCCGCCTGGGGAGGATCACGCAGGACCAGGGTGAGATCGAGGTCGGACGCTTCGGCACTGGCATCACCCCGGGCGACACTGCCGTAAAGGTAGATGCCATCCAGCCCGAATGCGGGCTGTGAAAGCGTCGCCAACACATTCTTCAATAAAGGCTCGAACTCGGGCTGCACAGGGACGGTGTCGACGGTGACAATGTGGCCCTCGACGTCAACACCGATAGGACATTCAGCGCTCACGGCCGATGCACCTCAATCACCAAACCCTCCTCCTCACTCGGCACACAAAAGTGGCGGGTAATCAGGTCGAATTCGGCGTCGGTGGCGGCGAAATCATGCGCGCCGCTGGCGTTGCGCGCGTGCAGTCGCTCACGGCAGGCAGCGTCATCCAGTTCCAGGTAATGCAGGCAATGCGCTGCCTGGGCGGCCTGGGCCAGGCCGAGCAGCCATTCGCGATTGGCCAGGGTATTGGCCGGAAAATCCAGCACCACATTGACGCCTGATACCAGCAAGTCGATCACCAGCGGCCCCACCACGCCGCGAATCTGCCGGGCACAGGTCAGGTAATCGGCAATCGTTTGGATCTGGCCGGGATACAGCGTGGCGAGCCAGTGATCTTCGCTGAGCAGGACAGCGGCGTGATCGGTGGCAAGGCGGCCGGCAAGGGTGGATTTGCCGGACGCAATCTTGCCGCAGAGCAGATGCAGGGTAGCCATGGGACGGTTCCTTTGGTCAGGCCGTGAAGCATGCCATGGTTCAGGCCGATTGGCTTTGCCAATACCTGTAGAACGCCAGGGCCGCGACATTTTTGTCCTTGGCTTCGAGCATGATGTCGAAGCGATCCAGAAACTGCAGCGCGTAGTCGTTGGTCCAGCGGTTCCACATCTGCGCGCTGTGGGCGTAGAGGTCGCGCTTGGAGACCACCTTCAACAAGGCGGTCATTTCCAGTTTGTGCTCGGCGTCGAACCCCAGTGCCTGCAGGCTTTCCTGGGGCTGGGAGTAATGCAGGGTCGGGCGCACGCCGCGCCAGCTGTCGATCACTCTGGCGACGCGGGGCGAGTGCGGGTCGATGTAATCGTCCTCGTTGATCCAGCAATGGTGAATATCCAGCACCACTGGCGCCAGGTCGGCGACTTGCAGGCAATGGTCCAGGCCGTAGGTCTTCTCGTCGTTCTCAAAGGTGATGCAGTTGCGCGCCACTTCGGACAGGCGCGCCCAAACTGCGCGGGTGCCGGCCACGCCCAGGCGACCGGCGATATGCACATTGCACTTGAGGTCCTGGAAGCGGCGGCCGTAGCCCATCATGCGGATCATGTCGGCATGGTATTCGAACTCGGCCAGGCTGTTTTCCACCACGCCGGGGTTTTCCGAGCCCAACACGCAATACTGGCCGGGATGAAACGACAGGCGGATATCCGAGGCCCGCGCCAACTCGCCGATGACGGCAAAGCCGTCCTGCAACTGGCGCTGGATGGCGGGGTCCTGGTACACCGCAGCAACTTTCGGGTGACTGTAGAACGGCAACAGGTCACTGCTCAGGCGCAGCATGCGCAAGGTCGGCGGCAGTTCGGCGACGTAGGCCAGCAGGCGCAATTGGGCGGCGAGATTGTGCGTGACCACCTCGACCAGTTTGTCGCGGGCCACCTGCGGCGCGACGCTGTCCATCCAGCGCAGCGTGGTGGTGCGCGGATTGAAAGGACCTTCGATCAGCTTCAGGGCGCTGGCGGACGGGAGTCGTTCAGGATGCTTGTATTGGCATGCAAAGCCGATGCGGGGGTGGGTCATGGGAGCGCCTGGTCAGATGCAATCGGAAGGATTATAGAGGCTTAGGCGATGGAGGCGGCCAAGGGTTCATTCGGCCAATTCGGTTGAATCCTGTACGCGCAGCGGGGTCACCTATTACACGACAACATCGCAACAACAACGTTAGAGAGGTGGTTATGAACCTTGCAATGACACTCTTCAGCCTGTTCGCCGGTTGGCTGGCTATTGTGATGTCGATGATGTGGGGCGTGCTGCGGGTGCTGCGCTGGCACCATGATTGACACCCCGGATGGCCGCTATTTCGTGCTCAAGGGCCGACTCTGGCGGCGCACCAACCCCGCGCTGGATGAGCCCGAGCGCCAGCGCTGGGTGGATGCGCTGATGGGTGCGCGCCGTGCCGTCAAGGCGGCCAAGGCTTGCGGCGACTCACAGCAGTTGAAGCAGGCCCGCGAGCAGGTGCAGCGCGCCAAGGTCGCACTCGGTGAGCGCGGCCCGGTGTGGTGGACGGATGGCAGCCCCGACTTCAATCGCTACAAGGTGGCGAACACTCCCTACTCCGACTGGTTCGATAAACATTCGGACACGAACCCTCAGTGAACTTTCTCACACGCGACACGCTCCTTTCCTATGCAAAGTCATCGCACGCCTGCCGCCAGGCGTGCCGAACGATAAGGAGCTGCACCGCCCATGACTACCCTCCCCACCTATCGCTGCACGCCCGGCCCGCTGCACGCCACCTTGCTCGCCGGTAGCGTGCCGTTGTTTCTGGGCGCCCTGCTCAGTGACATCGCCTACGGCCAGACCTACCAGATTCAATGGGCCAACTTCGCCTCCTGGCTGATCGCCGGTGCGTTGGTATTCAGTGGGTTTGCCCTGCTGTTCGCCCTGGTCAATCTGCTGCGCGCCGACCGCAAGGCCGGGCGCCCGGCCGCTTATTTTGTGCTGTTGCTGGCGGCATGGGTGTTGGGGCTGATCAATGCCTTCCAACACGCCAAGGATGCCTACGCCATGATGCCGACCGGCCTGGTGCTGTCTGTGGTCGTCACGCTGCTGGCGATGGTCGCGACATGGATCGGCCTGACTAACCTGCGCTCGGGAGCTGACCAATGAAAACCACCCGCACATTGACCCTGTTAAGCGCAGCGCTGTTGCTGACTGCCTGCGGCGGCGAAGGCGACAAGACCCAGGCCCACGGCCCCGATCCCAAGCTGCCAGCGCAACAAAGCAGCCTGCTGCCGAGCATGAAGATCGCCGAGCCCGCCGCCTGGGGCGATCAGAAACCCAAGGTGCCAGAGGGCTACAGCATCACCGCCATCGCCACAGATCTAGCCATCCCGCGCCAGACCCTGGTGCTGCCCAACGGCGATATCCTGGTCGCCGAAGGCCGTGGCGGCAGCGCGGCCAAGCTCAAGCCCAAGGATGTGATCGCCAGCCTGATCAAGGCAGAGGGCAATACCAAGGTCAAGAGCGGCAACCGCATCACCTTGTTGCGCGATGCCGACGGTGACGGCACCTACGAACTCAAGACGGTGTTCGCCGACAACCTCAACGCGCCCTACGGCCTGGCGTATGCCGATGGCAAACTCTACGTGGCCAACCAGGACGCGCTGGTGCGCTTCGACTACGCCGACGGCCAGACCAAGGCCAGCGGCGCACCGACCAAAGTCACCGACTTGCCGGCACAGATTAATCACCACTGGACCAAATCCCTGGCCGTGAGCGAGGACGGACGCCAGCTTTATGTCGGGATCGGCTCCAACAGCAACATCACCGAGCGTGGCATGGAAGTGGAAATCGACCGGGCGATGGTCTGGCAGATCGACGCCGCCACCGGCGCGCACAGGCCCTACGCGACCGGGCTGCGCAACCCGACGGCGCTGACCATTCAGCCCGGCTCCGGGCAGTTGTGGACAGTGGTCAACGAGCGCGATGAATTGGGCCCGGACCTGGTGCCGGACTACCTCAGTTCGGTACGCGAAGGCGGCTTCTATGGTTGGCCCTACAGCTACTGGGGCCAGAACGTCGACCCGCGTGCGCAACCGCAGAACCCGGCCAAGGTCGCCTCGGCGATCAAACCGGATTACAGCCTGGGTTCCCACGTAGCCGCGCTCGGCGTGGACTTTTCGATTCCTGCCATGGGCGAAAAATTCGCCGACGGCGTATTCGTTGGCGAACACGGCAGTTGGAATCGCGACAATCCGGTGGGCTACAAGGTGATCTTCGTACCGTTCAGCAACGGCAAACCGGCCGGCGAGCCTGTCGACTTCGCCACCGGCTTTCGCGGTGACGACGGCAAGACCCGTGGGCGTCCGGTGGGCGTGACGGTGGACCCCAAAGGCGCGTTGATCATTGCCGATGATTTGGCCAACACGGTGTGGCGCGTTACACGCAATCAATAACCGGGACTTTAAGGCTTTTTGTAGGAGCGAGCTTGCTCGCGAAAAACTCACAGGCACCGCGTTCATTCAGAAAACACGCGTTATCGTTGACGTTTTTCGCGAGCAAGAGCTAGGCGCCCCCCTCGCTCCTACATAGAGCGGTGTACGTTTAACTGACTGACAGGGGCCATCGCGCCCCTGTCAGCCGTCACTCTGCAACTGCGCCTCGAGCCAGGCCAGCAGTGCCACGACCTCATCCCGGTTGCCTGCCCCTCGCTGCCTGTAGACCGAAATGGCCTCTGGCAAAAACACGCTTTCGGCACAGGGCCTGACCAACGCCCCACTCTCTATCAATCTGCTTGCGGTACGACGCCAGCCCATGGCGATACCGTGCCCTTCCACAGCGGCCTGCAACATCAGTGGGTAGCTGTCGAATGTGATGCCACGCGCATCGCGGGCCAACGATTGACCGAACACCTTCAGCCACTCATCCCACTCCATCAGGTGCGGAGGTTCGCTGCTATGGTGCAAAAAGGTGCAGGCCGCCAATTCGGCCAGCGGCAGCGGTTGTTGCGGGCACAGGTAAGCGGGACTGCACACCGGGAACACTTCGTCGCAGGCGGTGAACATCAGCGCGTGGGCGCCACTGGCGCGCCGGGTACTTTGCAGGGCGACATCGAAAGGGTCATTGAACTGCGTGATGGGACGCGTGCAGGTCACCACCTGGATTTCAATCTGCGGGTATTGCTGGTGGAACGTCGCCAGGCGCGGCATCAACCAATAAAACGCCTCGCACAACTGGCACAGCAGCACCACGCGATTGCGCCGCTGGGACGCCCTCAAGCTGGCCGCGCCCTCACTGATGCTTTGCAACGCAAGGCTGACCACCCGCCCCAACTCACGCCCTTCTTCAGTCAGGAACACCGCACGGTTGCGTCGATAAAACAGCTTCACCCCCAGATTGTCTTCCAGCCCGCGTATCTGCCGGCTGACAGCCGCCTGGGTAATGTGCAGTTCATCGGCCGCCCGGGAAAAACTCTCCAGGCGCGCTGCGGCTTCAAACGGCAACAGACTGGCAAGAGGCGGTAGGGTTTTGCCAAGTAGATTCATAATCTCAGGTTATGTACTCAGGGCCGAAAGCTCGTTTGTAGCACACCCGCGTGGCTGGGCACCATGGATCCATTACTTCATGGATCGACCCGATGAGCACTCCCCGGACCTCTGTATTCGCTGGCGTGATATTCGCGATGGTCGCCACCCTCGGCTGGGCGCTGAATTTCATTGCGCCCTACGTGGCGGGCGCCTATAGCGTCTATGACCTGATGAGTTTGCGCTTTCTGATGGCCGGTGGGCTGGGCGTGGCTGGGGTAATCCTGTGTCGCGCGCAACTGCAGGCGTTGAGCCCGGGCCAGTGCCTGCTCGCGGCAGTGCTGGGCGCGTTGGGCTGCCTGGGTTATGGCGTATGCATCGCCGCCGGCGTGATATTCGGCGGCCCGGTGTTGACGCCGGCTTTTGTTGGAATGGTGCCGGTGCTATTGGCGCTGATCGGCAATGCCGGCCATAAGACCCTGCGCTGGCGACAATTGGCAATGCCGTTGTGCTGCATCACGTTTGGGCTGTTGCTGGCCAATATCAGCAGCCTGAACGAGCCCTCTCCGGGCCCCCAATCCTGGTGGGCCGGGCTGTTTTTTTCCGTGGGCGCGGTAGCCTTGTGGCTGGGCTTCAGCGTGATCAACCAGAAACAGCTGGCACACCTGCCTGCCAACGTGACAGGCCTGTGGACCGCCCTGATGCTGACGGGCGCAGGTGCCGCAACGCTGTTCATCCTCCCGTGGATATACGCGTCAGGTATGTTGCGGTTGCCAACCCTTGGCGCTGGCTGGAGCCAGGCATGGGCACTGTATGCCTGGAGCCTGGTGATCGCCGTGATGTCCACCGTCGTCGGCGCCTGGGCCTGGAATGCGGCGACGCGACGTCTGCCCATGGTGCTCAGTGGTCAATTGATTGCCCTTGAGTCCCTGTTCGCCAGCCTGCTCGGCCTCTGGTTTCATCAGCGGTGGCCCACCCCTATGGAAACGGCGGGCCTGGCCGCAGTGCTGCTCGGCGTAGTGATGTCGGTTCGGATCATTCTGGCCGATGCAAGGTTTCCAGGCAGCGCTACAGATCGGTGATTTCCTTGTGGCGCGGCACCAGCGCCTTCATCACGCTCCACGCCACCAGGTACGCCAGGGCACAGATGGCGAACATGATCATGTAGCCGGTGTGGATGTCATTGATGGACTTGTAGTAGTCAAATACCCAGCCGCCTATCTTGGTCATCACCACACCGCCCAGGCCGCCTGCCATGCCGCCGATACCGACCACCGACGCCACGGTTTTCTGCGGGAACATGTCCGACACCGTGGTGAAGATATTGCATGACCACGCCTGGTGCGCCGAAGCACCTACGCCGATCAGCAAGACCGGAACCCAGAAGCTGATATAGCCCAGCGGTTGCGCCAGCAACACCACCAGCGGGAACAGCGCGATCACCAGCATGGCTTTCATGCGGCCGTCATAGGGCGCGTCACCCCGCGCCATGAAGTAGCTGGGAAACCAGCCGCCACCGATGCTGCCGACCATGGTCATGCTGTACAACACGGCCAGCGGCATCACGATATCGGCGCCCTTCATGCCGTACTGCGCCGACAGGAACGTGGGCAGCCAGAACAGGAAGAACCACCACACGCCGTCGGTCATGAACTTGCCGAAGGCAAAGGCCCAGGTCTGGCGATAGGTCAGCAACTTGAACCACGAGACTTTTTTCGGGGCTGCGCCTGCAAGCGTTGGCGCGAAGGGTTGTACGGTCTGATCACTGCGAATGTAGGCCAGCTCTTCGGCCGACAGGCGCTTTTGCTGCTCGGGCTTTTCGTACACGGCGGCCCACACGGCCACCCACACGAAGCCCAGCATGCCGATGACCATGAAGGCCGCTTCCCAACCCCACATACCGGCGATCAAGGGCACACAGATCGGCGCCAGGATCGCACCCACGTTGGCGCCCGAGTTGAAGATGCCGGTGGCAAAGGAGCGTTCTTTCTTGGGGAAGTACTCGGCCGTGGCCTTGATCGCGATGGGAAAGTTGCCCGCCTCGCCAATCGCCAGCACCGCGCGCGACAGCATGAAACCGGCAATCGACACCGGAATCACCGCCAGGCCGATGGCCGTGCTGACGGCCGCAATGCCCTCGCCCATCTGCACCGAGAACGCATGCATGATCGCGCCGGTGGACCAGATCCCGATCGCCACCACGTAGGCGGCCTTGGTGCCGATCTTGTCGACGAAGCGCCCGGCGAACAGCATGGAAATCGCATAGACAAACTGGAACACTGCCGCGATGTTGGCGTAATCGGTATTGCTCCAGCCAAATTGCGTCGACAACTGCGGTGCCAGCAGGCTGAGCACCTGACGGTCGAGGTAGTTGACGGTGGTGGCGAAAAACAGCATCGCGCAGATCGTCCAGCGATAGCTGCCGACCGCCTGGCCGACACGATGGGCACTGATGGGCTCGTTCAGATTCATGGCATCACTTTTTATTTTTGTTAGGTAGGACATATGTAACGTCATATGTCGTCGTACAACTCCGACTTTTATATCGGGCTGTTCTGACGGTGTCAATCTGAAAGATTAAAGACAGCCAAGGTCTACGGGAGAGGATGGAATATCAGGCAGGGGCAGTTGTAGGATGACAGGCGCGAAATACCAAACTGGGGGCTTGACCGGGCACATCGTCCAGCAGACCGAACGGCTGCATGCCAATTTTTTTCAGTACCCGGATTGACGCCGCATGATCCGGTCGTACCAGGCCGAACACTTCAGGCAGACCCAGTGTGTCGAACGCCAACGCCAAGGCATCGCGTCCGACCTCGGTGGCATAGCCCTGCCCCCAGGCTTTCACGGCGAATCGATAACCGAGGTTAATGCGCCGCGCGGTCAGATAATCGAGCGGTGCAATGCCGCCGAAACCGATGATGTGGTCGGGGCTCTCCCGCCGCGCAATCGCCCACCAGCCGTAGCCCTCGCAGGACCACTGCTCGATCCATCGGCCCAGCAGGCGCCGGGCGTCCTCGATACCGGCCATGGGGCCGGCAGGATTGAACAGGTTGGTCTGGGGATCGCCGAAGATGGCGAATAACCGCTCCAGGTCTTCTGCAACAGGTGCGCGGTAGACGAGGCGTGACACGCTGTCTGGCATCAGGTGGCTCCACTGGGTAAAAAACTAATGGCTCTCAAACCCACCCAGCATAGGCATAGGCATTTACACAATTCTGTAGCACCCAACCGTAACCACGATGCGAAGCGAGCCGCTCTTGATCTTGATCTGCTTTTGACCTTGATCTCAGGCGCCCCGTTAAACCACGCTGGCCGAACGCAGGCTTGAATCCGTGGGTAACCCGGCAGGACGCCGGGTTAGCCGCACTGGGCCATGGATGGCCCATTGCGGCGGCCCACGGATTCAAGCCGGAGTGAGGGCACACCGAGCCTAGGCGAGGTGCCGAGTGGTGGGGCAAGAGCGTTTTGCTTACTTTTGCGCTTTTCAAAAGTGAGCCGCCGTAAGGGCGGAACCCTAAGTGGCCGTTACCGCAAAAACGGATATGTACTCGGTCTGATCCAACATCCTGGTCGGCTCTGAGGCCGCCATCGGGGGCAAGCCCCCTCCCACATTTGGACCAGGATCGACACAAAACCCTGGTCGGCTCGGAGGCCGCCATCGGGGGCAAGCCCCCTCCCACATTTGAGCCGGGATCGACACAACATCCTGGTCGGCCCTGAGGCCGCCATCGGGGGCAAGCCCCCTCCCACATTTGAGCCGGGATCGACACAACATCCTGGTCGGCTCGGAGGCCGCCATCGGGGGCAAGCCCCCTCCCACATTTGGGTCAGGATCGACACAACATCCTGGTCAGCCCTGAGCCGTCATCGGGGGCAAGCCCCCTCCCACATTTGGGTCAGGATCGACACAACATCCTGGTCGGCCCTGAGGCCGTCATCGGGGGCAAGCCCCATCCCACATTTGGGCCGGGATCGACACAAGATCATGGTCGGCCCTGAGGCAGCCATCGGGGGCAAGTCCCATCCCACATTTGGGCCGGGATCGACACAAGATCCTGGTCGGCCCTGAGGCCGCCATCGGGGGCAAGTCGAATCGTCGCACCGCCCCTCCCACATTGACCGAGGCGTGTCATTTGGGTAGCAGCATAGGCCATCCCGAGATTGAGTTACCCCTACTTATCTTGGTCGGCCGGACGGGTGTTCCCATCCCATCCCCCGCCCAACGCCGCAATCAGCTGCACGCTCGCCACCAACCGCGACTGCAGCAAGGTCAGTACCGTGCGCTCGTTGCTCAGGGCCGTTGCCTGCACGGTCACCACGTCCAGATAGGCAATCAGCCCCGCCTTGTACTGGTTCTCGGTCAACCGCAACGACTCGCGGGCGGACTCCAGCGCCTCGTTGCTGACTACCGCTTCGTCGGCCAGCACCTTGAGCTGCACCATGTAGTTTTCCACTTCGCGGAACCCATCCAGTACGGTCTGACGGTACTTGGCCACGGTTTCGTCATAGCTGGCCACACTGCGGTCGACTTCCGCCGAGCGCTGGCCGCCGTCAAACAGTGTCATGGCCAACTTCGGACCCACCGACCAGAAGCGGTTCGGCAGGCTGATCCAGTCTTCATACGTGCTGCTGGAGTAGCCCCCCGCCAGGCTCAGGGTCAAGTCGGGGTAGTAGGCAGCCTTGGCTACGCCAATGTTGGCGTTGGCCGCAATCACCGAGCGTTCCGCCGAGGCGATATCCGGGCGGCGTTCCAACAGGTGCGACGGCAGGCCCACCGGAATCTGCGGCAACGCCGGGATGTCCTTGCTGACGGCCAGGCTGAAGTTGGCCGGCGCTTCACCGATCAATACCGCAATCGCGTTTTCCAGCTGGGCACGCTGCCAGATCAGGTCGATCAGGCTGGCCTGGGTGGTCTTGAGCTGGGTTCGCGCCTGGGCGATGGCGTCCTTGCCGGCCACACCGGCGCTGTACTGATTTTCGGTCATCTGCAACGAGCGTTGGTAAGTGTCCAGCGTGGCTTGCAACAAACGCGTCTGTTCATCCATGACGCGCAACTGCAAGTAGCTCTGCACCAGTTCCGACTGCTGGCTCAGGCGCATCGCCGCCAGGTCTGCCGAGCTCGCCTCGGCGCTGGCTTCGTTGGCCTCCAGGCCACGGCGCAGTTTGCCCCAGACGTCGGCTTCCCAGCTCACGCCCAATTGCGCGTTAAGGGTGTCGCGAATACCGCTGCTCGAACTGCTGAGGCTCGCGCTGCTGCTGCCGGTGCCCTGGCTGGCGCGGGTTTTGCCGACGCTCAGGTCGACGCTGGGGTAAAACGCTCCGCGAGCACTGCGCACCAGGGCCTGGGCCTGGCGGAAACGTGCCTCGGCCTGGGCGACGGTCTGGTTGGCGCTGTTAAGACGCACCACCAGGTCGTTCAGTTGGCGGTCGCCGTACAGCTCCCACCACGCGCCACGGGCCAGGGAGTCGCTTGGATTGGCCTGGCGCCAGCCCTGGGCTTCTTTGAACTGCACCGGTTCGACCACGGGTGGACGCTGGTAATCGGGGCCAATGGCGCAGGCGCTGAGCAACAACGCCAACCCTACTGTAGGAGCGAGCTTGCTCGCGAAGGTCGTCAACGATAACGCGCCGAGCCTGGAAGAACGCGGTGTCTGCACGTTTTTCGCGAGCAAGCTCGCTCCTACAGTGGGGTTGGCGTGGGTTGAATCATTCATAGCGCAGTGTCCAGGGCAGCATCGGTACGCACGCCGCGCCAGGCATTGAAGCGGTGGCGCGCGCGGTCAAGATAGAGGTAAACCACCGGAGTGGTGTAAAGGGTCAGGATCTGGCTGAACACCAGGCCGCCAATGATGGTCAGGCCCAGAGGCTGGCGCATTTCCGCGCCATCGCCGGCGCCGAGCAGCAGTGGCAACGCGCCGAGGATCGCCGCCAGCGTGGTCATCAGGATCGGTCGCAGGCGCAGCAGGCAGGCGCTGCGAATCGACTCCAGCGGGCTCATGCCGTCATGCCGCTCAAGCTGCAGCGCCAGGTCGATCATCAGGATCGCGTTTTTCTTCACCACCCCGATCAACAGGAACAGCCCCAACAGCGAGATCAGACTGAACTCCCCGCCCAGCAGATAGATGGACAGCAACGCGCCGACACCGGCCGACGGCAAGGTCGACAGAATCGTCAGCGGGTGGATATAGCTTTCATACAGCACGCCCAGCACCAGGTATACCGCCACCAGCGCGCCGAGAATCATGAACGGCTGGCCCTTCTGGGTCGCGGCGAATGCATCGGCGGTGCCGGCCATCTTGGCGATCACGTCTTCCGGCAGGCCGACCTTGGCAATCGCGCGCTCGATGGCGGCAGTGCCCTGCTCCACCGTGACACCCGGCGCCAGGTCGAACGCGATGTTTTCCGAGGCGAACTGGCCTTCATGGCTGACGCGATCATCGGCCAGGCTGTTTTCGTAATGGGCAATGGTCGACAGCGGCACGCGCGCGCCATCGGCGGTGATCACCTGCACCTGGTTGAGGGTGATCGGGTCCTGGGCATATTTGGGGTTGACCTCCATCACCACCTGATACTGGTTGAGGCTGTCGTAGATGGTGGAAATCTGCCGCTGGCTGTAGGCGTTGTTAAGCACCGAGGTGACCATGGCCATGTCGATCCCCAGGCGCTTTGCCTGGTCGCGGTCGACGATCAGCGTGACCTGGGCCGCGCCGCGCCCCTCGCGTGCATCGATGGCGGTCAGCTCCGGCAGCTCGCGCATGGCGGCTACCACTTTCGGGTACCACAGGCGCAACGCAGCGAGGTCACCGCTTTGCAGGATGTAGGAATACTGCGCGCTGGTCTGGTCGCGGCCTCCGCCGAACTGCAGGTCCTGGTCGGCCATCAGGAACAGGCGCCCGCCCGGTACCAGCGGCACTTCCTTGCGCAGGCGCTCGATGACCGCCTGGGCCGAGATTTTGCGCTCGGCAATCGGCTTGAGGCGCACCAGCATCACCGCGTTGTTGGTGCCGTTGTTGCCGCCGATAAAGCCGGCCACGCTGAGCACCGCCGGGTCCTTGAGCACGGCCTGGCGGAAGATTTCCATCTTCGGCTGCATCACATTGAATGACAGCCCGTCATCCCCGCGCACAAAGCCGATCAACTGGCCGGTATCCTGCTGGGGCATGAAGGTCTTCGGCACCACCACGTACAGCGCAATGTTCACGCCGACGGTAATCAGCAGGCTGAGCAGGGTCAGGCGCCGATGGCGCAGCACCCAGTCCAGGCTGGTGGCGTAGGCGGCGACCATGCGCTCGTTGATGCGGTGGCTCCAGCGCTGCAAGCCGGTCATCTGCCCCTTGACATGGGGCTTGAGCCAGCGCGCGCAGAGCATCGGGGTCAGGGTCAGCGACACGATCAGCGAGACGATGATCGCCGCCGACAAGGTGATGGAGAATTCACGGAACAGGTTAGTAACGATCCCGCCCATGAACAGGATGGAGAGAAACACCGCCACCAGCGACACGTTCATCGACAGCAAGGTAAAACCGACTTCCTGGGCGCCCAGGTACGCCGCCTTCATCGGCGGCACGCCCTCGTCGATATGCCGGGAGATGTTCTCCAGCACCACGATGGCATCGTCCACCACCAGGCCGGTGGCCAGGATCAGCGCCATCAGCGAGAAGTTGTTCAGCGAAAACCCGTACAGGTACATCACCGCAAAGGTGCCCACCAGCGACACCGGCACCGCCAGGGTGGGGATCAACGAAGCGCGGAAGTTCCCCAGGAACAGGTACACCACCAGCACCACCAGGGCCACGGCGATCAGCAGGGTCATCTCGGCTTCGTGCAAGGTGGCGGTGATGACCGGCGAACGGTCCATGGCCAGGTTGAGCTTGACGCTGGACGGCAGCACCGCCTGCAACGCCGGCAACTGCGCCTTGATCTGGCGCACCGTTTCGATGATGTTGGCGCCGGACTGCCGGTTGATCACCAGCAGCACCGCCGAATCGTTGTTGAAAAACCCGCTGTTGTAGCGGTCTTCCACGCCGTCGCTGATCTTGGCCACATCGCTCAGGCGCAGCGCCGCGCCGTTCTGGTAGCGAATCAGCAGAGGCTCATAGTCCTTGGCCTTTTCCAACTGGTCGTTGGCCTGGATCTGCCAGTTGCGCTCGCTGTCCTCCAGAGAGCCCTTGGGCCGGCGCTGGTTGGCATTGGCGATGGTATTGCGCACATCGTCCAGGGCCACGCCGTACTGGTCGAGGGCCTTGGGCTCCAGCTCGATGCGCACCGCCGGCAGCGAGCTGCCGCCAATCTGCACTTCGCCCACGCCCGGCACCTGGGACAGGCTCTGAGACAGGATGGTCGAGGCCAGGTCGTACAACTGGCCTTTCTGCAACACGTCGGACGTCAGCGACAGCACCATGATCGGCGCCTGGGACGGGTTGATCTTCTTGTACGTGGGCATGCTGCGCATGCCGCTGGGCAGCAGGTTGCGCGACGCATTGATCGCCGCCTGCACTTCCCGCGCCGCGCCGTTGATATCGCGGTCGGAATCGAACGCCAGGATCACCCGTGTGGAGCCCTGGCTCGATGAACTGCTCATGGTGGTGATGCCGGCAATTGCGCCGAACGAACGCTCCAACGGCGTGGCCACGGTGGACGCCATCACCTCGGGGCTGGCGCCCGGCAAGCTGGCCGACACCACGATCACCGGGAAGTCGATCTGCGGCAACGGCGACACCGGCAGCAGGTTGAAGCTGACGCCGCCGAGCAACATGATCGCCAGGCTCAGCAGCATGGTGGCTACCGGCCGGCGAATGAAAGGTCCGGACAGGTTCATGACTCAACCGGCTCCAGGCTCTGCGGTTCCTTGCGCCAGCGCCGGCCCAGACGATCGAAATACAGGTAGATCACTGGCGTGGTGAACAGCGTCAACACCTGGCTCACCAGCAACCCGCCGACCATCACCAGGCCCAGGGGCTGGCGCAGTTCCGCACCGGAGCCGCTGGCCAGCATCAACGGCACCGCACCGAACAAGGCCGCCAGGGTGGTCATCAGGATCGGCCGGAAGCGCAGCAGCGCTGCCTGGTAGATGGCGGTCTGCGGGTCCAGGCCCTGGTTGCGCTCGGCGTCAAGGGCGAAGTCGATCATCATGATCGCGTTCTTCTTGACGATACCGATCAGCAGGATGATGCCGATGATCGCGATCATGCCCAGGTCATTGCCGCTGAGCAGCAAGGCCAGCAAGGCGCCCACCGCCGCCGACGGCAAGGTGGAGAGAATGGTGATCGGGTGGATGTAACTCTCGTAGAGCACGCCGAGCACGATGTACATGGTGACCACCGCCGCCAGGATCAGCAGCAGGGTGCTCGACAGCGAGGCCTCGAACGCCTGGGCCGCGCCCTGGAACTGGGTCTGCACGCCGACCGGCATGCCGATGTCCTTCTGGGTCTGGTTGATCAGTTCCACGCCTTTGCCCAGCGCGACCCCGGGGGCCAGGTTGAACGACATCATCACCGCCGGGAACTGGCCGATATGGGCAATCGCCAACTGCGCCTGGCGCTGCTCCACATGGGCCAGGCTCGACAGCCGCACCTGGCCGCCGTCGGTGGTCTTCACGTGGATCTGGTTGAGCGCGGCCGGGCCGAGGGTTTCGCCCGACTGGGCCTGCAACACCACGCGGTACTGGCTGGCCTGGGTGTAGATGGTGGAAATCTGCCGCTGGCCGAAGGCGTCATAGAGCGCGTCGGTGATGGTCGAGACGCTGACGCCCAGGCGCGAGGCGGCGTCGCGATCGATCACCAGGTACACCTGCAGGCCTTTTTCCTGCAGGTCGCTGGCCACGTCGGTGAGTTCCGGCAACTGGCCGAGGGCGTGCACCAGCTTGTCGCTCCACAGCGCCAGCAGCTGCGAATCCGGTGAGGACATGCTGAACTGGTACTGGGTACGGCTGACGCGGTCTTCGATAGTCAGGTCCTGCACCGGCTGCATGAACAGGCGGATGCCCACCAGCTTGTCGATGGCAGGTTGCAGGCGAGCGATCACCTGGGTCGCGCTCAAGTCGCGCTGCCCGTGGGCCTTGAGGTTGATCAGCAGGCGGCCGCTATTGAGGGTGGCGTTATCACCATCCACGCCAATATAGGACGACAGGCTTTCCACCGCCGGATCGGCCAGGATGATCTTCGCCAGTTCCTGCTGGCGCTGGCTCATCGCGGCAAATGAAATCGACTGCGGCGCCTCGGAAATGCCCTGGATCACCCCGGTATCCTGCACCGGGAAAAAGCCCTTGGGCACCACCAGGTACAGCACCACCGTCAGGCCCAGGGTGGCGATGGCCACCAGCAGGGTCAGCGGCTGGTGCCTGAGCACCCATTGCAGCTTGCGCCCGTAGGCTTCGATCAGCCAATCGATCCAGGCGCCGCTGGCCTTGTAGAAACGGCCCTGCTCGTCCTCCTTGGGCTCACGCTTGAGCAGGCGCGCGCACATCATCGGCGTGAGTGTGAGGGACACCACCAGGGAAATCAGGATCGCCACCGCCAGGGTGATGGCGAACTCGCGAAACAGGCGCCCGACTACATCGGCCATGAACAGCAGCGGGATCAGTACGGCGATCAGCGACAGGGTCAGGGAAATCAGGGTGAAACCGATCTGCCTGGCGCCCTTGAGCGCGGCGGCCATGGGCGTCTCGCCTTCCTCGATATAGCGGGAGATGTTCTCCAGCATCACGATGGCATCGTCCACCACAAACCCGGTGGCGATGGTCAGGGCCATCAACGTCAGGTTGTTGACCGAGAACCCCGCCAGGTACATCACGCCAAAGGTGCCGACCAGCGACAGCGGCACGGCAATGGACGGAATGATCGTGGCGCTGACCCGGCGCAGGAACAGGAACGTCACCATCACCACCAGGGCAATGGCGATCAGCAGCTCGTGTTGTACGTCCTTGACCGACGCGCGGATGGTCTGGGTACGGTCGGTGAGCACCGTCACGTCCAGGCCCGCCGGCAGGTTGTCGGTGATGCTCGGCAGCAGGGCCTTGATCCGGTCCACCACCTCGATCACGTTGGCGCCCGGCTGGCGCTGGATATTGAGCAGCACCGCCTGGTTTTCATTGGCCCAGGCGGCAAGGCGCTCGTTTTCGGCACCGTCGACGATCTGCGCCACGTCCTTGAGACGCAACGGCGCGCCGTTGTTGTAGGCCAGGATCAGTTCGGCATATTGCTCGGGGGATACCAACTGGTCGTTGGCATCGAGCATCGACACCCGAGTGGGCCCGTCGAAGTTGCCCTTGGGCTGGTTGACGTTGGACGCGGCGATCAGGGTGCGCACATCCGACAGGTTCAAGCCGTTGGCCGCCAGGGCCTCGGGATTGACCTTGATACGCACGGCCTGGCGCTGGCCACCGGCGATGCTGACCATGCCGACGCCGCTGATCTGCGCGATTTTCTGCGCCATGCGCGTGTCGACCAAGTCATTGAGCTTGGGCAACAGCATGGTCCTGGACGTAATCGCCAGCGTCAGCACTGGGGTGTCCGCCGGGTTGACCTTGTTGTACACCGGCGGCGCCGGCAAATCCTTGGGCAGCAGGTTGGTGGCGGCGTTGATCGCGGCCTGCACCTGCTGCTCGGCGACATCCATATTGATATCGAGGTTGAAACGCAGGGTCAGCACCGACGCACCGCCCGAGCTGGTGGAGGCCATCTGGGTCAGGCCGGGCATCTGCCCGAACTGGCGCTCCAGCGGCGCAGTGACCGCACTGGTCATCACGTCGGGGCTGGCGCCGGGGTACAGCGTCATCACCCGAATGGTCGGGTAATCCACCTGGGGCAAGGCCGAAACCGGCAGCAGGCGGTAAGCGATGAGGCCGGCCAGCACGATGGCCAGCATGCTCAGCGTGGTGGCGACCGGCCGCAGGATAAACAGGCGCGACAGGTTCATGCGCCGACCTTTTGCGCCTTGCCGGCGTCAGTACCGGTCTCCCCTTTCGCCGCAGGCTTGCCTTGCAGGTGTTCGGTCGGGGTGGTCGGCACTTCGCTGCTGTCGTTGACCACTTCGATTTCGCTGCCGTCCTTGAGACGGTCGGTGCCTTCCATGACCACCCGATCACCCGCCGCCAGGCCTTGCTTGATCACAGTGTTGTCGCCGTCGGTATCGCCCACCACCAGCGGCTGGACCTTGACCTTCTTGTCGCCATCAAGCTTGTAGACAAAGGTGCCGTTGTTGCCGAACTGGATCGCGGCGGACGGCGCCAGCACCACGTTGTGCAGGGTGTCGGCGAGCAGATGCACATTGACGAACTGATTGGGAAACAGCGCCTGATCCTTGTTATCGAAGCGCGCCTTGAATTTGAGCGTCCCGGTGGTCACGTCGATCTGGTTGTCCAGGCTTTGCAGCACCCCCACCGCCTGCTTTTTCGTGTCGCCACGGTCCCAGGCTTCCACCGGCAGCTTGTTGCCGGCGTGATAACGGGTGAGCACGGTGTCCAGGGTGTTTTCCGGCAGGGTGAAGGCCACGCTGATCGGTTGGGTCTGGGTGATCACCGCCAGGGCGGTGGTGTCGTTGGCGGCGACCAGGTTGCCGACGTCGAGCTGGCGCAAACCGACGCGACCGGCAATCGGCGCGCGGATTTTGGTGAATTCAAGGTTGAGCTTGGCATCGTCGACCGCGCCCTGGTTGGTCTTGACCGTGCCCTGGTATTGCAGGACCAGCGCTTCGGCGGTGTCCAGGGTCTGCTTGGCGATGCTGTCCTGGGCGTACAGGCCGCGATAGCGCTCCACATCGACCTGGGCGTTTTTCAACTGCGCCTGATTCTGCAGCAACGTGCCCTGGGCCTGGAGCAAGGCGTTCTGGTAGCTGCGCGGGTCGATTTCCGCAAGCAAGTCGCCCGCCTTGACCATTTGCCCCTCTTCAAAGGCGATCTTCACCAGCTCACCGCCCACCCGGCTGCGCACGTTGATGGTGTTGAGCGCGGTGACCGTGCCCAAGGCCTTGTAGTACACCGGGAACTCCCCCACTACCGCCGGCGCAACGCGCACCGGCACCGGGCCGGTGGAGCCGCCAAACCCCGGACGCGCCATGCCGGTCTTGCCGGTGTGCCCGGCCGGGGCGTCCTTATGGGCCGCGCCGCCGGGCCAGAATTTCCAGCACAGGCCGGCGATAACCAGCAGCACAAGCAGGCCAAACAGCCAGCGGCGGGAGTTGCGGGGGGAGGATTGCATGGAGTGATCAACCATTGGGCGCGAGAGCTTCTTCTTTGGGAGGCTGAAAGATAAGCACTGGAGCGCATTTAGAAAAGCGCCTTTACCGGCTATTTACCTTGGGCTTACAACTTTTGAAATTCGGGTCCTGGTGCCTGGGCGGTTTCGCTAAGCTGCTGACACCCAAATAAAAACGGCCTGGACTAGGCCAGGCCGCAATCTTGCATCATACGTGTGACTGCCTTACGACAGTCACGCGTAGAAACAGTTACTTCAAAACAGCGAGGGCTGCTTCGTAGTTTGGCTCCTGGCCGATTTCGGCAACCAGTTCGCTGTGCAGCACCTTGTCGTTCTCATCCAGCACCACAACGGCGCGAGCGGTGAGGCTGCGCAGCGGGCCTTCAACGATGTCTACGCCGTAATCCTGGGAGAACGCGGCGCTGCGGAAGTCCGACAGGCTCTTGACGTTGTCCAGGCCTTCGGAGCCGCAGAAACGCGCCTGGGCGAATGGCAGGTCCGAGGAAATGCACAACACCACGGTATTGTTCAGGTCGTTGGCCTGGGCGTTGAACTTGCGGACCGAGGTCGCGCAGGTCGGGGTGTCGACGCTTGGGAAGATGTTCAACACTTTGCGCTTGCCGGCGAAGCTCGCCAGGGTCGCGTCCGACAGGTCGCCGGCGGTCAGGGTGAAGTCGGGCGCCTGGGTACCGACTTGTGGCAGTTCGCCTTCAACCTGGACCGGGTTGCCTTTGAGGGTGACTTGAGCCATGAACGGAATCCTTATGCTGGGTTTTGGTTAAACGAATTCGAGAGGCCGAAGTTAACCACAAAGTGCCGACGCTACCTACCGCCAGACACAAATTGTCATGTCGCCGGGTTGTGGTTTAATTGCGCGCTTTTCGCCTGTCCCTCAAGGAAACCGCTGTTGATGAATCAGCCCGCCACCAAAGTCCTGGTCATTGGTTACGTCTGGCCGGAGCCGCGCTCTTCGGCTGCGGGCGGGCATATGATGCAAATCCTGGAGAGTTTTCTGGCGCAAGGTTGGGACATTACCTTCAGCAGCCCGGCGACCATCGGCGAACACAAGGCCGACTTGCCCGCCCTTGGCATCGCTGAATGCGCCATTGAACTGAATAACAGCAGCTTCGATGATTTTGTTCGCGAACTGGCCCCGGATATCGTGCTGTTCGACCGTTTCATGATGGAAGAGCAATTTGGCTGGCGCGTCGAAAAATGCTGCCCCGACGCCCTGCGTGTGCTGGAGACCTCCGACCTGCAAAGCCTGCGCGACGCCCGCCACCAACGTTTCAAGGAGCATGTAAAAGCCAGCCCCGACAGCGACGACTTCAGCGCCCTGTTCGCGCCGGCGCTGGAGAACGAGTTCCAGCGCATGGCTGACACCGACCTGGCCAAGCGCGAAATCGCCGCGATTTACCGCTGCGACATCAGCCTGATGATCTCCGACGTGGAAATCCGCCTGCTCACCGAACAGTTCAAGGTGCCTGCCGCCCTCCTCCACTGGTGCCCGTTGATGTTGCAACCGCCCGGCGCCGCGTTTGCGCCGTTTGAAGAGCGTGCGCATTTCCTCAGCATCGGCAACTTCCGCCATGCGCCCAACTGGGATGCGGTGCTCTGGATGAAGCACAGCCTGTGGCCGCTGATTCGCCAGCAATTGCCGGGCGCGCAGCTGCATGTCTACGGCGCCTACACGCCGCCCAAGGCCACCGCGCTGCACAATTCGGCCCAGGGCTTTCACGTGATGAACTGGGCCGAAGATGCGCTGCAAGTCATGACTGCCGCACGCATCTGCCTGGCACCCTTGCGCTTTGGCGCGGGCATCAAGGGCAAGCTGGTCGACGCCATGCTGTGCGGCACACCCAATGTCACCACCCCCATCGGCGCCGAAGCCATGGGCGATGACCAACCCTGGCCCGGCCTGATCGCAAACGACGCCCCGGCCCTGGCCGCCGCTGCCGTGGCCCTCTACCAGGACCGCGAGCGCTGGACCCAGGCCCAGGAACACGGGCGCCGGCTGCTGGCCCGGCGTTATGACCAGGCTCTGCATGGGCCAGCCCTGGTCGAGTGCCTGGAGCAATGCCGCCGCCACCTCGCCGCCCATCGCCGGGACAACTTCACCGGCAGCATGCTGCGCCATCATGCGCACAAGAGTACCCAGTACATGGCCCAATGGATCGAGGCGAAGAACCGCAACGTATAAGCTCCCGCTGGCGAGGTCGCGCGCGACGGGGCATTATCCTACGCAGCGACCACAATAAAGCGACGGCAACATGACCCGAGCAACGCGCATCACCGACCCTTCCTACGAGCTGATGGACGACCATAACGGTCTGTCCATCATCTATCGCCAGCACGGCTTCCCCTGCCCGCTGGTGCGCTGGCATTTCCACAAGGAATATGAGCTGCACCTGATCGTCGCCAGCTCGGGCAAGGTGTTTATCGGTGACTACATCGGCAACTTCTACCCGCAAAGCCTGTTTCTCACCGGCCCCAACCTGCCCCACAACTGGATCAGTCAGGTGGAGGAAGACGAGATAGTCCCCAAACGCGACATGCTGGTGAACTTCACCGACCAATTGTTCGAACACGGCAGCCACATCTTTGCCGAGCTCAAAAGCCTGGCGCCCTTACTTGACCGTGCGCAGTACGGCATCGAATTCCGCTGCAAAAAGACCATCACCCAGGCTATGACCCTGATGCAGCAGATCGAAGACGCCCACGGCATGGCGCGCCTGGGGCACTTTTTTATCTTGCTGGAAGTGTTGAGCGCCTGTGAGGACTACCAGTTGCTGTCCGGCGTGACCACCCCGCAGCAAGCCGATGAACACAGCATCGACCGCACCAACCGCGCGGTGGACTACATCTTTGCCCACTACGCCCGGGAGTTGCCGCTGGAAGAAGTGGCGGAGTACCTGGGGATGAAGCCGACGTATTTTTCCCGGGTGTTCAAACAGGCCACGGGGCGCACGTTCATTGAGTTTGTAAACCGACTGCGCATCAGCAAGTCCTGCGAACTGTTGGCTGATGGCGACAAGGCGGTGACGGATGTGTGCTTTGAGTCGGGTTTCAACAATATTTCCAACTTCAATCGGCGGTTTCAGCAGCTCAAGGGGATGACGCCGTCCCATTATCGGCGGTTGGCGGTGCAGCGGTTGACGGAGCAGAATTTGGCTTGAAATTGGCCGTTCGGCTGGGTGTCGGGGCAAACAGAAACGTCTGACAAGGATTTGAGGTTGTCCCTAGGACACTCAATCTCTAGTCTCCGTACACCGCTGCACACGCAGCGGTCGGGCGTCGCGGCCCGGTTTAATCAGATGCAAAGTGCCATTTCCGCTTTTAGTCGGCGTTTTTTTATCGTCTACTGTGCGGCTTCATGGTGGCTGTGCGCGGGATACCTTCGGGTATGCCGGTTTCCTGATTCCGGTCCGCGAACCTGCGTACAGCTACCACCCAATAGCGTCGCGGCGAAAGGGTGGCAGCTCCACTTAAATCAGGAGTTTCACCATGATCAAACCCACCCCGAATCCCCCAATCGGTCCAGCACCCAGCGTGCTATTCACCGTTAAAGACGGCATCTCCACTCCAGACCTGCTGGTCAACCTCAGCGAATCACTCGCCTCTGCCCACGCCCTCACCTGCGATTTCGCCTTTGACCTCGACGGCTCACGCCGCGAAGGCGCGCTGGGTATTGCGCAGTTGATCGAGGTGTCTCGGCTGCTGGCTGAACGGGTATTAGCTGATATCGAGCGCTAACCCCTGCCTTGATCGCCCTCAAGCTGCGTTTGAGGGCGATCACCGAGTGCAAAAAAGTATCAGTGAGCGTGCGCCCAAGGATTTGTCACAACCCCATTTCAAGGCTGTAATCAACGCACACTCTTCCTGCCAGCTTGATAGGAAGACACAACAACAATAACTGTCCTTCCGTAGCCCCTGGGCGCGGAAATGGAGTGCGCGATGAAGTTCACAGCAAAAGTACTGCTTGCCTCTACCTGCATGACTGCATGCATGACCCTCAGCGCCGTCAGCTTTGGCGCGCAAACCCTGACCATTGCCACCGTCAACAACAGCGACATGATCCGCATGCAGAAGCTCTCGAAAACCTTCGAGGCCGAGCATCCGGAGATCAAGCTGAACTGGGTGGTGCTCGAAGAAAACGTGCTGCGCCAACGCCTGACCACTGACATCGCCACCCAGGGCGGGCAGTTCGACGTGTTGACCATCGGCATGTACGAAGCCGCACTCTGGGGCGCCAAGGGTTGGCTGGAACCCATGAAGGACCTGCCGGCGTCCTACGACCTTGATGACGTGTTCCCTTCGGTGCGTGATGGCTTGTCCGTAAAGGGCTCGCTGTACGCCCTGCCGTTCTACGCCGAAAGCTCGATCACCTATTACCGCACCGACCTGTTCAAGGACGCCGGGCTGACCATGCCCGAGCACCCGACCTGGAGCCAGATCGGCGAATTCGCGGCCAAACTCACCGACAAATCCAAAGAGCAATACGGCCTGTGCCTGCGCGGCAAAGCCGGTTGGGGCGAGAACATGGCGCTGATCACCACCCTGGCCAACGGCTTCGGCGCGCGCTGGTTCGATGAGAAGTGGCAGCCCGAATTCAACGGCCCCGAGTGGAAGGACGCGCTGAACTTCTACGTCGACAACATGAAAAAATCCGGCCCGCCGGGTGCGTCGAGCAACGGTTTCAACGAAAACCTGGCGCTGTTCAACAGCGGCAAGTGCGCGATCTGGGTAGATGCCAGCGTGGCCGGCTCGTTTGTCACCGACAAGACCCAAAGCAAAGTGGCTGAGCATGTCGGCTTTACCTTTGCCCCCCACGAGAAGACCGACAAGGGCACCTCGTGGCTGTACTCCTGGAGCCTGGCGATCCCCACCAGTTCCAAGGCCAAGGACGCCGCCAAGGTGTTCACCAGCTGGGCCACCTCCAAGGAATATGGCGCATTGGTCGCCAAGACCGACGGCGTTGCCAACGTACCGCCAGGCACGCGCAAATCCACCTACAGCGACGAGTACATGAAGGCCGCGCCGTTCGCCAAGGTGACGCTGGAATCGCTGAAAGTGGCGGACCCGACCAAGCCTACCGAGAAGCCGGTGCCATATATCGGTATCCAGTTGGTGACCATTCCTGAATTCCAGGCGATTGGTACCCAGGTCGGCAAGTTTTTCTCGGGTGCGTTGACCGGTCAGCAGACCGTCGATGCTGCATTGACCGCCGCGCAGACTACAACCGAGCGGGAAATGAAGCGGGCGGGTTACCCCAAGTAATCTCAGCCCTCACCACAGTCAAATGTGGGAGGGGGCTTGCCCCCGATAGCAGTGGATCAGCCAACTGATTCATCAACTGATACACCGCTATCGGGGGCAAGCCCCCTCCCACACTGACCGCGCTCCGATTCCTGTTTTGCACTGGCCTTGAATATCATGAATACAACGCCCAAAAACCGACTGGCCAACCCCGGCTGGTTCCTCGTCAGCCCTTCGGTGGCCTTGCTGCTGCTGTGGATGATCGTGCCGCTGGGCATGACCCTGTACTTTTCCCTGATCCGCTACAACCTGCTCTACCCCGGTGAAAACCAGTTTGTGGGGCTGGAAAACTTCACCTACTTCGTCACCGATTCGGGCTTTCTGCCCGGTGCCACCAACACCCTGTTGCTGGTGGGCAGCGTGCTGCTGATCAGCGTGGTCTTCGGCGTGTTGATCAGCGCACTGCTGGAGGCCAGTGAGTTCCTGGGCCGTGGCATCGTGCGGGTGCTGTTGATCTCGCCGTTCTTCATCATGCCCACCGTCGGCGCGCTGATCTGGAAGAACCTGATTTTCCACCCGGTGTCGGGGATTCTCGCCGCCGTGTGGAAGTTCTTCGGCGCCGAGCCGGTGGACTGGCTGGCGCATTACCCGTTGCTGTCGATCATCATCATTGTGTCGTGGCAATGGCTGCCCTTCGCGATCCTGCTGCTGATGACCGCCATGCAGTCCCTCGACCAGGAACAGAAGGAAGCCGCACGCCTGGACGGCGCCGGCGCCATCGCGATCTTCTGGCACCTGACCCTGCCGCACCTGGCGCGGCCGATTGCCGTGGTGGTGATGATCGAAACCATCTTCCTGCTCTCGGTATTCGCCGAAATCTTCACCACCACCAACGGCGGCCCCGGCTACGCCTCGACCAACCTCGCCTACCTGATCTACAACCAGGCGCTGGTGCAGTTCGACGTGGGCATGGCTTCGGCCGGCGGCTTGATTGCCGTGGTCATCGCCAATATCGCGGCGATCATCCTGGTGCGGATGATCGGCAAAAACCTGACTGACAAGCCTTGAGGGCCGCGCCATGACGCTTCAACAATCCCGCCGCCTGCAAAGCCTGTTGCTCGGCACGTTGGCCTGGGCCATCGCGATCCTGATCTTCTTCCCGATCTTCTGGATGGTGCTGACCAGCTTCAAGACCGAAATCGACGCGTTCGCCACACCGCCGCAGTTCATCTTCACGCCGACGCTGGAGAACTACCTGCACATCAACGAGCGCAGCAACTACTTCGCCTACGCCTGGAACTCGGTGGTAATTTCCTTCAGCGCCACCGCCTTGTGCCTGCTGATCTCGGTGCCGGCCGCCTACTCCATGGCGTTCTATGAAACCCAGCGCACCAAGGGCACGCTGCTGTGGATGCTGTCCACCAAGATGCTGCCACCGGTGGGCGTACTGATGCCGATCTACCTGCTGGCCAAGAGCTTTGGCCTGCTGGATACGCGCATTGCGCTGATCATCATCTACACCCTGATCAACCTGCCGATCGTGGTGTGGATGGTGTACACCTACTTCAAGGACATCCCCAAGGACATCCTCGAAGCCGCCCGCCTGGACGGCGCCACGCTGTGGCAGGAAATGGTCCGCGTGCTGCTGCCGATTGCCAAGGGCGGCCTGGCGTCCACCGTCTTGCTGTCGCTGATCCTGTGCTGGAACGAGGCGTTCTGGTCGCTGAACCTGACATCCTCCAGCGCCGCGCCGCTGACCGCACTGATCGCCTCCTACTCCAGCCCCGAAGGCTTGTTCTGGGCCAAATTGTCCGCCGTGTCGACCCTGGCCTGCGCGCCGATCCTGATCTTTGGCTGGATCAGCCAGAAGCAGTTGGTGCGCGGCCTGTCCTTTGGCGCCGTGAAATAATAATTCCAAGCGGAGGGCCCATCATGGCCAACCTGAAAATCAAGAATCTGCAAAAAGGCTTTGAAGGTTTTTCCATCATCAAGGGCATCGACCTGGAAGTGAACGACAAGGAATTCGTGGTGTTCGTCGGCCCGTCGGGCTGCGGCAAATCCACCCTGCTGCGCTTGATCGCCGGCCTGGAAGAAGTGACTGAGGGCACCCTTGAACTCGATGGCCGCGACATCACCGAAGTGACCCCGGCCAAGCGCGACCTGGCGATGGTGTTCCAGACCTACGCGCTGTACCCGCACATGAGCGTGCGCAAGAACATGTCGTTTGCCCTGGACCTGGCCGGTGTCGACAAAAAGCTCGTCGAGAGCAAAGTCAATGAGGCGGCGCGCATTCTGGAGCTGGGCCCGCTGCTGGAGCGCAAGCCCAAGCAACTGTCCGGCGGCCAGCGCCAGCGCGTGGCGATTGGCCGGGCGATTGTGCGCAACCCGAAGATCTTCCTGTTCGACGAACCCTTGTCCAACCTCGACGCCGCCCTGCGCGTGCAGATGCGCCTGGAACTGGCGCGCCTGCATAAGGAACTGCAGGCGACCATGATCTACGTGACCCACGACCAGGTCGAAGCCATGACCCTGGCCGACAAAGTCGTGGTGCTCAACAGTGGCCGCATCGAACAGGTCGGCTCGCCGCTGGAGCTGTACCACCAGCCGGCCAACCTGTTTGTGGCGGGCTTTCTCGGCACGCCGAAGATGGGTTTTCTCAAGGGCAAGGTCACCCGTGTCGAAGGCCAGGGGTGTGACGTGCAACTGGACGCCGGCACCCTGATCAGCCTGCCGCTGAGCGGTGCCAGCTTGAGCGTGGGCAGTGCGGTGACCCTGGGCATTCGCCCGGAGCACCTGGAAATCGCCACGCCGGGCCAGACCAGCCTGACCGTCACCGCCGACGTCGGCGAACGCCTGGGCAGCGACACCTTCTGCCATGTCATCACCGCCAACGGCGAGCCGTTGACCATGCGCATCCGTGGCGACATGGCCAGCCAGTACGGCGAAACGCTGCACCTGCATCTGGACCCGTCGCACTGCCATCTGTTCGACACCGATGGCGTGGCCGTAGCCCGCCCCCTGCGCACCGCCGCCTGATTTCGCGAGTATTACGCCATGAAGCTGAATAAACACACCCTCAACCAGTTGGCCCCGGAGGTGAAACTGCCCACCTATGCCATCGCCAGCACATCGCAAGGCATCGCGCATATCGGCGTCGGCGGTTTCCATCGGGCGCATCAGGCGTTTTACACCGACGCCCTGATGAACACCGGCGAAGGCCTGGACTGGAGCATCTGCGGCGTGGGCCTGCGCGCCGAAGACCGCAAGGCCCGTGACGATCTGGCCGGCCAGGACTATCTGTTCACCCTGTATGAACTCGGCGACACCGACGACACCGAAGTGCGCGTGATCGGCTCGATCAGCGACATGCTGCTGGCCGAGGACGGCGCCCAGGCGCTGATCGACAAACTGGCCGAGCCGGCCATCCGGATCGTGTCGCTGACCATCACCGAAGGCGGCTACTGCATCGACGACAGCAATGGCGAGTTCATGGCTCATCTGCCGCAGATCCAGCATGACTTGGCGCACCCGAGCGCACCGACCACCGTATTCGGATTTCTCTGCGCCGCCCTGACCCAACGCCGCGCCGCCGGCACCCCGGCCTTCACGGTGATGTCCTGCGATAACCTGCCGCACAACGGCGCCGTCACGCGCAAGGCGCTGCTGGCGTTCGCCGCGCTGCACGACGCCGAGCTGCATGACTGGATCAAGGCCAATGTGAGCTTCCCGAACGCCATGGTCGACCGCATCACGCCGATGACCAGCACCGCCCACCGCCTGCAATTGCATGACCGGCACGGCATCGACGATGCCTGGCCGGTGGTGTGCGAACCTTTTGTGCAATGGGTGCTGGAAGACAAATTCGTCAACGGTCGCCCGGCCTGGGAAAAGGTCGGCGTGCAGTTCACCGATGACGTGACCCCGTACGAGGAAATGAAGATCGGCCTGCTCAACGGCAGCCACCTGGCCCTGACGTACCTGGGGTTCCTCAAGGGCTACCGGTTCGTGCACGAGACCATGAACGACCCGCTGTTCGTGGCCTACATGCGCGCCTACATGGACCTTGACGTCACGCCTAACCTGGCGCCGGTGCCGGGCATCGACCTGACCGATTACAAGCAGACCTTGGTCGACCGTTTTTCCAACCAAGCAATTGCCGACCAGTTGGAGCGCGTGTGCTCGGACGGCTCGTCGAAGTTTCCCAAGTTCACCGTGCCAACGATCAATCGCCTGATTGCCGCCGGCCGTGAGACTGAACGCGCTGCACTGGTGGTCGCCGCGTGGGCGTTGTACCTGAAGGGCGTGGATGAGAACGGCGTGAGCTACAAAATACCGGATCCGCGTGCCGAGTTCTGCCAGGCGCTGGTGAGTGACGATGCGCTGATCAGCCAGCGTTTGCTTGGGGTGGAAGAGATTTTTGGTACGGCTATTCCCAACTCACCCGCGTTTGTGGCAGCGTTCGAGCGGTGTTATGCAAGCTTGCGCGATCACGGCGTCACTGAAACGCTGAAGCTGTTACTGAAGAAACCGGCTTGAGCATGTGGGAGGGGGCTTGCCCCCGATGAGGGAGTGTCAGTAAAAGCATCTGTAGTTGACACACCGCTATCGGGGGCAAGCCCCCTCCCACATTTGGACCGCATTGACAACTCCAACAATAAGACTGCTGAGCACTCCATCATGACCCAGCAAAACCTGTTCCTCGGCATCGACTGCGGCACTCAGGGCACCAAGGCCATCGTCCTCGACGCGTCCAGCGGCAAAGTACTGGGCCTGGGCGCCGCAGCCCACACACTGCTCAGCGGCGCCAACGGCCGGCGTGAGCAACACACCCAGGAATGGCTGGACGCCTTCACCGAAGCCACCCACCGCGCCTTGCAACAGGCCGGTGTGGACGGCCAGGACATCCTCGGCATCGGCGTGTCCGGCCAGCAACACGGCCTGGTGTTGCTCGACGCCCAGGGCCAGGTGCTGCGTCCGGCCAAGCTGTGGTGCGACACCGAAACCGCAGCCGAAAACGAGCGCCTGTTGCAACACCTGGGCGGCGAAAGCGGCTCGCTGGAGCGTCTGGGCGTGGTCATCGCGCCGGGCTACACCGTGTCAAAATTGCTGTGGACCCGCGAACAGCATCCGGACCTGTTCGCGCGCATCGCCCATGTCCTGTTGCCCCATGACTACCTCAACTACTGGCTCACCGGCCGCGCCGTGGCCGAATACGGCGATGCTTCGGGCACCGGTTATTTCGACGTGCGCCGCCGGGAATGGGACGTGGCGCTGCTGCAGCACATCGACCCCAGCGGGCGCCTGCAAGCGGCGCTGCCCGAACTGATCGCCGCCGACCAGGCGGTGGGCACGATCCTGCCCGCCATTGCCGAGCGGCTGGGCATCAACCCCAAGGCCATCGTCGCCAGCGGCGGCGGCGACAACATGATGGGCGCCATCGGCACCGGCAATATCGCCCCCGGCGTGATCACCATGAGCCTGGGCTCATCGGGCACCGTCTATGCATTCACCGACCAGCCCAATGTCAGCCCCCAGGCGTCGGTCGCCACCTTCTGCTCCTCCAGCGGCGGCTGGCTGCCGTTGATCTGCACCATGAACCTGACCAACGCCACGGGTGTGGTGCGCGAGCTGTTCGAGCTGGACTTGAACGCCTTCAACGCCCTGGTCGAACAGGCCCCCATCGGCGCGGACGGGGTGAGCATGCTGCCGTTCCTCAACGGCGAACGGGTACCCGCCCTGCCCCAGGCCACCGGCAGCCTGCACGGCCTGACCATGACCAACCTGACCCGCGCCAACCTGTGCCGCGCGGTGGTCGAAGGCACCACCTTCGGCTTGCGCTACGGCCTCGACCTGCTGCGCCAGACCGGCCTGCAAAGCCTGGGCATCCGCTTGATCGGCGGCGGTTCGAAAAGCCCGCTGTGGCGGCAGATGGTCGCCGATATCATGAACACCGAAGTGGTGTGTACCGAACAAAGCGAGGCCGCCGCCCTGGGCGCGGCGATCCAGGCGGCGTGGTGCCAGAGTGGCGAATCCCTGGCCGGCCTGTGCGACAAATGCGTGAGCCTTGACCCGGCCAGCCGCACCCTGCCGGTGCCGGCCAATGTCAGGGCCTATCAACAGGCCTACGAGCGTTATCAACAGCTGGTGGCAACCCTTTAAGAGCGAGCGACTATGTATCTGGTGTGTGGTGAAGCGCTGTTTGATTTTTTCTGCGAGGAGGATGCCAGCGGGCAGGCAGCCAAGCTCAATTACAAGGCCATTGCCGGCGGTTCGCCGTTCAACGTGGCGGTCGGCCTGCGCCGCCTGGGTATCGCGTCCGGGTTCTTTGCCGGGATCTCCAATGATTACCTGGGCCGACGCTTGCTGCAGGTGCTCAAGGACGAAGGTGTGAGCGAAGATTTTCTGGTGTCATTCGACGCGCCGACCACCCTGGCCATGGTGGCCGTGGGCGCCAACGGTTCACCGCAATACAGCTTTCGCGGCGAAGGCTGCGCCGACCGGCAGTTGCAGTTGAGCCATCTGCCGCCCCTGGGCGATGAGATCCGCGGGCTGCATGTGGGCTCGTTTTCGCTGGTGGTACAGCCGATTGGCGACACGCTGCTGAACCTGGTCAAGCGCGAAAGCGGCAAGCGCCTGATCAGCCTCGACCCCAACGTACGGCTGAACCCGCAGCCGGACATCCAGCTGTGGCGCGACCGTATGGCAGAGTTGGTCAAACATGCGGACCTGATCAAGGTCAGCGATGAAGACCTGCACCTGCTGTACCCCGAGCAGTCCCCGGAAAGCGTGCTGCAAGGCTGGCTGCAGCACCGTTGCCAACTGGTATTCCTCACCCGTGGCGGCGATGGCGCCAGTGTGTTCAGCCGCCGGCACGGCAGTTGGTCACAACCGGCCGTGGATATCGTGATGGCCGACACGGTCGGCGCCGGTGATACCTTCCAGGCGGCGTTGATTGGCTGGTTGACCGAGCATCAACTGGACTCGGTCGAGGGGCTGCAACAGCTCAGCCGCGAACAGGTCGACGCCATGCTCGGCTTTGCGATTCGCGCCGCAGCGCTGACGTGCACCCGCACCGGGCCGGACCTGCCCTACCGCAGCCAGTTGTGCTGACCGCGCAGTGTGTGCGGGCCGTGCACTGCGCAGCAGCCCAAGAGGGGGTAGGCACAATATCAGAGGGCGTTTAAGCGGGTAATGTCTGCGGGCCTGGTCACCCTGGCCCACAGGTCAACACCAGCCTCGCCATTAAAAACCACGCCCTCCTGCTCGCTGCAGAATTGGCGTATGGGTGTGCTTGAGGTCCTCACGGAGCTCCGTGATCAGGTTGCAAATGGCGCGACTGCTGTCGAGCTTGTCCGGGTTGATACCTTTGACCTCCAACTCCACGCGATCACGGTCGCGGTCGTCGTACACCTTGATCGTGAGTGAAGCATCTTCGGCTTTGGTGCATTCACACCGCTTGGGCAGGAAACTTCCTTCAATAATGCTGCGTAGCTCTAGTTCCGAAAGCATGGCCAACCTCTCCTTGTTTGAGACTGCCAACAGTTTTTATAGGGGTCCGGCAAGCACCTGCCTGCCACGTCTTACCGGCCTTGGAAGACGCCTTCAACTAATGAGCCTACTCGGCAAAATCCATCGCTGTTGTAACCTTTCTTCATAAGCTCAGCGCTTGCTTATATGAAGTAAATCTCGCCGCGTTAATCATCGTCGAACCACGCCGATTAAACGTTTAACCGACTGTCTCGCGTCAGGCGCGACTGGCGTGGCGGTTTTTTCGGCAACATATGGCAAACAATCAACTCGGTAACCTGCCGTCGAGCGGGGCTTTCGGAAAACATACGAAACATATACGCTTCGTATATAAACATCTCACAGTGAAGCTTATGGGCATCGTCAAGATCACCGATCAACTGCATGAACAACTGCGTCTGGCCAGCGCCGCGATGGACCGTTCCATCAACGCCCAGGCCGAGTTCTGGATCAAGATCGGCCTCCTTGCCGAACTCAATCCTCAACTGTCCTACAACGAGCTGATCAACAAACTGTTGCTGGACAAGCCCGACCTGATCCGGGGGCGCAGCCAATGATCAAGACGCCACAACAACTTGCGGTGATGCGCGAATCCGGGCGCCTGCTGGCCCGGGTGTTCAGCATGCTCGACGGCTTTGTTGCCGCCGGCCGCTCCACCCTGGAACTGGACAGCGCCGTCGAAACCTTCATCCGCGAGCAATTGCAGGCTCGTCCGGCCAGCCTCGGGCAATACGACTATCCCTTCAGCATCAATACATCGGTTAACGAAGTGGTGTGCCACGGCATGCCCAGCGCGAAGCAAATCCTCAAGGATGGCGACATTATCAATATCGACATCACCCTGGAAAAAGGCGGCTTTATTGCCGACTCCAGCAAGATGTACATGATCGGCACTGTGACGCCCAAGGCGCGGCGTCTGGTTGAGATGACCTTCGAAGCGATGTGGGCCGGCATCCGCCAGGTCAAGCCCGGCGCACGCCTGGGTGATATCGGCCATGCGATCCAGCGCCATGCGCAAGCCAACGGCTACAGCGTGGTGCGTGAATACTGCGGCCATGGCATTGGCCGGGAAATGCACGAAGAGCCGCAAATCCTGCACTTCGGCCGGCCCGGCACCGGACTGGAACTGCGCGAAGGCATGGTGTTCACCATTGAGCCGATGCTCAACCAGGGCAGTGCCAAAGTGCGCAGCCTCAAGGATGGCTGGACGGTGGTGACCAAAGACAACAGCCTGTCGGCGCAATGGGAACACACCGTCGCGGTGACGGCGGATGGGTTTGAGGTGTTGACCCTGCAACCGACCGCCTGAACCCGATCGGGTCAGGCCACCTGCTTGATGTGGGCCTTGGCCTCCAGCTCACGCACCAGCGGCAACACGCGCTTGCCGAAGTACTCCACTTCTTCCTGGAAATGCAGGAACCCGGCCAGCACCAGGTCCACGCCCACCGCCTTGAGCGCGACGATGCGCTCGGCGATCTGCTGCGGTGTACCGATCAGATTGGTCTTGAAGCCGTCGTTGTACTGCACAAGGTCCTCGAAACTGGACTTGGCCCAGTTGCCCTCGCCTTCCGGTGACGCCTTGCCCGCTTGCCTGGCGGCATCACCAAAGGCGTTGACCGCTTCCGGGTCGGCTTTGTCGATGATGTCCGCCAACACGGCCCGCGCCTCTTCTTCAGTATCGCGAGCGATCACAAAAGCGTTGACGCCGATCTTTACCGAATGGCTGTTCGCCGCGGCCTTGACGCGGATGTCGTCGACCTGGGCCTTGATGCCCTCGGGTGTGTTGCCGTTGGTGAAATACCAGTCCGACACCCGTGCCGCCATGTCGCGCGCCGCCCTTGAACTGCCGCCCTGGAAGATCTCCGGCTGCCCCAGCGGCTTGGGCTTGAGCGTGTAATTGTTGAAACGATAGAAGTCACCCTTGAAGGTGAAATCGTCCTGGGTCCAGACACCTTTCAAGGCGCGAATGAACTCTTCGGAACGACGATAGCGCTCGTCGTGTTCCAGCCACGGTTCACCGATGGCCTGGAACTCGCCCTTGAACCAGCCGCTGACGATATTCACCGCAATGCGGCCGTTGGTAAGCTGGTCGATGGTCGCCAGTTGCTTGGCCGCCAGCGCGGGTTGCCAAGGGCCCGGCAGGATCGCCGCGATCACCTTGAGGGTGGTAGTCGCTGCGAGCAGCGCGTGGCTGAACGCCACCGACTCGTGCTGGTTCTCCGCGCCGTAGCCGGCGGTGAAACGAATCTGGGTCAGGCCATATTCGAAGCCGGCGGCTTCGGCCAGTTGCGCCAGTTTACGGTTGTAGTCGATGCCCCAGTGGGTGCGCTGTTCGATCTTGCTGACCACCAGCCCACCGCTGACGTTGGGCACCCAATAGGCAAATTTCACGGCATCTTGACTCATCGGGGGGTACCTCGCACAAAGGAATGTACGAGGACTTGAGCAGCAAGCGTGCCAGCCATGGCTAGAAGCCCTGGCCTGCGGGTTGTGACGCAAAAACCTGGTTTTACGCAGGGCACCTCGACTGTCCAGGATGGCTGCGCTTTGTGCAAACACTGTTGCTGGAGCAACAGCGATTGGCGGCACCCGGCCGTAAACACGGACCGTTGCGCCCGGCACGGACTGTGCAATCGCCCTGGGACTTGATCACAGCCCAGGAGCCGCACCCCATGACCGAGCAACACGTCATCAACCCGCTGTCCATCGGCGTCGACTACCCCAGCCTGGCCGAGCGTTTCCGTCCCATCTTCCAGCGCATCGCCGACGGTGCGATTGAACGCGAACACAGCCGCACCCTGCCTCACGAGCCGATACGCTGGTTGAAGGAAGCCGGTTTCGGCGCGGTGCGGGTGCCGGTGGAATATGGCGGCGGCGGCGCGTCGCTGCCGCAGCTGTTCGAGCTATTGATCGAACTCGCCGCCGCCGACTCGAACGTGCCCCAGGCCCTGCGCGGGCACTTCGCCTTTGCCGAGGACCGCCTCAATGCGCCGCCGGGCGCGGCGCGTGAGGTGTGGTTCAAGCGCTTTGTCGATGGCGACATCGTCGGCTGCGCCTGGACTGAAATCGGCAATGTGGCCATCGGTGACGTAGTCACCCAGGTCAGCCCCGACGGTGACAACTGGAGACTCAACGGTGAAAAGTTCTACAGCACCGGCAGCATTTTCTCCGACTGGATCGATGTATACGCCCAGCGCAGCGACACCGGCGGCGACGTCATCGCCGCCACCCGCACGCGCCAGCCCGGGGTGGTGCAACGCGATGACTGGGACGGCTTTGGCCAACGCACCACCGGCAGCGGCACCACGCGTTTTACCGACGCCGTGGTCGACGCGCAAAACGTGATCGACTTTGCCACCCGCTTCAAATACCAGACCGCGTTTTATCAACTGGTGCTGCTCGCCACCCTGGCCGGCATCGGCCACGCGGCGCTCAACGACGTCGCCCATCAGGTACGCACGCGCAAACGCATCTACAGCCACGGTAACGCCCCCCACGTCAGCCAGGATGCGCAAGTGCAACAGGTAGTGGGTGAAGTCGCCGCACTCGTGTACGCCGCACGCGCCAGCGCATTGAAAGCCGCGCTGCCGGCGCAACGGGCCTATCTGGCACGCTTCGGTGGCGATGACGTGGCCGAGCGCGAAGCCAACGTGGCCGCCGAGATCGAGTCGGCGACGGCCCAGGTGGTGGTGTCGGAACTGATCCAGCGCGCCACCAGCCAATTGTTCAACGCGCTGGGGGCCTCGGACGTACGCCAGGGCAAGGCCCTGGACCGGCATTGGCGCAATGCGCGAACGGTGGCGTCGCACAATCCCTTGATCTACAAGGCACGGATCGTCGGCGACTGGGTGATCAATGGCACCGAGCCGCCGTTCGTCTGGCAGATCGGCAACGGCCCGGCGAAGTCTTGAGCCGTTCTAAAGCAATGCGCAAGAAGCAGCCAAGCAAAGGCGTCATAACGCCTAGCACCCACCGTAACCACGATGCGAAGCGAGTCGCTCTTGACCTTGATCTTGATCTGGCTTTTGATCTTGATCTTAGGCGCCCCGTTAAACCACGCTGGCCGAACGCAGGCTTGAATCCGTGGGTAACCCGGCAGGACGCCGGGTTAGCCGCACTGGGCCATGGATGGCCCATTGCGGCGGCCCACGGATTCAAGCCGGAGAGAGGGCACACCGAGCCCAAGCGAGGTGCCGAGTGGTGGGGCAAGAGCGTTTTGCTTACTTTTGCGCTTTTCAAAAGTGAGCCGCCGTAAGGGCGGAACCCTAAGTGGCCGTTACCTAAATAACGGATATGTACTCGGTCCAATCCAACATCCCGACCAGCCCTGAGGCCGCCATCGGGGGCAAGCCCCCTCCCACATTTTGATTTCCATCAGGTACCGTCGATCACTTGAGGGCCGACTCAACCTTGCGTGCCACATCTTCCGTCAACCACGCCTTCCACACCTCGGGATGGGCCTTGAGGAACGCCTGGGCGACGTCCCTGGGTGGCGTGTGATGTTCGCTCATCGACGCCAGGGCCTGGTTAAGCGGCTCGATGGGAAACTCAACCTTCTCAAAGAACTGCGTAATCTGCGGATGCTCTTTCTGGAACGGCGTGGACACTCCGATGCTCAACTTGGACGCCAGCGACCGGGTCGGCTTGGGATCAGGATTGTCCGCATCCGTCAGGGTCTTCCAGGCCTCGGCGTCGAACGGCGGCTCCTCCAGTTGAATCAGCTTATAACGGCCCATCAACGGCGTGGGCGACCAGTAGTAAAACAACACCGGCTTGCCACGGCGGATCGACGAGGCGATCTCGGCATCCAGCGCCGCCCCCGACCCGCTGCGGAAATTCACATAGCTGTCGTCCAGGCCGTAGGCCTTGAGCTTTTGCTTGTTGACCACTTCCGAGGTCCAGCCGATGGGACTATTGAGAAAGCGTCCCTTGCCCGGGGATTCCGGGTCCTTGAACACGTCCTTGTAGCGCGCCAGGTCCTTTACGCTTTTCAAGTCAGGGGCCAGCGGTTTGATATTTTTGGCCGGATCACCCTTGACCACATATTCCGGCACCCACCAGCCCTCGGTGGCGCCCTTGACCGTATCGCCCAGGCCCACCACCTTGCCTTCAGCCTCGGCCTTGACCCAGACCGGGCTGCGACCCGCCCACTCTTCACCGATGACCTGAATATCGTTCTTGGCCAGGGCGGTTTCCAGAGTGATCGTAGTACCGGGCAAGGTGTCGGTAGGCAAGTCGTAGCCCTTCTCGACAATGAATCGCAGTACCTCGGTGATCAGGCTGCCGCTTTCCCAGTTCAGGTCGGCGAAGTGCACCGGCGCCTGGGCTGCCGATACCGGCACTGGCGCCATGGACAGCCCCAGGCTCGTCAGCGATGCAGCCAACAGCGTTCTCAATCCTTTCATTGCTTCGCACCTCGCGATATCGCAGCCATCAGCGGACGGCTTTGCAGCTATGCGCGAAGCCTCTGAATAGTTAAGTCAACTCAACTGTAGTAGAGGTTCCGGGAAATAAAGCGTACGCGATGCAGGGCGTTACTCACTGGCCTTGAACGTCACCAGTTCGCCCTTGCGCCACTTGGCGGCCTTGCTGGTGACGGCCTTGAGGGTTTTGGTCAGACCTTCCTGCAGTTGCTCGTGAGCGGCAAATACCAGCATCACGCTGTGGCCTTCCTTGAACACAATGCCTTCGCCTTCGGCCGAAGACACAAAGGCGTAATCGCCCAGGCCATACACGGTCAACTTGATATCGCGAAACTTCAGTTCGAACTTGCCACCTTCACGGCTGGGCAATACCGCCGCGCGAAAATGGTCGCCGACCTTGAGTTCCAGGCGTGGCTTGTCGTCCACGACCAACGCCGCTTCGGTATCGATCTCGGCGATATAGATACCTTCCGGGGTCTGTTCGGTAACGTAGACAAAACGAGATTGAAACTGCTTGACCAACTTTGCGCGCAAATCACCCAGCACGAACAACGCGTGCATATCCAGATTACTGACTGCCAAGGAAACGCCCCCACATCGAAAAAAGCACCGACCGCGTGAGCGGGCAGCGCAAGAAAAACGGCCATTACGGCACGATTACACACTCGTTAAAAACTGAAGATACCCATAACGCCCGTACGCAAAGGCGCGGTGGCCCTTGTGCAAGGTCATCCGGCAATACAGCAAATCACAGGTTCAAGGACCCGAGAATACGAGTCGAACAACTTCAGAGAATAACCCAATTAAAAACACAGTTTTCCGACACGCATCACAAAAGAAAAGACCCGGTCATGGAACCAGGCACGCGCTGCCGACGACAATATCAAAACAACAACACACGTCAAAACCATCCGAAAAGGTGGCGGCTTTACCCACAAGGTCGATCGACAGGAGTTGAGCATGCAACGGCGCCAACACGACACTACGTCTTTCCACACGCGTTCATCCTATCCAGACGAACGCCAATACTACTGCCTACCTACACCCGATGGGTACTCCAATTCGGTGCTTTATCGAGTCGTGCCGGCTGGAAAGAACTTTTTTCATATCCAGGAAGTAGCCAGCGGCAGGATAAAAGGCTTTCGCAGCGATCATACCAAGGCCTGTGCGCTGGCCAAGGCGTTGGAAGCCAATCGGCACGGCACACTCGTTTCGTCAGCTGGCTGACTGTACTGCGCACTTTACTGCACAGCGGCCCTTCAACAACTGCCATACTGACCCGTCCATTGAAGTTTGCCCCCTGCGGGTCAGGTTTCATCAGTGCAGTTACCTCGAAGGGAAGGCTATACGTGACGGAATTTGATATTGGCGAATTTTTCATCCATGGCGATGCCAGAGAAGTGGACGGTGAGTTTCAAGCAGTCATCATCATGCGGGCCAAACCGCCATTGACCACAGTAACAACGCATCAGGTCGAAAAAGACCGCTGGTTCAAAACCGTCGACGCTGCCGCCATTGCGGCAAAAGACGCCGCCAAGGCCCTCAAAGCCGCCGTGGATTCCGGCGCGCTTACTTCGTGACAATCGGATAGAACTCTGGCGTCCCATATCCCTCACATGCATACCGATGATCAGCTCGCATGGAGAATATGATGGACACCACCACCCCGACACTTGAAACCCTCTTCGACCAGTTAGGCCTGGATTCCACTCAAGAAGCCATCGAACGCTTCACCGCTGAGCACCGTCTGCCGGATGACGTGAAACTCATCGACGCGCCATTCTGGACTGAGCAACAGGCGAGTTTTCTCAGGGAACAATTGCATGTCGATGCCGAATGGGCACCTGCGGTCGATGACCTGAACGCCCTGCTGCATGAGTCTCCCGCCGCTTGATTCAACAGCACTGAGAGCACGCCCGCTCCTTGCGCAGGAGCGGGCATGCTGCTATTGCGGCTTGTAGCCCAGGCGCAAGCCACCCCAATGGCGACCCTGGACCGTGATCGGCACCGACAGGTCGTGCATCAGCTCGCCGGTATCGCGTGTGTAAGTCTGCAGCAGCATGGGTTGTTGATGACTGCCGCACCGCAGGCCTGTACGGTCGTCGAATTTGCGCTTGGTGCGGTTCTGCACAGCGTCCACTTGGGCATCACCGGTCAATGGGTGGGAAAACGCTTTGTTATGCGTCGGCACGTAGCCCTGCGGCGTACAAGCGATGGCAAATACCAAGCCTTCATGACGCGGTAACAGCGCCTCCTGAATAGCCGGCAATACCTGGTCGGTGTAGGCGTCAAACCGCGTTTTATATTTGCTCGGCTGGGTATTGGGCATCAGCGTGTAGCTGCGATCAAACAGATCCTCGAGGCTGATCCGGCTGTGCAACACATCCGCCTCGAACTGTTCGCCAATCCGTCGGGCGCCTTCGCGAGCCAGGTCGTAGATGCGCTGGTGATAGTCATCCAGGCCGACTTGCGCCAGGCGCTCGCTGATGGTCTCTGCCTGCCCTTCCATCTGCACGGCGGCGTCGGCGAGCCGGCGGGTTTGCTCATCGCTGACCGCAAGGTCGCTGCGCATCTGCTCCACGGCGTGGAACAGGCTGTCGAGTTGGCTGCGGTTGGTGTCGGTGCCCTGGGCGATTTCACTGACCTGCTGTTCCACATCCGCTGCCAGGCCAGCGATGCTTGCCAGGTGTTCGCCGGCATTTTCCACTTGCTCCACACCGGTGTGCAGGTCCGCCGACAGCTGGCGAATCTGCTCCACCACCTGGGCCGTACGCTGCTGGATGTCGGCGATCATCACCCCAACTTCATCCGTGGCCGTGGCCGTGCGTCCGGCAAGGCCACGCACTTCATCGGCAACCACGGCAAACCCGCGGCCATGCTCACCGGCCCGCGCCGCTTCAATCGCCGCATTCAGCGCCAGCAGGTTGGTCTGGCTGGCGATGGACTGAATCACCAGCGTCACGCGCTGGATGTCTTCGCTGCGCTGGCTCAAGGCTTCGATCAGCGTGCGGCTGGCATCGGCACGCTGGCTGAGTTGATGCATGCGGGAGATCGACTGCACCAACACTTCACGGCCCTCGCTGCTGCGCTGATGGGCCTGGCTGGCCGCGCCCAGGGCCTGGCGGCTGAGCTGGGACGTGACCTGCTCGGTGCCGATCATCACCTGCGCGCTGCTGACGATTTGCTGGGAGGCGCTCAATTGCGATTGCAGGCGCGCCGCCAGCTGCCTGACCGAATAGGCCACGCCCGCAGCGGAGAGTGCATTATGGCTGGTGGTATGGGACAAGTCGCGCGTCAGCGCGCCAATCGCATCGCTGGCCGTCGCGTGGGCCACAGAAGGCTTGGGGCTTTTCAGGCGGGGTAGCCAGATCACCAGCAAGGCCAGCGGCAGGCACAGGTAGAGCGGCAAGCGGGCAAACGCCAGACCCAGCAGTATCAGCACCAGGGCGGTGCTCTGCGCAAGCGGTATCAGCCAGCCGGGCAGCACCCGCGCCACCGTTTGCGGTGGTACTGCTGCGCCCATCAGAGATCCGTCTCCAGCCATTGTCGTTACCCCGCTGCTTGTCGTTATTGTGTCTGCATTAAACGCCACTATCAGGCCATTATCCATGGGCCTTTAGTACAGGTGCTTGCAGTAGATCAATAACGGGGGTGTAACGGAAAACTCTGCGGGGAGCCGATCATGCGGCCCCCCGTACACGCATCAGGCTTGACGCTGGTGCTTGTCGATCTGCTCGTGGCGCTCTTGCGCTTCGATGCAGTATTTGGTGGTCGGACTGATCAGCAGGCGCTTGAGGCCGATAGGCTCGCCGCTGTCATCACACCAGCCAAAGGAATCTTCCTTGATGCGTTCCAGGGCACGTTCCAGTTGCGGCAACATGCGCTGGTCGCGGTCGATGGCATTGACCAGCCAGGTGCGCTCTTCTTCCACGGAAGCGGCGTCGGCCGGATCGGCCGGGGTGTCCAGGCTTTCAATGGCGATACGGTTCTGTTCAATGCGCTCGTGGTGTTCCACTTTCATGTCTTGCAGCAACTTCTCGAAAAAAGCGTGCTGTTCGGCATTCATGTAGTCATCCGCCGGCATGGCCAGCAACTTTTCCTTTGTCATTGATTTCTCTATAAAAAATACGTGCATTAAGGCGAATAAGGGAGCGTTCCGGCCGACCTCTGCAGGTCTCGGAAAGGCGCCATCGATTCCAAGCGCCACCCGGCACTCAATTTACGAGGGGCGGCAGTCTAAGGCCGACTTGAAGGCGCAGCAACTGAAATGACAGGCATTTTTTCCCGATCAACCCCCAAAAGCACCAGGACGGGCTTGGCGAACGGTTATCGGAGTGCGTTTATAGCAAGAAATTCAAGTTTATGGAGCTATATAGAAGACAAACGGTTGATACGGATCGCACAGAATTAATAAATGTGGGAGGAGGCTTGCCCCCGATTGCAGTGTGTCAGTCAACAATTTTGTCACTGATCCACCGCTATCGGGGGCAAGCCCCCTCCCACATTTTGATGGATGTTGCCCTTGAGATAGCCTCAGCGCTTGAGCTTGCGCTTGTTGCGATACTGGTCGATCACCACCGCCACCACGATGATCAGCCCCTTGATGATGTCCTGGATATACGCATCCACCCCGACGAAGGTAAAGCCGCTGGCCATGACGCCGAGGATCAGTGCGCCGATCACGGTGCCGGTGATGCGCCCTACCCCGCCCGCCAGGCTGGTGCCGCCGATCACCGCAGCCGCGATGGCGTCCAGCTCGTAGGACATGCCCATGCCCGCCTGGCCGGTCGCCGCGCGGGCCGAAGCCACCACGCCGGCCAGGCCTGCGAGCAGACCGGCGATGCTGTAGACGATGATCAGGTGACGCTTGACGTTGATCCCCGAGGTGCGCGCCGCCTGCATGTTGCCGCCGATGGCGTAGGTGTACTTACCGTACTTGGTGTAACGCAGGGCGATATGGAAAATCACCGCCACCACCAGGAAGATGATCACCGGCATCGCGCCGTGGCCGATGGCCGTGTACGAGTCCGACAGCATGCTCACCGGCTGGCCTTCGGTGTAGTAACGCGCCAGGCCACGGGCCGAGACCATCATGCCCAGGGTCGCAATAAAGGGCGGAATACCGGTGACCGCAATGATACTGCCGTTGATCGCACCCGCCAGCAGCCCCACACCCAGGCCCATCGCCACCGGGATCCATACCGGCAAGTCGGTCAGGGACGGGAACACCGCCCGGGAAAAATCGGAAGTCTGCGCCAGACTCGCCGCGATCATTGCGGACAAGGCCAGCACCGAGCCGGACGACAGGTCGATCCCGGTCGTGATGATCACCTGAGTCACACCGATAGCCAGCAGGCCGATGATCGACACCTGCAGGATCATCAGCACCAGGCGCTGGGAGTTCATCAAAAAACTCTGGTCGCGCACGATCCAGCCGAACAATTCAAACACCAGGCCGATGCCGATCAGCACCAGGAAGATGCTCAGCTCGGTGGGCAAGCGTCGACGGTTCTTGACCGGTGCCGTAGCCGGCTTGTTGTCTGTTATTGCGTTCATAACCCATCACCTTCTTATTCTGGAATCAGTGGACTGCGGTCATACCGGAGGCCAATTGCATGACTTTTTCCTGAGTGGCATCCGCACGATCCAGGGTGCCCATCAGTTCGCCTTCGTGCATCACCATCACCCGGTCGCTCATGCCGAGCACTTCGGGCAGTTCAGAGGAAATCATGATCACCGCCATGCCTTCGCTGGCGAGGAAGGCGATCAGGCGATAGATCTCGGCCTTGGCACCTACGTCGATGCCACGGGTCGGCTCATCGAGGATCAACAGGCGCGGGTTGGTCATCAGCCAGCGCGCCAACAGCGCCTTCTGCTGATTACCACCGGACAGCGTATCGATGCACTGTTCCAGCGATGGGGTTTTCACCCGCAGCTTCTTGCACATGTCCTCGCACAAGGCACGCAGGGCTTTCTGCTGAATGAAACCGTTGCCCGAATAGTGCGGCAGCACCGCCATTTCCATGTTTTCCAGCACCGACAGGCACGGGAACAGGCCACTGAGCTTGCGGTCTTCGGTCAACAGCGCAAAGCCCTTCTCGATGGCCATGTGCGGGTCGCTGATGCGCACCGGCTTGCCGTCAAGGGTGATCTGCCCGCTGCTGCTGGGGGTGATGCCGAAGATGGTTTCCGCCACGTTGGTGCGGCCCGAGCCCATCAATCCTGCGATGCCGAGGATTTCACCGGCGTGCAGGTCAAACGAAACGTCCTTGAACACGCCGTCCAGGCTCAGGTTGCGCACCGACAGCAACAAGTCGCCAATCGGCGTCTCGCGCACCGGGAACAACTGGCTCAGCTCACGACCGACCATCATCGAGATCAGGCTGTCGCTGTTCATGCTGTCGGCGCGTTGCAGGCCGATGTACTGGCCATCGCGAAACACCGCCACTTCATCGGCGATGGCGAACACTTCGTTCATTTTATGCGTGATGTAGACGATGCCTTTGCCCTGGGACTTGAGGTCGGCAATGATCGAAAACAGGTGGGCAACTTCCTTTTCGGTAATCGCCGACGTCGGTTCATCCATGATCAGGATATCGGAGTCATAGGACACGGCCTTGGCGATCTCGACCATCTGCCGTTCGGCGATGCTCAGGTTGCCCACCTGTTCTTCCGGGTCGAGGTTGATGCGCAGGCGCGCCAGCAGGTCGGCGGTGCAGCGGTGCATTTCGCGGTGGTTGACCATGTGCAGGCTGTTGAGCTGCTCGCGGCCGATCCAGATATTTTCGGCGATGCTCATGTGCGGCATCAGGTTGAGTTCCTGGTGGATCATCGCAATCCCTGCCTTCTGCGCCGCCAGCGGTGTTTCGAATACGACCGGTTTGCCACGCAGGCGAATTTCACCGGCGTCGGGCTGGTAGATGCCGGCGATGATCTTCATCAGCGTCGACTTGCCCGCCCCGTTTTCGCCCATCAGTGCCAGCACCGTGCCGGGGCGCACGCGCAGTTGCACGTCGGCCAGGGCCACGACGCCGGGAAAGCCTTTGCTGATGTTGACGATTTCCAGCAGGTAGGGTTCGTCCTGCGCCAGCGGCTGGATACCCGGCGGCGGCGAGACGGTGGCGTGAGCGAGCATAGGAGTACTCCATCTGCAGGGCGGCCGTGACCGCCCTGCCAGCTTAGGGTTGTGAGTTCAGGGCTACTTGAAGTCTTTGACGTTGTCCGGGGTGATGAGCTTGAACGGGATCACCACGTCCTGCTCCACCGGCTCGTGCCTGGCCATCTTGCGCGCCGCCTCTACCGAGCCGACGGCCTGGCCCTTGGCGTCCTGGAACGCCGAGGCCGCCATTTCACCCTTGGTGATTGCGTTGAGGCCGTCCGGCGTGCCGTCGACACCGGCGATCAATACGTCTTTCTTGCCTGCCGATTTCAGGGCCATGGCCGCACCGATGGCCATTTCATCATTGTTAGCCAGCACCGCATTGAAATCGCGACCCTGGGTCAGCCAGTCATTGACCAGGGTCATGCCCCTGTCCCGCAGCCAGATGCCGGTTTGCTCCTGCTCGATCTTGATGTCCGGGTACTTGGCCAGCACTTCCTTCACGCCCTTGGTGCGGTTGGTGGTGGAGTTGTTCGCCAGGTCACCCAGCAGGATCACGATCTTGCCCTTGCCGCCGAGCTTTTCGGCGATGTATTGCATTTGCAACTTGCCGGCTTCGACGTCATCGGAGACCACCGCCACCACGTCCTTGGGCAGGTCTTTCTGGTCCGGGCGGCGATTGACGAACACCAACGGGATGCCGGCCTTGGTAGCGGCACTGATAATGTTCTTGGTCGAGGCGGTGTCCACCGGGTTGACGATGATGGCGTCGACTTTCTGGCTGATGAAATTCTCGACCTGGCTCAGTTGCTTGACCACGTCGGCACGGGCGTCTTCGAACTGCAGTTGCACGCCGTCGCCCTTGGGATAGGACTTGGCCTGCTTGTCCATGTCTTCGCGCAGGTAGGTCAGGAAGGTGTCATCGAAGGCGGACATGCTCACCCCCACCTTGATGTCAGCGGCTGCGGCAACGCCACTGGCGAGCAGCATCGACAGGGCCAGCGCGGTAAAACGGATCGGGGTCTTCATGAACGGTCTGTCTCCACTTTCTTGTTGGTTTTATGGACGTTGCGTTTATCAGCGTTCGGCAGGCACGCGCACCACCGGAGCGCCGGGAATGCAGCAGACCAGTGCGCCCTGGTTTTCGACGCACAGCACATTGAGGAAGGAGAAGTAGAACGGCCGGGCGCGAGGCAGTGCGCGTGGCGTGTGGGCAGGGCGTAAAACTCGCAGTACAGCGTTGAAGATTTTCATCTGACGGTACCTGGTTGTTTTTGATCTTGTTTTTGTTGAGTCGCCGGGGTCGAGCCCAAGACGTACTTTATGCAACCTGGAAACGACTTTATTGGAAAATAATTTCCATATCAACCTGTTTTAGAATTTTATTCTATTTTTGTCGAAACCACTTGCTGGCGCTCGGCGCTCAGGCGTGCGGCGTCCAATATACGGGTGGTTTCCAGCGCGTCCCAGGCGTCAACCGGCAGCGGCCCCTGGCCTTGCACGGCACATTGCAACTGCCGATAGAATTGCGGCCAGCAGCCCTTTTCCGACGGCACCCGTTCCCGCTCCGGCCCCTGTTCAAACCAGCCCCAGCGTCGGTGTTCTTCCGCGCCCCAGTGCTCGCCTTCGGTTTTCGGTGACTTGCCGGCCTTCAGCGCGTCTTCCTGGCCATCCAGCCCTTCAACGGTGTAGCAGCCCAGCGTGCCACTCACGCGAAAACGCGGGGCCTGGCTGTTTTGCAAAGCACTGCCCCACAGATGTGAAACCACTCCGCTGGCATGAGTCAGGGAGACAAAGAACCCATGGTCTACCGTGGGAAATTCCGGTGTGTACTGCAATTGGGCGAACACCCGATCCACCGGGCCGAACAGTTGCAACGCCTGATCGACCAAGTGACTGCCCAGATCACGCAGCCACCCGCCGCCGCTGGCATTGCCCACCGCCTGGGGGCTGTAGCGTTCGACGCGGGATTCAAAACGGGTAACGGAACCCAACGCACCGGCCTCGATGAGTTTGCGCAGGGTCAGGTAATCCGAATCCCAGCGGCGGTTCTGGTAGACACTGAGCAATGTGCCCTGGCGTTCAGCGGCGGTGATCAAGGCCTGGGCCTGCTCGGCGTTGGCCGCAAAAGGCTTGTCGCTGACCACCGCCACGCCGTGTTCGATGGCTTCAAGCACCAGGGCCGGACGGCCTTTGAGGGTGGTGGAGATGACGAGGGCGTCGACGCCGGCTTCGACGATCTGGCCGATGGTGTCGAAGGCCTGGACGCCGGGATGGTCGCTTGCCAGTTGCTGGCGGCGCTCGGGGGATCGTGTGACGACGCCGACAAAGATCGCGCCTGGCAACGTCGCAATCAGCGGCGCATGAAAGAAGCGCCCTCCGTGGCCGTAGCCGACTAGTCCGATTCGCATGATTTATTCCTTCTTTGAAGTGCAAACCCAATCAAATGTGGGAGGGGGCTTGCCCCCGATTGCGGCGGTTCAGATACAGATTTACTGACTGACACACTGCCATCGGGGGCAAGCCCCCTCCCACACTGACTGCATTTCAATTCAGATTTGGGGTCAGCCGTAGAAGTGCGGGCGATCCGGCAGGCTCACCGGCACAATCTGCCCACTGCCCTGCGCTTCAATACACGCATCCGCCGCCACGGCCGCCGCATACCCGTCCCAGGCCGACGGCCCGCCCACTTGCCCGGCGCGCACGCTGTCGATGAACGCCTGCAATTCCACGTCATAGGCCCCGATAAACCGGTCCTTCCAGTCCATCAGAATCGCGTTCGACAACTTCGCCCCGCTGCGCAGTTGCACCTGCGAAGGCTCCGGCAATTTGGCGATGCCGCTCTCCCCCACCACTTCGCACTGAATGTCGTAGCCGTATTGGCAGTTGACGAACACTTCCACATCGATGCGCGTGCCCTTGACGGTCTCCAGCAAGACGATCTGCGGGTCGCGCAAGTGCGCCAGGGCTTTGCTGCTCTTGCGCGGGAACACCACCTGCACGGAGGCGTAATCGTCGTTGAGCAGCCAACGCAAGACATCCAGTTCGTGGATCAGGGTGTCGGTAATCGCCATGTCGGTCTTGTAGTTTTCGCCCACCGTCGGGTTGCGATGGGCGCAGTGCAGCATCAGCGGCTCGCCGATCTGACCGCTGTCGATCACCGCTTTCAAGGCGCGATAACCTTCGTCATAGGGGCGCATGAAACCGACTTGCACCAGGCGCTTGCCGTGCGCCACTTCGGCTTCGACGATCCGGCGGCAGCCTTCGGCGGTCACGGCCAGGGGTTTCTCGCAGAACACCGGTTTACCGGCCGCGATGGCGGCGAGCACGAACTCTTCGTGGCTCGGTCCCCACGAGGTCACCAGCACGGCTTGCACCTGCGGCGAGTTGATCAACGCGTGGCCGTCGGGGTACACCTCGGCGTCCATTTTCAAATCAGCCACCACCTTGGCGGCCTGCTCAAGGTTGATATCGGTGACCGCCACCACCTGGCTGTTGAGCAAGGTCTGGCTGCAACGACGAATATGGTCACGGCCGATGGCACCGGTACCGATCACTCCAAGCTTCAACGACATACACACACTCCTCTTGTTATTAGTACTGCCGGGCTTTGGCCAGCTGTTCATTGAGTTTTTTTGCAGCGGCATTCGTGCGTTCGCTGGTGGACACCTGCGCCACCCCCACCCGCCACCACGACAGGTAGCCGTGGACCATGGTCTTGGGCAGCACCTTGATATCGATCAGGGTCGAAACGGTCTGGGTACGCGCATCGGCCAGGGCCGCTTCGAGTTGCTCCACAGTGCTGACCTTGTAGGTCTTGCAACCATAGGCCGCGGCGCTCATGGCGAAATCCACCGGCACCAGGCCGCCGTCGAGCTTGCCGCTCTCGGGGTTGCGGTAGCGGAACTCGGTGCCGAAGCTGTCCATGCCGTTGCCGATCTGCAGGTTGTTGATGCAACCGAAGGCCATGTTGTCGAGCAGCACCACGTTGATCTTGCGGCGCTCCTGGATCGAGGTGGCCAACTCCGAATGCAGCATCATGTAGGAGCCATCGCCGACCAGCGCGTACACCTCTTTGCCTGGCTCGGCCAGCTTGACGCCGAGGGCGGCGTTGATCTCGTAGCCCATGCACGAATAACCGTATTCGACGTGGTAGGTGTTCACGCCCTTGCTGCGCCAGGCGCGCTGCAGATCGCCGGGCAGGCTGCCGGCGGCGGCGACAATGATGGCGTCGTCGGCCAGGGTTCGATTGAGCACGCCGAGTACGCGACTCTGGGTCAGGCAGGAGCCGGTCAGCTCGATAAATTCGCGCAGGACCGCGCGGTCCAGGTGGTCATCAACTTCGGGGACGAAATCATCGCCCTGGTATTCAACCTGATGCACGCGGTCGACCTCGGCGTCCAGTTGCGCCCTGGCGTCGCGCACCTGCTCGCCCCACCCGGCGCGGTAATCCCCCAGCGCATCGGCCAGCGCCTCCAGGCCGACCCTGGCATCGCCCAGCACTTGCACGCCGTCGAGTTTCAACGCATCGCACGGGCTGATATTGAGGTTGAGAAACGTCACCTCGGCGTGCTTGAACAGCGATTTGGACGAGGTGGTGAAGTCGGTATAACGGGTGCCGATGCCGATGATCAGGTCCGCCTCCGGCGCCAGCAGGTTGGCCGCCAGGCAGCCGGTCTCGCCGATACCACCGACGTTCAGCGGGTGGCTGGACACCACCGCGCTCTTGCCCGCCTGGGTTTCGGCGAAGGGGATATCGAAGCGCTCGGCGAAGGCTTGCAGCGCGGCATTCGCGCCGGAGTACTTCACCCCGCCGCCGCAGATGATCAGTGGTTTGCGCTTGCCCTTGAAGGCGTTCAGCGCATCGCCGAGCATCGCGGCCGTCGGCGGGCGACGTTCGATGCGGTGCACGCGCTTTTGCAGGAAGTAATCCGGATAGTCCCAGGCTTCGGCCTGCACATCCTGGGGCAGCGCCAGGGTGACGGCGCCGGTTTGCGCAGGATCAGTGAGCACGCGCATGGCATGGATCGCCGCGCTCATCAATTGCTCCGGGCGGTTGATGCGGTCCCAGTATTTACTCACCGAGCGAAAGGCATCGTTGGTACTGATGCTCAGGTCATGGAACTGCTCGATCTGTTGCAACACCGGGTCCGGCTGGCGGCTGGCGTAGACATCGCCGGGCAGCAGCAGCAACGGAATGCGGTTGGCGGTGGCGGTGGCCGCGGCGGTGAGCATATTCGCCGCGCCGGGCCCCACCGAGGCGGTGCACGCGTAGATCTTGCGGCGCAGGTGCTGCTTGGCAAAGCCGATGGCGGCGTGGGCCATGCCCTGCTCGTTGCGGCCCTGATGCACCACCAGGTCGCCGCTGTCCTGCTCCAGCGCCTGGCCGAGGCCCAGCACATTACCGTGACCGAAAATGGTGAACACGCCGGCGACAAACTTGCTCTGCACGCCATCGACTTCGATGTATTGGTTATCCAGGAACTTCACCAGGGCCTGGGCCATGGTCAGTCGGGTGGTGGTCATGTCGCGCCCCTTAACTTTTTTTCAGGTGGGCAATGCTTGCCCCCAAGGCCTGCTGGATATCCGCCAGTTCATGCACGCTGGTCGCAAACGGCTCGAACGACAGGTAGCCGCTGTAGCCGGTGCTGAGCAAGGTGTCGATCTGCGCCGCATTGCCGAGGATGTCGCCCTCGCCCACCAGTACGCGGTGGCCGTCACGGATCGCGTTGAGCGGCGCCTCGGCATCTTCCACGCCGGAGATATGCACCAGCCCGGTGAGTTCGGGGAAGAACTCATGCTCATTGGCCAGGTGATGATGAAAGGTGTCGTGCACCACACGGAACACATCCAGCCCGCCAATGGCCTTGATCGCGTCAACCGCCACGCGCTTGCGGCGCAGGGCCGATTCTTCGAAGCCCAGGGGCTCGACGAAACCGAGGATCCCGTACTCGCGCAGGATCGGCGCCAGTTCGCTCAACGCCGTGCGCAAACCGGCGGCGCGCTGGGCATCGGTGCGCGTGTCGCCCGGCTCGTTGAACGGGCACATCACCAGGCCCAGGGCGCCGCATTCACGGGCATAGGTGGCAAGCTCGATTGCCTGGGCACGGCGCTCATCGTTCCACACGTCAAAGGGATACAGCGCGTTGATCGACAACACCGTGATGCCCTGCACCGCGCACAACTCGCGCACACGGCTGGCGGGCGTGCCGTATTCGATCTGGCGGTCCTTGAGATCATTGCGGATCTCGATGGCATCGCACTTGAGCGACGCGGCCAGCTGGATGAAATCCGGCAGGGACAGGTTGGGTGCGACCATACGGTTAAGGGCAAAGCGTAGCGGCGACTTCATTGTTGTTGTTCTCCGTGCAAAACCGTTCAGAGGTCCAGCAGCCAACTGTGCTGCGGGTCGTTATGGAAGTGCCAGGCACGCTTGGGCCCGGCCATGACGTTCAGGTAATACGACTCGTAACCGTACGGCACGCTGACCGGGTGATAGCCCTTGGGCACCACCACCAGGTCGCTGTTTTCCACGGCCATGGCCTGGTCGATACTGCGATCATCGGTGTACACGCGCTGGAATACGAAGCCCTGGGGCGGATTGACCTGGTGGTAGTAGGTCTCTTCCAGAAAGCTCTGGTGCGGCAGGTCATCGGTGTCGTGCTTGTGCGGCGGGTAGCTCGACGAATGCCCGGATGGCGTGCGCACTTCCACCACCAGCAGCGAATGCGCCGGCTCGCTGTCGGGCAGGATGTCGCACACGTAGCGGGTGTTGGCGCCCTTGCCGCGCACGCTGCGCTTGCACTGTTGCGGGCGGATCAGGCGCGGTGTGTAACCGCCCGCGCCGGGCGCGGCGCAGACCGCGATCTGTACGTCACTCAAGGCGGTGACCTGAGCGTCGGTGCCTGGCGGCAGGTAGGCGGCGAACGGGGATTTGTCCTCGAACACCGATTGACGATCCCCCAGGTTCTGCCAGTCGAAGCCCTCGCCCTCTATATTCACCCGGCCGCTGAGCAGCACCAGGCACAGCTCCTTGTCGCCGGCGCTGACCGGCAGCGTCTCGCCCAGACTCAGGCGATAAGCGCTGAAACCGACATACTCCAGGCGCCCTTCTTGCAGGGCGACCATGGTTTGTCCGCGTGTGTTGCTCTTGACCAGCAAGCTCATGGTTAAGTCCTCTCGTCGAGCAATGCTCGCAACGTGTCGTAGCCCTTTTTCGCGTAGATATAGCTGGGCGCCACGGCCGGGTCCTGCTCGGCCTCGACCACCAGCCAGCCGCTGTAACCGGCGGCCAGCAGCACATCGAGCAAGGGCGCAAAATCGATATCGCCGTCGCCGGGCACAGTGAAGGTGCCATTGACGATGCAGTCGGGAAAGCTCCACATCTGGTTGCGCGCCAGTTGCACCACGGGTTTGCGCACGTCCTTGAAATGCACGTGGCAGATGCGCCCGATGTGCTTGCGCAGCACCTCGAGGGGTTCGCCGCCGCCCATGTAGCAGTGGCCCGAGTCGAACAGCAGGCCGACTTCCGGCCCGGTGCGGCGCATCAGTTGATCGATATCCTCGGGGGATTCGACATACGCGCCCATATGGTGGTGGTAGGCCAGGCGCACGCCCTGGGACAGGGTGAAACGCGCCAGTTCCGTGAGCTTGTCGGCATACGCCTGCCACGCCTGCTCGGTGTGAAAGCGTGGGCGTTCGATCAGACGGATGCGCGAACCCTGGATCGAATCGGCGACTTCGCCGTACACCAGCACCGTCGCGCCATTGTGCTTGAGCAACTCGACATGGCCGGCGATGGCCTCGATTTCCTCGGCCACCGAACGCCGCGCCAGGCGGCTGGAATACCAGCCGGAGACCAGCGCCAGGTCATAGGGGCGCAGCACTTCGGCGACCCCTTTGGCGTCCTTGGGGAATTTGCCGTTGAGTTCGAAACCTTCGTAGCCGATCTCCTTGCCTTCGCTCAACGCGGTGCTCAGCGGCGTTTCACCGCCCAGGGCCGGCAGGTCGTCGTTGCTCCAGGAGATCGGGTTGATGCCAATTCGGATTGCGGGCATGGCTGCACCTTTTATTGTTTTCAACTAACACTGAAAATCTGCTTTATGTGGGAGGGGGCTTGCCCCCGATAGCGGCAGTTCAGTTACAGAAGTGTTGCCTGACACTCCGCCATCGGGGGCAAGTCGAATCGTCGCACCGCCCCTCCCACATTTGATCTGATTTAATTTCGCGCACTGCGCCAGGCGCTGATGAGTTGCTCGAACGTCGCCTGGACACGCTGGATCAGGGTTTCATCGTCGATTTCCCCCGCCATCCACGCCTTGCTCGGTTCCTGAAAGATCGTGCGGCCCACGGCAAACCCTCGGCAGGTGGTGCTCTGGCTGGCCTGCTTGAAGCCGTCGGCAAGAAACTCCGCCGACGCGTTCAGCCCCAGCAGCACCACGCCCCGGCAGTACGGGTCGCGCTCTTCGATCAGTTCGTCGAGCTTTTTCCAGTCCTCGGCCGATTGCGCCTCGATCTTCCACCACGCCGGGTAGATGCCGAGGTTGTAGAGTCGTTTGAGGCTGCGATAGAGCGCGTCCGGGTAAGTGGACGGGTGATCCTTGGGCGGGATGACTTCCAGCAGCAGTTCGTGGCCGCTGACAATGGACGCTTCGTACACCGCCTTGAGCTGCGCTTCCTGTTCCAGGCGCAGCAGCGGCTCATCGTCGGGATGAAATTGCACCAGGCACTTGATGATCTGTTCCGCAGGCCAGGCGATCAGGTTGCTGCCGAGGGAGCGACCGTGTTCGAACGCCAGGGGCCGCGAGTTCTGCACTTCGACCGGGCGTGCGATCCACCAGCCGCGACCGCTGGCGGCGTTGAGCGCATCCTGGCCGAAACGCTGGTCGGCCAACAGGCCCACATCGGCCTCGATGCCCTGCTCGCCCAGCTTGCGCTCCACGCGTTCGATGGCCTGGATAAACAATTGCTTGATCGCACTGATGCGCGCCACATCCTGGCCGCCGCGCTGAGCCAGGTCGACCAGTTGCCAGCGGTGGTCGAAGGCGAACACGAACAGCTGCTTCCAGGTTTTGCGCGGCACGCTGACGCGGTGCAGCCGTTGCAGGGTCGCGTCCTGGTCAGGCCGGGTGATCGGCACCGGGCTGTTGAACAGGTACTCAAGCTCCGCAGGCGTCGGCATGGCCGGCGCGCAGGCGTGGCGCGACACCACCAGGCCGCCACAGGCATTGGCCAACTGGCTGCAACGCTCATCTGTGGCGTCGTTGAGCCAACCGCTGAGGAAGCCCGACATGAAGGCATCGCCGGCACCCAGCACATTGAGCACTTCCACGCGCACGCCGGGGTAGATCGCACCGTCTTCCAGGCGTTCGGGAATGGCGCCGTGAATCACCGTGCAGCCTTGCGGGCCGAGCTTGACAACCAGGGCGGCGGGCGTCAGTTCGCGCACGGTGCGCAAGGCGCCGAGCAGGTCTTCACTGCCGCCGGCAATCAGGAATTCTTCTTCGGTACCGACAATCAGATCGAAACGCGGCAGGATTTTCTGCACATGCTGGCTGACATTCTGGTCGGCGACAAAGCGGGTCTCGCCATCGGCCTTGCCGGCCAGGCCCCACAGCACCGGACGGTAGTCGATGTCGAGTACGCGCTTGACGTTGTGTTTGGCCGCGTAGTCCAGCGCCTGGATGCTGGCCTTGTACACCCCGTCAGTGGAGAAATGCGTGCCGGTGATCAGCAGCGCCTTGCTCGAGGCAATGAAGGCTTCGCTGATGTCTTCAGCGCGCAAGGCCATGTCCGCACAGTTTTCGCGGTAGAACACCAGGGGGAAGGTTTCACGGTCCTTGAGACCGAGCAGCACCAGTGCGGTCAGGCGTTCCGGGTCGACCTTGATGGCGCTGACGTCACAGCCTTCACGGGCCAGGGATTCCACCAGGAAACGGCCCATATGGTCGTCGCCCACACGGCTGAGCATCGCTGATTTCAGCCCCAGTCGCGCCGTACCGAAGGCGATATTGGCGGAGGAACCGCCGAGGTATTTGGCGAAGCTGGACACGTCCTCAAGCCGCGCCCCCACTTGCTGCGCATAAAGGTCGACGCCCAGGCGTCCGAGGCAAATCAGATCCAATTGACGCCCACTGGCAAAACGAGTCTGGCCCATGCTGGCTCCTGTTATTTTTATCAGCCTGCGTTGTGCCGCCGTAGCGACGGCAAACGCTCTTGGTGGGAGCAGACTAGAACGTCCGGCGGCGGCAATCAATATTTATTCCATAATTATTTTTTGTGGAATATTTTTTCCAATAAGCCGGCATAATGCTGTGGCAGCCATCGTGCATCGTTTCAGCAGCCCGCGCAGGCCGTGATGCCGAGGTATTTTTTTGCGCCTACCCTGTAGACTTGCGCCACCCATCAGCGCACCAGACGAACACGCCAGAAGGATTGCCCATGTCCCGCACCGATCCCGAGACCAACCTGGAAGATCCAATCGCCAGCCCTCCGATCAATGCCGAACGCCTGTTGCAGCTGATCACCGACGAATACGAAAGCCTGCCCCGCCAACTTAAGCGCATCGCCAGCTACATGAGCCAGCAGAGCGACCGGATCATGGTCGACCGCATCAGCGACATTGCCCGTGAATGCGAGGTACACCCCTCGGCCATCGTTCGGTTTTCCCAGCGGTTCGGCTTCAGCGGGTTCAGTGAGATGCAGGCGCTGTTTCGCGAGGCGTATACCCACAAGACCACGCCGGTGCAGAACTACCAGCAGCGCATCCGCAGCATGATCGCCAACAAGTCGCAGAAGGCCAGCGGCGGCGACCTGGCGCGTGAGTGCGTCAACGCCACGTTATCCGGCATCGAACGACTGGGGCTGGAATTGGACGACGCGGCCTTCGACAAGGCCGTGGACCTGGTGGTCAATGCCGACAATATCTACGTGGTCGGCGTACGCCGCTCATTCGCGGTGGCCGACTACCTGGTGTACAACCTGCAGCACACCAACAAGCGCATTCACCTGATTTCGGGGCTGGGTGGCAGCTACCGCGAACAGATGCGCAGCGTGCGTGCCAATGATCTGGTGATTGCCATCAGCTTTACGCCCTACGGTAAAGAGACCCAGCACTGCCTGCGCATCGCCCAGCATCACCAGGCGAAAACACTGATCATTACCGACAGCAACCTGTCGCCCCTGGCCAAGCGGGCAAACGCGGTATTGTTGGTCAATGAAGGCTCCTCGTTTGCCTTCCGCTCACTGAGCGCCACGCTTTGCCTGTGCCAGGCGTTGTTCATTGCGGTGGCGTATCGGTTGGAACTGAAGGTGGACGAGATTCACGAGCAGGTGGGGTTCGACGACTGAGGTGGGTTCACCGCCAACCAAATGTGGGAGGGGGCTTGCCCCCGATAGCAGGGTATCAGTCGCCGAATCGGCTGACTGACACTCCACTATCGGGAGCAAGCCCCCTCCCACATTGAGCCAGGCTCAGGTTTAGTGCATGAAGATTGCAATCAGGATAATCAGCGGAATTGGCACGCCGAGGAACCACAGCAGTAATGAGCGCATCATGTTCTCCTTGAATTAACGAACGTAGTTTTCGGTTTCGACGTACACCACGGCATCCCGGCGACGACCGCCGAAGGTTGCGGCGAAGCTGGCGAAGAATGCACCGATCAGCAGCGCGACGAAGGTCCACAGCGAGGTGTAGGCAGCGACTTTCGCGGCCGTGTCGGCGGCTTGCTTGGCTTTGACCTTGGCGTCTTCGACAGCTTTACGGGCATCGCCGTAGACCTTGTCGATACGTGCCTCGGCATCGGCCTGGCTGAGGTTGGTGCGCTGGCTGATCAATTGGGCCAGGTAGGTACGGTCTTCCGGAGCCAGTTGGCCGTCATTGCTCAACGTACGCGCAAAGATGCGACCGACCACGGCATGGGCGGCGTCATCGCTGACCGCTGCAGGGCGGTCATCGCGGAACAAGCTGTCGACGTAGTAACCGAAGTCACCGCTGTGGGCACCCTTGGCTACGTTGCCGGCGGCCTGGGACATGCCGCTGGCGGCGCCCGACGCAACGCTGGCACCGGCTTTCACGCCGCCGCTGACGACGCTGCTGACCGAACCGACTACCAGCATCGCAGTAATCAGTGTAGCGACCGCCCAGGCCAGGAAGCCGTGTGCGGTGTCGCGGAAGTACACCTCATCGCCATGCAGATTGGCCCACTTCACACGCAACCGGCCGGCAATGTAGCCGCCCAGGCCCGACGCGACGATTTGGGTGAACGCCAACCAGACAATCGTGGAAATGCCAAGCCCCTTGGCGCTCATGCCGCTGTCGGCCCACGGCGATACTGCCGAAAAGCCCAGGCCGAAGCCCAGCAGCACCAGGATCAAGGACAGTGCAGCCGCCGCAGCGGCCCCGGCAAAAATCGCCCCCCAGGAAACCCCGGAGAGCGCGCTTGACTCTTGCAGCGTGGATGAAGATGTGATCATTGTTGTTTTGCTCCAGGCATGAAAAATAGTGTTACAAGTCTCAAAAAGGACAGTGCAGGCAGCGTGCCAGCCCAAGTGGAAAATAAACTGCTTATATTTCAACAACTTAACTAAATTGAACTTCTTAAAATCATGCAAGTTGCAAGAATGGCCTGCAGAGAGCGGGCGTTATGCATTCTCCTGTTGGACAGCCCCCTCCCACACTGGAATAGGCGGTGATTTGGATAGATGAAGTTTTATTTAGGAAACATTCAGCAACTTCTTGGCAAAATGCCCACACTTCTAGTGTGAACGCTCACCAGGTAATCCTATGACCCGCATTTTGACCATCGAGGATGACGCCGTAACGGCCCGCGAGATCGTCGCCGAGCTGAGTAGCCATGGACTGGACGTAGACTGGGTGGACAACGGCCGCGAAGGCCTGGTCCGTGCCGTGAGTGGTGATTACGATCTGATCACCCTCGACCGCATGCTGCCCGAACTGGATGGCTTGGCCATCGTCACCACGCTTCGCACCATCGGGGTGTCGACGCCGATTTTGATGATCAGCGCCCTCTCCGACGTGGACGAACGCGTGCGCGGTCTGCGCGCCGGCGGCGATGACTACCTGACCAAGCCCTTCGCTTCCGATGAAATGGCCGCCCGCGTCGAGGTGCTGCTGCGCCGTAAAAGCACGGTGAAGGAATTCGAAACCGCCCTGCGCGTGGCCGACCTCGAACTGAATCTGATCAGCCGCGAAGCCAGCCGTGCCGATCAGCCGCTGAGTCTGTTGCCCACCGAGTACAAGCTGCTGGAATTTCTGATGCGCAACACCGGGCAGATCCTGTCGCGCATGATGATCTTCGAGGAAGTCTGGGGCTACCACTTCGATCCCGGCACCAACCTGATCGATGTGCACATCGGTCGCCTGCGCAAGAAAATCGACCCGCCGGGCCTCACGCCGCTGATTCGCACGGTACGAGGCTCGGGATATGTCATTGCTGAACCCCTCTAAGGGCTGGCGCTCTTCCAGCAGCCGTTTGCTGGCGCTGTACAGTTCGCTGTTCGTGGCGTGGAGCTGCATCCTCATGGGGGTGCTGTATTACGAGGTGTCCGGGTACCTGGGCGACCTGTCGCGCCATTCGTTGATGCAGCGCCAGCATCTGTTCCAGCGGTTCGACGGCGAAGAACTGGTGGAGGCGCTGACCACCAGCATGACCTTCGATATGAAAGGCGTGGATGCCTATGGCCTGTTCGACGAACAATTTCGTCCGTTGAGCGGGCCGATCCGCGCCGTGCCGCCCGACTTGCCGCTGGATGGCAAGATCCATTCCCTGGCCAACTGTGTCGACTCCGACGATCCGAAACTGCCCAAGGACAGTTGTGACGCCGTGGCCACCCACACCGACGACGACCGCTGGCTGGTGCTGGTGCGCGCCAACGGTTCGCTGTTCGGCGTGACCCGGATCATCTGGCATGCCCTGCTGTGGGCGCTGTCGCTGACCATCATCCCCGGCGTCGCCGGCTGGCACTTGCTGCGCCGCCGTCCGCTGCGGCGCATTCGCGGCATTCAGGCGAGCGCCGAAGCCATCGTCGCCGGTGACCTGACGCACCGCTTGCCGCTGTCCAATCGGCGCGATGAACTGGACATGCTCGCGGCTATTGTCAACGCCATGCTCGACCGCATCGAAAAGCTGATGAACGAGGTCAAGGGCGTGTGCGACAACATCGCCCACGATCTGCGCACGCCGCTGACGCGCTTGCGTGCGCAGCTTTACCGCATCAAGCAACAAGCGGAGGAAGACTCGGCCCATGCGGTGAAGCTTGATGACGCGATTGCCGAAACCGACACTCTGATGGCGCGTTTTCGCGGCCTGCTGCGCATTTCGGAACTGGAAGACCACCAGCGCCGTTCAGGCTTTTTGCTCATGGACCCACTGCCGCTGCTGCGCGAACTGCATGACTTCTACCTGCCCCTGGCCGAAGAAGGCGAGTTGGAGCTGCTGCTGCAGACCCCGGACTCACTGCCCTGGATCACTGGCGACCGCGCCCTGTTGTTCGAGGCCCTGGCCAACCTGCTGAGCAATTCGATCAAGTTCACCCCGCCCGGCGGCCAGGTGATCCTGCGCGCGGTCAATGATGTGGGCAGCACGCGGATCGAAGTGCTCGACTCCGGGCCGGGGATTCCGGCGGCCGAGCGCGCCTCGGTATTCCAGCGCTTCTATCGGGTCGATGAGAGTGATCAGCAAGGTGGATTTGGCCTGGGCCTGTCGATTGTCGCGGCGATCATCAACCTGCACGGCTTCAGGCTGGACGTGGCCACCAGCGAACTGGGCGGCGCGCGGCTGGTGCTGGAGTGCCGCCAGCAGTTGATGCCTGAATAGGTCTCCTGAGCGCACCGCAGACCAAATGTGGGAGGGGGCTTGCCCCCGATGACGGTGTGTCAGCTACAGATAAGCTGGCTGACACACCGCTATCGGGGGCAAGCCCCCTCCCACATAAGCCCCCATTCCACATTCCGGGCAGCGCTCTACAACACACTCCCCATGGCCTTGATCAATACCGGGTCGCGCGCGTAGATATCCGGCGCGTACACCAGGTTTCCCTGGCGGTCCACTTCCACCGTCCAATACCCCAGCAGCACCGGTACCGGCGTGGCCAGCCTGAATTCATGGGTGATGCCGGTGGCCAGCAACTCATCGGTGCGCGTGCGTTCGGCCGGGCTCACCAGCAGGTCGCGTAACAGCAGCGGTTGCTCGACCCTCACGCACCCGGAACTGAACGCCCGCGGCCCCTTGGTAAACAGCGGCTGGCTCGGCGTGTCATGCAGGTACACCGAATACGGGTTGGGAAAACGCATCACGATCTTGCCCAACGGGTTGCGCGGCCCCGCCTCCTGGCGCAGCAGGATATTGCCGGGGCGCGCCCAGTCGACCTGCTCCGGCGTCAACGGATGGCCTTCGGCATCCAGCACCTGCAGGTTCTGTTGACGCAGGTATTGCGGATTGAGTCGGATGGCCGGCAGCTTGTCCTCGCGCATGATGGTGGGCGGGATGGTCCACGTCGGGTTAAGGGTCAAGCGCGTGATACGCGACTTGAGCAGCGGCGTCTGGCGCTCGGCGCGGCCCACTTGCAGGCGGGTCTGCCACACCGCAATGCCGCTCTGATACACGCTCAATTGCGCGGCCGCGACGTTGACTACCACGCCTTCGGGCTCCAGGTCCCGGGCCAGCCAGCGGAACCGTTCGAGGTTGATGCGCAACTGGTCGCGGCGCGTCAAAGGGCTGATATTGAGTTCGGCCACGGTGCCGGCGCCGATCACACCGTCAGCCTGCAGGGAATGGCTGAGCTGGAAGGCCTTGACCGCAGCGACCAGTTCGGGACGGTACTGCCTGGCGCTGCCCTTGGGTTCCTGGGTCAGGTAACCGCCGCGGTAGAGGCGACGCGCCAGTTCCGGCACCCGTGGGTCTTCCATGCCCGGACGCAACAGCGGCCCCTCGCCCACCGCTTCCCACTGCGGCAACGGCTGCTGGCGCGCACTGGAATAAACGTTGCGCAGGCTGCGATACAAATCCGCGCTGGGGCGCGCCTGGTCGAACGCCTGGGCCATGTCCTGCAAGCCGGTGGCGGCGATGGCCAGCACGGCGGTGTCCGGGTCATCGGCAGGCGGTTGGGCGTGCCAGAGCGGCTCGAAGCGCGATTGCTGCAGGCGCCCGAAGTGCAAATCCTGCAAGGCCTGGAGGTACTGCTGGCTGATCGCGATATCGCTGCACAGCACATTGGCCGTGGCATCTGCGGTGGGCAGGCTATAGTGGGTGGGGTCCAGGCCGTCGTCAGCCAGCATCAGCAACTGGTCGTGCAAGGCTTGCCGACGCTCGTCGGCCGACCACAGCGGCGTGTCGCCCTGCTGCTGGTAAAAGGCTTGCAGGCGCAATTGCGCGCTGGCGTCAATGCGCGGCGCGAGCTGTGGGCAGACACTGGGCAACTGCGCCAGGGCCTGTTGCAACGGCGCCAGGTCGACCGGTGCCGGGGTGGTGACGGGCAACGGCTCCAGCGGCAGCGCCTCGGCTGTGGCGACCAGTGGTGTAACGAGCAGGCAAATGCTCAAGTAACATGCGTGTTTTTTGAACAATTGACTTAGCTCCACTCCACAGCGGGGACTCGACTGTAGATGCTGACTTTTATGCGCCGGTTCGGTTTAAGCAACCTGGGCCTGATCACCGCGAGCCTGGCGTTATTGAGCAATGTTGCGCTCGCCGCCAATGCCCCCTCTCCTTCCTTGTATAGCAGCCTGGCGCGCTCGGCTCCAGAACTCAATCCCATCGTGCTCAAAAGCGCCCTGAGCGCGGTGCAGTGCGCCGTCAATAACGGCGAGGAACGTTCCGATCGCCTGGCGGTGATTGACTACTCCCAGCCCTCGACCGCCCGTCGGCTGTGGATTTTCGACCTGCGCAAAAAGACGTTGGTACTGCGCGACCTGGTGGCCCACGGTGCCAAGTCCGGCGAAAACTTCGCCACCGCGTTTTCCAACCTCGAAGGCAGTCACCAGTCCAGCCTGGGCCTGTTCCGCACCCAGGAAAGCTATCTGGGCACCCATGGCTACTCGCTGCGCATGGACGGCCTGGAGCCTGGCTTCAACGACCTGGCCCGCGACCGCGCCATCGTGATTCACGCCGCCGACTACGTCAGCCCGCTATGGAGCAAGCGCGAAGGCCGTATCGGCCGAAGCCAGGGCTGCCCGGCGGTGCGCCCGCAAGTCGCGCGCCAGGTGGTGGACAAGCTCAAGGACGGGCAGTTCATGTTCTCCTGGTACCCCGACCAGCGCTGGCTGAAGTCCTCGACCTATCTCAATTGCAAACCCCAGCAGGTGGCGAGTAGTCGTACAATCCCTGGCGGATAGCCTGTCCCCACCGATAAAGAGAGCGTCGCATGCTTCTACACAAGTCCACCTGGATCGAGATCGAGCAGTTTCTGCAGCGCAGCCGCACGCTGGTGATCCCCATCGGTTCCAACGAACAACACGGCCCCACCGGCCTGCTCGGCACCGACTGGATGTGCCCGGAGATTATCGCCGTCGAGGCGCAGAAGAATGCCGACATCCTGGTCGGCCCGACGTTCAACATCGGCATGGCCCAGCACCACCTGGGCTTTCCCGGCACTATTTCGCTGCGCCCTTCCACCTTTATCGCCGCGATCGGTGACTGGGTGCGCTCGCTGGCCGGGCATGGTTTCGACAAGATCCTGTTCCTCAACGGCCACGGCGGCAATATCGCCACCATTGAAGCAGCGTTCTCCGAGCTCTACGCCGAAGCCAGCTTTGCCCGCCGCCCGGCCGGGTTCGCATTGAAGCTGGTCAACTGGTGGGACCTGGAAGGCGTCACCGACCTGGCGCAGCGCCAATTCCCGGTGGGCCATGGCAGCCACGCCACGCCGTCGGAGATTGCCGTGACGCAATGGGCCTATCCGGACTCGATCAAGTCGGCCGAGTACTCCCCGCAAATCGCCAGCACCGGCCCGATCCGCGAAGCGCTGGACTTCCGCGCACGCTTCCCCGACGGGCGCATGGGCTCTGACCCGGCGTTGGCAACGGTGGAGAAAGGCGGTGAATTGGTGGCGCTGGCGGCGCGGGGGTTGGTCAAGACGGTCAATGCCTTCAGCAACGAAGCCAAACCCTGAGTTGAACACTATCCAAATGTGGGAGGGGGCTTGCCCCCGATGACGGTGTGTCAGTCAGCAAAACTGTAGCTGACCCACCGCTATCGGGGGCAAGCCCCCTCCCACATTTGATTTGTATTCATTCTTGCACAGGTTACTGGCAATCCTGCGCCGCCTGCTCGAGCCGCGACGCCTTGATCGCCGAAGCCAAGGGCTTGCGCTCATACAGGAACACCTTGGTGCCCTCCTGGGACTTGTAGGCTTCCAGCACATCATCGGCTGCGATCTTGCTGGTCAACAGCACCTTGGCGTGACGCGAGTTCTGGGTCACGGCCGAGGTGATGCCGTGCTTTTCAAGCTTGGGCAATACGCATTGCACATAGGCTTCGGGAGTCTTGGCGGTTTGCAGTGTCAGCGAGGGGGCATTGGGAGCCGTGATACAACCGGCCAGCGCCAGGGAAGCAAAGGCCAGGGCCGGGACGAAAAAAGCGCGCATAAACATTCCTGAAGGTAACCAAAATAGGTGCCTGTGGACCCGCGTATCAACCGGCGCGGACCAGGGCTTTGAGCGATGCGTCAAACTGCTTCAAGGCATCTTGTTGTACATCTCGCTGCTGCTCGATCTGCGCGGCAATCTCGAATGCTGACTTGTCATGCACCCACACCGATGGCACCTGCTTGTTCACCGAGCCTTCGGCCTTGGCGATGTATTGCAGGTCGGAGTCATAGAACCGCGCGGTAAAGCGCGCCTCGACCACATCGTTGCGCTGGGTCAGCAATTGGTTATGGGTATCGAGCACCACCACTACGTCCGGGTGCGCCTGCACCAGTGCATCCAGGCTGCCGTAGACCGTCACCGAGACAAACGTGCCTTGCAGCGAGTTCATCAGCCAATCGATGGCCAGTTCCGGATCGGAGCTGTTGACGAACGCCTCGCGGATACGCCCATCCAGAGCATCCTTGGCGCCATTGACCGCCATGGCGTGGTAGCGCTCCAGGTAGCTGAGGTTGTCGCGGGTGTTTTCGCTGTACAACACTCCCACCGACTGAGCGCGCTGCAGGGAGTTTACGCCAGCGGCGAGTGGCAGCAAATGGCCCGTACGCAACTCATCGGCAACGGCCGGGTTGGTCAGCACGGCCGTGCCGAGCATCAGGGTGATCAAAGCCAGCTGAATTAGAGTCCTCATCGCGCATTTCCTTGAGCAGCGTTTCGATGAGCGGATTTTGCGCCTTTGCCGTAAAAACAGAACGTGTGATCCTTGATGGTGACTATCATTTGAACCGATAGTGTCAGGTAGCCCAACCCCATAAAACCTATAAGGACCATGCCATGAAGCGTCACCAGAAAACCTTCGACCGCATCCGCGAAGCCGTACTGCCGGAGTATCGCGAGCGGGTCGCCGATTACCTGGTCGAATATGAAGACGTTCTGCTGAGTGAAACAAGCGCTGGCGCCGCGCAATCGGCCAGTGCCCAGCAACTGCGTGGCTACCTGCGCGGCCTGAATACCACGCGCGTGCTGGGCATGGCGGATTGGGAAGATCTGGACCGGCGCGTCGCGCAAATGAACGAGAGCCCTACCCCCGAGGGCGTGGCTGGTTGACCCATGCCTGCACTGACGGCCTTTGCCATTGACGTTGGGCATAAGCCACCAACTGCGCCGGCACGGCGTCGCCGTTGAGGACCAGGCGATTGAGCATCACGGCCAGGTCCACGTCGGCAATTGACCAGGTGCCGAACAGACAGTCCCGGTCAGCCGCCAGCAACGCCTGCGCCACACTGATCAACTTGCCTGCCGCAGCCTCGGCCAGCGGCGACAATGGCGGCATCTTCTCCCCGCAGAACACCACCAGGGTCGAACGCTCCTGGCGAATCGGCAGCAAATCACTGCGCAACCACGCCTGCACCTGCCGCGCCTTCGCCCGCTGTTGCGGGTCGACCGGATAAACGCAGCTCTCGGGGTAGGCTTCGTCCAGGTATTCAGTAATCGCCGAAGACTCCGACAGGGAAAACTCGCCTTCCTCGAGCGTCGGCACCCGCCGGGTCAGGGACAGTCGCGCGTAACCTGCGGCCTGATGCTGGCCGGCGTCCAGGTCCAGAGGCACGGTTTCGAACGCCAGGCCCTTTTCCCGCAAGGCGACAAATACCGACATGGCATAGGGGCTGGTAAACAGCGAATCAACGTAGAGGCGCAGCGGACGGTGGCGCATGGACGATCTCCTTGAATGAGGCTTAACGCTACGAGATCTGCTGAAATAAAGACAATGCGCTGTTTTTATGGGGGCATTCCTGGCGGGAATAGCGCTGCTGAATCACTGCGCAGGACTGATCGGCTAAACCACCGATTAATGTTATAGAATAACGTCCCTTTTATTTCCTGCCTTGTGAACCGTCCCATGACTGACGCTGTTTCGCTACGCCAACGCCTGCTTTCCATCGACGCCCTGCGCGGCCTGGTGATCCTCTTCATGCTGCTCGACCATGTACGCGAAACATTTCTGCTGCATCGTCAGGTCGGCGATCCGATGAGCATTGACACGACCGAGCCAGCGCTGTTTTTCAGCCGCACCCTCGCCCACCTTTGTGCGCCCGTGTTCGTGCTGCTCACCGGTTTGTCGGCCTGGCTGTACGGCCAGAAATACCAGGGCAGGCGCGCGGTGTCGGCATTTTTGTTCAAGCGTGGGCTGTTTCTGGTCGTATTGGAGTTCACGCTGGTCAACTTCGCCTGGACCTTCCAGTTGCCGCCTGCTGTGATCTATCTGCAGGTGATCTGGGCAATTGGCGTGAGCATGCTCGCCCTCGCCGCCCTGGTATGGTTGCCGCGCCCGCTGCTGATTGCCTTGGCGCTAATGCTTATTGCCGGGCACAACTTGCTCGACGGCGTACATTTCACACCCGACTCGGCGGCGCAGGTGGCGTGGTCGATCCTGCATGAGCGCAGTTGGATCGAGGTGTCCGACACCCTGCGCCTGCGTGTGACGTACCCGGTGCTGCCGTGGATCGGCGTGATTGCCCTGGGCTACGGCCTCGGGCCGTGGTTTTCGAATGCCGCGCTGCCAGCCATCCGCCAGCGTTATCTGCTGCTGGCGGGCGTCGGCGCGTTGCTGGGTTTTGGGCTGTTGCGGACGGTCAACGGGTATGGCGAAAAACCTTGGCAGGCCTATGACAGCGGCGTGCAGACCGTCATGAGCTTTTTCAATATCACCAAATACCCGCCTTCGCTGTTGTTCCTGGCGCTGACGCTGGGCATCGGCCTGCTGTTGCTGCTGGCGTTCGAACGCGCCGGGCACAAGCGCTGGATCAGCACGCTGGCGGTATTTGGCGCGGCGCCGATGTTCTTTTATCTGCTGCACCTGTATGTGCTCAAAATACTCTACGTCGCGTGTGTCACGGTGTTCGGGCTCAATCACGGCAATTTTTTCGGGTTCGACAACATTGGCGCCGTGTGGCTGGCGGCGTTGGCGCTGCCACTGGCGCTGTATCTGCCGGTGCGATGGTTTGCCGCACTCAAGGCGCGGCGCAGGGATATCACCTGGCTTAAATACCTCTGAGAGAGTCGCGAGCCCTCAAGGTCGTTCGAACTGACGACGCAGCGCTTCGATGCGCTCTCGGCAGACGCAACCCTCCAGGTGATCATTGACCATACCCAGCGCCTGCATCAACGCATACATCGTGGTCGGGCCGACAAAGGTCCAACCGCGTTTTTTGAGCGCTTTGGACAAGCGCACCGAAGCCGGCGAGGTCGGGTTGGCGTTCCAGTACGCCAAGTCCACCAACGCCGGACGCTCCTGCGGGTCGGGTTCGAAAGACCATACCCAGCGCGCCAGCGAACCGGTTTCATTCACCAGCTCGCAGGCCCGGCGGGCATTGTTGATCGTGGACAGGATCTTCGCCCGGTTGCGCACGATCCCGGGGTCGCTCATCAAGCGTTCGATATCCGCCTCGCCATACTGCGCCACCTTGCGAAAATCAAAGCCATCGAACGCCCGCCTAAACTGCTCACGCTTGCGCAAAATGGTGATCCACGCCATCCCCGCCTGAAAACCTTCCAGGCAAATCTTCTCGTACAACAGCACGTCATCCGCCACCGGCACGCCCCACTCCTGGTCGTGATAATGCAGGTATTGCGGCGCGCCGTTGCGCCAGGCGCAATGGGTGCGCCCGGCTTCATCCAGCGTCAATCCCGATGGGTCCATTCATCACCTCGCGTACCGAGCGCGGATGATACGCAAAAAAAATTCCACGCCGTCAACCGCTCAAGCATCGCACTCGCCGACTTACTGGTCAGACCGGAAACCGTTGACCACTGAATATTTACTTGTAGTTTGAAAAAAACCGAGCCTAGACTGGCCCCGCACTGGACTTACCGGTAAGACCACAACAATTAAGCCCTGGACCCACCAGGGCACCGAATAGAGATCCTTCCCATGCTCAGATGGTGCTCGCGTTCGATTTTCCTGCAAGTCGTGATTGGCCTGATGCTAGGCGTTATTTGCGGCCTGGCCCTTCCCGAATTCTCCTCGCAACTCAAACCCTTGGGTGACGGCTTTATCAAGCTGATCAAAATGTTGATCGGCCTGATTGTATTCTGCGTCGTGGTCAGCGGTATTTCCGGCGCCGGCGATTTGAAGAAAGTCGGGCGCATTGGCTTGAAGTCGGTGATCTATTTCGAAGTGCTGACCACCGTCGCCCTGGTGCTCGGCCTGATCATGGCTTTCAGCACCGGCATCGGCAGCGGCGCCAACATCCATCTGGAACAACTGTCTTCAGCCGGCCTGAATGAACTGGCCGACAAGGGCCAGCACATCAAAGGCACCAGTCAGTTCCTGATGGACCTGATCCCCAACTCGGTGATCGGTGCCTTTGCCGACAACAACGTGCTGCAGGTGCTGTTGTTCTCCGTGCTGTTCGGCAGTGCGCTGAACCTGGTGGGCGAAGCGGCGAGCGGCATCTCGCGGCTGATCAACGAGCTGAGCCATGTGATCTTCCGCATCATGGGCATGATTGTGCGCCTGGCACCCATCGGCGTATTCGGCGCGATCGCGTTCACCACCAGCACTTACGGCCTGGACTCCCTGCAGCACCTGGGCAGCCTGGTAGGCCTGTTCTACCTGACCTGCCTGGCGTTCGTCGCGCTGATCCTGGGCCTGGTGATGCGCTTGTCGGGCCTGCGCATGCTGCCGCTGCTCAAGTACCTGCGCGAAGAGTTGCTGATCGTGATGGGCACGGCTTCGTCCGACGCGGTGCTGCCGCAGATCATGCGCAAGCTGGAGCACTTGGGCATCGGCAGCTCCACCGTGGGCCTGGTGATTCCTACCGGGTACTCGTTCAACCTCGACGGTTTCTCGATCTACCTGACCCTGGCCATCGTATTTATCGCCAACGCCACCGGCACCCCGCTGTCGATGACCGACCTGCTGACCATCCTGCTGGTATCGTTGATCACCTCCAAAGGTGCCCACGGCATTCCGGGCTCGGCGCTGGTGATTCTGGCGGCCACGCTCACGGCTATCCCGGCCATTCCGGTGGTAGGCCTGGTGCTGGTACTCGCGGTGGACTGGTTCATGGGCATTGGCCGCGCGTTGACCAACCTGATCGGTAACTGCGTCGCCACCGTGGCCATCGCGCGCTGGGAGAAAGACATTGATATCCAGCGCGCCAACAAGGTACTCGACGGTCAGCAAGGCTATGCCTTCCAGGCCAAGAAGCCGGTATTGCCGGCGCATCAGGAATTCTGAAAGCGGCATGGCCAAATGTGGGAGGGGGCTTGCCCCCGATAGCTATCCATCAGTTGATGATGCTGTGACTGACCCACCGCCATCGGGGGCAAGCCCCCTCCCACATTGGTTCATCACACGATTTACTGCCGTATTCGCAACATCAAGGAGATATCGACGTGATCAGCACCTCAACCGTCGTCAATTCAGTCGTAGAAAAGCTGCGCGCCGCCCTGGCACGTGGCCAATGGCGCCGGGGTGAAATGCTGCCTGGCCAGCGTGAACTGGCCGAACAGCTGGGCATCAGCCGCCCCAGCCTGCGCGAAGCGGTGATCGTGCTGGAAACCCTCGGCCTGGTGCGCTCCATGCCCGGCAAAGGCGTGGTGGTGCTGGAAACCAGCGTCAGCGAGCCGCAGTCGAGCGACGCCGTGGCCGATGCCAGCCTGGAAGACATTCTGCAACTGCGCTATACCCTGGAACCCTTCATCGTCGGCCTGGTCGCCCAATCCATCAGCAGCAAGGAAATCGGCCAACTGCGCCTGACCCTGATGGACATGCGCGAAGCCCTGGATGCCGGTGACGCCGAAGCGGGCATGAACGCCTACATTGGTTTTCACGAAGAGCTGTTTGCCCTGACCTCCAACCCGATCTTCCAGAACGTGGTGCAACAAACCAGTAACGCGCTCAAGCAAAGTGCCCAGGTGCTGCGCAACTCACCGGAGCACCTGGCCGAACGCCTGCAGGAAAATGAAGCCGTGGTACGCGCAATCCGCAATAAGAACAGCGCCCTGGCCAGTGCTGAAATGCGTCGGCACATCCTGCAGGAAGGCTTGCGCATGGGCATCCGCCTGAATATCCCGGATGACCATCTGGGCAGCTGATTTTTTGGAGACCGGCCATGAACGCTCACGCTTTGCACGACGCAACCTTCCTTGCTCCCCTGCGTCTGGCCTGCGACAAAAAGCCTTCGGTGGAGGACGTCTACCCCCGGTTGTTCGACGCCATTCTGGAACAACGCATCGCCCCCGCCAGTCGTTTCAGTGAGGAAGGCCTGGGTGAGACCTTTGGTGTGAGCCGCAGTGTGATTCGCCGCGTACTGGCAAAGCTATCCTTGCAGCAAGTGATCATCCTGCGCCCCAACCAGCGCGCCCAGGTGGCTGCGCCGGATGCCCTGCAAACCCGGCAGATTATGGAAGCGCGGCGCAGGGTCGAGATGACCGTAGTACAACTGGCGTGCGCTCAGGCAAAACCGTCCCAAATACGCCAATTGCGCGAACTGATCAACGGCGAACGTGAGTGCATTGCCCGTAAACAACGCGGGGCCGCGATCCGCTTGTCGGGAGAATTCCACCTGCAGTTGGCGATGATCGCGGGAAATACGCCGCTGGCGCAATTCCTCAATAGCCTGGTGCCTTTGACGGCTTTGGCCATTGCGCAATGCCCGGAAACGGCCCATACGAAGGATACGTGGGAAGAACACGCTGCGATTGCCGATGCCGTAGAGCGGCATGATTGCACCACTGCTGTAGAGCGGATGAGCCAGCACCTTAATCACCTCGAATACCGCCTCGTTACCCCGCTCTAACTATATAGCGCCAGCTCGGCGCCCTCTTTTCATAGTCTGGATATCGCACTGATTGAGTGCTTCATGACTGGCATTGAAAATGATCATTGATACAAAAGTTTACGAGAACCTGTACACCCTGATTAGCCAATTACACGAGCAAAAGGCTTCCCTCACAGAGCCGTTGAAAACCTCGTTGAGCGAACTGATCAATACATCGAAAGAGATCGGAACAGCGTTGTTCCATCAAGAACGCTTTGAAGAAGCTGAATTCTATTTGACGTTCCCTGGGCTGGCCGGCGAAGCCGAAGCACAGTACGCCATGGCTACCTGCACCGGTTACCAACTCGGCGCGTTCCGCTACCCATTCGCGCGAACTGTAGGATGGCTCCGGCTCGCAGCGGCGCAGGATCATGTCCTGGCCTTGATGTGGCTGGGTGATACCCAATCGCTGGCAAAGGCTAAGGCACTGTCCACAGAGGGGGCAGCCCAAGGTGACATACAAAGCATGTTCAATTTGTATACCCTGACCCAGGACATCACCTGGCTGACCAAGGCTGCCGATACGGGCAACCCCAGGGCCCTCTATAAACTTGCTCAAACCTATCAGAAACACCCGGGACTGATGCCCGACGCCCTGGAGCGCACGGCAACAATTGAAGCATTGTGTGCAAGAGCCGCTGACAGCGGATATCCATGGGCACTCGCGGACCGTTTGTTCTCCCCGACCTCAAACGCCACGATGGTTGAAAAGCAGCGAAGACTTGCTCAATTGGCGTGGACAGGCGACCAGAACGGGTTGCTCGAGTATGGCTATGCACTTGCCGCCCTTCCCCGGGACAACACCAAACCTGCTCGTACCTATGGAATGGACAGAGACCTGCCCAAGGCCTATGCCGCGCTGAAATTCGAGTGGGATAGAACGGCTACCACCAGGCCTGTCCCAGGACTGGAAGAGGCTATCGATTTCATCTCTCATCAGATGAATGTGGATGAGCACGACGCCGCCCTGGCCAGTCAGTCGGAGCTGAAAAGCAAAATAGCCTCATCCGTTAAATATCATGAACCCAAGGTCGTTGTAGGTTACTCACCCTATTGACCATGACAGTACCAGCGCAGCTGGTTGATGCGACTGCAAAAAAAATCCTCGTATCTTTCGACACGAGGATTTCCGGTTTCAACGCCCTGCCAGCACTTTTACAGCACCGACTGACCGCTCAACGCCAGGTCCAGCAACTCACGGTTGGCCACCGCGTACATGGCGTAGTCCGTGCCGACCGCAGCACGAATTTCCACCATCATCGCGCGCCAGCGATCCGCCATGTCCTGGTGCTGCTCAAGCCACAGGGCCACGCGGGCTTCCATGTCTTGTGGCGCATCGGCCATTTGCAGGACCGAAATGGTGATCGCCCGTTGCTGCCAGTCCACGTCATCGCGGAAGGCTTCGCGGGCCTGGGCCTGCCAGTTGTTGGCCACTGGCAGATCACTGATCTGCTGCAGGTACCATGGCAGGTCCAGGGCGCTGCCGACGGCGAAGTAGGCCTTGGCCACTTCGGCGGCGTCATGCCCGGTCACGTCGGCGGCTTCGATGATCGGCAGCAGGGTGTACAGGTGGGTCGTGCCTGCAACCATGCGCGCCAACAACTCCGGCACGCCGGCCTGGGTGTAGGCCTGGTAGCGGTTCTGCCAGCCTTCACGGGTCGGACCTTCGAGCAGTTCATCAAGCTTGAGGCCCAGCGCGGCCAGGTGCGGACCGAAGTGCGCAGTGTCACGCCCGGCGTCCTGTTCGTTGCGACGGCTGCGCAGGAACCAGCGCGTGGCGCGACGGCCCAGGCGCATCAACTCGTCCATCAGTTCCAGTTGCACGTCGGCCGACACCTGGTGATCCAGGGCTTCGATCTGACGGAACCAGTGCGGGAGATGGAAGATATCGCGCACGATCACATAGGCGCCCGCCACGTTCGCCGGGCTCATGCCGGTCGACTCCTTGAGTCGCTGAACGAAGGTGATGCCCATGTGGTTGACCAGGTCGTTGGCGATCTGGGTGCTGACGATCTCGCGCTTGAGGCGATGGCGACGCATGGCCTCGGAGAACTTGGCCACCAGGCTCGGCGGGAACGCGGTTTCCATGTCGCGGGTCAGGTATTCGTCATCCGGGACCTGGGACTTGAGCAGCGCTTCCTTGAGGTCGATCTTGCTGTAGGAGATCAACACCGACAGCTCCGGACGCGTCAGGCCCTTGCCCGTCGCGGCGCGCTCGACAAGCTGCTCCTCGGTCGGCAGGTACTCGATGGCGCGGTCCAGCTTGCCACGGCCTTCCAGGTCGCTCATCAGGCGCTTGTACTCGGCGGCACGCTCGTAAGCCTTGCGCGCGGCCAGGGACAGGGCCTGGGTCTGCTTGTAGTTGTTGCCCAACACCAGGTTGCCGACTTCGTCGGTCATGCTCGCCAGCAACTGGTTGCGTTGCTTGTCGGTCATGTCACCGGCCTGCACCACTTCGTTGAGCAGGATCTTGATGTTCACTTCGTGGTCGGAGCAGTCCACACCACCGGCGTTGTCGATGAAGTCGGTGTTGGAGCCGCCGCCATTGAGGCCGAATTCCACACGGCCCAGTTGGGTCATGCCCAGGTTGCCGCCCTCGCCCACCACCTTGCAGCGCAACTCGTTGCCGTTGACGCGCAGCGCGTCGTTGGCCTTGTCACCCACATCGGCGTGGCTCTCGGTGCTGGCCTTGACGTAGGTACCGATACCGCCGTTCCACAACAGGTCCACCGGCGCCTTGAGCAAGGCGTTGAGCAGCTCGGTCGGGGTCAGTTTGTCGGCCTTGATGTCGAAGCGTTCTTTCATCTGTGCCGAGATGGCGATGCTCTTGGCGCTGCGCGAGAAGATCCCGCCGCCTTCGGACATGATGCTGGTGTCGTAGTCGGTCCAGGCCGAACGCGGCAGCTCGAACAGGCGCTGGCGCTCGACGAAGCTGGTGGCCGGGTTAGGGTTAGGGTCGATGAAGATGTGCAAGTGGTTGAAGGCCGCGACCAGTTGCAGCTTGTCGGACATGAGCAAGCCGTTACCGAACACGTCACCGGCCATATCGCCGACGCCGACCACGGTGATGCTGTCTTCCTGCACGTTGATGCCGCGTTCACGGAAGTGACGCTGCACACCGACCCACGCGCCTTTGGCGGTGATGCCCATTTTCTTGTGGTCGTAACCTGCCGAACCACCGGAGGCGAACGCATCGCCCAGCCAGAAGCCGTAGTCGATGGCGATGCCGTTGGCGATGTCGGAGAAGGTCGCAGTGCCCTTGTCCGCCGCTACCACCAGATACGGGTCATCGTTGTCATGGCGCACAACGTTGACCGGCGGCACCAGGGCGCCGTCCTTGAGGTTGTCGGTGATGTCCAGCAGCCCGGAAATGAAGATGCGGTAGCAGGCAATGCCCTCGGCCGCGATCTCGTCACGGCTGCCGCCCAATGGCAGGCGACGCGGCAGGAAGCCGCCCTTGGCCCCCACCGGCACGATCACCGAGTTCTTCACCTGCTGGGCTTTTACCAGGCCGAGCACTTCGGTACGGAAGTCTTCTTCACGGTCGGACCAGCGCAGGCCGCCACGGGCCACATTGCCAAAGCGCAGGTGCACACCTTCGACGCGCGGCGAGTAGACGAAGATTTCGAACTTCGGCACCGGCTTGGGCAGCTCAGGGATAGCGTGCGGGTTGAACTTGAAGCTGAAGTACGACTTGTTCTGGCCGTTGGCGTCGGTCTGGTAGAAGTTGGTGCGCAGGGTCGCCTTGATCAGGTCCAGGTAACGACGCAGGATGCGGTCCTCGTTGAGCACCTGGACGTCGTCCAGCGCGGTGAGGATCGCTTGTTCCAGGCGTTGCTGCTTGTCTTCCAGGTCGTCGGCGGTGAGCTTGCGCGCCAGGTAGAAGCGGGTCTTGAATAACCGAGTCAACTCGCGGGCGATGTCGGTGTGGTTGTTCAGGGTGCTGGCGATGTAGCCGAGGTCGAAGCCCAGGCGGATCTGCTTGAGGTAACGTGCATACGCGCGCAACAGCGCCACGTCACGCCATGGCAGGCCGGCGGTGAGCACCAGGCGGTTGAACGCATCGTTTTCGGCATCGCCGTGAACGATGTGCACGAAGGCGTCCTGCAGCGTGTCGTTGAGCTGCGAGATGTCCAGGTTCACGCCTTCGGCGGCGATGAACGCGAAATCATGGATCCAGAACTCACGGCCATTGGCATGACGCAGGCGGTACGGGAATTCGCCCAGCACGCGCAGGCCGAGGTTTTCCAGGATCGGCAGCACGTCGGACAATGCCAGCGGGGTGTCCGCATGGTAGAGCTTGCAATGCAGCTCGCGCTGGCCGGAGACCTGGCCCAGCGGCTGGTAGAAACTCATCACCAGCGGGTTGGCTTCGGTGAGGCTGTTGAGGTGCTGCATGTCGACCACGGCCGAATGCGCGGCGAAACGCTCGCGGTAGCCGGCCGGGAAACCTTTCGGGAAGTCTGCCAGCACGTTGGTGCCGTGGGCTTCACCGAAGCTTTCCACCACCAGGCTGGCGTAGTCGTCCTGCCAGCTGCGGCAGGCTTGCACCACTTCCTTTTCCAGTTGCAGCGGGTCGATGTCCAGGCGGTTCTTCGGGTCAACCCGCAGAATCAGTTGCACACGGGCCAGCACGGACTCGGAGAAGAAGGTCCAGAATTCGCAGTCCGAGGCTTTCAGGCGATCCATCAGCACTTGCTGGATTTTCTGGCGCACTTCGGTGGAATAGATGTCACGCGGCACGTAGGCCAGGCAGTAGCAGAAACGGCCGTACGGGTCTTTGCGCAGGAACACGCGGATCTTGTTGCGCTCCTGGATCTGCACGATCGACATCACGGTGCTGAACAGCTCATCGACCGGGGTCTGGAACAGGTCGTCACGGGGCAGTACTTCAACCACCTGGGCCAGCTCTTTACCCAGGTGCGCCTTGGCCTGGAAGCCCGAGCGGCGCTCGATTTCCGCCACCTTGCGGCGGATGTAAGGAATCACCCGCACGCTTTCGCCGTACACCGAGGAGGTGTACAGGCCCATGAAGCGGTGTTCCTTGATGACCTTGCCGTCGGCGCTGATCTCACGGATCGACACGTAGTCCGGGTAAGCCGGGCGGTGCACGCGGCTTGGGTGGGCGGCCTTGGCGAACGACAGCACGGTCGGTTCGCGCAGGTAGGCGACGGCGTAGTCTTCGATGCGCAGGTCTTCGGCGGTGAGGCCGGCGCGCAGCAGCTTGGTCAGACCGAGGAAGGAGCCGGCGTCATATTCGATATGACCGCCGTCCGCCTCGTCACGTACCACGAACTCTTCGTAGCCCAGGAAGGTGAAGTGGTTGCCCACCAGCCACTCGAGGAAGTTCTTGATCTCGGCTTTTTCTTCGCCGTCGATAGTGAAAGCGCTGGCGTCGATACCGGCCAGCAGGTCCTGGACCTTGGCTTTCATCGGCTCGAAATCGGCCACGGCCACACGCACTTCGCCCAGCACCTGCTCAAGCTCTTTGCTCAGCACGTTCAGCTCGGCGGCGTTGGCGCAGCGGTCGATTTCCAGGTACATCAGCGATTCTTGCAGGATGCCGTCGCCCTGGGTGCCCTTGGGCAGCACTTCCAGCAGCTCGCCCTTGCTGCCACGGCGCACACTGAGCACGGTGGTTTGCAGGGTGTGGATGCTGTAGCCACGACGGTTGAGCTCGGTACGCACCGAGTCCACCAGGAATGGCAAGTCATGGTGCAGCACTTCGACCGCGGTGTGGGTCGATTGCCAGCCATGACGTTCGTAATCGGGGTTGTAGACCCGCACTTGCGGTTGGGTGTGATCGAAGCGCTCAAGCAGGCGCCAGGCAGACAGGGTGCAACCGGCCAGGTCGGAAAGGCGACGCTGGGTCAGTTCGTCCAGGGAAATAATGCCGAAGAATTGCTCAGCGAACAGCGCCACTTGTGGCAGTGCCTGTTCACTGATGTGCTGCGCCAGTGCCGCTTGCAGTTGGTGCTGGAAGTCGGCCTTGCTGGCTGCGGTGAAGAACGCCATCTGTGGTACTCCGCTTGGGCTTGTTATTGATGGAAGCGTCGCGTGTTATCCCCCTGCGGGGAGACCGTCAGCTCTGTTCGTCGGTCACGATAAACGATTCAGAGTGACAGGTGGGTGAAGCTGGACAAGACAGTCAGGTCACATACAACTTCCACCGGATGCGCATTATGCCGGGTGACGGTACGACGGGCAGGTCAGGCGCCTGGCGTGGAGCACATCCGTTGCCCAGCTTAACGAGTGTGGGAAGCGCGCTGCTTGCGGTGCTGCGACATATTCGGTCATCGGTAAGCAGGCGCCGGGTTGCAACTTGGGCAACCGGGTTTTTCCGGGTAATAAACCGGCTGCTCTCAAGCCCGTGAGTGCCGGAAATGACTGATACGGCTCGACAGGTCATGCCCTGGCTTCTGACACATCATGCAGCATTAAATTCGCCGCAATGGCACAATTGGCCCGTGCAACGCCCCCCTCCACACAGGATTCCCCATGCTGCAGCTGAAAACCGACGCCCTGATGGCCACCCCGTGCGACGACGAAGAAGACAACATGGCCATGCTCTGCTGCCACGGCAAGAACGGCGAGATGTTCATGCTCAGCCGTTACCCGGACGAAGACGACGTGGAGTTGACCTGGGACTACGAGCCGTCGACGCTGGCCGGGCTCAAGGTAACGCTGGGCAACACCACTCTGTCGGTAGAACTGGCCGCCGGTGATGCCGATGCGCTGGGGGGCAAGGACCACCTTGAGATTACTCATGCCACGGCCGCATCCGACCTGGCCGAGGTCGAACAGACCCTGCAGAACATCCTCAAAGGCACCGGCACCTTCACCCGGATTTAAGCTGCACCCAGGATCAAATGTGGGAGGGGGGCTTGCCCCCGATGGCGGTGGGTCAGCGACAACAGCGCTGGCTGACACACCGCATCGGGGGCAAGCCCCCTCCCACATTTGGATCGCGGATCGGCAAAAGACACCGGTCGGCTCTAAGGCCGCCGCGCTTTTGCTTTTGATCTGCTTTTGATCTTAAGCGCCCCGTTAAACCACGCTGGCCGAACGCAGGCTTGAATCCGTAGGCAACCCGGCAGGACGCCGGGTTAGCCGCACTGGGCCATGGATGGCCCATTGCGGCGGCCCACGGATTCAAGCCTGCGTTCGGGCACACCGAGCCTGGGCGAGGTGCCGAGTGGTGGGGCAAGAGCGTTTTGCTTACTTTTGCGCTTTTCAAAAGTGAGCCGCTGTAAAAGCGGAACCCTAACTGGCCGTTACCGCAGAAACGGATATGTACTCAATCCAATCCAGCATCCTGGTCGGCCCTGAGGCCGCCATCGGGGGCAAGCCCCCTCCCACCTTGACTGTGCCCACGCCAGCAAGCACGCACACCTACACAAAATTCCTACAAGTTTTGCCAAAAATACCCGTCACGCCGTTAGTCGCCACACCCCGCGATGCATTAAAGTAAGCGCCCCAGGCCGGTGTTTTTTCCCTGACACCCAGGCTCATCTTTTCCAGGAACCGTCATCGATGGAACATCGTGAAGCGCTGCTAGCGCTGCGAACCTTTCTTTCTACGCAGATTCTCGGCCAGGAAAAACTCATCGATCGCCTGCTGATCGCCCTGCTCGCCGACGGCCACATGCTGGTTGAAGGCGCACCGGGCCTGGCCAAGACCAAGGCCATCAAAGAGCTGGCTGAAGGTATCGAAGCGCAGTTCCATCGTATCCAGTTCACCCCCGACCTGTTGCCCGCCGACATCACCGGCACCGAAATCTATCGCCCGGAAACCGGCAGCTTCGTGTTCCAGCAAGGCCCGATCTTTCACAACCTGGTGCTGGCGGACGAAATCAACCGTGCCCCGGCCAAGGTCCAGTCGGCGCTGCTCGAGGCCATGGCCGAGCGCCAGGTCAGCGTGGGCCGCAGCACCTACGAGCTGTCGCCGCTGTTTCTGGTCATGGCCACGCAAAACCCTATCGAGCAGGAAGGCACCTACCCCCTGCCGGAAGCCCAGCTCGACCGTTTCCTGATGCACGTCAAGATCGGCTTCCCGGATGCCGCCGTCGAACGGCGCATCCTGCAACAGGCCCGTGGCGAAGCGCTCAACGGCGAAACCAAGCCCGAGCGCCGCGTCAGCCAGCAGGCGATCTTTGCCGCGCGCAAGGAAATCCTCGGCCTGTACATGGCCGATGCGGTGGAGGAATACCTGGTGCAACTGGTCATGGCCACGCGCACCCCGGCCAAGTTCGACCCCGAGATGGCCGAGTGGATTGCCTATGGCGCCAGCCCGCGCGGCTCGATTGCCCTGGACCGCTGCGCGCGCGCTCATGCCTGGCTGGCCGGCCGCGACTTCGTCAGCCCCGAAGATATCCAGGCGGTGCTGTTCGACGTGTTGCGCCACCGCATCATCCTGTCGTTCGAAGCCGAAGCGGCCGGCGTGGACCAGGACCGCGTGGTGCAACGCATCCTTGACGTCGTTGCCGTCGCTTGAAGTCGATGAATGCGAGCGCGGGTATCCACGTCACGCTCAGTGAGTTGATCGAGATGCGCCATCGCGTGCGTGAAGTGCAATTGTTTTCCACGCCCGGCCAGCGCAGCCCGTTGATCGGCCTGCATCACTCCAAGCTGCGCGGGCGCGGTGTGGATTTCGACCAGGTGCGCGTGTATCAGGCCGGGGACGACGTGCGCACCATCGACTGGCGCGTGACGGCGCGCACCCAGGAGCCCCACACCAAACTGTTCCACGAAGAGCGCGAACGGCCGATTTTCATCATGGTCGAGCAGAGCTGCCGGCTGTTTTTCGGCTCGGGGCAGATGTTCAAATCGGTGCTCGCCGCACAAGCCGCGAGCCTGATCGGCTGGGCGGCGCTGGGGCATAACGACCGTGTGGGCGGCCTGGTGTTCGGCGACAGCGAGCACTACGAAATCAAACCCCGGCGCAGCAAGCAAAGCCTGCTGCAACTGCTTAACCGCCTGGTGCGGGTCAACCAGAGTCTCACAACCGAAAGCCTTCCTGAAGCCGACGCGCTGGGCATGGCCCTGCGCCGTGGCCGCGAAGTGCTGCGTCCAGGCAGCCTGGGCATTGTGATCTGTGATGAGCGCGCGCTCACCGAAGGCGCCGAGCAACAGTTGAGCCTGCTGTCACGCCACTGCGACCTGCTGCTGTTGCCCATCTCCGACCCGCTGGACCACGCCCTGCCCGCCGCCGGGTTGCTGCGCTTTGCGCAACGAGGCGCGCAACTGGAACTGGATACGCTGAATGTCGACTTGCGCCAGGCCTACAAGGCCCAGGCCGAAGCGCGCATCGCCCGCTGGGAGCGGCTGGCGCAGAAACTGCGGGTGTTATTGATGCCATTGAGTACCCAGAGTGAAATGGTCGAGCAATTGCGCGAATACCTCAACCCGCAACGCCCGGTCAAAAAACAATGAGCAGCCTGGACCAACTGCAACCCTTGATCGCCCCGCCGGCCATCGGCTTCTGGCCGCCTGCGCCGGGCTGGTGGTTGCTGTTGCTGGTGATTCCGTTGCTCGGCTGGGGCCTGTGGCGACTGCGGCGCTGGCTGCCCGCCCGTCAGCCTGTGGCCCGCGCCGAACAACCGCTGGACCCGCTGCGCATCGCGGCGCTGGCTGAGCTGGCGCTGATGCCCAAGCCCTATGACGGCGCGCCCGCCGGTGCCTGGCTGCAACAACTCAATGGCTTGCTCAAGCGCCTGTGCCGCAACGACTACCCCTACAGCCAAAGCCACACCCTCAACGGCCGCAAATGGCTGGCGTTCCTGGATAACCGCTGCCCCGCCGCCGGCCTCACGCGCTGGATGGTGCTGGTCGAAGGCGCCTACAAGCCAGAATGCAAACTCGACGACAAGGCCATCGCCGGTCTGACCCAAGCCGTCGACACCTGGATTCGCAAACATGTTTGAGTTCGCCTGGCCGTGGATCTTTGCCCTGTTGCCCTTGCCGTGGCTGATGCGCCTTGTGCTGCCGGTGGCCGACAGTGGCGAGCCGGCCTTGAAAGTCAGCTACCTCAACGACCTCGAAAGCCTGGCCCGGCGCCGCGCCCGGATCAACCTGCCGGGCTGGCGCCAGCAGGCCCCCTTCGTGGTGCTGTGGCTGCTGCTGTTGACCGCCGCCGCACGCCCGGAATGGCTCGGCGAGCCGCTGCCGATTGCCGCCAGTGGCCGCGACTTGCTGGTGGCCGTGGATGTCTCCGGTTCCATGGATTTTCCCGACATGCACTGGCAGGACGAGGACGTCAGCCGCCTGGCCCTGGTCAAGCACCTGCTCGGAGACTTTCTTGAGGCACGCGAGGGCGACCGCGTGGGCCTGATCCTGTTCGGCAGCCAGGCCTACCTGCAAGCGCCGCTGACCTTCGACCGGCGCACCGTACGCACCTGGCTGGATGAAGCGCGCATCGGCATTGCCGGCAAGAACACCGCGATCGGCGACGCCATCGGCCTGGCCTTGAAACGCCTGCGCCAGCGTCCGGCGCAAAGCCGCGTGCTGATCCTGGTAACCGACGGTGCCAATAATGCAGGGCAGATCGACCCGCTCACCGCCGCACGCCTGGCCGCCGACGAAGGCGTGAAAATCTATCCGATCGGCATCGGTGCCGACCCCGAGCAGACCGGCTCCCTGGGTATTCTTGGCGTGAACCCGAGCCTGGACCTCGACGAACCGGCGCTCAGGGCCATCGCCGAGGCCACGGGCGGCCAGTATTTCCGCGCCCGTGATGGCAAGGAGCTGGAACAGATCAAGACCACCCTCGACACCCTTGAGCCGGTCGAGCAGCAACCCACCCGGGCCCGCCCTGCCCGCGCACTGTACAGCGGGCCTCTGGCCCTGGCGCTGCTGCTGAGCGTGCTGCTGGTGGTGCAAGAGCGCTGGCCGAACAACGCCTTGCAGCGGCTGTACGACAAACTGTCGAGCAAGCGCCTGTTCCGGCCGCAGAGCCCTGAATGGCGCCAGCGCCTCCAGCGCCTGCGCTTGCGGAGGCGTCGATGATCGCGCTCTGGCCGCACTGGCTGCGTCCCTGGTGGCTGTTGCTGTTGCCGCTGCTCGGCTGGTTGCTCTGGCAACTGTGGCACCGGCAAAAGCGCGCCGGGCGCTGGCAGATCATCCTGCCGCCAGCCTTCCACGCCGTACTGCTCAGTGGCGGCAACGGTCGCGAAAGCAAATCCCCCTGGGTCGTGCTGGGCATCGCCTGGCTGCTGGCCTTGCTGGCGCTGCTGGGCCCCAGCTGGCAACGGGTTGAACAACTGAGCCAGAAGCATTCCGACCCGCTGGTGGTGCTGCTGGAACTGACCCCCGAAATGCTCGCCACCGACAGCCCGCCCAACCGCCTGGAACAGGCGCGGCGCAAGCTGTACGACTTGCTGCAAGCGCGCACTGATGCGCAAACCGCCATCGTTGTGTATGCCGGCAGCGCCCATACCCTGGTGCCGCTGTCCGATGACCTGGCCACCAGCCGGAACCTGCTGGAAGCGCTGCGCCCCTCGATCATGCCCGAGCCCGGCCACCGCGCGGACCTGGCCGTGGACAAAGCCCTGGCCCTGCTCAAGCACGGCGGCCTCGGCCAGGGGCGCCTGCTGCTGATCGGCTCGTCGCTGTCCAAGCAGGAGCGCCAGGGCATTCGGCTGCTGCTGCAAGGTAACCAGGCGCCGAGCCTGTCGATCCTCGGCATCGGCAGCCGTGAAGGCACGCCGGTCACCCAGGAAAGCGGCGAATTCCTCAAGGACGAACAGGGCGCGATCCTGATCCCGCGCCTGGACAGCCCGACCCTCAAGGCGTTCGCCAGCGAAATGGGCGGCCGCTACCGAGCGGCGCGCCTGGACGACAAAGACCTGCGGCAATTGGGCGTACTCGATGCGCCCCAAGCCCTGCGCGACGACGGCCAACTGCTGCGCCTGGACACCTGGGCCGACCAGGGTTATTGGCTGCTCCTGCCGCTGCTGCTGTTGGCCGCCTGCGCGGGACGGCGCGGCTGGCTGTTTTGCCTGCCGCTGCTATTGATGGCCGCACCCCAGCCCAGCTACGCCTTCGACTTCCAGGACCTGTGGCTGCGTCCCGACCAGCAGGGCCAGTATCTGCTGAAGAAAAAACGCCCCGCCGAGGCCGCCGAACGCTTCCAGGACCCGCAATGGCAAGGCGTGGCCCTGTACGAAGCGGGTAACTATGCCGAGGCCATCAAGCGTTTTGCCGAAGCCGACAACGCCTATGCCCACTACAATCGGGGTAACGCCCTGGCCCGGTCCGGTGCGCTGGAAGCTGCCGTCGACGCCTATGAGCAGGCGCTCGAAGCCCAGCCCGACCTGCAACCGGCCCTGAAAAACAAGGCACTGGTGGAAAGCCTGCTGCAGCAGCAAGCGCAACCCGAGCCCGACGAACCCGAAAAAAACCAGGATGACGAAACCACCCAACCCGGCCAGACTGCACAACCGGGCGCCGACGGGCAAAATGCCAAGGGTGGTGAGCAATCCACTCAGGGCCAGGGCCAGACCGGCAACGGCGCGACCGACACCGCCAGCACGCCGCTAACCGGCAGCAACGACGTGCCAGGCAGCGAGCTGGGCGACGAGCACACCACCACGCCGCCGCTGCGCCCCGCCGAAGCGAGCCTTGAAGGCGAGCATCGCCAGGCGCTGGAGCAATGGCTGCAGCAGATCCCGGACAACCCCGGTGAGCTGCTGCGGCGCAAATTCTGGTACGAACAGCAACAGCATCAGGACAAGACTCGATGAGCCGCCGCACCCCCCTTCTGCTCTTGCTCGCCTTGTCGGCAAGCCACGCCCAGGCGGCGAACCTGGTCGCCAGCGTCGACCGCAGCCGCCTCAATTCCGGGGAAACGGTGGAACTGACGGTGGAGTCCAGCGATGTGACCCAGTTCGGCAAGCCCGACCTGTCGCCCCTGGATGCGCAGTTCGAAGTCAGCGGCACGCGCCAGATCAACCAGCTCACCACCCTGGGCGGCGATAACCACGCGACCACGCGCTGGATCATTACGCTGCTGCCCAGGGAAAATGGCACGGTGGTGATCCCGCCGCTGCAAGTGGGCGAACTCAAGACCCAGCCGATCACCCTGCAGGTGGTGGAAACCGCCAGCCAGAACACCAGCGCCGAACTGGCGCCGGTGTTCGTCGAAGCCAGCCTCGACAAGACCAGCGTCTACGTGCAGGCCCAGGCGCTGTTGACCGTGCGCGTATATCACTCGGTGTCGCTGTATGACGACAGCAGCCTCACGCCCCTGCAAATCCCCGACGCACGCGTCGAACAACTGGGCGAGTCGCGCACCTATGAAAAAGTCATCAACAGCATTCGCCATGGTGTGATCGAAACACGCTACGCGATCTACCCCCAGCGCAGCGGGCCATTGACCATCGCGGCGCAGACGTTCAGCGCCACGTTGGTGGAGTCGCGCCCGCCGCAGGAGAACACGCTGCAGGGCACCAAGCCGGGCAAGCTGATCCACGCAAGCACGGCGCCCCTTGCGCTGACGGTCAAGCCCAAGCCCGAGTTCTACCCCGCCGATGCGCCGTGGTTGCCGGCACGCAGCCTGAGTCTGGACGAAGCCTGGAACCCCGTGCCCGAGCATGTGCAGGTCGGTGACTCGCTGACGCGCAGCCTCACGGTCAAGGTCGAGGGCCTGTCCAGCGCGCAACTGCCGGCGCTGCCCAGTACCGAGGTCAACGGCCTGCGTCGCTACCCGGATCAACCGGTACTGGGCAACGACACTCGTGACCGCGGCCTGATCGGCAGCCGTGAAGACCGCGAAGCCCTGGTGCCCACCCGTGCCGGTGCGCTGGAGCTGCCCGCGGTGGAAGTGGTGTGGTGGAACACCCATGAAGATCATCTGGAGCGCACCACCCTGCCGGCCCGCACCTTGCAAGTGGCGGTCAACCCGAGCCTGGTGGTGGACACTCCAGCCATGCCGACTGTCATCACCGCGCCGGATGACGAACGCCTGTGGCTGTGGCAACTGAGCACCCTGCTGCTGGCCTGCACCACCTTGCTGGGCTTCGGCCTGTGGTGGCGCGCCCGTCGCCAGCCCGCCGTACAACGCGCCGCGCAAACCGGACCCAGCCCGCGCACCCTGCTCGACGACCTCAAGCGCGCCACCCAGGCCAACGACCCCCAGGCCACCCGCCAGGCCCTCGACGCCTGGGCGCGCCAGCAACCGGAAACCCTGGCCGACATGGCGGCGCGCTTCGTGCCGTTATCGGATGCGTTGGACGGGCTCAATGGCGCACTGTACAGCGAGAGCGGCCAGTATTGGCTGGGCGAAGACCTGTGGCGGGCGATCAAGGCCATCCCCGTGGCCGAGCGCGAGCAAGACCCGGCGCTGGACACCACCAGCCTGCCGCCGCTTTATCCCAAGTAAACGATCAACTAGAGCGTGTAGATCCTCCAAAGCACTGGAGATCCAAATGTGGGAGGGGGCTTGCCCCCGATGGCGGTGGGTCAGTGACAACAGAGCTGGCTGACCCACCGCATCGGGGGCAAGCCCCCTCCCACAGGATTGCGCCCACTCAGATATATCCCACAACCGTTTCAGGTTGTCCCTCGGAACTTGGCTGGCTAACCTCCTCGCCGTCGCTGCCAATTCAGCGACCGGATTTGACCGTCCGACCTTGTTAACGAACTGCTACGCCCTGCACCTATCCCAGGCGTTTTTTTTGTGCCTGAGGTATCGTGTCGCGGCAGTTGTGCGCGGGATACCTTCGGGTATGCCGGGTTCGTTGACAACCGGTCGGTCAACCCGCGTACAGCTGCCACCTTCTTCGTTTGACCGCGAACGCTGGCGGCTCCACTTGTCAACGGAGTTTCACCATGATCAAAGACACCCCCAATCCTCCAGAACAACTCTTTACCGTACGCCCCAACCTGGGCACGGAAACCTTGCTGGTCAACGCCTCCCAGGACCTGGCATCCATCACCGACATCGCCACCCGCCTTGCTTTCGAAATCGACGGAACCCATCGCAATGTAGCGCTGGGCATCTGCCGGATGCTTGAAGGCGTGCAACTAATGGTGGACAAGGTGCTGGACGAGGCCTGCCCAGCCACGTAAATCTGGAGCGTATAAAATCCTCCAAAACACTGAAGATCCAAATGTGGGAGGGGGCTTGCCCCCGATGGCGGTGGGTCAGCGACAACAGCGCTGGCTGACACACCGCATCGGGGGCAAGCCCCCTCCCACATTTGGATCGCGGATCGACACATGATACCGGTCGGCTCTAAGGCCGCCGCGCTTTTGCTCTTGATCTCAGGCGCCCCGTTAAACCACGCTGGCCGAACGCAGGCTTGAATTCGTGGGCAACCCGGCAGGACGCCGGGTTAGCCGCACTGGGCCAGGGATGGCCCATTGCGGCGGCCCACGGATTCAAGCCTGCGTTCGGGCACACCGAGCCTGGGCGAGGTGCCGAGTGGTGGGGCAAGAGCGTTTTGCTTACTTTTGCGCTTTTCAAAAGTGAGCCGCTGTAAAAGCGGAACCGCCAGTCGGCGTTACCGCAGAAACGGATATGTACTCAATCCAATCCAGCATCCTGGTCGGCCCCGAGGCCGCCATCGGGAGCAAGCCCCCTCCCACAGTTTATTTCGGTGACACGCTCAGAACACCGACCACCCAATCCGCTCACTCAACAACTCCAACGCCTTGATCCCCGCCAGCGAGTTGCCCGCCGCGTTCAGCTCCGGCGACCACACGCACACGGTAAACTGCCCCGGCACCACCGCGACGATACCGCCACCTACCCCGCTCTTGCCCGGCAAGCCCACCCGATAAGCAAAATTGCCCGCCTCGTCATACAGCCCGCTGGTGGCCATGATCGAGTTCACCTGTTTGGTCTGGCGCGCGGTCAGGATCTGTTCGCCACTGTGGGCACTCACGCCTTCGTTGGCCAGGAAGCTGAACGCCCGGGCCAGATCCAGGCAGCTCATCTGCAAGGCGCAGTAGTTGAAGTAACTGTGCAGCACCGCGTCCACATCGTTATGGAAGTTGCCGAAGGATTTCATCAGGTAGGCCATGGCCGCATTACGCGCACCATGCTGGGCTTCGGATTCGGCGACCACGCTGTTGACCAGGATCTGCGGATTGCCCGACAGCCGCCGTACAAAATCGCGCATCGACAGGATCGGCACGGCGAAGCGCGACTGGTTGATGTCGCAGATCACCAGCGCACCGGCGTTGATGAAAGGATTGCGCGGTCGGCCGCGTTCGAATTCCAGTTGCACCATGGAGTTGAATGGTTGCCCCGACGGTTCATGGCCCAGGCGCTCCCAGATACTTTCGCCGCCGTGGTCGATGGCCTGCACCAGGCTGAACACCTTGGAAATGCTCTGCACCGAAAACAGCGTGTCGGCGTCGCCGGCGCAATAGGCCGCGCCATCGTTGCCGTATACTGCGATGCCAAGCTGGTTGGCGGGTACGTCGGCCAGGGCGGGGATGTAGTCGGCGACTTTGCCGAGGCCGATCAGAGGGCGCACTTCGTCGAGGATCGACTCCAGCAGCGCCTGCATGTCTTGTCCTGTCATCTTCTCTGGATCAGTGGTGAACGAGGCGCGCAGGATACTTGACTGGGCGCCAAAGCCCCACACCTCTCTGGTTTTCCGGCAACGAACACTCAAGACAGCCTTAAATGCAAAATTCTGATAATAGTTAAAAAATCAATTCACAATTCTAATAAATACCTGAGCGTGGTGCGCCAGGAATGGATCAGCGCCACGCCCTGCTTGTGTGCATGTCAACAGTGGGATTGGTGGCATTGGCTTGAGGTTGCCAAGATCATGGTGGATCGTTCTATCGAATGCATGAAGTCTTCGGCCTGAACGCGATCAAACTGTGGGAGGGGGCTTGCTCCCGATAGCGGCTGATCAGTCACTATCCATTTACCTGACCCACCGCCATCGGGGGCAAGCCCCCTCCCACATTTGTCTGTATTTCAACATTGGACTGGGTGGCATTTGCTGGAAGTTGCCAAGACCAAGGTGGATCGCTTTATCGAATGCATGAAGTTTTCGGCCTGAACGCGATCAATCTGTGGGAGGGGGCTTGCCCCCGATGGCGGCGGATCAGTCACTATCCATTTACCTGACCCACCGCCATCGGGGGCAAGCCCCCTCCCACATTTGTCTGTATTTCAACATTGGACTGGGTGGCATTTGCTGGAAGTTGCCAAGACCAGGGTGGATCGCTTTATCGAATGCATGAAGTCTTCGGCCTGAACGCGATCAAACTGTGGGAGGGGGCTTGCTCCCGATGGCGGCGGATCAGTCACTATCCATTTACCTGACCCACCGCCATCGGGGGCAAGCCCCCTCCCACATTTGTCTGTATTTCAACATTGGACTGGGTGGCATTTGCTGGAAGTTGCCAAGACCAGGGTGGATCGCTTTATTGAATGCATGAAGTCTTCGGCCTGAACGCGATCAAACTGTGGGAGGGGGCTTGCTCCCGATGGCGGCGGATCAGTCACTATCCATTTACCTGACCCACCGCCATCGGGGGCAAGCCCCCTCCCACATTTGTCTGTATTTCAACATTGGGATGGGTGGCATTTGCTGGAAGTTGCCAAGACCAGGGTGGATCGCTTTATTGAATGCATGAAGTCTTCGGCCTGAACGCGATCAAACTGTGGGAGGGGGCTTGCCCCCGATGGCGGCGGATCAGTCACTATCCATTTACCTGACCCACCGCCATCGGGGGCAAGCCCCCTCCCACATTTGTCTGTATTTCAACATTGGACTGGGTGGCATTTGCTGGAAGTTGCCAAGACCAGGGTGGATCGCTTTATCGAATGCATGAAGTTTTCGGCCTGAACGCGATCAAACTGTGGGAGGGGGCTTGCCCCCGATGGCGGCGGATCAGTCACTGTCCATTTACCTGAACCACCGCGATCGGGCTCTCCCCTCCCACCTTGAACCGACTAGATAAGTTCACGCGCGAGGAACGGCGCCGTGCGGCTGTTCTTGCTGTTGGCGACCGCCTGTGGCGTACCACTGGCCACCACCTTCCCGCCCGCGTTGCCGGCCCCGGGGCCGATATCGATCACCCAGTCGCTCTGCGCCACCACGCGCATTTCATGCTCGACCACTACCACCGTATGCCCCGCCTCCACCAGCTGATTGAGCTGGCTGAGCAGGCGGTCGACGTCCTTGGGATGCAGCCCGGTGGTCGGTTCGTCCAGCACGTATAACGTGGCGCCCCGCGCCGTGCGTTGCAGCTCGGTGGCCAGCTTGATGCGCTGCGCTTCACCGCCCGACAACTCGGTGGCCGGCTGGCCCAGGCGCAGATAGCCCAGGCCGATATCGCGCAGCACCTGCAGGGCGCGCAACACGCCGGGCTGTTCGGCAAACACCTCGACGGCCTGCTCCACGGTCAAGCCCAGCACTTGGGCAATATCCAGACCTTGCCATTTGACCGCCAGGGTCTCGGGGTTGTATCGCGCACCGTGGCAGGTCGGGCATGGCGCATACACGCTGGGCATGAACAGCAACTCGACACTGACAAACCCTTCGCCTTCGCAGTTCGGGCAACGACCCTTGGCGACGTTGAAGGAAAATTGCCCCGCGTCGTAACCGCGCTTCTTCGCCGCCGGCGTGGCGGCGAACAATTTGCGCACGTTGTCGAACAGCCCGGTATAGGTCGCAAGATTGGAACGCGGCGTACGGCCGATGGGTTTCTGGTCCACCTGCACCAGACGGCGGATCTGCTCCAGCCCGGCGCTGATACGGCCTTCGCTGGCGGCTGGCGCAGCGTCTTCCAGGCTGGGCTCGTCGGTGCTTTCCAGCACGCGCCCGAGGCCGCTGCTGACCAGTTCCAGCAGCGCCTGGCTGACCAGGCTGGATTTGCCCGAACCGGAAATCCCGGTCACCGCCGTGAAGCAGCCCAGCGGGAAATCCACCGCAAGATTCTTCAGGTTGTTGCGCGTCACCCCCTGCAGCTTCAGCCAGCCGCTGGGTTTACGCCGCGCTGGATTCAACGGCGACGGTTCGGCAAACAGGTATTCACGGGTCTGCGACGCTGCGACCTGCGCCAACCCTGCAGGCGGGCCGCTGTACAAGACTTGCCCGCCGTGCTCGCCGGCGGCCGGGCCGACATCGATCAGCCAGTCGGCGCGGCGCATGGTTTCCAGGTCATGCTCCACCACAAACAGCGAATTGCCGGCCGCTTTCAAACGCGCAAGCGCGCTGAACAAGGCTTCGCCATCGGCCGGATGCAGGCCCGCCGAAGGCTCGTCCAGCACGTAGATCACCCCGAACAATTGCGAGCCCAACTGAGTGGCCAGGCGCAAGCGCTGCAACTCCCCGGACGACAGCGTCGGCGTACTGCGCTCCAGGGACAGGTAGCCCAGGCCCAATTCGATGAGGGTAGTGACCCGTTCGAGCAGATCCTCGGCGATGCGCTGGGCCGCCAGGCGTTTTTCCACCGACAGTTTCATCTTGTCCTGCCCCGCCGCCACTGGCCGCAGCAGCTCGGCCAGGCGGGTCAGGGACAGTTGCGACAGCTCACCGATATCCACCCCGGCGAACTTCACCGACAGCGCCGCCCGGGTCAGCCGCTTGCCCTCGCACAACGGGCAGGCACTGCCTTGCATGAACTGCGACACGCGCTTTTTCATCAGCGCACTTTGGGTATGCGCGAAGGTGTGCAGGATGTAGCGCCGCGCACCGCTGAAAGTGCCCTGGTAACTGGGCTCCAGCTTGCGTTTCAAGGCATCGCGGGTCTGCGCCGGGGTGAAGCCGGCGTACACCGGTACGGTGGGGGTTTCGTCGGTGAACAGAATCCAGTCGCGCTGTTTTTTCGGCAGATCGCGCCATGGGGTATCCACGTCGTAACCCAGGGTCACGAGGATGTCGCGCAAATTTTGCCCCTGCCATGCCAGCGGCCAGGCCGCCACCGCGCGCTGGCGAATGGTCAGGGACGGGTCGGGCACCATCAGCGCTTCGGTCACTTCATACACGCGGCCCAGGCCATGGCATTGCGGGCACGCGCCCTGGGGCAGGTTCGGCGAAAAGTCCTCGGCATACAGCATCGCCTGCCCCGGCGGGTAGCGACCGGCGCGCGAATACAGCATGCGGATCAGGCTCGACAAGGTGGTCACGCTGCCCACCGAGGACCGCGCACTCGGCGTGCCGCGCTGCTGTTGCAGGGCCACGGCGGGCGGCAAGCCTTCGATACTGTCGACATCCGGCACGCCGACCTGGTCGATCAGGCGTCGCGCATAGGGCGCTACCGATTCGAAATAGCGACGCTGGGCCTCGGCATACACGGTGGAAAACGCCAGGGACGACTTGCCGGAACCGGACACGCCGGTAAATACCACCAGGGCATCGCGGGGAATATCCACGTCGACGTTACGCAAGTTGTGTTCGCGGGCGCCGCGCACCCGCACGAAGCCGGTGTGCTGGGCGGTCGGAGAAGGAATGTTGCGCTGTGAAGTCATGGACAACCTTGTCTGGCGGTGAGCACGCTGCGGACCCGTTGCGTCAGGGCGTCGGGGCTGTAGGGTTTGCTCAGCAGGTGAATATCGGCGCTCAGCAGATGATTGGAAGAAAGAATGTCGCGGGTGTGGCCGGAGGTGAACAGCACCGGAATCGGCGGCACCTGCTCACGCGCCCAGTTGGCCAGGTCGATGCTCTTGATGCGGCCGGGCATCACCACATCGGTAAAGATCAGTTCCGGCTGCAGGCCGGACTGCAGTTTGGCCATGGCCTGATCGCCGTCTTCGGCCGTCAGCACGGTGTAGCCCGACTGCTTGAGCAGCTCCACCACGGTCAGGCGCACGCCTTCGTTGTCCTCCACCACCAGAATGGTTTCCTGGCCGGTGCAAGGGCTCTCCAGGTCAATGTCCGGTTCGACATGTTCCGGTTCCAGGCTGCGCGGGAAATACATCTGCACCACCGAGCCTTTGTTCTCCTCGCTCCAGATGTCGACATGCCCGCCGCTCTGACGGACAAAGCCAAACACCATGCTCAGCCCCAGGCCGGTGCCCTGCCCCTCGCGCTTGGTGGTGAAAAACGGTTCGAACGCGCGCTTGAGTACCGTCGACGGCATGCCCACGCCGGTGTCGGTGACCGCCAGGCGTACATACTCGCCGGGCTTGATGCTTTTGCCCGCGCAGTCGGCCGGGTTGAGGATGATGTTCTCGCCGGTGATACGAATCACGCCCTCACCGTGCATGGCATCACGGGCATTGATCGCAAGGTTGAGCAGCGCGTTTTCCAGCTGGTTGCGGTCGACGTTGATGCACCAGGAATCCTGGGGCAACTGCACGTCGATATGAATGGTTTCGCCCAGCGCGCGCTGCAGCAGTTCACCCAGGCCTGCGTAGATACGTTGCGGGTTGTACACCGCCGGCGACAACGGCTGACGCCGGGCAAACGCCAGCAATTGCGAAGACAAGGTGGCGCCGCGCTCCACCGCGGCAATCGCGGCAGACACGCGCCGCTGCACCTGCGCATTGTCCGGCTCATGGCGGGCCAGCAGGTGCAGGTTGCCGGCGATCACTTGCAGCAGATTGTTGAAGTCGTGGGCCACGCCGCCGGTCAGGCCGCCAATCGCCTCCAGTTTCTGCGACTGGCGCAACTGCTCCTCGGCGGCGGAACGCGCCTGCACTTCGGCCGCTACACGCTGCTCCAGATTGTGGGTCAACTCCTGGCGCACCCGCTCGGATTTGACCAGCTCAGTGGTCTCGACCACGATCGCCAGCACCCCGGCCGGTTGCTGGTTGTCGCCGGCCACCGGGCTGTAGTAGAGGTCCAGCCACAAGGTTTCCGGCTTGCCGTTGCGCGACAACACCAGCTCCTTGTTGTTGAACGACAAGGTGCCACCGGCCAGGCAGGTGTCCACCACGTGCCGGTTGAACTCGGCCACTTCCGGCCAGCCCAGTTCCACCGGCGTGCCCAACAGGTACGGATGACGACCGCCGGCGAACACCGAGTAGCTGTCGTTGTAGATCATGTAACCCGCGCGCCCCCATAGCATCACCATCGGCACGGGCGAAGCGAGCATCATCTGCACGGTGCAGGCCAGGCTGGTGGACCAGCGATCGATCGGGCCAAGGTCGGTGCCTGACCAGTCAAACCCGCGAATCCGCTGGGCCATTTCACCGGCCCAGCCTTCACAGCCGTGGGGGTTGGATAAAAATTGCATGATCGGGCTCTGGGCAAAGAGAAGGCAGTTGCAACTTTTGGAGCGCGGCGGCGGTAGATGGTTTCATCTTGTATAACTTAAGCCGAAGAAACCACTGGCCTCAGTGAAAATCCCGGCTGCGCACCACCATGCCATCCAGCAGCGGCGAGAGGTCGGTCAGGCGCCCGGCGATCAAATGCCGCACCTCGCCCACCGCCTCCCAGCGTCCGTCCACCTTGAGCAGACGCGAGCCGACCAGGACCTTGCGCTGACGTTCGGCCAGGTCGCGCCAGACCACCACATTGAGGTTGCCGAACTCGTCTTCCAGGGTGACAAAGGTCACGCCGCTGGCGGTGCCGGGCCGTTGGCGCCCGGTGACCAGCCCGGCCACGCTCACATTGCGTCCATGCTCCACGCTCTGCAGCTCCCGGGAACTGCGGCAGCGGCGCTTGCGCAGTTCGGCGCGCAGCAGCGTCAAAGGGTGCGGCCCCAGGGTGGTGCCGAGCGTGGCGTAATCGGCGTGCAAGTCCTCGCCCACCGTGGGTTGAGGCAACACCACGTCTGCTTCATCGGGGCTCGGCAGGCCGGCAAACAGGCCCAGTTGGGTCTGCACACCGGCCACCTCCCAGCGCGCCTGATGCCGGTTACCGACCAACCCGCGCAAGGCGCCGGCATCGGCCAGCAAGGCCTGGGCGCGCGCATCCAGGCCGGCGCGGGCGTCGAGGTCGGCAATGTCGCTGAATGCGCGGCGCTGGCGCACGGCCTCGAGGCGCCGCCCATCGTCTTCGCGAAACCCTGCGATCATGCGCAGGCCCAGGCGAATCGCCGGTTGCCCGCCGTCGATGGGTTCCAGGCTGCAATCCCAGTCGCTGGCCTGCACGTCCACCGGGCGGATCTGCAGGCGGTGACGGCGCGCGTCCTGCAGGATCTGGTCCGGGCTGTAGAAGCCCATTGGCCAGCTGTTGATCAGCGCGCAGGCGAAAGCCGCCGGCTCATGGCATTTGAGCCAGCAACTGGCGTAGGTCAGCAAGGCAAAACTGGCCGCGTGGGACTCGGGAAAACCATAGCTGCCAAAGCCTTTGATCTGCTCGAAAATCTGCGCGGCGAAGGCTTCGGTGTAGCCGTTTTTGAGCATTCCGTCGCGCAGCCGCTGCTGGTGCGGTTCCAGGCCGCCGTGGCGTTTCCAGGCGGCCATGGAACGGCGCAACTGGTCGGCCTCGCCGGGGCTGTAGTCGGCGGCGACCATGGCGATCTGCATCACTTGTTCCTGGAACAACGGGATGCCCAGGGTGCGTTTCAACACCACTTCCAATTCAGGCGATGGATAGGTTTCCTCTTCCTCTTTATTCCTGCGCCGCAAATACGGATGCACCATGCCACCCTGGATCGGCCCCGGCCGCACGATGGCGACTTCGATCACCAGGTCGTAGAAAGTTTTCGGCTTGAGCCTGGGCAGCATCGACATCTGCGCCCGCGATTCGATCTGGAACACGCCGATGGTGTCGGCCTTGCTGATCATCGCGTAGGTGGCCGGGTCTTCCTTGGGAATAGTTGCCAGGCTCCAATCCTGGTGGCGATGGCGGCGCAGCAAATCGAAGCAGCGACGGATCGCGCTGAGCATGCCCAGCGCGAGGATATCCACCTTGAGCAGGCCGACGGCATCGAGGTCGTCCTTGTCCCACTGGATGATGGTGCGCTCGGCCATGGCGGCGTTCTCCACCGGCACCAGGGTGTCCAGCGGGTATTCGGAAATCACGAAGCCGCCGGGGTGCTGGGACAAATGCCGGGGAAAGCCGATCAATTGCCGGGTCAGGGTCAATACGCGACGCAGCAACGGGCTGTCCGGGTCGAAGCCGCTTTCGCGCAGACGCTCCAACGGCGGCGCGTCGTCGCTCCAGCGCCCGCAGCATTCGGCCAACGCGTTGATCTGGTCGGCCGGCAGTCCAAGCGCCTTGGCCACATCGCGCACCGCGCCGGTCGCGTGGTAACTGCTGACCACCGCCGTCAATGCCGCGCGCGTGCGGCCATAACGCTGGAACACGTATTGCAGCACCTCTTCGCGGCGCTCGTGTTCAAAATCCACGTCGATATCCGGCGGCTCGTTGCGCTCCCTGGACAGGAAACGCTCGAACAGCACGTTGCTCAGGCTCGGGTTGATCTCGGTAATACCCAGGGCAAAACACACCGCCGAATTGGCCGCCGAACCGCGCCCCTGGCACAGGATCGAACGGCTGCGGGCAAAGCGCACGATGTCATGCACGGTGAGGAAGTAACTTTCGTAGCCCAGTTCGCTGATCAGCTCCAGTTCCTTGTCGATCTGGGCCAGGGTCTTGGGATCGATGCCTTCGGGCCAACGCTGGGCAATGCCTTCCTTGGTGAGGATGCGCAGCCAGGATTCGGCATCATGGCCTGCGGGCACCAGCTCGCGTGGGTAGTGGTAGCGCAACTGGCCGAGGTCGAAGGTGCAGCGCCGCGCGATGGCGAGGGTTTCGTCGAGCAGGGCTTGGGGGTACAGCGCGGCCAGGGCATCGAGACTGCGCAGGTGGCGCTCGCCATTGGGGTGCAAATGCAGGCCGGCTTCGGCCACCGGTACGTGATGGCGGATGGCGGTCATGGTGTCTTGCAGGGCTCGGCGGCCGCGCGCATGCATGTGCACATCACCGCAGGCGACGGCCGGGATCTGCAGGCTGGCCGCCAGTTGCAGGCGTTGTTCCAGGTGGCGCGCATCGTCCTGGCCACAATGCAGATGCACCGCCAGCCACAGGCGCTCGGCGAAGGTGCGGCGCAGCCATTGAATGTTGGCCTGGGTGTCGCTGTCCTGCGCCACCCACAACGCCAGCAGGCCGGGCAGCGGTTGCTCGAAGTCTTCCTGCAGCAGGCGGTAGCGGCCCTTTTCGGCGCGGCGTCGGGCCAGGGTGATCAAACGGCACAGGTGCTGGTAACCGCTCAGGTTCTCCACCAGCAGCACCAGTTTCGGCCCGTTCTCGATGCGCACTTCACTGCCGATAATCAGCGGCAGCTCCAGCGCCTTGGCCGCCTGCCAGGCGCGCACGATGCCTGACAGCGTGCATTCATCGGTGATCGCCAGGGCGCTGTAGCCTTGGTGTTTGGCGCGTTCGAACAACTCCAGCGCACTGGAGGCACCACGCTGGAAGCTGAAGTTGGACAGGCAATGCAGCTCGGCGTAACTCATGCCTGCCCCGTCCCTGTAGGAGCGAGCTTGCTCGCGAAAAACCCTGGGGCACCGCATTCATTCAGGTACCCCGCGTTATCGTTAACTCTCTTCGCGAGCAAGCTCGCTCCTACAGGGGGTGGTGGCCTGTTGGTGTTCATGCGAACCAGCCTTGCAGCCATAACCCATCCTGTTGCCCCACCGTGCGGTAGGCCCAGCCTTGCTGGCCGGTGCGGGTCTGGATGAGGTAATAGTCGCGGCGGATATCGGCGCCATCCCACCAACCGGATTCGATGCGTTCCGGTCCCATCAGGATCTGTACGCCCTGCTCGGCCAGCAAGGTCGGTTGGTTCAATAACCAGCCAGGGCGCCGCACCTTGTTCAAGGTCGGGCATGGGTGACGGTCAGCGGCGGTTTGCCAGGCGCATTCAGGGCGATGGTCGGCGTGAAAACGCAGGCCCTGCACCGCTTCATCGCCCAGGCGCGCGCGCAGGCGTTCGCGCAATTGCTCCCAGGGCAGGGTCTGTTGCGGGCGGTCGTCGAACAGGTCCTGGCGCTGCGGCACGAACACCGGCAAGTCCTGGGCCACCAGACGAAACCCGCGCACCGGTGCCGTGACTTGCACCTGCTCCAGGCGCCCCCGGGCCAGTTCGAACAGCATTGAAGGCTCGCGTTCGGCACTCAGCAGGCCGACCTTGATCACAGAGTCCGGTGCCTGGGCATGCTCCAGGTGCAGGTCGAAACGCTGCACGCCGCTGTCGCGTCCACACAGGAAGGCGGACAAGTCAGCGGTCAGGCGGCGCAAGGGAAACAGCAACGCCTGGTGGGATTGCACATCGAAATTCAACTCGATGCGCACATCGAACCGGTCCGGCGGCTGATAGAAATCCAGGGCCAATGGCCTGTGCCCGGTCAGGGCGTCGAGGTGCTTGAGCAGGCTGGCATCGAAGCGCCGCGCCAGGGTATGCCGGGGCAGCGCCTGCACCTGAGCCAGGGTGCGCAGGCCCATGCGCGACAAGGCGGTGGCGGCCTGCGGGTCAATCCCGGCGCGGTCGACCGGCAGTGGCGCCAGGGCCTGCATCAAGGCAAGGTCGTCGGCCACCGCCAAACCATCGTAACGATTGGCCAACACCCGCGCCGCCGCCGGGTTGGGCGCGGCGACGATGCGGTGACGAAAGCCCAGCTCGGTCAATTCCTTTCGCAGGCGCGCTTCGAACTGCGGCCAGGGCCCGAACAGGCCCAGGCTCGACTCGATTTCGAACAGCAAGGCGCGCGGATAATACACGCTGACCTGGGAGCTGAAGCGGTAGGCCCAGGCGGCCAGAAATTGCTGCCAGCGCTCGATGTCCAGCGGGTCGTATTCAGCGCAGGCGAAGGTCTTGGTCAGCGCATGCGCGGCCGTCAGTGACTGGCCGGGACGCAACCCCAGGTCGCGGGCGGCGGCATTGACGGTTTGCAGCACGCGCCGCTGCGGCGTACCGGCCAGCAGTGCCAGCGGCTGATCGGGCTCGGGATGGGCACGCAGCACTGCGTCCAGCGCCAATTGCGGGAAGACGATACAGACCCAGCGCATGGCAACCTCAATGCCCCGCCAGGGCAATCGGCGCCGGGTGGGCCAGGCCGCCCCGGCATTTGAGCACGCGCACTTGGGCCGGCCTTGCTTCGACCGCCAGGCGCAAGGCAGCCGGTGATGGGTTGATCGCCTCACTCAAGGAGCGCCAGGCAAATGCCAGGGTCTGCCCGGTTTCCGCCGCCACCTGCAAACGGCGCAAGGCACGGTCATCGGCCTTGTGCGGCCAGCACAGCACCGCGCCGCAACTGCCCGAACGCAGGCATTGCTCCGCCGCCCACAGCGCGTCGCGTTCCTGGGCCTGGATCACCGCGAGCTGGCGCACATCCACCCCGGCGTTCTGCCAGGCGTGGGGGTACGGCGTGTAGGGCGGCGCCACCAGCACAATGCGCTCGCCCAGCGCCGACAAGCGCGCCAGGGTCGGCAGCACCAGTTGCAGTTCGCCCACGCCGTCCCGGGCCATCAGGATTTCACTCAAGGCCGCCTCCGGCCAGCCGCCGCTGGGCAGCACCGCGTCCAGCGCCGCCAGCCCCGTGGGATGCACACTGGCCGGTGGCGCGGCGGGCCGGCCCTTCCAGACTCGCCCGCCATTGAACAGCGAGTCCAGGGCAACTACGGCGCCCATCAGCCTTGCCTCACCAGGCCGCAGAACACCCCTTCGATGGCCAGGTCCTGATCGGCCCCGACCACGATAGGCTGATACGCCGGGTTGCGCGGCAGCAGGCGCACTTTGTTGCCAGTGCGCTCGAAACGCTTGATGGTGACCTCACCGTCCAGGCGCGCCACCACAATCTGCCCGTTCAAGGCCTCGGCACTGCGCCGCACGCCCACCAGGTCGCCATCGAGAATGCCATCTTCGATCATCGAATCGCCCTGCACGCGCAGCAGGTAGTCGGGGATTCTGGCGAAGGTGGCCGGGTCCAGTTGCAGGCGATTGTGCACTTCGGCATCCGCGCCGATGGGCAGGCCTGCGGCGACACGACCGAGCACCGGGATGTCCAGCCATTCGGGACGCGGCGGTTGGTTAAGCAAACGAATACCGCGAGCCTGGTTGGGGTTGACCTCGATAAAGCCGGCTTCGGTCAGGGCCACCACATGCTTGCGCGCGACACTGCGCGAGGCAAAGCCGAACGCCTCGGCGATCTCGGCGAGGCTGGGGGGCTGGCCTTGCTGCGCGATACGGTCGCGGATGAAAGTCAGAATGGCGGTACGGCGGGGGGTCAGGGTCGTCATGGAGTACATTTGTACTCCTGTGGGAAATTTCTGACAATAGCCGTCAGTCGGGGTTGGGAGGCTGACCTCAAAACCAGGAGTAAACACGCTGCACGTGTGGGAGGGGGCTTGCCCCCGATGAGGTCGAGTCAGTGAGTGCATCCGTGACTGACACACCGCCATCGGGGGCAAGTCGAATCGTCGCACCGCCCCTCCCACATTTGGACCCGGATCAACACGAAATACCGGTCGGCTCCAAGGCCGCCGCGCTTTTGCTTTTGATCTTAGGCGCCCCGTTAACCACGCTGGCCGAACGCAGGCTTGAATCCGTGGGCAACCCGGCAGGACGCCGGGTTAGCCGCACTGGGCCATGGATGGCCCATTGCGGCGGCCCACGGATTCAAGCCGGAGTGAGGGCACACCGAGCCTGGGCGAGGTGCCGAGTGGTGGGGCAAGAGCGTTTTGCTTACTTTTGCGCTTTTCAAAAGTGAGCCGCTGTAAAAGCGGAACCCTAAGTAGCCGTTACCGCAGAAACGGATATGTACTCGGTCCGCCCCAACATCCCGGCCAGCCCAGAGGCCGCCATCGGGGGCAAGCCCCCTCCCACATTTGAACCGGGATCGACACGAAATACCGGTCGGCTCTAAGGCCGCCGCGCTTTGCTCGTCAGCCGCGATCCCGCTACCAGCGTTCTTTCAACATGCGCAGTTCCAGATGCTGCAACAGCATGATGGTCTTGCCATCCACAATCTCTCCGCTGGCCACCATCCCCAGCGCCTGCTCGAATCCCAGCTCCAGCACTTCGATATCCTCGCCCTCTTCCGCCAGGCCGCCGCCGGCGCCAACCCGGTCGCCCGCCTGGTACTCGCCGATAAAAAAGTGAATGCGCTCGGTCACCGATCCCGGGCTCATGAACGCCGCGTAGATTTTCTCGACATGCCCCACGCGGTAGCCGGTCTCTTCCTCGGCTTCCAGGCGAATGCGCTCTTCGGGGCTGGCGTTGTCGAGCAATCCCGCCGCCGCTTCGATCAGATAACCGGGGTAATCATTGACGAACGTGGGCATGCGGAACTGGCGGATCAGCAGCACCGTACGTTGCTCGCGGTTGTACAGCAGAATGGTCGCACCGTTGCCCCGGTCATACACTTCACGGGTCTGGGCTTGCCAGCTGCCATCGCGACGGCGCAGGTCGAAGCTGTATTTCTTCAAGAGGTACCAGTTGTCCGAAAGGGTTTCTTCGGCGGTGATGCGCACGGGGCTGTTGTCCATGGTCGGGCCTTTGCTCAAAACGCGGAGCATCTCGTGCGGGCCATGCAGCGTCAAGCAGGTCGCCCTGCTTGCATAGCTGCAACACTTTGCAAGCAATCGCGCGTTACGGCCGTCGCATTAATTTCTCCCCTCCCCGAGCCATCTGGTACAACCCGTGCTTGGCCTTTGTCCTGGAACTATCATGTCATCTCGCTCCATGCCCCGCCGGGGCCTTCGCCGGTTTGTGCTGCTGTGCATGGCCCTGTTGATCGTCGGCCTGCCGGTCGGCTGCGCCGTGCTGCAACACAAGGAGCGTGAACTGGTGTTTCGCATCGAACCGGGCACTGCGGGCTGGTACACCGGCCTGCCCGGCGCTGTGCAGGAGTTCGATATCAAGCCTGCCGCGTTCAAGTCCGGCCAGAACATCCATGGCTGGTGGTACCCGGCCGCACAGAAAGATGCGCCGGCCATCCTGTATTTGCACGGCGTACGCTGGAACCTCACCGGTCAGCTGTTTCGCATCGAACAGTTGCACGCCCTGGGCTATTCGGTGCTGGCCATCGACTATCGCGGCTTTGGCAAAAGCCAGGGCGACCTGCCTTCGGAAACCACGGTGTATGAAGATGCGCGCATCGCCTGGGAGCGCTTTCAACTCCTGCAACCGGACCCCGGCAAACGCCTGATCTACGGCCATTCCCTGGGTGGCGCGGTGGCCATCGACCTCGCTGCGGAGTTGAGCAGGCAGGTACCGCTGCCGGTGCGTGGCCTGGTGATCGAATCCACCTTTACTTCCCTGGGGGATGTAGCCACGGCCGTTGCCAATACCTCATTGCCGGTGCGCTGGTTGCTGTCGCAGAAATTCGATTCCATTGACAAGATGGCTGATATCCATATGCCATTGCTGGTGGTGCATGGCCTTGATGACCGCTACGTACCACCGCGTTTCAGCCAGCAATTATTCGATGCCGCCCAGCAACCCAAGCGACTGTTATTGGTACCGGGCGCCGGCCATAACAACAGCATGAGCCTGGCCGGACGCAATTATGCCCTGGCACTGCACAAGCTGATGCAAACGACGATGCCACCACCGGTGGTCACCCACTCCACAAGTAGAGGGAATGACTCATAAATGCGCTTTTCGGCACTGGTTTGGCCAAGTCCTGTCAAGCGCAAACCCTGCCCATACTGGACGCCGTTGAAAGTTGATCAAATATTGATCGCAGGTTAAATCGCCAATGCTGCCGGGGCCTTGCAAAGTTATCCACAGAGATACCCACGGTTTTCGTGGACAACTCTTTTTACTTTTTCAGGTTTTTTTTGCGTGTCAAACCCCGTCAGGAAACGTGCCAGGCAGCAGGATCTCGCGATTCACATCGCGTATATCGTTATAGCCACATAGCGCCATCGACACATCCAGTTCACGGGCAATGATCTCCAGCGCTCTGGTCACGCCCGCTTCGCCCATCGCCCCCAAGCCATACAGATGCGGGCGGCCGATCATTGTGCCCTTGGCGCCCAGTGCCACGGCCTTGAGCACGTCCTGGCCGGAGCGAATGCCCCCATCGAGCCACACTTCAATCCGATTGCCCACCGCCTCTACAATTGCCGGCAACTGGCTGATGCTCGACGGCGCGCCATCGAGCTGACGCCCCCCATGGTTGCTCACCACCAACGCATCGGCGCCGGTGTTGACCGCCAGGCGGGCGTCCTCCACATCGAGGATGCCCTTGATGATCAGCTTGCCGCCCCAGCACTTCTTGATCCACTCCACATCGTCCCAGCTCAGGCGCGGGTCGAATTGCTGGGCGGTCCACGCCGACAGCGAACTCATGTCGGCCACGCCCGTCACATGCCCGACGATATTGCCGAAACCACGGCGCCGGGTGCCGAGCATGCCCATCACCCAGCGCGGCCTGGTCATCATGTTGAGGATGTTCGGCAGGGTCAGCCTGGGCGGCGCCGACAGGCCATTGATCAAATCCTTGTGGCGCTGCCCCAGGATCTGCAAGTCCAGTGTCAACACCAACGCATCAACCCCCGCCACCTTGGCGCGCTCGATCAAGCGCTCGATAAACCCACGGTCGCGCATCACATACAATTGGAACCAGAAGGGCTGGCCGACATGCTCGGCGATGTCTTCCAGCGAACAGATGCTCATGGTCGACAAGGTATAGCGCAGGCCAAATGCCGCAGCGGCGCGGGCGGTCAGGATCTCGCCATCGGCGTGCTGCATGCCCGCCAGGCCGGTCGGTGCCAGGGCCACCGGCATGGCCATGTCCTGGCCAATCATACTGGCGCGAATCGAACGTTCATCGATATTGCGCGCCACGCGCTGACGGAACTTGATACGCGCAAAGTCGCTTTCATTGGCGCGGTAGGTGCTTTCAGTCCAGGAACCGGAATCGGCGTAGTCGTAGAACATGCGGGGTACACGTTTTTGCGCAAGCTTGCGTAAGTCTTCGATGGTTGTGATCAACGACATCGGGTCACCTCTCCCTGAACTGAACACTGAGAGTAACCGGCGTTCGCCCAGGCAACCAACCATTGCGTTTATGACTGGAGCTCCAGCAGGTCCAGGGCATCGGCGACCGCATGCCCGCTGGCGGTGTTATCGAAGATGCACCAGGTGGGAATGCCCTCTTCAATCGATTGGCCCAGCACCTGCGCATACGCCTGCACGCGCTCGTGCCCATAGGCACTGTGGTAAATCCGCGGCGAGCCATGCAGGCGCCAATAACGCACGCCGTGCCAGGCATCGCCTGGTGCGATCACGGCGGGGTCGGCGGTGACCCAACCGATCTCGAATGCCTGCAACAAACTCCCGGCCGCGAGCCAGCTGGCATGGCGCGGTTCCAGCACCACGGTACCGGCAAAACGTTGACGCAGCGCCTCGAAAAAAGCGCGGGCAATCAGCGGCTCATAACTCAGGGAGGGGGGGAGCTGGACCAACAGGCAGCCGAGCTTGTCGTCAAGCTGCAGGCATTGCGCGAGAAATTCGTCCAGAGCAGTTTCACATTCTTGCAAACGCAACTCGTGGGTGATCCGCTTGGGCACCTTGACTGAGAAACGAAACCCCACAGGCACCGACTCCCGCCAGCGCTCATAGGTTTTCGGCAAGTGGGGCCGATAAAACGAACTGTTGATTTCCACCGCATTGAAACGCGAGGCGTAGCGCTGCAAATGGGTGCCTTGCTCATCGAAGGCCGGCCAGTGTTCGCGGGGCAGGCTCCAGCCGGCGCAGCCCACATACAGCGGTGCGCTCAAAACAACACCGTGGCGGCATCGCGCATGAAAATCTCGACAGTCTTGGGACCGACGCCATCGAACTCGGCCAGACGCTTTTCGAACGCCTGGCGGTCATCGCTGGCCTGAAGAATCCGCGTGATTTTGCCGCTGTAGTCGGCATTGAGCTTGGCACTCAGGTCCAACAGGCGCTGTGCCGTGGTTTCGTCGTAACGCACGTAATGCGCGCGTCCCAACATCGCGACCAGCTCCCGCGAGGTGCAATGCTGCAATTTACGCGGTGTGTCGCGCCCCTCCTCTTCAACGATCACCTTGTACGCTTGCGCAGCAATAGGCGCCTGAATGCGTTTGCCCATCAGGAAACTGGCGATAAACCACTTGAACAGGCTGCTGTCATCGTCAGGCTTGAGCTCGATGCCCAGTTCCGACGCGCTGATGGAACGGGCCATGCTCACTGTCCCTTGCTGAGCTTCTCGTTGATGGCATTCGTCTGGCGCTCAAGCTCCTTGATCGAGGTCGGCGTCACGACTTTGTCGACGGTTTCGGTCTTGGGATTCGGACGTTCCAGGGTCTGCCCCTTAGTGCCGTCGGCATTGCCCTTTTGCGCATCTTCGGAGCTGATGGGGTCGGGGGTTTTATCGGCGGGTTTGTGATCAGTCACAGTGCAATCTCCTGGTAATGACAGGCCACCCACAGCGGCGGCCCTATGCAGCAGAACCCTGCGAATTTGGATTAGTTCAAGGAAATTGCCACGCCTGCCGTTCGGACAATGCGCGCAAAAAAAATTTAAACCTTTTGCCCCGGCATCGGTTCAACAGTCACGTAACGGCATCACGCCATTTCCAAGGAGAGACACCATGACAACTCGACTGATGAAACAAATGGGCCTGACCTTTGCGCTGGTTGCAGGCTCGATGTCCACCGCGATGGCCGCCACTTCCAACGACTTTGTGGAGAATGCCGCCCAGGGCGGTATCACCGAAGTGGAAGCCGGCAAACTGGCGCTGGAAAAAAGCGGCTCGGCGGACGTGAAAACCTTCGCGCAACATATGATTACCGACCATACCAAGGCCAATCAGGAACTGATGGCTCTGGCGAAAAAACTCGATATCGAAGTACCGGATGACGCCGCCCTGACCGACAAGGCAAAGAAAGCCATCCTGGAAATGCGCGATGAATCGTTCGACAAGGCCTACGCCAACAATCAAGTGGCGGCCCATGAAAAGACGGTTGAACTGTTCAAGAAAGAAGCCTCTTCCTCCGACAATGCCGAGCTGAAAGCTTTCGCCACCAAAACCCTGCCAACACTGGAGGCTCATCTGGAAAAGGCCAAGGCCCTGCAAAGCAAATACGCCAAGTAATCCACTCACCCATACAGGAGATATCCGCTTATGAGTGCGCAACTCAACGGTAAGAAAATCCTGATCATTACCTCCAACACCGGCATCGAGCGCGACGAGCTGCTCAAGCCTCTGCAAGCCTTGCGTGGCTACGGCGCGACCGTGACGCACGCTTCCAGCAAAGGCGGCATCGCCCAGACCTTCGTAGGCGATACGGAGAAGGACCAGACCGTGGAGTCCGACGTGCAACTGTCGGATGTAGTCGGCGGCGACTTCGATGCGCTGGTTATCCCCGGTGGCACCGTAAACGCCGACACCTTGCGCCAGGATACCGCCGCGCTGCGCTTGATCAATGAGTTCGCCCAAGCCGGCAAGCCCATTGCTGCGATCTGCCACGGCCCCTGGACGCTGATCGACGCGGGCGTGGTCAAAGGCAAGACCCTGACCGCGTATAAAAGCGTGCGTATCGACCTGGAAAATGCCGGTGCTGCCAGCGTGGTCGATGCCCAGGTGCAGGAATGCAACGCCAATGGCTGGACCTTGATCACCTCACGCACGCCGGACGATTTGCCGGCGTTCAATGAGGCCATCGCCAGGGCTGTAGCGGGCTGATCATTGCACAGCAATAAAAAAGGCGCCCCATGGGGCGCCTTTTTCCTGGCTGAACGCTCAGTGTTTATGCTGTTGCGCCGCGCTTGGGCCCGAACATCGCCCAGGCGATCAACCCCAGCAGGGGTACGAAGATCAGCACCACCACCCACAACCCCTTGGTCTCCCAGCCACCGGTGCTGCGCAACACGATATTGATTGCCCACAATTCCAACAGCAGCAGAATCACCGCCAGTACGATCCAGATAGTTTCGATTTGCATGCTTCACCTCCTGAAGTCTAAGGGTTAGGTCAAGCAAATGCGCCAAGGGTTCCATCCGATTGTTCGGCATCTCACGCCAACAGCAGCGACGGTTGTGCGTTGTGCAATCCCGGCAGCGCCCGATCATGCAAGCTGCACGACAACGAACCGGCAATAAATCTACAACTTTTTGATTTTAAAGATAAATATTAAGTCGAAAAAGTTGGTACGCCTGATGCAACAGGCTAACTCACGAGGCGTGCGTTTCGACACGCCCGACGACTACCCGTGAGGTTCCACATGAATGCCATCGACCTTCTCAAAGCCGACCATGAACGCGTCAAGACCCTGCTGACCCAGCTGAGCGAATCCACCGAGCGCGGGGTGAAAAAACGCACCGACTTGCTGGCCAAGCTGGAGATGGAAATCACCCTTCACACCAAACTGGAAGAAGAAATTCTCTACCCTGCCTTTAGAAAGGCCGGCGGCAAGGAACAGGACATCATGTACCACGAGGCCAAGGAAGAGCACCGCACCGTTGATTCACTGGTGCTGCCCGACCTGAAGAATACCGACCCTGCCTCCACCGAGTTTTCTGGCCGAGTGAAGGTGGTGAAGGAGCTGCTGGAGCACCACATCGAAGAAGAAGAAACAGAGATGTTCCCCCAGGCGAAGAAACTCTTGGGCAAGGCGATGCTGGACGACCTGGGCGCAGAGATGGAAGCGATGAAAGCGGCTTATAAAAAAGCCATGACGAGCAAGCCAATGGCCGCGTAAGGCCTATAGATCACCTCGGTCACTTCTTTGATTACCCGGCGACAGGGCCTGTTTACAGGCCCTGTCGCGTTATCCATCTCAACGTTTCACGGCACCGGCAACCACCCACTGAACGCGCCTCGCTCACTCAAGGCGCACCAGGCGAAGTCCCAGGTGGATACAGGTAATACTTGCCGCTCTGCGGCGCTCGGTTTGTCGACTTTCCAATTGAACAAGTTACCACCACGCCAGCTCAGAACGATCCCCAGCGCCTGGCTGTCGTCCGTGAGAATCCAGCGCGCGGCGGCGGCAGTCATGAAGGCGTCAATAAAATCGGCGTCGACCTGAGCGCGGTAAGGTGAACTCAACAGCCAGCGGCACAGATTCAAATGATAAGTCCAATCCAGCGGCGGCTGGTTGCGATACGCCCAGGTCATGAAACTGCGGAACAGATTCAAACCCTCCGGTGGATCAAGCTTGAGCAATGCCGGGCACACGTCGAACAAGCTATGCCAATGCGGTAGCAATCGTGCATCCAGATGCACGAAACAGCGGGCATTACTCGGGTAGTCAGGCGCAGCGGGTTCGGCGCGCGGGCGCCGGGCGGCCTTGCTGGTCAGGCGGACGGCGCCTGCAGGCAATCGAGGATTCATGGAGCGCACTCACAGTCGTGACGATAGAACGCCCCCCGTTATGGGAGGCCCGAGGCACACGTCAGAAGGCGGGGGAAGCGCGGGGGTTGGCGCAGGGCCAGGAATAACGCGGAGGGGCTTTATTGCGCCGCTCATGGGCAGCACGCGGCGCTTGCGTAAGGCCAAGCAGCCAGGCCAGGCCGATCAGAAATACGAGGGCAACGGTGACGGCGCCGCATACCGGGCAGGCAAAGTAGTTCGAGATGTTGCTGGAGGACGGGTCAGCCGACCCTTTGTCGGAAATCAACGGCTGACCGCCGTCCACCGAACAGAACTGACCGCCGATGCCATTGAGCTGTTGGCCCATCATCTGCCCGTGTCCCAAACCGCACACGAACAGGTTCACCAGTACGCAGAAGTACAAGGTCCAGGCGATCAGCGCACGGTCGGGGTAGCTCAATTTCATGGCCGCGACTCTACCACCGAAGGCGCAAAAGGATGAAGCGCAGCACGCCCCTGTGGCAGAACGTCGCAGATTACGCGCGATGCCCAGGGTTGCTAGACTCTGCACCCTTCTCGTTATTCCTTTTCCGAGCCGGGTGGGCAACCCCAGAGCCATTCAGGCGTTTCACAGGATGCACAGTTGATGAGTACGTTATTCACCCGCCGCAAAGTGCTGACCGGCATGGGCCTGTTGGGCCTGGGCAGCCTGCTGGGCGGCTGTGACTACAGCCCCAGGCTGGATTTCAAATACGGCAAGGACCTCAGTGACAAGATCATGGGGCGCACCTTCAAGCTCAAGAACACCGACGGCGAAACCGTCACCCTGAGCTCGTACCGTGGCCTGATGCCCGTGGTGTTCTTCGGCTTCACCCAGTGCCCGGCGGTCTGCCCGACCACCCTGGCACGCGCCGCCCAGGCCAAGAAACTGATGGGCCGCGACGGTGAAATCATGCAAGTGGTGTTCATCACCCTGGATCCCGAGCGCGACACGCCGGAAATTCTCGACAAATACGTCAAGGCCTTCGACCCCAGCTTCGAAGCCCTCTACGGCACCCCGGAAGAAATCGCCGTGGCCGCCAAGGAGTTCGGGATCTTTTATGAAAAGATCCCCGCCGGCGACACCTACACCCTGTCTCACACCGCCACCAGTTTCGTGTTCGATACCCGTGGCAACCTGCGCCTTGGCTTGCAGGCGTCCCTTACCGCTAAAGAGTGCGCAGAAGACCTGCTCACCGTCATGGAGGTCTGCTAATGACTGCCGTTCAACACCTCACGCGTCTCACCCTCGGCCTCGCCCTGCTCGGTATCGCGGCCCACGCCAGTGCCCAGGTACAAGTGAGCGACGCCTGGGTACGCGCCACCGTGCCTGGCCAGCCTTCCAGCGGCGCGTTCATGACCATTACCGCCGACAGCGACAGCCAATTGCTGCGCGTGGCTTCGCCGGTGGCCAAGGACGTGCAGATCCATGAAATGAGCATGAAGGACGACGTGATGCGCATGGGTCCGGTGGACTCGGTGGCCCTGCCCGCAGGCAAAGCCGTCAAGCTCGACCCGAATGGCTACCATGTGATGCTCATGGGCCTGACCGGCCAGATCAAGGAAGGCGACCAGGTGCCGCTGGCTCTGACGGTGAAAGATGCCAGGGGCGCAGAGCAAACCATCGAAGTGAAAGCGCCAGCCCGTGGTTTGGATGGGATGGACCATAGCCAGATGGACCACAGCAAGATGCATTGAAGTCGAGCCCGGTCAGAAATGTGGGAGGGGCCTTGCCCTCGACGAGCATAGGTATCTACATAACTCTGTAGCGCCCAAACGTAACCACGATGCGAAGCGAGCCGCTCTTGCTCTTGCTCTGCTTTTGATCTCAGGCGCCCCGTTAAACCACGCTGGCCGAACGCAGGCTTGAATCCGTGGGCAACCCGGCAGGACGCCGGGTTAGCCGCACTGGGCCATGGATGGCCCATTGCGGCGGCCCACGGATTCAAGCCGGAGAGAGGGCACACCGAGCCTAGGCGAGGTGCCGAGTGGTGGGGCAAGAGCCCTTTTGGTTACTTTTGGGGCTCTTTTCCAAAAGTGACCCGCTGTAAAAGCGGAACCATTAGCAGCCGTTACCGCAGAAACGGATATGTACTCGGTCTGATCAAGCATCCTGGTCGGACCTGAGGCCGCAATCGGGGGCAAGCCCCCTCCCACATTTGGACCGGGATATACACAAGATACCGGTCGGCTCCTGCGTGGAGAATACTTGCTATCCTGCCGCACCCGCCAACCTGGACGCGTGCTCATGCAAATAGACCCCGCTTACCGCTTGCACCAGACCGAACACTGGTTGCTCAACCATCATCTGACAACAAGGTTGCCGGGCTACCTGATGCTGGGCGCCAGGACGCCGACCGATTCGCTCGCCGACATGCCCGACGCCGCACTGGCCGAACTGGGTGGCTTGCTTGCCAGGGTCCAGCGGGTGATGGAAGCCCGGCTTCAGCCAAAATGGCTGTATATCAGCCGCTACGGCCATATGCCGGGGTTGCCGCTGCACTTTCATTTCATCCCGGTGTATGACTGGGTAGAGGATGCGTTCTGGCAGGATGAGCGCTATCGCACGCTGCAGGGTTTCGCCTCGCAGACACTCGCGCAAGACCTGACCGATGGGGCTGAGCTGACGCTGTTTGTGTGGCGCGAGTTTGGTGAAAGTGCCACACCACCGCAGGTGCAGGGGCCGTCAGTGACACAGGTAATCGAACGTCTAAGCGCAGCGTTCAAGACACAATGAACATCGAATGTGGGAGGGGCTTGCCCCTCCCACACGCGGATCAAGGCTGACTCATTGGCCGCAGGCGCTTCACCATGGGTACACACGCCAGCGCCAACCCAGACGGCGAACGATACACCGCCTGTTCGTCCCCGACGTATCCGCACGCCTTGTAGAAACTCACCGCATTGAGCGTCGCATCCAGCACCACCTCTTCTACTGCGATATGACGCGCGACTGTCTCCAGATGATCGAGCATTGCCTTGCCATACCCCCGCCCCGTGAATGCGGCGCGTACAAACAAGGCGCCGACTTCATTATTGGCAAGATCGAGCATGCCGGTGGCGACTGGCTCACCGTTCACACAGCCCAGGTAGAAGAGTTTTTCCATCAGCACGCCGTAGCCATCCTTCGCGCTGCCACGCGTCCAGAGCGCCATTTGCTCTACGGTGTAGGCACCGATGCAGTGGCCGAGAATGGCTTCACGACGAATTTCAAACGCGCAGTCGGCGTCATCTGGCGTAGCTCGTTTTATCTGCAACAAAACACGCTCCTTCCATGACCTCAATGTGCCATTAGTCCATGTGTGCTAATCGACCCGCCCCTCCCCCGGCGCTATATTCCCCGGCACTTGCGGCGCTCAACCAACACCGCGCATCGATGCGCGAGGGGTCGTTGCGCGCTGGAGAAACCAGAACAACCCCAAGGAAGAAGCACCATGAAACTCTACTCCTGCGTTACTCGCCTTGCCCTGCTCGGCGCCTTGATCATCAGCGTGGCTGGTTGCAGCAATATCAAGCCCACCGAAGACCGCCTCAAGACGCTGTCGGAGACCAATCTGGGTGAGCCCGTGAAACGTATCTCCAATGTGCGAAGCGATTCGATGACCACTTATTACATCGCGACCACTGCGTCCGGCGACTACAACTGTTTGATCTCAAGTGGGGTCGGTGGAGGACTGATGGCAATAGGAAGCTTTGGCCTCATAAAGCCCAACGCCATGTGCCAACCCAAGGGCGCGCGTGGCAACGCGATGACGCCGTTCATACAGTAACTTTTTCCTGGCTGAGATCACGCAACCTGCCGCGCAATTCGGCAGGGCGTACCGGTTTGGACAGAATGGCGATCTGACGATCGTGCAACGCGGCCTGGATTTTCTCCACGTCGTGCCCGGTGAGGATCAGCGCCGGCACCGCCCAGCCGCGCTGCCGGCGCAGGAGGTCGATGCATTCGATGCCGGTGGCGTGGTTGCCCAGGTCATAGTCGGCGACGATGATGTCGCAGTCGCTGACCAGGCCCTGCCCCGTGGACTCGGCCTGCACCTCGCAGCCCCAGCGTTCGAGCAGGGCCTGGGTGGCAAGCAGCACATTGTGGTCATCTTCCACCAGGCACACTTTCAAACCAGTGAGCAGGCCGGGCTGGCGTACGTCGTGACGCAATACCGGTTGAGCCGGCGCAGGGGCCAGGGCCAGGCCATGCAGACCCACCGACGTGCCACGGCCCACCCGCGAACGCAGGCTCACCTGCAGTCCCATCAATTGCCCCAGGCGCTTGACGATGGACAGCCCCAGGCCAACGCCTTCGACGTCCTTGTCGCGCAGTTGGCGCACGCGATAAAACTCTTCGAAGACCTTTGCCAGATGTTCCCATGCAATCCCCTGCCCCTGATCATGAACCTCTATCACCAGGCCGTTATCGCGGACACGCACCCCGATCAGCACGGGCCGCTGCGCACCGTACTTGAAGCAATTGGAGAGCAGGTTTTGCACCATGGTCGCCAGCATGCCCGGATCCACCAGCACCCAGTGAGCGCAAGGTCGCAAGCGCAACTCAACGCCCGCCCAGCGTGCGGCTTCGGCGTTCTGGCGCACCAGGTCAGCGAGAAAATCGCCCAGGTGGATCACCTGGTATTTGGGCAGCAGACGCCCGTTGTCCAGGGTGTAGAGGTCGAGAATGGAACGAAACAACTGCGACACGTTGAGCAGCGAGCGATCGATATTGTCCACCAGCCGCCGCTCTTCATCGCCCAGGCGGGCTTCGCGCAGGCAGGCGGTGAACAGGCCGATGGAGTGGATCGGCTGGCGCAGGTCATGGCTGGCCTGGGCGAGAAAACGGGATTTTTCCAGGTTGGCGGCGATGGCTTGCTCGGAGGCCTTGCGCGTGCGCTCCAGCAGGATATGCGCGTATATCGGGATCACCGTGCTGGTGATCATCAGCATCAGCACCACGAACGGCTGTGCCTGCCACCACGGCGTGAGCCGGTACACGATCAACAGCGCCAGCAACGCGAGCCCCGTGGCGATCGCCAGGTAGCGCGACCCGTAGCGCATGCCGTTGCCGAGGTTGACCCACACCATCACCGCATACAGCGGCAGCGCCGCCTCACCGCCCACTACCAGGCCAAACGAGGTACCGGTGTAGTCGTGGAGCATGCCGAGGATCCGCCGTGCCGGATAATGCCCCGGCCAACGCGCGATCACCTGGCGCAAGACAATGGACGCCAGCAGAAACAGGAAGATATACAGGATCACCGGCCAGTAGGTGTTCAGCGAATGCCCGGGCAAAAAACCCAGCACGCCTATATACACAATGGCGATAGTTGCCACCACGATGCGCAGGTTAGCCTGATCAAGTTCGGAGTTGGTCTCAAGACCCATGGGTTACGTCCTTGTTGTGATCGCCTTGACCCTCTGTACGAGCGAAGCGGGCATCGGGGCTCGATAATAAAACAGCATGCCTGCGCACAGCCATGCCCAGCAAGGAGCTCACCATGACCGGCCGGATCATTATCGCCGACGACCATCCGATGTTTCGCGAAGCCATGGCGCGCACCGTGCAACGCCTGCTCCCCGAGGCAGAGGTACAGGAAGCCGGCGACCTGGATGCGGTGCATGGGTTGCTGCTGGACCCGCGCGATATAGACACCCTGATCCTCGACCTGCGTTTTCCCGGCCTGACCTGCATCAGCCAGCTCGCCGCACTGCGCCGGCAACTGCGGCGCACCACGTTGATCGTTGTATCGATGGTGGATGATTCGGCGCTGATCGAACAGGTCATGGCCCTGGGCGTCGACGGTTTTATCGGCAAGAACATTGCTCCCGACGAGATCGGCCAGGCGCTGCTGGCGATCCGCGCCGGTGACGTACTGGTCAAGTTCGCCCCCTCAGGCCTCCTGCCGCTGGACACCCAGACTCTCACCCCACGCCAGCAGCAAGTGCTGCGCCTGATTGCCCAGGGCAAGACCAACAAGGAAATCGCCAAGGTGCTGGCTATCTCGCCGTTTACCGTGCGCATTCATGTGTCGTCGTTGCTGCGCAGCTTGAAGGTGAAGTCGCGGGCTGCGGCGGTGAAATATTCCGGGGAGTTCTAGGGACCAATGTGGCGGGAGCAAGCCCCCTCCCGAATTGACCTGTGTCGCTCAAGGCAGCGTGTTCGCATAACAGGTAAACTCCCCTTCTTTTCCTCTTCTTCCCGGAGTTCGCCTTGCGTCTGTTTCATACCTCCGACTGGCACCTTGGGCAAAATCTGCACGGCCAGGAACGCGACTTCGAACACGCCTGCTTCCTCGAGTGGCTCCTGGGCCAGTTAAAGACCCATCGCCCGGATGCGCTGCTGATCGCCGGCGATATCTTCGACACGGTCAACCCGCCGCTCAAGGCTCAGGAGCGGCTGTATGACTTCATCATCGGCGCTCACGAACAAAACCCGACACTGACGATTGTGATGATTGCCGGCAATCATGACTCAGGTTCGCGCATCGAATTGCCCGCACCGCTGATGCGGCGTCTGCGCACCCACGCCTTGGGCCGAGTGTTGTGGCTCGATGATGGCCAGTTGGATGCCGAACGCCTGTTGATCCCCTTGCCGGATGCCAAAGGCAAGATTGTCGGCTGGTGCCTGGCGCTGCCGTTCCTGCGCCCGGCGGAAGTCACCGGCGCGCAGTTGGGCGATGATTACCTGCGGGGTATCGGCCAGGTGCATGAATGGCTGATCGCCGCCGCCAACGCCAAACGCAAAAAGGGCCAGGCGCTGATTGCCATCAGCCATGCGCACATGGCCGGGGGTTCGGTGTCGGAAGACTCCGAGCGCAGCCTGATCATCGGCAATGCCGAGGCGCTGCCGGCCAACCTCTTCGATAGAAGTGTCGGCTATGTTGCGCTCGGCCATTTGCACAAGCCGCAGAAAGTGAATGGCGAAGAACGCATTCGCTATAGCGGCTCGCCGATTCCGCTGTCTTTTTCCGAAATCGGCTACAAGCACCAGGTGCTCGACGTGACGTTCCAGGGCGAAAGACTGGTCAGCGTCGAACCGCTGCCGGTTCCGCGCTCGGTCAACCTGCAACGCCTGGAAGCCGCGCCGCTGGCAGACATTCTCAAGCAACTGGGCGACCTGCCCGACGTCGACCTGCTCGCCGAAACCCAGCGCCACCCGTGGTTCGAAGTCCGGGTCCGCCTGGACGAACCCCAGCCGGACCTGCGCCAGCAGATCGAAACCGCCCTGCACGGCAAGGCCGTGCGCCTGGTGCGCATCGCCGCCGAATACGCCGGCATTGGCCGGCGCGAAGACGCTGATGAAGAGCGCCTGGTCGAACTCGACCAACTCACCCCCCAGCAATTGTTCAGCCGTGCCTGGCAGGACAGCTACGGCAGCGAAGTGGATGAACAGACCTTGAAGGACTTCGCCGTGCTGCTTCAGGAAGTGCAACAGGAGGGCGAGCAGCCATGAAGATCCTCGCCATCCGCCTGAAAAACCTCGCGTCCCTGGCCGGGCCGTTCGAGATCGACTTCACCGTCGAGCCGCTGGCCAGTGCCGGTCTGTTCGCCATCACCGGGCCGACCGGCGCCGGCAAGAGCACCCTGCTCGATGCGCTGTGCCTGGCGCTGTTTGGCGCGGTGCCGCGCCTGGGCGATACCGGCCAGGCCAAGATGCCGGATGCCGACAGCGACATTTCCATCGGCGACCCGCGCACTCTGCTCAGGCGAGGCACCGGCGGTGGCTATGCCGAGGTGGATTTCGTCGGCGTCAGCGGCCGCCGCTACCGTGCGCGCTGGGAAGCCAATCGCGCACGCGACAAGGCCAGCGGCAAGTTGCAGAACAGCCGCCAGAGCCTGATCGACCTGGACAGCGAGCAACTGCTGGCCAGCCAGAAAACCGAATACAAAACCCAGCTGGAACTGGCCCTGGGCCTGAACTTCGAGCAGTTCACCCGTGCGGTGCTGCTGGCGCAAAGCGAGTTCAGCGCCTTCCTCAAGGCCAACGACAACGAGCGCAGCGAACTGCTGGAAAAGCTCACCGACACCGCGCTCTACACCCAACTGGGCCGCCGTGCGTTCGACAAGGCCAGGGACGCCAGGGACGTGTATAAACAGCTGCAGGACCAGGCCAGCGGCGTGGTCCCCCTGGCCGCCGAAGCCCGCGCCGAGCTGGATCAACAGCTGAGCCAGGCACAACAGCAACTCAAGACCCACCAGGCCCAACTCAAGCAGTTGGAGTTGCAGCACACCTGGCTCAAGGAGCTGCGCGAATGGCAGGAGCGCCAGCAAAGCGCCGCCGAGCAGTTGCAGCACGCCCAACAGTTGTGGGACAGCCAAGGCCAACAGCGCCAGGGCCTGACGCGCCTGGACCAGCTTGCGCCGCAGCGCCATCACTTCGTACGCCGCGCTGAAATTGACGCATTGCTGGCCCCGCTCGCCGCGCAAATTCAACAGCACCTCGAGCAACAGACCGCGCTGCACAGCCGCCAGGAGCAGGCGCAACAACAGCAGGCCACCGCTCAATCGGCCCTGGCCCAGGCCCAGCAGAACCAGGCGCATGCCGCGCCCTTGCTGCGCCAGGCCTTCGAAGAACAGACCACCCTTGCCCACTTGACCAAAGAGCTGGCCAAGCGCACCGAGGACAAGCAACAGCACGAAAGCGCCTGCCGCGAAGGCCAAGTCTTGCTCAAAGGCCTGCAAGACACGCAGGCCCAGGTCGCCGAGCGCCTGCAAAGCCTGGCCGCCGAACTTGAGCGCAGCGCCACCCTCGCGCCACTGAGCGACGCCTGGACTGCCTACCGCGACCGCCTGCAACAGCTGATGTTGATCGGCAATCGCCTGAAGCAGGGCGAGGCCGAGCTGCCGCAACTTGAACAGCGCGCCAACGCCGCCGTCGAGCAGTTCACCCGGCAACGCGAAGCCCTTGACCTGCTGTACCAGGAGGCCGGCGCCGAACCGCATGCGGTGGCCGAACAGATTCAATTGCTCGCCAGCCTCCTGCAGGACAATCGCAAGCAACAACGCGCCTTCGAAGACCTGGCCCGTTTGTGGGACCGCCAGCAGCAGCTCGACACACAGGCCGGCACCCTGGCGCAAAAACTCACCGACGCGGCGCGGCAACGCGAACAGTTGAACCAGACCGGCCTGCAAACCAAAGCCGAACTGACGGTGGCCGAGCAAACCCTCACGGTGACCAAGCAACTGCTGGAGCGCCAGCGCCTGGCCCGCAGTGCCAGCGTCGAGGAACTGCGCGAACAGTTGCAGGATGACCAGCCCTGCCCGGTCTGCGGCAGCCACGAGCATCCGTATCACCAGCCCGAAGCACTGTTGCAGAGCCTGGGGCGCCACGATGAAAGCGAAGAGGCCACGGCGCAGCAAGCCGTCGACCGCCTCAAGGAAAAGCTCACCGAGCTGCGCGGCGAAGTGGGTGGGCTGATCGCCCAGCAAAAGGAATTCCTGGCGCAACAGGAACAGCTGGCATTGCAGCAACAGGCGTTGGCGCCAAGCCTTGAAGCGCACCCACTGTACGCGGCGCTGTTGAATCAGGATGCCGCCAAGCGCACGGACTGGCTGGCCCAGCAGCTGGCGCAATTGACGCAAAGCATCGCCCAGGACGAACAGCGCCAAGGTGCCCTGCTCAACCTGCAACAAAACGCCGGGCGTTTGCAGCAGCAGTTGCAAGCCGCCCAGGACGCCAGCCAGCAGGCCCGGCAAGTGTTGCTCGACCAGCAGCGCGCCCTGGCCAGCGACCGCGAGCGCCTCGATGGCGAACTCGCCGGCTTCGCCAGCCTGCTGCCCGCCGCGACCCTGGAAGGCTTGCGCAGTGAGCCGGCGGCGACCTTCCTGCAGCTCGACCAGCAGGTCAGCCAGCGTCTCGAACAACTGGGCCATCAACGCGATGAACTGGCCGAGCAGCAAGAGCGCCAGCAGGCCATTGAAAAGCAGCAGACCCATCAGCAGCATCGTCAGCAGCAATGGGAAGCCCTGACTCTGCAGGTCACCGAGCTCTGCACCGAGCAACAGGACCTCCAGGCCAGACTCAGCGCCTTGCTCGGCGAACACGAGAGCGCCGAACAGTGGCAACAGCAGCTGGACCAGGCCGTCGCCCAGGCGCGGCAAAGCGAAGCCGACGCCAGCCAGGAATTGCACGCGGTACACACGGCGCTGGTGCAACTGGTCGCCGATCTCAAGGCACGGCAGGACCACCAGCAGGCCCTGGAGGCAGAACAGCAAAGTCTGGATACGCGCATCAACGCGTGGCGCGCCGCGCACCCCGAGCTGGATGACGAAGGCCTGGCGCGCCTGCTGGCGGTCGACGAGGCTCAGGTCACCGACCTGCGCCAGCAGCTGCACACCCGCGAGAAAGCCGTCGAACAGGCCAGGGTATTGCTGCAAGAGCGCGAACAGCGCTTAACCGAGCATCAGGCCTTGCACAACGGCAACCTGGACGCCGAACAGCTGGACAACAGCCTCGCGGCGCTCAACCAGCAATTGGCCGAGGGCGAGAAGCACTGCGCCGAACTGCGCGCCCGCCAGGCCGAAGACCAGCGGCGTCAGGCTGCCAATCACGCGTTGGCCGAACAGATCGCCAAGGCCTATGAAGAATGGCAGCGTTGGGCCCGCCTGAATGCGCTGATCGGCTCGGCCACTGGCGACACCTTCCGCAAAATCGCCCAGGCCTACAACCTCGACCTGCTGGTGCACCATGCCAATGTGCAACTGCGCCAACTGGTGCGCCGCTACCGCCTTAAACGCGGCGGCAGCATGCTGGGCCTGCTGGTGATGGACACCGAGATGGGCGACGAACTGCGCTCGGTGCACTCGCTGTCGGGCGGTGAAACCTTCCTCGTCTCCCTGGCGCTCGCCCTGGGCCTGGCCTCGATGGCCTCCAGTACCTTGAAGATCGAGTCGCTGTTTATCGACGAAGGTTTCGGCAGCCTTGACCCCGAATCCCTGCAACTGGCCATGGACGCCCTGGACGGCTTGCAGGCCCAGGGGCGCAAGGTGGCGGTGATCTCCCACGTGCAGGAAATGCACGAACGCATCCCGGTGCAGATCCAGGTCAAGCGCCAGGGCAACGGCTTGAGCACCCTGGAGGTCAAGTGAGCGAGGCGCTGCTGTACTCGTTCCGGCGCTGCCCCTATGCCATGCGCGCGCGGTTGGCGTTGCGCTATTCAGGCGTACCGGTGGAGATCGTCGAGGTGAGCCTGAAGGCCAAACCCGCCGCCATGCTGGCGTTGTCGCCCAAGGGCACGGTGCCGGTGTTGAGCGTTGACGGCCGGGTGATCGAGGAAAGCCTGGAGATCATGCAATGGGCCCTGGCGCAGCACGATCCCGACGATTGGCTGCTGCAAGGCGATCCTCAGGTGTTGGCGCTGATTGCAGAGAATGACCAGGTGTTCAAACATCACTTGAATCGATACAAGTACGCCGAGCGCTACCCGGAACAGCCGATGGAACATTATCGGGCCGAGGGTGAGGTGTTCCTGCAGAAGCTGGAGGACTTGCTGGCGGACCGTGAGTATCTGCTCGCCGGGCACCTGAGTCTGGCGGATGCGGCGGTGGTGCCGTTCGTGCGGCAGTTCGCCCATGTGGATCGTGCATGGTTTGCGGGGGCGCCGTATCCAAGGTTGCAGGTTTGGTTGCAGCGTTTTCTGGAGTCACCGCTGTTTATCGCGGTGATGGCAAAGCCCTGAAACCAACATCAATCAACCTGTGGGAGGGGGCTTGCCCCCTCCCACAGGTTGATCTGTGTTAGCCCTGGATCTTGTGATCCAGCGCAGCATAGAAGTTGGCGCTTTGCTGCAGGTATTTCTGGGTATAGGCGGTGGTGCCGGATTTTTTGCCGGCGACTTCCACGCTGGCAGCAGCCGGCAGTGCAACAGTCGCGGAAACAGCGGAAGCGGCGATGATCGAGAACAGATTGAAGTTCATGGCGGTAACCCTCGTATGCGTTTCGTTGGATGGCCGGGAGGCCTTGGAAGCCAACTTACGCCCGAGGGTTGAACCTTAGAAATGCTTTGAAACAGTAGCCGTCATCAATAAAATTAATAGTTAAGGTCAGGCCCCGAATTTCGGGGCCTGTGGCTTATTGACGCACCAGGAACTTGAGATCGCTGGGCGCATCGATCGGCAATTTCTGCACGGTTTTACCCAGCAGGCCGGTCTTGGGGTCGCGCTCGACCACCACGATTTCATTGCTTTTCTGGTTGGCGATCAGCAGGAACTTGCCGCTCGGGTCCAGGCTGAACTCGCGCGGATGGTCGCCTTCGACCGAGCGACGCTGGATTTCCTTGAGGTGCGCGGTGGCCGGGTCGATGCTGAACACCACCAATTGATTGGCCGTGCCACGGTTGCTGACGTAAAGAAACTTGCCGTCATTGGAGGCGTGCAGCGCGGCGCCGGCTTTATCGGACACCGGCTGGCCGGCGGCGAAATCCACCAACTGGGTTTGCTCAAGCTTGCCATCGTTGTAGTCGAACACGGCCACCTGAGCGCTCATCTCGGTGGTCAGCCAGGCATGCTTGCCGTCGGCGCTGAACAGCAAGTGGCGCGGACCGCTGCCAGGCGGCAGTTGCACGGCGGCCGGCTCGGCCGGGGTCAGCGGCTGCTCGTGGTTGGCCTTGGGATCGTAGCGGTAGGCAAACACCTTGTCCGCGCCCAGGTCCTGCACATACACGTACTTGCCGTCCGGCGACGACACCACCGAATGCACATGGTTGGAGGCTTGGCGTTCGCGGTTCACACCGCTGGCCGGGTGCCCGCTCAACTGCACCGGTGCCGACAGCTTGCCGCTGGTGTCCACCGGCAAGATCGCCAGGCTGCCACCCGGGTCTTCGAGTACCGAATAGTTGGCGACGAACAGATAACGCCCATCGGCGGCCACGCTGGAATGGGTCGGCTCGTTGCCCAGGCTCTGCACCTGGTTGATCAGGGTGAGCTGATGGTTCTGCGCATCGATGCGGTAGCTGCTGACGCGACCGACCACATCGTCCTGGCCCGGACCGTTTTCATTGACCACAAACAGCTGCTTCTGGTCTTTGGAAATCGTCAGCCAGGACGGGTTGGCAGTTTTGGCCGCCAGCACCGGCTTGCCGCTGAATTGCCCGGTGCGGCTGTCGAACTGCAGGCGGTAGATCCCTTCGCTGCTGCCGGCGGTATAGCTGCCGACCAGCAATTCATAGGTGTCGGCCGGTGCAGCCTGCACCGACATCGCGCCGACACTGCCGGCCATTAACAGGGGCCAGAATTTACGCATCATCTGCTTCGTCCTCATCGTTATTGTTGTCGCCCTGGATGGCGCTCAGGCAGACCAGACGGTGTTCACCGTCGTCGTTACACAGCAACCAGCTTTGCAGGCTGTCATCAAAGGTCGCCGCATCCAGTTGTTCTGGACTGAAGGTCCAACGCTTGAGTTCCCGACCGTCCATGCTTTCGATCGACAGGTGCCGGTCAAACGTGAAGTCGAAGGCATGCAGCCCGTCGATGATCAGCATGTCGCTGGTGGCAAGGGCGGTGGTGAGGGTGTGGGCAGTCATGGCAGTCAATCATTTACGAGGAAGGTCGCAATGATAGCCCAAACCAATAATGTAGGAGCGAGGGGGACGCCTAGTTCTTGCTCGCGAAGAACTCACAGACAGCGCATTTATCCAGATGCACGCGTTATCGTTGACGTTTTTCGCGAGCAAGCACTAGGCGTCCCCCTCGCTCCTACAGTTTATCAGTGCGCAAACAACGAGTTGCCCTTCTGCCCTGCCAGCTTCTCGGGCTTGATCAGGAACCGCGCCAGTGCCGGCAGCAGCCACAACGCACCGAACATGTTCCACAGCAGCATGAAGGTCAGCATCAGGCCCATGTCGGCCTGGAACTTGATCGCCGAGAAAATCCAGGTGCACACGCCGATGGCCAGGCACAGGCCGGTGAACAGCACGGCTTTACCGGTGGACTTGAGCGTCTGGTAGTACGCCTCTTGCAGCGGCAGGCCGGCGCGCAGGAAACTTTCCAGGCGGCTGTAGATGTAGATGCCGTAATCCACGCCGATGCCCACGCCCAGGGCCACCACCGGCAAGGTCGCGACTTTCACGCCGATGCCCATGAACGCCATCAGCGCGTTACCCAGCACCGAGGTCAACACCAGCGGCAGCACGATGCACAGGGTCGCCGCCCAGGAACGGAAGGTGATCATGCACATGGTCGCCACGCACAGGTACACCAGGATCAGGATGATCAGCTCCGACTCCTTGATCACCTCGTTGGTGGCGGCCTCAATCCCGGCATTACCGGCGGCGAGAATGAATTCCAGGCCGTCCTTGTTGTTCTCCCTGGCGAAGTCCTGCACCGCATGCACCGCACGGTCCAGGGTCTCGGCCTTGTGGTCGTTGAGGAACACCAGCACCGGCGCCAGCGAGCAATTGTTGTTGTACAGGCCATCGGCACGGGCGATGGAGTTGTTCAGCACGTCGGGGTTGCGCGACAGGGTTTCCCATTTCAGGTTGCCCTCGTTCATGCCCTTGATCATCTGCTTGGACACGGTCACCAGGGAGATCGCCGACTGCACGCCCTCGGTGTTCTGCATTTTCCACATCAACTGGTCGATGGGCGCCATGGCCTCATAGCGCGAGCAGCCCTCAGCCTTGGTCTTGACCATCACCACCAGCACGTCGGAGCTGGTGGAGTAATTGTTGATGATGAAGTTGTTGTCTTTGTTATAGCGCGAATCCGGGCGCAGTTCCGGTGCCCCCTGGTCGAGGTCGCCGATTTTCAGGTTCTGGCTGTACCACAGGCCGCCGCCAAAGGCGATCAGGGCCAGCAGCACCGACACCGGGGCGACTTTGGGGCTGGCGAATTTGGCCAGCAGCCGCCAGAACGGATGCTCGCGATTTGCATCTTTCTTGCTCTTGGCGATGGCGCGCTTGCTGATGCCGACGTAGGAAATCGCCACGGGCAGCAGAATCAGGTTGGTGAACACGATTACCGCCACGCCGATGGACGCGCCGATCGCCAGTTCACGGATCACGCCGATGTCGATGATCAGCAGCGTGATAAAGCCCACGGCGTCAGCGAGGATCGCGATCATCCCCGGCAGGAACAATTGCCGGAAGGTGCGCCGTGCGGCAGTCAATGCGTTGTCCGCCTCGCTGGATTGCAGGGCGATGCCGTTGATTTTCTGCACGCCGTGGGAAATGCCGATGGCGAAGATCAGGAACGGCACCAGCATTGAATACGGGTCCAGTCCGAAACCGAAGAAGTGCATCAGCCCGAGTTGCCAGACCACCGCCACCAATGTCGTGCTCAACACCGCAATGGTGCTGCGCAGGCAGTTGGTGAACCACAGCAGCAGAATCAGGGTGATGACGAACGCAACGCCGAAGAACAGCACCACCATCACCAGGCCATCGATCAGGTCGCCGACCTTTTTGGCAAAGCCGACAATATGAATCTTGACGTTGGGGTTCTGGGCTTCGAACTTGTCGCGGATCTTGTCTTCGAGTTCATGGGAGAACTTGCGATAGTCCAGAGCCAGCAATTTGCCCTGGTCCTGCGGATCCGGGTAGGACTCCAGCAACGGGATATCGACGATGCTTGACTTGAAGTCGTTGGCCACCAGCCGTCCGACCTGACCGGACTTGAGCACGTTATTGCGCAACTGGTCGAGGCTTTGCGGCGAGCCGTTGTAGCTTTGCGGGATCACTTCACCGCCGGCGAAGCCTTCTTCGGTGACTTCGGTCCAGCGTACGCTGGGGCTCCAGAGCGACTTGAGGCCCGAGCGATCGACACCGGAAATATAGAACACCTCGTCGTTGATCTGCCGCAGGGTTTCCATGTACTCCCGGGTGAAGATATCGCCGTCCCTGGCCTCCACCGAAATACGCACCGTGTTGCCCAGGTTGGCCAGGTCATTACGGTGCTCCATCATCTTTTCGATGAAGGGGTGCTTGAGGGGGATCATCTTTTCAAAGCTGGTGGACGGGCGAATCAAGGTCGCCTGCCAGAACAGGAAGACACTCACCAGCAGGCAGATGACGATCACTGCCGGGCGGTTGTTGAAGATCAGGCGCTCAAGAAAGGTCGCTTTATCGTTGTGATGACTGCTCATGCGTTCCCCGCCTTCTTATTGTTTTTTTGGTTCAGCGCCGGTGTCGGTGGCCACACGCACACCACCCTGCCCGACCAGAATCAAGTTGCCATTGCCTGCGGCCGTCACTGCCGAAAGCGAAATCCGGTCCGGGCGGTTGAATACGCTGAAGGTCTGGCCATCGTCGTGGCTGACCACCACGCTGCCGCCGTTGCCCACCACGACGATGGAACGGTCATCGAGCAAGGTCGCACCCGACAGCCCGAATTCGAGAGCGCCACGGGCCGCATTCAACTCGACCTGCTCCCAGGTGCCGCCGAAGTCGCTGGAACGGTAAAGGTTGCCGCGCAGGCCGTAGGCCAGCAGGGTGTGCGGCTGAGCGGTGCCGAGCACGCCAAACAACGAGCCCTCATAGGGACCTTCGAGTTTTTCCCAGGTCTGGCCGTCATCGCTGGAGCGGAACATGCTGCCCTGCTCACCGACGATAAACAGGCCGGCGTCCTTGATCGAGGCGATAGCGTTCAGGTGGAACTGGTCTTCGTTGTCGAGACGGTCACTGACGTCTTCCCAGGTCTTACCGCCGTCAGTGGTTTCGATCAGCGCACCGTAGGCGCCTACGGCCAGGCCGTGATTGGCGTCGTTGAACCACACATCGAGCAACGGCGCTTCGCGCTTGAGGTCCTGGTATTGCTGGGTCCAACTGGCGCCGCCGTCGCTGCTGGCAAGGATTTGCGCATCATGACCAACCGCCCAGCCGTGCTTGTCATCGACGAAAAACACCGCCGTGAGCAGTTGCCGGGTGGGGACTTTGGCCTGGACCCAGGTGCCACCCTGGTCGTCGGAATAGAGAATATGCCCGCGATCACCCACCGCCACCAGGCGCTGGCCGGCGTGCACCACGTCAATCATCAGGCCTCTGGCGGCCTTGGGGGATTCAATCGCAAAAGTGGTATCGCTGGCGGCCTGGACGACCGTCGGCAATGCGACAGCGCCAAACAGCGAGAGCGCTGCGGCCAGCAACGCAACCTTGCGTGCGGCGCGTGGGCGGCAAACAACCCAACCCATGACAGGCTCACTCATAGACCTTTCTCCCATTTATTATTGTTAGGTCGTGTCGCCTGGCGCAGGGCTCTGAAACCTGCAATCTAGAGCGCCTGGGGCAAGCACGGGCCATCCTATCGGGCTTTCGAATCGTCTGACAATCGGTGCTACGTTATCTTTTGTTAACTGGCGGCAGTTGGCCACAAGCTGAATATCCCTGCATCAGCTGAAATGATGATTCGTCTGCGCCTGTGATCGCTGCACGTCTAATGAATTTTTATTCCATATCTTGATTTTTGAGAATATTTATTCCATTAATGCGCCTCCTGAAAACAATAATCCAAAGGACCACGGCGATGCGTGAACTCGGAATCGGCTTGATCGGCACAGGCTTCATGGGGCGCGCCCACGCGCTGGCGTTCAACAACGCCCGGGCGGTGTTCGAACTGCCCGTCACGCTGACACTGGCGGCGCTGGCCGATGCCGACACCGAGCGCGCGCAGCATTGCGCCAGTGCCTGGGGGTTTGCCCAGGCCCATGCCGACTGGCAGGTGCTGATCGACAATCCCAAGGTCGATGTGGTGGCCATCACCACGCCCAACCATCTGCACTACCCCATGGCCATGGCCGCGATTGCGGCAGGCAAGGCGGTGTATTGCGAGAAGCCGCTGGCGGTCAGCCTGCAACAGGCCGATGCCATGCGTCGAGCGGCCGGCGCGGCCGGGGTAGTGACGCGGGTGGGCTACAACTACCAGCACAACCCGATGATCGTGCTGGCGCGACAGATGATTGCCAGCGGCGAGCTGGGCGAGATCATCAGCTTCCAGGGCGAGTTCAGCGAAGACTTCATGGCCGATCCCGCCTCGCCCTGGTCATGGCGCTGTGAGGTGGAACACGCCGGCGGCGCACTGGCGGACCTCGGCAGCCATCTATTGTCGATGGCCCACTATCTGGTCGGCGAGGTGGTCAGCGTGTGCGCCGATACCCAGACCGTCCATGCGCAACGGCCGGCCTTCAAAGGCAGCAGTGAATCGAAAGCCATCGCCGTGGATGACCAGGTGCATGCCCTGCTGCGTTTCGCCAATGGCGCACGCGGCACAGTGAGCAGCAGTTGGCTCAAGCACGGCTATAAAAACCACCTGAGTTTTGAAATCAGCGGCACCCTGGGCACGCTGGCGTTCGATCAGGAGCGCTTGAACGAACTGCGCCTGTGCCGCGTCGGCCAGGACGGTTTCCAGCGTCTGCTCGCCGGCCCCGCCCTGCCCGGTTATGCCGCGTTCAGCCCGGCGGCGGGGCATCAGTTGGGGTATAACGAGCTCAAGACATTGGAGGTACACGAGCTGATCATGGCGCTGGCGGGTCAAGGTGGTGATGGCACTGATTTTGAAGCGGCGTGGGCGGTAGAGCGGTTGGCGACGGCGATTCGGATGGCTGCTCATGAAGAGCGCTGGGTAAAAGTGGGCACGGTTTGAAAATGTGGGAGGGGGCTTGCCCCCGATGGCGGTGGGTCAGCCAATGATTCGGTGACTGACACACCGCTATCGGGGGCAAGCCCCCTCCCACATTTGGTCTGCGTTATCTTCACTATCAGCGCAAGGCTCGGCGTAGCACCTTGCCGACGGTGGTTTTGGGTAACTCCGTGGTGCGAAACTCCACATACCTGGGCACCTTGTACCCGGTCAGGTATTCCCGGCAATGGGCGAGGATCTGCTCCTGGGTCAGGCTCGGGTCCTTGCGTACCACGATGATCTTGACTCGCTCGCCGGTCACGCCATCCTCCACGCCAATCGCCGCCACTTCCGCCACCCCTGGGTGCAGCGCCACCACGTCTTCGATTTCATTGGGGTACACGTTGAAGCCAGAGACCAGGATCATGTCCTTCTTGCGGTCCACCAGGCGGATGTAACCGCGTTCATCCATCACGCCGATATCACCGGTAGACAACCAACCGTCAGCGTCCAGCACCTCGGCGGTTTCCTTGGGGCGCTTCCAGTAGCCCTGCATCACTTGCGGACCGCGCACCTGCAATTCACCCGGCTCGCCGACCTCGGCCAGTTCACCGTCTTCACGCATGAAGCGCACCCAGGTCGACGGCAACGGCACGCCGATGCTGCCGGTGAATGCCATCTCGCGCATACGGTGAATGTCGATGGGGCTGATGCTCACCACCGGTGAACACTCGGTCAGCCCGTAGCCTTCAACGATCGGCAGCCCGGTGACTTCTTTCCAACGCTTGGCCACCGCGGTATGCGTAGCCATGCCACCAGCGATCACCAGGCGCAGGTCGGAAAAGTCCCGCGCACAAAATTCCTTGTTTTCCAGCAAACCGTTGAACAGCGTATTGACCCCGGCGATGCCGTTGAAGCGCTCTTTGCGCAGGATCATCTGTACCCGTTTCACGTCCCGAGGATTGGCGATGAGGATATTGCGGCCACCCAGGCACATGAACATCAGGCAGTTCACCGTCAGGGAAAAAATGTGGTACAGCGGCAACAGGGTGACGTTGGTTTCCTGCTTGTCCTGGTCCAATTGATCGCCAACCCAGGCCTTGGCCTGCAACAGGTTGGCGATGATATTGCGATGGCTGAGCATCACCCCCTTGGCATCGCCGGTGGTGCCGCCGGTGTATTGCAGGAAGGCCAGCTCATCGCGGTCCAGGCTGACCGGCAGATGCGTCAGCGCCCGCCCCTGTTTGAGCACCTGATTGAAACGCACGCAACCTTGCAACCTGAAGGCCGGCACCTGCTTTTGTACGCTGCGCAGGATGAAGTTCATCGCCGCGCCCTTGAAAGTGCCAAGCAAGTCGCCGATGGCCGCCACCACCACGCGCTTGACGCTGCTGCCGACGATGACTTTTTCCAGGGTGTGGGCGAAGTTTTCGAAGATCACCACGGTCTCGGCGCCGCTGTCCTTGAGCAGGTGCTTGAGTTCATGGGCGGTGTACAACGGATTGACGTTGACCACCACCGCGCCGGCCAGGATCGTGCCCAGCAGGCAGATCGGGTACTGCAAGCAATTGGGCATCATCAATGCGACACGGTCACCCTTCTTCACCCCCTGGCCCTGCAGCCAGGCGGCGAAGGCGTGGCCCTGGATGTTCCAATCGGCGTAGGTCATCGGCGTGCCGATGCTGACATAGGCCACCCGCTCGCGGAATTTTTCCAGGTGCTCCAGGAACACTTCACGCAATGAGGGGTAATCCTCGATGGCGGCATCGATGTCCGCCGGCACGCCGGGCAGATAGGCGTTCAACCAGATGCGTTCGGTCTGTTCCAGGCTGATGGCGTTCATGGCAGTGTCCTTATTGTTGTTGTGGATGAGGCTACTTTTCGACGATGGCGGTGATACCCAACCCGCCCGCCGCACAGATCGAGATCAACCCGCGACCGCCACCGCGCTCATGGATGGCCTTGGCCAGCGCCGCCAGCTGCCGGCCACCGGTGGCGGCAAACGGATGGCCGCAACCCAGCGATCCACCGTTGACGTTCATTTTGCTGCGGTCGATAGCGCCCAACGGTGCATCCAGGCCCAGCCGCTCGCGGCAGTAGTCCGGGTCTTCCCAGGCCTTGAGCGTGCACAGCACCTGGGCGGCGAAGGCTTCGTGGATCTCGAAGAAATCAAAGTCGGCAAAGCCCAGCCCTTCGCGCTTGAGCATGCGCGGTACGGCGTAGACCGGGGCCATCAACAGGCCTTCGGTGCCGTCGACGAAATTCACCGCCGCCGTTTCGCCGGTGCGCAGGTAGGCCAGCACCGGCCAGCCATTGGCGGCGGCCCAGGCTTCACTGGCCAGCAGCACCACCGAGGCGCCGTCGGTCAGGGGCGTCGAGTTGCCGGCGGTGAGCGCGCCGTTGTGGCGGTCGAAGGCCGGCGCGAGGCCGGCGAGTTTTTCCAGGCTGATATCGGCACGCAGGTTGTTGTCCCGGGCCAGGCCGCGATGGGGGCTGATCAGATCGTCGAAGAAACCGCACTGATAGGCCGCGTCCAGCCGTTGATGACTGGCGAGGGTCAACTCGTCCTGGGCCAGGCGCTTGATCTGCCAGCGTTTGGCCATTTCTTCGCAGTGCTCGCCCATGGACAGGCCGGTGCGTGGCTCGCCATTGCGCGGCAGCAGCGGCTTGAACAACATCGATGGGCGCACCTTCGACAGCGTCTTGAGTTTAGCGCCCAGGCCCCTGGCCCGATTGGCTGCGAGCAAGGTGTGACGCAGGGATTCGTTGATGCCGATGGGCGCGTCGGAGGTGGTGTCGGCGCCCCCGGCAATGCCGACCTCGATCTGGCCGAGGGCAATTTTATTGGCCACCAGCAACGCGGCCTCAAGACCCGTGCCACAGGCTTGTTGCACATCGTAGGCAGGCGTCTGCGCGCACAACGTGGTCGACAGCAGTGACTCACGGGCCAGGTTGAAATCGCGCGAATGCTTGATCACCGCACCGGCGGCGAACTCCCCCAGGCGCTGGCCGTGCAGGTTGTAGCGGTCGACCAGGCCTTGCAGCGCAGCCACCAGCAAGTCCTGATTACTCTCATGGGCATAGACGGTATTGGACCGGGCAAACGGCAGTCGGTTACCGCCAATGATCGCCACGCGCCGGCTCGGGGCCGGATTGAAGCTGTATTCACTCATGCAAGGCTCTCATTCCAGGCGGTTGATCCCACATAAACAAGCCGCGCATATGCGGTTTGTCGCCGGCGGCATTGCGCACTTCGAACTCGCGCAGCGGGCCGGTCACGGGGTGACTCCACAGGCCGACCTGCCCGGGCAGGAAGATCGGCAACTTGAAATCGCAATGGGCCTCGGCGCGGTCCAGGCCACCCGGTGGCTGCTGTGCGGCCAGCGCTCGGCCCAGGGTCCACATGCCGTGGGCGATGGCGCGGCGAAAGCCGAAGACCTTCGCGCCCATGACCGACGTATGAATCGGATTGAAGTCCCCCGAAACCTTGGCAAAACGACGCCCCAGATCGGCGGGCAAGACCCAGCGCTGGGTGCGCAGCAAGCCTTCTTCCTGCAACGGCAGTGCCTCCACCCACAGCTCCCCGACGGGATTTTTCACGTCGCGGCGCAGGTACAGGCTGTCGCTTTCCCACACCAGGGCCTCGTCGCCGTAGGCACGGGTGGCAATGCTCAACGCTTGCCCTTTGGGATGGGCGACCCAGCGTTCACAGAAGACTTCCAGGCGCAGTGCCTGACCTTCGTGCAAACGCTGGTGCTGGCGAATGCGATTGGCCAGGTGCACCATGCCGCTGGCCGGGTACGGGAAGCCGGGGCGGGTCAGCAGCATCAAGTGCAGCGGGAACGCCAGCACATGAGGATAGGACAGCGACACGCCCTGTTCGCGGCGAAAACCACAGGCGCGGCCATAGGCGGCGATGGCCGCGTCCGACAGTTCCACCGCCGGGCGTACCAGACGCTCCCTGGGCAGTGGCGGCGCGCCGTCGGGCTTGGGCTTGCGCAAGCCGCGCACGCCGTCGAGCAACAATCGGGTGCGCGAGGGCGGCGGGTCGATGATTTGCGTCACGTAATCCATGGTTCAAGCTCCCAGCAGGCTTTGGCCGCACACCCGCACCACCTGGCCGTTGATGCCGCCCGAGGCGGGGTGAGCCAGCCAGGCGATGGTCTCGGCCACGTCGATCGGTTGCCCGCCCTGGGACAGGGAATTCATGCGCCGCCCGGCTTCGCGGATCATCAGCGGAATTTTCGCGGTCATCTGCGTTTCGATAAACCCTGGCGCCACGGCATTCACCGTCACCTGTCGCGCCGCCGCCTGCGGGGCCAGACCCTGCACCAGGCCGATCACCCCGGCCTTGGAGGTGGCGTAGTTGCTCTGCCCGAGGTTGCCGGCAATACCGGAAATCGACGACACACAGACGATGCGCCCACCGGGGTTGACGCCCTGGTTGTCCAGCAGCGCCTGGCTGAGCTGCAGCGGCGCTTCGAGGTTGACCGCCAGCACACTGCGCCAGGCAGCTTCGGTCATTTTGGCGATGGTCTTGTCGCGGGTAATCCCGGCGTTGTGAACCACCGCATCAAAGGCGCCGTACTGGCCGACATGCGCCAGCAATAACGCGACGGCATCCGGCGCGGTGATGTCCAGAGGCAGCGCCGAGCCATTCACGCTGTCGGCGGCCTGCTGCAGTGCCAGCTGGGCCTGTGGCACGTCGACACACACCACATGGGCACCGTCGCGCGCCAACACCTGGGCGATGGCCAGGCCAATGCCCCGGGAGGCACCGGTGACCAGGGCGCGACGACCGGCGAACGGCCTATTCCAATTAACAGTTGGCGCATCGTCCAGTGGTATTTCCAGGCGTACCACTTGCCCCGACACATAGGCCGAACGACGCGACAGAAAGAAGCGCAGGCTGCTGTCCAACGCGTTCTCGGCGCCGGGCGCCACGTAGATCAATTGCACGGTGATCGCCCGGCGCAGCTCCTTGGCCAGCGAGCGCACCAAACCTTCGAGCGCGCGCTGGGCGACGGCTTGGGGCAAGTCCCGGCAGTGTTCCGGCGCGGTACCCAGGACCACCACGCGAGCGTGCTGGTCCAGGCGTTTGGCATTGGCGTGAAAGAACCGGTACAGCTCATCCAGGTGCTGCAGATCTGTCACGCCGGTGGCATCGAAAACCGCGCCCTGCACCTTGACCGTGGACGGCGCCCTGAGGGTGGCCGGGGTGGCGGCGACGGTTTCGGTGCCAGTGAAGATGCGTTGCACCTGCTCCGCCAGGCGCCCTGCCCCGGCGAGGATCACCGGGTTGGCCAGTCCCTGCTGGCCGCTGCGGTGGCGCTGCAGGGGCAGAGGTTGCGGCAAGCCGGCGGCCCGGGCCAGGCGACGACCCCAGGGGGAATTGACGAAAGAAAGGTAGCTGTCACTCATAGGGACACTCACTCACAACACAAATCCTACTGTGTAAATCCGATCAAATGTGGGAGGGGGCTTGCCCCCGATAGCGGTGTGTCTGCCCACGCAGATGCACCTGTCAGACCGCCATCGGGGGCAAGCCCCCTCCCACATTGGGACCGCGATTGGCTTAATTGACCGACGCATTTTCGCTTTGGCTGGCGCGACGCTTGGCGGCGGGCTCCAACGCTTGCTTGCGCTGCTGCAGGGCCTCCAGCAAGCCAAAGTCCTGCGGGAAATCGTCGACCTGGATAGCGTGGTCGGCGTATTCCACGTAGCGGGCGAGCAAGGCTTCTTCGTCGTCGCTGATCAAGTCCAGCGCCCGCGCCTTGACGCGCCAGCCTGCAAAGGCCACAGCGGAAATCGGCATCGGCTCAAGCAGGCCTTGCTTGATGGCGGGCTTGAGCCGTGTCTCGATCAGTTCAACCTGGGGCAACAAGCGCAACCCCAGTTCGCCGTAAGCCAGCTTGTCGATCTCCGGGCGTGGGATGTAAGAATCGGCCAGCAGCCGGTCGCGGGTTTCGCCGGGGGTCTGCGCCACGTCGGCCACTTGGGCCAGCAGGCGGTCCGACGGCTTGTGCAAGGGAATGCCGAACGGAAAACTCAAACCACGCAGCACCCCGGCAGCGGCTTTCGAGGGGTAATTGTCGAGGACTTCAGCCAGGGCTTCATGAGCCCGCAGCAAGGCATCCTGGGCCGCCCAATGCACCAGGGGCAGGTCCGCCTGTGGCCGACCGTCATCCTCAAAGCGCTTGAGCACGCAGGACAGGATGTACAACTGCGAAAGCATATCGCCCAGGCGCCCGGTGATGCTTTCCTTGCGCTTGAGGGCGCCACCCAGTACGCCCATGGAAATGTCCGAGACCAGCGCCAGCACTACCGACAAGCGATTGGCCTGACGGTAGTAGGACGCCAGCGCCGGGTCGGTCCTGGCCGGGGCAGACAGCAACCGGCCGCCGGTCAGTGCATGCACCGCCGCGCGCACGGTGTTGGCCAATACAAAGCTCACATGGCCGAACATCGCGCTGTCGAACGCCTCCACGGCCTTGCGCCGATCCGGCTCGCGCGCCGCTTCCATCTCGCGGAACACATAGGGATGGCAGCGGATCAGGCCCTGGCCGTAGATGATCAGGCAACGGGTCATGATGTTAGCGCCCTCCACCGTGATGGCGATGGGGCTTTGCTGATAGGCACGGGCCAGGAAGTTGTTGGGCCCCATGCAGATGCCCTTGCCGGCGACGATGTCCATGCCATCGTTGACGATCATGCGTGCGCGCTCGGTGACGTGGTATTTGGCGATGGCCGAAATCACCGAGGGTTTCTCGCCGGCGTCCAGGGACGCCACCGACACCTTGCGCACCGCATCACAGGCATACAAATGCCCGGCCATGCGTGCCAGCGGCGCCTGCACCCCTTCGAACTTGCCGATGGGCAGGCCGAACTGTTTACGCATCGCCGCGTAGGCGGTGGTGCCCCGTACCGCCACTTTGCCCAGGCCGACATTGGCCGACGGCAGCGAAATCGCCCTGCCCGCCGCCAGGCATTCCATCAGCATGCGCCAGCCGTTGCCGACTTGTTCGCGGCCGCCGATCACCCACTCCAGCGGAATGAACACATCCTTGCCGGTGGTGGGACCGTTCTGGAATACCGCGTTCAGCGGCCAGTGACGGCGACCACTGTTCACGCCCGGATGGGAAGTGGGAATCAGCGCACAGGTGATGCCCAGGGAACCGGCGGCACCGAGCAGACCGTCCGGGTCTTCGGCGCGGAACGCCAGGCCCAGCACCGTGGCAATCGGGCCGAGGGTGATGTAGCGCTTGTCCCAAGTCACCTTGAACCCCAGCACTTGCTCGCCTTCGTGCAGGCCTTTGCACACGACGCCCACATCGGGAATCGCCCCGGCATCGGAGCCGGCATACGGGCTGGTCAGCGCAAAGCACGGGATGTCCTCGCCCCGCGCCAGACGCGGCAGGTAGTAGTTGCGCTGGGCGTCGGTGCCGTAATGCAGCAACAGTTCGGCGGGGCCCAGGGAGTTGGGCACCATCACCGAAATGGCCGCCGCCGAGCAGCGGGTCGACAGCTTCATCACCACCTGGGAGTGCGCATAGTGGGAGAAGCCCTTGCCGCCGTACTGTTTGGGAATGATCATGCCGAGAAAGCCCGCGTCCTTGGTGTATTGCCAGCCTTCGGGAGACATGTCCTGCCACACCTGAGTGGTTTCCCAGTCATTGGCGATGTCGCACAGGGTTTCCACTTCATTGTCGAGAAACGCCTGCTCTTCGGTACTCAGGCTGGCCGGTGCGGCTTGCAACAGGCGCTGCCAGTCGGGCTTGCCGCTGAACAGCTCGGCGTCCCACCACACGGTGCCGGACTCGATGGCCGCGCGCTCGGTGTCGGACATCGCCGGCATGATCGTACGAAACAGCCCTAGGGCCTTGCCGGTCAACAGCACACGGCGCAGCGGTTTGATCGCCAGCACCACGGCCGGCAGCAGCACCAGCACCGCTGCGACGCTGGCGCCGAAGGCGGCCACCACATTGAAAAGAAAGCCAGCCGCCAGCCACACCAAGCTCGCACCCAGCCACAACGTTGCAGCAGCTTGTCGATACGCCAGGGCAGTTGCTGCGGTGAAACCCACCAATAACCAGATAACCATGGAGATACCTCTACTTGATCCAGGGCGTGACACCTGCGGACCGCTCGGATTGAGCGGCGGCTTAGAGCCACACTACAAACTCGGAAAAACAAATTCAAATTTTGTTTTGAAATTTTTATTTAATGCTTTGGCGAAAAAATAATGGGCTCAGCGGATCAGCCTTTCAAATCATTATCAAATTGCATCAGTACGACTACGCGACCCGTCTACCACAGGTCGCGCACCATTAACGGATCAGAACGCGTACGTCGCTGAGAGACTGACGACCTCGCCCTTGGCGTCGGCTTTACCATCCAGCGTTGCGCCGCCCAGGCGATCCTGGTTGTGCGTCCGCAGCTTGGCTTTCTCGACGAACTGTCGCGAATAGGCGCCGTCGATGCTCAAACCGGGAACAGCGCGGATGTTGTAGCCAAAACCCAGGGAGGCGAATATCCGATCACCGTCAGGGATACGCGGGTCACGCGTAGAGTTGCGGGTCGGCGTCTGATCGGTGGCGACACCGGCGCGGAAGGTGAAGTCGTCGGTGAATTTGTAGTCGCCACCCAGCGACACCATCCAGGCGTCCTTGTAGTTGTAGGGAATCGACACAATCTGCGTGCCCTCGGACTTCAATGTCAGCGCCTTGAACGACGACCATTGCGTCCAGGTGACGCTGGCGCCCAGGGTCAGGCGATCATTGAACTGGTGTACCCAGTCGATGGAGGCGTTGGCGGGCACGTCCAGTTGTGTCGACGCCTTGGCGCCATTGACGTTGAGGTCCAGCCCCGGATACGCCAGCGCCGGCAAGCCGCCTTCGATCAGCGATTTGTTCGCCTCGTCAGCATACAAATTGTACTTGCCTTCGAGTTTATTCTTGATTTTGGCGTGGTAGTTCAAGCCCAGGGTATCGAACTCGGTAGGCTTCCAGACTACACCGGCGAACCAACCGACCGAGGTGTTATCCACCTTGACGCGCATCAGTGAGGAGCCGACCCCGGAAGGAAACGGGATACCGATTTCCGGCGACAACGCCGCAGCGGAATACAGGTCCAGGTTCTGGCTGACAAAGCCCTTGGTGTGCTGAACGATGGCACCGCCACCCACCGAAAACTGGTCATTGACCTTGAACGACAGGGAGCCTGTGACACCCACCGTTTCAATGCGCGTATCAACGGCAAAGTCGCGACCGATCCAGTCTTGATCCCAGGTGGTGCGCGCACCCATCGGTACCACCTGGCTCAGCCCGAACGCAAAACGGTCGTTGATCGGGATCACCATGAAGCCGGTTGGCAACCAGGCGGTGAAGCCCCCTTGCCCGCCATCGCCGGTGCGTGGCGTGGAACTCAAATCCGTAGGGTCGACCGCCGCAGGCGCGTTGCCTGCATAGTCCGTGGCCGTGCCCTTGTATTTAACGTTGATACGCGCGTAATCAACGGTAAATTGAGAAATCGTATGATCGATGAACGCCATGCCGGCCGGGTTGTTGTAGGCCGCGGAAGGATCATTCTGGAACAGTGAGCCCCCCCCGAAGGCACGTCCCCATCCGGGTGCACCGAAGGTCGGCGTCGAGAAACCGCCAGCGTGTGCGTGGCCTGTCGCCGTGATCAGGCCGCCGAGAATGGCCAGGCTCAACAATGTACGTGCCTGTTGCTTCTTGTTATTCATGCTCCACTCCTTATTGTTTTTATCCTCCGAGATCGGTTGTCCCGACCTGGCCTCCCGCAGCCAGTGCCCCTTGCGAGGCACTGGCGTGTTTCAACGTGTGATCATCACGTCAAATGCTCACGGCATTTATGGGGTAACGGTAAAGGCCGGAGACGGTGTAGCGGTCAGAGCGGTAATTTTGCAGGAGCCAACGGTTTGTGTGCTTGGCACCTTCAACTGGTTGGTGGAGTTACTGAAGCCGACATTGATGGTCACCGGCGAAGCAGAGCAGTTGTTCAGAATCTGGAAATTCACGCCCGACACCGTACCGGTGAAGGCATCAGGGCCGCCGCTTGCCACGTTCAATGTCCACGGCAGGCCCAACAACTTGGGTACACCACACAGCGCATTGGAACCGTTGACCGTTGCACCTGTGATCGAAGCGCTCGAGCCATCAGCCGCGACGGAACCGGTAAAGGCGATGTTGCACGTCACCGGCAGATTCAGGGATGCGGGCGAGGTCACCGTGATCGAGCCCGATGTGGAGAACGCCGTGCCGGCAGGCGCGATAGTGGCAGCGTTGGCCATCGACACTGCACCAAGGCTCAGGGCGAACGAAGTAGCACAAACGAGGGTTTTCAAGCTTTTCATTATTTTGCCTCACATGTAATGGCGAGTTATTCGCCTGGGGTAATGGCCATGAACACGAAGTCACGGTGAAAACTGCAGAACTTCGCGTTCCAGCCAAATTCGGTTAAATCCGACACACTTATTCCACCACTTTAAAATCAGGCGGCATCTTGATTGATACCGTCTTGATTATGCAGTCATCACCGATCGGCACATTGGCCGCCTCCAACTTTCCGGTAATGTTATCCCAGCTACCTGTTGCAGTAGATGGACCGCACTTGCCGCCCAGGCCGAAGGCATGCACATCCACGCTGATCTTCGACATCGAGCCGCTTTTGGTATCTTTCGCAATCAAAAGCCATGGCAAATTAATAGCTTCGACTCGGCTGCATTTGAGCCCGCCGTCGAACGCTACCTTGTCGATATTGACCGACGTCCCATCGGCCGCCACCTTGCCGGCCACCTTGATGGTGCAGTCGGCACTGATCAACGTGCCCTTGGAAAAACTGATGGGCCCCTGGGCTGTAAACGTACTGCCGGCAGGTTCAATACGGGCGGCGTGGGCATGTTGACAGGCGATCAGGCCCCACGCGGCCAACAGCACATGAACGGTAAACTTTGCACTTACTTGCATGTTCAGACCCTTCCCTTGAAATTATTCATGCTCGGATAAACAACTGCCTTGCAACTAAGCTATCAAATAATCGGCGCAGAAATCCTTATCGAAATACACTCGAAAAAGCATTATTTATTTCAAATTAAAACGACTTGGCGTCGCCGCCGTACTTCTCCAGATACTTCAAACGCTGTGACGGCTGAAGATTCGCCAAGGTTATATCGCCGGCATAATGATTCAATACACGATGGTCCATCCGTCGCCGCCACAAGTAAGGCACGTACGCCCAGACAATCATACTTGCGTAACCATACGGTAGTTGCGGTGACTCATCAAAGTGCCGCAACGACTGATAACTACGAGTTGGGTTGGCATGGTGATCGGAATGCCGTTGTAATTGGAACAGAAAGATGTTGGTCACAATCCGGTTGCTGTTCCAGGAGTGACGCGGCGAACAGCGCTCATAACGACCATTGGGCAGTTTCTGCCGTTTGAGGCCGTAATGTTCGACGTAATTGACCACTTCAAGCAGCGAGAAACCGTAGATGCCCTGGATGATCAGGAACGGGATCACCGCCGCACCCAGCCAGGCAATCATTGCCCCCCAGAGCAGCACGCTGTACATCCAGGCGCTGAGCACGGCGTTCTTCCAGTGCCAGGCCGGCAGCCCGAGTTTGCGCAGGCGTTCGCGCTCCAGGTTCCACGCCGAGCGCGCGCTGAACCACACCGAACGCGGCAGGAAGGCCCAGAAGCTTTCACCCAGGCGGGAACTGGCCGGGTCTTCCGGGGTGGCGACGCGTACGTGGTGGCCCCGGTTGTGTTCGGTATAGAAGTGGCCGTAGAAGGTCGGCGCCAGCGTTACCTTGGCCAGAAACACTTCCAGCGGCTTGGGTTTGTGGCCCAGCTCATGGGCGGTGTTGATCGCAATACCGGTGGCCGCCCCGGTGGACATCGCCATGCCCAGATACGTGAACCCACTGACCTGACCGTGCAGCTCGGCGCGCGCAGTAATGAAGGCGGCAGTTTTTGCCAGCCAGTTGGAAGGGTCCAGCGTGGCGGTTGCCTGCATAAGCCCGCCGCGAATGATCCAGTCAATGCCACCGGCGGCGAGCCAACCGGTAACCACCACCGAGGCGATTACAAACAGCACGCCGGTGTAGACGATCCAACGGTAATAGCGCTGGGATTCGAGGTGGCTGACAGCGGATTCGGGCGGGTTGCTGACATCCTCGCCCAGCAGGCCGTCGATCAACGGGATCAGGCCGAAGATGACCAGTACCCCGACCCACCACAGTTGCTGGATACCGGTGCCGATGGCCAGCGCACCCGAAAGCAAGGGGGTCGCCAGAGGCATAATGCCGAGCCACCACAGGTACCGCTTGCCGTCGGCCCAGACGCTTGGAGCTGCCAGAGTCTGGTTCATGGCAACCTCCGGGCACAGGTGAAAGCAGCCGAGGCAGTGACGCAGCGCTGACCGCTGCGAGAAATCAACCATGCGATAAAAGGCGTTCTTTTCATTATTTTATTCGCTCTTAGGCATTTCAAAAACTGTTTCAAATTGAACATTGAAATAATTTTTTTAAATAAATAGCGCGGAATCGTTAGGTCGTCAACCAGTTTATCCAGGCCTTTTTTCCGTGACCGGGCAGTCTCTTTTTCAGACCTTCGGCCAGGTGTCTAGGGCAGGCGTTGACGCGCTGGAACCGCGAGTGAACAGGCACGATTATTTGCTCGCCAAGGCAAACGAAGGATGTAACAGGGTGGCGGTCTGTACCGATCGAACCTGTTTGGCGACGTGCTCGACCACCGTTACTACACGCTCGGTAGCGGTAATCGGCAACATGTGCCCACGGTCTTCCACCACCTGCAACTTCAGCCCCGGCACTTTGCTGGCAAGGGCCTGGCCATGCTTTTGAAAGTCGAGCACGTGGTCCCGCGCGCCGTAGATAAGGCCGATGGGCAGTGTCAACTGAGGGTAGCGCTTGACCATGTCCGGTAGGTGATCATTGACCTGGTTGATCTCGGTGGACGCCGCATGGAAGTTGTCGGGACGCATCCCCAGCAAGCCACCGCCGCGCGTGGCGAAGTCCGGCGGGGCGGCGTCGGGGGCGAACACACCCTTGACCACCGCACCCTTGGTCAACAGACCCAAGGGCATCGTCAAGGTGCGCGACACCCAGCGTCGCAGCCAGGCGGGACGTACCGCCAATGACAGGAAAACCAGGGGCAACATGCGCTGGGGATGGGTCAGGGGCGCCACCAGGATCAAGCCGGATACCGCGTGGGGATGATCAAGGGCCAGGGCCAGGGCAATCGCACCGCCCAGTGAATGCCCCAACACCAGCGGCTTGTCCAGGCCGAGGGTGTTGATGAAGGCAGCAATCTGGCGAGCCTGGGCCGGCAGATCTGCCGCCGTGCCACGCTGTCGAGTGGAGTAGCCCGACCCGGGCCGATCCACGCTGATAACGCGAAAGTGCTCACTTAACTGACCGGATAGCGCGTAGGTCAGGTTACGACTGCTGCCCATCAGCCCGTGGATCATCACCAGCGCCGGGCCTTTACCTTCTTCCACATAATGAAAGCGCTCGCCATCCACCTCGACAAAACGCCCGTTGATCGGAACAGCCGTTTCGATGCGCCGTGTCATCCATGCACTGAATACCCACAACGCAGCGCTCGCGCCTATCACCACACCCGCAGCGACAACCCACTCGACAGCCATAGCTCGGTCCTCTGCTTCCCTGCTGCTGGCGACCCGACCGGGATTGATCGAGGCCTCAACGTTCGTCCCTACCTTGGGCCCAACCTCCAGGTGCGTCTGTCGGACAAGTCGCACGGATCGAACAAGGCCCTGGCGTAGACGAAATTTTCAGGTAGATTATTTAAAATCTTTTTTAAAATAATTAATTCAATTTTTCTTTGCAATGGTGTTCTATCCAAAACACACAACAAAAAGACGGGAGCACATCCGATGCCCGAGAAGGACAACCTATGAACGCCCACAGTGACAACGTCGACATCGCGATCATCGGCTCAGGCTTCGCCGGCCTGTGCATGGCGATCAAACTCAAGGGAGCCGGGCTCACCGATTTCTTTGTCGCCGAGCAGGCCGACAGCCTGGGAGGCACGTGGCGTGACAACCACTACCCCGGCTGTGCCTGTGACGTGCAGTCCCATGTCTATTCATTTTCCTTTGCGCCCAACCCGCACTGGACGCGCCAATTTGCTCCGCAAGCGGAAATTCGCGCTTACCTGGAACACTGCGCACAACGTTTCGAGCTGGCGCCGCACCTGCGCTTCGGCATGGGCTTGCAGCAGGCGGTGTTCGATGATCAGCGACAGCGCTGGCAACTGGCGTTCAGCGATGGCCGCCAGGTCAGCGCGCGCGTGCTGGTGTCGGGCATGGGCGGGCTGTCGCGCCCGGCACTGCCGGACATCCCCGGGCTGGACAGCTTCAAGGGCAAGCGTTTTCATTCGCAGCAGTGGGACCATGACTACAGCCTGAAGGGCAAGCGCGTCGCGGTGATCGGTACCGGCGCCAGCGCCATTCAGTTCGTGCCGCAGATCGCACCGCAGGTGGCGCACCTGGACCTGTTCCAACGCACACCGCCGTGGATCATGCCCAAGCCCGACCGCCCGATCACCCGTACCGAACGCTGGCTGTTCAAGCATCTGCCGTTTACCCAACGGCTGGTGCGTAGTGCCTTTTATTGGGCACTGGAAGGTCGCGTGGTGGGCTTTGCCTTGCACCCGCGCTTGATGACGATGGTGCAGAAAATCGCCTTGCGCCATCTGCACAAACAGGTGACCCGCCCTTCCCTGCGCAACGTTCTGACGCCGGATTACACCATCGGCTGCAAGCGTGTGCTGATCTCCAACGACTACTACCCGGCTTTGTCACGCAGTAATGTCGAGGTAGTGACCGACAAGGTGCTGCGCATCGAAGCCGATGGCGTGGTGACCGCCGACGGCATCAAGCACCCCGCCGATTGCCTGATTTTCGGCACCGGCTTCCAGGCCGCCGACCCCCTGCCCCGTGATTGCATCATCGGGCGCAACGGTGCCGACCTGATGGACACCTGGCATGACGGCGCCCATGCCTACAAAGGCACCACGGTGCCAGGCTATCCCAACCTGTTCCTGATCGTCGGGCCGAATACGGGCCTGGGGCACAACTCGATGATCCTGATGATCGAAGCCCAAGTCACTTATATCCTTGATGCGTTGCAACAAATGCAGCACCAGCGCATCGCCACCGTGGACGTCAAACCCGCCGTGGAGCAGGCCTACAATGAGCAATTGCAAGGCAAGCTCAAGCGCACCATCTGGAATACCGGCGGGTGCCGCAGCTGGTACCTCGACCCGCGCACCGGCAGGAACACCACACTGTGGCCAGGCTCGACGTGGCGCTTCAAGCAGGTCACCCGGCATTTTGCGCTCAAGGATTACGTGGTCAGCCGGGCGCCGGTTACACCTGCGCAGCGTCCGGAGCCAAGCCCTCATTGCGCCACAGAAGGCAGCCTGTCATGAAGTCATTCAACGGCCGCGTCGCGGCAATCACGGGAGCGGCCTCCGGTATGGGCCGCGCCTTGGCCCTGGCCCTGGCACGGGAAGGTTGTCACCTGGCCCTGGCCGACAAGAACAGCCAAGGGCTGGAGCACACCCTGGACTTGATCAGGACGTCGACCCTGTCACCGGTCACCGTCACCACCCAGGTAGTGGATGTGGCTGACCGCCAAGCCATGCAGGAGTGGGCAGCGCGTTGTGCGGCGGATCACGGCCAGGTCAACCTGATCTTCAATAATGCCGGGGTGGCGCTGTCGAGCACCGTGGAAGGCGTGGATTATGCCGATCTGGAGTGGATCCTCGGCATCAATTTCTGGGGAGTGGTGCATGGCACCAAGGCGTTCCTGCCTTACCTGAAAGCCAGCGGCGACGGGCATATCATCAACACCTCCAGCGTGTTCGGCCTGTTCGCCCAGCCTGGCATGAGCGGCTACAACGCCAGCAAATTTGCGGTACGCGGCTTTACCGAAGCGCTGCGCCAGGAGCTGGACCTGCAACGCTGCGGCGTCTCCGCCACGTGCGTGCACCCCGGCGGTATTCGCACCGATATCTGCCGCAGCAGCCGTATCGACGCAAACATGACCGGCTTTCTGATCCACAGCGAACAGCAGGCACGCGCCGATTTCGAAAAGCTGTTTATCACCGACGCCGACCAGGCCGCCAGCGTGATCCTGCAAGGCGTGCGCAAAAACAAGCGCCGCGTCCTGATTGGCCGCGATGCCTATTTCCTCGACCTGCTCGCCCGTTGCCTGCCGGCCGCCTATCAAGCCCTGGTGGTGTTTGCCAGCAGGCGCATGGCGCCCAAACCACGCACGCCCGTGTTTGAAACCAACGACGAGCCTCGCCTCTGAACAGGAGTACGCCCCATGTTGCCCATTCGCCGTGATATCCGTTTCGCCCTGCCCGCCGGGCGCATCACCAACTGGCACGAACAAGGCCCGTTCGTGACGCACTTTTTCAACGCGCTGTCGCTGCTGTTTCCCCAGGGCGAGCTGTTTTTCATGGACAGCGTGCGCCATTACCGGGCCCGCATCGACGATCCGGGTCTCAAGAAGGAAATCCAGGGTTTCATCGGCCAGGAAGCCATGCACAGCCGTGAGCACGTGGCCTACAACGACCTGCTGCAAGCGGCGGGCCTGCCGGCGCACCGCCTCGACCGGCGCTTGAAGTTCTTCCTCGACCTGCAAAAGAAACACCTGCCGCCGTCCTTCAACCTCGCCGTGACCATCGCCCTTGAGCACTACACTGCGATGCTTGCCGAGATCCTGCTGAGCGACCCATCGCGTTTTGGCGACTCACTCAAGGGCTATCGGCAGATGTGGTATTGGCACGCTCTGGAAGAGACCGAACATAAAGCTGTGGCCTTCGATGTGTGGAACCAGGTGATCAAGCCTGGACCCAAGCGTTACCTGCTGCGCACCGGCACCATGCTGTTTACCACGCTGCTCTTCTGGCTGGTGGTGTTCGACTTCCACGTGCGCCTGCTGATTGCCGACCGCAAGTCGGGAGGGCATCTGAAGGGGTTCTGGCGCATGCTCAAGTTTCTGTACGGCCCCAGGGGCGTGTTTCCGCGCATGCTGCGGCCCTGGCTGCACTATTTCAAACCGGGATTTCATCCGTGGGATCACGATAATCGTGCCCGGCTACAGGGAATAGATGGACTGATTGAGGAGATCGAGCAGACCAATCGTGGCTACGAGACCGCCTAGACGGCCTGAAATGTGGGAGCCCACCGGCTTCCACATTCAAACCGGGCCCGCCTGATCAAGCCAATGCGGCCCGCTCGCGCACAAACTGCGGCATCTCATCCCCCGGCAACGCCCTGCTGAAATACCATCCCTGGATAAACAACTCGGCTCCCGTATTCAGGAACGCCAATTGCTCGGCGGTCTCGACCCCTTCCACCACCACGCCCAGGCTCAGTGCCTCGCAGAACCGCAGCATACCCGTCAGCACCTGCGCGCCCTTGGGGTCGTGCTGGGCGACCACGAAGCTGCGGTCGATCTTGATAAAATCCACCGGAAACTGGTGCAGATAGCTCAATGCCGAAAACCCGGTGCCAAAATCATCGATATACACCTTGGCCCCCAACGCCTGAAGTTTCTGAATGGTTTGACGAGTAGCCTGGATATCGCTGACCAACGCATCTTCAGTGATCTCCACCGACACCCATCCGTGGGCCTGGGCGAGAATCTCCACCAGGCGATCACCAAAGGCCGCGTCCTTGAGCGTGAAGCTGGAAACGTTGATAGTGATGGGCAATTCAAAACCTGCTTTCTTCCACTTCTGATATTGGCGCACGGCCTGGGACGCGACCCACACGTCCACGTCCGGCATCAACCGTGCCTGGGCCAACCATTGCAGGAATTCCCAGGGCGAATGCACCGTGCCCTGGCTGTCCCGGGCGCGCATCAAGGCTTCGCAACCGGTGCACAGGCCGGTACGGGTGGAGACTTGAGGCTGGAACTCAAGATAGAACTCGTAATCGCTGATCTGCTGGATGCGGCTCAACTCCACGGCCTGGCGGGCCAGGGTGCGATGCGAAGCCAGGATGGGGTCAAACTCCAGCAATCGACCCTTCTCCTCAAGGCCGCGAAAGGTCATGTCCAGTGACTTGAGATACACCGTACCGCCTTCGCTGGGCTGGCGATGAATCGCCCGTACGTAAGGCGCATACACCAGCGTGCCCAGGCCCACCAGCACGACCTGCAGCGCCACGGCTGCCATATCGCCATGGGTACTGAGGTAGGCATTGAGCAATACCGGTGCGGTAAACGGCACGCTGGCCACTGCGGGTGACACCCAGCCCACTTGCACCACTGCCAACGCTGCCATTGCGTTCAACGCCGGCACCAACAGAAACGGTATGAACAACCGCGGATTGAGGATGATCGGCAAACCGAACAACAGCACTTCGCTGACATTGAATAACGAGAGCGGCAAGCTGGCCATCGCCAGCAACCGCATGGACCGGCTCCTGGAACACAGCAGGATTGCCAGGAGCAGGCACAACGCGCTGCCCGACCCGCCGATAAATGCGAAGCTGCCCAACAGGCCGCTGTTGAGCAGGTACGGGACCGGTTCGCCCGCAGCCAGCGCCGCACCGTTGAGCGTCACCGCCTGATCCAGCACATCGAACAGCGGTTGCAGGGCGTACACGCCGTGAATACCAAAAAACCACAACAGCGAGTTCATCAAGGTCACGAACAAACCGCTGCCGTAAGGCGCCTGTAATGCATCGAGCACCTGCGGCCCCTGCAGTTGCGCCACATAGGGGATCTGCAACAGCATTGACAGCACCACCACCAATGCCAACGCGGTGATCGCGCCGGGCAGCACCATATTGATCGTGCCCTTGAGGTTGTGTCCGATCAGGTCTTCATGGACCAGGCGTGTCCAACGAAAACGGTGCAGCCAGGCAACGGCGGGCACATTGATCAGCGGCGAAGCGATGGCAATGAACAGCAGAAAGGTCGCCGAAGCCCGTGGGTATTCGCGCAAGAGAAACGTGGCCAGCACGACCTGGGTAAGACACAGAAAGGCAATCGGCAGCTGTGGCAAGCGGTGCTGAATGGCTAACATGTAACCGATGGAGGCTGCGACCAGCAGCGGGATCACTGAGCTGATGCGGTCATGCAGACCCGCCAGGAAGCTTACGGCCTGAGGGCTGAACCCGAGCATCCTGACGCATTCGGACAGGATAAGAAAACCGGCGGACACCAACAGACAGGGCAGGATCCACAATAATCCCTCGCGGATCGCACGCAGCGATTCGATACTGGCCAGGGCCGCCAGGCGCCGGGTAAGGAAAAGTTTGATCAGCGTTTGCCCCATGAGCCGCCCCTCTGCCCGTATTCACGGGTTCTGGAGATCAGCACCGGAATACGCGTCAACGCTACACGCCCTGATGCTCGGAGCGAAAGCTTTTTGCCATTGCCATGGGCGCTTTAGGTGAAAAACTCAGAGATACAGGAAAATACCCACATAAAAAATCGAACTTTCTGAGGTAATCCACTCCCTAATCCTGCCTGAGTCGGTATCATCCGCGGCTTTTCCGTGTGTCGAAGGATGTTACAACCTGGATAATACCGGGTGTCTACTCAGGGAATATTGCCTGGATAAAACCAGGCACAAAGGAGAGAGCCTTACCATGCACGATAAGCAGTCCAGCACCATGCGTCCCCTGTTCGTCACCATCCTGTTGTGGTTGTGCAGTGTGATCCTGTTGTTTGTGATCAAGAATGTCATTGAGCTGTTTACCGGGCCCGTCGCGGAAACCTGGATAGACTTGGCGTTGGTGCTTGTCGCCTACCTGATGTTCTTTTTACTGGCACCGGTGCAGCGCTGGATCCAGCGCAGGTCGCGCAAGCGCGCCCGGCGTCACGTTGCCGGGCACGCGACCGACATTGATACCCATCCCTCTCACTAAGGGGACTGGCGTTGTCGGCACCTGGCGATAACTATCAACGCGCATTGGACCGGTTCCTGCGCGAACACCCGGACGTGGCCGCCGAGCTGGACAGTCTCAATCCCCTGGCAGCCCAAGCCAGAGGGGAAAGCCTGGCACAGTATCGAACCGAGCGTCTGTATGAAGCATTCGAGGCGCAGGCCGAGCGTGAAGGCCTGTTCGCCTGGGAGCTGACCCTCAAGCTGACGACCGAGTCCAGCGATGCCTTCGAAGCCCAGCGCCTTGAGGTGCATAAGGAAGTCGCACAGATGGCCGGCATGAGTTGGGCCGACTACTGCCAACTGCATGACTTGAGCGGCTGACGCTACGCCCAGCCGTACCAGCGCGGCCGCTTGCAACCGATGACCTCACGCAATTCGGCCACCGTCAGGGTACGCCGTTGCGGGTCCGGGGCCAACGCAGTGTGCAGTGCCGGCCAGCAACGCCGGGGCAACTGCCTGGGTCGGGGCAATCTGTGACCCGGCTGGCGATTCTCAAGGCGATTCCCCTGGGCCAGCTCATACAGGACGCAGGCCACGCCATACAGGTCGGCCGCAGGCGTCAAGGCGCCACCGGCGAGTAATTCCGGCGCCGCATAGGCGCGGGTCCAGGCATTCAACCGGCTGCGACTCACACTCGGCAAATGCGCCGTGGTCAGCGCAATGCACTGCCCAAGGCCGAAATCGAACAAGCGCACGCCCTCTTCTCCGACCATGATATTGGCCGGTTTGATATCGCCATGCAGAACCTTATGTTGGTGGGCGTAAGCCAACGCATCCAGCAGTTGCAGGGCGATCGGCTGCAGCTCGCCCCAAGGCAGTCCATCGGGACATTCCAGAAGCAACCGGTCCAGCGTCATGCCATGCAGCAGTTCCATGGTGAAAAAAGCGAGCTGGCTGCTGGTATCCACCTCAAACGAATACATCCTCACGACATGTTCATGTCGCAGGCGTCGAGACAAAACAAACTCACTGTGCAGCAATACATGCGCATCCGGGCACGTCGATAAGGACTCGTCCAACAGCTTGAGCGCCACACCCGAACAAGGTTCGCCGAACTGCTCATGCAACAGATCGCGCGCGCGGTACACCACGCCCATTCCCCCCTTGCCCAATACCTGCTCGAGGTGATAGCGGCCGACGAGCAAAATCGGGGTCGACCCTGTATTCATGATTGCACCACCACTGCGGTCAGGTCATCGCGGGCCGGGGTGTGCAGCGCGCTGGCAAACAATCTGTCCACCACCTGTCGTGGCTCGCCCGCGCTCAACGCCAGGCCCAGTTCAACATGGCTGAGTGCCTGGTAAAGACCATCGCTGCACAATAAAAATACATCCCCAGGGCGGGTACTGAGCTCCAGTACCTCAAGCCGCAACGGTGTATGTGCGCCAACCGCACGGGTCAATGCTCTGGCGTCAGGGTGCGCGCGAGCTTGCGTTGCACTCAACTGACGCTTGTCCATAAGACGCTGCAACAGCGAATGATCCCGGGAGAGCTGGTACAGGTTCTGCTCGCGCCACAGATAACAGCGGCTGTCCCCCGCCCATACGCACGCCGCGCGCCCATTCTCCAGCAACAGCGCCACCACGGTGCTGCCCATCAAGGCACTGCTATGTGTCCCGGGCGCCTGCCGCGCGTTCGCCAGGCGCTGGTTGACACCCTGCAAGCTTTGCCGGACCGCATTGACCCGCTGATCAAGTCTGCCATGGGCGGGCGACGAAGCCAGGCTGCTGACCACCCACCGGCTGGCAACATCGCCGTGGCGGTGCCCGCCCATGCCATCCGCCACGGCCCAACAGCCCAATTGCGGACAATCGAGCAAGGCATCCTCATTGCGCGGCCGTGACTGCCCGCGCTGTGTACGCCCGGCGCTGCGCCATGTCGAGCGCATCAGGTTCACAGTTGCTCCGGCAGGCGAAAGGTGCGCCACGTATCCATTTCAAACGGGCTGGGTGTACGTTGACTCGTCAGCAGGTAATTGGCGCGCAGCCCGGCCAGGTCAGCCTTCACGATCTGCGCGTTGCGGTCACGCGCAGGCTCTCGCTGCAGCAGGTCGAAGAACCGGAACAACGACCAGGCGCCGGTGTTCTTCTCGATACCCAGAGGCCGCAGTTCGACGCCCCGCTCCAATACCAGACTGGCACGGCCGTTGTCTGCTTCGATGGGCCAGCCGAACGTCATGGGAATGATCGGGCCGTGCCGGTATTCCAACTGCTTTTCACCCAACCGCAAAGTTGCCCGGCTGACCGACTGATCCAGGTTGTAGGGTGCCAAGGTAAAACGCACAGCCAGCTCGCCCTGCTCTTCGGTGAAAAAACCACGTCGGATAAGCTGGGCTTTCGCCAGTTGATCCAGCAGCGAACGCGAGAGGGGCATCCCCTGTCCATCCAGTGCGCGGAGCCGGTAGCGAGCGCCGTCTGCGCTGACAAAAGAGCGAAGGTAACCCTCGTAAAAGCGCGCCAGGGCACCTTGGGGTTTGAAAAACTCGCGGAAATCCTCAAGGGCCACCTCACTCGTCGCGTGGGCATTGAACGGATAGCGTTGGCGAATCGCCCTGGCGTAAAGGCCCTGCACCTCGCTCTGATAGCGCTGATTGATGTGGGCATAGGCCTGGTCCAGCACATGGCGCCAGGTCTGCTCGGCAATTCCCTCGAACCAACCGGAAAGCGGCAGCGGCAGACGCGCGGCCGCTTCACGCAGCTCGCCCAGCACGTCCTGTTGGCCATCCATACGCCGCCTGGCCCGCACAAAAGCCGCCTGCTCCGGCAGACCCTCACGATTCATCGCCGCCAATTGCAGTTGCAATTGGTCGAGCAGGCGTAATCCCTGGGTCAGCTCAATGCTTGGGTTCTGCTGCTCGTCCAGCAATTGATGCAAGGGTTCAAACCGTCGCTGCAAGGCTCGACGCGCCGAATCGGCCAGGCCGGCGCGCCCCTGCCCCACCACGGCCTTGGCGATCGCGCCCACTGCACCTGGCGGCTGGGCCACCGTTGTCGGCAGCTCGAGGCCCGGCAGCAGACGCGTGTTTTCACGAAGCTGCTGCAATAACAGAAGCACCGGCGATTGGGCCGACGTCAACCCGGCGAGCTGTTCGGCATCCTCGCGCAGGCTGTCGGTCGGCAGCAGCCTGACGCGACCAAGGGCGTCGCCCCAAGCCTGGGCATATTCACTGAAGTAGCGCTGTTGCAGTTCGACCATCAAGCGCTGCAAATCCTCACCGCTCAAGTCAGTGCCTTCCCCCAATACCCAGTTATCCTGGGCGATGGCGTTCACCAGCCTTGGGCCTTGCGCCTGGAAGTACTGCACATATCTTCGGGTATAAAAGCCAGGAACCGATGGATCGAGGGCGGCGAATACCTTGCCCTCGGCCAGGCGCAACGGTTCCAGGTGGCGCGATTGTTCACGCAGCACCCGATACACCACATCGGCCAATGACTCTCCCCGCAGCGCGGCACGCGCCTGAGCGACCAGTTCGTTATCGAGAGACGCTGAAAAAGGCTGCTCGAGCAGCCGCGCCCAATGTTCATTCAGGCGTTTTTGTACCGGCATATCACCGGCAAACCGCAGCGACCAAACGCTCGCCACATGCTGCGCCAGCCACGTGGTATCACGCCGCTCACGCAGATTGAGCATCAGGTAGGCACGCAAGTTGTCGAGCAGGCGCTCCCTGTCCCCGAGGCTTGCGCGGACCTGTTCTTCCAGCAGGGAAACAGTGCGGCCCAGCAATCGCTGCTGCAACGCTTGCTCATAGGCGCGCGCCACCCAGGGGCGGCTGGCCTCGCCCTGATACAAGCCGGCTCGCTCAACCAGCGGGGTGTCGCCTGCTGCAGGAAACACCCGGGTCGCCGCCCAGCGCGCGTCCAGCAGCGCCAGGAGTGTCAAGGTTTCATCGCTGCCCGGCGCAGCGGGTGCGCTGAGTGCCGCCAGCTGAGCCAGGCGTTGTTGATTGGCCACGTAGCTGTGCAGCCACAGCCACCCGGCACACGTCACAACCAGCGCAGCGGCTATCCCCAACCCCCCATTGCGCCGCCGGATACGCTGTCGTTCCCGGGTCTGCAACGCGGCCAGATCCGTCTCGGCAAAAATCACCCGGCTGAACAGCTCCTGCACGAGATGGCTGCGCCTGTCGTCGGCACAGGTCAGGTAGAACCCGCGCAGACCGCTGATACGCGGGTAGTGATGGGCGCAAAACGCCCACTCGATGAACAGGCACAAACGTTCGCCCATGCGCGCCGCCTGCTCGGGAAAATCAAGCATCTGCCCGCGCCGATCGACATCGCGCTCCGGGTGTAATCGCTCGATCAGCTCACTGTGCAAACGTTGCACTAACTGCTCGAACGCTTGGCGAACCTCAGTGATGTCATTGCCCGCCTTGCCAGCCTCCAGAGGCTGGCCCAACAGCGCGTGCACATCGTCCACTGGCGGTGCTTCGAAGTACGCGTTGAACCCAGGCAGTCGATCAGCCTGGGTCAACACCAGATAGAGGGGTACATCCACATGCAATTCCTGCTGGATTTCCTGCAAGCGCGAACGCACATGACGCGCCGATTGCTCCAGGTCGTACTCGTTATCGCTCAGGAGCCTGCCTATCGATAGCGTCACCACCACACCGTTGAGCGGACGCACTCGGTGTCGCCACTTCAACCGGGTCAACAGCGCGGCCCAGCCGGCGGCATCTACCGGATGGTCAGGTTGAACCAGATAGCGCCCCGGCGTATCGATAAGCACCGCTTCGTCGGCAAAGTACCAGGCGCACTGCGCGCCGCTGCCCGTCGACCCTGTATCAGCCTGATCAAGCGGTGAGCGCAACCCGGCTGCGTCCAACAGCCGAGTCTTGCCACTGAGCGGTTCACCGATCAGCAGGTACCAGGGCAAATCATGGCGCCAACGCGCATTACGCTCTGCATAGCGAGGGGACGTTTTCAACCGGTGCAGTGCTTCCTTGAAACGGCCATGGACGTGCTTGCGCTCCTCCTCCACCGCTTCAAACGATGGGTGGTTCGTTGGCGAAACAGTTCCTTGCGGTCCGGCAGCACGACCACCGCCCGTCAGGGCCATCGCCAGCCCCCACAGCAAGAACAGAACGCTGATGGTGACCAGGCGGGCTGTCGCGCCCTGCCAGAACCGGTGATCGTCCACGGCCAACAGCGGTCCGACACACCACACCAGTGCAGCGCAGCAAAGCACCAGTATCAGGCTCCAGACCCAAACTCTGCGCAGCACGGCGCCCACGCCCTTGAAGAATGCGTTCATTCATTGCTCCCTGCTTTTACAAGGGCGTCCGGGTAAGCTCCGACGCCGACATTTGAAAGTTTTGCAACGCGCTCGCCCTTTCTCGCTCCAACGTCCAGGCAAACCCCATGTACATCGCGAGCAGGCAGCACAGCGTGAAGGCAACAAACCAGCGGACAGGAACCACGCGTATGCGCATGGGCCGCACGCGCCCCTGCCTGGCCGGCGAGGCGAGAACAGACGGCGGGTTGCCACGCACCTGCCTGATCTGCCGATACAGGCCATCACGAATGGCCTCAAGCTGCAGCGTCCCTCGCTCCATCACGCGGAATTTACCTTCAAACCCCAGGGACAGGCATAAGTACAACAGCTCCAGCATCGCCAAGTGCTTTACCGGGTCGCGCGCCAGGCGTTCGAGCAACTGGAATACCTTCTCACCGCCAAACGTTTCGTGATGAAAGCGACTCAACAAGCTGATCCTCGACCAGTCACTTCGAGCGCCCCACGACGTGGTGACGACAGCTTCGTCAATCAGGCAGCACAACACATAGCGCGCAGACATGATCTGGTTGGCTTCTACCCCGCCCTGCAAGGCTCGGGTTTCGAATTGAGTCACCGCCGATGACAATCGGTCGTTTAGCGTGAGGAGATTTTCTCGACCGGAGCAGCGCTTGAGCTGAACCACTTGCGACAATATTTCCCAAGACGCGACCAACAGGGGGTTGAGCGTCGTCGTGAAGCGGTGTGCGCCCAACGTTTGGCTGGCGTAGATCATCCGGTCTTGCAACTGTTCATAACGTGGCGGCGACGGGAAGTCCGTGAGTGGCCCTTGTGCGAGCCCCTGGCCGTCGCGGTCGAGCAGGACGGTTTTTTCATCCTGCGAATATTCGCTGTCCATAGCGTTCAATTCCTGATGGCCCAAAAGGTAAGCTCAAGCCCGGAAAATTCACCTCCCACATGGAAGGCGAATCCGCCCGATTGCTTGAGCTGCGCGATATCGCGGCTGCTCATATCCAGCATGAAATAGGTCTTGGCGGCATGAAACGGGATCTGGCGCGGCGCCACGGGCAGTGGTTTGACCTTGATACCCGCCAGGTGCAGATTGACCAACTCGCGTATGCGCTCAACGGGGCCGACTTTCAAATGCGCCGGCAGGCGTTGACGTAATGCCTCCGAATCAGACTGCGCCGCGGCCGCCAGGATGAACGTCGCAGTCCCCAGCAATGTCAGGTCGCTTATCGGGCATACCAGGACGCCATACTGACGTTGTTGCAATGTCAACTCGATAGAGTGCTGCTCCAGGACGACTGACAGCACGCCACGAACAGCCTCCATCAGCCCACGAAAGCTTGCCCCCTGGTCGGCGTGGCGGTAATGCACCTCCAGCGTTGCGCGCCTGCTGTCGGCAGCGAAGGTTGATAACTCACCGAGCAGCGACAACAGGGCGCGGAACGCCGCTTCAGGGCGAACCTGTGCCTGGCTCAAGCAATGGCGCAGCTCCAACTCGGCACGATTGATCGCTTGCAACATCAAGAAATCGCCGACTTGCGTGCCGGCGGCAGTGCTCTCACCGCGGACCCGGGCTGCGATGGCATCCCCTCGCGATGCCAGCAAGCCGAGCACCTCCTTGAGGCAAGACGCTACATATCCGCGATCCTGCATAAAAATAAACGTGGGGACAAACGCTGCATCCAGGCGCACGCCGCCTGCGTCGGTAGACTCCACTACCTGGGCAACCTTGAGTCTGACGAAGCCCTGTTCCCGCTGCTGCTCGCCCAGCAGGAGGCGCAAATCAGGCCGCGCGCAGCGAATCCGACAACGAGAGCCGGTCCCGGCGTTCGAGTCACCTACCTCCACATCACAGATGAGGTAGCGCGCCGAAACATCGCCCTGCTCCGGTTCGCGGGTTTCAATCTGGTTGTCGGTCGCGAGCAATAGCGCCAGGTAAACCGCTTGTTCCCCACAGTTGGCAGGCACCTGCAATACCAGAGGCTCCATGGCGGTACCGTGGTCGAACAGGCTGCCATCCGGTAGCACCCCGCTGGCTTGAGTGACCACCAACTTGCCCAGATTGAGGTACTGCATATCGAGTTCCAGGGTGAGGAACCCCCAGGCATCGGGGCCCAGCAAACGCGTGTGGTTGAGCTGTTGCTGGTAATGACGGTCGTTGTGCTGCAAGTGCTGCGGTCGCAACAGCATGCCTTCCTGCCAAATAACCTTGTGCACGTGCATATCACTGCACCTCCTTGTTGGATCGCGCGTCGGCCAGCCGGATTCCGTCCTGGTCCAGCACCAGCTCGGCACGGTTCAATTGCCCGGCGGTGAGCGGAATGAGGTGCCGCCACCGCACGTGCGGCAAGTCGCGATAAGCCGCCAGTGCGCCTACAAAATGACTGTCTGGCCCAACCCTCAACTTGAGCGCCAGTCGATCGCCCGGGTGCAGCTCAATTTCCTCACTGTCGACCCAGTCCTTTGGCAACACCTGTTCGGCGTTGTCATAGAGGCTGAAAAAGTCGGCATTCTCGAAGGCCACGCCGTGACGCAGTTCGATCAGTTGCAGCACTACCGGCGAGGGTCGACCATGAAGGTCCGGGTTGACCTGCTCACTGGCGGCCAGTGACAGGTCCAGTTTGGTCAGTGTCGAAAAAGGCGAGACGGCGCTGCAACCGGCCAACAGGCCAACCATGAGCAACAGCGCTGTGAAGGTGGATCGATACATGAACATCATCCTGGATAATCGCTGTACAGCGTAGAGATCAGGCGCACCTGTTCTTCGTAGGCTCTGACGAAGTCACTGCCCAGCGGTCGCTCGTCAAACTGCTCTTGCGCCGCCAGGTGCCGGTAGTGACGCAGGTAGGCTCGCCAGCGTGCGCCGTCGGCAAACCACCGGGTGGTCGCTTCCTGAAACTCGGAGCACCCCAGTAAATGGCCTGGAGCGAAAGCACCGCGGGTGTTGCGCAGTGCAGTCCGGCAGGCGCTCAGCAAGGCGACCTGATGCACTTGAAGCGCCCGGTGCGCCTGGGTAATCGCCTGTTCACCAGACAGCGGTTCCCCGTGTGCCATGCCTAACAGGGCGGTTAACGCCGCGTCGGTATCGACACACCCTCGCAAAGGGTTCCGGGCGGTGCGCAAAGACTCGACAGGCAGCGTAGCCAATTCGCTTTGCAATTCTTCACAGGTGCGCAGGCTGCGTTGCAGCCGTTCGATCTCCAGCCGAAACAGACGCGCTACCTTGATCGCCAGCGCCTCTCGGGTCACGCGGTCAAGCGCGCACAGGTCAAGGCCCAGGGCTGTGGCAAACGCCGCCCAGAAACCGTCATCGATGGCCGCTGCCCTCGCGGCAGAATCAACCACGGGAATTTCCTCGACGGACTCGACCCGGCGCGGTATCGCCACATGCTCGCGGTCGGCGGCATGCCTTTGCACCCATAGCTCAGGCTCTCCAGCGTCCACAGTCAGTGCCGCCAGCTCATCCGAGTTGCTGTGCCGCCGGCTTTCAATCTCCATTGTCTGCAACGGGTCCAGCGCCAGGAAGGCATCGTCGGGAATCGGCCCCCCCGTATTGATCGGCTGTTCCCAGTCGGGCCGGGGCTTTTCCATTAATCGTGCGCGTATCGTCAGAGCGCCCAGTTCGAAAACGTTTCCCTCTTCGATCAATCGGGCCTGTCCTTTGCGCAGACGCTCGTCACTGCCCGCCACGCCGATGCCGTTGCTACTGATATCGGTAAGATAGTAACGACCCTCCCGGTAGCCCACCAAACCGTGGTGACTGGAGAGCAAGCGACTGGGGTCGTGGAGGACCCAGTCGCAGCCGGCGCCACGGCCGATTACACCGCCCACGCCGTCAAAGATTTTGCGCGCCGTGGAAACAGAGCTGTCGCTTGCGGCCTCACATAGTTCGAAGACAAGTTGCATGGTCAGGCTCCCTCCTTTTCATCGTCCACGGGGCACCGCCTGAGGCTCACCCAAAGGGCGGTATTGGGCATCATCGAATACGTAGTTGGCGTTACAGCCGCTGAGCAAGCACAACACAAGCACGACGACGTGCCAGGGACGATCAGGCATCAGATTTTTTCTCGGTGAAAAGGCGCGCCGGCTTGCGGCGATGATCTTGGTAATCCTCAGGTGCACCGTTCAACGCTCCCCGCCGGCATCGCCGCAGGCAATATTCAAGCGTGCAAGCCGGTACAACAGCGTGCGCCGTGCGACGCCCAGCTCACGCGCGGTGCGGGTTCGGTTGCCACGGTTCTTGTGCAGGCAATCAAGCAGGAACACCCGCTCTACCCGTTCCATACGCTGGCGTAGCGTCACATCATCAACGGTGGTCGCTACCGGGGTCTGGGGCAGCGACAGGTGCGCCGGTAGAATCACGTTGTCGTCACACAACAGAACGGCTCGTTCCACCAGGCACTTGAGTTCACGCACGTTGCCGGGAAAGGGATGACTCGACAGCTGATCGAGGGCGATATTCGACCATTGCACAGGCGTCCTCCCCAGGCTTGCGCACGCCTTGTCGGCGAAATGCCGTGCCAGTTGCAGCACATCCCCGTCCCGCTCACGCAAGGCGGGCAACTGGATGGGGAACTGGGCAAGCCGGTAATAAAGGTCTTCGCGAAAGCTGCCTTCGGCGACCATGGCTGCCAGGTCGCGGTGGGTCGCCGCGATGATGCGCACATCAACCTTGTGCGCAGCGCCGGCGCCCAATGGGCGAACCTCGCCTTCCTGCAATACCCGCAATAGCTTCGCTTGCAGCGACAGTGGCATATCGCCGATTTCATCCAACAGCAAGGTGCCGCCATGCGCGGCGTCGAACAGCCCGGCATGGTTGCGCTCGGCACCGGTGAATGCGCCTTTTCGGTAGCCGAACAGCTCACTCTCCAACAAGCCTTCCGGGAATGCCGCACAGTTCTGCACCACAAAAGCCTTGGCCGCACGCGGCCCTGCCAAGTGGATGGCCCGAGCCACTACCTCTTTGCCGGTGCCGGTTTCTCCCCGCAGCAGGACGGTATAAGCGGTATGCAGCACCTTGCTGATCAATTGGCAGGTTTGTGCCATCGCTGTGCTGCTGCCAGTCAGGCCATAAGTGTCGGTCAGCGCCTTTTCGCGCGCTTGCGGTGCGACCGCCGGCACCCACTGCAGGCCGCGCAACAGGGCCAATTGCTGCAAGGCGAAGCTGCCGAACTGGCCCAGCGAGCACGCATACCCTTGTAACGCCGCCGGGCGTTGAGCGGCGCATAGCAACACGCCCGTGACTGCATTGAGGCGGTTGAACAGCGGCACGCTCAACACGGCGCGCCAAGGTGACGCAAGCACCGGCAAAAAAGCCATGTCGTACGGGCTGTTCTGCCCGTCATTCACAATGACGGCAACGCCCTGGTCCACTGTGTCGCGCAGCAAAGGCACCTGTCGCAGGTCGAGACCCGCAGCCGCTGCCACCAACGAGGGCGTCGCGCTCAGGTGCTGGGCGATCAGATCAAGCCGACCAGTCCCTTCATCGAGCCGGTACAGCTGGCTGAGTTCGCAATGGCTCATTTGTGCCGCAGCCGAAACGCACACGCCGGGCAATGAAGCGGCGTCAGTGTCCAGGCCTATTCGCGTGAAACAGTCGAGCAAGGCACTGGCATGGGCAAGCGGGTCAGGCAGTTGCTCAAGGCTTTTCCCGGTCATTGGCTGAACTCACAGACAGGCAGACCGTTGCCATCCAATCGGGCGTGCACCGACGAAACCGGCGCGTCCACGGCCATGGCGCCGAGCAGACCATCCACCATATGCGGCAACAAATGCCGCTCGATCCACTGGTCGATGTACCGCGCACCACTGTCGCCATCAGCGCAACGCTCGGTCATGTGCGCAGCCAATCCAGGCGACCAGGTGAACGCCAGTTGGCGCTGATGCAGCCGCTGGCCAAGGCCCGCAAGTTTGAGTGCGGCCACGTCGTGCAGCACCTTCTCCCCAATCGGGTAATACGGTACGACACGCATGCGGGCGAGCAATGCGGGCTTGAAATGGGCGCGCAGTACCGGATAAATCGCGTCTTGCAGCACTTGAGGGTCAGGTCGTTGACCGTCTGCGCAAAGCGCGTTGATACAGTCGCTTGCGAGGTTGGAGGTCATCAGCAGCACGGTGTTGCGAAAGTCGATTTCCCGCCCTTCGCCATCATTGGCCCGGCCTTTGTCGAAGACCTGGTAAAACAGGTTCAACACCTGCGGGTCGGCTTTCTCCACCTCGTCGAGCAGCACAACTGAATAGGGACGCTTGCGTACGGCTTCCGTCAGTACACCACCCTGGCCATAACCGACATAACCTGGTGGCGCGCCGATCAATCGGGAAAGCGCGTGCTGCTCCTGATATTCCGACATATTGATTGTGGTCACGAACTGTTCACCGCCGTACAAGAGGTCGCCCAGCGCCAGCGCCGTTTCGGTCTTGCCGACACCGCTCGGCCCCACCAGCAGAAACACCCCAACCGGGGCGTCGGCCTTGTTCAGCCCCGCGGCGACCGCGCGCAAGGCGCGATCCAGGGTCTGCACCGCGTGTTCCTGGCCAAGCACGCGCGCGCGCAGGGCCTTGGCAAAACCCAGGACCTTGTCGTTCGGTTCGAGGGCCAACTGCTCAATGGGAATACCGGTCCACGCGCTGATGACCTGCGCTACGCCACGCGGGCAGACCTCAGGTTTGGCCAACGGTTGCCCATCCAGCTCATGCCACTGCCGTTCAAGTGTCAGACGCTCGTGTTCGAGGGTTTCCAGGCGCAGCGTCAACGCCTGCAAAGCCTGTGCATTCACGGGCAAACCGAGCGCGGCATCGCGACCCAGCGCCCGCGCCTGCCGCTGACCTTCGATCAGCTCGGCACGTAGCGTCTGCAATGCCTGCGGCGGCATGGCCTGACGCGTGCGAACACTGGCACAGGCAGTGTCCAGCACGTCCACTGCCTTGTCCGGCAGTTGTCGGTCTGCAAGATAGCGTGCGCTCATGCGAGCGGCCGCCGCTACCGCATCATCACGGATATACACGCCATGACTCGCTTCATAGGCAGGCACCAATCCCCGCAGAATCGACACTGCCTGCTCTACACCGGGCTCCTCGACCAGTACCGGCTGGAACCGCCGCGCCAAGGCCGGGTCCTTTTCGACGTACTGCTTGTATTCCGACCAAGTGGTGGCGGCAATCGTACGCAGCGCCCCGCGAGCCAGCGCCGGCTTGAGCAGGTTGGCCGCGTCCAGGCCTCCCGGCTGACCGCCAGCGCCAACCAGGGTATGGGCTTCGTCGATAAACAGGATCACCGGCTCCGGCGATGCGTTCACTTCATCGATTACCCCTTTGAGACGCCGCTCGAACTCGCCTTTGAGGCCGGCCCCCGCTTGCAGCAAGCCCATATCAAGGGTCAGCACGCGAACCGCTTCAAGGGCCTCGGGCACTTGTGAAGCGACGATCTGCAACGCCAGCCCTTCGACGATCGCCGTTTTCCCCACTCCGGCCTCCCCCACCAGAATCGGGTTGTTCTTGCGCCGCCGCAGCAGAATATCGATCAACTGGCGTATTTCACGCTCGCGACACAGCACGGGGTCTATCCGGCCCTCACGGGCCTGCCGGGTGAGGTCCTGGGTAAAGCGCTGCAACAACGACTCTGCGGCAATCGGCTGATTCTCGCCGGACCGGCTCTTCAGAAAATCACGCAGCCGACCCGTATCCAGGCGCCTGAGTACGGCGTAATACTCGCTGCCCGCGTGTTCCAGCGGGTGCTGTAAAAGTGCCAGCAACAGGGCGCCGTGATCGACGAAACGTTGGTCCAACTCGACGTGCGCAACCATCACCGCTTGTTGCAGCCACAGCACCAAGGCCTGGGCGAACACGGGGTTGCGTGTAGCACTCTGCTCACGCCTGGGCTGCAAGGCTGCTTGCAGTTCCCCCACGGGAACGCCGGCATCGGACAAGACCTTGGCCATCAGCCCTGCGGGATGCTCGAGCAAGGCCAGAAGCAGATCCTCCACTAACACTTCATGGCCGCCTCTCGTCATGCAGCGCTCGGCAGAACGCGTCAGGTCCCGGCGGGTCTGGTCCGTCAACGTGCGGATCAGTTGTTGCAGGTCCACATTAATCATGCTCATCAATCCTTAATGAAAATGCCCGGCGAGTGTGATCGCGCCCTCGGCTCGCTCATGTTCCAGCCAACTGGTCCAACCCAGGCGGCACACATTGTCTGCGCCGATGTGCAGTGCCCGGATTTCACCGGGCGCCAGCACCAGGCGCAGGTCAAATTGCAGCGCGTCCGGTGCGGTCAGACGAACCAGCGAACACGCCGGGGCATACGCCGTTCCCGTGGGGAGAAGATCGTGGAACCGCTGCCAGCCCAACGCCGTGATATGCACTCTGAACTTGCCGCTACGGTCTGCGATCCGGCGCCCCAACACCAGGTCCAGACCAAGCGCACAGTTGGCGCGGCCCAAGTCATTGCACTGCGACTGCGCAACGTCCACCGTGCGCGCAACCCATTGCTCGACGAACACCGGGGCATGTTTGAAGTAATACCGCAGGACGGTCTCGATCAGCGCGGCCGAATGCGTTCGCAGGCTCAGAAGCCCGAGGTAAGGCAGCAGGCGCTTGCAATCGAGACGCGAAGCGCCCCGTATCGCGTGACTGCCGAGGCCGATCAGCGCAAACATCTGCTGCGAAAACCCATCACTGGCGCCCGGTTGAAAACAGGCCCGGTAACGGTATTTGCGCCAGATCGGTAACATCAGACGGTGCAGGCGGTGGTGGAACATATCGAGGAAATCCCGCGCAGGATTGCCCCCCGTTCGATCCATCAATGCCTGCTCGGCATAAAAAGCGGGCAATGGTGAACCCGCGCCGAACAACCCCAGCACATTGATGCGCAGGCGCGCCCGCAAGGTCCCGTGGTCCATGAAAAACTCCACACGGTCAATATCGTGCCCCGCAAACCCCAGGCCTGGATTGGCCTGGAATTCCAGCAGGTCGTACAGGGCATCCTCATCCAGCCGTGGATGGGCTTCGCGCAAGCGTGCGACCACCTGCACCACGGCCTGGAACAGCGTGTATTCGCGGATGACACGGCAAAGCCGAGTCAAAGCAGGGGTTGCTGCCCCATCTGGAACGGCCATAGATACACGTCTCCTTGTGTGCTGATAACTCGCAACTCGTGATAGGAATTGAGGCTGGCGTACAGCGCAAAGAACTGATTGAGGACCGAAGCGAACACAAACAGATCGCCTTGGCCGACAAACCCCAGGGGGTCCACCGTCAGGTCCACCCGCAAGCCGCGAATCGGCAGGCCACGGTGCAAGCGGTCAACCGCTTCATGCCCGATGGAGCGCAGCGCGCCCAACTTTTTCCGGCTGACGTTCAGCGCTTGTCGATCGTGATAGCGCGGCAGATCGTAGGTTTCGAGAATCACTTTCAGCGCGTTGATATCGGTCAACGACAGATAGTTGAGCGACATGTTGCTGATCAGCTTCCAGAGATAATCCTGGTCCAGCGGCGGCGCGTAACTCGCGGTTGGTGCGGTGATATTGCGAAACGTCAGCGACTCAGGGGTGTGCTCGCCAGGTTGGTTGATTTCACCGATCCCTAACTGTCGCGGCAGTCCTGCATTGGTGCACGTCAGCTCGATCGACAGGGTTTCCGGGCCCTGCTCGCGGCGACCGGCAAACCCTATCCAGGTGACCAGCCCCTCATGCTGCACCGAAGGCCGTTGACGGATGCTGAAGCTGGGGAGCGCCCCGGTAGTCTGCAGGTCGCTGTCATGCTCGAACGACTCGAAGGGCACGTACGTCTGATAACCCAAGCCTCCAGGGCGCCATCCTGTAACGCGATCAACCGAAAACACACCGGCGTTGCCCGGGGAGTACTCCCCGGGCAACAGGAGATATTCATCCTGTTTTCCGTCCAGCCGAATCGGTATCGCATCGTGATTGAACAGGTTGACGATCGGCGTGCAGTACAGCTTCACGTTGTCCAGGGTGGGGTGCGCAAGCGCACGGTCCTGGCCGCACAGTTCGAATCGCAACAGCATGCCGTGTGCCTGCTTGAGCACCTCTTGGGGAAGCCGATGGAGGGCAGCCAACCCTTCTATATCGACAAACAAGTACTTCTCGGGAAACGTGAAATACTCCTGCAGGTGGCGATAACCACAAAAGGTGTTTTGCGGGTAAGGAATCAACGCATGTTCCTGTGCAAAACCCACCGGCCGGACCTGGTCGGCGCTGAGCCGTAGCGTGGCAGGCTGATCATCGATACCGCGGACCGGCAAGCCGTTCTGGTTCAACAGCTGCAGCTCAATACCGCCCAGGTGGCGCAATAGACCGAGGTACAGGCCTTGGCTGATGCAACGGTCTCCGGCCAGGTGCAGGCGCAACGAATCGAATGCCAATGCACTGAAATTGCCCTCTGCGTCCAGGGTCAGGCGCAGGTCCAACCAGTCCACCGTGCCCTGGCAGGTGTAATCCAGGCTACGAAGCTGCAGTGGCATGACATCGGTGGGATAGCAGGTTCTGAAACGGCAACGTTCACCTTTGATGGGCAGGCTTTCCACGGCGGTATCCCGTGCCACTCGAACGCTGGGGCCGGTGCACTTCAACGGGTCGAATTGCAGGATGCTCAAAGAAGGCATTGGCCGCATATAGTTGGGCCATAACAGATGCATCAAGGAATGCGTCAACTCGGGCAGCTCGTCATCCAGCTTCTGGCGCAAGCGGGCGGTCAGAAACGCAAAACCCTCCAGCAAACGCTCCACATCCGGGTCCTGACCGGCCTCGGCGAGAAAAGGCGCCAAGGCCGGGTTACGCTCGGAAAAGCGCCGCCCGAGTTGCCGCAGCGCACTGAGTTCGCTTTGAAAATAACGGTTAAAGGCCATCTGCGCAGACCTCCACTTGTCCTGCGCCGGCCAGGCGCGCATGGAACACGACAGATTGGGTGCCACCGTCAATGAGCAGTCCGGCATCAATGGCAAACGCCAATGCCAAGGTTTCATGCACGCGGGGCAGCACCCTGACGCGTACATTCACCAGCCGTGGTTCGTAAGCCTGGATGAAGCGCTCTATCAGCAGGCGCGACTGAGTCAGGGATTCATGCAGGCTGAGCCGCATATCATTGAGATCAGGCAAGCCGTAATCCGGCAGCGTCTGGACGCTGCCCGCACGGGTACTGAGCATTTTCGTCAGATGCGCGGCGACGGAGGTCAGGCGGCACACACGGGCGGACGCGTCGGGGTCAAGGCGCTCGAAAAAGCTGTTGCAGTGGCGCATTCCCTGGCCTCGCCTCATTCTTTGTCGAGCTTGCCGACAAGGGACAAGGTGAAGTCCGCCCCCATGTACTTGAAATGCGGCCGTACGCTCAAACTGACGCGGTACCAGCCAGGGTCACCCTCGACATCGCTGACGACAATGCGCGCTGCGCGCAATGGACGCCGCCCGCGCACCTGCGCACTGGGATTCTCCTGGTCCGCCACGTATTGGCGAATCCACTTGTTGAGTTCCAACTCCAGGTCGGTCCGTTCCTTCCACGAGCCCAATTGTTCACGCTGCAAAACCTTGAGGTAGTGGGCCAGGCGATTGACCACCATCATGTAAGGCAACTGGGTGCCGAGCCGGTAGTTCAGTTCGGCTGCCCTGCCCTCTTCGCTGATGCCGAACGTCTTGGGTTTCTGCACGGAACTGGCGGAAAAGAAGGCCGCGTTGTCGCTGCCCTTGCGCATGGTCAGGGCGATGAACCCTTCTTGCGCCAACTCATATTCGCGCCGGTCTGAAACCAGTACCTCGGTAGGTATCTTGGTTTCAATCTCACCCATGCTCTGGAAGTGATGCAACGGCAGGTCCTCGACCGCTCCCCCACTTTGAGGGCCGATAATGTTCGGGCACCAGCGAAAGCGCGCGAAGCTATCGGTCAGGCGAGTGGCAAAGGCATAAGCGGTATTGCCCCACAGGTAATGCTCGTGGCTGTTGACCACATTTTCCTGGTAGGCAAAGGTTTTGACCGGGCATTCATGGGGGTCGTACGGCGTGCGCAGCAAAAAACGCGGTACCGTGAGGCCGATGTAGCGAGCATCTTCGCTCTGGCGAAAGCTCTGCCACTTGGCAAACTGCGGACCCTCGAAATGATCCCCGAGGTCCTTGAGGTCAGGCAGGCCGGTAAAACTTTCCAGACCAAAGAAACCTGGCCCGGCGGCAGCGATGAACGGGGCGTGAGCCATACCGGCAACGCTGGACACGTATTGCATGAGTTTCACATCGGGCGCGCTGGGTGACAGGAAGTAGTTGGCGATGATCGCGCCTACCGGCTGGCCGCCAAACTGGCCGTACTCAGCACTGTAGATATGCTTGTATAGCCCCGACTGGATCACTTCCGGGGAATCTTCGAAATCGTCCAGCAGGTCCTGCCGTGAGACGTTCAGCAGCTCTATCTTGATGTTCTCGCGGAAATTGGTGCGCTCGATCAGCAGTTGCAGCCCTCGCCAGGCCGCCTCCAGTGCCTGAAAGTCCGGGTGGTGCAGAATTTCATCCATTTGTCGGCTGAGCTTGGCATCGATCTCGGCGATCATCCGGTCGACCAGACGTTTCTTGACCGGTTCTTCGCGGTTGTGGGGCTTGACCAGCTCTTCGATAAACGCCGACACACCCCGCTTGGCAATGCTGTAAGCCTCGTCATCGGCACCCAGCAATGTCTGGGCAATGATGTTGTCGAGAATGCCGCACTCGGCGGCGGTTTTTGGCTGGGGTTGCGGGCCATGCTGGATAATTGTCATGGTTCAGTGTCCTTTTACTGAATAGGTTCGGCATCGGCGTGGCTCAGTCCCAATTCGGCCAGTACCCGAGCACGGGAGTCGCTATCGGCCAGTGCCTGCTCGATAGCTTTACGAAAGCTCGGGGTGTTGCCCAGTGGCCCCTTGAGCGCCACCAATGCCTCTCGCAGCACCATCAGCTTTTGCAGCTGCGGTATTTGCTCGACCAGGTTGGCGGGGTTGAAATCCTTCATCGAGTTGATCCGGACCTGGATCGCCAGATCTTCAACGTCAGTTTCATCCTGAAGGCGATTGGGCACGCTCAATGTCAAGTTCAAGGCCTGCTTGGCCAACACCTCGTCAAAGCTGTTCCCGTCGATTCCGACAGGCTTGCGATCCTCAAGCTTGCGTGGATCCCCACGTTGGGAGAAATCCCCCAGCACCAGCAGTTTCAACGGCAGCTCGACTTCTTCCTGCGCACCACCAACCGCGGGTTTGAAGGTGATATTGATACGCTCCTTGGGTGCTACCGAACCGTCTTTGGCCATGGTGTTTCTCCTTTTGATGATTTTTTATTCGAGTACCGCTTCCAGATCGACATGGCACAACCGGCGGTGCGTAGCGTCCTTGCTTTCGCGCAAGGCGTGGCTTTGTGGCAACAGGTCATAGCAGCGATACAGAAGCCGACCGACGTGCAGGGCCAGCTCCGGCTCCCAGCGGTCCAGGCCCGCGTGCTGTAACTCAAGGTCCAGTTGTTCCAATTGAATTCTGCCCAAGTCAGGCTTGCCCGCACGCACGCATAACCTGGCCAGCGCCAGCCGCCAATGAAAGCGCGCGCGTTCACTGCAGGCACTCTGCAAACCTTGCTTGAGCACGCTCACTGCTGCCTTGAGCCCGTCCTTGCGCAAGCTCGGCATGACTGCCTGCAAGGCGGCTTCCCAGGGTTCGCCGCCGACATCGGCCACAGCATTGAAAGGCTCGGGTTTGTGCAAGTGGCGAATCACGTGGAGCGTGATCCACTCACAGGTCGCCGGGGCCGCAAACGGCGTACCGTCGTCGAAGCGCAATTCCGGCAGGTTCGGCAAACGTTGCAATAACAACGCGAAACTCATTTCCAGCTCGGTCATTGCCTGGTCCGCATGCAAGGCTTCCAGGCATTCCCAGACCATGCGCAGGCCATCAAACCAGAACAATGCGCCCGCCAGGCTGGCCTCGAGTTCAAGCAACAGCTCGGCGTGATGGCCTTGGCTGTGGCGATCCTGGTAACGTTTAAGCTTGTCGGGGGCGAGCGGACGCAATGCCGTCACCCCCTCACTGTTGGCATCGGGATAGTTGACGAGGCTCAGCCAGGCCAAGGTGCGTCCCAGACGCCAGGCTCGCAGGTCGGTGGCATTCTGACGCAACCACCAGGCGCATAACGTACGGGCCTGTTCCTGTAAAGCGCGCAGCGCTTTATGGGCGTCCTTTTCGTTGTTGATAGGCGGTTCAGGCTTGAGCAACTGCGTGCCCGCCTGCTTGACCTGGGCAATGACGCCCGCGATGCCCGCGGGCTCTACACCACCTTGCGTAGCACGCTCCAGACGCTCCGCCAGTTGTCGCCGGCTCGGCAACAACAACGGGGCGTCGCTCCCCAGATGCTCATTCAATAGCTCATCAAGGCGCATGAGGTGTTCATGCAACGCCTGGAACAAGGGCATCTGGTCGACAAGTGACACGTTATGAGAGAAGAGCGAGTCGAGGCGCGTCACCAGCCAATCCAACGCGGCAACGCGGGTGCGAGACTTGGCGGGATACACCTGTGCCCAGTGATGCTCGCAGAGGTAAACCAGTAGAACGAGGCCGGCCAGCAACCCGGGAAATGAATCACGCTGATGCAGCGCCCAGGTGAGCCATACAGCGACGCGCAGATCCTTGGATTGCTCGCGCAGCAGGCGCTCACTCATCTCGCAGACCTGCGGCCAATCCGGCAGGCTCGCGCCATGTATCGATTGTGTCTTGGCGACCTCGGTTTCCACTGTTTCAAACTCACTCGAAAAACGCACATCATTGCCTGCGAAACTCCCTGGCGAACAAGGGGTTCGTGCAAGTTCCTGGTAATAAGCGCAGAGCTTTTCTGAATGAACCATTTTTGGACGGCACACAACTAATAAGTCTGAATAGGCAAACTTGATACTGAAAAAATCTGTATCAGAGTTCCGCTTGAGCTGCGTTCAGCACGCAACGAAGTGAACGAACCTTAGCCACCCTGAAAACAACCAGCAAGCCGCAGAGCGGGACTTAAGGAATCTCCTACAACCCTCTAAAATCGTGGCCTGCGCAACGATTTGCGCACTTAATCAAGTGAAAATCCCTTCAGTTATTCGCAGATACGCTTATTCACTGACCTATCACCATGAGCAATTATCTGCGCACTTATGTGCAACTTAAAATACAAAAAAATCGCAAAACAATCCCGCAACTTTCAAACACATTAGGCCTTTTCAACTCCATCGCCTTGATTTCATTGACTCATGCACTTTCAGGCACGCTTTTTGTTATAGGCACTTACCCGCCCGGCAACCTCGCCGTGCGGGAACACCTACTCAAACAGACAAGGAAACCCGTCATGCCAACACCCGCGTACCTCTCCGTCACCGGCGTCAAACAAGGTTTGATCACCGCAGGTACATTCACCCAGGACTCGGTAGGAAACATTTATCAGGAAGGCCATGAGGACCAGATTCTGGTGCAGGCGTTTGCGCATCAGGTGATCATTCCCCGCGATCCGCAATCGGGCCAGCCTACCGGCCAGCGTGTGCACAAACCGCTGATGATCAGCAAGGTCTTCGACAAGTCCTCGCCCCTGCTATTCAGTGCACTGACCTCGGGGGAGGAAGTGTCGTGCCGGTTGGAATGGTTTCGTACTTCTTCGGCAGGCACCCAGGAGCACTACTTCACCGTTGAGCTGGAAGGCGCAACGATTGTGGACATCCAGTCGCGCATGCCCAATTGCCAGGACCCGGACAACGCCCATTTCACCCATCTGGAGGACGTTTATTTCAGCTATCGCAAGATCACCTGGACCCATGAAGTAGCCGGTACGTCCGGCGCGGATGACTGGCGCAGCCCGGTGGCCGGCTAACGGCGGCGCGAGCGGGAACGGTCCAGGGAAGGCACCGTTCCTGCGGACATTACACCATCGCCAACGGATGCTTGCGCTTGGGCGCGCCGAACACACGATCAATCGCGTCCAGGTCGTGTTCGTCCAATACCAGCTTCGCAGCGGCGGCGTTCTGCCGTATGTGTTCGGGAGTGACTGCCTTGGGGATGGCGATTACGCCGTCTTGACGCAAGACCCAGGCGAGCGCGACTTGCGCGGGAGTGGCCTCATGACGACGGGCAATTTCCTTTAGCGTCGGGCTCGCCAACAGCGCACCGCCCTGGGCAACTGGACAGTAAGCCATCAGTGGCAAGTGGTGTTGCTGCCACCACGGCAGCAGGTCGAATTCAATGCCACGCTCTTCAAGGTTGTAGAGCACCTGGTTGGTTGCACACACGGGGGATGCCAGTTCCTGCAGGTCTGCCACATCAAAATTGGAAACACCCCAACGGCCGATCTTGCCCGCTTCGCGCAAACGCTCGAACGCTTCGACGGTTTCTTCAAGAGGGTATTGGCCGCGCCAGTGCAGCAGGTACAGATCGATGTAGTCGGTACCCAGGCGCTCAAGGCTCGCTTCACAAGCGCGGGGCACGCCGGTGCGGCTGGCATTGTGCGGATAGACCTTGCTCACCAAAAATACCTGGTCGCGCCTGCCCTTGATGGCCTCGCCGACCACCTCTTCCGCACCGCCTTCACCATACATTTCGGCGGTGTCGATCAGGGTCAGGCCCTCGTCGATACCCAGTTGCAATGCGCCCACTTCGGCGCGGCGCCGGCTGGGGTCTTCGCCCATGCGCCAGGTGCCCTGGCCGATGACAGGGACGGGAACGCCGGCCAGATCGATGGTGCGCATGACAACCTCCTGATGAATTGGCGAATTAACAGTGTGGCATTGACCGGACAAAAGGGTTCAATCGCAGTATGGTTGGCCTTTGCTCATTCGCCAGGAATCACTCGCAATGCTGTTTGTTGTCATGCTCGGGGGCAAGCACCCCAGGGCCCGGATCGAAGTACACGATGTGGCGTTTGCCGTGGCGGATACGCTGCAAGCCACCTACCCGCAATTGCGCGACGCCTGGTTTGGCAGCCCCAAGGGCGTGCACATCGATTCGTGGATGGCGGTCGAGGGTGTCGACGGCTGGCAGGTCCAATTCAGCCAATTGGCACCCCACGGTGATGCGCCGCACTTGTATTTCATCAACCTCGGCGGTTATGAGGCCAACAGTTTTGGCGAAGCCCATCACTACCTGTTGCTGGTCGCGCGCGACAAGCGCGAAGCGATGAGCATGGGCAAGCAGCGGATGTTGCGCCACTGGTCCCAGGCCCACACCGACGCGGTCATGGACATCGACGACTGCCTGCCCATCGACCTGGTGGACGGCCGCTATATCCATCTGGTCAAGGGCCCGCACGCCCCCATCGTTCAGCAGAACGACTACATCGTTCTGGCCTGAATCGCGCATGCCAGGCCGTTCCTCACCCGGTCAGGCAAGCCGGTGGAACTTTGCCGGGAAATAACCGCCTGAATCCGGTAGGCTCACCGTTTTTCACTTAAGGAGTTATTTCCCATGGCCAAAGCCACCGCCCGCCACATCCTCGTTTCCACTGAAGACAAGTGCAACGAACTCAAGACCCAGATCGAAGGCGGCGCTGATTTCGCAGAAGTCGCCAAAGCCAACTCCAGCTGCCCGTCCAGCCGTCAAGGCGGCGACCTGGGTTCGTTCGGCCCGGGCCAGATGGTCAAGGAATTCGACAGCGTCGTCTTCAGCGCCCCGGTCAATACCGTACAAGGCCCGGTGAAAACCCAGTTCGGTTATCACCTGCTGGAAGTCACCAGCCGCCAGGACTGATCGGTCCGTGCTGACGCTGTAAACAACGGCCCGCCATTTGGCGGGCCGTTGTGCATGTGATGACTGACGACGCTTAAGCCGTTAACGTACCGCTCTCTATTTTTGTCAAACGTGCTCAAGGCTGATAATGCGACTGGCTTTTCCAAAACTGTTCAGCATCACCCTGGTCTTGTTTATGACCGGCCCCAACGTGATCGCCGCACCACAAGCCTCCCTCACGGTGTACGGCGAGCCGGCCAAATATCCCGACGGCTTCAGCCATTTCGACTATGCCAACCCGGATGCGCCCAAAGGCGGCAGTCTGCGCCGCTCCGCCCTGGAGATCGGGCGCTTTGATCACGTTTTGCCGTATATCGACAAAGGCATCGGCGTGTCGCAGGTGGATGGCTGGCTGTATGCGCCGCTGGCCCAGCGTTCCCTGGACGAGCCCTACACGGTCTATGGCCTGGTTGCGCAAAAGATGGAGCGCGCCGACGACGGGCTGTCGCTGCGTTTCTATCTCAACCCCAAGGCGCGTTTCGCCGATGGCAAACCGATCACTGCCGAAGACGTGCGTTACAGCTTCGATTTATTGATGACCCAAGGCAGCCTGCGCTTTCGCACGCTGTTCGCCGACGTCAAGCATGTCGAAGTCGAAAGCGAGCGTCAGGTGCGTTTCGACTTTTCCAGCAATGAAAACCGCACCCTGCCCCTGGATATAGCCACCCTGCCGGTGTTTCCCGAGCATTGGTGGAAGACCCGCGACTTCGCCAACGGCGGCGGCTATGAAGCGCCGCTGGGCAGTGGCCCCTACAAGGTCAGCAAGATCGACTCCGGCAACACCATCACCTTTACCCGCGACCCCGATTGGTGGGGCAAGGATTTGCCGGTCAGCCGTGGCCTGTACAACTTCGATCACCTGAGCCTGGAGTATTTCGGCGACACCGAAGTGGCGCGCCAGGTGCTGCGCGGCGGCGCCTACGATTTCAACCGGGAGTTTTCCGCCACCGGGTACTCCATCGGCTATAACGGCCCGGCCCTGGATGATGGCCGCCTGCAGCGCGCGCATCTGGCCAAGGAGATGCCGCAACCGGCCCAGGGCTATGTGTTCAATGTGCAAAAGCCGATGCTCAGGGACCGCCGTGTACGCCAGGCCCTGGCCATGCTGTGGGATTTCGAATGGGCCAACCGTCAGATGATGCGCAACCTGTACATCCGCCAGCAGAGCTTTTTCTCCAACAGCCCGCTTGCCGCCACCCAGTTACCGACCCCGGAAGAACTGGCGATCCTTGAACCCCTGCGCGGGCAGATTCCCAATGAAGTGTTTACCCAGGTGTTCAAGGCGCCCGTCACCGATGGCAGCGGCGTGATCCGCGACAAGCAGTTGCAAGCCCTGGCCCTGCTGGAGCAAGCGGGCTGGAAGCCTGACGGCGACAAACTGGTCAACGCCGAGGGCGAGCCGCTGGAATTTACCTTCCTTAATGCCCAGGCGGGTGTGGAACGTCTGCTGCTGCCTTACAAGCGCAACCTGGCGCAAATCGGTATCACCTTGAATATCCGCCGCATCGACTCTTCCCAATACGTCAACCGCCTGATGGCACGGGATTACGACATGATTGTCACCGGCTTTCCGGTCACGGCATCACCGGGCATGGAGCTGTACAATTTCTTCGGTTCCGCCGCCGCGTTCGATCCGGGCGCCAATAACTATATGGTGCTGCAGGACCCGGCCGTCGACAGCCTGGTCAATGGCCTGGTCAAGGCCGACACCCAGGCGCAGATGCTCACCTACGCCCACGCGCTGGACCGGGTGCTGCAATGGAACTACCTGTGGATTCCCAACTACTACCCGCCGGGCACGTCCGCGGCGTGGTGGAACCGCTTCGGCCGCCCGGCCATCGAGGCGAAAAACGATGAAGCCCTGGAAACCTGGTGGGAAGTCAGCCCGACGCCGCTGACAAATGAGCAGATGCGCGCCAAGCTGGAAAAACGCGGGGGCGCGCGCTGATGTTTGCCTATATCGTGCGGCGCCTGCTGCTGATCATCCCCACCCTGGTGATCATCCTGCTGGTGAATTTCGTTATTGTGCAGGCCGCGCCGGGCGGGCCGGTCGAACAAGCCATCGCCCACCTGCAAGGCATCGGCGGGGGCGGTGTCGCAGGCGCTGCCGGCGAAGGCATCAGCGGCTCGCGGGCCAGCCGCGGCCTGGACCCGAAACTGATCAAGGACATCGAAAAGCAATATGGCTTCGACAAGCCTGCGCCGGAACGCCTGTGGCTGATGCTCAAGAGCTACGCCCGACTGGACTTCGGCAACAGCTTCTTTCGCGGCGCGACGGTGATCGACCTGATCCTGGAAAAGATGCCTGTGACCATTTCCCTCGGCCTGTGGGCCACCTTGATTACCTACCTGGTGTCGATCCCCCTGGGCATACGCAAGGCAGTGCGCCATGGCAGCAGCTTCGATGTATGGAGCAGCACCGCCATCGTGATCGGCTATGCCATGCCGGCGTTTCTGTTCGCGATGTTCCTGATCGTGGTCTTTGCCGGCGGCACCTCGCTGAACTGGTTCCCGGTGCGCGGGTTGGTGTCGGAGAATTTCGAAGAACTGAGCACCGTGGGCAAGATCGCCGATTACTTCTGGCACCTGGTATTGCCGGTCACGGCGCTGGTGATCGGCGGGTTCGCCACCTTGACCATCCTCACCAAGAACTCGTTCCTCAACGAAATCACCCGGCAGTACGTGGTGACCGCGCGCGCCAAGGGCTTGAGCGAGCGCCGCGTGCTCTACGGCCATGTGTTTCGCAACGCAATGCTGCTGGTGATTTCCGGGATTCCCCAGGCGTTCATCAGCGTGTTCTTCGCCGGTTCGCTGCTGATCGAGGTGATTTTCTCCCTCGATGGCCTGGGCCGCATGAGCTACGAGGCAGCGGTGTCGCGGGACTACCCGGTGGTGTTTGGTTCGCTGTTTATCTTTACCCTGTTCGGCCTCTTGATAAAACTGATCGGTGACCTGTGCTACACCCTGGTGGACCCGCGTATCGATTTTGCCGCGAGGAACGCCTGATGCTCAATCTGTCTCCGGTGGCGCGTCGGCGGTTCGAGCGATTCAAGAAGAACCGTCGCGGCTGGTGGTCCCTGTGGCTGTTCATCGGCCTGTTCATCCTGACGTTGGGCGGCGAGTTGATCGCCAATGACAAACCCCTGGTGCTCAGCTTCAAGAACGAGCTGTATTTCCCGGTGTTCAAGCGCTACACCGAACAGCAGTTCGGCGGGCAACTGCCGTTCCAGGCCGACTACCGCAGTGAGTACGTGCAAAAGCTGATAAGACAGGACGGCGGCTGGATGCTGTTTCCCCCGATTCCCTTCAGCGACGACACGCCCAACTACGAATTGACCCGCCCTGCCCCCAGCCCGCCGTCGACAGTGAACTGGCTGGGCACCGATGACCAGTCGCGAGACGTGCTGGCACGGGTCATCTTCGGCGCGCGGGTGTCGATCCTGTTTGCCCTGGCGTTGACCGCGATCAGCGCGGCCATCGGCATCGCCGCCGGCGCGTTGCAGGGTTACTACGGCGGCTGGGTGGACTTGCTCGGCCAACGCATCCTGGAGGTGTGGTCGGGTCTGCCGGTGCTGTACCTGCTGATTATTCTGTCGGGGTTCGTCGAGCCGAATTTCTGGTGGCTGCTGGGGATCATGGCGCTGTTTTCCTGGCTGGCCCTGGTGGACGTGGTGCGCGCCGAGTTCCTGCGCGGGCGCAACCTGGAATACGTCAAGGCCGCACGCGCCTTGGGCCTGGGCGACGGCAAGATCATTGCCCGGCATATCCTGCCCAATGCCATGACCGCAACCTTGAGCTACCTGCCGTTCATCCTGACCGGGGCGATTTCGACCTTGAGCGCCCTGGACTTTCTCGGCTTCGGCATGCCGGCCGGCAGTGCTTCGCTGGGTGAGTTGATCGCCCAGGGCAAGCAGAACCTGCAAGCGCCGTGGCTGGGCCTGACAGCATTTTTCACCCTGGCGCTGATCCTGTCGCTGCTGGTGTTTATCGGCGAGGCGTTGCGTGATGCCTTCGACCCTCGCTCATGAGTGATCGCGTATGAACCTGATTGAAATCCGTGACCTGTGCGTGGCGTTCAGCGGCCAGACCGTGGTGCGCAACGTGAGCCTGGACGTACGCCCCGGCGAATGCCTGGCGCTGGTTGGCGAGTCCGGCTCGGGCAAGTCGGTGACCGCCCACTCGATCCTGCAATTGCTGCCCGACGCCGGGGCCCACAGCACTGGCTCGGTGAAGTACCGCGGCCAGGAGCTGATGGGCGCATCGCCAGCGGCCCTGCAAAAGTTGCGCGGCAACCGCATTGCCATGATCTTCCAGGAACCAATGACCTCGCTGAACCCACTGCATACGGTCGAAAAGCAGATCGGCGAGACCCTGCTGCTGCACAAGGGCCTGGGGGGCAAGGCGGCGCAGGCACGCATTCTTGAGCTGCTCGACCTGGTGGGCATTCAGAAACCCCGGGAGCGGCTCAAGGCCTACCCGCATCAACTCTCCGGCGGCCAGCGCCAGCGGGTGATGATTGCCATGGCCCTGGCCTGCGAGCCGGAGCTGCTGATTGCCGACGAGCCCACCACGGCGCTGGACGTGACCGTACAGCGCAAGATCCTGCTGTTGCTCAAGTCCCTGCAGCAACGCCTGGGCATGTCACTGCTGCTGATCAGCCATGACCTCAACCTGGTGCGCAGCATTGCCCAGCGGGTGTGCGTGATGCGCGCCGGGGAGATCGTCGAGCAGGCCGATTGCCAGACGCTGTTCACCGCGCCCCGGCACCCTTACAGCCGCCTGCTGCTGGACGCCGAACCTTCCGGCGATGCGCTGTGCAGTGAAGAACGCGAGACGGTCTTGCAGGTCGATGACCTGACTGTGCAGTTTCGCCTTGGCAGCGGATGGTTTCGGCCCAGGACCTACCTGCGTGCGGTGGACGGCATCAGCCTGAGCGTGCAACGGGGCAAGACCCTGGGGATTGTCGGCGAGTCCGGCTCGGGCAAGTCCACCCTCGGCCAGGCGATTTTGCGCTTGCTGGACTCCAGCGGCAGCATCCACTTCCAGGGCCAGGCCCTCGACCCGCTCAACCATCAGCAGATGCGTCCCTGGCGCAAGCAGATGCAGGTGGTGTTCCAGGACCCCTATGGCAGCCTCAGCCCACGCATGTCGGTGCAGCAGATCATCAGCGAAGGCCTGGAAGTGCATGCCCCGTGCAGCCTCGCCGACCGCGAGGCGCAGGTGATCCAGGTGCTCAAGGATGTGGGCCTGGACCCCGCCAGCCGCCATCGCTACCCCCATGAGTTTTCCGGTGGCCAGCGGCAACGTATCGCTATCGCCCGTGCGCTGGTGCTCAAGCCGGCGCTGATGCTGCTGGATGAACCCACTTCGGCGCTGGACCGCACGGTGCAAAAACAAGTGGTGGCCTTGCTGCGCGAACTGCAGGAGAAATACGGCCTGACTTACCTGTTCATCAGCCATGACCTGGCGGTGGTGCGTGCGATGGCCCACGATATGATCGTGGTCAAGGACGGCAAGGTGGTGGAGCGCGGCGCCAGTCATGAGGTCTTTGAGTCGCCGCAACACCCCTACACCAAAGAATTGCTGGCCGCAGCCCACATCCCCCTGTAGGAGCGAGCTTGCTCGCGAAGAAATTGAATGCTCCAGATTCCTCCAGAAGCGCCGCATTATCGTTGACGACCTTCGCGAGCAAGCTCGCTCCTACAGGATCCCGTACCCATGAGTACCAGCCTCAAGGATTACCAACAGGTTCGCGGCCAGGCCATTCAGTCGCTGTTCGAGATCATCGAGCAGTCCAGCGAAGGCACGGTGATTGTCGACCGCGACGCAAACATCGTCTGGATGAACGAACGCTACGCCAGGCGTTTCGGGCTGCAGAGCGCGGAGCAGGCCATCGGCCAACCCTGCGAGCAGGTGATCTCCAATAGCCTGTTGCGCCAGGTTGTGCGTAATGACCGGCCGATCCTGCTGGATATCCAGGACACGCCCAAAGGCCCGCTGGTGGTGATGCGCCTGCCGATCCACGACGAAGCGGGTACGGTGATGGGTGCGATCGGGTTTGCGCTGTTCGATGAGCTGCGCAGCCTGTCGCCGCTGATCGAGCGCTACCTGAGCCTGCAGCAGGAGCTGGCGTCCACCCGTTCGTTGCTGCGCTCTCGGCAAAGCAAATACAACTTCGCGCACTTTATCGGCACCAGCGCCGCCAGCCTTGAAGTCAAGCGCCGCGCGCGGCGCAGTGCCAGCGCCGAATCGCCGGTGCTGCTGCTCGGCGAAACCGGCACCGGCAAGGAATTGCTCGCCCAGGCTATCCATGGCGCGTCGCCTCGCGCCCACAAGGCGTTCGTCAGCATCAACAGCGCGGCGATTCCCCACGACCTGCTCGAAGCCGAATTTTTCGGCACCGCCCCAGGCGCCTTTACCGGCGCCGACCGCAAGGGCCGCCCCGGCAAGTTCCAGATCGCCCAGGGTGGCACGCTGTTTCTGGATGAGATCGGCGACATGCCGCTGCCCCTGCAAAGCAAGTTATTGCGGGTGCTGCAGGAAAAGGAATTTGAACCTGTGGGTTCCAACGAGATGTTGCACAGCGATGTACGGGTGATTGCCGCCACCTCCATGGACCTGGAGGCGGCGATCAAGCGTGGCGAATTCCGCGCAGACCTGTATTACCGACTCAATGTCCTGCCGATCCAGGTGCCGCCGTTGCGTGAACGCCTGGAGGATATCCCCGCGCTGAGCGAAGCGATTCTGGAAGAACTGCGCAGCCGGCACGAATTGAGCCCCGAAGCGCTGACACTGTTGGCCCGGCATGCCTGGCCGGGCAATATCCGCGAGCTGCGCAATGTGCTTGAGCGGGCAGCGTTGTTGAGTGATGACCTGGTGTTGAACGCCGGGGAGATTCGTGCGGCGATTGGTACGTTCAGCCCGGTGGAGCGCGATGCAGTGGCTACGGTTGAGGGCGAGTCGTTTGCGGCGGCGCGAGCGCGGTTTGATCGACAGTTGATTGGCGAGACCTTGCAGGCATGCGCGGGGAATGTGGTGGAGGCCGCCCAGCGACTGGGACTGGGACGGTCGACGCTGTACAAGAAAATGATCGCCTTGGGACTCACCCAGTCTCCCTAAAGAGACAAAATTCTCAACATCAAGACAATCCAATGTGGGAGGGGGCTTGCCCCCGATTGCAGTGGGTCATATGTAGTTATTTAACCTGAAACACCGCTATCGGGGGCAAGCCCCCTCCCACATTTGAGCAGTGCCTGTCTCCAGATTGAGACAGAGCCCGAATACCCCGATCCGAAAAACAATAAATAACCTTGTATTTCAATAAGTTAAACACTTGGCACACATCTCGCTATACCTCCCCAAAGCCCCACCCCCCACAACAATAACAATCCGATGGAGACACACCATTAGTGTGATCATTGCCCTGGCAGCCCTGGCGCTGCTGATGCTGGCTGCCTACCGTGGCTACAGCGTCATCCTGTTTGCCCCGATTGCCGCCCTTGGCGCCGTGCTGCTCACCGACCCGTCCGCTGTCGCCCCGGCCTTTACCGGGGTGTTCATGGAAAAGATGGTCGGCTTTATCAAGCTGTATTTCCCGGTGTTCCTGCTCGGTGCGGTGTTCGGCAAGCTGATCGAGTTGTCGGGCTTTTCGCGTTCGATTGTCGCCGCCGCCATTCGTTTGCTCGGCACGCGCCAGGCGATGCTGGTGATCGTGCTGGTCTGCGCCCTGCTCACCTACGGCGGTGTGTCACTGTTCGTGGTGGTGTTTGCGGTGTACCCGTTTGCGGCGGAGATGTTCCGCCAGAGCAATATACCCAAGCGCCTGATCCCGGCCACCATCGCCCTCGGTGCGTTCTCGTTCACCATGGACGCCCTGCCCGGCACGCCGCAGATCCAGAACATTATCCCCAGCACGTTCTTCAACACCACCGCCTGGGCGGCGCCGTGGCTGGGGCTGATCGGCACGATCTTCGTGTTCTGCACCGGCATGCTGTACCTGGCGCGCCAGCGCAACAAGGCCCAGCGCGCGGGTGAAGGCTATGGCACCGAGTTGCGCAACGAGCCGGAGACCGCCGAGGACCTGACCCTGCCCAACCCCTGGATCGCGCTGTCGCCGCTGATTCTGGTGGGGGTGATGAACCTGCTGTTCACCCACTGGATTCCACAGTGGTACGGCAAGACCCACAGCCTCAGCCTGCCCGGCATGAGCACCCCGGTGACCACCGAAATCGCCAAGCTCACCGCGATCTGGGCGGTGCAGGCGGCGTTGCTGGTGGGGATTATCGTGGTGCTGGTGTTCGGCTTCTCGGCGATCAAGAGCAAGCTGGCCGAAGGCAGCAAAAGTGCGGTCAGCGGCGCGCTGCTCGCCGCCATGAACACCGCCTCGGAATATGGTTTTGGGGCGGTGATCGCCTCGTTGCCGGGCTTTCTGGTGCTGGCGGACTGGCTCAAGGGCATCCCCAACCCGCTGGTCAACGAAGCCATTACCGTGACCCTGCTCGCCGGGATCACCGGCTCCGCGTCCGGCGGCATGAGCATCGCCCTGGCAGCCATGTCCGAGAGCTTTATTTCAGCGGCCCATGCGGCCAATATTCCCCTTGAAGTGCTGCACCGGGTCGCGGCCATGGCCAGCGGCGGCATGGACACCCTGCCCCACAACGGCGCGGTGATCACGCTGCTGGCGGTCACCGGGCTGACTCACCGCGAAGCCTACAAGGACATTTTCGGCATCACGATCATCAAGACCCTCGCGGTGTTCGTGGTGATCGGTACTTTCTACGCCACCGGCATTGTGTGAGGTTTTCATGACGAGATTGAACGGCAAGACGGCCCTGGTTACCGGTTCCACCAGCGGCATCGGCCTGGGCATTGCCCTGAGCCTGGCCAACGCCGGCGCCAGCCTGATTCTCAACGGCTTCGGCGACGCCAGCGCGGTGATCGCCCAGGTGCAGGCATTGGGCGGCAAGGTCGGGCATCACCCGGCGGACGTCAGCGACCCGGCGCAGATCGCCGAGATGCTCGCCTATGCCGAGCGCGAGTTCGGCGGCGTCGATATTCTGGTCAATAACGCCGGCATCCAGCACGTGGCGGCGGTGGAAGACTTTCCGGTGGAACGCTGGGACGCGATCATCGCCATCAACCTGTCCTCGGTGTTCCACGCCACCCGCCTGAGCCTGCCGGGCATGAAGGCCAGGGGCTGGGGACGTATCGTCAATATTGCCTCGGTGCACGGCCAAGTGGGTTCGGTGGGCAAGGCGGCCTATGTGGCGGCCAAGCATGGGGTGATCGGCCTGACCAAAGTCGTCGGCCTGGAAACCGCTACCAGCAACGTGACCTGCAATGCCATTTGCCCAGGCTGGGTGCTGACCCCGCTGGTGCAGAAGCAGATTGATGATCGCGTGGCCAGTGGGGTGGAGCCGCGGCAGGCGCAGCAGGACTTGCTCGCGGAAAAACAGCCGTCGCTGGAGTTTGTGACGCCGTCGCAGTTGGGTGAGTTGGTGCTGTTCTTATGCAGCGAGGCCGGCGCCCAGGTGCGTGGTGCGGCGTGGAACATCGATGGCGGCTGGCTGGCCCAATAACCCCAGACAGTGGAGATTAATGTGGGAGGGGGCTTGCCCCCTCCCACACTGGAACTCCATTGTTTGGAAGAACGTGCATAAGAACAAGAGATCTCGCTATGTCCGACATCCTCTGGCAACCCTCCCCGGAACGCATTGCCAACACGCGCATGGACCAGTTCCGGCGCTACATTAACCAACGCTACAACGAACAGTTGGTCGACTACCCTGCCCTGCACCAATGGAGCATCGACCAGCGCGCGGACTTCTGGCAGGCCATCGTGGCGTTCTTCGACGTGCAGTTTCGCAGCCCGCCCAGCGCCACGCTGATCGAAAGCAAGGAGATGCCCAGCGCCCAGTGGTTTCCCGGCGCGACATTGAACTTCGCAGAGCACCTGCTGCGCCGTCGCGACGATCACCCGGCGGTGGTAGCCATCAGCGAAGACGGCCAGCGCGAACAACTGACCTACGCCGAACTGGCCGCCCACGTTACCGGCCTGCAAAAAAGCCTGCGCGCGGCCGGGGTCGGCCTCGGTGACCGGGTGGCCGCGTGCATGCCCAACACCTGGCAAACCCTGGTCGGCATGCTCGCCACCACCAGTCTCGGCGCGATCTGGTCGTGCTCCTCACCGGACTTCGGCACCCAGGGCGTGATCGACCGTTTCGGCCAGATCGAACCCAAGGTGTTGATCACCTGCGCCGGTTATCGCTATGCCGGCAAGACCATCGACCAGCGCGCCAAGCTCAATGAAATCCTCGAACGGCTGCCGTCCCTGGAGCAACTGATCATCGTGCCCTACGCGCGCGCGCATGCGCAGGTCGGCGACTACCTCACCCAGGCCCGGGTCAGGCTGTGGGACGACGTCTACCAGGCCGGCGGCGAGCCCGAATTCGTCGCGGTGCCGTTCGATCATCCGCTGTACATCCTCTATTCCAGCGGCACCACCGGCGTGCCCAAGTGCATCATTCACGGCACCGGCGGCGTGCTGCTCACCCACCTCAAGGAACATGGCCTGCATGCCGACCTGTCCCGTGAAGACTGCCTGTTCTACTACACCACCTGCGGCTGGATGATGTGGAACTGGCTGGTGTCGGTGCTGGCGATTGGTGCCACGGCGGTGCTGTATGACGGCTCACCGTTCCACCCCGGGCCCGAGCGTTTGATCGACCTGATCGATGCGGAAAAAATCAGTGTGTTCGGCACCAGCCCCAAGTTCCTGGCCACCCTGGAGAAAGCCGGGCTGCAGCCACGCCTGAGCCACGACCTGAGCAGCCTCAAGGGCCTGATTTCCACCGGTTCGCCGCTGTCGCCCCGGAGTTACGACTATGTGTACCGCCAGATCAAGGGCGAGCTGTGCCTGTCGTCGATGTCTGGCGGCACCGATATCGTCTCCTGCTTCGTGATCGGCAACCCGGTGCTGCCGGTGCGCCGCGGCGAAATGCAGTGCAAGAGCCTGGGCATGGCCATCGAAGTGTGGGATGACCAGGGCCGGCCGCTGGTCGGCGAAAAAGGCGAACTGGTGTGTACCCGGCATTTTCCCGCCATGCCCATCGGGCTGTGGAACGACCCGCAGCAGCAGACACTGCGCGCTTCGTATTTCACTCAGTTCCCCGGCGTATGGGCCCAGGGCGACTACGCCGAGCAACACCTGAACGGTAGCCTGCTGATCCACGGCCGTTCCGATGCGGTGCTCAATCCTGGCGGCGTGCGCATCGGCACCGCCGAGATCTATCGCCAGGTGGAGAAAGTCCCGCAGGTGCTGGAAAGCCTCGCTATCGGCCAGCGCTGGCAGGACGATGTGCGCGTAGTGCTGTTTGTGCGCCTGGATGACGGCGTGCAACTGGACGAGGCGCTGGAGCAGCAGATTCGTCAGATGATCCGCGTCAATACCACACCGCGCCATGTGCCGGCGAAGATTATCGCTGTCACGGATATTCCCCGCACCATCAGCGGAAAAATCGTCGAATTGGCGGTACGCAATGTGGTGCATGGCGAGCCGGTAAAAAACACCGATGCCCTGGCCAACCCCCAGGCACTGGAGCAATTTCGCGACAGAGCCGAGCTGGCTTATTAGATGAAAGGTTTCAGCGCTGACGCAGCGTGTTGAAGAAAAACCCTTAATGCATGCTATTTTTTGGGGGTAGCCACCCGTTGCCGTTCCTTGGGACAATGGGGGCTGTCATTTTTTCAAGGCGTCATGCTCAGGGCTTTTTATGAATGGAACATCCACCGGTAGCGAAGCCGCTGCGTTGATCAAGCGGCTGGACTGGGCGCAAAGCCCTCTCGGTGAGGCCATTGATTGGCCGCAAAGTCTGCGCACCGCCGTCGATATCGTCGTGCATTCACCCATGCCGATGGTGCTGCTGTGGGGCCAGCACCTCACTCAGATCTACAACGATGGCTTTGCCCAACTGATAGGCAACAAGCATCCCGGCGCCCTGGGCCAGCCGGCGCACCACACCTGGCCCGAGCTGGAAAGCTTCGCCGCGCCGGTCTACGACGCCGTGCTCAGCGGCCAGGTGCGCACCTTCAGCGAGCAACGCTTTGTGTTGCAGCGCCAGGGCCGCGATACCGAAATCTGGCTCGACCTGACCTACAGCCCGGTACGCGATGAAAGCGCTCGCGTTGCCGGCATCCTGGTCACTGCCATCGAAACCAACGAGCGGCGCAGCAGAACCCTCGAGCTGCAGCAGCGCTCCGAAGACAGTCTCAAGGCCCAGCACAACACCGAGCAACGCCTGCAACTGGCCCTGGCAGCAACCGACGCGGTGGGCACCTGGGACTGGGACATCGGTGAAGACCTCTTTATCGCCGATGCACACTTCGCCTACCTGCATGGCGTCAACCCGAATGAGGCTGGCCTGCTGCCCATCAGCGCGTACCTGCTCGGCGTGCACCCCGAAGACCGGGGCATGGTCACGCACAGCATCAAGCATTGCATCACCCACGGCACCGAATACGCCGAGGAGTACCGCCTGCAGCAAGCCGACGGCCAGGTGCGCTGGGTGTTTGCCCGCGGCCGTTGCTACAAGGACCAACAGGGACGGCCGGCGCGGTTCCTTGGCGCCGCGCTGGACCTGACCGAGCGCAAGCACACCGAGCAGGCACTGCGTCAAAGTCAGACCGAGCTGCAACTGATCATCAACGCCATGCCGGTGCTGATCGGCTACGTCGACCACGACCAGCGCTTTCGCCTGAACAACAGCGCCTACCTCGACTGGTACGGCAAAACGCCGCAAGAGCTGTACGGCAAGACCATCCGCGAAGTCATCGGCGACGACGTATACGCCGGGCGCGCAGACAAGATCGCCGCCGCGCTCGCCGGCAAGGCGTGCAGCTTCATGACTGTCACGCCGCATCGCGACGGGCGAGCGCGCCATGCCTTGATGAAGTATCTGCCACGCTTCAGCAACGACGGCTCGGTAAACGGTTTCTACATCTTTGTGATTGATGAGACCGAGCGCAAGCTCACCGAAGAAGCCCTGCGCCACCTCAACGAGAACCTCGAAGAACGCGTAGCCCAGCGTACCCAGGCCCTGGCCGAGGCCAACGAGCGCCTGCAGAATGAGATGTTCGAGCGCGAACGGGCCGAAGACGCCCTGCGGCATGCACAGAAGATGGAAGCAGTAGGCCAGCTCACCGGTGGTATCGCCCATGATTTCAACAACATGCTGACCGGCATCATTGGCAGCCTGGACTTGATGCAGCGCTATATCGCCGCCGGGCGCAGCGAAGACATCGGCCGTTTTGCCGACGCTGCCGTGTCGTCCGCCCATCGCGCCGCCGCCCTTACCCATCGCCTCCTGGCGTTTTCGCGGCGCCAGTCGCTGGACCGTCGCCCCACCGACCCCAACCAGTTGGTGGCGTCCCTGGAAGACTTGTTCCGCCGCACCAAGGGCGCACATATCGCACTCAAAGTGCAATTGGGCAAGGACATCTGGCCGGTCAACACCGACGCCAGCCAACTGGAAAACGCCCTGCTCAACCTGGTCATCAACGCACGTGATGCGATGCCCGACGGCGGCGAGCTGCTGATCGAAACCGCCAACAGCTACCTGGACGGGACCGACCTCACCACGCTGGAGCCGGTCAAAGCCGGCGACTACGTGATGCTCGGGGTGAGCGACAACGGCAGCGGCATGGCGCCGAAAATCCTCGCCAAGGCATTCGACCCGTTTTTCACCACCAAGCCCATCGGCCAAGGCACTGGCCTGGGGTTGTCAATGATCTACGGCTTTGCCCAGCAGTCTGGCGGCCATGTGACTATCCAGAGCGAACCCGGCCAGGGCACTTGCGTGCGCCTTTACTTGCCGCGTCTGTATGGCACTGCACTGGAAAGCAGCCTGCCCACCAGCCTGAGCGAAGCGCCGGTGGCCCTGGCCGGAGAAGCCGTGGTGGTGGTCGAGGACGACCCGGCGGTGCGCATGCTGGTGGTCAACGTACTCGATGAACTGGGCTATACCGCTCACCAGGCGGCGGATGCCCGCGCCGCGCTGCCGCTGCTGGAGTCGGACTTGCGTGTGGATCTGCTGGTGACCGACGTCGGCCTGCCAGGCATGAACGGCAGGCAATTGGCGGAAATCGCCCGCCAGCATCGCCCGGGCCTGCGCGTGCTTTTTATGACCGGTTATGCGGAGAAAGCCGCTGAACGCCAGGGCTTCCTGGAGGACGGCATGGACATGATCGCCAAGCCCTTTTCCATTGACCTCCTGGCCACCAAAATCCGCAGCATGATCGGCGTCGATGCCTGAGTTCAGGCATAATCGCGCGCCGTCGCACACCTGGTAGAGATCAATGAAAGCCCAAGCCCGTCATATCCTGGTGAAGACCAGCGAAGAAGCCGAACAGCTCAAGCAGCGCATTGCCAAGGGCGAGGCCTTTGACGTGCTGGCCAAAAAGTACTCCACCTGCCCGTCGGGCAAGCGTGGCGGCGACCTGGGCGAAGTACGGCCCGGGCAGATGGTGGGGGCGATCGATGCGGTGATCTTCAAGAAGCCGGTGAAGGTGGTGCATGGGCCGATCAAGAGCAAGTTTGGCTATCATCTGGTGCAGGTGTTTTACCGGGACTGATGGGGTTGCTTTACATCGCTATCGGGGGCAAGCCCCCTCCCACATTGGGCTGCATTCTTGCAGTTAAAACGCGGTTAACTGTGGGAGGGGGCTTGCCCCCGATCCGCCACAGGCGGCCATTCACCTCGGTATCAGAGCCCCCGGCACCTGAATCACCCGACTCGCCAGCCGATGCCCGGCCAACGCGGCCTCTTCTGGCGACGCACCCTTGAGCCGACCGGCCAGATACGCCGCACTGAACGAATCCCCCGCCGCCGTGGTGTCCACCACCTTCTGCACCTTCAATGCCGGCACGGCAAAGCGCTCACCCGCGCAACGAATCAAACACGCATCCGCGCCCCGCTTGAGCACCACCTCTGCAATCTCTGGATAGGCCGCAAACACCCGCTCGCTGTCCTCATAGCCAAACAACGCGCGCTCGTCATCCTCGGTCAGCAAGGCGATATCCACTTCGGCCAACACTTTGCGGTAAGCCACACGGGCCGCTTCCACATCGGCCCACAGCCGTGGCCGATAGTTGTTATCGAACACCACCTTGCCACCCAGGCGACGGGTTTCGACCAGGGTTTCCAGCAAGCGCTCGCGCCCAATCTCCCCCAATACCGCGAGGGTGATGCCGCTGAAATACACCAGGTCATAGCCCGGCAAGGCGGCCAGGATCGGCTCGGCGGCCGGTGTAGTGAAGCAGTCGCGCACGGCGGCTTCGTTGCGCCAGTAGAGAAACTTGCGCTCGCCCCTGGCATCGGTCTGGATGCAATACAGGCCCGGCAGGCGCCCGGGCAAACGTTGAACCATGCCCAGCCCCAGGCCTTCTTCGGCCCACTGCTGGCACATGGCATCACTGAAGCTGTCGTCGCCCAGGGCGGTGACATAGTCAACAGTGCCGACACCTCCCAGCTCACGGCGCAGGTACACAGCGGTGTTCAGGGTGTCGCCGCCGAAGCTCTGGTGCAGGCTGCCATCGGCGCGGTGTTGCAGTTCGATCATGCATTCGCCGATAAGGGCGATGCGCGGTTCAGTGGTCATGGCTGCTGTCTCGGTGGGGCTGATGGCCTCATCGGGGGCGAGCCCCCTCCCACATTTGGAATGCATTCCCCTGTGGGAGGGGGCTTGCCCCCGATAGGCGCGACTCGGTCTAGAAGCACGTACGCAGGGACTCGATCACGCGCAACTGCTCATCCACCAGGCAACCCACCTGCCACTTGTCGAACGTCAGGCAAGGGTGGGAAGTACCAAACGAAATGATGTCGCCAATGCGCAGCTCAACCCCCGGCGCCACTGTCATGAACGCATGCTGGTCCATCACGGCGGTGACCTGGCACGCGCTCATATCATCGCCCTCGGCCGGCACGATGCCGGCCTTGTAGCGCTTGAGCGGTACCGGCAAGCCCGCGTCGTAGGCCACATCGCGCTTGCCCAGGGCGACAACCGCAAAGCCCGGCTCCGGCAACGATTGCACATGGGCCCAGACTTCCATTGCCGGGCGCAAGCCTTCGTTGAGGTCGCTGCGCCGATTGAGTACGCAGCACTGCGCGTCTTTGTAGATGCCATGGTCGTGGGCCACGTAGCTGCCTGGACGCAGCACGCTGAGGAAGCGCCCGGCGGCATTCTGTTGCTCGAAGGATTCGGCGATCAGGTCATACCAGGCCGACCCCGACGCCGTGATGATCGGCTTGGGCAGATCGAACAGGCCGTTGTCTTGCAGGTCCACCGCCAGGCGCACCAGGCTGGCGGCGAAGTCGCGGATGCCGCTGATAGCGTGCTCGCCGTGGATCACCCCCTCATAACCTTCGATACCGGTCAGGGCCATTGCGGGCTGGGCCTTGATTGCCTTGGCCAGCTCGCGCACCTCTTGCTCGCTGCGGCAGCCGCACCGGCCACCGACCACGCCGTATTCGATCATCACGTTCAGGCGCAGGCCACGGGCGGCGAAGAACAGGCCCAGGTCGGCGACGTTGTCCGGGTGGTCGACCATGCAATGAAAGTCGAAATCCTTGTCGGCCAGCAGGTCGGCAATCAGCGCCATGTTCGGCGCGCCCACCAATTGGTTGGCCATCAGCACACGACGCACGCCACCGGCATAGGCGGCGCGGGTCTGCACGGCGTTGGCCAGGGTGATGCCCCAGGCACCGGCAGTGATCTGACGCTGGAACAAGGCGGGCATCATGCTGGTCTTGCCGTGGGGCGCCAGCTCGGCGCCGCTATTGCTGACAAACTTCTGCATCCAGCGAATATTGTGCTCCAGGGCATCACGGTGCAGGACCAGCGCCGGCAGGCTCACGTCGCGGACCAGATGGGCGCCGACTGCGGCGGCGCCTTTTTCAACGGCATTGAAGGCAGACATGGGAAAATCCTATTCGGTAATGCGCCGGGCCAGGTTGTTGGCGCTGTCGATCAGCACCCGGCGATAGTCGTGATAGTTTTTGCTCGCATCGGCCCGAGGGGCAACGATGCATAGCGTTGCAATGCTGACGCCCTGCGCGTCACGCACCGGGGCGGCAAAGCAGTGGGTGAAGGTGTCGGCCACGCTGTCGAAGGAGAAGAACCCATCGAGGGTAGCCTGGCGGATCTGCGCCAGGAAGGTCTCCAGGGGCAGGCGCAGGCCGTCGGGCAAGATGAAATCGTCGGGGTCGATCAGGTCGATGATTTGCTGATCGCTCAAATGCCCCAGCAACAGGCGCCCGGAAGCGGTCCAGGGGATCGGCGCGTTTTCACCGATATCCGAAGAAATACGGAAATGCCGTTGGCCTTCGCGCATCAGCGCCACCGTGTACTTGCGCCCGTTGAGCAGGCACATCTGCGCGGTTTCGTGGGTCTGGCTGACGATTTCCTGCAGGGCGTGGTCGGCCTCACGCGTCAGGTCGAAGTGGCGCAGGTGCGCCTGGCCGAGGAAATACAACTGGCGCCCGAGGTAGACATGACCGTCCTTGCCGACGGTTTCCAGGATGCGGCGTTCGAGCAGCGAGGCGACCAGTTCATAGACCGTGGACTTGGGGCTGCCGATGCCGCTGGCGATATCATTGGGGCGCAGCGGCTGGCCGACTTCCTTGAGAAAATCGAGGATATCGAACGCACGGTCCAGGCCTTTGGCGCGGCGTTTGATGGTGTCTTCGGTCATGGCGGTTCCGGTCCGGTCTTGGGTGTGTGCTGCACAGTGATCCCCTGTGGGAGGGGGCTTGCCCCCGATTGCAGTGTGTCAGTCCATACATCTGTTACTGATACACCGCTGTCGGGGGCAAGCCCCCTCCCACATTGGAGTTGCTGTGGTCTTGAGAATGGGGGCCAATTTAGCCCTTTTTCCTGTAGGCCACGCAATCGATCTCCACTTTGCAATCGACCATCATGTTCGCCTGCACACAGGCACGCGCCGGGGCATGTTCCGGGGTGAAGTATTCGCCGAACACCTTGTTGAAACTCCAGAAGTCCCGGGGGTCTTCCAGCCAGACACCGACACGCACCACGTCTTTCAATTCGTAGCCGGCCTCTTCAAGAATGGCCACCACGTTGCGCATGGTCTGGCGGGTTTGCTCGATGATCCCGCCAGTGATGATTTCGCCGTCCACCGCCGGCACCTGGCCTGAGACGTACAACCAGCCATCCGCTTCCACTGCGCGGGCGAAAGGACGTGGCTGGCCGCCGCCGGCTATACTGCCGGCACCGTAACGAGTAATGCTCATAAAATAGCTCCTTGATTAAAAACGAATGTTCTTGAGAAATTCCGTCAGGCGCGGCGACTGCGGGCGTTCGAAAATATCCTTGGCGCTGCCCTGCTCTTCAATGCGCCCCTGGTTCATGAACACGATTTTGTCCGATACCTCGTAGGCAAAGCGCATTTCGTGGGTGACCAGCAACATGGTCATGCCCTCCTCCGCCAGCCCCTTGATCACACTGAGGACTTCGCCCACCAGCTCCGGGTCGAGGGCCGAGGTGACTTCGTCGAACAGCATCAGGCTGGGGTTCATGGCAATGGCCCGCGCAATCGCCACGCGCTGTTGCTGACCGCCGGACAACTGGCCGGGGAAGTGATTGCGACGTTCCAGAAGTCCCACGCGGTCGAGCCATTTTTCCGCGAGCGACACGGCCTCGTCCTTAGGCATTTTCTTAACTTTCAACAAGCCCAGGGTCACGTTCTGCAAGGCGGTCAAATGCGGGAACAGGTTGAACTGCTGGAAAGCCATGCCCGTCATGGCGCGGTGCTGGGCAATCACGCGTTCGGGGTGACGCACGCGCTTGCCGGCCACGTCGCTGTAGCCGATGGACTCGCCGTCCAGGGTAATCTGCCCGCCCTGGAATTCTTCCAGCAGGTTGACGCACCGCAACAGGGTGGTCTTGCCCGAGCCGCTGGAGCCGATCAGGGTCACCACGTTGCCGCGCTGCAGGCTCAGGTCGACACCCTTGAGCACTTCCACTGCTCCGTATTGCTTGCGCAGGCCACGAATATTCAGCAGCGGCTCGGTTGTTTGAAGTTGATTCATGGCAAGGCCACCCGCTTTTCAATGTAGCGCCCGAATAACTCGATGGCGTAGTTGATGACAAAGAACATAAAGCCTGCGAACAGGTAGAACTCCAGGGTCATGAAAGTGCGCGCGATGACTTGCTGGGTACTCAGCAGCAACTCGGCCACGCCGATCACCGAGAGCAAGGTCGAGGCCTTGACGATTTCCGTGGAGGAATTGACCCAGGTCGGCAGGATCTGCCGCAGCGCCTGGGGCAGCAGCACGTAGCCCAGGGACTGGTAGAACGTCAGGCCAATCGCCTTGCCCGCCTCCAGTTGCCCACGGGGAATGGCTTGCAGCGCACCGCGCACGATTTCCGCGACGTGGGAGCCACAGAACAGCGTGAGCCCGACGGCGCCGGCCTGAAACGCGCTGATCTGCCAACCGAGCGCCGGCAGCATGTAGAAACACGCCAGCACCAGCACAAACACCGGTGTGCCGCGAATCAGGTCGACATACAGACGAAACGGCGCACGCATCCAGAACTTGCCGTAAGTGAGCACCAGCCCGGCAAAGATGCCGATCAGGGTGCCGAAAACAATCGCCAGCGCCGAGCAATAAATGCTGGTCTGAAACCCTGCCCACAGCGTCTCCCGGGCGATCCACAATTCATGCAGCCAACTGGGGGATTCGTACATGGAAACCCTCCTTAACGACGGATCGCCAGACGCTGTTCCAGGTAACGGAGCAGCATGGCGATGAGGTAACAGGCAGCCACGTAGAGCGCGGTCGTGACCAGCCAGGTTTCTATCACCCGGTAGCTTTCGACGTTGATCTTGCGGGCGTAATAGGTCAGCTCCGGCACCGCAATCGCAGCGGCCAGGGACGTGTCCTTGAACAGCGAGATAAAGTTGTTCGACAGCGCCGGCAGCACGTTGCGCAGCATCACCGGTACGGTGATATAGGCGCGGATACGCCACTCACCCAGGCCAATCGCCAAGCCGGCTTCGCGCAGGCCCTTGGGAATGTTCAACAGACCGGCGCGGAACACTTCGGTCAGATAGGCCCCGGCGTACAGCGACAAGGTGATGATGAACGAGGGGATTTTATCCAGGCGAATCCCCAGCGACGGCAAGGCGAAGTAGATCAACAGGATCAGGACCAGGATCGGCGTGTTGCGCACCACCGTCACGTACACCGAAGCAAAGATACGTAATGCGCGGTGCCTGGACAGCATGGCAAACGCCATCAGCAGGCCGATCACGCAGCCGATGGCGATCGACAGCAAGGCCAACTGCAGGCCCAGGCCGAGGCCCGCCAGCAAGGTGTCGAAATCACGCCACACGGCGGCAAAGTTCAACTGATAGTTCATGGTCGGCACTACCTGAATGGGGCGCCATCAAGCGCGCCCCGATTGTTGCGGGTCATTTGAATTCCACAGGAAAACCAATCGCCGGCTCCGGCAGGTCAACGCCGAACCATTGCTTGAACGAGGCCTTGTAGGCGGGGAACTCCACACCGGTCATGGCTTCGTGCAGCGCGGTATTGACGAAGTTCAGCCAGTCCTGGTCGCCACGCTTGACCGCGCACGCATAGGTCTGCGGGCTCCAGGCGTAGGTCGGGCTGCGATAGCGGCCAGGGTTTTGCACCATCAGGTATTTGACCGAAGACTGATCGGTGGCCGCGGCATCGGCGCGACCGGAGTTCACGGCCTGGTACATCAGGTCGACGCTGTCGTACTGGTCGACCTTGGCCTTGGGCAGCGCCTGGTGCACCAATTCCTCGGCATACACGTTCTGCAGCACGGCCACGGTGACGCCATCGCCCGCCGCCTGCAGGTCTTCGATTTCCTTGTACTTGCTGGTGTTCGGCAGCAGCAGGCCGACGCCTTCGCGGTAGTACGGCAGAGTGAAGGCCACTTGCTGAGCGCGGCTGGCGGTGACGGTGATGAACTGGCAGCTCATGTCGACCTTGTCGGTCAGCAGGTTGGGAATGCGCGCGTCGGACGACTGCACCACGTACTCGACCTTGCTCGCGTCATTGAACAAACCCTTGGCCACGATGCGGCCAATGTCGATATCGAACCCCTGCAACTTGCCATCCGCTCCCTGGAAGTGCCACGGCGCATTGGTACTGCCTGTACCCACGATGAGATGCCCACGCTTGAGCACATCATCGAGTTTGCTGTCCGCCGCCTGCGCGAGGCTGGCAACGCACGCCGATGCGGCGAAGAGAAAAACACACGCTTTGAACACGGAAGGTCGGTGATGCATGACAAGCACTCCAGGAGATGTGTATTCCGCTATACCGGAACTTGGTATGTAACAACGGAATAGACAGCAGAAAGTGTGCCATATGCCTTCAGAGAAAAATATGCGGGAGAGAAATCGTTTATGGATCAGCAGGATAGTGATTGAAGAGCGCAGCGGCGTTGCGCCATCATCCAATCGCCCTGCTACTCAATGCCCCACAACGGTGTTACTGCGCACCAACCTTGCACCATTGGGCTAATCTGTAGAGCGAACAAACCCCTGCACGGAGCAACCCCGGATGAAATTGAGCCTTGGCCTGTTAATGCTGTGTTATCTGGTGGCGGGCAACGCCCTGGCGAGCAATGACCGCCGCGACTGCAAGGAACAACTGCAGAAACTCAAGGAAGCCTTCGACACCAACTACACCAGCCAGAATCACCATGCCTACCGGGAAGCCAAAGCGTCCCGTGACAATGAGGAATACCGAAAATGCGCGAGCCAGGCGCGCAAGGCCCGGGAGCGACTGGAGCGTCAGCCGGACCTGTGAAAGTTGACAGTAGACGCCGATGCACCACCGGCCTAGCGTTGGCAAAAAACGCTGGCCGAGGGAAGTCACTATGGGTATCGCAAAGGACGCTATTGCCACCAACGAGCAGTATCAGTCGATCGTCAGATCCGCTCCAATCGTATTCATACTGGTTGTTTCAGAGACCTGCCCGGGATGCGGCCCCGCAGCCGAACACTTCGAAGCGGTTGCACGGCATTACAAAACAGTGAAATGCCTGGTGGTCGATATCGCAAAAACGCCCAGATTGCCGGGGGTGAGAGCGACACCCACTCTCGTTCCCCACGTCAACGGCAAGGTCAAGGAGTTCATCGAAGGATTTGGCCCCCCGGAAACCCAAAAGCAAATCCTTGAAGGCATATTCAGGCGCGCCCTGAAAGAGGCTCAAGGCATACCTGCGTCACCCGGCGCTCACGCACCGCAGCCACCGTCAACCGCCAACCTTCATGTTCCAGGTGATCGCCCACCACGGGCAGGCGATCAAGCAGGCTCATGACCAGACCGGCCAGGGTCTGGTAGTCCTCGGTAGCGGCCGCCTTGAAGCCGGTGCGCCGGCGGACTTGGTCGAGGTTCAACGCGCCATCGGCACGAAACCCCGCGCCGTTCTCGACAATGCCCGGCCCTTCGATCTCGCTGGCGTCCGGCAACTCACCGGCGATGGATTCGAGGATGTCGGTCATGCTCAACACACCCATGAAATCTCCGAACTCGTTGATCACAAAGGCGATATGGGTGGACTCCTGGCGCATCTGCTCCAGTGCGTTCAGGATCGAAAAGCTTTCCAGCAGGTTGATCGCCCGGCGCGCCAGGTGTGCAAGATTCGGCTCGTTGCCGGCCAGGTATTCCTTGAGCAATTCCTTTTTGTGCACGAAACCCAGGGGCTCATCCACCGCGCCGTTGCGGATCAACGGCAGCCGCGAGTAGGACGAATGCATCAGTTTCAGGCGAATACTCTCGGGATCGTCCGCCAGGTCGATACAGTCAACCTTGGCCCGTGGCGTCATCAACGTGCGGATCGGGCGTTCAGCCAGTTGCAGCACGCCGCTGATCATCACGCGCTCGCGTCGGTCAAACAGCGGGCCCTGCGCAGCATCCGACTCGTGCAGCAGGTCCGTCACCTCTTCACCGACCTCCTCCACCGCCAGGCTACGACCACCGAGCAGACGCATCACCGCGTGAGCGGTGCGCTCACGCACCGGCAATACCCCTTGCGCCGACTTCTTGCGCCGCGAGCGGGCGATCTGGTTGAACACTTCAATCAGAATCGAGAAGCCGATCGCCGCGTACAGGTAACCTTTGGGAATATGAAAGCCCAGGCCTTCGGCAGTCAGCGCGAAGCCGATCATCATCAAAAAGCCCAGGCACAGCATGATCACCGTCGGGTGCGCGTTGACGAAGCGGGTCAGCGGCTTGCTCGCCACGATCATCAGGCCGATGGACACGATCACCGCGATCATCATCACCGCCAACTCGTCGACCATGCCCACGGCGGTAATCACCGCATCCAGGGAGAACACTGCGTCGAGCACCACGATCTGCGCCACGATCGGCCAGAACATCGCATACGCCACGTGACCCTTGTGCTGGGCCACATGGCCTTCCAGGCGTTCATGCAACTCCATGGTGGCTTTGAACAACAGGAATACGCCGCCAAACAGCATGATCAGGTCACGCCCGGAGAAGCTCTTGTCGAATACCTCGAACAGCGGCTGGGTCAGCGTCACCAGCCAGGAAATGCTCGCCAGCAGGCCCAGGCGCATCAGCAAGGCCAGGGACAAACCGATCAGCCGCGCACGGTCGCGCTGCTCCGGCGGCAGCTTGTCCGCCAGGATCGCGATAAACACCAGGTTGTCGATGCCCAGCACCAATTCCAACACAATCAAGGTCGCCAGGCCGAGCCAGGCCGTTGGATCCGCTAACCATTCCATCTATGGATTCTCTGTATTCAGGTTGTTCAGAATGCCGGACACGGCAAGGCGCGATCATTGGACCGGGACAAGGTTAGTCGACGAACTACGGGGTGGTTCAGCGGGAACAACGACAGCGGGTGTCTTGGGGAAAGACGACTGGGGGGCTCCGAAAGGGTGTTCATGCAAATCCTGAAATAACAAAAGGACTTGAATCCTACAGCCCAAACACAAAATTCCCACAGAGCAAAACTATTACAAAACCTGTCGCCCCTGACCTATACAACACCAAGGTGGGAGGGGGCTTGCTCCCGATAGCAGGGTGCCAGTCAACAGACAAGCTGGCTGATACACCGCTATCAGGAGCAAGCCCTCTCCCACATTGGGTTCACCGGTGTTTTCAGAAGCGGGTTACCAGAACCGCTGCTGGGTCAACCGGCTCCACCAGGTCAGCAACACTCGATCCACCGAACCACTTGCCGCCAGCCCTACGCGCTCCTGCAGGCTCTTACGCTCGGCATAGTGCAGATGGAACACCTCGGCGGTTTTGGCTTTGGTGGCGAGGTATTCGTCGCTGGTCTGCAGTTCGTCGACCAGTTGCTTGTCGAGGGCGGCAACACCCAACCAGACTTCTCCGGTGGCGACCTCGTCAATCGCCAACTGCGGGCGATAACGCGAGACGAAGTTCTTGAACAGCTGGTGCGTGATGTCCAGGTCTTCCTGGAACTTCTCGCGGCCCTTCTCGGTGTTTTCGCCAAACACCGTGAGGGTGCGTTTGTATTCGCCGGCGGTCAGCACCTCAACGTCGATATCGTGCTTTTTCAGCAAACGGTTGACGTTGGGCAACTGCGCCACCACGCCGATGGAACCGAGGATGGCGAACGGGGCGCTGATAATCTTTTCACCAATGCACGCCATCATGTAGCCGCCGCTGGCCGCAACCTTGTCGATGCACACGGTCAGCGGCACGCCCGCCTGACGAATACGCGCCAGTTGCGACGACGCCAGGCCGTAGCTGTGCACCATGCCGCCGCCACTTTCCAGGCGCAGCACCACTTCGTCCTTGGGAGTGGCCAGGCTCAGCAATGCAGTGATTTCATGGCGCAGGCTTTCGGTGGCCGAGGCCTTGATGTCACCGTCGAAATCCAGCACGAACACCCGTGGCTTGGCCTCAGGTTTGCTCTTGCCCTGCTTTTTTTCGGCCTTGCTTTCGGATTTGCGCAGGGCCTTGAGCTGGTCCTTGTCGAGCAGGCTCGATTCCAGGCGCTCGCGCAGGCCCTTGTAGAAATCATTCAGCTTGCTGACCTGCAACTGGCCGGCGGATTTACGACGGCCTTTGCTGCGCAGGGCCGCGAAGCTGATCAGCACCACCAGGATAGCGACCACCAGGGTGACGGTCTTCGCCAGAAAGCTCGCGTATTCGGCCAAAAAATCCATATGTCTCCTTAAAGAATGCACTGCGCCAGGCGCGGATGGCCCAGCATACCGGCGCCCATGCCTGCGGACCAGTGCCCAAACCGCCACCAGCGCATCTCCAACGAGCTTTTAAAACAAGCGTATGTTTTTTCATTGACAGCTCGCGGGCATCCTCATAACCTCGCCAGACTTTCAACGTACCGGGAAAACGGACGTGGGCAGCATCTATCTGATTCGACATGGCCAGGCCTCCTTCGGTGCAGACGACTATGACGTTCTGTCGCCAGTCGGTGTGGAACAGGCCCAGGTACTCGGTCGCCACCTGGCCGACCTGGGGCTGACCTTCGATCGTTGCCTGTCGGGTGATCTGCGCCGTCAGCAGCACACTGCCACCGCCGCGTTCGATCAATACAGCGCCCTCGGCCTGCCGGTGCCGCCCCTGGAAATCGACAGCGCGTTCAACGAATTCGACGGCGAGGCGATCATTCGCGGCCTGCTCCCCGATCTGCTTGGCGCCGAACCCAACGCCATGCATATCCTGCGCAATGGCGCGCAGAACCGCAGCGAATTCCAGCGCATCTTCGCCCTGATCATCGAGCGCTGGCTGGCCGGCACCTACGACCCACCGGGGCTGGAAAGCTGGCAGGGGTTTGTCGCACGGGTTGAGGGCGGCTTGCAGCGCCTCCTTGAAGCGGCCGACAACGCCCACAGGATCGCAGTGTTCACCTCCGGCGGCACCATCACCGCCCTGCTCCACCTGATTACCCGAATGCCGGTCGCCCAGGCGTTCGAACTGAACTGGCAAATTGTTAACACCTCGCTCAACCAGCTGAAATTCCGTGGTCGCGAGGTGGCACTGGCTTCCTTCAACAGTCATACCCACTTGCAACTGCTGAAGGCGCCGCAGCTCATCACTTTCCGATGAACTGCGGCCAACCGTGACCCCCAGGTCACTGGACTCTACCCTTAAGGATCGAAACCATGACTGACGTAGCTAAAGCCGTAGAAGCAATGAAAGCCAAATTCAACCCAAGCGCTGCCGAAGGCCTGGACCTGGTATTCGGCTTCCGTATCGACGACACCAAGAACTTCTCGCTGGTGGTCAAGGACAAGACCTGCGAACTGCAGGAAGGCGAAAACCCGGACGCCCAAGTGACCCTGGTCATGGACAGCGAAACCCTGGAAGGCATCGTCGACGGTTCCACCGACGGCATGCAGGCCTTCATGGGCGGCAAACTGCGCACCGAAGGCGACATGATGCTGGCGATGAAGCTGAGCGAGCTGTTCCCGGCCTGATAACGCCGCGCTCAAAAAAATCCCGCCTTCCGGCGGGATTTTTCATTTCTGGCCCTAGCCTCGTTATCAACGCCCAGCAGCGGCTTCGACTTTTTTAAACTGCGCCACTTCTTCTGGCGAACCCGGGTTGCCGTATTCATTGAGGAACCGCCAATGGCCCGGTCTCATCTTGAATTCGCCGCTCTCCACGTCCCGGCCAACCGTCACCATGTATTGATTGCGACCTACCCGCACATAGACTTTATAAAAGTCCACAGGTTGATCTTCAGCCATAAAAAGACTGTATGCGTACCGCGCACGACGAGTCAGGTCGGGCCACTGCTGCTCCAACACAGTGCTATCGCGTCCCGAATTACCCATGGCATCGATTGCGTCTACGCTTGCCTGAACCAACGCATCATTTTCATCAATGCCCAGAACCAGAGGTTTGGTCCGGGTCATTTTGCGTTTCTCGTCAGCTTCTGCACCCATCTCCTTTTCGTCATCCGTCAGCGTCACGGCGTCAAGACGGTACATGCCGTTCTTGACCCATTTAGTCGCATCGGTCGCAAAGCCGACATCGCATGCCAGGCACATTGCCCTCAGCTCCTGCGCACCGGCGCTGCCAACCGGCAGGCAGGCGAGCAGCGCAGCCGCGCTGACCAGCAATGCGCCCAGCAGGTTGGCAGGGCTTGAAACGATGGCGCGGTTTGCCATGATCTACATCCTTGTAAGGGTAAGGCCGGCGAATCTACCTGATTCAAGCCTTGTGGTGGCGGGATTTTTTGCCTGCAATGTCGCAAGCAATGCAGCTCCTACAGAAAAGCGAGTCAGTGGTGCGGCTTAGCTTTTCGGCTGCAGCAACAACGCCACCAACGCACTCCACCCCGTCTGATGCGACGCCCCCAGGCCACGCCCGGTTTCGCCGTGGAAATACTCATGGAACAACACCAGATCGCGACTGGCCGGGTCCGCTTCCAATTGCGCATACCCCGCCATCGAAGGGCGCAGGCCATTTTCATCCCTCAGAAACAACCGCGTCAGACGTTCGCTGAGGCTGTCGGCCACTTCTTCCAGGGACGACAAATAACCGCTGCCGGTCGGGTATTCCACGGAGAAGTTATCGGCGTAGTACCGATGAAATTCGCGCAACGATTCAATCAACATGTAGTTGACCGGCATCCACAATGGCCCGCGCCAGTTGGAGTTGCCGCCGTACAAGCGTGAGTCGGATTCGCCGGGCTGGTAGCTGGCACACAGGGTGTCGCCATTCATCTTCAGTGCCAGGGGCTGATCGGCGAAGGCCTTGGACAAGGAGCGCACCCCGAAGGCCGACAGGAACTCATTGTCATCGAGCATGCGGCGCAGCAAGTCCTTGGTGCGCTCGCCCCGCAGCAGCGCCAGCAACAGGCGATTGCCCTGCCCCGGTTCGTTCCAGCGCGAGACCAGTCTGGCCAGGTCCGGCCGATGATGCATGAAGCCCAACAGCCGTTCGCGCAACCCGTCCAGGCCTTCATGCTCACGCTGCTCCAGCACCAGGACGGCAAACAACGGCATCAGCCCGACGATGGAACGCAGGCGCACCGGTTCGCTCTGGCCATCGGGGCGATGCAATACGTCATAGAAGAACAGATCCTGCTCATCCCACAGGCCTTCGGCGCTGTCGTCGACGCGGTTGATGGCGCCGGCGATATAGAGGAAATGCTCGAAGAACTTCACCGCAATGTCCACGTACACGCCATTGCGCCTGGCCAGTTCCAGGCCAATGCGCATCAGGTCCAGGGCGTACGCCGCGACCCATGCGGTGCCGTCGGCCTGATCCAGTTGGTAACCCGTCGGCAACGGGGCCGAGCGGTCGAACAAGGCAATATTGTCCAGCCCCAGGAAACCACCCTGGAACAGGTTGCGGCCCTCGGCGTCCTTGCGGTTGACCCACCAGGAAAAATTCAGCAGCAGCTTGTGGAAGATCCGCTCGAGAAAGTCCATGTCGCCGACACCGGTCAGCGCCTTGTCCTGCTGATACACGCGCCAACTGGCCCAGGCGTGTACCGGCGGGTTGGCGTCGTCGAAACGCCATTCATACGCCGGCAGCTGACCATTGGGGTGCATAAAGCGATCTTTAACCAGCAACAATAACTGTTGCTTGGCATACCCCGGATCAATCAGCGCCATTGCCACGGCCTGGAAGCCTTGGTCCCAGGACGCGTACCACGGGTATTCCCAGGTATCGGGCATGGACAAAATGTCGAAATTGGACAAGTGCCGCCAATGGGTATTGCGGATATGCAGGCGCTCGGGCGGCGGCGCGGGTTGGGCCGGGTCGCCGTCGAGCCACTGGTTTACATCAAAGTAGTAGAGCTGCTTGGACCACAGCAACCCGGCCAGGGCCTGGCGCTGCACATTGCGCGCGTCAGCATCGGCAATGCCTTGCTGCAAGGCGGCGTAGAAGTCGTCCGCCTCTTGGCGGCGCAGCTCGAACAACTTGCGTGCATTGACCTCGGGCGCGTCCACCGGCGCAAACCGCAGGTACAGGGCTTTGCTCTCCTGGCCCGCCAGTTCGAGGCTGAAACGCGCGGCGACCTTGGTGCCCGTGTCGCGGCGAATTGCCGAGTCTGCGCCGCCCACCACATAGTCGTTGATGCCATCCTTGAACGGCCCCGGCGCCGGTTGCCCATCGAGCTTGGGGAAGTTGCTTTCGTTTTCGCAGAACAGCCACTCCAGGCCGTCCTGGCCCCAGGCGCTGAGGTGACGGTCAGTCAGCTCATGATGCCGGGCCAGCACCCGCTCACCGTCCAGGCACAACTGCGGCTTGGGCGCGTCAAAGGTCCAGCTCCAGTCATTGCGCGCCCACAGTTGGGGCAACACCTGCACACGCGTCGGCTGGTCCGCGCGGTTATGCACGGTGATGCGCATGAAAATATCGTCAGGCTGATGCTTGGCGTATTCGACCGTTACATCACAGTAGCGGTTGTCTTCGAATACGCCGGTGTCGAGCACTTCGTACTCGGCATCCTCAAGCCCGCGACGGGCATTTTCGGCGATCAGGTCGGCGTAGGGAAACGCCGCATGGGGATATTTGTAGAGCATGCGCATGTAGGCATGGCTCGGCACGCCATCGACGAAAAAGTACAGTTCCTTGACGTCCTCCCCGTGATTGCCCTCGGCGTTGTCGAGGCCGAACAGGCGCTCCTTGAGGATGCTGTCACGCTCGTTCCACAGTGCCAAACCCAGGCACCAGCGTTGCGCCTTGTCGCTGAAACCGGCCAGGCCATCCTCGCCCCAACGGTAGGCGCGGCTGCGTGCATGTTCATGGGGGAAATAGGCCCAGGCGTCACCGTCGGCGCTGTAGTCCTCGCGCACGGTGCCCCATTGGCGTTCACTCAGGTACGGTCCCCACTCGCGCCAGCGTTCGGCATCCGCTGTCGCCAGGCGCTGGCCTTCGAGGGTGGCGAGTATCGGGTGTGTGGGTGTGGCCGTCATTGAGTCCTCCATCGCCTGCCGGATAGGCAGCAGTGTAGAACCCAATGACGCCCGGATGCACATGAAGACTTAGAAGATGGCGTACGTGTAGTTGAAGATCAGGCGGGTCTGGTCCTGGTCGGCGGTGCCGGTGTTTTTGCCATGGTAGGTGCCGGTGCGCAAGGTGGTCCCGAAGCCTTTGAGGGGGCCGGCTTGCACCACGTAGTCCAAGCGCAGATCGGTTTCGTTTTCTTTCTGGTCAGGGCCGCCGGCGACCCTGGATTTGATATCGCTGCCGTTGAGGTAGGCAACCGAGGCTTTCAGGCCCGGCACGTAGGCCTTGAAGTCATACGCATACTGGCCGAAGTTGACCTGCTCGCCCGCACGGGAAAACTGCCCGACCACCGCATCGGTGAACAGGTAGAAGTCGCTGCCACCGGCGCCCTGGGCGTGGGGATCGGCAAGGCTGCCCTGGTTGACCCATACAAAACCGCCGTCATCACCCACGCCAATATGACCGAGCATCAGGCTGCTGCCGCCCAGTTGGTAGGTGAAGGCGGCGCTGTAGGTTTTGTTGTCCACTTCGTTGGCATGCCGGGCATAGCCGCCATTGTTGTTGAACTGGTAACCGCTCTCGCCGTTCTTGCCGTCGCTGCGGCTGTCGAAGTAGCGCAGGTCGGTCTTAAAGGATTGGTCGTTGCCCAGAGGCAGCACATGGACCAGGCCCGCGTAGTTCTGTGTGTAGAAGTCCTGCAGTTGCGCGTAGTAGTACTGCAACGTCAGGTTTTTCGCGACGATGTTGTCGGAAGCACCAAACGGCTTGTAGTCCACGCCGCCGAATTTGAAGCTGTCGCTGTCCCGCGTCCCCCCGGCCACGCTCAACCCCGTGGAGTTGCTGGAGGCACGGCCCTCGACGCGATTCAACTCACCGCCGGTAAACGTGACATTGGGAATGTCGTTGGAAGTGAGGATGCCCCCGTCAAAGGTCTGCGGCGCCACACGGCTGTCGTTGGAAACCAGGATCGGCAGCACCGGCGCCAGGCCGCCGCCGACGTGCAACTCCGTCTGGGAGATACGGAATTTCACGTTACCCGCGGCGCGACCAAAAGAATCGGCAGGCTCGGTGCCGTTGTTTCTGGTCGGGAAGAAGCTGTTGCCGTTGCCGGCAAGGCCCGGCCCTGCGGTATGCCCATCGCCACCGTCCAGGCGCAAGGCACCGAAGGCCATGACATCGAAGCCGACGCCCAGGGTGCCCTGGGTGTAGCCGGATTTATAGTCAAAACGCAGCAGGGTCGCGGCTTCGCGCAGGTCGTTATTGCTGCCCGAGCGGTTGTCAGCGCTGTAGTACATGGTTCGCGAGCTGACGGCTGCATGGCTGTCTTCGAGAAAGCCGCTGTGCCCGTTGCCGGTGCCGAGCGCGCCAAGGCCGAAATCATCGGCGCAGGCCTGTTGTGCAAGTGCGGCGGCGCCGATGGACAACGCCAGTGTAGATATTTTCATTAACGACGGCCCCTGAATATTTTTTTATGTGAGCGATGGCGAAACGACGTTTTCATCCCTGCGAACGTGACGATTCTTTCACGCCGGCCGGGGCGGGCTCCGTGAAGAATTAGTTAGGAAAAGCGCGTGAATATGAAATTTCCGTGCAGCGGATTTTGGTCATATTCATGTCATCTCATTCATTTGCAGAATGAAGTCCAGAGGAATCTTCGTTTGCAAGCCGGCGTGGCGCTCAACAAAATCGGGACACGGCCACTGTTATCCTCACCGCCATCAGGAATTTTTCTATGTTCGTCACTGCCCATGTCAGCCCCGACGAGATCCGCAAGGGCTTTTCCAGGGCCATGTCCGACATGTACCAGGATGAAGTTCCGTTGTACGGGTCGCTGCTGGAACTGGTGGCGCAGACCAATGCGCGGGTGCTGGAGAGCGACCAGAGCCTGGCCGAGCACCTGCGCCGCACCGGCGAAATCCAGCGCCTGGGCATGGAGCGCCACGGTGCGATACGCCTGGGCACCGCCGCCGAACTGGCGACCATCAGCCGCCTGTTTGCAGTGATGGGCATGCAACCCGTAGGTTACTACGACCTGACGCCGGCTGGCGTGCCGGTGCATTCCACCGCCTTTCGCGCCGTGCATGAGCAGTCACTGCAAGCCAGCCCCTTTCGCGTGTTCACCTCGTTGCTGCGCCTGGAACTGATCGAAAACCCCGCGCTGCGCAGCTTCGCCGAAACCGCCCTGGCCAAGCGCTCGATCTTCACCCCAGGCGCCCTGGCGTTGATCGAGCAGGCCGAAACCGACGGCGGCCTCGATGCCGACGATGCCCAGGCTTTTATCCGCCAGGCGCTGGAGACCTTTCGCTGGCACCACAGCGCCACCGTCACGGCCGAACAGTATCGGCAACTCAGCGACCAGCATCGCCTGATCGCCGACGTGGTGGCCTTCAAGGGCCCGCACATCAATCACCTCACCCCGCGTACCCTGGACATCGATCAGGTGCAGGCCGCCATGCCCGCCAACGGCATCACCCCCAAAGCCGTGATCGAAGGCCCACCGCGACGCAATTGCCCGATCCTGCTGCGCCAGACCAGTTTCAAGGCGCTCGACGAACCCATCGCCTTTACCGATGCCCTGGGCAGCCACAGCGCGCGCTTCGGTGAAATCGAACAACGCGGCATCGCGCTGACGCCCAAGGGGCGCGCTCTGTACGACCAATTGCTCAATGCTGCCCGCGATGAACTCGGCGCGTTCCCCAACGAGGCCAATGCCGCGCGCTATGAGCAATTGATGGCGCAATACTTCCAGGCATTCCCGGACAACCACGCGCAGATGCGCGAGCAAGGCCTGGCCTACTTTCGCTATTTCCCCAGCGCACAAGGCCTCGCGGCCCGCCGCCAGCCCGACCAGCCGCGCACGCTGCAGGCATTGCTCAGCGCAGGGCACGTGGAGGTGGAACCACTGGTGTACGAGGACTTCCTGCCGGTAAGCGCAGCCGGGATCTTCCAGTCCAACCTGGGCGATACCGCGCAGAGCCACTATGCGGCCCATTCAAACAGAACAGAGTTCGAGCAGGCGCTGGGCCGCAGCACGCTTGACGAATTGCAGCTGTATGGCGAGACGCAGCAGCGTTCCGTGGATGAGTGCATGAGGGTGCTGCTGGTATAAGACAGGATGTCCGCCCGGCTCCGGAGACTGGCCGTTGGGCCTGAAATCACCAGAAACGTCCTACATGATTTTAGGAAGCCAAAGATTTGATATAGATCCGATTCCGCACAAAGCTGACGTTTTAGCCAACCCAACAGCGTAATCGTGCCGGAGGGGATCATCATGTCAGCAACGAATATCATGATCGTCGGTGGTGGGCATATGGGCAGTGCCATTGCATTTGGATTAAAGCGTTCCAGTGCAGACATGTCGATAACTGTCGTCGAGACCGACCCCACTCGCCGTGCCAGCATTGCAAGTGCGGGTATTTCAACACAGGAAGAACTCCCAAATCCTTTAATTGATGATGTCATCATTCTGGCGATCCCGCCTCAGGCCTTCTTGAGGTTCTCAGAAAGCAATGCTCACATTGAACAGTACACAGGCGTCATCATTTCAGCGATGGCTGGAGTCCGTATTTGGGAACTCACAGCCCGTTTGAAAAGCGCCCAAGTCTATCGAACGATTCCCAACCTTCCTTGCGGCATTAATGAAGGGATGACTATTTTAGTTGCCGCACCTCGAATAACGCTGGCAAGCATCATTGTCGTTAACGAGCTTCTTTCGAAGCTTGGCAATTTGCTCGCAGTAAAAGATGAGGCACTGCTCGACAGCGCCACCGCTCTGGTCGGAGGCGGTCCAGCTTATATCGCGTATTTTGCCGAAGCCTTCACTGAATACGCTGTAGCGTCTGGTTTCGACAGATCAAGCGCTGCCTCTATAACCCTGCAAATACTGCGCGGAAGTACGGCAACGTTAGAACAATGCAAGGAGCCGGCGATGAATTTATGTGAAAAGGTTATGACACCCGGCGGAACGACTGCCAGAGCAATCGATTACTTTAACATTCAAGGAGCGCAAGACATCATTATAGAAGGTCTTAAAAAAGCCTGCGCTCGCTCGATAGAACTGGGGCGGAGCAGATAGAGATGCAAGGGCTTATTGATCACGGACTGGCAGGAAAACACTACCTCAAGTGTGATGAAGTGGAATATCCGGGTGACACGTATACAATTTATTTTGGTCTGGGCCTACAGCTTAATTTAATACATTCACCCAAGGTCTTTAAAGTAAGCCTCGCGGGCGTGAGGCTCGGCTGCTATTTGTTGCGTTCATTCAGCTCTAACAGAATAAACAAAAGCTTCCTTGATATTGGCACAGGCAGTGGTGTCCACGCATTATTGATACGCAAGCTTGGCGGCCACGACATTGTCGCCACGGATATTTCCGAACAGGCCATTGAACAGGCAAAACTTCACGAGCATTTAAACTTCAAACACCCTGCCATTTCTTTTTATGCGTGTGACCTATTCAACAATCTTCCTGAAAGACAATTTGAAACAATCATCTTTAACCCGCCAGGCTGGCGAACCCCCTCTCCATCACTCACCCAGCGTTTGGAGATCATCACGCAGACGGGGCAGTTGCCCATTCAAGCGATGTTCTATGGAGAAAAAGTCATCGCCCAATTTCTCGATGATCTTCCAAGATACCTGGCGCCTTCGGGAAGGGCCATTGTGGGCCTTAATTCTTTAGTCGGAATTCGTGACGTATTGGATAGGTACAAGGAAACGCATCACGGCGCGCCCCCGTTGATTTATAGACTCATGGAACGCCATACGCTTCCACTCCTGTATTATTCTGACCAATGGCAGATGACAAGCAAGCTTTTAAAAAGAGAATTCCAACATTGGGCGAATCATGATCTGGCGTCATACGCCACCGACAAAAATGGCACTATTTTCTGGTCTTACGAAATCATTGAATTTTATCATTCGACATAAAAAATCATGAAAACACAGCGGGCGCCTTCTGCCACTCATTTTTCGGCGATTGTATTGTCTGGATTCGCAAATCTGATTCTAGGCGCGTCCTCTCTTTACTGGAGAGCGCTTGGCGAAGTACCGCCCACGACGCTAGTCGCTTACAGAGTCGCCCTGTCCTGCATTCTTCTCGCTGTATTTCTTCTTGTTTTCCGACGTGTCAGCCAGGCAAAGTACATCACAATGAAGCTGATCGCCCTGCACAGCATCGCTCCCCTTGTTATAGCCACCAATTGGGCGGTCTTTATAGGAGCCTCAATTAATGGCTACATTTTGGAAAGTGGAATTGGTTACTTATTAGCACCTTTCATATCCATTGCGTTGGGGGCGCTAATCTATCATGACCCCCTGTCCCCCACCAAAATTCTTTCTATTGGCGTCGCATTCGGCGCAATATTAATTCTAATAATTCTCAGCGAAAACCTTAGCCACTGGACCTACTTATTAATTGCCACAACATGGGGAACTTACACCTACTTGAAAAAATGTACACCCTTAAACGCAGCGACCGGATTATTCTTGGAAACTTTCTTTCTGAGCGGCTGCTTAGTCGTCGCCATTTGGCTCTTTGACTACCCTATTATATGGCCGAGCGAAATAGCACCCCGCACAACCCCGCTTATTTGGCTAACGGGTGTCGTATCAGTCACGCCGCTCTTGATGCTTTCGTTCGCCACCGGAAAAATACCATTATCCTTCACTGGTTTTTTACAGTTTATTCTCCCTTTTACCCTACTGGTCATTGGTCTATTCATCAATGGGAAAACCATTCCCGCCTTTTCTCTTACATTAGTTATCTCTACCACAGGCCTATTAATGTGCCTTCTGGCCTACGACACGGCAGCTAATCGCCGGTCGAAAAAATAGGGAGTTCCAAACATGAGAAATACTTACGACGTTATCGTGATTGGTCTAGGAATCACGGGGGCGGCTGGGCTATGGAGGGTAGCTGCGAAATGCACCCGAACACTCGGAATTGAGGCATCGGGCCCCACCCACAGCTATGGGTCATCCCACGGAAACTCCCGTATATTTCGTCGTGCTTATTGGGAAGGCGGACACTACCTGCCGTTACTCAACCAGTCGGATTTGCTATGGAACGAACTGGAACAGGCAACGCAGAAAAAGCTGCTCTTTCGAACCGGGGGTATTTTCGTTGGACCTCAGTCCAGCCACGTGGTGGCGGGAAGCATCGAAACCGCCAGAGGGGGAGGTATAGAGCATGCGGTGTGGAGTGAAGTGAAAACCAGGTCCCATTTTGCAGCATTCAATGTGCCAACTGGATCGCGGACGGTATTCGAGCCCGGTGCCTATGCAATATCGGCCTGCGAAGCCAGATTAGAGATGCTCAACGAGGCGGTGCGTCAGGGCGCCATTATTGAATTTGGAGACAGCGTTGTCGACATGGGCCCTCATGGTTCGCAGATACGCTTACGCACCCGAAACGGGCAAACGCACTTTGCAAAAAAAGTGATCGTCACAGCGGGTCCCTGGATTGCCATTCACCTTTTACCCGAACTCGAAAGCTGCATAGAGCCGCGTCAGATTCCAGTATTTTGGTTCAAGCCAAAGAAAGGGTTCGAGCATCTGTTTTCGTCAGATCAGTTCCCGATTTTCCTCTATGAGCATCAGAATGGAGCCCTTCTCTACGGTCTTCCATCGATTCTCAGCAACGAACCTGGGGTGAAGATTGGTTTTCACAACAGGCAGCAAACTCCAGCCACTCCTGAGTGAGCAAACATACCGGTGCAAAAAATCTATTTGGAAGAGATATCGGAGGTTGTTAGTGATCTTTTCCCCAAGTTGGAGCGCTCGCCCATATACGCAAAAAACTGCTTCTACACGCTGAGTCCCGATGACTCATTTCTGATTGGGGAGTCCCGAGCGTTGAGATCAACTTATTTCGCATCCGCATGCTCGGGGCACGGATTCAAATTTGCGCCTGCGATCGGTGACGCCCTTGCCAGCATGGCAGTTGGGCAACAGCCACATGTCTCCTTAGCGGCGTTTTCGGCCGAGCGATTTTACTAAGTACAGCCCGAACCCGGGATGTCCACCCGGCTCAACAACGCAATCCTTGCATCGCAAAAAGCCCCAGAGCCGGGTGGACGGGGCGCATCATAAGGAGCGAGGTTGAGCTTGTCCCTCAAACAATTCTGAAAAAATCTGCACATTCGCGTGGAACAGCCTGGTGTGTGGCGAGGGAATTTGCCCCTCACCACTGGCTGCGGGTTTTACTTAACCCAACTTCGCGACAATTTCATCTTTGATCAACAAGCGTTTCTTCTTCAGCTTCTCCACCTCTTCATCGCTGGCACTGGCCGACTCCGCCTTCAACACCTCCCCGTCGGCAGCGTCGTATTGCGTGAGCAGCGAGTCCAGCCGTTTGTCCCCCGCCCTGCGCTCGTGAACGACTTCCTTGCTCAACCCCAAGTCCTGATACAGGTCGTGTTTCACTGGCATGACTTACCTCCACAGTTGATCAATGGCCTACCCCTTGAAGCTAGCCCATTCCCAGGGGTCTTGTCATGTTCGAGGTCAATACGCCCCGTTCGTCGTAACCACGGCAATGCAATCAAACCTTTGCCCTGGCTTGCCCTCCACTGTAGATCGCCACTCGAGGGAGACCGGTTACATGAATCACACCGCCACTGCCGCCGACACGCAATGCATCAACACGATCCGCACCCTGGCCATGGATGCCGTGCAGAAGGCCAACTCGGGCCACCCCGGCACGCCCATGGGCCTGGCGCCGGTGGGTTATACGCTGTGGAGTCGTTTCCTGCGCTATCACCCGGAGCATCCCGACTGGCCCAACCGTGACCGCTTTGTGTTGTCGGTGGGGCATGCGTCGATGCTGCTGTATTCGCTGCTGCACCTGTCCGGCGTGGTGGAGATCGATGCCCACGGCAAACGTTCCGGGCAGCCGGCGGTGAGCCTGGACGACATCAAGCAGTTCCGCCAGATGAGTTCCAAGACCCCCGGGCACCCCGAGTACCGCATGACCACTGGGGTGGAAACCACCACCGGCCCCCTGGGTCAGGGCTGCGCCAACAGCGTGGGCATGGCCATGGCCGAGCGTTGGCTGGCCAAGCGGTTCAACCGCGACGGCCAGGTGCTGTTCGACTACGACGTCTACACCCTGTGCGGTGACGGCGACATGATGGAAGGGATCAGCAGTGAAGCGGCGTCGATGGCCGGGCATCTGCAGCTGGATAACCTGTGCTGGATCTACGACAACAACACCATCAGCATCGAGGGCCACACCGAGCTGGCCTTCAGTGAAGATGTGATCAAGCGCTTCCAGGCGTATGGCTGGCACACCGTGCATGTCACCGATGCCAATGATCTGCAGGCATTGAGTGTGGCGCTGGAAACCTTCAAGGCCAATACCGGCGCACCGACCCTGATCGTGGTCGACAGCGTGATCGGCTACGGCTCGCCGCACAAACACAACACGGCCGCCGCCCACGGTGAGCCGTTGGGCGAAGACGAAATTCGCCTGACCAAAGCCGCCTATGGTTGGCCACAGGACGCCAGCTTCCTGGTGCCCGATGAGGCCCGCGCAACGTTGCGCGATGCACTCGTTGAGCGTGCCGAGCCGCTGTTTGCCGAGTGGAACCAGACCCTGGCCGCCCTCGACCCGCAACGGGCCGACGAGCTGCAACGCATGCGCGCCGGGGAAATGCCCGAGCAGTGGCAGGCCGATCTGCCGAGCTTTGCCGCCGATGCCAAGGGCGTCGCCAGCCGAGCGTCGGGCGGCGAGGTGCTGAACGCCTTCGCGCAACATATCCCGTGGTTGCTGGGGGGCTCTGCGGATCTGTCGCCGTCGACCAAGACCAACCTCACCTTCGACGGCGCAGGCCGTTTCAGTGCCGACGATTACAGCGGGCGCAACCTGCACTTCGGCATACGCGAACACGCCATGGGCGCGATTGCCAATGGCATGGCGCTGTCCTACCTGCGGCCGTACACCTCGACGTTTCTGGTGTTCAGCGACTACATGAAACCGCCGATCCGGCTGGCGGCGATCATGGAATTGCCGGTGATATTCGTGTTTACCCACGACTCCATCGGCGTGGGCGAAGACGGCCCGACGCATCAACCCATCGAGCACCTGACCCAGCTGCGCGCCACCCCGGGCCTGCTGACCCTGCGCCCGGGGGATGCGAATGAAACCCTTGAGTTGTGGAAGGTGGCGCTGGCGCAAACCCATCGGCCCAGCTGTGTGGTGCTGTCGCGCCAGCCGCTGCCGACCCTGGACCGTAGCCGTTACGCGTCGGCTGCGGGTGCGGCCAAGGGCGCCTATGTGTTGGCCGGTGCGGACAAGCCAGAGGTGATCCTGATCGCCACCGGCAGTGAAGTCAGCCTGGCGGTCGCGGCCTACGAACAACTCACGGGCGAAGGCATCGCCGCACAGGTGGTGTCGATGCCCAGCTGTGAACTGTTTGAAGACCAGGACCAGGCCTATCGCGACAGCGTCTTGCCGCCGAGCGTGAAGGCCCGGGTGGTGGTGGAGCAGGCCGGGCCCCTGGGCTGGGACCGCTACGTCGGACAGACCGGCGCCAAAGTGGTGATGAACAGCTTTGGCGCGTCGGCGCCCCTGGCGAAGTTGCAGGAAAAGTTCGGCTTCACGGCGGAAAATGTGGTGGCGCAGGCCAAGCAGCAAATCCGGCACACCCGGCCGGAATAAACCGCGTCAATGCGCAGGGGGCTTGCTCCCTGCTGCATCTGCGCGTGGCTGCGGATCAGTTTTTATAGTCGGTATCGGTGCGTTCCAACTGCCGAATCAACGCATTCCAATGCCGCGTCACCCCAGGCCCTTCGCCGCTGCTGAAGACCTTGGCCTGCTGCTCGACCCTGGCCACTACTTCAGCGGGTGGAAACACCAACGCCGCGTTACCGCCCGCCTGCGCCGCAATCTGAATGGTGCATGCCCGCTCCAGCCCTTGCAGTTGTTGAAACGCATGCTCCACGCTGATACCCGCGGTCAACAGCCCATGGTTACGCAAAATCATCACACTCTTGTCACCCAGGTCCGCCACCAGCCGCTCGCGCTCGTCCAGGTCCAGGGCCACCCCTTCGTAGCCGTGATAGGCCACACGACCAGAAAACGCGATGGAATGCTGGGAGATCGGCAGCAAGCCGTCCTTCTGCGCGGACACCGCAATACCGTCGCGGGTATGGGTGTGCAGCACCGCCTGCAGGTCGTGGCGGGCGCCATGGATGGCACTGTGGATCACGTAACCGGCGTAGTTGATGCCAAGCCCGGTGGGGTCGTCGACCAGGGTACCGTCAAGGTCGACCTTGACCAGGTTGGAGGCGCTGATTTCATCGAACAGCAGCCCGAACGCGTTGATCAGGAAATGCTCCTCAGGCCCGGGTACACGGGCGGAGAAGTGCGTGTAGATATGGTCGGTCCACTTGTACAGGGCCGCCAGGCGATAGGCGGCGGCCAGTTTGACGCGCACTTCCCATTCCTCTGGCGTGACGCGTTGACGGACGGTATTGGCGACGCTGGATAGCGAGGTAACGCTGCTCATGGCAAAACTTCCTGGATGGCCTTAAGGACTTCCAGGCCAGCCTAGGGGATGCTCAAAAATAATAAAAATCACATTTTAATCTAAGCTAATTATTATTAATTTTCATAAAGAGATGACAACGACACAAGACCAATGTGGGAGGGGCTTGCCCCCGATAGCGGTGGGTCAACCAACATCAGTGTTTGCTGGTCTGACGCCATCGGGGGCAAGCCCCCTTCACATTTGGACCTCGAGCAAGCTCCCTCGCCACAGATGCGGCGCCGTACCCTGGTTGTGGAGGTACCTATGCCCCCACAGTGATTACATCAGCGGAATCGAAACCTCAGTCAATCAACCCATGAACGTCATAGAACGGATACGGCCCGGGGTAATCCCCGAACACGCCGTTGTGGCTGATCAACCCCTGTTGCGCTTCCCAGCGATGCAACAAATAGCCCGCCGGCTCCAGGTTGAAATGCGCGGGCGCCGCGTCCTGCAAATCCAGCACGATCTGATGGGACGTGCCGGGGCAGACACAACTGACGCTGCCGCCGAAACGGCGCTGCATTGGCCGGTGCAGATGCCCGCATAACAGGCGCTCCACTTGCGGATGGCGTGCGACCACGCGTTCCAGGGCGGCGGCATTGATGAAGGGTTCGCGATCCATATGGCCGATGCCGCTGATAAACGGCGGGTGATGCAGGATCAGCAAGGTCGGAGCCTGCGGGCGCAGCGCCAGTTGTTCATCGAGCCAGTGCAATTGGCTGTCCAGTAACTGGCCGCCATGACCACCGGGAATGGTCGAGTCGAGGCCGATCAGGCGCAGCGGATGCGTGTCTACCACCCAATCCAGCGGGCCCTCTGCCGATAACGGCAAGTAGGCATGATCGCGGAACGCATCCAGCAACGGCCCGCGCGCGTCGTGATTGCCGGGCACCAGGTAGCACGGCATGTGCAGGCGCGCGAGTTGAGGGTGCAGCACGGCGTATTCATCGGCACGGCCGAAGTCCACAAGGTCGCCGCTGATCACCACGATGTCAGGTCGTGGGTGGCTGGCGTTCAGATGGTCGACGGCGCGGCGCAGCGCGCCCAGGGTGTCAACCACGCCATAAGTGAGGCGCTGGCCGGCTTTGAGGTGCAGGTCGCTTATTTGTGCGACGAGAAACGGACGATTCACAGTGGATTCTCACGCATTCAGGGTGAACAGCATGTGCGGCGCAATCGCCAGGGCAATCGGCGCGCCGACGGCGTACAGCCGGTTGTCGCTGCTGTCGACCAGCAACGGTTGCGGGGCGCCGACGTCCACCAGCAAACGGCTTTGCGCGCCCTGGAAGAACTGCGCCAGCAGACGCCCGTGCAAGTGCCCTTCGCTCTCCATCACGCGCAAATGTTCGGGGCGGCAATACAGGGTGTCGGGCTGGTCGGTGCCGTGCCACGGCAGTTCGCCGCCGCAGACTTTCAAGCCCTTGGGCGACGACCCGCTCACCGCGAAGGCGTTTAGATTGCCGACAAAGCCTGCGACGAAGGCGTTGGCCGGTTTCTGGTAGATGTCCCGGGGGCTGGCCAACTGCGCGATCCGACCATGCTCCATCACCAGAATGCGGTCGCCCAGGGCCATGGCTTCGCCTTGGTCGTGGGTGACGAACACCGAGGTGATGCCCAGGCCGCGCAGCAGCTCGCTCAGCTCACTGCGCAGGCGTTCACGCAGTTGTGCGTCGAGGGCCGCCAGGGGTTCGTCCAGCAACAGCACCTTCGGGCGTGGTGCCAAGGCGCGGGCCAGGGCGACGCGCTGGCGCTGGCCGCCGGAGAGCTCATGAATGCTGCGCTTGCCGTGGTGCTGCAACCCCACCAACTCCAGCAGCTCTTCGCAACGCTTGTTGCGTTCGCGCGGCGCCATGCCGCGAACCTTCAAGCCATAGACAATGTTGCCCGCCACATCCAGGTTGGGAAACAACGCGTAGTTCTGGAACACCATGCCCACATCGCGGCGCTCGATGGGCAGGCGAGTCACGTCCTGATCACCGAAAAACACCTGGCCCACATCCGGGCGTTCCAGGCCGGCGATCAGGCGCAGGGTGGTGGTTTTGCCGCAGCCGGACGGGCCGAGGATCGCCAGGGTTTCACCGCCTTCGACGGTCAGGTCCAGGTCATGCACGGCCACGGTGCCGTCGGCGAACGCCTTGCGACAGCCTTGCAGGCGGATAGTGATAGCGGTCATCGACGCTCTCCACGGGACAAACGGGCACTGATGGCCTGCAGCGCGATCAGCAGCGGCACGATCATCAGCAAAAAGATAAGGGTGTAGGCGCTGGCGATTTCCAACCGCGCCGAGGCGTAGCTGTCGGCGAGACCCACCGGCAGGGTCTTGGTCATCGGCGTATGGAGCATCCAGGTCAGGTTGAATTCACCCAGGCTCAGGGTGACCACCATCAACACGCCGGCCAGGATGCCTGCTCGGCAGTTGGGCACCACCACGCTGAAAAACCGTTTAATGGGGCCCGCGCCCAGGCTCGCCGCCGCCTCCTCCAGCACCGGCAGTTGCTGGCGTTGCATCACTGCCATCACCGGACGTACCAGGAACGGCAAGGTGAACAGCACATGGCCGACCAGGATGAACAGCCAACTGCTGCGAAAGCTGCCGAACTGGCCGTACGTCAGCAGCAGCGCCAACGCACTGGCCAACCCCGGCATTGCCACCGGCAGCACCATTAATTCCTCGAAGGCGCGGCTGAAACGGTTGTTCATGCGCACCAGGGCATAGGCCGCCGGCACGCCGATCACGCAGACGCACACCGCGCAGGCCAGGGCCAGTTGCAGCGACAACCACACGGTGGGCGAATAGGCCTGCCACACCTGGATCAACCAGTCGAAGGTCAAGCCGCTGGAAACACCCACAAAGAAATTGCGCGTCAGCCCGGCCAGCAGCGACAGCAGCACCGGCACCAACATGAAGGCGCACACCAGCAGGGTAAACAGCAGTTGCGGCACAAACAGCGATGAGCGTTTCACAGCACAGTCCCCGAATTTTTCACTAGACGCCGCGTGAGCAGCAGCACCGCCCAAGTCACCGCGCCAAGCACGACCGACAGCGCAGCGGCGACGGCAAAGTTGGCGTAATTGGTGAACACGTTATAGATCGCCACGGGCGTGACGTTGAGCCGCGTGCCCAGGGTGAACGCCGTGCCAAAGGCGCCCATGGACGTGGCGAAGCAGATCGCCCCGCACGATGCCAGCGCCGGCGCCAGGCCCGGCACGATCACATCGCAGACCACGCGCCAGTGCCCTGCCCCCAGTGAATGCGCGGCCTCCTCCAGGCTGCGGTCGAGGCTTTCGCAGGCCGCCATCACCGTGAGAATCACCCGGGGAATCGAGAAGTACAGGTAGCCCACGAACAGCCCCGCCAGCGAGTAGGCAAAGATCCAGCGCTCACCAGCCAACTGCAGGCCCAGCGCGGCAAACAAGCCCTGGCGCCCCGCGAGCAGGATCACCAGGAACCCCACCACCACACCGGGGAAGGCCAGCGGAAACGTGAGCAAGGCCACCAGCGCCGAGCGCCCGAAAAACTGTTGTCGGGCGAGGAAAACACCGCTGATGCCGCCGATCACCAACGCGAACAGCGTCACCACCCCTGCCAGAATCAGGGTTTGCCCCAGGCTCCCCAGATATTGCGCGCTGGTGAGCACTTGCCAATAGCCGCTGCCGGCGCTGTCGCGACTTTCGGCGCCGAGCAGCATCAGGTGCGCCAGCGGCAACAGCCAGAATGCGAGCAGCACCGCAAAGGCCGGTGCCAGTGCCCAGGCGGCGTGTCGTGCCGATGTTGCCACTTACTTGACCTCATTCAGGTAACGGGCGGCGAAGGCTTCCTGCACAGCGGCCATTTTTTCGTAGTCCACCACACCGGCGCGGGCGTAGTCGCTGTCGGGCAGGAACTGTGCGGCCACGTCCGCCGGCATTTTCATCGGCCGCACCGGGCGCAGGTAGGCCTTGGCCCAGAGTGCCTGGCCCTCGTCCGAGAGCACGAAGTCGAGGACTTTTTCCGCGTTGGCGCGGTGTGGCGCGTTGGCGACCAGGCTCATGACATAGGGCACGCTGATGCTGCCTTCCTGGGGGATCACGAAAGCGACGTTGGCCTGGTCTTTGTAGCGGGCGCGGTAAGCGTTGAAGTCGTAGTCCACCAGGATCGGCAACTCACCGGACAGCACCCGTGCGTAGGCGGTCTGCTTGGGCACGATGGGGCTGTTTTTCGCCAGTTTCCGGAAGTAGTCGATGGCCGGGGCGAAGTTGTCCAGGTCACCGCCCATGGCGCGGTTGATCGCCACTGCCGAGACGTAGCCGACAAAGGCGCTGGAGGGGTCAAGGTAACCGACCATGCCTTTGTACTCCGGCTTGAGCAGGTCGGCCCAGCTTTGCGGCACCGGCAAGCCACCGAGCGCGTCGACGTTGACCATGATGCCCAAGGTGCCCGAATGGATCGCGAACCAATGACCGGCGGGGTCTTTCAAGCCTGCGGGGATCTGCTCCCAGGCCTTGGGTTTGTAGGTGTCGACCACCTCGGCTTTTTGCGCCTGCAGGCCGAAGGTCACGCCGTAATACACGACGTCGGCCACCGGTGCGGCTTTTTCCGCCACCAATTGCGCCAGGGACTGGCCGGAGTTCTTGTTGTCCAGCGGCACCTGCACGCCGGTGCTGGCGGCGATGGCCTTGAGCTGGGTGCCCCAGTCGGCCCAGTCCGGCGGGCAGTTGTAGCAAATCGCGGTGTCGGCGGCCTGGGCCAGGCTGGCCGCACCGCACAGCAGCAGGGCTGCCAGGGTTTTACTGAGTGCGCGCATCAAGGGTCTCCTCATGGGGCTGGGTACTTTCACCTGGCCGGATATGGCAAGGCAGGCAATAGGACGTCGGGGCGTTGCCGGCGATTTGCGCCAGCAGTTGCTCGATCACGGTGCTGGCCAGCAGCGCAATGGGCTGCACCACGCTGCACAGGGTCGGGTGCATCTGGGTACCGAGGCTGATGCCATCGAAGCCCATCACGGACAGTTGCCCGGGTACGTTCCAGGCGTTGCGGCGCAGTTCGGCAATCAGGCTGATCGCCAGAAAGTCGTTGGAACACACCAGCGCGGTGGGCGCCTCAGGGCGCTGCAGAAACGGCGCGATGGCCGTGAATTCAGCCTGGGTGTGGGCCGGCATTTCGATGACCGGGCGGCTCTTGAGACCGTACGCTTCCATCGCCTCGCAGTAGCCGGCATAGCGCAGGCGGGCACGGTCCGATTGCAACGCGGGGCCGGCGACCATGCTTATCCGTCGGTGCCCGGCTTCCAGCAGGTAACGCGTGGCCAGGGCCATGCCTGCGCGGTTGTCGACCGACACGGCGCTGTAGTTGGGGTTGCTCGGCTGATGGTAGGCCAGCACGAAGGGTGTCTTCTCGGTGTTCAGGCTGCTGAGCACCGCGTTGCTTTCGGCATCGGTCACCGTCAGCACCAGACCGTCAACGCGCTGGCGCAGCAGTTCTTCCACCACCGTGCTTTCGCGCTCGCTGCTGTAATCGGTGGTGGCCAGCACCAGGCTGTAGCCGCGTGACCGCGCGGCGCGTTCCATGGCCTGGAACTGCTCGGCGAACACCGGGTTGAGCAGGTTGGGCACCACGACGCCGATCAGTTGGGTGGTTTGCAGGCGCAACTGGCGCCCCAGCAGGTTCGGCCGGAAGCCCAACTCACGGGCGGCGGCGAACACCTGTTCACGGGTGACCGGGCGCACCTGGTCCGGGGAAGCAAAGGTGCGCGCGGCGGTGGCGCGGGACACGCCAGCCAGGCGTGCTACGTCTTTCAGGTCAGTCATTGGGACTCGCTTGAGATCGATCTCATTGGCGAGGACATTAGCGAGGGAATGTGGCAGGAAGGTGGTGGGGAGATGACGGTTTGATGTCAATGCCCCGACTGCACATCGCGCTCAATGTGGGAGGGGGCTTGCCCCGATGGCGGCCTCTGGGCCGACCGGGATGGGGGATTGGGTTGAGTACATATCCGTTGCTGCGGTAACGGCTACTTAGGGTTCCGCCCTGACGGCGGGGGCCGCCGCCCCGCGCCATCCATGGCGCGGGGCAGCTAAACCGGCGTCCTGCCGGTTTACCCCCCACATCAATATCGAATTGCGGCCAGCGTGGTTTAACGGGGCGCCTAAGATCAAAAACAAGAGCAAGAGCGGCTCGCTTCGCATCGTGGCGTACACCGCCGTCTGTAGGAGCGAGCTTGCTCGCGAAAAACTCACAGGCGCCGCGTTGATTCAGGAAGCACGCGTTATCGTTGACGTTTTTTTCGCGAGCAAGCTCGCTCCTACACAAAGCAGCCGCGCCCAGCCGTAACCACGATGCGAAGCGAGCCGCTCTTGCTTTTGATCTCAGGCGCCCCGTTAAACCACGCTGGCCGAACGTAGGCTTGAATCCGTGGGCAACCCGGCAGGACGCCGGGTTAGCCGCACTGGGCCATGGATGGCCCATTGCGGCGGCCCACGGATTCAAGCCGGAGAGAGGGCACACCGAGCATGAGCGAGGTGCCGAGTGGTGGGGCAAGAGCGTTTTGCTTACTTTTGCGCTTTTCAAAAGTGAGCCGCCGTCAGGGCGGAACCCTAAGCAGCCGTGACCTCAATAACGGATATGTACTCGGTCTGATCCAAAATACTGGCCAATCCTGAGGCCGCCATCGGGGGCAAGCCCCCTCCCACACTAGGTCGGTGTATAACCATGGACGGTCATACTCAGGGCCTATACTCGAGACCCGGCGCAGCAAATTCCGCCCACTAACCTTTCGATCTGTTCCAACTGCGGGCACAATGCGTGTCCTTTTTTGGCAGGCACCGCCGCAGGCTCTCAAAAATGATCAAAACGCCGTACTACCTCATCGATAAACAGAAGCTTCTGGTCAACATGCAGAAGATTGCCTACGTGCGCGAACAATCCGGCGCCAAGGCTCTGCTGGCGCTCAAGTGCTTCGCCACCTGGTCGGTCTTCGACCTGATGCAGCAATACATGGACGGCACCACGTCGTCGTCGCTGTATGAGTTGAAGCTCGGCCGCCAGAAGTTCGAAGGCGAGGCGCACGCCTACAGCGTGGCCTGGGCCGACGATGAAATCGAGGAGATGCTGGAGAACTGCGACAAGATCATCTTCAACTCCATCAGCCAGCTGCAGCGCTTTGCCGAACGCAGCGAAGGCAAGACCCGCGGCCTGCGCGTCAACCCGCAAGTGAGCAGCTCCGATTACCTGCTGGCCGACCCGGCGCGCCCGTTCAGCCGCCTGGGCGAATGGGACCCGGTGAAGATCGAAGGCGTGATCGAACAGATCTCCGGCTTCATGTTCCACAACAATTGCGAGAACGGCGACTTCAGCCTGTTCGACAAGATGCTCGGCACCATCGAAGAACGCTTCGGCGCGCTGCTGCACAAGGTCCAGTGGGTCAGCCTCGGCGGCGGCATCCACTTCACCGGCGAAGGCTATGCGCTGGACGCTTTCTGCGCACGCTTGAAGGCGTTCTCCGAGAAGTACGGCGTGCAGGTGTATCTGGAACCGGGGGAAGCTGCGATCACCAACAGCGCCTCCCTGGAAGTCACCGTGCTCGACACCCTTTATAACGGCAAGAACCTGGCCGTGGTCGACAGTTCCATCGAAGCCCACCTGCTGGACCTGCTGATCTACCGCCTCAACGCCAAGCTGGCGCCGAGCGAGGGTGAGCACACCGTGATGGTATGCGGCAAATCCTGCCTGGCCGGCGACATTTTCGGCGAGTATCAATTTGATCGTCCGTTGGCCATCGGCGATCGGCTGTCGTTCATCGACACCGCGGGCTACACCATGGTCAAGAAAAACTGGTTCAACGGCCTGAAAATGCCGTCCATCGTAGTGAAACAACTCGACGGTACAGTCGAAGTGGTTCGTGAATTTGGTTACGACGACTACCTGTCCAGCCTTTCGTAAGCTGGCGGATATAGGAGAAATAAAGCAATTGAAAAAGAACGTTCTTATCATTGGTGCAGGAGGTGTCGCCAAGGTGGTGGCCCACAAGTGCGCGCAGCACAACGACGAACTCGGTCGTATTGCTATCGCGTCGCGCAACATCTCCAAATGCCAGGCCATCATCGACAGCGTCAAGGCCAAGGGCAGCCTCAAGGTGCCCGCCGACATCCAGGCCTTCACGCTGAACGCCCTGGACGTGGAAGCGACCAAGGCCCTGATCCGCGAGACCGATTCGCAGATCGTCATCAACGTGGGTTCCGCGTTCCTCAACATGTCGGTGCTGCGTGCCTGCATCGACACGGGCGTTGCGTACCTCGACACTGCCATCCACGAAGAGCCGGGCAAGGTCTGCGAGACCCCGCCGTGGTACGGCAACTACGAATGGAATCACCTGGAAGAGTGCAAACAGAAGAACATCACCGCCATCCTTGGCGTGGGCTTCGATCCGGGTGTCGTCAACGCGTACGCCGCGCTGGCGCAGCAACAGCATTTCGACCGCATTGATTCGATCGACATTCTCGACGTCAATGCCGGCTCCCATGGCAAATACTTCGCCACCAATTTCGACCCGGAAATCAACTTCCGTGAGTTCACCGGACAGGTGTGGAGCTGGCAGAACAGCCAGTGGACCAGCAACACCATGTTCGAAGTCAAACGCACCGACGACCTGCCGGTGGTCGGTTCGCAGAACCTTTACCTCACCGGTCACGATGAAGTGCACTCGCTGTCGAAAAACCTCGACGTGCCCAACGTGCGTTTCTGGATGAGTTTTGGCGAACACTACATCAATGTGTTCACCGTACTGAAAAACCTCGGCCTGCTTTCCGAGAAGCCGGTCAAAACCGCCGAAGGCCTGGAAGTGGTGCCGTTGAAAGTGGTCAAGGCCGTACTGCCCGACCCGTCTTCGCTCGCCCCAGGCTACACCGGCAAGACCTGCATCGGTGACCTGGTCAAGGGCACCAGGGATGGCCAGCCGCGCGAGATGTTTATCTACAACGTGGCCGACCACGAAGAAGCCTTTGCCGAGACCGACAGCCAGGGCATCTCCTACACCGCCGGCGTACCACCGGTCGCCGCCGCGCTGCTGGTGGCGCGTGGCGAATGGGATGTGAAGCACATGGCCAACGTCGAGGAATTGCCGGCCGAGCCGTTCCTGCGGGCGCTGGATGTGATGGGCTTGCCGACTCGGATCAAGGACGAGCACGGTGATCGGGCTTGGGATGCGACTGCCTGACGGGCAATCGCTGACCGAACAAAAGAATGCGCCCTCAGGGGCGCATTTTTTTTTGGGCACTTGCCCGATGCTGTGTGTCAGTTGGCACCGGTTCAACTGAACCACCCTCATCGGGAGCAAGCTCTCTCCCACATTGGACTGTGGCGCATCAGTCAACCTGCGGCCCCTCTGCATCCGATATTTATGCTCACTCCCAAGCTTAATAATATTTTATTTAAAACCACCCTCCCCCTAGCCTTGAAGTCATGCCCAAGCTGAATCCAACTGCATCACGCAAGGACAGACACATGACTCAATCGATAACAAAAACAGACACCCTCGTGGTGGGCGCCGGCCAGGCCGGCGTGGCCATGAGCGAGCATTTGAGCAAGCACGGCGTGCCGCACCTGGTGCTCGAGCGCAGCCGCATCGCCGAGCGTTGGCGCACCGGACGCTGGGACTCGTTGGTGGCCAACGGGCCGGCCTGGCATGACCGCTTTCCCGGCCTGGCATTCGATGATGTCGCGCCCGACGGTTTCGCGCCCAAGGAGCGCGTGGCGGATTACTTCGAAGCCTATGCGCGCAAGTTCAATGCGCCGATTCGCACGGGCGTGGAAGTCACTTCGGTGGTGCGCAATGAAGGCCGCCCGGGCTTTACCGTGCACACCAGTGAAGGCGTGATCGAAGCCAACCGCGTGGTGGCCGCCACCGGGCCGTTCCAGAAGCCGGTGATTCCGGCCATCGCGCCGCAAGACAGCGCGCTGCACCAGATCCATTCCGCCGACTACCGCAACCCCGCGCAACTGCCGGCAGGTGCCGTGCTGGTGGTGGGCGCCGGTTCTTCCGGGGTGCAGATCGCCGATGAATTGCAGCGCGCCGGTCGCCAGGTGTACCTGTCGGTCGGCGCCCATGACCGTCCGCCTCGCGCCTATCGCCAGCGGGATTTCTGCTGGTGGCTGGGGGTGCTGGGCGAGTGGGACCAGGCCGCGATGAAACCTGGCCGTGAGCACGTGACCATCGCCGTCAGCGGCGCCCATGGCGGCAAGACCATCGATTTTCGTGAGCTGGCCCAGCAGGGCATGACCCTGGTCGGCCTCACCCAGTCCTTCAATGGCAACGTGGCGACGTTCCAGCCCAACCTGGTGGACAACCTGGCCCGTGGCGACGAGAACTACCTGGCCCTGCTGGATGCGGCCGATGCCTACATCGAGCGCAACGGCCTCGACCTGCCCCTGGAGCCCGACGCCCGCCGCGTATTCCCGGATGCCGACTGCATCAAGCATCCGATACTGGAACTGGACCTGGCCCAGGCCGGCATTACCTCGATCATCTGGGCCACCGGCTTTGCCGTGGACTACAGCTGGCTCCAGGTGGATGCGTTCGACGCGGCCGGCAAGCCCCGGCACCAGCGCGGGGTCTCCAGCGAGGCCGGGATTTATTTCCTGGGGCTGCCCTGGCAGTCGCGCCGTGGCTCGTCGTTTATCTGGGGCGTGTGGCACGACGCCAAGTACGTGGCTGACCACATCGCCATCCAGCGTCAATACCTTGAGTATCGCGAACCCGCCGCGCTGGTTCGTCCGTCCCCTGTCAGCGCCTGATCCCTTTGCCGGAGTTTTTTTCCATGCCTACTCACACCCGTATTCGCATGTTCAACACCAAGCAAACCTACCCCAACCAGAGCCTGGACAATGACCTGTGCCAGGCCGTGCGCGCCGGCAATACTGTGTATGTGCGCGGTCAGGTGGGCACTGATTTCGAGGGCCGACTGGTGGGCCTTGGTGACCCGCGGGCCCAGGCCGAACAGGCGATGAAAAACGTCAAGCAGTTGCTCGAGGAAGCGGGTTCCGACCTGTCGCATATCGTCAAGACCACCACCTACCTGATCGACCCGCGCTACCGCGAACCGGTGTATCAGGAAGTCGGCAAGTGGCTCAAGGGCGTGTTCCCGATCTCCACCGGGCTGGTGGTCTCGGCCCTGGGCCAGCCGCAGTGGCTGATGGAAATCGATGTGATCGCGGTTATCCCGGAATAAGGAGGCGAACCATGACCTTTTCAATCGTCGGCCGCTGCCCGGACACCGGCCAGTTGGGCATCGCCATCAGCTCATCAAGCATCGCCGTGGGCGCCCGCTGCCCATGGCTGCGCCCGGGGGTGGGCGCGGTGTCCACCCAGAACATCACCTTGCCGGCCCTCGGCCCCGAAGTGCTCGATTTGCTCGAGCAAGGCCTCCCGCCTGCCGATGCCATCGACACCGCCTTGACGCGCAACGGCTACAGTCAATACCGGCAACTCACCGCGATCGATCACCTGGGCCGCAGCGTGCATTTCAGCGGCAGCGAAACCCTGGGCACCCACAATGCCCTGTCGGGCGAGCAATGCGTGGCGGCGGGCAATATGCTCGCTGACCGAGGGGTGATCGAAGCGATGGTCCAGGCCTTCGAACACGCCGAAGGCCAGTTGGCCGACCGCTTGCTGGCGGCCATGCATGCCACCATCGCCGCCGGCGGCGAAGCCGGGCCGGTGCATTCGGCCGCGCTGGTGGTGGTGGGCGAACTGACCTGGCCGATCATCAACTTGCGCGTGGACTGGGCCGATGAAGCGCCCATAGCTGAACTGCAAACCCTCTGGAACGCGTACCGCCCGCAAGTGCAGGACTATATCGACCGCGCCCTCGCGCCCGACCGCTCGCCCGGCTACGGCGTGGCCGGGGACGAGCGATGAGCCGCAGCCGCGACCTTCTGCAGACGCTGGTGGGGTTCGATACCACCAGCCGCGAATCCAACCTGCAGTTGATCGAGTTCGTGCGCGATTACCTGGCGGGCTTCGGCGTGGCCAGTGAGTTGATCTACAACGAATCGCGCAACAAGGCCAACCTGTTTGCCAGCGTCGGCCCGGTTGCGCTGCCCGGCATTGTGCTGTCGGGGCATACCGACGTGGTGCCGGTGGACGGGCAACCCTGGACGCTGCCACCGTTTCAACTGACCGAGCGTGACGGCAAGCTGTACGGCCGTGGCACCGCCGACATGAAGGGCTATATCGCCTGCGTGCTGGCGCTGGTGCCGGAACTGGTCAAGGCGCCGTTGCGCCTGCCGGTGCACATCGCCCTGTCTTACGACGAAGAAGTCGGCTGCCTCGGTGTGCGCTCGCTGCTTGGCGTGCTGGCGCAACGTCCGGTGAAGCCGATGCTGTGCATGATCGGCGAGCCGACCGAGCTCAAACCGGTGCTCGGCCACAAGGGCAAACTGGCGATGCGCTGCGATGTGCATGGGCAGGCGTGTCACTCGGCGTATGCGCCCTCGGGGGTGAATGCGATCGAGCATGCCGCCGAGTTGATCGGCGAACTGGGGCGCATCGGCCAACGCTTGCGCGCGCACCAGGACCCACGCTTCGACCCGCCGTTCAGCACCGTGCAAACCGGGGTGATCAGCGGCGGCAAGGCCCTGAATATCGTGCCGGCCGATTGCCGGTTTGATTTTGAAATACGTGCCCTGCCCTCGACGGATCCGGGTGAAGTGGCCGAGGCGTTGCAAGCCTACGCCATGCACGAGGTACTGCCACGCATGCAGGCCGTGAGCCGGCAGAGTTCGATCCAATTCACCGAGTTGTCGGCCTACCCGGGCCTGGTCACCGATGAGCGCAGCCAGGCCGCCGAGCTGATTGCGGCGTTTTCAGGTTCCAGGGAGTTTGGCACCGTGGCGTTTGGTACCGAAGGCGGGCTGTTTGATGCAGTGGGCATTCCCACCGTGGTGTGCGGGCCGGGGAGCATGGGTCAGGGGCACAAGCCGGATGAATTCGTGAGCCTGCAACAGCTCCGCGGCTGCGACGCAATGCTGCAGCGGATGCTGGACTGGCTACGCATCTGAACGCACCAACAATCAACTGTGGGAGGGGGCTTGCCCCCGATAGCGGTGTATCGGTCAACTTATCTGTAGCTGATCCACCGTAATCGGGGGCAAGCCCCCTCCCACATTGGACCCTGTGTTTATCCGAGTAATCGTGCCAGTTCTTCGCGGCAGTAATCGACGAACAACTGCACCGGTTTGGTCAGCGGTGCGCGCTTGAGCCACACGGCCGACAACCCGGAGCCGGTGACAGTTTCCATCAACGGAATACACACCACCTTCTGCCCATCATAGGTGTACTCGCTGAACGGTTTGGTCACCAATATCGAAAACCCGAACCCCCGCCCCACCATCCCGCGCACCATCTCGATCGACGGCGAGCTGAACACGATATTCGGCGTCAACCCGCGTTCTTCAAAGATGCTCACGAAGTAGGTCCGGCTGGGCAGCACGTCCAGCAGAATCATCGGTTCCAGTACCAGGTCTGCCAACGACACTTTGGCCTGCCGCGCAAAGCGATGATCGGCCGGCAACAACGCGTACGGCTGCTGCGGCGGCATCAAGGGGATGGTTTCGATGGAACCGCCCAGATCGTGTTCGAACAGCATCGCCACGTCGATGGTGCCGGCGGTCAGCGCCTGCACCAGCTCCTGTTGTTCACCATCGCGTATACGGATCTCCACCCCCGGCCAACGCGCCTTGAAGCCGGCGATCAAACGCGGCAGGTACAGCGGCGCCACGGTTTCAAAGCAGCCGATATCGATCTGCCCGGCTACCACATCATTGTCGGCCAAGGCGTTCTGTTCGAACTCATGGGCCACCCGCAACAGCTCCAGCGCCTTGCGATAGAACCGCGCGCCGCTGGGGGTCAGAGACACGCCCTGAGCGTGATGCCGGATAAACAGCTGCACCCCGAAACTGTCTTCGAGCTGCTTGATCGCGGTGGAAACCGACGGCTGGGCGATATACAGCTTGCGCGACGCCTCGGCGACACTGCCGCAGTCGGCCGTGGTGACGAAATATCTGAGTTGGCGCAGGTTGTAGGCAGCCATCGGGCCTCCGAAAAACAGGGTGTTTTGCCCCAGACCAGTGCAGGAAAAACCAGCTTTCTCCAGCAATTGGAGCCCCTGCAACATACCGGAGCAAAAATCGCCGCGAGATATTTTTTTTAAGGTCTATAGCAACAAACTTACTAATTTACCTCCCCGTGTCCATTGCAGATGATCGCTCCAACAACAAAGCGCCGCCGTTGCTGCGCACAGCGAAGTACGTCCACGTACTCACCTTGCCTTGGAGCTCGTCATGGTCACCACTGCAACATCCTCCGCCCCGCTTATCGAAAAACACACGATTGGATACGTGCCCCCGGAAGATCGCCATGGAAAGGTAAGAGACCTGTTCACCCTGTGGTTCGGCGGCAACATCGCGCCGCTGCCGATCGTCACCGGCGCCCTGGGTGTGCAGCTGTTCCACCTCAACCTGGTGTGGGGCATCGTCGCCATCCTCGTCGGCCACTTGGTCGGCGGCGTGTTGATGGCGCTGCACTCGGCCCAGGGCCCGCAGATGGGCATTCCGCAAATGATCCAGAGTCGTGCCCAGTTCGGCTCCCTTGGCGCGCTGTTGGTGGTGGTGATCGCCGGCGTGATGTACATCGGCTTCTTCGCCTCCAATATTGTGCTGGCCGGTAAGTCCCTGCACGGCGTGGTCGATGCGGTACCGGTGCCGGTCGGCATTGTGATTGGCGCCATTGGCTCCGGGATCATTGGCATCATCGGCTATCGCTTCATTCATGTACTCAATCGGATTGGCACCTGGGTGCTGGGCGCCGGCATCGTGCTGGGCTTCGGCTACATCTTTACCCATGTGCAGACCAGCGACTTTTTGACCCGTGGCAGCTTCAACATTTCCGGTTGGCTGGCCACCGTGTCCCTGGCCGCGCTGTGGCAGATCGCTTTTGCGCCGTACGTCTCGGATTACTCGCGCTACCTGCCGGCCGATGTGCCCGTCGCCGCAACCTTCTGGACCACTTACCTGGGATCGGCCCTGGGTTCGAGCCTGGCGTTCATCTTCGGCGCCGTCGCCGTGCTTGCGACGCCTGTCGGCATGGACACCATGGAGGCGGTCAAGCTCGCCACCGGTTCCATCGGCCCCTTGATGCTGGTGCTGTTTCTGCTCAGCGTAATCAGCCACAACGCTCTCAATCTGTACGGCGCGGTGCTGTCGATCATCACCCTGGTGCAGACCTTCGCCTACCGCTGGATCCCCACGGCGAAAAGCCGCGCGGTGATCTCGATTGTGGTGCTGGTGGCCTGCGCAATTGCGGCGGTATTCGCCTCCAAGGACTTCATCGGCCACTTCGTCGACATGGTGCTGGTGCTGCTCGTGGTGCTGGTGCCGTGGACCGCGATCAACCTGATCGACTTCTACGCGATCCACAAAGGTCAATACGACATCGCCTCGATCTTCCGCGTGGATGGCGGCATCTACGGCAAGTACAACCCCCAGGCGCTGCTGGCGTATGCGGTGGGGATCGCGGTGCAGATTCCGTTCATGAACACGCCGCTGTACGTGGGACCGATTTCCGAACACATCAACGGCGCGGACCTGTCGTGGGTGGTGGGATTGGTGGTGACGTCGCCGTTGTACTTCTGGTTGGCGAGTCGGGACAGTGCGTATAAGCGTCGGATGGAGGGAGGGAAGTTGGTGAGTGGGGTTTGATACAGAGTCTCGGTTTTCTGTTTTTGAAAGAACTGCATCCGACCAACCTGGCATGCCCAACTCGGTCAAAACTGTGGGAGGGGGCTTGCCCCCGATAGCGGTGTATCAGTCACTGTAGGTATTGACTGAACCACTGCTATCGGGGGCAAGCCCCCTCCCACATTTGGATCTGAGTGGCACCATGGGCATCATTACCAACTCCCCGAAGCCCCGCCGCCACCGCTGGAACCACCACCACCGGACGAGCCGCTGCTGGAACTGGAACTGCTGGAGCTTGAACCAGAGCCACCGCTCGACCCAGACCCCGAGCCCTCGCCGACCTTGCCGAAAAGAATCAATGCCACAAACGACGCGATAGGAAACGCCAGCAGCCAGCCGTCGCGGCCATGATCGATCACCAGCCCGGCCACGCCATACACCACGACCGCCGCCACCAGTCGCACGACAAAACCTGTGCGGCTGGCCCTCCAGGTCTGCCGCATGATCATCAGCAGCACCAGGTACAACCCCAGCACCACCAACACACACACCGGCCACAGCAGCCAATGGATAAAACTGACGTCCACGTAGCGGTCGGCCACCACCAGAGCGGCGATATAGACCAACAACCCGATCACGCCGTAGAACAGCGCCCGCACCTGCCACAATGCGCCAAACAGGGCACCGCCGATCAACAAGGTGAACGGTATGATAAACAGAAACATCGGCCATTCCCGCCCGCCGCCCAGCAGCGTCAGCAACAGCGCGGCCGCCACCGCGGCGATCAAGGCCTTGCGCCAATGTAACTTGCCGGCGGCGAGCAGCACACCCAGCGGGCCACCCAGAACGAACGCCGCCAGCAGCGCGATGAATTGCGGGTTGATCCCGCGCTCGGCCACTTCGGGCAGGTCGCCGCCCTCCACCAGCACCGTCAGCGCGTCCACGCCCTGTTGAACACCGCCGGCAAAGTCACCTTGGCGAAAAGCGGGGGTGATGCGCTCTTCGATGATGCGATGGGCCAGCAGGTCGGTGACCGTGCCTTCCAGCCCGTAGCCCACTTCGATGCGCAGGGTGTGGTCGTTCTTGGCCACTACCAGCAGGATGCCGTCATCGACGTCCTTGCGCCCCAGCTTCCAGGCGCGGAACAGTTGGTTGGCATAGTCTTCGATGCCGGTATCACCGGTGCTGGGCACCAGCAATACGGCGACTTGCGCGCCTTTGCGCTGCTCCAGGTCGGCCAGTTGCCGCTTGAGGCGCTGGACGCTGTCCGTGTCGAGGGTGTTGGTCAGGTCAATGACCCGCTGGTCAAGCGCAACGCCGATAGGCGAGGTGTCGGCCCTGGCGGTGATCGACAGGCTGGCGAGTACCAGGACCAACATGCTCAAGACCGATTGCCGCAGAATCACCATCATGTGTTGTTACCTGAAGTTTCTTCCTGAAGGCGGCGACTTTACCTTATCTGCACGCAAACGCGTGACCCAGGGCCTGCGACTCTCTAAACTGCCGCTGCGCTGCATAGCACTAAGCCATCTACGAGAACACCATGGACCTACGTCACCGCAACAATGTCAGAGTGATGGGCCACGGCTCTTCGACTTTGGTGTTTTCCCATGGCTTCGGCTGCAACCAGGCGATGTGGAACGCCCTGGCGCCGCATTTTCGCGAACGCTTCCGCGTGGTCCTGTATGACTTGGTCGGTGCTGGCCTGTCGGCCCTCAGCGCGTTCGATAAAGACAAATACAGCACGTTGAACGGCTATGCCCGCGATCTCAACGAAATTATCGACGCCTGCGCCGAAGGCCCGGTAATTCTGGTGGGGCACTCGGTCAGTGCAATGATCGGCACCCTGGCTGACCGCCTTGCGCCGGGGCGAGTCGCGGCGCATGTGATGATTGGCCCGTCGCCGCGCTATATCGACACCGACGACTATGTCGGCGGCTTCAAGCGCGACGACATCGACGACCTGCTCGACACCCTCGACAGCAACTACCTCGGCTGGTCCAGCAGCATGGCACCGGTGATCATGGGCGCCCCGGAACAACCGGAACTGAGCGCCGAACTGACCGCGAGTTTCTGCCGCACCGAGCCCGACATCGCCAAGCAATTTGCCCGGGTAACCTTTCTGTCGGACAACCGCCACGATGTGATCGGCCTGACCACGCCCGTACTGATCCTGCAGTCGAGCGACGACTTGATCGCGCCCGTGGCCGTTGGCGAATACCTGCACAGCGTGTTGCCCAACAGCACTTATCACCTGGTGGACAATATCGGCCATTGCCCGCACATGAGTGCGCCCCAGGCGTGCGCGGCGGCCATGGATCGGTTCCTGGCGCCGTGGGCAGCCGCCAGTGCCGGCTGAGTCGCTGTTCGACAATGCCGCCTGTGCCCTGGCGGTAACCCGGCAAGACGGCACGATTGTGCAGGCCAATCAGCGCTTGAGCGACTGGCTCGGCCTCGGCGCGGCCGAACTGATCGGGCAACGCTTTCAAGACCTGCTGACCATGGGCGGGCGGATTTTCTACCAGACCCATCTGGCGCCGATGCTGCGCATGCATGGCGGCGTCAACGAGGTAAAGCTCGACATTCGCCATCGAGACGGCCACAAAGTGACCGTGCTGCTCAACGCCCATAAACGTGAACAGAACGACGAGGTGGTGTACGACCTGGCGCTGTTCGGCACCACCGACCGCGACAAGTACGAGCGCGAGCTGCTCAATGCACGCAAGCTGGCCGAAGCGCTGCTTCAGGAAAAAACCGCCACCGAACAGGCGCTGCACCAGGCCCAGGCCGAATTGCGCGAGGCCTATGCCATTGCCCAGCAACGCGCGTTGTTCGCCGAACAGATGGTGGCGATTGTCAGCCACGACTTGAAGAACCCCCTGACCGCGATCCGCATGGCGTCCGATTTTCTCCGACGCGGCGAGCGCACACCCAAGGAGCAGCAGTTGCTTGGGCATATCGGTCAGTCGTCCGAACGTGCCCAGCGCATGATCGCCGACCTGCTGGACTTCACCCAGGCCAGGGTTGGTCACGGCATCACCATCCGCGCCCAACCGCTGGATTTGCACAGTGTGATTCATCGCGCCGTGGACGAACTGCGGGTGGCCTTCCCCAGGGCCACGCTGGTGCACCAAGCCGAGGGCCGTGGCGATGCGTGCCTGGATGCCGACCGTGTGCAGCAGGTGATCGGCAACCTGGTCGCCAATAGCGTGGCCTACGGTGACCTGCAACAGCCGATCACTGTCACCTCGCGCCTGGGTGCCAGGGGCGCCGAGGTGTCGGTGCACAACTACGGCGCGGCGATTCCCGAGGCGTTGCTGGCCGTACTGTTCGAGCCCATGACCCGCGGCACCCACCAGGGCAGTGATGTACGCAGCGTGGGCCTGGGCCTGTATATCGTGCGCGAACTGGCCAGGGTGCACGGCGGCGATGTGGCGGTGAACTCTTGCGCGACGCGCGGCACCACCTTCAGCGTGACGTTCCAGGCAGGTACGCCGCACCTTGCATGATCGGCTCGACGCTGCCCGTGAGCACCACCCCGCCCTGCCCGTCCCATTGCACCGTCAGCGTGCCGCCGTCGCATTCCACTTCCACTTTGTCATCGAGCAACCCGCGCCTGACGCCATTGACCACCGCCGCGCAGCAACACGACCCGGAGCCCAACGGCACGCCACCGCCGCGCTCCCAGATGCGCAGACGGATGCGGTTGCGGTCGAGCACCTGGACAAAATGCACATTGGTTTTGGCCGGGAACAGCGGGTGACGTTCCAGGGCCGGTCCCACGGCTTCGACATCGACGACGGCGATGTCGTCCACGAAAAACGTACAATGCGGATTGCCCATGCCGCAAGCGGCCGGCTCCCCGTCGATAGGCAGCACGCGGGTGTCCATCGCCCTGGCCAGCGGCACGCCGGCCCATTCCAATGAAGGCGCGCCCATGTCGATCGAGACCCGCTGGCCACTGACGCGCACGCACGTCAGCAACCCTCGGTCGGTACGCAGCACGATGGCGTGGGCGCCTGTTTCATGCATCAGCCGGTCAGCCACGCCGCGTGTCGCGCTGCCGCAGGTTTGCAGGGGTGTGCCGTCGGTGTTCCAGAACTGCACGCGGGCGGCGGCATCGTCGCAGTCGAGGATCACGGCGAGCTGATTGAAACCGATACCGGTGTGCCGATCACCCAGGCGCCGGGCGATCTCCGGGGTAATGGGGTTATGCTGGCCACGGCGGTCGATGATGATGAAGTCGTCGCCGTGGGCGTGCATCTTCACAAAGGGTAAAGTCATGGGCGATCCTGTGGTCGAACTGAGCGGCCCTACTCTAACACCCCTGTAGGAGCGAGCTTGCTCGCGAGAAGCGCAAGAACAACAGGTTTTACCTGGCGCTACACGTTATCGTTGACGCTTTTCGCGAGCAAGCTCGCTCCTACAAAAAGGTTGGTGGACGATGCTTATCGTATTCAGCGGCCTGCCCGGCACCGGCAAGACCACGATTGCCAGGGAGCTGGCACGCCGGATGGGCGCGGTTTATCTGCGCATCGATGTAATCGAACAAGCGCTGCGCGGGTCTGGCGTACTGGCGGGCGATGTGGGTGCCAGCGGCTATGGGGTGGCGAATGCGCTGGCCTTGAGTAATTTGCGTGTGGGCCAGCGAGTGATCGCCGACTGTGTGAACCCGGTAAGGGAAAGCCGCGAGGCTTGGCGGGCCGTGGCCCTGGCGGCTGGCATCGAACTGGTCGATATTCAGGTGGTGTGTTCCGATCAGCAGGAGCATCGGCGCCGAGTGGAAAGCCGTGAGGGCGATATCCCAGGCCTGCTGCCGCCGACTTGGCCATCGGTGCTGGCGCATGAGTATGAAGCTTGGGACACGCCGCCATTCACGCTTGATACGGCAGCGTTAACGTCCGAACAGGCCAGCACCGCAGCCCATGTCTATCTGTCGAGTATGGGAGCCGTTGAGCGTTAGCGCAGCCCCCACCCCCCGATAGGTATCAGCCAGGAAAATTGGCACGCAAGGCCTTCAGGCCATCACCGTAAACGCCGGTAAACAGTTCCTCCACCGCTTCATCGGTAGTGCCCGCAGCCGGTGTGAACACCCCGGACCAGGTCACTTTCGCCGACGTGTCAGTCAAGGCTTCCACCTGCACGGTCGCCAGATAGGCGCTCACCGGAAACGGCGACTGTTCAATGGTGTAGCTGTAGGTGCGCGCCACATTGTCGAAGGTCTGCAACCGCTCGACGATCTGGCCGCCATCCGCGGTATGCAGGTGGCGCACGCGGCCGCCTTCGCCCGGCTCGCTCTTGGCGATAAAGGGCAGCCAGTCGGGCAGGCTGTTGAAGCCGCCGATCAGTGCCCACACCTGGTCCGCCGACGCAGGGATTTCAATCACAGAAGACGCTGTTGCCACGATAAATACTCCAGAACATTAAAAATCAGATCGCCATGCTGTCGACCACGCCACCGTCGACCCGCAACGCGGCACCGGTGGTGGCAGACGACAGCGGTGAAGCAATGTACGCCACCAGGTTGGCCACTTCATCCACATTCGCCGCACGCTGGATGATCGAGGTCGGCCGTGCACTGCGCACGAACACATCGGCTTCATCCCGCGCAGTGCGCCCGGATTTTTGCGTGGCGTCCTTGAGCATGTGTTCCAGGCCGTCGGTAAAGGTCGGCCCCGGCAGGATCGCATTTACCGTCACACCGGTACCCGCCAGGCGCTTGGCCAGGCCATGGGACACCGCCAGGTTGGCGCTTTTGGTCACGCCATAATTGATCATGTCCGCCGGGGTCGCTACGCCGGATTCGGATGACACGAAGATCACCCGCCCCCAGCCCTGCTCGACCATAGCCGGCACATAATGCCGCGCCAGGCGCACGCCAGAGATCACATTGACCTCATAGAAGCGCGTCCATTCACTGTCCGGCGCCTCGAAGAAATCCACATCATTGAAGATGCCCAGGTTGTTGACCAGAATGTCGGCACGCGGTTCGGCAGCGAACAGTTTTTCAGCGCCTTCGGCCGTACCCAGGTCGGCCACCAGCCCGCGCAGGTTGGCGCCCGGCACCGCCTGGCAAATGCTCGCCAATGCAGCGTCAACCTTGCCGGAATCACGACCGATCACCACCACGGTGGCGCCGGATTGCGCCAGGGCCTGGCTGATGCCCAGGCCGATGCCGGCGGTGCTGCCGCTGACGATCGCCACTTTGCCGCTTACATCGATTTTCATGGTTGAACTCCTGAAGTTAAAGCGGCAGAGGCGCGCGAAGCGAAATCAACTGCGCCTCGCGCAGCGCCTGCCAAAAGGCTGCTGGAATCTGCTCTGACAACGCCGCCACGTCTTCGGCAATACGCCCCGGACGACTGGCACCGGGAATCACCGCCGCCACGGCCGGGTGCGCCAGGGAAAACTGTAGCGCAGCGGCCTTGACGCTTACGCCAAACGCCTGGGCAATCGCCTTGATCTGCTCGACTTTGGCGGTGATCGCCGGGCTGGCCGGCTGGTATTCGAAGTGCGCGCCGCCAGCGAGGATGCCGGAGCTGTAGGGACCACCGACCACGATCTCGACGTTCTGCGCGAGGGCTGAATCCATCAGGCGCTGCAAGGCACGGTCGTGGTCCAGCAACGTGTAGCGGCCGGCGAGCAGAAAGCCGTCGGGCTGGGCTTCGGTCAGGTCCAGGGTCAGTTCGCACGGTTCGACGCGGTTCACCCCCAGGCCCCAGGCCTTGATCACGCCTTCTTCGCGCAGGCGGGTCAGCACCTTGAAGGCGCCGGTACGGGCCTGGTTGAAGTATTCCAGCCACTGGTCGCCGTAGAAGTCCTGGGCGATATCGTGAACCCACACGATGTCCAGACGGTCGGTCTGCAGGCGCTGCAGGCTGTCTTCAATCGAGCGCAGGGTGGCGTCGGCGCTGTAGTCATTGAGCATTTTGTTCGGCCGGCCATGTTCGAATACACCGCTTTTCTCGCCCAGGTCACGGGTGCTGTCTTCGACTTCGTCGAGAATCACCCGGCCGACTTTGGTGCTGAGCACATAGTCGTCGCGGTTGTAGCTTGAGAGGGCCTGGCCCAGGCGGATTTCCGACAACCCCGAACCGTAGAACGGCGCGGTATCGAAATAACGCACGCCGTGATTCCAGGCGGCCTCGACCGTGGCCCGGGCTTCGTCTTCGGCAATAGCGCGGAACATATTGCCCAGCGGGGCGCTGCCAAAGCCCAGTACGCCGGGCAGTGTGTGTTTCAAGCTCATGGTGGTTCCTCAATCGGTTCAAGGTCGCATTGACCGTTGAGCAGATCCTAGATTGCCTTGATCAGACCGTCCAAGACATACTGCGACCAACTTGAGTCCCAGCAGGTCTGAAATGATTGATCTACGCCAACTGCGCTACTTCGAAGTGGTCGCCGAAGAGGAACACGTCGGCCGCGCCGCCGAGCGCCTGCACATCTCCCAGTCGCCCTTGAGCCGGCAGATCGCCCAGCTCGAAGAACGCCTGGGCCTGACGTTGTTCGAGCGCAGCCAGCAACGTATCCGCCTGACCCGCGATGGCCACACCTTCCTGGCTGAAACCAGGGCGCTGCTGACCCATGCCAACCGCCTGGAGTCCCTGGGCAAGCGCTTGGGCCGGGGTGAAGAAGGCGGCTTGTGCATCGGCTATATCGAGAACGCCATGCACGCCGGTGTACTGCCCAACGCCTTGCGCGTGCTGCGCGATGACCGGCCTGCCGTGCATATCAAATTGTATAACCTGCCCTCCCTCGAACAGCTCGAAGGCCTGCGCCAGCGCAGTCTGGACATTGCTCTGGTCGGCGAGCCGCCCGCGGCCGACGATCCGGACCTGACCGCCCGGCAGGTGCTCGATGACCCGATGCTGCTGGCCTTGCCGGAACATCACCCGTTGACACGCCAGCGTGAGTTGCTGCCCGAGCACCTGGCCGACCAGCAATGGATCGGCGTGCAACGCAAACCCGGCGCCAACCCGGCGGATGATTTCGTGGCGGCGTGCATCCGCGCAGGTTTCACCCCGCAGATCCCCATGGAAGCCGGCGAGCCCTTCACCGCACTGGGCCTGGTAGCCTCCGGACTGGGCGTGGCGATGGTGCAAAAAGGCCTTAGCCGTAACGCACCGCCCGGCGTGGTGCTGCGCGAACTGCCGTGGCTGAGCTACACCACACCGCTGTGGGCGGCATGGCACCGGATCAACTTGCGGCCGTTGGTGGAGACGTTTCGCAAGGTGCTGACTGAGCCTGAGGCTATCTAACGGATGCTCCACAGCGCTAATGTGGCAGCTCAAATGTGGGAGGGGGCTTGCCCCCGATTGCGGTATATCAGCTATAGATGAGCTGACTGACACACCGCTATCGGGAGCAAGCCCCCTCCCGCATTCAGGTTTCCGTCAGGGCTGGGACTTCAGAAAGGCCGAGATCAACCGGTTAACCTGCTCCGCCGCTTCCAGTTGCACCATATGCCCCTGATTCGCAAGGACATGCACCTGGGCCTGCACCCCTTCGGCGTGGCCTGCCGGGATAATCGCATCTTCGCTGCCCCAGATCACCAGGCTCGGCTGGCGGCCCACCACGCTGCGCAAATCCAGCCGCTGCCGCCCACCGTCGAACAGCCTCTGATTGAGCTCGCGCAAAGCCTGTTCGACCCCTTCCAGACGCTTGAACTTGAGCATGTCCTCCAGCATCTGGCGCGTTACCAGCGCCGGGTCGCTGAATAATTGTGTCAGTTGCGGTTTGAGCGCATTACGGCTATTGGCCTCGACAAAGCCTTGCAGATAGTCGCCATTGATCGTCGCGCCCAACCCCGCGCTGGCGATCAGCGTAAGCGACGCGACGCGTGCCGGCGCCTGGCTCGCAACCGTAAGACACACCAGCCCTCCCATGGAGTGTCCGGCCAGATGCACGCGGTCGAGCGCCAGGTGATCAAGCAGCGCCAGTAAGGCCTCGCCCAGTTCTGTGGCATCGGCGTTCTGCAGGGACTTGCCCGACTCCCCGTGCCCCGGCAGGTCCAGGGCAATCACCCGGCGCTCGGCGGACAGGGCCGGTTGATTGAACAGCCAGTTGTTCAGATCACCACCGAAACCGTGCACTAACACCAGCGGCGTACCGCCCTCGCCCATATCCAGATAACGCAACAGATTCCCGCCCACCTCGACTTTCTGTGCGCTCGGGCCGGCCTCTTCGGCTTCGGCGGCGCTGGAGACGAACCCGGCGTTGAAGCTTTCGATCACGGTATCGATCTCAGCCTCTGTCGCCGCGCCCTCCACCACTATCCCCAGTAGAGCCCCCACCGGCAGGGTCTCATCACTCAGCGCCAGCACCCGACGCAACACGCCGCTGAAGGGTGCCTCCACACTGCTGGAAATCTTGTCGGTTTCCACGTCCAGCACTTCCTCGCCCTTCTCCACCCGGTCGCCGGGTTGTTTGAGCCAGACGTCGATGCGGCCTTCGGTCATCGACAGCCCCCACTTGGGCATGGTCAAGGTATGAATCATGCGGCGGTCCTCTTGTCGGCGATTTTCAACACGGCGGCTTCGATCTTCGCGGCGTTGGGGATGTACAGGTCTTCCAGCGCATCGGAAAACGGCACGGGTGTGTGCGGGGCGGTGACCATTTCGATGGGGGCGCGCAGAAAAGCGAATCCCTGCTGGGCCACCAAGGCACTGATGTCGGTAGCGACAGAACAGCGTGGGTTGGATTCGTCGATCACTACCAGGCGCCCGGTTTTCTCGACACTTTCTAGAATGCTGTCTTCATCCAGCGGGCTGGTGGTGCGCAAGTCCAGCACTTCGCAGTCGATACCCTGGCGCGCCAGGTTGGTCGCGGCCTCAAGAGCGATATGCAGCATGCGCCCGTAGGTGACCAGCGTTACATCTTTGCCCTCACGCACAAAACTGGCTTCGCCGAATGGCACCGTGTACAGCTCTTGCGGCACATCGCCCTGCAAGCCGTAGAGCATTTTGTGCTCAAGGAAAATCACCGGGTCATTGTCGCGGATCGCCTGGATCAACATGCCCTTGGCGTCATAGGGCGTGGCCGGGCATACCACTTTCAGGCCGGGGATATGCGTCCACATAGAGGTGAGCATTTGCGAATGCTGGGCAGCCGCGCGCAAGCCGGCGCCGTACATCGCACGGATCACCAGCGGTGTGGTGGTTTTACCACCGAACATATAGCGGAATTTGGCAGCCTGGTTGAGCAATTGGTCCAGGCAGCAGCCGATGAAGTCGACGAACATCAATTCACAGACCGGGCGCATGCCTCGGGTGGCGGCGCCTACGGCCATACCGACGTAGCCGACTTCGGACAACGGCGCGTCCAGCACGCGCCCGGGAAATTGCGGGTGCAAGCCCTTGGTCACGCCGAGCACGCCGCCCCATGCGTCTTGCTCACCGGGGGAGCCGGTGCCACCGGCCACATCCTGACCGATGATAAATACGCTCTGGTCACGGCCCATCTCCTGGGCCAAGGCTTCATTGATCGCCTGCTGATAGCTGATTTTACGAGCCATGAGATTCTCTCCACGTCTTGTTTTTATAGGGTTGATGATCAGCGGTAAGCCACATAGACGTCACTGAGCAGGTCGGCGGGCTGAGGCTTGGGATCGGTTTTGGCCAGGCGTACCGCGTCTTCGATCAGTTGTGCCACTTCACCATCGATGCGCTCGAACTGTGCTGCATCGAGCCAGCCTTCGGCGTTGCAGCGCTGACGGAACAAGGCCAGGCAATCAGCGTTTTCGCGCAGGTTTTTCACTTCGTCGGCGCCGCGATAGGTTTGCGCATCACCCTCGAAGTGGCCGTAGAAACGGCTCAACTTGACCTCGACCAGCGTCGGCCCGTCGCCTTGGCGCGCCCGCTCCACGGCGACGCCCAATGCTGCATGCACGGCGAAAAAATCATTGCCGTCAACGATCACGCCCGGCATGCCAAACCCCGCGGCGCGCTCGGCTATGTCTTGGCATGCTACCGACCAGCCGGCGCCGGTGGCTTCGGCGTAACCATTGTTTTCAGCGACAAACAGACACGGCAGTTTCATGATCGACGCAAGGTTCATCGCTTCGAATACCGCCCCTTCGTTGGAGCCACCATCGCCAAAAAAAGCCACGGCCACGCCTTGGCTACCCTTGAGCTTGGCGGCCAGCGCCGCGCCGGCAGCCAAGGGCGCGCCAGCACCGACAATGCCGTTGGCACCGAGCATGCCCTTCTCCTGATCGGCGATGTGCATGGAGCCGCCCTTGCCGCCGCATACGCCGGTTTTTTTGCCATAGATCTCCGCCATCATGCCGAACACATCGACACCCTTGGCGATGCAATGGCCGTGGCCACGGTGGTTGGACGCGATGCAATCATCGTCGTTGAGGTGCGCCATGACCCCGGCGGCACAGGCTTCCTGGCCTGCGTACAAGTGAACGAAACCGGGAATTTCGCCAGTGGCGAACTCCACGTGCAGACGCTCTTCGAAGTCGCGGATGGTGCGCATCACGGTATAGGCATGCAGCAATTGATCGGTGCACAGGTGGGTGGACATCTTGTTGTTCTCCAGGTTGTCTCGACACACAAAGACTGGCTGCGGCCAGTGACAGGCTGTTCAGCACAGCCTGTGCCAACCGTCGAAAAAACCTGGCAAAGCCTTGATCCAGAGCAGTGCCGCGCGCCCGTGACCAGGCAGCCTGCAGGCACAATGTGAGACGCAATCATGCAGCCAGCCCCCTGAATCTCAAGCGACATGAGACGTTGCGTCTCACCGGCAGGCGTCGGTCAGGGTGCCCTTGTTCCCTGGCGCACATGCGCGCTTAATGGCGCACATAACAACAAAGCTCGAGAACCGGAGGCCTTATGTTCGCCGCGAACTCCAGGGAACATGTCGACTGTGTCAGTCGTGTGGTCCGCAACGCCGAGCGCCTGCCCCAGGCGCCGGTGCCGTCGCTGATTTTCGATTCATGGCGCCGCTCCATGGAGCTGCATCACCTGGACCCCGGTTCGCTGCAGGGACCGCGCATCCTCAGCGAACCCTTGCTCAAGGAATGCCGCGAGCGCGCCGAACTGTTCATGCGCATCGCCAGTGAAGAAGTCGGGCAACTGCATCATCGAGTGCGTCACGCCGACTACTGCGTGATGCTGACCGACGCCCAGGGCCACACCATCGATCACCGCGTGGATGCAGCCATTCGCACCGGCTGCCGCAAGGCCGGCCTGTACCTGGGCACCTGTTGGTCGGAAGCCGAGGAAGGTACGTGCGGCGTGGCCACGGTGCTGACCAGCAAAATGGCGGTGACGGTACACAAGGGCGATCATTTCCGTGCAGCGTTTATCGGCCTTACCTGTTCCGCTGCGCCGATTTTCGATCCTCAGGGGCAACTGCTGGGGGTGATGGATGCCTCGGCGCTCAAATCTCCGGACGACCGCCGCAGCCAGCACCTGATACGCGAAATGGTGGCCCAGAGCGCTCTGGCCATCGAAAACGCATTCTTCATGCACTGCGCCCGCCGGCACTGGGTGTTGCAGGCGCACAGCACGCCAGGTTTTGTCGATAGCCAGCCAGACCTGCTGCTGGCCTGGGACCAGGATGGACGCCTGCAGGCCTTGAACAGCAAGGCGCGCCAGGCCCTGCGCCTGCGCTTCGGCGCGATGCCCGAGCATATCGGCGAGGTGTTCGAGCTCGATGCCTTGCGTGCGGCCACGGACCAATCAACCCGGCAATTGCGCTGGCAGGGCAAACCTGAGGTGTTGCACGTGCGAGTCAATGCGCCAAGGCGCACACCCGCGCACGTTTCATCCAACAGCCAGGTTGACGCTCGTATGCAAGAGCACCTGCGCCTGGCCGTGCGGGTCAAGGACCGCCATCTGCCCGTGCTGGTGCAAGGGGAAACCGGTGCAGGCAAGGAAGTGTTCGCCCGCCAGTTGCATGAGCGCAGCGTGCGTCGTGATGGGCCCTTCGTGGCGCTGAACTGCGCGGCGATTCCGGAAAGCCTGATTGAAAGCGAGTTGTTCGGCTATGTGCCCGGCGCCTTTACCGGGGCTTCCAGCAAAGGCATGAGCGGATTGTTGCTACAGGCCGATGGCGGCACGTTGTTTCTCGACGAGATCGGCGATATGCCGCTGGCGCTGCAAACGCGTTTGCTGCGCGTGCTGGCCGAAGGCGAAGTCGCTCCGCTGGGCGCGGCGAAAACCCGCACGGTGGACATTCAAGTGATTTGCGCCAGCCACCGCGACCTGGCGTCACTGGTCAGCGCCGGCCGCTTCCGTGAAGACCTGTACTTTCGCCTCGGTTGCGCGCGCTTCTGCTTGCCGCCATTGCGTGAACGTACCGATAAGCTGGCCCTGATCAATCGCCTGTTGGAACAAGAGGCACGCAGCAGTGGCGTGTCGTTGGGTATTGGCCAGGCCGCGCTGCAATTGCTGCTGGGCTATGCGTGGCCGGGCAATGTGCGGCAACTGCGGCATGTGCTGGCTTACGCCTGTGCGGTCTGCGAAGACGATACGCTGCAGGTGGCGGATTTGCCGTTGGAGATTCGGGGTGAGCAGCCTCAAGCGCTGGCCGAACAAAGCGCCAGTCCGGAACGCCAAATGGTTCTGGATGCATTGATTCGACATCGCTGGAAGCCCTCGCCTGCGGCACAGGCCCTGGGTATTTCAAGGGCAACGCTGTACCGCCGCGTGAACCGGCTGGGTATCGATATGCCCGGCAAAACCAGCTGATGCAAGGGGTCGACTCCCATCCGAGCAAGTCGACCCACGCTGTCAGCGGTAGACCAGGCCGCCGTCGATCAACGGCGCCTGCCCGGTCATATAGTCCGCGTCCGGCCCTGCCAAAAAGGCCACGAACCCGGCCACATCCTCCGGCGTTTGCGCACGGCCCAAGGCAATACCCTCCACATACTGCTTGTACGTCGCGCCCACCGGCGCCCCGGTAATCCGAGCCATGCGTTTGTCGATCTCGACCCACATATCGGTGCCCACCACGCCGGGGCAATAGGCGTTTACCGTGATCCCGGCGCTTGCCAGCTCCTTGGCCGCCGCCTGGGTCAGGGCACGCACGGCGAACTTGCTGGCCGAGTACACCCCCAACAGCGCAAAGCCTTCATGCCCGGCGATGGAACAGGCATTGATGATTTTGCCCTTCTGCTTGAGCGCCTTGAACTTTTTGGCGGCCGCCTGGATGCCCCACAATACGCCCTTGACGTTGATATCAAGGGTGCGCTCGACCTCTTCCTCGCTGACCTCAAGCAATGAGTCGATCTGCGCCACGCCGGCGTTATTGACGATGATGTCGAAACCGCCCAGCGTCTGGTGCGCATGCTCGACCGCCGCCACCATGTGTTCGCGCCTGGACACATCTGCGATGAACACAGAGGCCTTGCGGCCGGCCGCGGCGATTTCGGCGGCCACCGCGTTGAGCTTGGCGCCGTCGATATCCACCAGCGCCAGATCGGCGCCGTCCCGCGCCAGACGCAAGGCAATGGCCCGGCCTATGCCCTGCCCGGCGCCGGTGACCAACGCGACTTTACCTGCGATACCCATGACAATCTCCTGAAACGATGAGGGAAGGGTTGTCTATCGCAAGCCCGTGCCGAGCTGTCGAGTCGCGGTGGAATTGGTGGTGAGCCTGAGACGGGTTGTCTCAACGCGCAAGCCCTGCTCGAAGGCTTGTAAAAGCTCGCACTTATGCCTAGCTTAGGCGCCCCTCGCCCCGCGCTCTAAGGCACCTGCCCATGGTTTTGCGTTTTCGCCCCGTCGTCACTTCACGTTTCGCCCTCGGCCTTTTGCTCAGTGGTGGCATCGGCAACAGCCTGGCAGCGCAGATCGAACTGCCGGCGGTGAAGGTCCAGGGCCAGGATGAGTCCGGTTATCGCAGTGAAACCGCCTCGGTGGGTGGCTTCGATGACGCGCCCTTGCTCGATACACCGGCCTCCATCAGCGTGATCAACGCCGCACTGATCAAGGACCAGCAAGCCCGCCTGCTCAGCGAGGTGCTGCGCAACGACGCCTCGGTGGGCGACAGCTACGCGCCCATCGGCTACTACGAAAACTTCGTGGTGCGCGGGTTTTCGCTGAACGCGGCGAGCAGCTACAAGATCAATGGGCGCACCATTACCGGCGAGCAGAATGTCGCCCTGGAAAACAAGCAGCAGGTCGAAGTGCTCAAGGGCCTGGCCGGGTTGCAAAGCGGCATTTCCGAACCCAGCGGCGTGATCAACTACGTGACCAAGCGCCCCGAGGACGTGCGTTCGGTGACGGTATCCAGCGACGATCGCGGCAGCGGTTATATCGCCACCGATGTGGGCGGCTGGTTCGGCAGCGAGCAGCAATTCGGCCTGCGCGCCAACGTCGCCCATGAGGACCTCAACTCATACGTGGAACACGCCAACGGCCAGCGCGACTTTGTGTCCATGGCCTTTGACTGGAACATCAGCCCCGACGCCGTGCTGCAACTGGATGCCGAATACCAGAACAAACAGCAGCGCTCGGTGCCGGGTTATCAATTGCTGGGCGGCACTGAAGTGCCTCACGACGCTTCACCGAAAAAACTGCTGGGGCATCAGACCGGAGGCAAGCAGGTAGGCATTGATTCGCTGAACCTCAACGGCAAATTCGAATACCGTTTCAGCGATCTGTGGAAAGGCAACATCAGCGCGGCGCGCAGCAAGGTGGTGATTGACGATTACAGCTCGTTTGCCTGGGGCTGCTATGGCTCGACCAGCTGCAGTTCGGCAAGCGTGCCGAACTACTTCAGCCCCGAAGGCAATTACGACGTCTACGACTACCGCAGCCCCGACGATACGCGTCGCGACGATGAAATCCAGGCGGCCATGACCGGCCTGTTCGACACCGCCGGTATCGGCCATGAACTGACCTTCGGCACCAGCGCCTTTCGCCGGGTGATTGACAAGCGCACGTCGGTCAACGAGATGATTGGCACCGCCAATATCGACGAACAGGTGCCGAGTTTTACCCCAGCCGACAAGCCGTTGAACGACCGTCACCGCAACCTCGACAGCCGCCAGTACGGGCTGTTCGTCACCGACCGCATCCGCTTCAACGAGCAATGGCAGACCATCCTCGGTGGCCGCGAAGTGCGCCTGGATGAAAAAGCCTTCGACGGCGCCACCGGCAACCCGACACGCCACACCCAAGAGTACGTGTTCCTGCCCCAGGCCTCTTTGATCTACAAGCCAGTGCAAAACGTTTCGCTGTACACCACCTACAGCAAGGGTCTGTCCCTGGGCGGCACCGCACCCTGGTTCGCTGAAAACGCCGACGAAACACTGGCGCCGACGGTATCGCGCCAGCTCGAAGCCGGAGTGAAATACGACTGGCGCCGTATCAGCTTCGCCGCCGCGGTGTTCCAGACACGCCAGGCTTATCAGTACGCCAAGCCCGAAGCTGCCGGCTTCACCTACGTGCAGCAAGGCCAGCAGAAGAACACCGGCCTGGAGCTGTCCGCCAATGGCTGGGTCACCGACCGCCTGCAGATCGCCACCAGCGTGGCAGCCATTCGAGCACGGGTGAGCGGCAGCGGCACACCGGACTATGAAGACCACCAGGCGATCAACGTGCCCAAACTGCGCGCCAGTGTGTACGCCGACTATGCGCTGCCCTGGGTCAATGGCCTGGCGGTGCTTGGCGGTGTGCAATACAGCGCCAAAAAATACGCCAACCGCACCGGCAATGTAGAGGTGGGCGATTATGCAGTGGTCAATATCGGCAGCCGCTACACCACCAAAGTCGATGGCTATGAAACGGTGTTTCGCCTGAGCGTCGACAACCTGTTCGACAAGCGCTACTGGCGCGACGCGGGCGAGTACATGGGCGATGACTACCTGTTCCAGGGCGCACCGTTGACGGCGCGCGTGAGTGCATCAGTGAATTTCTGATTACTTGGGCATCTTGCGAAAACCCACCGCCAGGCGGTTCCAGCTGTTGATGGTGGCAATCGCCACACTCAAGTCGACCTGTTCCTGCGCGCTGAACTCGGCCGCCAGTGCGTTGAAGTCTTCATCGGGGGCGTGGGTCTGGCTGAGCAGGGTCAGGCTTTCGGCCCAGGCCAGGGCGGCGCGTTCACGTGGGGTAAAGAACGGCGTTTCACGCCAGGCCGACAGGGTGTACAGGCGACGCTCGGTCTCACCACCCTTGCGTGCGTCAGCGGTGTGCATGTCGAGGCAGAAGGCGCAGCCGTTGATTTGGGAGACGCGCAGGCGCACCAGTTCCAGCAGCGGCAGTTCGATGGACAGTTTGCCGATCGCAGCTTCCAGGGCCAGCATGGCCTTCATGGCGTCTGGGGAGGCGGTGTAGAAATCGGTACGGGTTTGCATGGCGCAGCTCCAGAACGTTGGGGTTGGTGCGCAGGTTAGTCACCTGGGCGCTCTGGAGAAATAGCCAATCCGGACGAAGAACAGGTGACCAATCTACAGGCCACGGCTCCTCAACCACTGCAGGAAACCTTTCTTCACCGGCACCACCGGCGCGTCTTCGGTCAGCGCCTGGGCGGCGTGCACACGGAAGTCCAGCAGCGCCTTCATGGCTTCGCCGATGTCATGGCGCACGTCCAGGCAAGGCTTGAGGTATTCGTTTTCGATGCGATACAGCGTGCAGTAGGTCTTGGCGGTGAAATCCGCCAGTGTGGCCTGATCGGTCAGGATGCCCGATTCGCCAATCACCTCACCCGGGCCCATGCGACCGGCCTCGAATTGGTGGCCGCCCTTGACCAGCATCACCGAGATTACGCCGGATTCGATGATGAACAGGTGATCGCTGACCTCTCCCGCCGGCAGGATCATGTCGCCGGCGCGGTAGGTGTGCAGGGTCATGTTCTGGCTGAAGGTGTCTTTTTCTTCCTGGCGCAACGTGGAGAAAATCGACGACCGCTCAAGCAGTGCCCGCGCGCCGGAGACCGTGGCCGGCGTGCTGCCTTCGGTGGCGGACAATAGCCCGACGCCCGCCGCCTGCAAATGCCGGAAGGCCAGGTCGTAAAGCTGGTTGCGCACTTCGCGCTTGAGGCCCATGGCCGGCACGAAGCCACTGATTTCATATTCCACGCCGCCACTGGCCGAGGCCTTGAACGCCACGCTGGGCGCCGGCTTTGCCAACAGCGCGCGGCAGCCCTGCATCGCCCGCTCCAGGGCCTCGATCACGGTTTGCGGGCGCGCATGGGGGCTGACTTGCAGGCTGACCGCCAGGCCGAACATGTCCGCCGGGCGCGAGAAATTGATGATCTTGGCCTTGGCCGCCAGGGAGTTGGGGATCACCGCCAGGCTGCCTTGGGAGGTCTGCAGGCGTGTGGCGCGCCAGTCGATGTCGGTGACGCGGCCTTCGGTGCCGTCGATGGAGATCCAGTCGTCGATCTGGTAAGGCTTGGTGGTGTTGAGCACGATCCCGGAAAACACGTCGCTCAGGGTGCTTTGCAGCGCCAGGCCGACGATGATCGCCACGGCGCCGGAGGTGGCGAGCACGCCTTTGACCGGCAGGTCGAGCACGTAGGCCATGGCGGCGATGATCGCGATGAGGAAAATCACCGCGCCCATCAGGTCCTGCAACAAGCGTCCGGTGTGGCCGACTCGTTGCATCATCACCGCGCCGAGCAGGACCGTGAGGGTGCGTGCGGCGAACAGCCACCAGCCGATCTGCAAGGCCGTGGCCGCCAGGTGCCGGGCGGTGTCGTCGACATAGGGCGCCGCCTGCATGGGGTTCATGCCATCGTTGAACAGCACTGCGCTGAACACCGCGAAGATCACCAGCCGCGCGGCGAGTTTCCAGTTGGCCAGCGTGGGGGTGATGAGGCGCCATACGGCGATGTCGATCAGGATCAGCGCCAGGGCGCACAGCATCGGGTGATCAGCGATAAATGAGGGCATCCAGGCGACTCCAGGGCGAATGCCGAGAAGATCGCATGAAATGGGATTGGCGGGTATAGCGCAGGGCAAAATGTGGGAGGGGGCTTGCTGCCAGCCGACAGCTATTTAACTGACACGCGTCGGTCCAATGTGGGAGGGGGCTTGCCCCCGATGGCGGCCTCAGGGCCGACCGGGATGTTGGATTGGAACGAGTACATATCCGTTTCTGCGGTCACGGCCACTTAGGGTTCCGCTTTTACAGCGGCTCACTTTTGAAAAGCGCAAAAGTAAGCAAAACGCTCTTGCCCCACCACTCGGCACCTCGCTTGGGCTCGGTGTGCCCTCTCTCCGGCTTGAATCCGTGGGCCGCCGCAATGGGCCATCCATGGCCCAGTGCGGCTAACCCGGCGTCCTGCCGGGTTACCCACGGATTCAAGCCTGCGTTCGGCCAGCGTGGTTTAACGGGGCGCCTGAGATCAAAAGCAGATCAAGATCAAGATCAAAAGCGACTCGCTGCGCATCGTGGTTACGGGTGGGCGCGGCTGCGTTGTGTAGGAGCGAGCTTGCTCGCGAAAAACTCACAGGCACAGCGTTCATTCAGAAAACACGCGTTATCGTTGACGTTTTTCGCGAGCAAGAGCTAGGCGCCCCCTCGCTCCTACAGAAGGCGGTGTACGCTTAACAGACTGGCATTCAGGGCAAGCCCCCTCCCGCAGGGCCTGCACCAGGCTTCAGGCCTTCAGGCTTGCATCCGCCCGAACTTACCCGATTGGAAATCGGCAAACGCCTGGTGGATCTCCTGCTCGGTGTTCATCACGAACGGGCCATGGCCGACGATGGGTTCGTCAATCGGCTCGCCGCTGAGCAGCAGCACCTTGGCGTCGTCGTTGGACTCCAGGGTGATACGGTCGCCGTCACGCTCGAACAACGCCAACTGCCCCTGGCGCGCGACTTCATCGCCATTGACTTGCACGGTTCCGCTCAGGATCACCAGCGCGGTGTTACGCCCGGCGTGCAGGTCCAGCGTAACCGCCCTGCCGGGATTGAGGCGCAGGTCCCACACGTCAATTGGCGTGAAGGTACGGGCAGGCCCCTGGGTACCGGCGAACTCACCGGCGATCAGGCGCAGGTGCCCCGCGTCGCCCGCCAGCGGCAACACCGGGATGTCGCCATCAACAATGGTCTGGTAGCCGGCGTCGGCCATTTTGTCCTTGGCCGGCAGGTTGACCCACAGTTGCACCATCTCCAGCGCCCCGCCTTCGCGGGCGAAAGCCTCAGAGTGAAATTCTTCATGGAGAATGCCCTTGGCCGCCGTCATCCATTGCACATCGCCCGGGCCGATTTTGCCGCCGGCGCCGGTGGAGTCGCGGTGCTCGACTTCGCCGTCATAGACGATGGTCACCGTTTCAAAGCCGCGATGCGGATGCTGTCCGACGCCACGACGCTGTTCAGTCGGGGTGAAATCGGCCGGGCCGGCGTGGTCCAGCAACAGGAATGGACTGATGTGTTTGCCCATGGTGTCGTAGGAAAACAGCGTGCGCACCGGAAAGCCGTCGCCGACCCAATGGGCGCGGGGGCTGGTGTAGAGACCGATCAGTTTTTTCATGGTGTACCTCCAAAGTGCAGACACCATAAGTCTCCAGGCCGCTGAGCACTAGCCGGCAAAAGCGGCCTTGATCGTCCTATGTGCAGGACAGTGCTTTTGGCGCGCGTTGACGCAACAGGTGGAAGGCGACAAAAGCCGTGACGGCAAAGGCGGCCTGGATGACGATCATCGGCGTGGCGCTGCCATCGCGTAGCTGGCTCAACAGCACGCCGCTGCAGGTGGCGCCGAACATCTGCGCGAACCCCATCAACCCGGCCGCCAGTCCCGCACGATGGGCGTTGGGCATCACCCCGCCCGTGACCGCGCCGGGCAATACCAGCCCGCCGCCGAGCGTGGCCAGGGCTATGGGAATGTCCAGGCCCACCACGGAGAGCCCGAACAGCGCATAAATCAGCAGTGCCAACACCCCGCCTGCGGCCACCAGCGTCACGCCCATGGTCACAATCCGCTGCGGCCCGAGGCGCAGGATATTTCGCCGGGTATAGGTCGAACCGACGATCAGCATCGACACGATCAGGCCGAAGTTGAGGCCGTACTCCAGGCTGCTCAGGCCCAGCAGGTTGATAAACACCGCCGACGAACCGGCAATCACCGCAAACATGGCGCCGTAGGTGCAGGCCAGAGCCACCGCGTAGGCGCGATAAGGGCGGCTCTTGAGCAAGTCCAGGTACTGCCCGCCAAGGGTGCGCCAGTGCGCGGCCTTGGGGTCGAGGTAAGGGTTGCTCTCGCGAAAGAACAGCATCGCCAGCAGCAGCACCACGCTGCCGATGACCAGGGCGAGCATGATCGGCGCGTGCCAGCCGAACAGTTTGATCAGCAAGCCGCCCGCCATCGGCGCCACCACAATGGCATAGAGCATGCCGATCATGGTCAGCGCCAGGGCCGGGCCCGCCTCGGCTTTCCATACATCACGCACCACCGTGCGCGCCAGCACCAGCGCGGCGCACGCGCCCAGGCCTTGCAGCACGCGGGCGGCGATAAATTGCTGAATGTCAGTGACCAGCAGCATCGACAGCGTCGCCAGCACGTACAGCGTCAGGCCGGCGAGCAATACCGGGCGGCGGCCGATACGGTCCGACAGCGGTCCGAACACGAGTTGACCCAGGCCAAACGCAGCAACAAATGCCGACAGCGCTATCAGTGCCGAACCTTGCGGCGCCGCCAGCGCCTGCTCAATGGCGCCCAGGCCCGGGATGATCAATTGCGTCGAGACTTCACCCAGCGCCGTCAGGGCAACCAGTAAAAACAACAAGCGACGCGAGGGCGCCGGGGCGTTTGCCATGGGGAATATCCGGGGGCTGGATTAATTTATATTTCGACCATAATATGAGCAAAAAATTATGTCCATAATTTTTTACCCCGCGATCATCCAGGAGTCCGTCATGCCCCTTCTCCACCTGCGCCTTTTCACGCCCCTGGCGGTGTTGATGTTCCTCAGTGGCTGCAACAGCCAGGCCGACAGCGCCGGCCAGGTCTCGCCGCCGCGTCCGGTGCTGGCCGCCAAGGTCGAGGCTGGCGGTACCCAGCAAAGCGCCTATACCGGTGTGGTGGCGGCGCGCACTGAAAGCAACCTGGGCTTTCGGGTCAGCGGCAAGGTGATCGAACGCAAGGTCGATCCCGGCCAGCATGTCTCACGTGGCGACACGCTGCTGGTGCTGGATATCGGCGATTTTGAACTGGCGTTGCGCTCGGCGAAAAACCGCGTCAACGCGGCACAGGCGCAGTTGCGCCAGCGCCGTGACGATGAAAACCGCTACCAGCGCCTGGCCAGCACCGGCGCGGTGTCGCGGCAGATCTTCGACCAGTCGGCGACCAACCTGCGCGTTGCCGAAGCGGAACTGGCGGCGGCGCAATCGGATGCCAGCCAGATCGAGAACCGTCGTACCTATTCGATACTCAAGGCCGACGGCGACGGCATCATCACCGACGTGCTGGCTGATCGCGGCCAGGTGGTCGCCGAAGGGCAGATCGTGGCGCGCCTGGCCCATGACGGCGCCCGCGAAGCCATCGTCAACCTGCCGGAACAGCAACGCGCACGGGCCGCGCAAAACGCCCTGGCCTTTCCCTTCGGCGCCCCGGACCAGGCCGTTACCGCCACGCTGCGCGAGCTGTCCGCCAGCGCCGACCCCACCACCCGCACCTACCGCGCGCGCTATGTGCTGCACGGCGCGGTCGAGCGTTTCGCCCTCGGCTCCACCATTACCGTGCGCTTGCAGGGTGACGGCCAGGCCCAGCAAACCCGTGTGCCCATCGGCGCATTGCAGGATGCGGGACAAGGCACCGGCGTGTGGCTGATCGCTGACGACAACACGATCAGCTTCGCCCCGGTGAACGTCGCCAGTCTCGGCCAGGAAGAAGCCCTGCTCGACAGCGGCGTCACGCCTGGCCAAACCATCGTCGCCCTCGGCGCGCACCTGCTGCACAGCGGTGACCGGGTACGCCTGCTGCCCGCCCAGGCGCTGGCCCTCAACCGCAAACAGGACCAATGAGCATGCGTGCAATCAACCTCTCGGAACTGGCGGTCAAGCACCGCGCCGTCACGCTGTTCCTGATCATCGCGATCATCGCCGCCGGGATCTTTGCGTTCGGCAAACTGGGGCGCGCCGAAGACCCGTCGTTTACGGTCAAGGTCATGACCATCACCGCCGCCTGGCCCGGCGCCACCGCCGAGGAAATGCAGGAACAGGTGGCCGACCGCCTGGAAAAGCGTCTGCAGGAGCTCGATTACTACGACCGCGTCGAGACCATCGCCCAGCCGGGTTTCGTCTCGATGCGCATGACCTTCCTCGAGTCCACGCGGCCGAGCGAGATACAGGACCTGTTCTACCAGACCCGTAAAAAACTCAGCGACGAAGCCGCGAACCTGCCCAAGGGCGTGATCGGGCCGTTTTTCAACGATGAATATTCGGATGTGTACTTTGCGCTGTACGCCCTGGAGGCCGAACACCTGCCCCATCGCCAGCAGGTGCAAATGGCTGAAGCGCTGCGCCAGGGCCTGCTCAACCTGCCCGGGGTGAAGAAGGTCAATATCCTCGGCGAACAGGCCCAGCGTGTGTTTGTCGAGTTTTCCTATGAGCGCCTGGCGACCTTGGGCATCAAGCCCGAACAGATCTTCGCCGCCCTCGCCGCGCAGAATGCCGTGGCGCCATCGGGCTTCGTCGAAACCGCCGGTGCCCGCGCCTATATCCGTATCGATGGCGCCTTCGACAGTTTGGCGCTGATCGAGAACGTGCCCCTGCAAGTCAATGGCCGCGTGCTGCGCATCGCCGATGTGGCAACGGTTCGGCGCGGCTATGAAGACCCGCCCAGCTACCGTATCCGTCACCAGGGTGACCCGGCGCTGATGCTTGGGGTGATCATGGAGAAGCATTGGAACGGCCTGGAGCTGGACAAGCGCCTGCAGGCCCAGGAAGCGCGGATCCAGGCCGACCTGCCCCTGGGCGTGAATTTCGCCAAGGTGTCCGACCAGGCAAAAAACATCAGCCTGGCGGTGAACGAGTTCATGCTCAAGTTCTTCGTCGCCCTGGCCGTGGTGATGCTGATCAGCCTGCTGGCCCTGGGCTTTCGTGTGGGGCTGGTGGTGGCGGCGGCGGTGCCGCTGACACTGTCGATCGTGTTCGTGATCATGCTGGTCACCGGGCGCGAATTCGACCGCGTCACCCTCGGCGCCCTGATCATTTCCCTGGGCCTGCTGGTGGACGACGCGATCATCGCCATCGAGATGATGGTGGTGAAACTCGAAGAAGGCTTCGACCGCATCCATGCGGCCACCTACGCCTGGAGTTCCACGGCGGCGCCCATGCTGACCGGCACGCTGGTGACGATCATCGGCTTTTTGCCGGTGGGTTTCGCGCGCTCCGGTGCCGGCGAGTACGCCGGGAATATCTTCTGGATCGTGGGCTTTGCCCTGATTTCGTCCTGGCTGGTGGCGGTGGTGTTCACGCCGTATCTGGGCGTGAAGCTGTTGCCGCAGATCAAGCCGGTGCCCGGCGGGCATGATGCGATTTACGCCGGGCGCTACTACCAGAAACTGCGCAGCCTGGTGGAAGCCTGTGTGCGCGGGCGCTGGCTGGTGACCGCGCTGGTGGTGGCGGCGTTTGTGCTGAGCGGCCTGGGCATGGCGGTGGTGAAGAAACAGTTCTTCCCTGACTCCGACCGTTCCGAGCTGATTCTGGAGGTGTATATGCCACCCGGCAGCGCCTTCAAAAGCACTGAAACGGTGGCGGCGCAAGTGGAGAAGGCCCTGCTGCAGGAGCCGCAGACGAGCATGGTCGACACTTATGTAGGCGGCGGCGCTCCGCGCTTTTTCCTGTCGTTGAACCCGGAGATGCCGGACCCGGCGTTCGCCAAGTTGATCGTGCAGACCCCCGACTCCCACGCACGCGATGCGTTGAAAGTGCGCATGCGCGAGCGCATTGCCGCCGGTGAGTTTCCAGCGGCGCGGGTGCGCGTCACGCAATTGGTGTTCGGCCCGCCGGTGCCGTTCCCGGTGGTCTTCCGCGTGTCCGGGCCGGACCTGGACGTGCTGCGCGGGCTCTCCGAGCAGGTGCGTCAAGTGGTGGCCGACAACAGGCTGACCCGCGACGCCTTTCTCGAGTGGGGCGAGCGCGCCAGCGGTTATCGCCTGGTGCTGGACCAGGACCGTCTGCGCCTGCTCGGCTTCACGCCCGACGAGGTCAAGTCCCAGCTCAACGCCCTGCTCAGCGGCAACCCGATCACCGAAGTGCGTGAAGGCAACCGCACAGTGTCGGTGGTGGCCCGCGCCCAGGGCAGCCAACGCGAAGACCTCGGCAACCTCAACAACATGACCCTGACCAACAGCGCCGGCACCTCGGTGCCGCTGGCCCAGGTCGGGCATTTCCAGGCGGTGATGGAAGAACCGATCCTCAAGCGCCGCAACCGCGCCACCACCGTGGAAGTGCGCGCCGACATCATCGACGGCGTACAACCGCCCGATGTGGAAATGGCCGTGTACAAGGACCTGCAGCCGCTGATCGCCAAGCTGCCCGCCGGTTACCACATCGATATCGGCGGCCCGGTGGAAGAAAGCGCCAAGGCCAACGTCGCCCTGGCGGCGCTGTTCCCGATCATGATCCTGCTGACCCTCACGGTGATCATGTTCCAGGTGCGCTCCTTCGGCGTGATGCTGATGGTCTTCGCCACCGCGCCGCTGGGCCTGATTGGCGCGGTGCCGACCTTGCTGCTGTTCAACCAGCCGTTCGGCTTCAACGCGATTCTCGGGCTGATCGGCATCGGCGGGATTCTGATGCGCAACACGCTGATCTTCACCGACCAGATTCGCCAGAACCAGGACCACGGCATGCCCATACGCGAAGCCATTATCGAAGCCACCGTGCGCCGTGCGCGGCCGGTGATACTCACCGCACTGGCGGCGGCGCTCGCGTTCATTCCACTGACGCTGTCGGTATTCTGGTCGTCCCTGGCCTATGTGCTGATCGGCGGGGTGCTGGTGGGCACGGTGCTGACGCTGCTGTTCCTGCCGGCGCTGTGCAGCCTGGTGCTGCGCGACAGGGATGTTGAAACTTCCCACGTAACTGCCGGATAAGCTCTACTCCGCTGCCCCGCAAACCGCTGCAAAGTCCCTCGCCTGATCATTCAGTGCGAGGGATTGCAGATGGTGTTTTTCGTTAGAACCCCGGTTATCGGGGCTGTGTTTTGATTCCGGCGTTGGCCAGCTTCGTCCTGGCGCCCATGGACCCCGAAGCGCCGGATGTTGAACGCGTCCTCCAGGATTTGCGCAACTGCCTGAACACGTTCGACGCGTGGACCGACAGCCTTTTCAGCGGCTCGGCACTGGAAGTCGAGCAGGTGTTCAAGGTCGGCGACGAGGTCGCACTGGTGGCGCCAATCTCTTCCGACACGCCCAGTCGCACCGTCGCTCAATGCAAGGCTCAGGGCGGGCTGACCCTGGTGCATCTGTTCGAAAGCACGCGCTTCGTGCCGATCGGCAACACGCCGGTGACACTGCAAGCCATTGCACCGGACGGCACGCCCATGGGTGCGCCGCTGCACCGCACCATCGGCCCCGGCGGCAGGCTTGAAGTGCCCGAATGTACTCGCGACCAGCGGTACCAGATCACCTTCTACGCCAATGTTTCCAAAGATCACGTCAAGGCGCTGTATGCGTCCTATCAGTCGGTGATCGCCGGGCTGGAAGCGGATCTGCGCAAGCAGTGGCGCGAGCGCTTCGAGCCTCAATGGGCAGACTTTGCCAACGCCCCGCCCTTCAAGCGCAGCGCGAAACAGGGCGCGGCCTTGGCCACCGGGATTGGCAAGGCCTTTTACAACTTGTGGGACAACATCACCGAGCTGTACGACCTGCTGGCGAACCTCCAGTCCAACAGCGAGAAGTTGCTGCAGTACCTGTCCCAAACCGAACTCGATGAACTGCTGAAACTGGGCAAGGACAGCATCGCCCAGGGCTTGCTGGTGCTCAGTGATGAGCCGCTGTTGTTTATCTATTTGTCGGCGATGGTCAGCTGGATACGCCTGCTGCCGCCGCCCGAGATGTACGAATTGCTGGGTGAGATCACCGGCGAAGTCTTGATCAACCTGCTGCTGATATGGGCCACGCGGGGGATGGGGGTACAGCTTCGGCTGGGGGCTCAGGTGTTGAGTTCTATCAAGTCCGGGCGAGCGCGGGCGCTGTTGGAGTGGCTGGCCAAACAGGTGGTGGGACCCGGGTTGGGACCGCATGTGGAGACGGCCAAGCCGTTGTTGCTGAGCAGTGCGGCGACGCCGATCAAGGCAGTGCCGGTGGCGCCGTTGAAGGCTGGTGACACGCTGGTTTCGAACGCGGTGCCGATGGTGCGCAACAAGACGCAACGTACGGCGTTGGTGCGCCAGGAGTCGGTGGATGATGTGCCGGCCGTGGCGTCGAACCCGAAGGGCGATGCGGCGGCTTCTGCGGACAAGACCGTTACCCACGGTTGCCCGGTGTCGATGGTCACCGGCGAGGAACTGCTGACCCTGACCGACGGCACGCTGGATGGCATCTTGCCGTTCAAGTGGACGCGCTTGTACCGCACCAGTGCGGTGGACGTGGATTGCGGGTTGGGGTTTGGCTGGAGTCATGCGCTGGCACAGCGGCTTGTGGTTTCAGGCGATTTGGTGGTGTGGACCGACCATGAGAATCGCTCGACCACCCTGCCCTTGCCGACGGCGGCTCGGCCGGCGATTACCAACAGCCTGGCGGAAGCTGCGATTTATTTGGGGTCTGCGCCTGATGAACTGGTGCTGGCCCAGTCTTCTCGGTTTTATCACTTTTGCGACGGTGTGCTGACGGCGATCAGCGATGCGTATGACAACCGGCTGCGCATTTTCCGGGATCGGTTGGGGCGCATTGAGCGACTGGATAACGGTGCGGGCCGTGCGCTTTTGTTGCGGTATGAATTCGACCGCATCGTGGCGGTGGACTACCAGGTTCATCGCGCCAAAGGCCATGAACCCTTCGTTTGGATGACCGAGCAGAACGTCGTTGCCTACGCCTACGACGACGCCGGACGACTGGTATCGGCGACCAATGCCGTCGGTGAACGCGAGGTTTATCGGTACGACGAACAGCACGTCATTCTTGAGCGGCAATTGGCCGGTGGGGCGAGTTTCTTTTGGGAATGGGAACGCGCCGGCAAAGCGGCACGCTGCGTCCGGCACTGGGCCAGTTTTTCGCAGATGGACACGCGCTATGCCTGGGGCGATGACGGCAGCGTCAACGTGCACAACGCCGATGGCAGCCAGGAAGTGTATGTCCACGATGACCGGGCGCGGTTGGTGCAACGCATCGATCCGGACGGCGCGCAGCATTTCAAATCCTACGACGACAAGGGCCGACTGACCGTCGAGCAGGACCCGCTGGGCGCGGTGACGGCGTATCAATATGACGACGCCGGACGCTTGATCGCGCTGTTTCCGGGAGAGGACGAGCCGACGTCCTACGAGCATGACAATGGTTTCGTACGGGTTGTGCGCCGCGGTGAGGCGGTCTGGAAATACGAGCGTAATGAGCAAGGCGATGTCATCCGCAGGATTGATCCGGACGGCAACGCGACGGACTACAGCTACGACAAACGGGGGCAACTGACCGGGGTCTGGTATCCCGACAACAGTTGTCATCGGCTGGTGTGGAATGAGCGTGGGCAGTTGCTTGAGGAGCAGCTGCCGAACGGCGGGATCAAGCGTTATCGCTATGACGATCTAGGCCGGCAGGTTGCGCGTGAGAATGAGCATGGCGCGCTGACCCAGTATCAATGGGACGCTGTAGGACGCCTGCTGAAACTGACACACTCCGACGGTACTTATCGGGAGTTCAGCTACAACCCCTACGGAAAAATCATCGCCGAGCGCGACGAACTCGGCCACGTCACCCGCTACGAATACGCCGACGGCCTGCACCTGATCAGCCGCCGCATCAATGCCGACGGCACCCAGGTCAAGTACCGCTACGACAACGCCCGCCTTTTGTTGACCGAAATCGAAAACGAAGTCGGCGAAACCTATCAACTGGACTACCACCCGAACGGCCTGATCCGACAGGAAACCGGCTTCGACGGCCAACGCACCGCCTACGCCTACGACCTCAACGGCAACCTGCTGGAAAAGACCGAATACGGCGACGACGGCAGTCAGCTTGTTACCCGCTACGAACGCGATCACGCCGGTCGCCTTGTAAGAAAAACCCTGCCCGATGGCAACACGGTCGACTACACCTACGACCGCCAAGGCAACCTCCTCAGTGTCGAAGACGGTCACTGGACGTTGGCCTACGAGTATGACCGCCAAAACCGCCTCACCGCCGAGCACCAAGGCTGGGGCACCTTGCGCTATGGCTACGACGCCTGCGGGCAACTTCAGCATTTACGCCTGCCCGACAACAACCGCCTGACCTTCAACCACGACAAAGGCGGCCACCTGGCCACCGTCGAGCTGAATGGCTCGCTGCTGACCTCCCACCTCTTCCACGCCGGTCGCGAACACCAACGCCAACAAGGCCAACTGCTCAGCCACTACCACTACGACGAGCAAAACCGCCTGCACGCCCATGCCGTCACCCAGCAAGGAAACCACCTCTACCAACGCCAATACGACTACGACAAAGGCGGCAACCTCACCCGCCTGCTCGACACCCGCAAAGGCGAACACCGTTACCGCTACGACCCGCTCCACCGCCTGACCCGCGCCGATCATTCGCAGGATGTGCAGGAGCGTTTCGGCCACAACCCCGCCGGCAATTTACTCATGCAAGACAGGCCGGGCCCGGACATCGTGGCGGGTAATCGCCTGATGATTCAGGGCGATCAGCATTACGACTATGACGCCTTTGGAAATCTAATAAGAGAACGGCGCGGCAAGGGTCATGCACTCGTTACCGAGTACCGCTACGACTGCCAGCACCGGCTGATTGGCGTCACCAAGCCCAACGGCCAGACCGCCAGCTACCGTTATGACCCGTTTGGCCGACGCATCAGCAAAACCATCGAAGAACAAACCATAGAGTTCTTCTGGCAAGGCGACAAGCTGATCGCCGAACACCATGCCGATCACCATCACAGCTACCTCTACGAACCCGACAGCTTCCGCCCATTGGCGCTGCTGGAAGGCTTCGGTCCAGAAAACGTAAAGTCCTACTACTACCAACTTGACCACCTCGGAACCCCGCAGGAACTTACAACGCCCGAAGGCGAAATCGTCTGGTCCGCCCACTACCGCGCCTACGGCGAAATCAGCCGTCTCGACGTAGGCAAAATCGACAATCCGCTGCGTTTCCAAGGCCAGTACTACGACCAGGAAAGCGGTGTGCACTACAACCGCCATCGCTACTACCATCCAGATATTGGCCGCTACCTGACGCCGGATCCGGTGAAGCTGGCAGGTGGGATCAATGCGTACCGGCACGCGCCCAACCCAACGGGGTGGGTGGATCCGCTGGGATTAAGTTCTTGTCCGGAATCCGCTGAATGCAGACCAGCCTATAAAGCGCAAAGTCCTTTTGATTCCGCTAGAGTTGACTCCGGTGAGCCACAAACTCCCGAGCCGCGGCTGACAGCTAGACAGGCTAGGATTGAGGAACTTACCGAGGCCAATGCGAAGCGTCGAATCCTGGAGTATGAAGAAAAGTACGACATGCATATGGTCGGCAAGCACGGCCCGGAGGTAGAGCATCACAAGGTGGAAAGGCGATCGTTTGATGGAACAGACCCAATAACGGGTAGAACGCCAATAAATAGAAGGGGCGTCCCGAGTTCGCAATTTAACAGTTGGAAGTTTCAGCTTCAGGCATGGACAAAAGCCACCTCGAGGACAGAGCGGGGACTACCGCGCTATACCGGCGTTGATGACAACAGAAACGATATTGTACGTTTAGAACTACCAGGAGCTGGACGAGGCTACAGGCCAAACAGAAGAGACCCAACCAACCCAACCTTTAACTCATCCATGAATGGTGTAGAAATGAAATTTCGAGAAGACGGCACACCTTTCACCTTATTCCCCATTAAGGAATGACAGCAAATGTTATATCACCCCGGCTCCGACACCGTCCCATTCGACGCCAGCCTTTACTACTTTGTGGGAATTTTTGATATTTATGACAGGGAAGAAACGAAGGGAAAAGAACTCGCTCTCTACAACCCCAATAACAGTAAAGACAGAGAAAACCTCATACTAAAATACTGCTTAGACCCATACAAAAAACTTTCCTATCGACACAAATACAAATTAATGGAAAGTTTATCCTTCGCCTTAAACACCGTAAATTTCAATTTCCAATCTTACTTTGAGGACGATCCAGACAAATACATTACTATGGCCTGGAATAAAACAGAAATAGTCGACCTTCGAGGTTTCTTCGCCGACATCTACCGACTCGCCAACGAGGTCTGGAAAGACGATCTCGAAAAGGCTAGCCTCGAAGATCAATCAACTTGGTAAAATCAAAAACACTCCTGCAAGACAATACCTTTCCTTGTAGTAAATGTTCGCCCTGGGCTGCAAAGCAGCCCAAATCCGGAAATAGATTTTAAGGTGAGTTAAAATAGTCGGTCTTTAGAGGTATACGACCATCCTCGAAGATATCATAAAAAATACATCAAGCAAGCGTGCCCGCTATCTGCTGCGGGCGGCGATAGAAGGGTTAAAAAATTAATCTGAAGTGCTTGCAACCAACACACTTAGTGTCTGTTTCCTAGGATTCCAGACAGTCAGACACCAAATGCCCCACCATTCCAACCCCCATTCGAAAAATTCACCCCAAGGTCGCTCCACCGGCATACTGCCATCTCGTCGTCGCCCCCATTTTTCCTCGTATGCATCCACCCAATTTATGACCACGACGTCATCCTGAGCCTCGATACCAAGCAACTGCAGCCACTCACAATAGACAGACTGAGCCTCACTTTCGCCTTTTTTAAATCGCGCGCTATAAGGTGGGTGGCAGAAAGCCTCGTAAAGCGCAGTCGGACCTGGCTCATTTTTTTGCATACTTGTCAGGTTTTTAACTTCAGCCAAGGTTAGTGGCGTAGCCACCGCGCTCTCCACATCCCAATTCCAATTTTTTATCGGAGCATATTGAGAAGGAAGATAGTCGCCTGTTTTGGCCAATTCCGGAGTTTTGAATGCAGCGCCCTGATAGTATTCCATACCTAATAAAGCTTGCCGATGCATAAATTCATCCATGGTAGTATTAAGCTTTGGAGAAAACACCACAAACTCAAACACGCAACCTGCAGTCCGCATGCGTTCGCGTAGTGAGGTAGTTCGCTCGTGCTCAACAACTGTTAAAAGAAATGGAGTTTTCATTTTTACCCTTACAATTATTACGATCGTCAGTCCCGCATCAAAGTACGTATAGTCAGATTAAATTCGCGGATTCTTGCATATAGACCTGTAACACACACTGCCAGTGTGCACTAATGTTTTACAAAAAATGCGTACACCTGCAAATATCTATATCTAGTCCACTACCCAACCCCATACCGCATTACGCCATCGATAACAAGATCAAGTCAATAAAATTGAAAAATCTTACAACGTGCTGCTCAAGGAAAAATACTGAACAATTATGAGCAACCCTTACGAGCCTAACATCTTACATTAGGAGCGCTATCAACATAAACTTTATGAAAGATACGGAAAAATTGGTTTGTAACGAAACCAAAACAACCAATCTTCGAAGTTTCTTATTCGACATCTACTGACTCGTCAACGACTCTGTGAAGACGACCTCCAAAAAGCCAGCCGCAAAGACAATCAACTTAATAACCCCATGACGAGCGGGCTTGCTTGCGTCCGTCCGCGAAGCGGCCCCAAGCAGGGGCAATGCGCTGGTTCAGACAGGTTGGAAGTATTGGTTCCAGGGCTGCTACGCAGCCCAGCGGGAGCAAGCTCCCTCACCACAGGTGCATGAACTCAACGCTTGGCCAACTCCATAATCATCCGACTCAACAAATAAACCCGAGGCACCACACTCTCCACCTCGGCATATTCCTCGGGCGTATGAATATTCCCGCCCACGATCCCAAACCCGTCCAGCGTCGGCGTGCCTACCCCGGCCGACAAGCTTGCATCCGCCGCGCCGCCGCTGCCTTCGATGGTCAGGGTTTTGCCCAACTCCCCGTAGATGCCCTGGGCAATCGCGACGAGTTTGTCCGACTCCGCCGTTTGCGGCATCGGCGGCAGCCCGCGTTGCAGGCTGGTCTTCACTTCCGTTTCGGGAATCAGTTTGTCGGCTGAAACCCGCGCCAGGTCTTTCTCGATGCGGTCGAACTCTTCCGGTAACGCCGCGCGCACGTCGGCCTTGGCGGTGGCCTGGTCGGGGATGACGTTGGTGCGGTCGCCGGCCTTGAGCACGGTGAAGTTGATGGTAGTTTTCTTTTCTTCGTCCCCCAGCTTGCCCAATTGCAGGATTTGGTGCGCAACTTCCATGGCGGCGTTGCGCCCCAATTCGGGCGCGACGCCAGCGTGGGCGGCTTTGCCTTTGACTTCGACCACGGCGGTGGCACTGCCTTTGCGCCAGACCACCAGGCCGTCGGCTGGGCGGCCGGGTTCCAGGTTGAGGGTCACGTCATGGCCCTTGGCGGTGGTACGGATCAGTTCGGAAGCGGCATCGGAGCCGGTTTCTTCGCTGGCATCGAGCAGGAAAGTGATCTGCGCATAGTCCTTGAAACCCTGGTTTTTCAGGACTTTCAGCGCGTAGATGCCGGCGACGATGCCACCTTTGTCGTCCATCACGCCGGGGCCATAGGCGCGGCCGTCCTTGATGTGGAACGGGCGTTCGGCGGCCGAACCTTCCTTGAACACGGTGTCCATGTGCGCCATCAACAGGATTTTGGCTTTGCCGGTGCCCTTGAGGGTGGCGACCACATGGCTGTTGTTGGCGGCCTTGTCCGGCACCAACTGGATACTGAAACCCAGCTGTTTCAATTCATCCACGGCAATCTCGCGCACCTGGGTCAAGCCCGGCTCGTAACCGGAGCCGGAGTCGATATTCACCAGGCGTTCCAGCAGTTTCAGGGCCTCGGCCTTGTACTGTTCGGCGTCCGCCTGGATCTGTTTGTGGGGTTCGGCGCTGTAGGCCGGCAGGGCGAAGGACAAGGCCAGGGTGGCGGCCAGAAGGGTACGGGGGAAGGTGAAGAGCATGAACCGATCCTTGTTTTTGTTGAAGGGGTGCCGCCACACCCTACCCCACTAAACGGACCGCAACCAAGTTCCCCGCGTCAATGGGAAAACCCGCGTGCCAGCATCACCGCCACGCCGAGCAACATCACCGCCGTGATTCGTTGCAACAGCACGCGCCGCCGGGGGTTTTCCAGCACGTGCTTGATGCGCTGGCCGAAATAGCAGTACAGGCAGCCGCTGGCAAATTGCAGCAGCAGGAAGGTCAGGCCGAGGATGGCGATATCCGCCGCCGAGCTGTGCTCACCCGCCCCGGCAAACTGCGGGAACACGGCGCTGAACATGATGATGGTCTTGGGGTTGGAAAAGCCGGTCAGCAGGCCCTTGCCGAACAGACTGCGCGAGCCCTCCACGGCACCGGCCTTGTCGATCGACACGCCGCTGCTGGTCCACTGCTTGTAGGCCAGGTAAAGGATATAGGCCACGCCGACAAACTGGATGGCCTGGGTAATCGCGAGGTTGCCCTTGATCAGCTCCGAAAAGCCCACGGCAAAGATCAGGATCGAAATCAGATACGACACACTGGCGCCGATCTGCGCCGGGATCGAACTGCGCAGGCCGTCCTTCAAGCCCAGGCTCAACAGCAGCAGGGTCATGGGACCGGGGCTGAAGGTCATGGTGGCGCAGAACAACAGGAAGTAGAGAAACGAAGACAGCGTTAACGCACTTGTCATGGTCCGGGACCTTGAATGGATGGAACGGCAACGACGGAGCGTACGCCACAGGCGCACGCCCCTGGATGACATCAGGCGACCGCGATTTCGGTCGTCAGGGATTCTCGGTACATCAAGGCCAGGTCGGCCAGGGCAGCCTTGGCGGTCTGGTTGCGGGTTTCAAACGCCACCAGGCCTTTCCAGTTGGTTTCGACAATGGCCTGCATGACGTCGGCGTAATCACAGTTGCCGTCGTGAATGCCGAAATGCTGGTCTTGCACACCGTTGTTATTGCTGAAGGAGATGCCCTTGATCAGGTGGTGATACTTGCGCACCACTGCCGCCGGCAGGCCGTTTTCGATGTTGGCGTGGCCGGCATCAAGGAAGAAATACACGTTGTCGTGGGCCTGCAGGCGCTCAAACACAAACGCGTATTCCGCCTCATGGGTAAAGATGTAGTGGAAAGGGCGATAGTTGACGTAGTTGGACAGGTTTTCCAGGTAGATATCCGTGCCCTTGGTCGCGGCGTAAGCGGCCAGTTCCTGGACTGACTTGAGGTAATGCTCCAGCGCGACTTTCTTGGCCTTGAGCACCATTTTCGGCTCGACGATGCAGCCCCCGTGAATGATCAGCGGCGCGCCCAGGCGACTGGCGATATCGACCTCTTGCTTGACATAGGCCACCGCCGCCACGCGGAACGCCTCGACGTCACTGCCCAGCGGCGCCTTGAAGTTGCCATGGAACACTGGCTTGACGCCGCTGGCAGCGATCTGCGCCTGCAGGCTTTCGATGCGCGCATCGGTCCAGTCGTCGGCCATTTCGCCGAACAGGCTGCCGTCCACATACCAATGGGTGCACTGCCCTTCGATGGCGGCTTGCAGGCCCTGTTCCGCGGCCAGGTATTTCTGGTGGGCCACACCGGTACAGAACGGTACGGCGGGGTTGATCAGTTTGCTTTCCATGGAGCGATTCCTTTCGTTGATGGAGGTCAGGCGGGTAAAGATTCAGCGAGTTCGATGGCCATGAAATCGGCCTTGGTCACGCCGCAATCCGGACATGTCCAGTCTTCAGGCACCTCTTCCCAAGGGGTGCCGGCGGGAATTCCGTCCTCCGGAATGCCCAATTCTTCTACGTACATAAAACCGCAGGGTGCACACATATAAGTCTTCATGAGAATGCAAAATCCATTGCTCGCGTGTATGAAATTTCGCCATTTCCTGGCGAGATGGCGCGCAGTCTAGGGGAATGGCATTGCGCCAGGCAGGTAAAGTGATGCCTAATCCGGCCTGACTTAACCGGTAAAAGCACCGGCAAACATAAGGACGTTTCATGTTGGTATCGGCCATCGCCTTTGTGGAAGGCACACCCAAGGTCCAGCAGATCGTGGAGGCGTTCAGCCGGGCCATCGAGGCCGGTGAATGGGCGCCCGGCAGCAAGTTGCCGTCGGTGCGTGAGCTGACCGAAATGCTCGGTGTCAGCAAGTTCACCCTCAATGAAGCCCTGGACCGCCTGCGCGGGCGCAACCTGCTCACCTCCAGCCAGGGCCGTGGCTATTTCGTGGCGATGGACAGCGCACGCCCGGCGTCGGTGGCCTGGGTCGACCTGCTGCCCCAGGACCTGCTCAGCGTATTACGCCGGCCACTGGCCACTGCCAGTGGTGAACTGCGCCCCGGTGGCGGCCACTTGCCGGAGGACTGGCTGAACGGCGAAGCGATCCGCCAGGCCATGCGCAGCGTGGTGCGCGCGCCGTCGCTGCGCATCGCCGGGCTCGGCACGCCGGCCGGGCTGCTGCCGTTACGCCAGGCGCTGCAACAGAAACTCCACGGCGAGGGCCTGTCGGTGCCGGTTGAACAGATCATCACCACACCCAACACCGTGCAAGGCCTGGACATGCTCATGCGTCTGCTGGCGCGTCCCGGCGACACGGTGCTGCTGGACGCGCCGTGCTACTTCAACTTCCACGCCAACCTGGCCCTGCATGGCGTCAAGGTGGTGACACTCGAACGCCGCCCCGACGGCTTCGACTTCACCGCCCTAGAACGCCTGCTGGCCGAACATCGGCCCAGCCTGTACCTGACCACCAGCGTGTTGCATAACCCGACGGGCCATTCCTTCAGCCCCAGCCAGGCGTTTCGCCTGCTGCAACTGACCCAGCAATACCACTGCCATATCGTCGAGGATGACCTCTACGGCGACCTGCATCCCAACCCGCCGCCCCGCCTGGCCGCCGTCGCCGGGCTGGATCAAGTCACCTACCTGTCGGGGTTCTCGAAAATCCTCAGCGCCAACACCCGTGTCAGCTACGTGGTGGCCGCGCCGCAACTGGCCGCCAACCTGACCAATATGAAGTTGATGAGCGGCGGCGTGACCTCGGAGCTGTTCGAGCAGATCGTATACCGCATGCTCAGCGAAGGCAGCTACGCCAAACACCGCAAGCGCATGGTCCAGCGCCTGATGGAAGCCGGTGGGCGCGTCGAGCAATGGCTCAGGCGCTGCGGCTGCGAACTGCCGATGGCCTTCGAAGGCGGCATGTTTATCTGGGCGCGCCTGCCGCCGGGCGTCAATGGTGAACTGCTGGCCCAGCAAGCGCTGAAGCGCAGCATGGTACTGGCGCCCGGCATGCTGTTTGGCTACGACCCGGCTCACCGCGACTTGATGCGCTTCAATGTGGCCCACACGGATGAGCCACGGGCGCAGCGGGTGTTCGAAGCGCTGCTGCGGCATCGGGTTGCGCAGGCATGAAAAGCCTCAGCCGACGATGTCACTGCGCTGCAGTTGACCCTCTACGACAAGCACGAAGTTCGGCTCATTCGGCGCAGCGCCAATTTCCAGGGTGCTCATTTTCAACACAGGATTGTAAGTCAACACGGCTTCACCGATGGCGCCGGAAAATGCTTCGACGAAGGTCAGTCGCTCAATGCCCAGCGAGGCTCTGACCCCTGATACATCAACCCTGTCTTCGCCGCTGACAAAGTCCATGATCCGGTCGGGCGCGGCCTGGGTCGAATCGCTCATCCGTCCGTAGACAAACAGGTCCTTACCCCCGCCGCCCCACAGCGTGTCCGCCCCCTGCGCCCCATATAACCAGTCATCGCCCTCTCCCCCCCTGAGTTGGTTGGCCACCTCGTTACCCACCATCAAATCGTTGCCGCTGCCGCCGATGGCGTTTTCGATGGTCACCCCGTAAGCAATCGACACATTGCCCTTGAGGCCGCCGACATCCGAGAAAGTACCGTCCCGCAAGCTGATCCGCTGCACCTGCGTGTAGCCGGAAAAATCCAGGGTGTCGTTGCCGCCACCGTCCCAGATGGCCGCCACCATTTTATCCTTTGCGCTGTTGACGCTCAGAAAGTCCCGGCCCGAATTGGCGTTGAATCCGTAAGTGGTGTCGTCTTTGCGGGTGTCGTGGTTGGCGCCGTACTTGCGTTGATAGGCACTGATATCGTCAAGCTGCGGCGCTGAAGAACGCATGCCCGCATGATGCATATAGCCGGTACGCTCGCCCCGATAACTCATGCCGCTGTGACTCTGCGAGTCCTCGTGATAGCCCACCTGCTCTTGTTTGAGCGTCCTGTCATAGTCGCCGGAGTGAGCGAGCCCCAAGGCATGCCCCAGTTCGTGGACGATGGTGTGGCGGCCCGCATTTCCCAACGCGGCGTCAACCACAGACCTGTCGCCCTTGTTCACGCAAAACCAGATGTCACCGCTGCTGGCAACGCCTGGCGCGGGCAGCACGGCATAGCTTGTATCGTTGTAGAGCTGACCTTTGCCATTGATTCTCTGGCCGAAGTTGGCGAGGGTGATGTGGCCTTCGCTGCCTGCGGCTCGCGGCCCTTCGGTAAACCTGAGGTTGGCAACATCGGCAATGCTCTGCAGGCTGGCCCGCGTCTGTTGGCGCTGGTTTTCAAGAACGTGGGTGAAACCGGTCTTGTTGAACCGCCTCGCGTCCTTATCGGCGGGCGGGGTACGAAATTCGTAGGTCACGTCATAGTGACCGTCACCGTTCTTGTCCGGCCACCCCGGGCTCTTTCGCCAGAGGTGCAAGGCCGCGTCCTCGGCAGATTTGGACGGCAAGCCGTTATGGCGGATTTCACCGCCGCGATCATCTCGGTGCCGGAAGGCTTCGATAAGCCGCATCGCATCACTGGGGCGAGAGGCAACAGTTGTCATATGCACACTCCTATCGGGCTGGGGCTCCATCTTGAGCGCCCTCACCCCGACAAGCTGTCCGTTGCTTCCCGCTCTCGGATAGCCGCTTACGCAAGCTGCCTTGGGCATCGACCACCGAAGCTGTAGGCACCATCTCTGCGCTGGCGACGAAATCGCGCGCAATGGTCGTTATGCGCTTTTAATCTGTTTTTTTAACGATTGGATCCCCACCCTTTCGTCAGCCTGTACTAGCATACGTCTGGGCGGGCAGCACTATCACTGCAGGTTATTCGCATTGGCTAGCCTCTTAATCCCCGTCGCTATAAGGCCGAATACCCGCACTCGAAACTCATGGACGAATTGATGAACTCACACCTGTTCCCACATATAGGCAAGGTCATCGCCAGCACCGGCAGTCGCCACTTCCCACGCATGCTGCATGACCTGATCCTCACCCAACTGGCAGTGGACGCCACCCACATCACGCAATTACGAGTGAATGCCGCCGGCCACACCCGCCGCAGGATCAGCCCGGTCTTTACCGACTCGGCGGTGGCACTGGGCGAAGAGCAACCGGCCGCGCAACTGCACCTCACCCGCCGCAAAGACGATATGCGGTATGTGCTGTCGGTGTACCGCTCGCACCAGTCCGAGAGCTTCTCGGCGCAGGAGCGCAGCATGCTGCAGGACTTCTCCACGCTGCTGTTGCCCATGGTGGAAAGCCACATCAGCGCGATCCAGCCATGCCCCCCCGGCAATACACCGCAGGAACCGCAAAACCAGGGCATCGAGACCTTGCGCCGGCGCATTCAGGAGCGGCTGGTGCAATCGGGGTTGACCCTGTCCAACCGTGAACTGGAAGTGTGCGTGGGCCTGCTGGCCGGGCGCACCGCGCCGGAGTTGGCCGAACAGTTGGCGCTGAAGGTCAACACCATCGAAAGCTACCTCAAACGTGCCGCGATCAAGCTGGGCATCAGCGGGCGACACTCGTTGTTGCGGTGGATGTACGCCACCGACAACAACACCAGTCTCTAAGCCGACACAGGTCAAAATGTGGGTTGGGCTTGCCCCCGATGGCGGTGTATCAGCTTGCCTATGCATTGACTGACACGCTGCCATCGGGGGCAAGCCCCCTCCCACATTTGATCTCCAGCGACCGAAAGAGATCAATCCCGAGCCAATGCCTCGATCGGGTCCAGCCGCGCCGCATTGCGCGTCGGCACGAAGCCGCGCAAGCTGGGCATCAGCGGGCGACACTCGTTGTTGCGGTGGATGTATGCCACCGACGACAACACCAGTCTCTAAGCCGACACAGGTCAAAATGTGGGAGGGGGCTTGCCCCCGATAGCGGAGTATCAGCTTGCCTATGCATTGACTGACACGCTGCCATCGAGGGCAAGCCCCCCTCCCACATTTGATCTCCAGCGACCGAAAGAGATCAATCCCGGGCCAATGCCTCGATCGGGTCCAGCCGCGCCGCATTGCGCGCCGGCACGAAGCCGCGATCAAGCTGGGCATCAGCGGGCGGCATTCGTTGTTGCGGTGGATGTACGCCACCGACAACAACACCAGTCTCTAAGCCGACACAGGTCAAAATGTGGGGGGGCTTGCCCCCGATGGCGGTGTATCAGCTTGCCTATGCATTGACTGACACACTGCCATCGGGGGCAAGCCCCCTCCCACATTTGATCTCCAGCGACCGAAAGAGATCAATCCCGAGCCAATGCCTCGATCGGGTCCAGCCGCGCCGCATTGCGCGTCGGCACGAAGCCGCGATCAAGCTGGGCATCAGCGGGCGACATTCGTTGTTGCGGTGGATGTGCGCCACCGACAACAACACCAGTCTCTAAGCCGACACAGGTCAAAATGTGGGAGGGGGCTTGCCCCCGATAGCGGAGTATCAGCTTGCCTATGCATTGACTGACACGCTGCCATCGGGGGCAAGCCCCCTCCCACATTTGAACTCGATGCATCAGCAAGAGTGTATTCAGACCTGCCGGGCCAACAGTTCCAGGCCTTCATGCAACGCCGGGAACAGGCTGTTGTTGAAGTTGTTCCAGCGCAGTTCGAGGATGGTGTCTTGCGGCGAGATTTCGGTCTTCAATACGTCGTGGAACACTTCGCCGGAATCAATGCCGTTATCCACATAGTGGAACGATGCGCCAGTGAGGTAGAGCGGCTCTGAAGGCGTGGTGGCCCTGGTCGCCCAGTCCACCACGGTCTGCCCACGTGCGCCATACAGCGCATTCCAGGTGGCATAGGCACCACGGCGTTCGTAAGGCGATTCGATACGGGTGATACCCGGATGGATGTTCATGATGCGCCGCGCAAACGGCGCACCTGGGCGCACCAGTTCATCAAGGATCACCAGCAAGCCATCGAGCACCACGATGTCGGCTTTCAACTCCACCAGCACGTCCTGCAGGCGCCGTTCGAAATCCTGTTTGCCGGCGATATGTTCGGCGCTGCCCCGTGGCAGGCGACGATAGGTCGAGGGTACGCTCAGCAACAAGTCGTTGACCAACCTGCCCTGTACGCGCAGGTCGGCCGGGTACAACCACTGGCCGCCAGGCTTATAAGCGAAACCATAATCGGCGACCAGCGCCTGATCACGTGGATTCTGCTCATCATCGTCATATACCACCCCGACCAGGTTGTAGGCGTCGCCCAGCGCGGTGTCGTTGAGCGAGCCCACCAGAAATTCCAGTACCGACTTCATGTAGCGCTCATGGTCCTTGTAGGCCACCGACTGCCCGGCCTTGTCGGCGGCGGCATTTCTCAGGGACCACACATACACCAGGTTCTTTTTCGTCATTGTTTCGCTCTCGCAGAAGGAATACGTACGGCGTCAATACCCGTGCGCCTACACAACAAGAACGAACCAGCCCTCGCGCAATTTATCCAGCGCCGCCACCGCCCGGCACGCCGAGCTAAATAGTCGCGCCGACACTTCGTTTGTCATGGGTAAGGGTCTGTGTGCCCAGCCCCTCTTTTCACTCTCCGGGATGTATTTATGACCGAACCCAAACGCGGCGCCTTCAAAGGCTTGCTCGCCCTGCTCCGGCCCTTTCGCACCATTGTGACGGTCTCCGTCGCCCTCGGCATGGTGGGCGGCCTGGCCATTACGTTGCTGCTGGCGACCATCAATAACGCGCTGCATTCGGCGGCCGGCATGACCCAGGGCGTGGTCCTGACCTTTGCGGCGCTGTGCGTGGTGGCGCTGCTCAGCTCGATCATTTCCGACATCGGCACCAACTACGTCGGCCAACGGATCATCGCCGCCCTGCGCAAGGACCTCGGCGAGAAGGTATTGTCGGCACCCATCGGCCAGATCGAGCGCTATCGCTCCCACCGCCTGATCCCGGTGCTGACCCACGACGTCGACACCATCAGCGACTTTTCCTTCGCGTTCACGCCGCTGGCCATTGCGGCCACGGTCACCCTCGGATGCCTGGGCTACCTGGCCTACCTGTCGGTGCCGATGTTCCTGATGATGGTGGTGGCGATCATTATCGGCAGCGCCGTGCAGTTCATCGCCGGCGGCAAAGGCATCCAGGGCTTCGACCTGGCGCGCAGCCATGAAGATGAGTTGCAGCGTTACTACAACGCCATCGCGTCCGGCGCCAAGGAACTGCGCATGCACCGGCCACGGCGGTTTCGCATGAACACCCACCGTATCCAGGAAACCGCCGACCGCATCAGCGACATCCAGGTGCGTTCGGTCAACATCTACATCCTCGCCAAGACGTTCGGCTCGATGCTGTTCTTCGTGGTCATCGGCCTGGCGCTGGCGATGCAGGCATACAACCCCAACCCGGACCCGACGGTGATCACCGGCTTCGTGCTGGTGCTGCTGTACATGAAAGGCCCGTTGGAACACCTGCTGGGTTACCTGCCCGTAGTCGGCAAGGCCAAGATCGCGTTCGGCCGCATCAGTGAACTGTCGGAGCGTTTTTCGTCCCCGGAACCGCACTTGCTGATGGACGACAGCGAAGCGCCGAAACCGGTGGTCAACAGCCTCGAACTGCGCGACGTGAGCTACAGCCCACCCGCGGTCGAGGGCAGCGAGCCGTTCCACCTGGGGCCGATCAACCTGAGCATCCAGCAAGGCGACATCGTGTTTATCGTCGGCGAAAACGGCAGCGGCAAGACCACCCTGATCAAGCTGCTGCTGGGCTTGTACCCGCCCCAGGCCGGCGAGATTCGCCTGAACGGCGAAGCGGTCACCGACCCTGAGCGCGACGACTATCGCCAGCTGTTCACCACGGTGTTTTCCGACTACTACCTGTTCGACGACCTGGTCCAGGGCAGCGCCACCCAGTCCCTGGACAGCGCCACCAAATACCTGGAACGCCTGGAAATCGCGCACAAGGTCAGCGTCAAGGACGGCGTGTTCAGCACCACCGACCTCTCCACCGGCCAGCGCAAGCGCCTGGCCCTGGTCAACGCCTGGCTGGAAGAACGCCCGGTGCTGGTGTTCGACGAATGGGCCGCCGACCAGGACCCGGCCTTCCGCCGGATCTTCTACACCGAGCTGTTGCCGGACCTCAAGCGCCTGGGCAAGACCATCATCGTAATCAGCCACGACGACCGCTATTTCGATATCGCCGACCAGCTGGTGCGCCTGCGCGCCGGCCAGGTGGTACATGAAATGGAACCGGCGTGAATTTATTTTCCGGTTTTTCCAGGTAGGAACGTCTCACTAGTGGTAATGAGAATTAACCTCAATAGATACGATAACTGCCCACTTAAAACCTAGAAGAGAAAGCATCCATGCCAGCACGACTCGGTCTCAGCCCCCTGAGTAAAGCGTTATCCATGCGCAGGGCCCTGAACATGAACCTTCTTCCGAGTGCCCTGGCCCTGGCGGTGTCGCTGCCGGTTGCAGGCTATGTACAGGCCCAGGAGATCGAGTTGAACATTCCCGCGCAGCCGCTGGGGAGCGCGCTGCAGGAATTGGGTCGCCAGACCAATATGCAAGTGTTGTACAGCCCTGGCGACGTGCAGGGTAAGAACAGCCGTGCGATCAAGGGCAAGATGCAGCCGCAGCAGGCCATCGATGCGTTGCTGGCAGGCAGCCAGACCACCTACAGCCTCAACGGCAATACTTTGACCGTGGCCGCCGCCAGCACCGCCGGCGGGCTGGAACTGAGCCCCACTGAGGTCACCGCCAACTACCTGGGCAACATCACCGAAGGCTCGGGTTCCTACACCCCGGGCACTATCGCCACCGCCACGCGCCTGACCCTGACACCCCGGCAAACCCCGCAGTCGATCACCGTGGTCACTCGCCAGCACATCGAGGACTTCGGCCTCAACAACATGGACGACGTGATGCGCCACACGCCGGGCATCACTGTGTCGGCCTATGACAGCGACCGCACCAACTACTATTCCCGGGGCTTTTCGGTCAACAGCTTCCAGTACGACGGTATTCCTTCCACCGTGCGCAACGTCGGTTATTCGGCGGGCAACACCTTGAGCGACATGGCGATCTATGACCGTGTCGAAGTACTCAAGGGCGCTACCGGCCTGCTCAATGGCGCCGGCTCCCTGGGGGCGACCATCAACCTGATCCGCAAGAAACCGACTTCGGATTTCAAGGGTCATGTGCAACTGGGCGCTGGCTCCTGGGACAACTACCGCAGTGAAGTGGATGTCAGCGGGCCCCTGACCGACAGCGGCAATATCCGTGGGCGCGCGGTCGCTGCGTACCAGGACAAGAAGTCCTTCATGGACCACTATTCGCGCAAGACCGAAACCTACTACGGCATTACCGAATTCGATCTGTCCCCCGACACCCTGCTGACCGTGGGCTTTGACTACCAGGACAACGTTCCGCAGGGTTCGAGCTGGTCCGGCTCCTTCCCGCTGGTCAACTCCAACGGCAGCATCAACAAGATGCCGCGCTCCTACAACAACGGCACCACCTGGAGTTCCTGGGAGCAGAACACCCGTACCGCGTTCGCCATGCTCGAGCATGACCTGGGTGACGGCTGGGTGACCAAGTTCCAGCTCGACCACAAAATCAACGGCTACCACGCCGACCTGGGTTCGATTCAGTTCGTCCAGCCGGCAGCCGATGGCACCGCCGAAATCAACGGGCAGAAGTACACCGGCGAAACCAAAAGCACCTCCGCCGACCTCTACGCCACCGGACCTTTCAGCTTGTTCGGCCGCGAACATGAGTTGGTAGTGGGCGGCTCGATCGGCACCTCGCGCTGGCAGGGCAAGGGTTACTGGGCGCCGGAATGGCCGGGCGGCAACAAAGTCGATTTCTATAACTGGAACGGCCACCTCGCCAAGCCTATCTACGGCCCGGCCCAGCAGTACATCGACGACACCATCCGCCAGACGGGTTACTACGTGACCACGCGCTTGAACGTGATGGATGACCTGAACGTGATCCTCGGCGGGCGCGTGGCCAACTATCACGTCACCGGTAACAACCCTTCCTACAAGGAAACCGGGCGGTTCATTCCTTATGCCGGGGTGATCTACGACCTCAACGACAACTTCTCGGCCTACGCCAGCTACACCGATATTTTCCAGCCTCAGGAAAGCACCTATAAGGACCGCAACGAAAAACTGCTGGAACCCGACGAAGGCCAGAACTACGAGATTGGCCTCAAGGGCGAGTTCTTCAATGGCCGTCTGAACACCAGCATCGCTTACTTCGAAGTGCATGAGACCAACCGGGCGATCTCCGACGATGCGTACAACAACCAGACGCCGACCCCGCAGAACTATGCGTTCAAAGGCTCCAAGGCCGTGACCAAGGGCTACGAAGCGGAAATCTCCGGTGAGTTGAGCCCGGGCTGGCAAGTGCAAGGTGGCTACACCCACAAAATCGTGCGCGATGACGACGACAAGAAGATCTCCACCTTCGAGCCCGAGCATCAGGTCAACCTGAACACCACCTACAAGCTCAAGGGTGACCTGGACAAGTTCACCATCGGCGGCGGCGTGCGCTGGCAGACCAAGGGCTGGAACGAGATCTGGAACGGGCCGCTGGAAACCAACCAGGACATCACCCAGGAATCCTACTGGCTGGTGGACCTGATGACCCGCTATCAGGTCACCAAAAACCTGTCGGCAACGGTCAACTTCAACAACATCTTCGACAAGTCCTACTACACCAACGTCGGCTTCTATAACTCTGCCGCCTACGGCGAGCCGCGTAACGTGATGGTCAGTACGCGCTGGGACTTCTGACCGCACGGCCAATCGGCGGAGTAATGGGATCAAAATGTGGGAGGGGGCTTGCCCCCGATGGCAGTGTGTCAGTTAATACATCTGTTGACTGTGACACCGCAATCGGGGGCAAGCCCCCTCCCACATTGGATAATGCCGTCCTGATCCGCCTCGTAATGTTCAGCATCGCCGGGAATTCTGACCGCACGGCGGCAAGCTCTCCAATCGGCGGAGCAATGGGGATCAAAAGGTGGGAGGGGGCTTGCCCCCGATGGCAGTGTGTCAGTCAATACATCTGTTGACTGTGACACCGCAATCGGGAGCAAGCCCCCTCCCACATTGGATAATGCCGTCCTGATCCGCCTCGTAATGTTCAGCATCGCTGGGAATTCTGACCGCACGGCGGCAAGCTCTCCAATCGGCGGAGCAATGGGGATCAAAAGGTGGGAGGGGGCTTGCCCCGATGGCAGTGTGTCAGTCAATACGTCTGTTGACTGTGACACCGCCATCGGGGGCAAGCCCCCTCCCACATTGGATACGGGTTACCCCATCGCCTCCGCCAAGCTGCGGATGAACGCGGCGCTGTCGACAATGCCGTCGTGGTCCGTCTCGATCATCACCGAACGCTCGATGCGTCCCTGGCTGATCACTGTCGCCATCTGCTGTTCGATCAATTCCCTGAAGCGCCCTGCCCGGCTCATGGACGCCCACCAGCAACTGACTGGCGCCTTGATCGGCTTGAAGTCGGCCGCGACCATCCGTTCGCTCAACGCGCGGTCGACGTCCCAGGCAATCTGCGCTTCATTGCCCTGCAGCAATTGCTCCTTGATGGCGGTAAAGGGTTCGCCCAATGCCTGCTCAGCCCAGCTCACGAACCCTTGCCATTGACCCGCCTCATCGTCGGCATCGCGCTGGCATTGCTCCCAGGCACGCTGTATCGCCTCGGCAAACTCAGGAAACATCACGCCCAGTAAAGCGGCGCGGCGCTCGTTGGCCGACACCTCACGATCTTCTCCAACTTCCACCGCATCCCAGTAGGGCTTGACCCACTGCGGCGGCGCGGCGTCGATCCACCCGACAAACTCCACTTCACGCCCCGCCTGTTCCAGGCCGTGCGCCACTTCCATCGCCAGGTTGCCGCCCAACGACCAGCCTGCCAGGCGGAACGCTCCCTGAGGCTGGGCCATCAGCAATTGCGCGATGTAATCCTCGACCATCACTTGCCAGTGCGGCACCGCCGCGCCCTCCTCGGCCAATGCACGGCACATCACTCCGAATACAGGGCGCTGCTCGCGCAGTGCCAGGGCAATCGCGGTGTAGCAATGCACCGAGCCAAAGCTTGGGTGGAACAGGAACAACGGCGTGCCTTCGGTCTGCTGGTTGAGCCTGACGATCAACGACGTTCGGTGATCGCCCTGCAAGCAGCCGACCTGCCCCGCCACGGTCGGATTGAGCATTAACTGGCTGACCGACAAATTCACGCCGCTGACCTTGCGGATGCGCTCCTTGAGCATCAGTACCCGCAACGAATGGCCACCCAGCTCGAAGAAATTGTCGTGCAGCCCCACGCGTTCCACCCCCAGCACCTCGCTCCAGATCGCCGCGACCTGCTGCTCTATTTCGCTGCAAGGTGCCTGGTACTGCCCGGTGCCGTGGGCCTCTGGCTTGGGTAATGCCTTGCGATCCAGCTTGCCGTTCGGGCTCAGCGGCATCTGCGCCAAAACCACCCATTGCGCCGGCACCATGTAGTCCGGCAACTGCGCGGCCAGATGGGCAACCAACGCGACTTTCCAATCGTCCTGCGGCTGTTGCAGCACCACGTAACCCACCAGGTGGGTGCCGTCGACCGCGAGCACTGCCGCTTCACGGATGCTGCTGTGTTCCAGCAGGCGCGCTTCGATCTCACCCAGCTCGATGCGCAGCCCGCGCAGTTTGACCTGGTGGTCGATGCGCCCGGCGTATTCAATCACGCCATCGTCGCGATAGCGTGCCAGGTCACCGGTGCGATACAGGCGCGCGCCGCTGCCGAACGGGTCGGTGACAAAGCGCTCGGCGGTCAGCGCGGGGCGACGGTGATAACCCCTCGCCAGTCCGATCCCGCCCAGGTACAACTCACCCAACACGCCGACCGGCGCCGGTTCCAGATTGGCGTCCAGCACATAGCACGCCAGGTTGGCGATCGGCCGGCCAATCGGCACGGCGTCGCGGCCTTCTTCGACGCAGGTCCAGTGGGTCACGTCGATAGCCGCTTCGGTCGGGCCATACAAGTTATACAACTCGGCGCCAGGCAGCTTGGCGAAGACCTGCTGCTGGGCATCGGCGGGCAGCGCTTCACCACTGCACACAATGCGTTGCAGGCTGCGGCACGAGGCCACCTCTGCGTCTTGCAGGAAGGCTTGCAGCATGGACGGCACGAAATGCAGCGTGGTGATTTGGTGCGCGTTGATCAGGCTGACCAGCCGCGCCGGGTCACGATGATCGCCCGGTGCTGCCACCACCAGGCGTGCGCCGGTCATCAATGGCCAGAAGAACTCCCACACCGACACGTCAAAGCTGAACGGCGTTTTCTGCAGTACGCTGTCGCGGGCCTCGAGGCCATACGCCTGCTGCATCCAGCACAGCCGGTTGATCAGCGCACAATGGCGGTTGCCGGCGCCCTTGGGCTGGCCAGTGGAGCCGGAGGTGTAGATCACATAGGCGAGGTTTTCGCCCTGCACGGCGACGTTCGGGTTGTGGGCGCTGAAAGCGTCCAGCGAGGCCTCGTTGCTTTCCAGTACAAGGCTTTGCACGCCGGCAGGCACCGGCAATTGCGCCTGCAGGTGGGCTTGGGTCAACAGCAGTTGCACAGCGCTGTCCTGCAGCATGTAGGCCAGTCGCTCACGCGGGTATTCCGGGTCCAGCGGCACATACGCACCGCCCGCCTTGAGCACCGCCAACAAACCCACGACCATTTCGATCGAGCGTTCCAGCGCCAGCCCCACCAGTACGTCCGGGCCGACGCCGGCAGCGATCAGGCGATGGGCCAGGCGGTTGGCCCGGGCGTTCAACTGCGCGTAGCTCAAGGTCTGCCCGGCAAATACCAGCGCCGGAGCATGCGGCGTGCGCTGCACCTGTGCCTCGATCAACTGATGCACCGCTTGATCCAGCGGATATTCCACAGCAGTGGCGTTCCATGTCTGCACCAGCGTCGCGCGCTCGGCGGCGGCCAGGGTTGGCAATGCGCCGAGGCGTTGGGAAGCATCGTCTGCCAATGCCATGAGTAATTGCTGGAAGTGTTCGGCCAGGCGCTGGATATGCGCTGCGCTGAAGGCCTTGCGGTCGTAGTTGAACTCCACGCCCAGGCTGTCGCCTATCGCCAGCAGGACCGTCAGTGGGTAGTGGGTCTGCTCCAGGCTATGCACTGCGCCAAAGCGCAGCCCCGACGGCGCGCCCTGCTCCAGGGCCTCGGACACCGGGTAGTTTTCGAAGACGAGGATACTGTCGAACAGCGCTTCGCCGCCCAGCCCGGCCCACCGCTGGATCTCGAACAATGGCGTGTGTTCCTGCTCACGCAAGCTCAGGTTCTGCTGCTGGATCTGCTGCAGCCACTGGCTGACCGGCATCTGTGCATCCGGGGTCGCCACCACCGGCAAGGTGTTGATGAACAGGCCGACCTGCTGTTCAATCCCGCGCAATTGCGCCGGACGCCCTGCCACCGTGGCACCGAACGCCACGGTGGCGTGGCCGGTGTGGTGCTGCAGCAGCAACAGCCAGGCGCTTTGCACCAAGGTGTTGAGGGTGACTTTGTTACGCTGTGCGAACGCTTTGAGGCGCTCGGTCTGCGGCGCATCAAGACTCAGGCGATGCTCACCGTTAATCGCCAGGGCCGTGTCATCCTGCACCTGTGCGCCACGCGCCAGGCGCGTAGGTTCCTGCAAGTCGATCAACTGGTCTTTCCAGAACGCCTGGCTGAGCGCCTTGTCCTGGGCGTGCAGCCAGGCAATGTAATCGCGATAACGCCCGGTCGGCGCCGGCAACGGCTCACCCGCATAGTGTTGCAGGACTTCGCCAAACAACTGCGAACCACTCCAGCCGTCCATCAGGATGTGGTGATTGGTGTAGATCAAGTGATGGCTCGACGCACCGGTGCGCACCACCGTCAGGCTCAACAGCGGCGCCTGTTCCAGCACAAAGCCCTGGGCCCGTGTCGATTCGGCCAGGCTGTCGAGGCTTTGGATGGCATCGCTGCGGGCCTGCCAGTCCAGTTCGACAAACGGAATGCGCACCTGTTTGTAGACCACCTGCAATGGCTGCGCCAACTCAGCCTGCCAGACAAAACCGCTGCGCAGGATCTCGTGGCGCTCGACCGCCGCCTGCCACGCCTGGTGGAAGCGCGGTACATCCAGGCCCTGCACGTCGATGCGCATCTGGTTGATGTAGTCACCTGTGCCTTCGCCGTACAGCGACTGGAACAGCATGCCCTGCTGCATGGGCGACAGCGGGTACAGGTCTTCGACCTCGGATACGTTCAGCGCCAGGTCATCCAACTGCTGCTGGGTCAGGTTCGCCAGGGGGAAGTCGGAAGGCGTCACGCCGCGGTTGGCTGGCTCACAGCAGTGGTCGATCAGCGCCCTGAGTTCCTCGGCATACTCATCGGCCAATTGCTGGACAGTCGCTGGCGCGAACATCGCCTGGCTGAAACTCCAGTTCAACTTCAACTCGCCGCCATACACCTGGCCGTTGATTTCCAGCCAGTTACCCAAGGGCGCCTGCGGGCTTTGCTCGGCACCGCTGGCGTCGCCGGAAGGCACAAACAGCCCTGGCTGCTCGGCGCTGTCGAAGCTGGCGTCGAACTGCCCCAGGTAGTTGAACGTGATGCGCGGGCGTGGCAACGCGGCCAATGCCTGTTGAGCCTCGGCGTCGCCCAGGTAACGCAAGGCGCCAAAGCCCAGGCCTTTGTCGGGGACGGCGCGCAGTTGTTCCTTGATCTGCTTGAGTGAGCCGGCCAGGGTGGCGGCCGGCAGCAATTGCAACGGGTAGAGGCTGGTGAACCATCCGACGGTGCGGGTCAGGTCGATCTCGTCGAACAGGTCTTCGCGGCCGTGGCCCTCGAGCCTGATCAACATCGACGCATCAGCGGTCCAGCGTGTGATCACACGGGCCAGGGCGGTCAGCAACAGATCGTTGATCTGGGTGCGATAGGCGCTCGACGCGTCCTGCAGCAAGCGGCGGGTATAGGTTGGGTCCAGCTGCGTCGTCACACTCAGCGCCAGGTGGTTGCTCAAACTGGCCTGCGGGTCGGCGCCCGGCAAGCCGGAAGGGCTGCCCTGCAGTTGCGCCTGCCACCAGGCCAGTTCATGTTGCAGGGCTTCGCTGCGCGCATACGTCTGCAGGCGCTCGGCCCAGGCGCGGGTGGCGCTGGTCTTGGCCGGCAGTTGCACGGTGGCGCCCTGGGCCAGTTGCTGGTAGGTACTTTGCAAATCTTCGAGCAGGATGCGCCAGGACACGCCGTCGACCACCAGGTGATGGATGACCAGCAACAAACGCTGGGAGCCGTCGGCCAACTGCGCCAGCACCGCACGCAACAACGGCCCCGCCTCCAGGTCAAGGCTGCGCTGGGCTTCTTCGCCCAGGGCTTCAAGCTCCTCGAGCGTATTCAAGGTGGTCTGCCACAGCACCTGGTCGGCCTGGTGCAGGTGCGGCCCACGGTAGGCCGCGCTCCAGCCTGCCGGCCCCTGCACAAACGTGCTGCGCAAGGCGTCGTGGTGCACGATCAGCGCCTCGAGCGCCGCCACCAGCAGCGACGCCTGTAACGGCTGGTGCGGTTGCAGCACCACGGATTGGTTCCAGTGGTGGCGCTGGGGTATGTCATCGGCAAAAAATGCCTGTTGCACCGGCAACAGCAGCAGTTCACCGCTCAGCGCCGACTGATCCAGCAACACCGCGCCCCCGCCTTCCCGGGCGACCGCCGCCAGGCTCTGCACGGTCTGGTGCTGGAACAGGTCCTTGGGCGAAAAGTGCACCCCGACCTGACGCGCCCGGCTGACCACCTGGATCGACATGATCGAGTCGCCGCCCAGCTCGAAGAAGTTGTCATGCAAGCCCACGTGCGGCAGGCGCAGCACGTCGGACCAGATCGCAGCGATCTTGCGCTCCAGCTCACTCTGCGGCGCCACATACACCTGCTGCATCAGGCTCACATCCGGCAACGGCAGGCCCTTGCGGTCGAGCTTGCCGTTGGGGGTCAGCGGCATGCGTTCGAGGAACATCAGGTGCGTGGGCACCATGTAGTCCGGCAACCGGGTTTTCAGGGCGCGGCGCAGGGCTTCGCGGCCGTTGGCCTGGGCGACGGCATCGTCCAGCAGCGCCGGGTCCAGCGGTACCACGTAGGCCACCAGTTGCTTGCCGGTCGGGCCTTCCTGGGCCACCACCACGGTTTCGCCGACGCTGTCCTGTTCGCGCAGGCGCGCTTCGATTTCGCCCAGTTCGATACGGAAACCACGGATTTTCACCTGATGGTCGACACGCCCCAGGTAATCCACCACGCCATCCGCACGCCCACGGGTCAGGTCACCGCTGCGATACACACGGCTGCCGGGCTTGCCGAACGGGTCCGGCACGAAACGTTCGGCGGTCAGCGCCGGACGCTCAAGGTAACCCCGGGCCACGCCCTCGCCGCCCAGGTACAACTCGCCGGCCACGCCGATGGGTTGCAGGTTGAGCTGCGCGTCCAATACGTAACCGCTGCGGTTGCCGAGCAAAGTGCCGATGGGCGCATACACCGCGCCACACGGGTCGCCTTTGCGCGCCTTCCACAGCAGCGGCGTGACCACGGTTTCAGTCGGGCCGTAGCCGTTGAACAGGTAGGTCGGTTTCAGCGCGCGCCAGGCCAGGTCGTAGCTGGCCTGGGCCACGGCATCACCGCCGAAGCAGTACACCCGCACCGCCGGGGGGTTGCCGTCGCGCTCGGCGTGTTCGGCCAGTTGCTGCAGGTAAACGGGTGGGAACACCGCCATGGTCACGTTGTGCCGGTGCATCTGCGCATAGGTGTATTCCGGCAGCCACAGGCTGTCGTCGCGGATCAGCACGCTGGCGCCATTGATCAACGGGTGCATCCAGCCTTCATGGGAACCGTCGAAGGCGAACGACATGAAGTGCAGTTCGCAATCGGCCGGGCGGGTTTCATAGCGTTCGCCGGTGGCGATGATGTGCGCCACCAGGGGCCCGTGGGACACCGCCACGCCCTTGGGCATGCCGGTGGAGCCGGAGGTGTAGATCACGTAGGCGAGGTTGTCGCCGTCGAGGGCGACGTTCGGCGCCGCGTAATTGTCATCGGACCAGTCCTGCAGCTGATCCACCGCCAGGGCTTGCAGGCCTTGCGGAATCGGCAGGCGCTGTTGCACCGTCGAGTGGGTCAACAGCAACCGCGCGCGGCTGTCCTGCATCATGTACAGCAGGCGATCACGCGGGTATTCGATATCCAGCGGCACGTACACGCCGCCGGCCTTCATCACGGCGAGGAACGCCACCATGATCTCGGCGCTGCGCGGCATGGCGATGGCGACGCGCACTTCCGGGCCGATACCACGGGCGATCAGCGCGTGGGCCAGGCGGTTGGCCTGGCGATCCAGCTCGTCGTACGTGAGCTGCTCGTCGGCGAACTTCACCGCCACCGCATCCGGGGTTTCCCGCGCGCGATCGGCGACCAACTCATGCACCAGGCGCCGGGCCGAGAAGCCGGAGGCGCTGCGATCCCACAGATGCAAGATCTGTTGCTGCTCGGCGGCGTCCAGCAGGTTCAACTGACCGAGCGGTTGCCGAGGGTTGGCGACCATGCCCTGCAGCAGGTTCTGCCAGTGACGCGCCATGCGTTGCACGGTGTCGGCTTCGAACAGGTCCTGGGCATAACCGAGGGTGGCCCAGATGCCTTCGGTGGATTCCTGGATATCCAGGTCCAGGTCGAAATGCGCGGTCTTGCTTTGCCATTCCAGCCCCTGGACCAGCAGGTGCGGCAGGTGCTGCTGGACCTGGGCCTGGCCGACATCGGTCTGGTGGTTGAACATCACTTGGAACAGCGGGTTGTGGCTCAGGCTGCGTTCCGGTTGCAGGGCTTCCACCAACTGTTCGAACGGCAGGTCCTGATGGGCTTGGGCCTCCAGCGCGCGTTGCCTCGTTTGTTGCAGCAACTGCTCGACGCTCATCTGGCCGTGCAGGTCCGCCTTGAGCACCTGGGTATTGACGAAGAAGCCGATCAGCCGCTCGGTTTCGCTGCGGTTGCGGTTGGCGATGGGCACGCCGACGCGGATTTCTTCCTGGCCGCTGTAGCGGTGCAGCAGGGTCTGGAACGACGCCAGCAGCAACATGAACAGGGTCACGCCCTGTTGCCGGGCCAAGGCCTTGAGCTGCTGGCTCAGTTCGGGGTCCAGCTCGAAGGCCAGGCGTGCGCCGCGATGGCTTTGCACGGCGGGACGCGGGTGGTCGAACGGCAACTCCAGCACACTTTGCTCGCCGCCGAGCCTTTCGCGCCAGTACGCCAGCTGACGGTCTTTCTCACCCGCCTCCATCCAATTGCGCTGCCACACGGCATAGTCGGCGTACTGGATCGGCAATGCCGGCAGCTGCACTTCCTCGCCCTGGCTGTAACCCGCATAGAGCTGCACCAGTTCTTCGACCATCACCTGCATCGACCAGCCATCGGAGACGATGTGGTGTTGCACCAGCACCAGCACATGCTCATCAGCAGCCAGGCGCAGCAGCGACACACGCAGCAACGGGCCGTGTTCCAGGTCGAACGGCTGCGCGATCTGCGCCTCGACCTGCGCCTGGAGTTCAGCCTCGTCGACATCGGCGTGAGCGATCTGCAGCGACGCCGATGGCGCGACCACTTGAACCGCACGGTCATGCTCCTGGCGCAGACAAGTGCGCAGGCTTTCATGCCGGGCCAGCAACGCATCGAAACTGCGCTGCAATGCGCCCAGGTCCAGTTGTCCTTCCAGGCGCAATGCACTGGGGATGTGGTAGGCGGCGCTGTGCGGTTCCAATTGCCAGAGAAACCACTGACGCTCCTGGGCATAGGACAGCGGCAAGGCCTGCTCGCGTCCCACCGGTATCAACGGCGGTGCGCTCGGCGCCAGGCTGTCCTGGGCCTGCAATGCCGCGACAAACGCGTCCAGCCGCGGGTGTTCGAACAAGGCCTTGAGCGGCACCTCGCGCTGCAGCGTCTGGCGAATGCGCGACACCACTTGCATCGCCAGCAGGGAATGCCCGCCCAGTTCAAAGAAGTGCTGGTTCAAACCGACGTTGTCGGCACCGAGAATATCGGCCCAGATCGCAGCGATCTGCTGTTGCAACGCGGTGACCGGCGCCTGCCAGTCCTGTTGTGCCGCGTTGGCGTCAGGCTTGGGCAGTGCCTGGCGGTCCAGCTTGCCGTTGGGGTTGAGCGGCATGCGCTCGAGGTAGATCAAGTGCGCCGGCACCATGTAGTCCGGCAGCTGTTCGCGCAGGGTACTCATCAACCGCTCGGCTTCACTCGACGGTTGCGCGGGCACCAGGTAGGCCAGCAATTGGTTGTCAACGGCCAGCACCAGCGCTTCACGCACGCCGTCCTGCGCCAACAGCACCGTTTCGATCTCACCCAGTTCGATGCGAAAACCACGGATCTTCACTTGATGGTCGACCCGCCCGACGTACTCCACCACGCCATCGGCGCGATAACGCGCCAGGTCGCCGCTGCGATAAAGCCGCTCGCCGCACGCGCTGAACGGGTTGGCGACAAAGCGCTCGGCGGTCAGGCTCGGGCGCCGCAGATAAGCGCTGGCCAGGCCGCTGGCGCTGGCGATGTAGAGCTCGCCCACGGCACCGGCGGGCAGCAGGTTCAGGTCGCGATCCAGCACATACAGGCCGCGCCCGGGTAGTGCGCGGCCAATGGGGCTGGCGGTGACGCCGCTGATCACGTCGGGGTCGGTGCAGTCCAGCACGCTGGAGACCACCGTCGCCTCGGTCGGACCATAGGTGTTGAGCAGCCGCACATGGCCCAGGCCCGCGCGTTGCCACAACAACGGGCCGTCGAGGGGCATGGCTTCGCCACCGATATGAACCTGGCGCAAAGCGCCGTAAGACCGCGCGCCCGCCGCCAGGCAATCCTGCAGGAACAGCTTCCAGTAGGCGGTCGGCAAGTCGGCCAGGGTGATGCCCTGCTCGATGATCTGCCGATACAGCTCGGCACCGTCCCACAATTGCGGGCCGCGCAGCACCACCGTGGCGCCAAGGGTCAGGGCCGGGTACAACTGCTCGACGAAGCCGTCGAAATTCAAGGTTGCGAACTGCAATACCCGGTCTTGTGCGACCAGCTGCGAATAATCGGCGGCGATGCCGGCGAACTCACTCAACGCGCCATGGCTGACGGCAACCCCCTTGGGTTTGCCGGTAGAACCCGAGGTGTAGATCACATAGGCCAGGCTCAGCGGTTCGAAAACAGCGGCTGGATTGTGTTCATCACACAGCGCCAACTGTGCCTGGGCCAGGTCGATTTCCACAGCAGCCACGTGCGCAGGCAATGGCAGGCGATCACGCAGGTGCGACTGGGTCAACACCAGGCGCACGTCGCTGTCCTCGAGCATGTGCACCAGACGTTCGCGGGGGTACCCAGGGTCCAGCGGCACATAGGCAGCGCCGGTCTTGAGCACCGCCAACAGGCTGACCACCATGGCAAACGAGCGCTCCACGGCGATCCCGACCAAGGCCTGCGGGCCGATGCCTTGAGCGATCAAGTAATGCGCCAGGCGGTTGGCCTGGCGGTTCAGTTCGCCGTAGCTGAGGACCTGGTCGTCCAGGGCCAGGGCTTGGCGTTCGGGCTGCGCGGCGGCCCGGGCTTCGAACAGCCGGTGCACGCCTTGCAATTCACCGGCGCAGGCCGGGGCGTTCCAGTCCTGGAGCATGCGCTGCTGCTCGGCGACATCCAGCAGCGAAAGCTCGGCCAGAAGGCTGTGCGGGGCGCTGACGACCGCCTGCAGCAACTGCTGCCAATGCTGCGCCAGGCGCTCGATGGTCGCCGCATCGAACAAATCGGTGGCGTAGTTCAGCGCCGCCCAAAGCCCTTCGACCGACTCGTGGGTGTCCAGGCTCAGGTCGAAATGCGTGGTGCAACTGTCCCAGTCCAGCTCCGTCACGCGCAGGCGCGGCAGTTGCTGGCCGTCGCGCCCGCCCTGGGCGTCGGTCTGATGGTTGAACATCACCTGGAACAAGGGGTTGTGGCTCAGGCTGCGCTCAGGCGAAAGCGCCACCACCAGTTGCTCGAACGGCAGGTCCTGGTGGGCCTGGGCTTCCAGGGAACGTCGCTTGGCCTGTTGCAGCAACTCGACAAAGCTCATCTGCCCGTCCAGGTCCGCCTTGAGCACCTGGGTGTTGACGAAAAAGCCGATCAGCCCCTCGGTTTCGACGCGGTTGCGGTTGGCAATCGGCACGCCGATGCGAATATCCGACTGCCCGCTGTAGCGGTAAAGCAAGGTCTGGAAGGAAGCGAGCAGCAGCATGAATGGGGTGACGCCCTCTTGCTGCGCCAGACGCTTGAGGCCGGCGACCAGTTCGGGCTGCAGATGCAGCTCCAGGCTCGCGCCGCGATGGCTTTGCTGCGCCGGGCGCGGACGGTCCAGCGGCAGTTCCAGCACCGGCTGTTCACCGCCCAGCAGCGCCTGCCAATAGGCCAGTTGTCGCACCCGCTCCCCCGCTTCCATCCAGCCGCGCTGCCACAGGGCATAGTCGGCGTACTGGATCGGCAGCTGCGGCAATTGCAGCGTCTGGCCCTGGCTGTACGCGGCATACAATTGCACCAGCTCCCGGACCATCACCTGCATCGACCAACCGTCGGAGACAATGTGGTGCTGCACCATCACCAGTACATGCTCATCTTCAGCCAGTTGCAGCAAGGTTACGCGCAGCAGCGGAGCCTGGTGCAAATCGAACGGCCGCGCCACCTCCGCTTCCACTCGTGCCATCAACTGTGCTTCATCAATCTGCCCTTGTTGAATCTCAACCCGTGCCTGGGGCAGCACGGCCTGCCACACCTGCTCACCCTCTTCGACCAGATGCGTGCGCAGGCTCTCGTGTCGGGCCAGCAGGCTGTCGAAGCTACGCTGCAATGCCGCCAGGTCCAGCCGACCGTGCAAACGCAAGGCGCCGGGGATGTGGTAAGTGGCGCTACCGGGATCCAACTCCCACAGAAACCACTGACGCTCCTGGGCGTATGACAGCGGCAAACGTTGGCCGTCTTCACGGATGCAAGCAATCGGCAGTTGAGCGAAGCTCATGCCTCGGCCTTGCAGGCGCTGATAAAACTGCTGGCGTTGTTCCAGAGGCAGGCGAAGAAAGCGCGACACCAGGTCGATGTTAGGGTTGGAAAGCATGGTTCAAATCGCCTCTAGTTCGCTCAAAAAGTCACGAAGATCATCAAAATCTTCCACGCTGCCGGCGCGGAAGGTGGCTGCGGCCTGTACGTAGGCATGCAGCGATTCGGTCTGGAACAGTTCCATCAGCGGTACGTCCAGGCCCAGCTCGCCCTGCACCCGCGAGGTGATCTGGATGGCCAGCAGGGAGTGCCCGCCGACTTCGAAGAAGTTGTCGTTCAGGCCCACTTGCGCCAGGTGCAGTACGTCGGACCAGATCGCGGCGATCTGTTGTTCCAGTTCGGTTTGCGGCGCCACGTACCGTTGTTGCATCTGGCTGGCGTCCGGCAGCGGCAGGCCCTTGCGGTCGAGTTTGCCGTTGGGGGTCAGCGGCATGTGCGCGAGGAACACGAAGTGCGCCGGAACCATGTAGTCCGGCAGGCCGGTTTTCAGGGCGCGACGCAGGGTGTCGCGGAATTCGGCCTGGTCGGCCAGCGTGGCATCGGCCGGCACCACATAGGCCACCAACTGCTTGCCGGTGGGGCCGTCCTGGGCCACCACCACGGTTTCACCGACGCTGTCCTGTTCGCGCAGGCGCGCTTCGATTTCGCCCAACTCGATACGAAAGCCACGGATCTTGACCTGATGGTCGACACGCCCCAGGTAGTCCACCACGCCATCCGCACGCCCACGGGTCAGGTCGCCGCTGCGATACACACGGCTGCCGGGCTTGCCGAACGGGTCCGGCACGAAACGTTCGGCGGTCAGCGCCGGACGCTCCAGGTAGCCCCGCGCCACGCCCTCGCCGCCCAGGTACAACTCGCCGGCCACGCCGATGGGTTGCAGGTTGAGCTGCGCATCCAGCACGTAGCCGCTGCGGTTGCCGAGCAAGGTGCCGATGGGCGCATACACCGCGCCACACGGGTCGCCTTTGCGCGCCTTCCACAGCAGCGGCGTGACCACGGTTTCAGTCGGGCCATAACCGTTGAACAGGTAGGTCGGTTTCAGCGCGCGCCAGGCCAGGTCGTAGCTGGCCTGGGCCACGGCATCACCGCCGAAGCAGTACACCCGCACCGCCGGTGGATTGCCGTCGCGCTCGGCATGTTCGGCCAGTTGTTGCAGGTACACCGGCGGGAACACTGCCATGGTCACGTTGTGCCGGTGCATTTGCTCATAGGTGTATTCCGGCAGCCACAAGCTGTCGTCGCGGATCAGCACGCTGGCGCCGTTGATCAACGGGTGCATCCAACCTTCATGGGCGCCGTCGAAGGCGAACGACATGAAGTGCAGTTCGCAATCGGCCGGGCGGGTTTCATAGCGCTCGCCGGTGGCAATGATGTGCGCCACCAGTGGCCCGTGGGACACCGCCACGCCCTTGGGCATGCCGGTGGAACCGGAGGTGTAGATCACGTAAGCGAGGTTGTCGCCGTCGAGGGCGACGTTCGGCGCGCTGTCACTGCCGTGCGCCCATTGCTCGCTGCAGTCAATCGCCAGGGTCTCAAGCCCATCGGGCACCGGCAACTGCGCCAGGGCGTGGGTATGGCTGAGCAGCAATTGCGCGCGGCTGTCCTGCATCATGTACAGCAGGCGATCACGCGGGTATTCGATATCCAGCGGCACGTACACGCCACCGGCCTTCAGCACGGCGAGGAAGGCCACCATGATCTCGGCGCTGCGCGGCATGGCGATGGCCACGCGCACTTCCGGGCCGACACCACGGGCAATCAGCGCGTGGGCCAGGCGGTTGGCCCGAGTGTCAAGTTCAGCGTAACTGAGGGTTTGCGCATCGAACTTAACCGCCACCGCATCCGGGGTTTCCCGCGCACGGTCGGCCACGAGCTCATGCACCAGCCGCTGGGACGGGTAGCCGGCATCGGTGCAGTTCCACAGTTGCAGGATGTGCTGCTGCTCATCCTGATCCAACACGCGCAACTGGCCGATGGCTTGAGTCCGATCGGCAACCATCGCCTGCAACAGGTTCTGCCAATGCGCGGCCATGCGCGCGATGGTGGCAGGCGCGAACAGGTCGGTGGCATAGCTCAGGGAGGCATGCAGCGCCGTCGGGCTTTCTTCCACATCCAGCGCCAGGTCGAACTGGGCCACGCCGTCATCCCAGTTCAGGACTTCGATGTGCAGGTCAGCAAGCTGCTGCAACTGACGCTCGGCGGACGTTACGCGATGATTGAACAGCACCTGGAACAAGGGGCTCAGGCTGAGGCTGCGCTCCGGTTGCAAAGCTTGCACCAGTTGCTCGAATGGCAGGTCCTGATGGGACTGGGCGTCCAGTGAACGCTGGCGCACCTGGCGCAGCAGCTGCTCGACGCTCATCTGCCCGTCAAGGTCGGCCCTGAGCACCTGGGTGTTGACGAAGAAACCAATCAAACCTTCGGTTTCCAGGCGGTTGCGGTTGGCAACCGGCACGCCGACGCGTACGTCTTCCTGGCCACTGTAGCGATGCAACAGCGCCTGGTAGGACGCCAACAGCACCATCGGCAAGGTGACGCCGGCGTTGCGGGCCAGGGTGCGCAGGCCTTCGAGCAGACTGGGCGCCAACTCGATGCCCAGACGCGCACCGCGATGGCTTGGCAGCGCCGGGCGCGGGAAGTCGAACGGCAGCTCCAGCACTGGCTGCTCACCGCCCAACTGCTCACGCCAGTAGGCCAGTTGACGCGTTTGCTCGCCGGCCTCCATCCAGTTGCGCTGCCATACGGCATAGTCGGCATACTGGATCGGCAATGCCGGCAGGTCGGGGGTTTGATCCTGGCTGAACGCGGCATACAGCTGCACCAGTTCTTCGACCATCAGTTGCATCGACCAGCCATCGGAGACGATGTGGTGTTGCACCAGCACCAGCACATGGTCGTCCTCGGCCAGGCGCAACAACGTGACCCGCAACAGCGGCCCGCGCAGTAGGTCGAAGGGACGTGCGACCTCGGCAGCGACGGTGGCCTTGAGGTCGGCGTAGTCGCAGGCGCCCCGGCCGATCTCGATCCGGCCCAACGCTTCGATGACCTGCACCGCGCCCGTGGCCTCCTGGCGCAGGTGAGTGCGCAGGCTTTCATGGCGCGCCAGCAAGGCGTCAAAGCTGCGTTGCAGTGCGGCCTGGTCCAACGGGCCGTGCAGACGCAAGGCGCTGGGGATGTGGTACGCCGTGCTGTGCGGGTCCAGTTGCCACAGGAACCATTGGCGCTCCTGGGCATAGGACAACGGCAAGGGTTGCGTACGGTCGGCCTTGAGCAGCGCAGGGGCAGTGCTGCCCTCCTCGCCCAGAGCGCGCACGAAATCGCCCAGCAGGGGCTGCTCGAACAGGGTCTTGAGCGCGACCTCCAGCGCCAATGCCTGACGTACCCGCGACACCACCCGCGTCGCCAGCAGGGAATGCCCGCCCAGCTCGAAGAAGTGATCGTCGAGACCGACCTGCGGCACCTCCAGCACCTCGGCCCAGATCGCCGCGACCTGTTGTTCGCGTGCGGTGGCGGGCGCCAGGTGGCCCTTGTGCAACTGACCGGCATCCACCTTGGGCAAGGCCTTGCGGTCGAGCTTGCCGTTGGGGGTCAGCGGCAGGCGTTCGAGTACAAGCAGGTGCGTCGGCACCATGTAGTCCGGCAGCCGCTCGCGCAGCGCGGCTTTGCAGGCCTGTGAATCCACCGCAGTGGTGGTCACCAGGTAGGCGATCAAGCGATCGTTGTCCGCCAGCACTACCGCTTCACGCACGCCTGGATACTCACGCAGGCTGGCTTCGATTTCACCCAGCTCGATACGGAAGCCGCGCACCTTGACCTGATGGTCGACGCGGCCGATGTACTCGACCACGCCATCCTCGCGGTAACGCGCCAGATCGCCGGTGCGGTACAGGCGTGCGCCCGGCGCACCAAACGGGTCCGGTACAAAGCGCTCGGCAGTGAGCGCCGGCCGCGCGTGATAACCGCGCGCCAGGCCGACGCCGCCGATCAGCAGCTCACCGGCCGCGCCTTGCGGGCATGGGGTGAGCCCGGCATTGAGGATGAACAGCGAAGTATTGGCGATGGGCCGTCCGACAAAAGGCTGCGCCTCGTGCAAACGATGGGCCGCCGACCAGATGGTGGTTTCCGTCGGCCCGTAGAGGTTCCACACCGGGCCTTGCAGATCGAGCAGGCGCCGGGCCAGGTCAGCCGGCAGCGCTTCGCCGCCGCACAGGCACTGGATACCGCGCAGCAGGTGCGCGCGCGGGCTGTCGAGCAGCATGCGCCAGGTCGATGGCGTGGCCTGCAGCACACTGGCCACCTGGTTGTGAGCCAGGTCGAGGATGGCTTCCGGGTCCAGAGCCATGGCCTGTTCGCTCAGCAGCACCGTCGCGCCGACACTCAGCGGTACGTACAACTCCAGGGCGAAGATGTCGAATGAGAACGTGGTCAACGACAACAGGCGCGCATCGCCGTCGATGGACAACGTATCGGCCATGCCACAGGTAAAGCTGCACAACGCCTGGTGCCGCACCATCACGCCTTTGGGCGTGCCGGTGGAGCCGGAGGTGTAGATGGCGTAGGCCAGGTGCTCCGGCGTAACGTCCACCTGCGGAGTGTGTGAGTCACCGTCGCAGTCGTCGGTCAGCAGCACTTGCAGATCCTGAGGCTGTGCTAGACGACCGCGCAAATGCGCCTGGGTCAGCAGCACCCGGGCATTGCTGTCTTCGAGCATGAACGCCAGGCGCTCGGCCGGGAACTGCGGGTCGAGCGGCACGTAGGCGCCGCCGGCCTTGAGGGTCGCCAACAGGGCGACCACCATGTCCAGCGAGCGCTCCACATGCACCGCCACCAGCACGTCGGGCGCGACGCCCGCTGCGATCAAGCGGTGCGCCAGGCGATTGGCCCGGCGGTTGAGTTCGGCGTAGCTCAGGCTGTCGCCATTGAAGCGCAGTGCAACGGCGTCCGGCCGGGCGAGCGCCTGCGCCTCGAACAACTGATGCACGCAGTGCTCGTGCGGGTAGTCGGCGGGCGTGTGGTTCCAGTCTTCAATCATTTGCTGCCATTGCGGCGCACTGAGCATCGCCAGTTCGTCGAGGGGTTGTGACGCATCGCGCACCACCGCACGCAGCAGGTTATGCCAATGCCCGGCCAGGCGTTCCAGGGTCGCCGGCTCGAACAGGTCGGTGGCGTACGTCAGCGACGCCCAAAGGCCATCGGCGGACTCTTCGGTTTCCAGGTTCAGGTCGAACTGGGTGGTGTGAGCGGCCCAGTCCAGCGCCTGCAATGCCAGGCCCGGCACACGCATGGGGCCTGCGCGCAGGTTGTCCTGATGGTTGAACATCACCTGGAACAGTGGGTTATGGCTGAGGCTGCGCTCGGGCTGCAAGGCTTCCACCAATTGCTCAAACGGCAGGTCCTGATGCGCCTGGGCTTCGAGGGCGCGCTGCTTGACCTGGGCCAGCAACTGCTCGAAAGGCATTTGCCCGTGCAATTGGGCCTGCATGACCTCGGTGTTGACGAAGAAACCCACCAGCCGTTCGGTTTCCAGGCGCGTGCGGTTGGCGATCGGCACGCCGACACGGATCTCTGACTGACCGCTGTAGCGATGCAGCAAGGTCTGGAACGAGGCCAGCAACAGCATGAACAAGGTCACGTCCTGACGCCGGGCCAACGCCTTGAGTTCGCCCACCAGCGCGCTGTCCAGATGGATCTGCCGACGCGCGCCCCGATGGCTTTGCACTGCCGGGCGCGGATGGTCCAGTGGCAGTTCCAGCACCGGGTGTTCACTGCCCAGGCGCGCGCACCAGTAAGCGAGCTGGCGCTGTTTTTCCCCGGCCGCCATCCAGTCACGCTGCCATTGGGCATAGTCGGCGTACTGAACCGGCAAGGCCGGCAATGCGCCGTCGCCCTGATAGAGCGCCACCAGCTCATCGACCATCACCTGCATCGACCAACCGTCGGAGATGATGTGATGCTGGGTGATCACCAGCACATGATGCTGCGCCGACACTTCCAGTAATTTGACCCGCATCAGCGGGCCACTGCGCAGGTCGAAGGGGCGCTGGATTTCCTCGGCCACCGCCTGTTCGATCGCCGCCACATCGACGCGCTGGCGCTCGATGGTCACTGCCAGGGCTGGATGGATGACCTGCAGGGTCTGCTCGCCCTGCTCCACGAAAGTGGTGCGCAGCGGCTCATGGCGTTGTACCAGGGCTTGAAACGCGTGCTCCAGCGCGGCGATGTCCAGCTGACCGCGCAGGTGCAAGGCGGTGGGCACGTGATAGGCGGCGCTGGCGGGGGCCAGTTGCCAGAGGAACCATTGGCGTTCCTGAGCGAAGGACAACGCCAGCGGCTGGTCGCGTTCCAGCGCCACCAACGGCTGCTCTGTGCTCACTTGCAACGCTGCACAGACGTCAGCAAACGCGTGCAGGGTCGGCTGTTCGAACAGTGCGCGCAATGGCACTTCCAGGTTGAGCGCATGCCGTGCCCGGGAGATCACCTGGGTGGCCAGCAACGAGTGGCCGCCGCGCTCGAAGAAATGGTCCTCCAGGCCGACCTTTTCAACTTGCAACACCGCCTGCCAGATCGCCGCCAACTGGATCTGCAGCGGGGTTCGGGGCGCCACGTAAGCCTGGGCGTGCAGGTTAAGGTCCGGCGCCGGCAATGCGCGGCGGTCGAGCTTGCCGCTGTTGTTCAGTGGCAAGGCATCGAGCACCACCCACTGCCCGGGCACCATGTAGTCCGGCAGCGACTGACGCAAACGGGCCGCCAGCGCCTGTGTCTCGAGGGCGATGCCCTCAGCGGGCACCACGTACGCCACCAACTGCATGCCCGTGGCACTCGGCAGTGCGAGTACTGCCGCTTCACGCACCTGCTGCAAGGCTTGCAGGCCGGCCTCGATTTCGCCCATTTCAATACGCAAACCGCGAATCTTCACCTGATGGTCGATACGCCCGACGTACTCCAGCGCACCCGCCTCGTTGTAACGGGCCAGGTCGCCACTGCGATACAACCGCGCGCCGGGGACTGCGGAAAACGGGTCGGGCAGGAACCGCTCGGCGGTCAGCGCCGGGCGGTCGAAATAGCCCTGGGCCAGACCGGCCTCGGCGCCGATGCACAACTCACCCACGCCATCGGTCGCCAGCAGTTCGAAACCGCTGTCGAGCACATAGAGCGAGCGCCCCTCAATTGCACGCCCGATCGGCACACCGAACGCGTCGCCGGCATCCTCCAGTTGGCACGCATGCACGCTGGACACCACGGTCGCCTCGGTCGGCCCATACGTGTTGACCAGCCGCACACCGCCCAACCCGGCGGCATGCCAGGCGCGCAGGCCTTCTACGGACATTGCTTCACCGCCCACATGCACCTGGCGCAGTTGGCCCAGGGAGCGGCGGTCCATGGCGCATTCCTTGGCCAGCAGGTACCAGTAGGCGGCAGGCAAGTCGGCCAGGGTCACGCCCTGTTCAACGATCTCCCGCGCCAGTTGCCCGGCGTCCCACAGTTCATCGCCACGCATGATCAGCGCCGCACCCACGCACAGCGGTGGGTAGCACTGCTCGACAAAGCCATCGAAGCTGAAGGTCGCGAACTGCAGCACACGGTCCTCTGCGCTCAACTGGCTGTACACCACGGCGCTGTCGCAGAACTGGCCGAGGGCGGCATGGTCGATGGCCACGCCTTTGGGCTGCCCGGTGGAGCCAGAGGTGTAGATCACGTAGGCCAGGTCCGCCGCCGCCGCGTGAGTGGGCGGATTGGTTGCCGGATAGCCGGCCAGTTCGTCACCCGTGGTGCTGAAGTCGACACGGGTCAGCCCGGCCGGCAACGGCACATCGGTCAGCAAGCCGGTTTCGCTGAGCAGCAGGTCCAGGCGACTGTCCGCGAGCATGTAGGCCAGGCGTTCGGCCGGGTATTTCGGGTCCAGCGGCACATACGCCGCGCCGCTCTTGAGCACCGCCAGCAGGCTGACGATCAGTTGCGGACCGCGTCGCGACGCCAGGCCCACGCGCTGGCCGGGGCCGACGCCCAGTGCCAGCAGGCGATGGGCCAGGCGGTTGGCCCGAGCGTTGAGTTGGGCGTAGCTCAAGCGTTGGCTGCCGGCCTGCACCGCCAGTGCGTCCGGCGTGGCCTGGGCCTGGGCAGCGATGCGCTCATGGGCGTTTTCATTACGTCGGGCGATGGCGGGCAACTGGCTGAGGGCAAGCATGTCGCGCTGCGCGATGGCGTCGAGCAGGCGCAGATTGCCCAGGGGGATGTGCGCGTCTGCCAGCAGTTGCGTCAGCAGATGGTGCAGGTTGTCGCCCAGCCGCGTGACCTGAGTCTGGCTGAATTGCGCGCGGTCGTAGCTGAACTCCAGGCGCAGGCCGGTGCCCAGTTCGATGCCAAGGGTCAATGGGTAATGGGTGCGCTCATGGTTATGCATCGGCCCGAAGGTCAGGCTGGCCGGCGCGCCTTGTTTCAGGGCTTCGGCCACCGGGAAATTTTCAAACACCAGCAGCGTATCGAACAGCGCGGCGCCTTGCTGGCCGGCCCAGCTCTGGATGTCGTAGAGCGGCACATGCTCGTGATCGCGCAGGCTGAGGTTCAGCGCCTGCAACTGGCTGAGCCAGCTGACGGCGGATTGCGCCGGCGAAGCGGCGCTGATGATCGGCAAGGTATTGATGAACAGGCCCAACTGCTGCTCGATGCCCGGCAGTGGCGCCGAACGCCCGGCCACGGTGGCGCCGAAGGCCACGCAAGCCTGCCCGGTGTAGCGTTGCAGCAGCAGGCTCCAGGCGCCCTGAAACAGGGTGTTGAGGGTCACTTTATGCTGGCGGGCGAACTCGCCGAGGGTGTGGGTGAAGTCATTGCCCAACACGAGCTGATGCTCTGCAGTCCCCGCACCGTCAACCGGCGCGCGCAGCGCTTGAGCCAGCAGGGTCGGCGCCTGCAACGGCGCCAGCTCGGCTTTCCAGAAGGCTTCGCCGTTGCCTTGCTGTTGCAGCCAGCCCAGGTAATCACGAAATTGCCCGAGCGGTGCGGGCACGGCTTGGCCGGCATAATGGGCAAGCACTTCGCCGAGCAATTGAGCATTGCTCCAGCCATCCATGAGGATGTGGTGGCTGGTGAAAACCAGGTGCCAGGTGGCCCCTGCGCCACGCACCAGCATCAGGCGAAACAGCGGTGCGCTGCTGAGTTCGAAACCGCATTCACGCTCGGCATCGGCCAGGGCATCGAGATCGGCACTCGGGTCTTCAACTACTTGCAGCTGCAGGTCGACCTGGCGCTGAATCACTTGATGCGCGCTGTTCAGGCCCTGCCAATGGAAGCTGCTGCGCAGGATGTCGTGACGGTCCAGCGCGGCCTGCCAGGCGCGCCCGAACGCGAGCAGATCGAGGCCGTCGATGTCCAGGCGCAACTGGTTGATATAGGCCTGGGCCTCGGGCTCCAACAACGTGTGGAACAGCATGCCCTGCTGCATCGGCGACAGCGGATAAAAGTCCGCGATGGCCGGCCCGGCCACCGGCAATGCATCAAGCTGCGCCTGGGTGACGCGTGCCAGAGGGAAATCCGAGGGCGTGACCTGCCCGGCCGGTGTGGCACAGCAATGCTCGATCAGGGCCTTGAGTTCAGCGGCGTATTCATCCGCCAAGCGCTGGATGGTCGAGGTGTCGAACATTTCGCGACTGAAGCCCCACTGCAATGCCAGCTCACCGCCATACACCTGCCCTTCCACCGTCAGCCAGTTGGCCAGCGGCGCCTCGGGGTCCTGAGCCTGGCCACTGCCCTCGCCGGCCGGTACGAACAGCGCCGATTCATCGAACTGACGGTCAAACTGCCCCAGATAGTTGAAGGTGATGCGTGGCGCGGCCAGCCCGGCCAGGGACTCGCGGGCTTGCGGCGTGCCAAGGTAGCGCAGCAGGCCATAACCCAGGCCCTTGTCGGGAACGGCGCGCAGTTGCTCCTTGACCGCCTTGATCGCACCGGACAGCTCGCCATCGGCCTGCAGGCGCAACGGGAACAGGCTGGTAAACCAGCCGACGGTGCGGGTCAGGTCGATGCCATCGAACAGGTCTTCGCGGCCATGACCCTCCAGTTGGATCAGCGCGGCAGGTTGAGCGCTCCAACGGCTGACCACCCGCGCCAGGGCGGTCAGCAACAGGTCATTGACCTGGGTGCGATAGGCTGCCGGCGCCTCTTGCAGCAATCGGCGTGTGTACTCGGCATCCAGGCGCGTTTCAAGCTTGGCGCCCACGCGATTTTGCAGGCCTCCCTCGGGGTGATCACACGGCAACTCGGCATCGATGGATTGCGCCTGCCAGTACGGCAGTTGGTGATCGAGGGCCTGCGCGCGGTCTTGCAGGCGCTGCGCCCAGTGCTGGTAGGCGCTGGTCTTCGCCGGCAATGTCTGTTCGCGATAAGCCTGTTGCAGGTCTTCCAGCAGGATGCGCCAGGACATGCCGTCCACCACCAGATGGTGCACCACCAACAGCAAGCGCTGGGTACCGTCGGCCATGTCGACCAGGGCGGCGCGCAGCAGCGGGCCCTGCTCCAGGTCCAGGCTGCGCTGGGCCTCATCGCACAGCGCGGCCAATTCGGCGTCGCTGCCGGCACGGGCCTGCCACAACACCGATGCGCCGACCTGCGCGGCGTGATGCTGTTGCCAACCCTCGGCCTGCGCCACGAAGCGCAGGCGCAGGGCATCGTGATGCTGGACCAATTGCATCACGGCCGCGTCGAGCCGAGCGAACTCCAGCGTTTCACGCGGCGTCAGCAGCAATGACTGGTTCCAATGGTGACGCGCCGGGATCGCCTGGGCGAAAAAGTCCTGCTGCACCGGCGTGAGAATGACCTCGCCACTGACCGGGCCTTGATCAATAGCATTCAGCTCGTCGACGCTCGCCACCAGCGCCAGGCTGCGCAGGCTCTGGTACTGGAACAGGTCGCGCGGACTCAGGCGAATGCCGGCCTGACGGGCCCGGCTGACCACCTGGATGGAGATGATCGAATCGCCGCCCAGCTCGAAAAAGTTATCGTCCAGGCCCACAGCCTCGATGCCTAACACGTCGCTCCAGATCGCGGCCAAGGCGTGTTGCAGGGCGTTTTGCGGAGCGGCAAAAGCCTGCTGCGGCGCAGCGTCCGGCACTGGCAGCGCCTTGCGATCGAGCTTGCCGTTGGCGGTCACCGGCAGCTTGGCCAGGGTGATGAAATGGGTCGGGACCATGTATTCCGGCAGGCTGCCGAGCAGCCATGCCTTGAGGTCGCCGGGGGCGTCGCGTTCAAGGACCAGATAAGCCACCAGTTGCTTGCCGCCGTGCACCACGACCACCGCTTCGCGCACCTGCGGGTGCTGCATCAGGCGCGTTTCGATCTCGCCCAGTTCGATGCGCAAGCCACGCAGCTTGACCTGGTGGTCGAGGCGACCGAGGTATTCGATCACCCCATCGGCGCGCTGACGCACACGATCGCCGGTTCGGTACAGGCGCTCGCCGGCCACGAACGGGTTCGGCACAAAGCGCTCGGCGGTCAGCGCCGGACGACGATGGTAGCTGCGCGCCAGACCAGTGCCGCCCAGGTACAGCTCACCCGCAACACCCGCCGGTACCGGGTTGAGTTGGGCATCGAGCACGTAGGTGCCGAGGTTGGCGATCGGCCGGCCGATGGGCACGCTGTCGGCGCCTTCGTCGATGCAGGTCCAATGGGTGACGTCGATGGCGGCTTCGGTCGGGCCGTAGAGGTTGTACAAGGCCGCATTCGCCAGCTTGGCGAACACCTGAAGCTGCGCATCCAACGGCAAGGCTTCGCCGCTGCAGACAATCCGCTTGAGGCTGGCGCAGGCGTCCACGCCCGGCTCATGGATGAACGCCTGCAACATGGACGGCACGAAATGCACGGTGGTAATGGCGTGCCGGTTGATCGTCTCGATCAGGCGTGCCGGCTCACGGTGCTCGCCCGGGGCGGCGACCACCAGGCGCGCGCCGGTCATCAGCGGCCAGAAAAACTCCCACACCGAAACGTCGAAGCTGAACGGCGTTTTCTGCAGCACTGCATCGCTGGCATCGAGTGCGTAGGCCTGCTGCATCCAGCACAGACGGTTGACCAGCGCGCGATGGCTGTTACCGGCGCCCTTGGGCTTGCCGGTGGAGCCGGAGGTGTAGATCACATAGGCCAGGTTCAGCCCGTGGAGGGTGACGTTCGGGGACTCGGTGCTGTAGGCGTCGAGCCAGTTGGCCGGCTGATCCAGGGCAATCACCTGGATGCCTGCGGTCGGCAGTCGCGCCAACAGGTTTTGCTGGCTGAGCAGCAGCTCGATGCCGCTGTCTTCGATCATGTAGGCCAGGCGCTCCCCAGGGTATTCCGGGTCCAGCGGGACGTAGGCACCGCCGGCCTTGAGAATGGCCAACAGGCCCACGACCATGTCGATGGAACGCTCGGCACAGATCCCCACCAATACGTCCGGGGCGACGCCTCGCTCGCGTAATACATAGGCTAATTGGTTGGCGCGCGCGTCAAGCCGGGCATAGGTCAGGCTGACCTCACCGAATACCAGCGCCGGCGCATCCGGCGTGCGTTGGGCCTGATCTTCAATCAGATGATGGATCGCGCGCTCGGTCGGGTACGCCGTGGCCGTCTGGTTCCAGGCCTTGACCAGCTCCTGCTGCTCGTCAGCGTCCAGCATCGGCAACTCGCCGATGCGCTGTTCACCGTCCGCCACCATTGCGTGCAACAGGCTGATCCAGTGTCGGGCCATGCGCTGGATGGAAGGCGCATCGAACAGGTCGTTGGCGTACGTCAACGCGGCATGCAAGGTGCCTGACTTTTCATAGGTGTCGAGGGTAAGGTCGAACTGCGTGGTACGGCCTTGCCATTCCACCAGCGCCAATTCCAGACCGGAGGCGGTGCTGACGGAGGCGATATCCGCCACCACCGGTTGATGGTTGTACATCACCTGGAACAGCGGCGTATGGCTCAGGCTACGCTCGACTTTCAAGGCCTCGACCAGGCGCTCGAAAGGCAATTCCTGATGAGCCTGGGCACCCAGGGCATGTTCCTTGATGCCTTGCAGCAATTCGGCGACGCGGGTTTGTCCGGTCAGTTCGGTGCGCAGCACCTGGGTGTTGACGAAGAAACCGATCAGCCCTTCGACTTCAGTGCGGTTGCGGTTGGCGATAGGCACACCGACACGGATATCGCCCTGCCCGGTGTAACGGTGCAACAGCACATTGAACGCGCCGAGCAGCAGCATGAACAAGGTGACATTATGCTTTTGCGCGCACGTGCGCAGTTGCGTGGCCAGCGCCGGGTCGACCTCGAAGGTGTGGCGTGTGCCCTGGTAGCTGGGCATGGCCGGGCGTGGGCGGTCGGTCGGCAGCTCCAGCACCGGATGCTCATCGCCCAGGCGCGCCTGCCAGTACTCCAGCTGGCGCGCCTGCTCGCCGGCTTCCAGCCAGCGGCGCTGCCAGAGGGCATAGTCGCTGTACTGGATCGGCAGCGCAGGCAGTTGCGGCGCCGCGTTGCGCTCATGGGCGTCATAGAAACGGATGAATTCGTCAATCAACACATTCATCGACCAACCGTCGGAGACGATGTGGTGCAAGGTCAGCAGCAACACGTGCTCGTGTGCATCGAGCTTGAGCAGTTGCACGCGCAGCAGCGGACCGTGCTCCAGGTCGAACGGCAACAGCGACTGACGCGTTGCCGCCGCGTCGACTGCCTGCTCACGGTCAGCGGATGCCAAGGTACTGAGGTCCAGGCGCTCGATAAACCCTGACGGTTCAATTGGAACCTGAACCAGACGCTCATCCGCTTGCCGCTGAAACACCGTGCGCAAGGTTTCGTGGCGCGCCACCAGGCTGGCGAACGCCTGGTCCAGGGCGTCCAGGCTCAGCGCACCCTTCAAGCGTACAGCGCCGGGCAGGTTATAGGCGCCACTGGCCGGATCCAATTGCCACAGAAACCACATGCGTTGCTGCGCGTAGGACAGCGCCTGGCGATCCTCGGCCTCCACTCCTGCCGGAATCGGAAACCTTGAAAAATCCACGCCTTCTTTCTGCAGGGCCTGCAGGAACACTTGGCGTTTTTCCAGGGGCAACCCGATAAACCGGCGAGCAAGTTTCAAGGAGTCTTCAGCATTCATTTGTTGGAGTCCGGAGCAATAGGCAGGAAGCACAAAGGCACGTCGTCCCTATAAAACGAACCGGAGAGGGAAAAATTAGCGCGGAATGGGGGGCTGCAGGCGAGATGTCATCAAGGGTTACATCAATCTCGGGAAAGCCACACCAGGCCGAGCTAGCATTGACGTACACCACTTTTTGCAACTACATTTAGTTACACGCAGGGAACGCCGTGTCCAAAAATGAAAAGCTGCTCGCCAAACTGCTCAATGAGCACATGGCATTCACCTGGTCCGAGCTCGTAACGTTGTTGCGCCGACTGGGCTACACACAGATTGAAGGGGCTGGAAGCCGGGTCAAATTCGATATCGGCGACCCCAGTGCACTGATTACCCTGCACAAGCCTCACCCCGGCAACGAACTGAAACACTACATTCGGCGCCAAATCATCGAACAATTGAAATCAGGAGAACTGATTCAGTGAACAACCAGCTCAAACACAAAGGCTACATCGGCTCCATCGAAGCCAGCCTCGAAGACAACTGCCTGTTCGGCAAAATCCTGTTCATCAAGGCGTTGGTGAGCTACGAAGGCAAAACCGTCGCCGAGTTGGACGCGGCTTTCAAGGAGGCGGTGGACGATTACCTGGCAACCTGCCAAGCCCTCGGGCAAACGCCGGAAAAGCCTTGCAAGGGCTCCTTCAACGTACGCGTGGGCCATGATCTGCATTTGGCGGCAGCGCTGGCGGCGACCCGTAAGAAGGTGACGTTGAACGACCTGACCCGCCAGGCGCTGAATGAGTTTTTACAACATCATTGCCCTGCGATTGGCTGACTGCCCAACCGCCGATACCCCAGCACGGCCGAACCCAACACCACCAACCCCGCCGCCAGCGCCACCCAGAACCCGCTGGCGGCGCCGGAGTGGTCGATCATCCAGCCAGAGCTTGCGGCGCCGATGGCCACACCGATGCTCAGACCGGTGATCAGCCAGGTCATGCCTTCGGTGAGGCGGCTCGGCGGGACCACCTGCTCCACCAGCGCCATGGACACGATCAGGGTTGGGGCGAAGAACAGGCCGGAGATAAAGATCGCCACGGCCAGGCCCGGAATATCGGTCACCCACAGCAACGGCAACGTGGTCAATGCCGTGGCCACGCCGCAGAACAGAAACTGTCGGGGCAACGAAGCCTTGAGCTTGAGCGTGCCGAAAGCCAGGCCGGCCAGGCAGGAACCGATGGCGTACACCGACAGCACGATACTCGCCGCTGCCGGTTGGCCCTGATGCTGGGCAAAGGCGACGCTGACCACATCCACCACCCCGACGATGACACCCATGGCCAGCAACAGGGTCATCAGGATCAGCACCGACGGCGAGGCGATCAGCCAGAGCCCATGGTGGTCGTGGTGTGGATGCACCGGCGGTTCGGTCTCGCGTTGCAGCACAAAAGTAGTCACGCCCACCGCCAGCAACAGTGCAGCCACCAAAGGCCCGGCCTCGGCAAACAGCACCACGCTCAGACCGACCGAAATGGGCGGGCCGATGATGAAGCACACCTCATCGAGCACCGACTCCAGCGCGAACGCGGTTTGCAGCCTGGGCTGGCCGCGGTACAACTCGGTCCAGCGCGCCCGCACCATGGCGGACATGTTGGGCATGCAGCCAGCCAGGGCGGCGAACAGGAACAACGTCCAGTTCGGCGCCTGCAAACGCGTGCACAGCAGCACCATCAATAACGCGCCGCCACCGATCAGGGCGGCGATGGGCAGCACCCTGCCCTGGCCATAGCGGTCCACCAGACGCGACACCTGCGGTGCGCAAAACGCCGTGGCCAACGCGAATACCGCCGCCACCGAACCCGCCAAGCCGTAGCCGCCATGCACCTGCGAGAGCATGATGATCAGGCCGATACCCGTCATGGAGATCGGCATGCGTGCCAGCATGCCCGCCAGGACAAAAGCGCGAGCGCCGGGAACCTGGAACAACGCGGCGTAGGGATTTGCCATTGATCAAGCGCCTTCTGTCCTTAGGTGGGGCAACCTTGTATCACACCAGCCGCTTGATCTGCTTATGCCGCCACACCAACCGGTAATAGGCCGTCTGCAACACCAGCATCGCCAGGTAAGTCACCGGAAACGCCATCCACACCCCTTCCAGGCCAAAGTGCGCATTGAACAGGTACGCCACCGGCAATTCCACGCACAGCACACAGAAAATCGAAATGGCGACCGGCATCAACACCACGCCGCTGGCGCGCATGATCCCGCCAATCACGGCCTGGAAGCCAAACACCAGGATGCTCCACAGCATGATGTGCAACAGGTGCTCGGCGTTGACGCGCGCGGTGGCGTCGGTGATGAACAGCCCCAGCAACCAGTGCGACAACCCGTAGCCGAGCACGATCAGGCCACCGGTGAGACCGGTGTTGATCAGCAATCCGGTGCGCAGGATCGGCCCGATGCGTTCCAGGCGCCCGGCGCCAATCGCCTGCGCCCCCAGGATCGAGGCGGTGATGGCAATCGACAGCGCCGGAAACTGCACGTAATTGACGATCTGCGTCACCGCACCGTACGCCGCCGTTGCCTGGGAACCATGGCCGTTGACCAGCGCCAGGATGACCAGCTCCGACAGTGACAACACCACCATCTGCAGACCGGTGGGCAGGCCGATGCGCAGGACCTTGCCGAGTATCACCCGGTCCAGGCGCAAGGCGGCGAGCATGGCGCGATCCGGCGCCATCACATGATTCTTGTGGCGCAGGCGCAGAATCAGGAACAGCATCGCCAACGCATTACCCGCCAGCCCCGCGTACGCCGCACTCTGGATACCCATGGGCGGCAGGCCGATCCAACCGCGGATCAGCGCCGGCGTCAGCACCAAGCCCACCAGCGTCGACACCATCAGCGCCAGCAACGGCGAAACCGTGTCGCTGACGCCTCGCAGCAGCTGGGTATAGAGAATAAATACCAGCAGCAGCGGCATGATCAGCATCATTACCTGGGCGTAGCCCACCGCATCATCCAGCACATCAACAGGGGTTCCCAAGGCCTGCAACGCGGGGCGGGCAAACAGCCCCCCCAGTAAGGCTGCGAGCAAGCCAATCAGTGCGCCAAGGGTCAACGTGGCGCCAGTGATCGCCTTGACCAGCCCCGTCTCCCGCGCGCCCCAGGCCTGGCCGATCAACACCGAGGCGCCAGCACCCAGGCCAATCACCAGAGCAATGAAAAAAAACACGATGGGAAACATGCCCGACACCGCTGCCAGCGCGTGGGTGCCGAGCATCTGCCCGACGTAGATACCGTTGAGGGTGCCGGAAAAGCTCTGCAGGAAATTGGACAGCACCATCGGTGCCAGAAATAACAGGTAGATCTGCCACAGCGGCCGTTGTTGAGTAACTTGCATGGGGACTCGAATTTCCGGGATAAGAATCAGGCGGTAAAAGCATGCAAGACAGCCAGGCCAGGTAAGTTTGCATGTCCTGCGAACGATGCGCCATCTCGCTCGATGATCAACCACCGCGACAGAAGCCCATTCATGCCTGGCGTACGCCGCCGATCGCCCGCATGATTGATACTATCACCAACATACGCACCGCAGCCCATGAAGCTCCAATCGCCGCAGCTTAAAAAAACCGGTGCGCATACACCGTGACAGGTGCTGTAAAGCGCCGAACGCGGCATCATGCGAGGGTGATCCGGCGGCATCCAGCGGCCGCCGACCACGGTCAAGTCAGTTGATACCGACTGCAATCAGGCGTTCATTTTGTCTGGTCGAGCATGTATTCAAGGTTGTCCATATCAAAACGCTCATCCCGTTTACCATTGAACAGTCCCCAACAGGACACCCCAACATCCGTCTTATCCGCCAGATCGACACGTTTTAGAAACTCTTTTGCATATTCACGCGCTTCATCAGCGAAGGTGCGTGTCGACGGAATTTCGCCCGCAGCCTCTCGCAATTCATTGAAATTAACATAGGCATCATCCTTCCCTGCCGTGTACTCATGAAAATATTTCTTTATACCCTTCAATACATCGTGATCAGTTGAGCCGCTATAATCTGTTGCAAACCCACCCAGATCCGAACGAGAGATCAGGCCATCAAGTTTGCCGCTGGAGCCTCGGTCCAGTTTTTTAAAGAAACCACCTCGACTCATAAAGTTTTCAGCAATCTCTTGCTCTTCCAAAGTAGCCCTACTTCCGTCCGGTCGGAAACCCGATGCGACTGAACGAAGCGAGTTATCGGATATATAACCCGGTGTGGCGGGATCTTCCAGCACGCCGAAGTAGGGCAATACTTTTGTGGAAAAGTCCTCATCGCTATCGTAGGCATAACGATTATTCTTGATCGTCGTAACTTCCTGAAGGGGACCATTATTATAATATGGCTGCTGAGCCATGGTTTCTTCATACGACGGTGGCTGCTGTGGAAAAACCTGCCCATACGACTGAGGCGGAAAATCATTAAGCCCTGAATACATGGACGGTTGGTAAGCCCCTCGTCCAACAGGAAATTGTTGCCCAGTCGAGAAGTCGGGCGCACCATTGAAATGCTCAGCCACCCCCTGCGCATCAGAGAAACTGATAAGGCCATCCTGTTGACCGTTTTGTGTCTTCGAGTCCAACATGAATCTCATTAGCGGACTGCTCATGATTGCCTGGGCTAGCCAGATCATCTTGTCGGTAAAAGGATCATTTGTCATAGGGCAATAGGCGATAGCCGCAATGTTGTCCATTGACACGAACCCATCGGCGTTCTGAAAATAACTGAAGTTGTCTTTAAAATCAGAGGCCATTTTAAAATAAGGCAGCCCTGCAGGCTCAGGCTGACCGCTGAACCCTTGAGGTGCTATCGAAAGATTCTGCACAGGATTCATCAGGCCGCGGTTCGCGTTCCCCACCGCGTTATTGACGCTACGGGGTGCGCCTGCAAAGCGATTATCCGTGGGAGGCTTCTTATTCGAGTTGGAGGCGATCTCATGGTCAATACCTTTAAGACTAATCTTCCCATCAGCGGGCCCTTTGTACTCACCGTCTACTTTATCCAAACGATAGTTGAGTGAGCCGCGACTGGTAATCTCACGCGCTAACATTGTCATCGCGTCATCGACTGGATTACCGGTCGGTACCGGACGATTCGCTATTTCGCGTAATTTTGCCTGGGACACCAAGCCATCTTTAGGTTCAAAGTAGTCGAAGTTACTGGCAAAGAGCGCTGCGATCTCTGCATCTGACTTTGCCTTGTACTCGTTTTCTGGTGAAACGCTCGGTGCCTGCGAGTAAACCCCAACCTGCGAATAGAGTTGCCTGTTACTTATATCTGTCATATCACGATCCCAAGTCCGGAAACTGAAATACCCACGTGTCGGTCCTGGAAAAGCCATCCGCGACCCACGTGCCATATGTGGCCCGCTGGAATCGGGCAGTTCCAACCCACAGAGGCCATCAGGCATCCTCAAGGACTGAACGCCTGGCCGCGCAGCGCTGGACACGCAGTTCAAACAGCTTTTGGCGCATCTCGCGGTGGCGCTCGGTATTGAGCAGAAGCATTCCGCACAGCGGGCATACGACACCCAGCGAATAGACCAAGGTATGGGGGTGGTACTCAATGGTCGGTACCACCAGCATCAGACACAGCGCAAAATAGCCTGCCAGGACAACACCCGCCCAATGCCGACCGCACACCATCATGACATTGGAAAACACGGCAACAGTCGCCAATGCGACAAGACTCCACCCGGACATCTGCGCTTTGAGCGACGGGTCGAACCGGCGCAGATAGGTCGCATCATCCAATACCGTCACCAGGATGCCTGACAAAATCGCCATGGCCGTCGTGCCGAGAAGCACTGGCAGGTTGCGGCGCAACACCCTGGCAACTGAATCACTCGCTCTCAATACGCTGGAAGCCATTCCCATGATCCTGAACTCATTGATAGCCCAGAGCGTAAAGAATCCTCATCCTTCAATAATGTAGGAAAAATTCCATTTCATGGCGAGACACTTCCTGATATGGCTTGCAGCCCGCGCTTACTGCGGGGCAATCGGCAGCGCGCGTTTGTGCGCTGTCTTGCCATACGCCTCCTCGACAATCACCCTCACCCGCTCGCTCACCGGCTCGCCCATCAAGTACGCGTCGATCTCGTCGTAGGAGCAACCGTAGGCATCTTCATCGAGTTTCCCCGGCGCCAGTTCTTCAAGATCCGCGGTGGGCGGTTTTTGCGCCAGGTTCGCCGGGGCGCCGAGTGCGGTGGCGAGCAGGCGCACCTGGGTTTTGGTCAGGCCGGACAACGGCGCCAGGTCGCAGGCGCCGTCGCCGAATTTAGTGAAGAACCCCATCAGCGCTTCGGCCGCCTGGTCGGTGCCGACCACCAGGCCGTTATGCAGGTTGGCGACCGCATATTGCGCAATCATGCGCGCACGGGCCTTGACGTTGCCCTTGATGAAGTCGAGCTGCGCGGCACTGGCTTCGGCGGCGGCCAGGCTGGCCATCAGCCCGTCGACACTGGCGGCAATGTCGAGGGTGTCGATATGGTCCGGCAGGATAAAATCCAGCGAAGCCTGGGCATCGTGTTCGTCGCCCTGGGTTTTATAAGGCAGACGCATGGCGATAAAACGCGCGGCATAGTCTTCGTCGCGCAGTTGCTGCACCGCCAGCTGGCACAGGCGGCCCGCAAGCAGTGAGTCGACACCGCCGCTGATACCCAGCACCAGCGCCTTGCAGCCGGAGGCGCGCAACGTCGTCTTGATGAAATCGATGCGCCGTTGAATTTCCCGGGGCTCGCCGCCTGCGACCAGCGAGCGATCGACGTTCAGCTCACGGGCGATGCGTTCTTGAGTGTGCATGTCATACCTCCACGTTACCAACGTTGAATACCTGTGCCGCGTACTGCAAAAACGACGGGTCTTCGCAGACGTTCTTCACCGGGTCATCGGAGAATTTCACCACGGGCTCGCCGTGTACCCGCACCAGCTTCATCACGATGCTCAGTGGCTCCACGCCGTCCACATCGCAGGCAAGGCTGGTGCCCATGCCGAAGCCGAACCGGGCCTTGCCGCGGATGTGCCGCAGGATCGGCAGGCATTTTTCGAAATTCAGACCGTCGGAGAACATAAGGTCTTTGGTCATGGGGTCGATACCGAGTTCCTTATATTTGGCCAGTACCTTGTCGGCCCACACGATGGGGTCGCCGGAGTCTTGGCGCAGACCGTCGTAAAGCTTGGCAAAGTACAGGTCGAAATCCTTGAGGAAGAAATCGGTGCTGATGCAGTCGGTCAGGGCCATACCGAGACGGCCACGGTATTCACGCACCCAGTTTTCCAGTGCGGCGTTCTGGCTTTCGCGCAAGCGCCCCAGTTGCTGGTGCACCATCAACCATTGGTGAGCCATGGTGCCGATCAGCGGCAAATCGAATTCATAGGCCAGGTGCGCGTTGCTGGTACCGAGGAACTGGCCGGGGAAGTCGCGGCGCATGATGTCGACCACTTCGCGCTGGGCCTTGAATGACAGGCGCCGACGCGTGGAAAAATCGGAGACGCGCAGGTCGGCCAACTCGTCGCGGCTGAGGTTCTTCTCCAGCCAGTCGAACTTCTGGTAGAGCTTGCGGGTGACGTCCTCGAGGGTCACGTCGGGGTACTTGTCGCGGTTGCGCAATTCACTGACCAGCGCCAGTACCGGTTGCTCGAACATGATGCAGTGCAGCATCGGGCCGATCACGCGGATGTTCAGTTGCCCGTCCACTTCATGCAGGTGGATATAGCGCAGGTTGAAGCGAAACAGCCCGAGGAAGCGCTCGTAATCCGGCGTGAGGTATTCGCGAAAGCGCGGGTTGAACAGGAAGCGCAGCTCGCCTTCACGCATTTGCAGGCCGGCAAGCTTTTCCAGTTCGGTTCGCAACTGCGGGATCAGATGGCCGAGTTTTTCCCTGGAACGGACGATGAAGTTGTATTCCACATCCACATTCGGATGCTGGTGCAGCACCGCCTGCATCATGGTGAAGGTGTAGTAATCGGTGTCGAGCAAGCCCTGGATGACCGGGGACTCGTCGTCATAGGCGCTTTCCATGGTGGGTCTCCTTAACGCGTGGCCATCGCGGCCAGTTCTTCGCGGGTGCGGCTAATCGCAGCACCGGCCTTGAGCAACTCATTGACGGCCTGCACGCTGCCTTCTTCAGTGATTCCTCGGCATGCCGGCAGGTGAAGTACCACTTGCAGGCCGGCCTTGAGCAATTGCAAGGCGGTGGTCTTGACGCAATAGTCCAGGGCCAGGCCACCGACAAGCACGCGGACGATGCCCTGAGCCTTGAGGTATTCAATGACGCCGGTCGACAGCTTGTCGTGCAGGTCGTGGTAGCAGGCGCCGTAGGGGTGCAGATCAGGTTCCACGCCCTTCCAGACGAAGTAGTCGTAGTCATAGGTGCTGGGCAATTCATCCAGCAAGGTAAAGCCCTCGGTACCCGGCACGCAGTGGCTGACCCAGGTGACATCGGCGTGAGCCAGACCGGTGGGTAGCAGCATCTGGCTGCGCTGCGCGACCACCCAGGGCGCGTGCGGGGTGTGGGCGTCCTTGCTGCCGATGCGTCGCCCGGCAAGACTGGCCATGTGGTTGAGTTCAGCGCCGATCAGGTCTCCCCCGGCGACGGGCAATTCGTCGGGGCACAACGGCGTGAAACTCTTCTGGGCATCCACATCGAATGAAGCAAGGGTGGTTTTCGCAAGGGTCATGGTGATTCTCCGGTGGCCTGGAAACAAAAGTACACGTCGTGTACTTTCATGGCAACAAGTATTTTTCCGCATGCCCGCGCTCGAGTACATGACATATCTATTCGAAGCGTTAGACTGTGTGTCTACGTCGCTGGAAGGACTTCACATGCCATTGAGCCCCTATCTGCACACCGTCGACTTGTGCGTGCTGTATTACTGCCGTGCCTTCGGGGAATTGAAGCTGCTGCTCAACAAGCGCGAGGCCGAGCCCTTTGCCGGGCACTGGGCGTTGCCGGGTGTGGTGGTCAACGGCGATGTGCAGGACCTGAGTCTGCAGGATGCGGTGGAGCGGCTTCGCGCCAGTGACAAGGTTGGCCTCGAGCTGGTCTGGAGCGAACAGGTGGGCACCGTGGGCGATGCGTTTCGCGACCCGCGCTGCTGGTCCTCGTCTACTTACTACCTGGGGATCGTGGCTGATGAAGTTGCGCTGGGCAGCCATCAGGCCTGGTTTTCCCTGAATGCGGTGGCCGATGGCAGTATCAAGTTGCCGTTCGATCACAACAGCCTCGTGGCGGCCGTGCAGGAGCGATTGTTTTCCAAATCGTTGTACAGCAGCCTGCCCTTGATGTTCCTGGGGCATGAGTTCAGCGCACCGCAGGCGACCACGATTTTTTCATTGGTGCTCGCCCGGCCGGTGCTCAAGACCAGTATCCGCCAGCGTTTGTTGAAGCTGGCCGAGGCAGGTTATTTGCGTGAAACCGGGCGCAAAAAGCCGGGTGAAGGTGGCCGGCCCCAGGCGACGGTGGAAATACTGAAGCCAGGGCAGATCTACTTCTTTGATCGCAGCTTTGCCGAGTGAGCCGAACGACGAACATCAACGGTGGGACTGCTTGTCCGTCCCCGCCGTTCTGATCGGTGCAGGCCGCTAGCTCATCCAATTGCCGCCATCGACGTTGTAGGTCTGTGCGACGACGTAGTCAGCCTCTTTCGATGCCAAAAAGATTGCCATGCCCGTCAGGTCTTGCGCCGTGCCCATGCGTCCGTAAGGCACCTCGTCCCCTACCCGCTTCTTCTTTTCGCCAGGCGCCAGGCCCTCGTGCCGGGCAAACAGCGCATCCACCCCGTCCCAATGCTCACCGTCCACTACGCCCGGGGCGATGGCGTTGACGTTGATGCCCTGCCTGATCAGGTCCAGCCCCGCCGATTGCGTGAGGCTGATCACCGCCGCCTTGGTCGCGCAATACACCGCCACCAGCGCCTCGCCGCGTCGACCTGCCTGGCTGGCCATGTTGATGATCTTGCCGCCGTGGCCCTGGCCGATCATCTGCCGCGCGGCGGCCTGCAGGGTAAACAGCGTCCCGGCGACGTTGATCGAAAACAGCCGTTCATAGCTGTCGCGGGTGATGTCGACGATGGGTGCCAGATCGAACAGTGCCGCGTTATTGATCAGGATATCCAGCTTGCCGGCGCGGGCGACCACCGTGGCAATGGCCGCGTCAATGGAGGCCTGGTCGGTGACGTCCATTGTCACCGCGTAAGCCTGGGGGCCCAGTTCGACAGCGGTCTGCTCGGCGCGCTGCAGGTTGATATCGGCAATGGCGACGGTGGCGCCTTCGTCAATATAAGCCTGGGCAAACGCGCGGCCAATGCCGCGCGCCGATCCGGTGATCAGCGCACTTTTACCTTCGAGTCGTTTCATGACGATATCCTCTGCAATCCACTTCGGCTACTTAACAGAGTCGATTACAGCAGCTAAGGCCAGCTTCCAACAAACGCACCGCACACGTTCGACCGGTACTTTTTTAACCGGCCTCAAGGAGGCAAAAAAGTATCAGTGCCAAGTGGCACTGTGGGTAGCGCCGCACCTGACGAGGCGCGTATTTTGGCGGATATCCAAGCTACAAGAGGCAGCACCATGCCCATCCGCGCCACGCTGTTGGAGCAGCGCCCCGCCGAACGCGAAGTCATCCTGCCCGAGCCGCAGCACTGCTTTCGCTGGTTCGAACATGACTATCCGATTGAGCTGGCGCGCTGGAACCACCACCCCGAATTCGAAATCCACCTGATCCGCCACGGCAGCGGCAAGCTGGTGGCGGGCGACTATATCGGTGCATTCGCTGCCGGGCATGTCGCGTTGATCGGTCCCGGCCTGCCCCACGACTGGATTGGCGACCTGGCGCCCGGCGAGTACCAGCGCGGTCGTGACGTGGTGTTGCAATTCGACGGCGCCGCCCTCCTTGCCCTGCGCGAGGCCCTGCCGGAACTCGGCGACTTGCAACCGCTGTTTGAACAGGCGCGGCGCGGCCTTGAGTTTGCCGGCGAAACAGCGGCGCAGGCGGCCCGACTGATGGAAGCCACCGGCAATGCCCAGGGCCTGCAACGCCTGATCCTGTTCCTGCAACTGCTCGACACCCTGAAGAACGCCCCGCCCCGACAGCTCAAGTTGCTGGCCAGCCCGCGCTATGCGCCGACCCTGGACCCGCGCAGCGCCGAACGCATCAACAAGGCGTTCGACTACCTCATGCGCGAACTGAGCGGCGACGTGCGTCTGTCGGACATCGCCCGGCAACTGGACATGAGCGAACGGGGCTTCTCGCGTTTTTTCAAACGCAATACCGGCCATGGCTTTATCGAGCTTATGCGCAAATTCCGCGTACAACGCGCCTGCCGGCTACTGCTGCAAAGCGACAGGTCGGTAGCGGATATCTGTTTTGAAGTGGGCTACGCAAATCTGTCCAATTTCAATCGGCATTTTCGGATCGAGATGAACCAGACGCCGAGTGAATATCGGCGCGGGATCGGCGCCATTGGGTCAGCCAGCTCGAATAAATGACACCCGGTCATTTCTGATCGATAAGACGGTTATTTCAGACTTTCTCAAGCCGATTCAAGCTATTGATTAAAGTTGGTACAGCCTGTGCAAACGTTTGCGCAACGAACTTGGCCGCCAGGTTCACCTCACCCGAGGAATCGGGTTCAAACCGCGTACGAACAGGGACTTTCAATGCACCCCACCTCAACGCCCCGAGCTTGCTTTGGTGTTTCCTTGCTACTGGCCGCCGTTACGGGAGTACTCAGTGCACCCATTTTGGCGCACGACCAACCTTCGGATGACTCGGCACAGGGCGAAACCCTCAGCCCCGAGGCAAGCCCGCCGGCGAAAAAAGGCGCTTACCTGTCCGAATGGTTCAATCAGGACCTGACGTTGATTGGCAGCAAGGACATCAGCTTCGGCCCCAAGCCGCAGGATGACGTTTACCTGGAATACGAGTATTTCGGCCGCAAGGGGCCGTTCGAGCTGTACGGCTACATCGACGTGCCAAAGATCCTCGGCATCGGTAACAGTAATGACAAAGGCGTGTGGGACCATGGCTCGCCCGTGTTCATGGAACACGAGCCGCGCATCTCCATCGACTACCTGGCCGGCCGCAGCCTGGCGATCGGGCCGTTCAAGGAGTGGTATGTAGCGTTCGACTGGATCTACGACCACGGCAGCAACAAAGAGAATCGCGCCAACACCCTGTACAGCGGCCTTGGCACCGACATCGACACCCACTCGCGGGTCAATCTGTCGGCCAACTTCTACGGGCGCTACCAGTGGGAAAACTACGGCGCCAGCAATGAATACTCATGGGACGGCTACCGCGCGCAGATGAAATACATTGTGCCGATCGGCAAGTTCGACAACGGTGCCTCGCTGACCTACATCGGCTTTACCAACTACGATTTCGGCTCGGACCTGCACAAGGACAATCCCGCACGTACCGCCAACTCACTGGTGGCCACCAACGTGTTGCTGTACTCGTTCACCCACCTGCGCTTCACGCTGGTTGGCCGTTACTTTCATAACGGCGGCAACTGGGAGGATGGCAGCGAGTTGAATTTCGGCGAAGGCAACTTCCGCGCCCGCTCCGACGGCTGGGGTTACTACGCCGGCGTGGGCTACCAATTCTGATCAAGGAGCTGCAGATGAAGACTTTTACCCGCCTCTCGATGGCCGCAGGCCTGGCCCTGCTGCCCCACGTGGCGCTGGCGGACAGCGCGGCACCGATCAAACCCAAGGTGATGCTGATCACCATGTTCGCGCCTGAGGCGCAAACCTGGATCGATCGCCTGGAGCTCAAGCAGCAGGTGCGCGTACCGGGCCTGTCCGCCGAGTATCCGACGATTCGCTGCAACACTCAGGAGGTGTGCCTGCTGGTGACCGGCATGGGCCAGACCAACGCCGCCGCCTCCACCCTCGCACTGGCCTTGTCGCCCAAGTTCGACCTGCGCCAGAGTTATTTCCTGATCGCCGGGATCGCCGGTATCAGCCCCAAGCATGGCACGATCGGCACCGCCGCCTGGGCGCATTACCTGGTGGAATTCGGCACACAGTGGGAGTTGGACTCACGAGATGCGCCCAAGGATTGGCCGACGGGTTACATCGGCATCAACACCAAGGGGCCCAATGAAAAACCGCCGCTGGACTACAAGACCGAAGTGTTCGAACTCAACCCAAAGCTGCAGGCCAAGGCATTCGCCTTGTCGCACAAGGTGGAGCTGACTGAAAGCAAGGAGTCCGCCGCCTGGCGCAAGCACTACCCCGCCGCCCCGGCCAATCAGCCACCACAGGTCACACGCTGCGACACCCTGGCGGGCAACACCTGGTTCTCCGGCACCCGCTTGAGCGAACGCGCCGAGGTGTGGACCAAACTGCTCACGGACAACAAGGGCGAATACTGCACCACCCAGCAGGAAGACAACTCCACCTACGAAGCGCTGCTACGTGCCAGCCGCGAAGGGCTGGTGGATATCCAGCGCCTGGCGGTGGTGCGTGCCGGTTCGGATTTTGACCGCCCGTATCCGGGCTACAGCGAAGTGGACAATCTGCTCAAGTACGCCGATCAGGGTGGGTTTGTACCGGCGCTGGAGAACCTGTACCGCACGGGCAATCCGCTGGTACAGGCGATCCTGAACAACTGGTCAGCCTGGGAAAAAGGCGTCCCAGAAGCCTGATGCAGATCAAAAATGTGGGAGGGGGCTTGCTCCCGATTGCGGTGTTTCAGGCACAGATTCAGTGACTGACACTCCGCTATCGGAGCAAGCCCCCTCCCACATTGGATGGTTTAGTTCGCGTTGGCAGCCGACTTGGCGCATTCGCAGTCGTTTGCCGCAGCGCAGGGCTCACCGTGCAGGTGATGCTCGGCGCAGCCCTGGCAGCAGTAGCCCTTACCGTCCTTCATTACCGCGTCGACGCCCAGTACGCATTTACAGTGTGGGCAGGCACAGGTTTGATCCGGCATGGTCAGACTCCTTCTTCATGGTCGTCACGGCGCGGCGAATGCCACGCCTTAAGCAGTGACTCCAGGTGCGGCGCCAAGGTTCAGCGCCGTCAGTCAGCCTGGCGCGTATTGCTGCGATACATGAACACCAGCGCCAGGGCCAGGCACAGCATCGCCACGATCCGGCTGCCGGACAGTTCGATTGCCGGGTTGCCCAGCCAGCCGAAGTTGTCGATCAGCATGCCCATGCCCAATTGCCCCACGATTACCGCCACCGTGGCAACCGCCGTACCGACCACCGGCACCGCGCCGACCATCACGATCATGTACACCACGCCGAACAAAGCGCCGGTCAGTTGCCACTTGGGCACCTCCAACAAACTGACAACCTGGGCGGGCTCGAAGAAAAATATCAGCAGCGCGGTAGTGAGCGCCCCCACCGCAAACGTCAGCAGGCTGCTGCGCAATACCCCGACGGTCTGGCCCAGGCGGCCGTTGATGGCAGCCTGCACGCTCAAGACCGCACCTGCGGCGACCACTAAAACCAACAACAGAATCAGATTCATCGCCTTACCCTCGTGCAATCAGAACAAGTGCCGCCACAATCAACGCCAGGGCTATCCAACGCTCCACATTGACCCGCTTGCGCGCCGTGCCGAACCAGCCGAAATGGTCGATCAGCACACTCTTGCCCACCTGCCCGGACAGGATCGCAATCATCGTCATGGCCACTCCGATATGGGGCGTGGCCAGGGTCAGCACCACCACGTACATCGGCCCCAGGAAACCGCCGATCAACTGCCAGCGCGGCAGTTGCGTGAACGCGGGGCCCTTTTGCGGGCCGCTGAACAGTAACAGCAGAAACAGGATCGCCGAGCCAACGCCAAAGATGCTCAAGGTCGCCCACAAATGCCCGACCTGCACCCCCAAAGGCCCGAGCAAACCGGCCTCGACCGACAGGCCCATGCCCGCCAGGATCACCAGCGGCAGCAACAACAACCGCAGAAAATTTCGGTCCGGCCTGGCCTGCGCCGCGCCTTCGATAGAACGTGCCTGCATACATCACCCGCGCTTCAAGAAGAAAACAGGGGCGCATTATCCGGTGGCCGAGCTGTGCGATAAATGGCAGCATGCGGACAACACCTTTGCGCATAACGCACAGCCTGGAGCCACGATGCAGGGTTTGAAAGAGTTGAGTTTCAAGGCGCTGCGCCTGTTCGTCGCGGTGCTGGACCATGGCAGTTTTTCTGAAGTGGCGCGCCGCGAAGGCTTGGCGCCCTCGTCCATTTCCCGGCAGATCCAACTGATGGAGCAAGCCCTCGGTCAACAGCTGCTGTACCGCCACACCCGGGCCGTCAGCCCCACCGAAGCCGGGCGCCTGCTCGGGCGCCACGCCCGGCTGATGCTCGAACACCTGGAGACGGCGAGCCAGGCCCTGCAGGAGCAGGACAGGGAGCCCAGCGGCCTGGTGCGCATCAATGCGCCCATGGTGTTCGGCCAGCGCCACCTTTCGCCGTGGCTGGGGGAACTGTGCCGGCGCTATCCGAAGCTGCAACTGGATATCCAGCAAACCGACACCTTCGTCGACCCGCTGCAGGACGGCACCGACCTGCTGTTTCGTATTGGCGTACTCAACGATTCCAGCATGCAGGCGCGGATCTTCGCGCCGCAACGCTTTCGCCTCGCCGCCAGCCCCGCCTATCTGGCGCGGCACGGCACGCCGCGCCATCCCGACGAACTGGTCAATCACCAATGCCTGGCCTACAAGGGCATCAAAGGCCAGGAGCGCTGGTTCTTACGCCGCGACCAGGGCGACTGGAGCGCCTACAGCGTCAAAGGCCCGATCACCGGCAACCACGCCGACACGCTGACCCATGCCGCCGAACAGGGCCTGGGGCTGGTGGTGTTCCCGTCCTGGCTGATCGGCGAAAGTCTGCGCGCCGGCACTTTGCAGGCGGTGCTGACCGAATACGAGGTGGCAACCACCCTTGAGCCCCAGCAGATCGCGGCGCTGTGGCCGGGCAGCCGCAGGCTCTCGCTGAAGGTGCGCACGGTGATCGATTATTTCGTGGAGTGTTTTGGGACGGTGCCGTATTGGGATCGGTGAGTCAGAACAGCCACTGCCCGATCAACCACGCATTCGCCCCACTGATCACCGTAAATAAAAACCACGCCAGCATTCGCGTCGGCAGCCGGTTGACGAACGGGCCCATCAGTTGTTTGTCACCGGTCATGCGGATCAGCGGGTATAGCGCGAAGGGTAATTGCAGGCTCAGGACCACCTGGCTGAGGATCAGCAGCTTGCCGATGGCGTCGTCGCCCATCAGCCACACCCCGAGAAAGGCCGGGATCAGCGCCAGCCCTCGGGTGATCAGACGGCGCTGCCAGCACGGAATGCGCAGGTTCAGGTAACCCTCCATGATCACCTGCCCGGCGATGGTGCCCGTGAAGGTCGAACTCTGGCCCGAGGCCAGCAAGGCGATGCCGAACAGAATGCTGGCAAACGCGCCGCCGACCAGCGGGTCGAGCAGATGATAGGCATCCTGGATCTCCACCACATCGGTATGCCCGGTCTTGTAGAACGCGGCGGCGGCCAGTACCAGGATGGCCGCGTTGACCATCAGAGCCAGGGCCAGGGAACCAATGGTGTCGATGCGCGCCAGCTTGACCGCGTCCTGTTTGCTCGCCAGGTCCTTGCCGATCATGCGGGTCTGCACGATGGAGGTGTGCAGGTAAAGATTATGCGGCATCACGGTCGCACCGAGGATGCCGATGGCCAGGTACAGCGGCGCGGCGTCGCTGATGGCCGACAGGGAGGGGGTGAAACCGCTGAGCACGTCCGGCCAGTAGGGTTTGATCAACACCAGTTCGATAAAAAAGCACACGCCGATGGTCGCGACCAGCGCCAGCATGATTGCTTCCAACCGACGGAAACCACGGTTCTGCAAGGCCAGGATCAACAGCGTATCGAAGGCGGTGATAACAATGCCCGTGGTCAGCGACACACCGAGCAGCAGGTGAAACGCCAGGGCGCAGCCGAGCACTTCGGCAAGGTCGGTGGCGATGATGGAGACTTCCGCCAGCGCCCACTGGGTGCGCGCCGAGCGCTTGCTGTAACGCTCGCGGCACAGTTGCGCCAGATCCTTACCGGTAGCGATACCCAGCCGCGAACACAGGCACTGCACCGCCATCCCCGCCAGGCTGGCCAGCAACACCACAAATAACAGGCTGTAGCCATAGCGCGACCCGGCTTCGATGGCGGTCGCCCAGTTGCCGGGGTCCATGTAGCCGATGGAGATCAACAGGCCGGGGCCGGCGAACATCAGCACGCGCTTGAAAAACGTCGCCTTGGGGTCAACGGCAACGGAGCCGGCCACTTCCGGCGGGCAGAAGGGGGCGGTAGCAATTTTCGGCAGGCTGAATTTCACGCGGTATCCCAGGCAAACACACAAGTCAGGACGCCAGCTTAGCAGTCCGACGCGACCGTGCGCATCACCGTCTCCCGGGGCAGGTCGAACGCTTCTACTACTTGCACCACCAGGTCCAGCTCCTGATTCAGCGCCTCACGCTCCAGGCGCTGGCGAATCACGCCGACCACCAGCACCGCCAGGGTCGTGATCGAATAAGCCGGCCCGGAAAACGCCCGCACGCCGCTGACCAGCAACATCGCGGCCGCCACCGCCTGGCCCACCACCGGAATCGCCGTGGCGGCGCCGCGCCGCACAATAAAGCCGGTAAGCCCGGCCAATGCCGTGCCGCTCAAGGCGGTGGTGGCCGAACGACCAACGTTGAAACGCGTGAACACACTTTGCTCTTTTTGCATCGCGGCCTTGAGTTCGGCGTCGAACGCCTGGCGGTCGGCAGCGCTGAGTTTGTCCTGGTACTGCTCGATCAGTTTTTCCGCCACCTGCGCTTCGATATCCGCCAGGGCAACGCTGGCAACGGCCTCGTCGAACTTGATGCCCAGGCGTTGCGCCACCGCTTCGGCGATCTGGCGATAGGCTACGCCGTGACCACGGGCCAGGTTCATGAAACTGTCGCCACCCATGCGCTGCAACTCGATGGCGAGCTTGCGCGGTTCGCGCACACTGGCGTCAATTGAGGCGCTGCGCTTTTGGGCCATCAACTCGGCGAGAAACTTCAACTCATCCGGTCGCGCCTGCGCCAGGATCGGAAACAAGTCCGCGTCCTCTTCGGCAAAGCGCACTTCACTGCTGCGCAGGTCGGCGCGGATCAGGCCACGGCGCTCCTGCAGCAAGTCGGTGTACTGCACCACTGTTTTCAGCTGCGGCCAGTAGGCGGCATGGTCGAAGCTGGCCAGGTGAACATTGGTGACCTTGGCCTTCAGGGCCGGCGTCACCGCGATGGCATAGCGGCCAATGCACCGCTCGGTGTCCGGCTTCATTGCCAGCGCCCAGTCCTTGCTGGAGTGGCAATTGATCACCCGCCCCTGAAGCGGTGCAGTCACCGCTTCCCAAGGGCTCGACGTACAGATTGCCCCGCCCATCAACAACAGATTGTTCAACGGCAGTTCATGGGCGGCTTCAGGGCTGGCCAGCACACTCTTGACCAGGATCCGCGCACCCAGGGAGTGCCCGATAAGATTGATTTGCCGTACCTGCAGCGATTCGGCGTGCAGGTACCTCGCCAGCTCAGGCAGCAAGGTCCTGGCCACTTCATCGACCCGCGCCTCGACACTTTTGTAATGGTCGAGAAAGTAGGCAATCGCTTTGCCCACCCCGACCGTCGCCGCACCAAGGCCACCGCCGCCGAGCATCGAGGCGATCACCTCTTTGAAGGGTGCGAACAGGTTCTCCAGAAAGTGCCCTGCCGGCCAGAACAACATCAGGTTGGTCGAGCCTTCGATGCCCGCCAGTTGTTCCTTGAAGCCCGCCAACTGCTGCTGGCTGAAAAACGCCGAATAACCGTGAACATAGAGATTGAGCACGTCCCCCTGAGGCTCGCCGCACAGGACGAACGTGGGCTTGCGGGTGCGGTGCATTTCATCCCACTGGTGCTGCATGGGCCGGTGACTCCTGGTGGCAAGGGGCGGCCATGGTAACAAAGAGCCAATCAAGTCGAGATGAAAACGCTGGGCGTCGTCATGCGGGGACCGCTCAGCACGCGATGTTGTCAGCGCCCTGTAAAATCGGGGTTTCACCCGGTATACGTTGATCTGCGCATCAAAAATACAAGTTTCAAAATGTGAAAACACGTTCTAATAGCGCCCTCGCCCTTGAAAGCGTCAGCAGTTGATCCAAGTAAACAATGGAGTTTGCAATGCCCCATGAAGGCAACCTGTTACAAGCAGCCGTGGTGTTCCTGTTCGCCGCCGTGCTGGCCGTGCCCTTGGCCAAGCGTCTGCAACTGGGCGCGGTGCTGGGCTATCTGTTCGCCGGTGTGATCATCGGCCCCTCGGTGCTGGGCCTGATCGGCAACCCGCAAAGCGTGGCGCAGTTCTCCGAATTGGGCGTGGTGCTGTTGCTGTTCATCATTGGCCTGGAGCTCTCGCCCAAACGCTTATGGGTGATGCGCAAGGCGGTATTCGGCGTCGGCCTGGCCCAGGTGCTGCTCACCGGGCTGGTCATGGGCGTGGTGGCGCTGTGGCTGTTTGGCCAGTCATGGAATAGCGCGATAGTGCTGGGCCTGGGCCTGGCGCTGTCCTCCACCGCGTTCGGCCTGCAAAGCCTGGCCGAGCGCAAGGAACTCAACCAACCCCACGGGCGCCTGGCCTTTGCGATCCTGCTGTTCCAGGACATCGCGGCCATCCCCTTGATCGCCATGGTGCCGCTGCTGGCCGGCAGCGATCATCCGACCAGCGAAGCCCAGGGCGTGCAGCACGTCTTGCAGATCCTGGGCAGCATCGCCGTGGTGATCATCGGTGGGCGCTACCTGTTGCGCCCGGTGTTTCGCATCGTCGCCAAGACCGGCCTTCGCGAAGTGTCCACCGCCACCGCGCTGCTGGTGGTGATCGGCACCGCCTGGCTGATGGAGCTGGTGGGTGTGTCCATGGCCCTGGGCGCCTTCCTCGCCGGGCTGCTGCTGGCGGACTCCGAATACCGTCACGAACTGGAATCCCAGATCGAACCCTTCAAGGGCCTGCTGCTCGGTCTGTTCTTTATCAGCGTGGGCATGGGCGCCAACCTCAGCCTGCTGCTCAGCACGCCGCTGGTGGTGATCGGGCTGACCTTACTGCTGATCGGATTGAAACTGCCACTGCTGTACGCCGTGGGTCGTATGGCGGGTGAGCTCAATCGTGAAAGCGCCCTGCGCCTGGGTGTGGTGCTGGCGGCCGGTGGTGAATTCGCCTTCGTGGTGTTCAAGATCGGTCGCGACCAGGGCCTGTTCGAACCGCACCTGTACGACGTGCTGGTGCTGACCATCACCCTGTCCATGGCCGTGACCCCGCTGTTGCTGCTGATATGCCCGAAGCTGTTCAAGCCCAAGGTCAAGCCGGTGGACGTGCCCGAGGAGTACCGCGCCATCGAAGGCGATGCGCCGCGTGTGGTGATTGCCGGCATGGGCCGGATGGGCCAGATCGTCGCGCGCATCCTGCGCGCGCAGAATGTCTCGTTCATCGCCCTCGACACCTCGGTGGAAACCATCGAATTGACCCGCAGCTTCGGCGGTATGCCGGTGTTCTACGGCGACCCGCAACGCCCGGAAATCCTGCATGCGGCCAAGGTCGACCAGGCGGAGTTCTTCGTGATCGCCATGGATGATCCCGAGATCAACATCAAGACCGCCGAACTGGTGCGTAACCTCTACCCGCACATGAAGATCATCGCCCGCGCGCGTAACCGCCAGCACGTACACCGCCTGGTGGACCTGGACGCCTCACCGGTGCGTGAAACCTTCTATTCCAGCCTGGAGATGAGCCGCCGCACCCTGGTCGGCCTCGGTTTAAGCCAGGCCCAGGCCGATGCGCGCATCGACCGCTTCAGGGCCCATGACCAGCAGGTCCTCGCTGCCCAGCATGCGGTGTACGACGATGCGGCCAAAGTCATGCAGACCGCACAGGAAGCCCGTGCGGAACTGGCGCGCCTGTTTGAGATGGATCGGCTGCAAGAAGAGTCCGACAAGGTGTGAGGCTGCAGGTGAACGATCTTGCGAATTTTCTGACAGAATAACCCGCAATTTCGTTCATCTCTGGAGCGCTTCATGGCCACGTTCACCAAGACTGCACTGCTGCTGGCCCTCGCGCTTACCGCCGGCAGCGCATGGGCTGCCTCCAAGGCGACCACGCAAACCATCTCCACCCTGGGCGGCAAGTTCACCTTCAACCTGCCCAAGGGCTACACCGCCGACACCCTGCCCTCCGGTAAAGCCGACGACGGCACCGCCGACACCCAGGGCACCCTGTACGCCAACGCCACCACCAAAAGCGTGGTGATTGTCGCTGAGACCGTACGTAACGATGGGGTAGCCATCAAGGACAACGACCCGCAGTTCCTCGATGGCGCCGTAGCCGACTTCGTCAAGAACCAGAGCGCCGCCCTGCCCGACTTCAAGAAGCAAAACGAGAAGAAACTCACCTACAAGGGCCTCGGTCTGCGCCAGGTCGACAGCACCGCCACCCAGGGCGGTGGCAAGACCTTGAATTCCACCTTTCTCGGCGGGTCCGGCAATCAGTTACTGGTGATCCAGGCGATTTCGCGAGCGGATGATGTAAAGGGGCATGCTGCGCTGGTCAAGCAGATTACCGGCGGCAAGTAAGCCAATCTCCCAAGCGACACACAACCAATGTGGGAGGGGGCTTGCCCCCGATAGCGGTGTGTCAGTCTCAACATCTTTGACTGAAGGATCGCTATCGGGGGCAAGCCCCCTCCCACATTTTTAACCGTGTTTATCGCAGGCTCTTCTCCAGCCAAGCCTTCAGGTCCTGCACTTCCGCTTCGCTGATCGTATGATTCATTCCCGCATACCCATGAAATTCCGGCTTCAACCCAATTCCCGCCAGCACCTCATTCGCCCGCGTTCCCAAGGCATAAGGCAGCGCCTGGTCCAACGTGCCATGGCCGATAAAGATCGCCAGCTTGCCCAACGCGTCATTCGGCTTGAGCTCAGCCTTGAGCACCGGCAACACACTGCCGCTGAGAGCCGCTATGCCACGCAGCAGCTCGGGCCTGCGCAAGCCCACCTCATAGGACATGATCGCGCCCTGGCTGAACCCCACCAGAAACACCCGATCACTTTGGGTGTGGTATTTGGCGGTAGCCTTGACCACAAAGTCCTTGATCAGCCGGGCGCTGCTGGATAGTTCATCGGTCTTGCCGTTGTACTCAGGCTCATCGGTCTTGGTAAACCAACGATAACCGCGCGGCTCCACCGGCAGCGGCGCACGCACCGACAGGTAGGTCCAGGTGGACGGCAAGGCGTCCTTGATGCCAAACAAATCTTCCTCGTTGCTACCAAAACCATGCAGGAAAATCACCAACGGCTGGTTGCGCGCATCGCCCTGGGTCTGTTCCAGGTAGGACAACGGCAAGTCGGTGTGCAAGCCGTTATCGGCATGAGCGGCGCCGGCCACCAGGGCCAACGCGAGGGCAAGCTGTTTGAGCATTGGGTTTACCTCAGGGTTTGCGCAACAAATAGGTGTCCATGATCCAGCCGTTCTCCAGGCGCGCCGCCTTGCGTACCCGTTCGATTTCTTCTGCCACATGCGCCACTTTACCGCTGATCAGGATTTCGTCCGGCGTGCCCAGGTAGGCGCCCCAATAGATATCCAGGTCCTGATCCGTCACGCTACGGTAGGAATCTTCGGCATCGAGCATCACCACCAGCGTGTCGGCATCACTCGCCTGCCCCGCCGCCAGGCGCCGCCCGGTGGTAATTTCAATGGACTTGCCGATCCGGTTCAACGGCACTTTATGCCGGGCCGCCAGCGCCTGCACGCTGGTGATGCCGGGGATCACCTCGAACTCGAACTCACAGCGGCCCTCGGCCAGGATCGCCTGCAGGATGCGAATGGTGCTGTCGTACAATGCCGGGTCACCCCAGGCCAGAAAAGCACCCACTTCGCCGTCGGCCATTTCCTCGTTGATCATGCGTTCGAAGGTCTGCTGCTTGTCGCGGTTAAGGTCCCGCACGGCGGTGGTGTAATCGATGTCACCGCGCACGCGCTCGGGGCATTCAGCCTCGACGAAACGATAGCCGGGCTCGGTGATGTAGGTCTCGCAGATTTCACGCCGCAGGTCGATCAGCTTGTCCTTGCTCTGGCCCTTGTCCATCAGGAAGAACACGTCGGTGCGGTTCAGCGCCTTCACGGCCTGCATCGTGATGTAGTCGGGGTTGCCGGCGCCGATGCCGATAATCAGGATGCGTTTCATGGGTTGCTCTCATTGCGGGGCGTGAATTTTGCCATGATCCGGGCGTCAGGCGTGAGTTTCCAGACGCAGGCGCCAGACCGCGTTGAAGCGCAGCTCGGTGTGGGACAGAGGTTCAACGTCGATCCGGTAGAACATCGAGGCCGGGCACTGCATGACGTACAGCAGCGCGGCGCGAATAACGAAGGGGTGGGTCACCGCAAGCACATGGCCGGGCTGACTTTCCTGGGACTTGATCCAGTCCCCGACCCGCGTGAACAACTGCCCCACCGTCTCGCCGCCATGGGGTGCGGCAGCGCTGTCGGTGAGCCAGGCGTTCATCTCATCACTGTCGAGATCGCACAGAGCCTGGCCTTTCCAGCGCCCCAGGTCCAGGTCGCGCAACGCCGGTTCGATGCTGGGCTGCGCACCGAACAAGCTCGCCGTCTGCCGGGTTCGCGCCTCCGGCCCGCACACCAGGCGCGCAGCCTTGGGATAACGACCGGCCAAGGATGACTCCGCGCCTTGCCAGTCCATGAGCAGCGACTCGTCATCGGCAAAGCGTGCCTGCTTCTGCGCCGTCGTGGCCGCATGGCAGATCAGGGTCAATCGGGTAGCCTGCACGCCATTCGCTCCGCCGGGATCAGGCTGCCAAGCCTGGCGCAGTTAACGCGTCGATGCAACGCCCGACTGGCGCGCCATCAGGCCAACGCCGCCCCCGCAGGCGCTGCCACGGGACGGGTGGTGGCCACGAAGTCCTCCTTGCGCAGCAGCACCAACGCGATCAGCGACACCACCCCGGTCGCCACATAGAAGTACCAGGGCGAGGTGATGTCCCCGGTCACCTTGATCAGCCAGGTGGAGATCAGCGGCGCGCTGCCGCCGAACACCGCGACCGGTACGTTGTAGGCCACGGCGATCCCGGTGGAGCGGATGCGTGTGGGCAGCAGCTCGCTCATCAGCGCATAAGTGGACGAAGCGTACAGGCCGAACAGAATCGCCACCGCCATCAGGGGCGCGAAGAACGTCGTCGGGGTGGCGGTCGGTGCCATCTTGAACAGCCAGAACATCGCCAGGGTCGCCAGCGTGCCGACCACCATCAGGAACGGCTTGCGCCCGTACCTATCGGTAAAGGCACCGCCGAACGGCATGACGAAGGCGGCCGAGAAGCTGGCGACGAACACGTAGAGCAAGGTGGTACCGCTGTCGAACTTGAGGATCTTGGCCATGTAGGTCGAAGCGAAAGTCAGCACCAGGTAAAAGATCGAGCTGTGCAAGGTGATGATGAAGAACACCAGGGCAATCGCGCGCTTCCACTGCCAGACTTCGCGCAGGGGCGCGCGCGAGGTTTGCCCGGCGCGTTGCAGGGCCAGGAACTCGGGACTGTCTTCGAGCTTGAGGCGGATGTACATGGAAATGAAGCCCAGGGGCGCGGCGATCAGGAACGGCACGCGCCAGGCCAACTCCTGCATCATGTCGGCGCCCAGCACCCAGGTCATGCCGTTGGCCACGGCGCCGCCCAGCAGCAGGCCAAGCACGGCGGTGACCATCAACCAGCAGGTGGCAAAGCCGCGTCGGCCGGGGCCGGCGTATTCGGAAATAAAGCTGGTGACCGTACCGATTTCACCGCCCGCCGAGAAACCCTGCACGCAGCGCACCAGGATCAACAGGATCGGGGCGGCGATGCCCAGGGTCGCGTACGTCGGCAGCAAGCCGAGCATCACCGTGGAGCCGGTCATCATCACCAGCGCCATGATCAGGGTTTTACGCCGGCCGATCTTGTCCGCCAGCGGGCCGAAGAACAGCCCGCCCAGGGGCCGGATGAAGAAGCTCAGGGCGAACGCGGCAAAACTGGCCAGCAGGCTGGTGGTAGGGTCGTCGGAGACGAAGAACGCCTGGCCGATATAGACGGCAAGAAAGCCGTAGACGCCATAGTCGTACCACTCGATCAAGTGGCCGGAGGTGGCACCGAGAAACGCGCGGCGGCGTTTGCGGACAGTATCTTGCGCGTGATTGCCCATCGAGGGACTCCTTGTCTGTATGTCGATCCATGCTAAAGCGCGGCGATACTCGCCGCTTTGAGCCATTGCCGCAAGTCGGTCTTGAGGATTTTGCCGTAGCTGTTCTTGGGCAATTCGCTGCGCCACACGTACTTCTTCGGTTTTTTGAATGACGCCATGCGCGTCATGAACCATGCACTGAGTTCGCCTTCGTCGAGGGGCCGGCCGCTGCGCGTCACCACGAACGCCACCACCGACTCGCCCCATTGCGGGTCCGGCTCGCCCACCACGCACACTTCAAACACCTCGGGATGCTGGGCCAGCACTTCCTCGACTTCGCGCGGGTACACGTTGCTGCCGCCGCTGATGATCACGTCCTTGGAGCGATCCGTGAGGGTCAGGTAGCCGGCGGGGTCGAGAAAGCCGATATCACCGGTCAGCAACCAGCCGTCGACCAAGGCCTGGCGCGTGGCCTCGGGGTTGCGCCAGTAACCCTGCATCACCGTGGCGCCACGGACGGCAATTTCGCCGCGCGTTCCCGTGGGGAGCGGTTGGTGCCCGGTATCGAGAATGCGGATTTCCACGCAGGCTTGCGCATAACCAACGGAGGCGGCCAGAGTCGCCCAGTCGGGGCGTTGGCGGTCGGCAATCAGCCCACGGGGCAGCACACTGATGGTCATCGGGCTCTCGCCCTGGCCGTAGATCTGCACCAGGCGGGCGCCGAAGGTGTCGACGGCGTCGCGCAAGTCGGCCAGGTACATCGGGCCACCGCCGTAGACAATGGTCTTGATACCTTCGCCGCCGTAGCCCTGGCGCCGCGCCTGCTCGACCATGCGCTTGACCATGGTCGGCGCGGCAAACAGTGAAGCATTGTCCAGTTTTTCCGCCAGGCCAAACAGCTCGGCGGCGTCAAACGCGCTCGACGTCGGCACCACATGACGCGCGCCGCAGCGTACGTGAATGAAGTTATAGAGCCCGGCACCATGGGACATCGGCGCGGCATACAGCGCCGCATCGTCGGCGCTCACCGGGTCGACATCGGTGGTGTAGCACAACGACATGGCGATCAGATTGCCATGGGACAGCATCACGCCCTTGGAACGCCCGGTGGTGCCGGAGGTGTAGAACAGCCAGGCGAGGTCGTGATCCTGGCGCGGCACCGGTTGCTCCAGTGTCGGCCCGCCACGGTCAGGCGGCAGCGCGTGGCCATCGATCTCTGTGCAGCACAGGGGCAGATCGCGCGACGAAAACACCCGGCCGCCATCGGTAAAGATCAGCCGGGCCTGGGCGTTATCGGCGATCCACGCCGCCTCGGTCGGATGCAGCTTGGCGTTGATCGGCACCGCCACCGCCCCTATCCACCAGATGGCGTAGAGCAACTCCAGGTAGTCGCAGCTGTTTTTCATCAGCACTGCCACCGCATCCCCCGGCTGCAGGTCGTGCTGCGCCACCAACTGCGCGGCGCGCTGGCGCACACGGACGGTGAAGGTGGCGTAGTCGGCCACTTGCCGGGAGCCGTCGAACAATGCGGGGCGTTGCGGGTCGCGACGTTGGGTATCGTACAACCAGTTGGCGATGTTCATCGCTCAGTACCGGCGCGCATGCAGGACCGAGGCGTAGTTGGCGACCGCCATGCCACCCATGTTGAACACCAGCCCGAACTCGGCGTTGGGCACCGCCAGGCCAATCGGCTCGCCGGTCAATTGCCGGAACGCCAGGGCATGCATCGAGACGCCGGTCGCACCGACGGGGTGGCCCTTGGCCTTGAGCCCGCCGGAGAGGTTCACCGGCAAGCGCCCACCGGCGCGCACCACGCCGCTGTCGAGCACACGGTGCCCCTCGCCTTTGGGCGCCAGGCCCATGGCCTCGTAGATCAGCAGTTCGGCGATGGTGAAGCAATCATGCACCTCGGCGAAGCTCAGATCGGCCAGGGTCACATTCGCCCCGCGCAACGCTCCATGAATCGCCCGCTGGGGGCCTTCAAACGCGAGGATGTCGCGCTGGGCGATGGGCAAGGTGTCGTTGACCTGGGTCATCGCACGAATCTGCACATCGCGGCGAAACGCCCGCGCCCGCTTGGGTGAGGCCAGGATGATCGCCGCAGCACCATCACTGATCAGCGAGCAATCGGTGAGGCGCAGCGACTCGGCCACGAACGGGTTGCTCTGGGACACGTTGTTGCAGTGCTCGAAATTCATCTCCCGGTGCATCTGCGCCAACGGGTTGGCCATGGCATTGGAATGGTTCTTGGTGGCAATCGCCGCCATCGAGCCCAGGGGGCAATGGTAGCGCTCGGCATATTGGTGCGCGGCACGGCCGAACAGCTGCGGGAAACTCAGGCCGGCCTCGGCGGCGTCGTTCTGGTAACCGGCGCCGGCCAGCGCCTGGGTGACGGCGGCCGTGGAGGTGTGGGTCATTTTTTCAGCGCCCACCACCAGCACCAACTCGGCGCTGCCGGACAGGATCGCATTGACCCCGGCCTGGATCGCCGCTGACCCGGACGCACAGGCGTTCTCACAGCGCGTGGCCGGCTTGAAGCGCAGCCCGGGGGCGGCCTGCAACAGCAACGAAGCGGCAAACCCATCCGGCACCAGCCCGGCATTGAAGTGCCCCAGGAACAGCGCGTCGATCTGCGACGCCTCGAGGTCGGCATCGCTGAGGGCCTCACGCGTGACCTGAACAATCAGATCCTCCAGCGTGGTGCCTTCCAGGCGACCAAAACGCGAATGACCAGCGGCAACGATAGACACGCAATCAACAGGCATAATCAATTTCTTCTGTTCTTGAACCGGACTTTCCCTACAATGACCCACCTCAAGGCGCGGGCCAATTCGTGTAACTACTTACATGGATAAGTAGTCCGCCAGTGAGTTGAACAACGAGGCAGGATGCCCATGACCGTGTTTACCCAGCCATTGAAAGATCTCGAACGCCTGGCGTTCAAACTGTCCCCCGCTCCGCAGCTGGTCACCAGCAACCGCGTGATCCTCGACTGCAACGACGCGTTCCTGAAGCTGTTCGGCTATACCCGCCAAGCGCTGGTCAATCAATTGACCTTGCTGATCTACCCGTCCCAGGCCGACTACCAGGCCATTGGCAAGCGCAGCCATGATTGGCTGCTTGACAGCGACAACGGTTTTTATTCCGACGAGCGCTTCATGCAGCATCGCAACGGCGAGGTGTTCTGGGCCAAATCCCATGGCTACACCCTCACCCCCAGGGACCCGTTCAAGCTGATGATCTGGCACTTCGAGCGCCTGGACCGCAGTCACCAGGGTACAGGGGACCTTACGCCACGGGAGCGGGAGATTGCCATGCACATTGTCAACGGGCTCAAATCCAAGGAAATCGCGCTGCGCCTGGGGATCTCCCATCGCACGGTGGAAGTGCACCGGGCGCGGTTGATGAGGAAGTTGCAGGCCAAGACGGTGGTGGAGTTGGTGTCGAAGATTATTATGGTGGCGTGAGGGGGCAAGCCCCAATACCAGCCAGGGTAGGAGCGAGCTTGCTCGCGAAAAACTCACAGGCGCCGCGTTCATTCCGGAAGCACGCGTTATCGTTGACGTTTTTCGCGAGCAAGCTCGCTCCTACAGAGTGCATGCCCCTCCCACATTTGGACCGGGATCGACATACGTACCGGTCGGATTCAAGGCCGCTGCGCTTTGGCTTTTGATCCTGGACGCACGGTCAAGCCACACTGGCCGCACGACTCTCCTGCTTCAAACTCTCCATATCAATCACAAACCGATACTTCACATCGCCCTTGAGCATCCGCTCATACGCCTCATTGATACCCTGGATATCGATCATCTCAATGTCTGAAACAATCCCGTGTTGGGCACAGAAGTCGAGCATCTCCTGGGTTTCCTGAATCCCCCCGATCAACGAACCCGCCAGGCTGCGACGCTTGAAGATCAGGTTGAACACCGCAGGCGAAGGATGCGGGCTGTCAGGCGCACCCACCAGGGTCATGGTGCCGTCGCGCTTGAGCAGGCTGATAAAGGCATCCAGGTCATGGGGCGCCGCGACGGTGTTGAGAATGAAGTCCAGGCTGTTGGCAACCTTGGCCATTTCATCCGCGTTCTTCGACACCACCACTTGATCAGCGCCCAGGCGCAGGCCGTCTTCGCGCTTGTTCGGTGACGTGGTGAACAGCGTCACATGGGCGCCCATGGCGTGGGCAATCTTCACCGCCATATGCCCAAGCCCGCCGAGGCCGACCACTCCGACTTTCTTGCCCGGGCCGACCTTCCAGTGGTGCAGCGGCGAATAGGTGGTAATCCCGGCACACAGCAACGGTGCCACCGCCGCCAGGTTCGAATCATCGTGGGAGATGCGCAGCACGAACTGCTGCTTGACCACGATGTTGTCCGAATAACCGCCGTAAGTATTTTCGCCACCGAACAGCGGCCCGTTATAAGTCCCGGTGAAGCCATTCTCGCAATACTGCTCCTCACCCTCGGCACAGGAGGCGCACTGTTGGCAGCTGTCAACCATGCAACCGACACCCGCCAGGTCACCCACTTTGAATGTCTTCACATTGGCGCCGACCGCGGTCACACGGCCGACGATTTCATGGCCGGGCACCGAAGGATAAAGGGTGTTGTTCCACTCATTGCGGGCGGTGTGCAGGTCGGAATGGCACACCCCGCAATACAGAATCTCGATTTGGATGTCATCCGCCCCGGGGGGGCGGCGCTCGAAGGTAAAGGGCTTGAGCGAATCCTTCGAGTCCCGGGCGGCATAGCTGTAAGTCTTGGCCATTTCGTTCACCTGCGTGATCTGACGGAAGAGTTCGGTGGACACGCCGGGGCGCTGAAACGTTCAACCGAGCACGTCCATACAATTCGCGCTGCCCTGCGCGCCCTAACCTCACGGCTTTCGAACCTGCACAAGCGCTGGAGAATGGGCATGCGTAACAAAGCAATCAAGGTATCCGTGGCATTGACGCTGTTGGCAAGCGTAATGACGAACAGCGCTTTGGCGGCCACCCCGAGCGTCGCCGTGGCGCCGCAATATGACACCAGCCACGTGTATGTCGCGCCGGCCGATGTCGACCGTTTCGCCCAGAGTTTCCTGGCTACCTTCGGCGGCAAAAGCACGCCCCAGGTGGTGGTGAATGTGCTGCCGGTGCCGAGCAGTACCACCTCGCAATTGCTGCAGACCCCGGCGGGTACGGTGTCGTTGTTCGGCTTTACCACGCCCGTGCCGCACCCGTTCGGCCAGGAGCGCAACGGTTATCTGGTCAAGGACATGGACGTGGCGCTCAAGGCGGCGCGGGACAATGGCGCCGATGTGATCGTCAGCGACTTTCCCGACCCCATCGGCCGCGACGCCGTGGTGCAGTGGCCGGGCGGCGTCAACATGCAGCTTTACTGGCACACCAAGACCCCGGATTACGCGGCGTTCGAGACCGTTCCGGAAAACCGCGTATATGTTTCCAACGACAGCGCCGAGCGCTTTATCAAGGCGTTCCTCGGTTTCTCCCATGGCAAGGTCGTGAGCGACGACAAGCACGCGCCCGCCGTGGATGTCGGCCAGGCGGGTGGCACTTACCGTCGCGTGGAGATTGAGTCGCCCTTCGGGCGCATGGCCGTGCTGGTCACCAATGGCCAACTGCCCTACCCGTTCGGCCATGACACCACCGGCTATCAGGTCAACGACCTGGCCGCCACCCTTGGCAAGGCCACCGGGTCCGGGGCCAAGGTGCTGGTGCCCGCGTTCGACAGCAAGGGTCGACGCAGCGCACTGGTTGAATTCCCCGGCGGTTATGTCGCGGAAATTCACCAACTCACCGCGGCAAAATGATTCGCCACACAGGCTGGAGCCTGGCCGTGCTGTGGCCGCTGCTGATCGGCAGCGTCCATGCCGAGGATCAACCGAGCCGACCGGCGATCAAGGCCAATCGCTGGCAGGAAGACTGGTCGGTGCTCAAGGACCCGGCGCTGCGCACGCAGCCGCTGGACAACCTCAAGTACATCCCGCTGTCCGGCACCGACCCGTTCACCTACCTGTCCCTGGGCGCGACCTTGCGCGAGCGTTTCGAGATGAATGACGCCAGCGGTTTCGGCGTAAAGGGCGTGGCCCGTGACCGCTATTTGATCCAGCGCTTTCAGGTGCATGCCGACCTGCACTTGAATGAGCACTGGCGCGTGTTCACCCAGCTTGAAGACGTGCGCGCCTATGACAAGACCACGATCGGCGGCGCCGATCAGAACCGCGTGGATCTGCGCCTGGCCTTTGCCGAATACGTGAACACCTTCAGCAGCGGCACGTTCAAGAGCCGGATCGGCCGCCAGGATTTCGCCTTCGACTTGCAGCGTTTCATTTCGTCACGGGACGGCCCGAATGTGCGGCAGTCGTTCGATGCGGTGTGGGCCGACTGGGAAACCCCGAACTGGCGCTTTATCGGGATTGCCAGCCAACCGGTGCAGTACCAGGATGGCCGGCATTTCGACGATAAATCCAACAGCGATGCGCGCTTTCACCTGCTGCGGGTCGAGCGCCTGGTGGGCGGCACGAACGAGCTGTCGGCCTACTACGGCGTTTACGAACGCAGCGCGGCGCACTACCTGGACGTCGATGGCGACGAGACGCGCCAGTTGTTCGATGCGCGCCTGGGCGGCGCGGCGCAGGGGTTCGACTGGGACATCGAAGCCATGCTGCAAGGCGGTTCGGTGGGCAGCAAGGACATCCGCGCCTGGGCCGGCGGCAGCCGCACCGGCTACACCTTTGACAGCCTGGCGTGGAAACCGCGCCTGGGCCTGCAACTGGACATCGCTTCCGGCGACCGCAAAAACGGGGACGGTACGGTCGGCACCTTCAACCCGCTGTTCCCCAACGGCTACTATTTTTCCCTGGCAGGCTATACCGGCTACAGCAACCTGATCCACGTCAAGCCGTCGATTACCGTCAAGCCCATCGCCAGGCTCAGCGTGCAAGCCGCCGTCGGCCTGCTGTGGCGGCAAACCACTGCAGATGCGGTCTACACCCAGCCCAGCGTACCGGTCGCCGGCACCGCAGGCCAGGGTGAACGCTGGACTGGCGCCTATGGTCAGCTGAGAACCGACTACGCCTTCACGTCGAACCTGACCGGCGCGGTCGAAGCCGTGCATTACGCGATCGGCCAGACCCTGCGCGATGCCGGCGGACACGACAGCAACTACCTGGGCATGGAACTCAAGTTCAGCTGGTAACGCCGGCAAGCACACCGATACAAGCCGCGCGTCGGCTTTGGCGCAATAGTGGCGTGGTTTTCACCCACTCTTTTCATGCAGACAAAGGAGCTTCAGATGAGCACATTCGTTGCCAAAGACGGTACCCGGATCTATTTCAAGGACTGGGGCAGCGGCAAGCCCGTGCTGTTCAGCCACGGCTGGCCGCTGGATGCCGACATGTGGGAATACCAGATGGAATACCTGAGCAGCCGTGGCTTTCGCACCCTCGCGTTCGACCGCCGAGGCTTTGGCCGCTCGGACCAGCCGTGGACCGGCAACGACTACGACACCTTCGCCGACGATATCGCCCAGTTGATCGAACACCTGGACCTCAAGGACGTAACGCTGGTGGGCTTCTCCATGGGCGGCGGCGATGTAGCCCGCTACATTGCGCGCCATGGCAGCGCACGGGTCGCCGGGCTGGTGCTGCTCGGCGCCGTGACGCCGATCTTCGGCCAGAAAGACGACTACCCCCAGGGCGTGCCCAACGACGTATTCGATGGCATCAAGGCCGGCCTGCTGAAGGACCGTGCGCAGTTCATCAGCGATTTCAACACGCCGTTCTTCGGGCTCAACAAGGGCCAGAAGGTTTCGGAAGGTGTACTCACCCAAACCCTGCAGATCGCCCTGCAGGCCTCGCTCAAATCCACCGTGGATTGCGTGACCGCGTTCTCGCAGACCGACTTCCGCTCGGACATGGCCAGCATCGACGTGCCCACCCTGGTCATCCACGGTGACGGTGACCAGATCGTGCCGTTCGAAACCACCGGCAAAGTCGCGGCCCAGATGATCGAAGGCGCGCAACTGAAGGTGTACAAGGACGCACCCCACGGATTCGCCGCCACCCACACTCAACAGCTCAATGAAGATCTGCTGGCCTTCCTGAACCGCTGAAAATCCCCTGTGGGAGGGGGCTTGCTCCCGATGGCGGGTATCAGTCGATACATTCAGTGACTGACACACCCTCATCGGGAGCAAACCCCCTCCCACAGTTGAATCACCTTGACTATCAGGCAAACCGCTGCCCCAGCGTCAGTTGCCCCGGCCCGGCGATCAGGATGCTGGTAAAGATGATCATCAACAGCCAGCCAAACTGCCCTTCGAACAGCGTCCACTGCGGATGCACCACCAGCAGCGCGATCACCAGCACCGCCAGGATCGGCAGGCACGCCAGGCGCACCAGCACGCCCGCAACGATCAACACCGGGCAGAGCACTTCGGCAAAAATCGCCAGCCACAAGGTGACAGACGCGCCCAAGTGAAACGGATCTTCGATCAGCTTCAGCTGTTCGCTGTAGTTGAGCAGTTTCGGCAACCCGTGCACCCACAGCAAAAACAGCGCCCCGCTGACCCGCAGAAACAACAGCCCGATAGCCTGATTTCTTGTTTCGTTCATACGCCACCTGTGTCCGTCGAAATGACCGACCGCCAGTGTGGCCCTGACCGCGACGCCGGGCTTGCAGGGGTGTGCTGACTTCGCAACCGGCGCCATCGGGGTTGCACTGCTGCTGGAAGCGGGCATCATCTGGCTGAACCGTCGACCGCTCGCCACGGTCCCACACCATACGCTCATCGTTACAGGAACCCGTCCATGACCCTGCCCCAAGAAATGACCCTGATCGAAATCACCGCCCCCGGCGGCCCCGAGGTGCTGCAGCCGCGTCGCGCAGACGTACCGGTGGCCGGCCCCGGCGAGATCCTGATTCGCGTGCATGCCGCCGGGGTCAACCGTCCCGACGCCCTGCAACGCGCCGGCAAATACCCGATGAAGCCCGGCATGAGCCCGATCCCCGGCCTGGAAGTGGCCGGTGAAGTGGTGGCGCTGGGCGAAGGCGTGCACCAATACACGCTGGGCGACAAGGTCTGCGCCCTGACCAACGGCGGCGGCTATGCGCAATTCTGCACGGTGCCGGCCAGCCAGGCGTTGCCGATTCCCGAAGGCATGGACTGGATTCAAGCGGCGGCCGTGCCGGAGACTTTCTTCACCGTCTGGGCCAACCTGTTCGGTCTCGGCGGTGCCTGCAACGGCCAGCGCGCGCTGATCCACGGCGGCACCAGTGGCATCGGCACTACCGCCCTGATGCTCTGCCGGGAGTTCGGTATCGAGGCATTCGCCACCGCCGGCAGCGCCGAAAAATGCGAGGCCATCGCCAAGCTCGGGGCGCAGCCGATCAATTATCGCGAAGCGGATTTTGCCCAGGTCATCGCCGAGAAAACCGCAGGCCAAGGCGTCGATGTGATCCTCGATATCATGGGTGCCTCGTACCTCAACAACAACCTCAAGGCCCTGGGCATGGACGGCCACCTGGTGATACTGGGCTTTCTCGGTGGCGCCAAGGCCAATGATGTGGACCTGCTGACCATCCTCGGCAAACGCGCGGTGATCACAGGTTCCCTGCTGCGCGCCCGCACCCGCGAAGAAAAGGCCGCCATCGCCGAGCAGTTGCGTGAACACATTTGGCCGGTGCTGAGCGAGGGCCGTTGCCTGCCGATCATCGACAAGGTGTACGAATACACCGACGCCGCCCAGGCCCACGCCCGCATGGAAGGTGGCGACCATATCGGCAAAATTGTGCTGCGCGTCGAATAAACCAGTCACCCCTGTGGCGAGGGAGCTTGCTCCCGCTGGAGCGCTGGAGCATAGGTATCCACACAACTTCAGCAGCGCCCAACCGTAACCACGATGCGAAGCGAGTCGCCCTTGATCTTGATCTTGCTTTTGATCTTGATCTTAGGCGCCCCGTTAAACCACGCTGGCCGAACGCAGGCTTGAATCCGTGGGTAACCCGGCAGGACGCCGGGTTAGCCGCACTGGGCCAGGGATGGCCCATTGCGGCGGCCCACGGATTCAAGCCGGAGTGAGCAACCGTGTCGAAATTCAAGCCATTTCTGCGAAATGTTTTTGATCGCGGACCATGGCATTCAGGATCGTCAGTAGCTTTCTCATACACGCAACCAGCGCCACTTTCTTCGTCTTCCCTGTAGCAAGCAGATGGTTGTAGAACCTCTCGATCACCGGGTTGTGGCGCTTCGAGGACAAGACAGCCATGTAAAGCACACTTCTCACCTCAGCTCGACCACCCCATATCCTTCTACGGCCTTTGTACTGGCCGCTATCGCAGTTAAAAGGAGCCACACCAACCAATGCAGCCACTTGTTTACGATTAACCTTGCCAAGCTCCGGAACCATCGCCAGCAGCGATAGTGCGAGCACGTTGCCAACACCTGCGACTTCGCGCAGCAAATCATAATTGGCCTTCCAGACCGGGGAAGCCTTGATGGCCTCGTGCAAGTCATCGTCTGTGCTTTTAAGGCGCTTTTGAAGCCAGATGATATGTGCCTTGATGTCTCTTCGAAGTGCCTTGAATACCGCCTGCTTTAGCCGAGACTCCTCCGCCACGATCATGTCGATGAGTTGGCGGCGTCGAGTGAGTAGGTCTGCCAGCTCACGAGCGTGTTCATCTGGTATCTCTCGAATCTCGGGTTTGACCGCCTGAGCAAACTCCGCAATCACCTGGGCATCCAAAGCATCGGTTTTAGCCAACCGACCGGTAGCTTTGGCGAAATCACGCACCTGACGAGGGTTGACGACAACGACTGGTAGTCCTGCAGCGCAAAGCTCCGCAGCCGCAAGCCGCTCATATCCCCCAGTCGCCTCCAACACCACCAAAACCGGGTCCTGAGCCTTGAGATGTTTAGCTAAACGATGGATATCTTCTTGAGTATTGAAAAACTGTTCGACTTGGCCAGTCGTGCTGACAAATGAGTCGAGCTTGTTTTTGGAAACATCAATTCCGACGAACGCAGAGTTATGATCCATGGCGTTTTCCTCACGTCCAACCTTGCAGAATCGGGCTTTGCGCCCAGGCAACCGTTCGGACTAGTTTAGAAAAGAACCTGCTTCGACCCATGCTCACTCACGATCTCGAAATCTGAGGGCACAACGGTCTGAAGCAGGTGAAAATAATCTTACAAGGGCACACCGAGCATTAGCGAGGTGCCGAGTGGTGGGGCAAGAGCGTTTTGCTTACTTTTGCGCTTTTCAAAAGTGAGCCGCTGTAAAAGCGGAACCATTAGCAGCCATGACCGCAGAAACGGATATGTACTCGGTCCAATCCAACATCCTGGTCGGCCCGGCCGCCATCGGGGGCAAGCCCCCTCCCACATTTGGATTGTGGAGCATCAGTAAGATAGTCATAGGCTGACGAGTAGCCAAGGGGGGGCAAGTCGAATCGTCGCACCGCCCCTCCCACATTTGGATCTCGGAGCGTCAGGTAGATACCCGTTAGCTCCCTCGCCACAGGGTAGCTGTCGAGCTCAGCCTGGTTGAACATATTCCGGATAATCCACATACCCCGCCTCAGTCCCGCCATACAACCCCTCAGCCTGCAACGCATTCAACGGCCAGCCATTGAAGATCCGCTGCGGCAGGTCAGGGTTGGCAATGAATGGCCGGCCGAATGCAATCAGGTCCGCCAGCCCGGCTTCCACCAGTTTTGCGCCACGTTCGGCGGTGTAGCGGCCGGCATAGATGATGCGCCCACTGAAAGTGCTGCGCACGGCCTGGCGGAAGCTGTCGGGCAGGTCGGGGGCATTGTCCCAGTCGGCTTCGGCGATGGAGACATAAGCGATACCCGACTGTTCCAGCACCTTGATCGCTTCGATGTAGGTGTGGTGCGGGTCTTCTTCCACCAGGCCGATGTAGACACGTTCCTGATCGGTGCCGCTGAACAACGGCGAAAAGCGCACGCCTACGCGCTCCGGGCCCACCACCCGGCACACGGCTTCGACGATTTCACGCAAAAAGCGCAGGCGATTGTCCAGCGTGCCACCGTATTCATCATCGCGCTGGTTGGAATGGGCCGAGATAAACTGGTTGACCAGATAACCGTTGGCCGAATGAATCTCCACCCCGTCGAAGCCGGCGTCCAGTGCATTGCGCGCCGCTTGTGCGTAGTGGCCGACCAGTTCCTCGATCTCCAGCACCGTCAGGGCGCGGGGCACCGGCGGTTGTTTCAGCTCGCCCAGACCCGGCGCGGTTTCGATAAAGGCCTTGGCCTGCAGGGCCTGGATCGCCGAGGGTGCGACCGGCGCGGCGCCGTCGGGTTGCAAGGCGTTATGGGATACGCGGCCCACATGCCACAGCTGGGCGAAGATCACGCCGCCCTCGGCATGCACCGCCTCGGTGACCTTGCGCCAGCCGTCGATCTGCGCGGGCGTGTAGATCCCCGGCGTCCACGCGTAACCCTGGCCACGGGGCTCGATCTGGGTGCCCTCGCTGACCATGAAACCGGCACTGGCGCGCTGACGGTAGTACGTGGCCATCAAGTCGGTGGCGATATCGCCCGGTTGAGCGCTGCGCTGACGTGTCAGAGGCGGCAACACGATGCGGTTGTTCAGGGTGTGATGCCCCAGTTTTACGGGAGTGTTCAACGGATGAGCCATGGAAATCTTCCAAATTCAGGACGAGCGAAAACACTGGCGACTCTTGCGAGCCGCCACATGCATCAATCGGTGGGTTTAAGTCGGTGGGGTTAAGTTAAGCGGTAAGGTTCAACAGGGCCTTGGCCACTTCGCTGGAGCTGCCGGGGTTCTGTCCGGTCACCAACAGGCCATCAACCAGCACGAACGACTGCCAGTCGGCGCCTTTTTCATACTTGCCGCCGAGCTTCTTGAATTCATCTTCAATCAGGAACGGCACGACGTCAGTCAGCCCCACTGCGGCTTCTTCCGAGTTGGAAAATCCGGTGACGCGACGGCCCTTGATCAAAGGCTCGCCGTTGACCGACTTGACGTGACGCAAGGCGCCCGGGGCATGGCAGACCAGGCCGACAGGCTTGCCGGCACGCTCGAACGACTCGATCAGCGCGATGGACACCGGCGACTCGGCCAGGTCCCACAGCGGGCCGTGTCCACCTGGGTAGAACACGGTGTCGAAGTCATCGGCGTTGACCGAGTCCAGTTTCACCGTAGTGGCAAGGGCCTGCTGCGCAGCCGGGTCGGCGTTGAAACGGTGGGTCTGTTCGGTCTGGGCGTCCGGCTGGTCACTGACCGGGTCCAGCGGCGGCTGACCACCGGCAGGCGATGCCAGCACCACCTCGGCGCCGGCGTCCTTGAACGCGTAATAGGGAGCGGCAAACTCTTCGAGCCAGAAGCCGGTCTTGCGGCCGGTATCGCCCAGCTGGTCGTGAGAGGTCAGTACCATTAATACTTTCATTTTCCAGTGCCTCGATCGTGGTGAATAACAGGGTTTTCGGGGTGGCCCAACAACTGCCGGGTCAGGCCCAGCGCCTCATCGAACGGCGCGGTGGTACGGGTGATCTTGCCCATGACGCTGGTCCCCAGCCACAACGCGTACAGGCGTCTGGCCAGGCTTTCAGGGGATTGCCCAATCTTCAGCGAACCGTCTTGCACGCCGTGCTGCAACGCCATGGCGAGCAACTCGATGGTGCGTGAAGTACCGCGCTGCAACGCCAGGCGCATCGGCTCTGAAAGGTCTGACACCTCGGCGCCGAGTTTGACGGCAAGGCATTTGCCGGCGTCGGTGCAGCCGGTGTGGTTGTCGATCCAGCCCTGCCAGTAGCGCATCAGCCTGGCGTAGTGGGACACACCCGGTTGGCTGAACACCTGCTGCATGCCTTCGATGTAGTGATCGAAGTAGGTGTCGAGCAGCACCACACCGAACGCATCCTTGGAGGTGAAGTAGTGATAGAACGAGCCCTTGGGAACTTCCGCGGCTTGCAGGATTTCGTTCAACCCCACCGCGGAAAATCCCTTGGCGCCCACAATCGCTTGTGCACTGTCAAGAATGGTCTGCCGTGCGCTTCTGGTTTCGCTGCTCATGCGTGGCCCCTTGCGATTAGACCAGTCGTCTAGTTCGTTGGGGCAATCTTAGGGACCGGGGTGCAGGCTCACAATGTCATATCCGCAAGGATTCCGGACATCCGCCACCGGCAGTTGCCGTTTACCCGGCACGCGCCGACAATCCCCCCTCCCACGCCCCTTGGAGATTGACGATGCACAGCGTTGCGCTGATGGTTTACCCGAACTTCCAGTCCTTGAGCCTCAGCCTGGGCTCGGTGTTCGAGTGCGCCAACCTGCTGCGGGGCGAACCGGCCTATGCCTTTCATCTGGTGTCCGAAAGCGGCGGCGCCGTGATGACGTCCCAGGGATTTTCGGTGAACACCACGGCGATCCGTCCCGAGGGCTATGACACGCTGATCGTCAGTGGCTACCTGGAGTTTCGCCTGCCGGAAGCCAATCTGATGGAGATGGTCAAGGCAGCCTCTGCACAATCGCGCCGCGTGGCCTCGCTGTGCATGGGCATTTTCGTGCTGGCCGAAGCCGGATTGCTGGAAGGCAAGCGCACCACTACCCACTGGATCCATGCGCCTGCGTTTCGCAAGCGTTACCCGGATATCCATCTGGAAGACGACAAGTTATTCGTCGTGGACGGCCAAGTGTGGACCGGCGCCGGCATGAGCGCCGGGGTCGACCTGGCGCTGGCGATGGTGGAGAACGACCTGGGCAGCGACCTGGCCCGGCGCATCGCCCGCAAGCTGGTGATCGCCCAACGGCGCGGCAGTGAACAATCGCAACTGTCGGCCTTGCTCGAACTGGACCCCAAGTCCGATCGCGTACAACTGGCCCTGGCCTACGCCCGCGAAAACCTCACCCACGACCTGTCGGTGGACGCCCTGGCCGATGTCGCCCGCCTCAGCCCGCGCCAGTTCAGCCGGGTGTTTCGCGAGGAAACCGGGCAGACGCCGGCCAAGGCCATCGAAGCCCTGCGCGTGGAAGCGGCACGGGCCATGATGGAAACCAGTCGGCATCCGGTTGAAGTCGTGGCCCGCGAAACCGGGTTCGGCGATCGCGAGCGCATGCGCCAGGCGTTTCTGAGGGCGTTCGGGCAACCGCCAAAGGCGATGCAGCAACTGCTCTGCGGGCGAGGTCAATAATCGATCAATGCAGTGACGCGCGGGTAACCAGATAGCTCACCAGTTGCGGCTCATCATCCAGCTCCAGGGTCTGTACCGGACGCGGCAAGTTATCCAGCACCGTGCGCCAGAACGCCTGGGACACTTCGTCCTGATCATAAAAACGCACCAGCCAGTTGTCCTCGCCGCTGCACAGCACCTGGGTGGCGATCGCGCGGCCGATGCCTTTGCGGCGGTAGCGCTTGAGGATGAACAGGTCGGCCAGTTCCAGGGCATCGATACCCGGCAGTTCGCTGCCTTCGATCAGCAGGAAGCCGGCGATATAACCGTCCACCAGCAACAGATTGGCGCTCCACTGCGGGTCTTGCCAATAGCGGGTCAGGTGCTCGTCGTGGATGTAGAAACGGCCATCGGCCTCGACGTCTTCCTGTTCCCAGTCCGAAGACTCATAGGCGTAGTACTGGTAAAGATTGCGGATCAGCTCGGCGTGTTCAGGGCCGGTCTGGATCAATTCAACGGTGGTTTCAGGCATGGGGCTCTCGGTGAAAAAACGCAGGGCGCCATTGTTCACAAAAGCGCAGGCCAGGCCAATACATGGCCCAACCTTTCTATTGGCTGAACCGATTGCAGATAGCGATCACCCTGGCCGAAATCCTGAAACATTTAGAATAAACTTCGCCGGTTATCCCTTTTTTCAAGGACACCTATTTTGACTAACGTCTGCTCCGCCGGCCTGGATGTGGGGTTCGCCTCCCTGGATTACCTGCAGATTTTCATCCTGGGCGTGATCCAGGGCATCACGGAGCTGCTGCCGGTGTCGTCCACCGCCCACATGCGTGTGGTGCCCGCGCTGCTCGGCTGGCAAGACCCGGGCTCGGCGTTTTCCGCAGCGATGCAGTTGGCGGCGCTGGCGGCGGTGGTGAGCTATTTCTGGCGCGACGTGCAGCAAGTCACCACCGGCAGCATCAGTGCCGTACGCCGGGGCGACTACAACGACCGCTGGTTCAAGCTGGCGGTGGCGATTGTGCTGGCGACGATCCCGATCTGCATCGCCGGCCTGGTGCTGTCCTCGACCTTGAATACCTGCAACTCGCCGCTGCGCGGGCTGATGGTGATCGGCATTGCCTGTGTGGTGATGGCGGTATTGCTGGCAGCGGCTGAACTGCGCGCCCGCCACACCCGCGACGTAAGCCAGATGCGTCTGCGCGATGCGCTGATCGTCGGGATCGCGCAGATTGGCGCGTTGATCCCCGGCGTATCGCGCTCGGGTTCGACCCTGACCGCGGCGCTGTTCCTCAACTTCAAACGCGAAGAAGCCGCACGGTTCTCGTTCCTGCTGGGCCTGCCCGCCATTGCCCTGGCCGGCTTGAAGGAACTCTGGGTGCTGCTGCACGCCGACATGCCCGCCCACGCCTGGCCGCACTTGATCTTCGGCCTGGTGGTGGCGAGCATTTCGGCGTTCTTCGCGATCTGGGGCCTGATGAAGTTTCTGGAACGCTTCTCCACCTGGCCGTTCGTGATCTACCGCGCGCTGCTGGGGGTATTTTTGATCGTGGCGGTCAGCACCGGGTTGCTGGCCTGATGCTACGTTGTCGCCAGTGAGTGGTCCCACACCTGGCGAATCAGCGCTTTGAGCTTCAGCGCCTCGGCCCAGCGGTCACTGAGCTCTCGGCCGTCCGCGCCGGTGATCGCGTAAGGCGGAGGGCCGAGTTCGCAGGTGAACGACAGGCTTCGCGGCGTTTCGGGGCGGGCCAGCCAGTCTTCGATCCCGTAGCGCCACCAGCCGGTAAATCGTTCTACCCACGGCTGATGCTGCGGGAAATCCAGCGCCACCTGCACCTGTTCACTGCTGGCCACGCGGCCATGAAAGCCCCAGCTACGGCGCAGGATGGTACGTATCTGCTCATCGTCATCGGCGCCGCCGGGCTCGGGCAATTCGCGCCCGACCACGTAGTGGGACAAGTCCGCGAGCAGTTTCAAGTCAGGCATTTGCGCCAGCAGGTCGAGGGTGAACAGCAGATCACTGGTCAGGCGATAACGGTGGGTTTCCAGCAGGATCGGGAAATCCACCTGCTCGGCCAGGCGTTGCCAGCCCTCGATCAAACGGCCCGCCTCGGCCTGGGTACGCGCACGCACGTCGGCTTGCAGGGTAAGGTGATGACAGCCGTAACAGCTGATCACCTCCAGCGCGCGTGCCAGGTCGTCCACCGTCTGCGGAAACAGTTGGCCTTCGATCTGCAAGCCGCGCGCGGCGGTGGCCGCGTGCAGGCGTGCGACGTCGGCGGCCTGCCAGTAGTGATCGGTGACGCCATCGAAACCGGCGGCGGCGATGCGGTCCAACTGCGCCTCGAGCGGGCCGGGTTCGGTTTGCATCGCCCATAAGGATTGAAATACCAGCAATTGGCGCATATCAGCCTCGCAGCCATTGTTTGAGAGAAACAGCCGGATCAGCCAGGGCAGCCGATGACAACGGCACACGGGCGGCGATCAGGCGTTCGCACAGCTTGATGTCCCTGGCCACGCGGTTGCCCGGTGCCCAACCGCAAGCGCCCTGCAACAGTCCGTGGTCATCAAGGTAGAACAGCAGCAAGCCGCCATCGGGCAAGGGCCGGCTGGCCATGCTCGGCGTCATCACACCGACGGTCTGCAAGCCCCAGTCGTACTGGTCGGACCAGAAACCCGGCAAGGCCTCGAAAGGCAATGCGCGGCCGAGCAGATTCAAGGCCGCATGCCGCCCCTGGGCCTCGGCGTTGCGCCAGGTTTCCTGACGCTGGTACAGGCCGCCCAGACGGAACTCGCAGACGTCCCCTGCCGCGTAGATATCCGCCGCGCTGGTGCGCAACTGCGCGTCGACACGAATGCCCTGCCCCACTTCCAGCCCGGCCGCCGCCGCCAGTTCGAGATTGGGTTGCATGCCGATGCCGACCACCACCAGGTCGCACGGCAGCGTTTGCCCGTCCGCCAGGTGTACGTTTTGAGCCGCGATGGACGCCACGGCGACATTCAAGCGCACGTCCACCCCTTGCTCGCGGTGCAACGCCAGCAGCGCGTCACTGATGATCGCCGGCAATACCCTGCCCGCCAGGCGTGGCCCGGCTTCGAGCAGCGTCACCGCACAGCCCAGGCCACGCGCCGTCGCCGCCACCTCCAGGCCGATAAAGCCGCCGCCGATAACCACCAGACGAGTGCCGGGTCGTAACTGCTCGCGCAGGGCCAGGGCTTCGTCATGGGTACGCAGGTAAAGCACATTGCACTGCGCCTGCGGTAGACGCCGCGCACGGCCGCCGGTGGCCAGCAGCAATCCGCTGTAGGGCAGCCACCGGCCATCGGCCAACTGCAGCCGATGCTGCGGCGGCGCCAGCCGACTGACCGCGTTGCCCGCGACATGCTCGATACCCAGCTCGGCCAGCCGCGCGTTGTCGCACAGGCTGCACCCGGCCAGGTCCTGGCTGCCTTGCAACAGGCCCTTGGACAGGGGCGGCCGTTCGTAGGGCACGTGAGGTTCGTCGCCGATCAGGATCAGCCGACCGCTGTAACCCTCTTCGCGCAGGGTCAACGCCGCACGGCCACCGGCATGGCCGGCGCCGACGATAATCAGGGGTGCGTTCATCATCACGCCGTGACGGCGAGCAGCACCCGCCCCGCTTCGACCCGTACCGGGTAGGTTTTCAGATTGACGCACACCGGCGCGCCCAGGGCCTTGCCGGAGCGGTAATCGAAGCGTCCATTGTGCTTGGGACATTCGATTACATGGTCCATGACCAGACCGTCCGCCAAGTGGATTTTTTCGTGGGTGCACAGGCCGTCGGTGGCGAAAAATTCATTCTCGACCGAGCGAAACACCGCATAGGTGTGGGCCCCATGGTCGAAGCGCAGCACGTCCTCTTCGTCTATGTCGCCCACGGCGCAGACATCGATCCATTGATCGTTCATGGTTTTTATCTCTTATAAGGGGAAATGAACTCAGCCGGCAGAAACTTCTGCGTGCACGGAGGCAGGCGCTGATTCAGGCTGCCGTCGGATCGGACGCTGGGCGAAATAGGTCGGGTCGCTGCGCTGCTTCCAGACCGTCGGGAGGATCTCCTTGTAGGCCTCCCACAGATTGGCGTAAGGCGGCGGGCAGTCGCGACGGATCTCTTCGTGCAATTGCGCCAGTGCGTGGTATGGCACCATCGGGTACATGTGGTGCTCGAGGTGGTAGTTCATGTTCATGTAGATAAAGCGCAGCACGCGGTTCATGTAGATGGTGCGGCAGTTGCTGCGATGGTCGAGCACATCTTCGGCCAGGCCCACGTGCTGGGTAAGGCCGAACAGGTAGCCGAGCCAGGCGCCATAGATGCTCGGCAAGCCCACCAGCATCAGCGGCAGCCAGCTGTGCAGGTACAAGGCGCTGCCGATGATCAGCGCATAGAGGCCCACCCAGATGCGCGCGGCGCGAAATACCTTGGGCCATTCGGATTCGGGGATGAAATCCCGTTCCTGGGCGCTCATCCGGCCGATGGCATGGCGCGCCACGCCACTGAAGGTCTTCCACGCCAGGGGCAGATTGAACAGGCTCAGGAACATCATCAAAAAGCTCGGCGGACGCGGCTCGACGATTTCCGGGTCACGGCCGACGACGATGGTGTCGGTGTGATGCCGGGCATGGCTCCAGCGCCACACATGGGGTTCGAACAGGCACATGAAGCAGGCCACCTGGTACAGCGCGTCATTCATCCAGCGGGTCTTGAACGCCGTGCCATGACCGGTTTCGTGCCAGCGCGGGTTGGAGGCGGTGCCGTAGAGCACGCCATAGGCCAGGAAGAACGGCACGCAGGCCCAGGAGCCCCAGAACCAGTAGCCGCCAAAACCGCTGACGAACAACGCCGCGAACCAGATGGCCGTGTCGACCAGGGCCGGGCCGTCGCGGCGCTGCATCAGTTCCTTCATGCGTTTGCGCGGGACCGGCGACTGGTACCAGCGGGCCGAGACCAGGCCTTTTTCCGCGGCGCGGGCCGCCTCGGGGCCGGTCAGGCTGTAGTCGCGCCGGGCGCGGTGAGCGGTGTGTTCAGGCATTGTTATTATTCTCCGCAGCGAGTGGTTTCGGAAACTTTGCGAAACCAACCATAGAGCGCGGCTAAATCACCCTCAATACCTTGAATCCATTCCCTATCAAGCTATCATCCAGGCCCAGCGGGGCTTGATAGTTTTCTATCAAGACGCTCAAGGGGCTCGCCATGACCAACCATAAACGCCCGACCATCGCCACCGTTGCCGCCCAGGCGGGCCTCAGTGTGGCCACCGTCGACCGCGTGTTGAATGCGCGTGCGCCGGTCAATCCGGACACCGCCGAACAGGTGTTCCAGGCTGCCGAAGCCGTGGGTTATTTTGCCGCGCGGCTGATCGGCCAGCGCATTCGCGAACGGCGCCCGACCTACCGTTTCGGCATTCTCCTGCTGGGTACCGCCCAGGCGTTCTATGCCAACCTGGCGCAGTCCATCGGCGACGCGGCGCAGCATCACGCCACGGCCAACCTGAGCTGCCAGTTCGATTACATCAACGACCGCACACCCAGTGCCATCGTTACGCAAATAGAACAGTTGGCCGTGCAGTGCGACGCCCTGGCGGTGGTCAGCTTCGCCCATCCGCTGATCAATGCCTGCCTTGCGCAAATCCGCGAAGCCGGGGTGCCGGTGGTGGCATTGCTTTCGGATATTCATGAGCAAGCCCTGGAACCCTATGTGGGCCAGGACAATCACGTCGTCGGACGCACCATGGGCTGGCTGTTGGCACGGACATGCGGTGCGCGCAAGGGCAGCGTGGGCATTCTGCTCGGCGGCCATCGTTTCCTCGGGCACCAGGCACGGGTCGAAGGCCTGCACAGCTACCTGGCCGAACACGCGCCGGGGCTCAAGCCGCTGGAGCCGCTGATCAATCTGGACAACTGCGACATCACCGAGGAAGCCACCCTCGACCTGCTCAGCCGCCACACCGACCTGCGCGGGTTGTGCGTGGTGGGCGGTGGCGGTGACGGCGTGATCAACGCCCTGGCGCAACTGCCCAAGCGCCCGGCGTTGTGCTGCATCCTGCAGGAGTCCACTGCGTTGTCGCGCCAGGCGCTGAGCCGAGGGCTGATCGATGTGGTGATGGATTCGCAGCCGCGCCAGACGGCGGTGGCCCTGGTGGAGTTGCTGGTGCAATTGCAGAGCGCCGAGGGGTTCGATGCACTGCGGCATCGAGTGCATATCCCGCCGCACATCGTCACCTCGGAAAACATGGACAGCTGAGACATGGACAGCAAATGTGGGAGGGGGCTTGCCCCCGATGAGGGAGCGTCAGTGAGCACATCAGTGACTGACACATCGCCATCGGGGGCAAGCCCCCTCCCACATTTTTACCTCGGAACGTCAGGTAAATACGCATTGGCTGTCCGGCCGTCACGGGAGCAAGCGTCTTCCCACATGAGTAACCATTCAAAGCCCGCGAAAATCCCCGGCATTCAACCCGAACCGATTCATCTTGTTGTACAACCCGCCCCGGGACACGTTCAGCTGCCGGGCGGCCAGGCGGATATTGCCACCGGTGCTTTTCAGCGCGGCGGCGATGGCGTGCATTTCGTGGCTGCTCAGGTCCTGGGTGGGTTGCGGCGCATAGACATGGGCCAGTGCACGAGGCTTGCTGTCCAGCGGGAGGTCCCCCGGCTGGATCAACTCGCCCATGGCCAGGTTGGTCGCCCGTTCGATGGCGTTTTCCAGCTCGCGCACGTTGCCCGGCCAGGCATGCGCGCAAAGCAGGGCCAGTGCGTCCGGCGCGAAGCCCTGCACCGTTTTACGCAATGAGCGCGCGCAGCGCTTGAGAAAGTGCCGCGCCAGCAGCGGGATGTCGTCGCGGCGCATCCGCAGCGGCGGCACCGTCAGGTTCAGCACATTCAGTCGGTAGTAAAGGTCTTCGCGAAATGCGCCGTCGGCCACTGCCTGGCTGAGGTTGCGGTGGGTGGCGGCGATGATGCGCACATCCACCTGGCGTGCGCTTTTTGCGCCGACCCGCGCGACTTCACCTTCCTGCAACACCCGCAACAGGCTGACCTGGGCGTCGAAAGACATATCACCAATTTCATCCAGAAAGATGGTGCCGCCGTCGGCCAGCTCGAACTTGCCCGCCGAGCCGCCACGGGCCGAACCGGTGAACGCGCCCTCGACATGCCCGAACAGTTCACTCTGCACCAGGTCCCGTGGAATCGCGCCGCAGTTAACCGCCACGAACGGGCCATTGCAGCGCTCGCTCGCGTTATGAATGGCCTGAGCGAACAATTCCTTGCCGGTGCCGCTCTCACCAAGTATCAGTGTGGTGGAATCACTGCGGCTGGCGATGTGGCCCAGGCGCAAAGCGTCCTGGATTGCCTGCGACGTGCCCTGGATGGTATCGAAGGTATAACGCGCCTGGGTGCCGACAAGGCGTCGGGTGATTTCGCGGATGCGCCGGTTTTCGCGCAGCGACACAATGACCCCGCCCTGCTCCAGTGGGCACACCGAGACCAGGCAAGCCAGTTGGCTGCGATCCTGCAGCTGGAATGTGCAATCCAGGTCGCGTACAGCCTCGCCCAGCGCCTCGCTCAATTCACTGCGGCCCAGGTGCTGGAAAGGACTGCCAATCAGCTCCAGTCCCACCCCGAACAACTGCCGGGCATAGCGGTTGAGCGCCTTGATGCAGCCGCGTTCATCCACCACCACGAGGCCTTCGTTGAGCACCTCGAGCACGGTTTGCTGTTCTTCCAGCAACGCCTGCAGCGCCATCTGCCGCGACACGGCTTCAGCGGCCGCCTGCACGGTGCCCAGGGTATGAAAGTGAAACCAGCCGGGTTCGGCGGTGAGCGTCAGCACGGCCACGGTCTGGCCCTGGGCATTCTTGATCGGCGCGGCGGCGCAGTGCATACGGCGTTGACGCAGGCCGACCGCGAAGTTTTCTTCGGCCAGCACATACACCAGATGATCTTCAGCCAGCGCCAGGCCGGTGCAGTTGGTGCCCTGCACCGATTCGAGCAGGCGACTGCCCACGGGGGTGATGTCCAGCCCGCAGAAATACAAGGTGGTGCCGTGGGCGTCAGTGAGGTTGATATGCCCGCGCGGGTTGTACGCCAGCAAGCCCTGCATGACCTGCGCGGCGGCGTCGATCAGCACGCGGTGGCGGGCCAGCGTGACCGTGAGGCGGTCGGCGACAACGAAGCGATACGCGTTGTCGGCTGGATCAATGCCGGCCTCGGCGCTGCGCCGCCACGAATCCCAGATCGTTTGACGCACCTCGGGCGGGCGCTGCACCTGGCCGCGCAGGCAGGCCTGCCACGCCTGCTGCAATGCCGCGACCGGGCCATCGTTCAGCGCGGCGGGGCCCAGCGCCGTCAGGTAATCGAGGTCTTGCGCACTGATCGCCACGCTCATAAGCAGTTTCCATGTTCATATTTTCGACATGTCAGCATAGACATGTCTTTTAAATGAACACTATTTTTTTAAAATCCATTAAAAATCAGTAACCTGGATTTTGGCACAGCCCTTGCTCCTGCCCCTTTGCCCGACAGGATTGTCCTGAGGCCAACAATAAAAAGGGGTCATACATGAATACCAAACACATTCGCCTGGGCTTGATCGGCGCCGGTCGCATGGGCAGCTTCCACGGCCTCACGGCCGCCCGCCACATCCCCGGCGCCTGCCTGACCGCCATCGCCGACCCTAACCCAGGGCAAGCCGCACGTCTGGCGGCGGAGCTGGATGTGGACAAGGTCTACACCGATCCACAGCAACTGCTCGACGACCCGGACATCGACGGCATCCTCATCGCCGCTCCCGCCCGCAGCCATGCCGAACTGGTGATCAGCGCCGCCCGCGCCGGCAAGGGGATTTTCTGCGAGAAACCCATGGCCATCACCCTCGAGGAAGCCGACCGCGCTATCGCCGCCGCCGCCGATGCCCGTGTGACCCTGCAGGTCGGCTTCAACCGGCGTTTCGCCAAGAGCTTTCGCAGCGCCCACCTTGATGTTGCGGCAGGACGCATCGGCACCCCGCAGTTGCTGCGCTCGCTGACCCGCGACCCGGCGCTGAACAACCCTGGCGCCTCACCGCAATGGGTGATTTTTCTGGAAACCCTGATCCATGACTTCGACACCCTGCGCTACCTCAACCCCGGTGCCGAAGCGGTGCAGGTGCAGGTGATGGCCGACGCCCTGATCGCACCGGAATACAAAAGCCGAGGTTTGCTCGACACCGCCGTGGTCACGATTCGCTTCGATAACGGTGCGATTGCCACCGCCGAAGCCAGCTTCCAGGCGGTGTATGGCTACGACGTACGCGGTGAAGTGTTCGGCAGCGCCGGCATGCTGACCATGGGCGGCGTGCAGGCATCGGACCTGGTGCGCTACCAGGCCCAAGGCATCCAGGCCGACACCCAGCGCCTGGACACCGACCTGTTGCGCGATGCCTACATCGCCGAGCTCAACCACTTTGTCGACTGCCTGCGCAGCGGCGCCACCCCCCTGGCCAGCGGCGAAGATGCCCGCGCCGCCCTGGCGATTGCGCGCGCGTGTATCGAGTCCTACGAGCAAGGCACGGCGGTGAGCCTGTGATCCCGTTCAAGCTGGCGGTCAGTGCCGAGATGGTGTTCCTTGACCTGCCGTTCGTGGAGCGGGTCAAACGCATTCATGCGTTGGGTTTCAGCGCCGAAATCTGGAGCTGGGCAGACAAGGACATCAACGCCCTGGCCGCGACTGGCGCGGACTTCACCTCGATGACCGGCTATATCAGCGGCACGCTGACCGACCCTGACGGTGTCCGCCACTTGCTCGACAGCGCCCGCGAATCCTTGCGCGTTGCCGAGCGCCTCAACTGCCCCAGCCTCAATCTGCACGGTACCGGCCTGGGTGAAGGCGGCCTGCCGGTGCAGCCCGTCAGCCGGACCACCGGGCGCATGTGGCTGAGCGCCTGCAAGACCCTGGAAAAGATCGCGCGCCTGGGCGAGGACGCCGGCCGCGTGTTCCTGCTGGAAAACCTCAACACCGAGGTCGACCACCCCGGCACCCCGTTCGCCCGCGCCGACGACACCCTGGCGTTGATCGAAGCCGTGGGCAGCGCGCATTTGAAGATGAACCTGGACCTGTACCACGCGCAGATCGGCGAAGGCAACCTGATCGAGCTGATCCAGCGCGCAGGCCCCGCCATCGGCGAAATCCAGGTGGCCGACGTGCCCGGACGCCGAGAGCCCGGCACCGGCGAAATCCACTACCCGGCGATTGCCCGGGCGCTGCATGCCATGGGCTACAGCGGCGTGGTCGGCCTGGAAGGCTGGGCCAGCGGCGACAGCAACATGGCCCTGGAGCGTTTCCGCCAGGCGTTCACCCTATAACAACAAGAGGAACACCTCATGCATCGCTATTCATTGATCGTGGCCACATTGTTACTGCTGTTGAGCCAATCGAGCTTCGCCGCGTATCGCATCGGCGTGAGCATCGCGCGGGTCGACGATAACTTCATGACCTACGTGCGCACCGGCGTTGAAGCGGCCGCCACGCAACAGGACGTGCAAATCCAGTTCGAGGACGCTCAGGGTGACGTGGTGCGTCAGCTCAATCAGGTCGAGGGCTTCCTCAACCAGAACGTCGACGCGGTGATCGTACTGCCGGTGGACACCGCCGCCACCGCCAACATCACCCGCGCCGCCGTCGCCAGTAAAACCCCGCTGGTGTACGTCAACCGTCACCCGGATGAGCGCACATTGCCCAAGGGCGTGGTCACCGTAGCGTCCAACGACATTGAAGCCGGGCAATTGCAGATGCGCTACCTCGCGCAAAAGCTCGGCGGCAAGGGCAACGTGGCGATCATCATGGGCGACCTGGCGCAAAACGCCACACGCGACCGCACCGAAGGCGCCCGGCAGGTGCTCAAGGACTTTCCCGGCATCAGAATCGTTGAGCAGCAAAGTGCCGAATGGCAACGCAGCAAGGCCATGGACCTGACCAGCAACTGGCTGCTGGCCGGCACCCAGTTCGATGCGATCGTGGCCAACAACGATGAAATGGCGATTGGCGCGGCCATGGCTTTACAGCAGGCGGGCAAGGCCAAGGGTGAGGTAGCGATTGTGGGTATCGACGGTTTGCCCGATGGGCTGGCGGCAATCCGGCGCGGCGTGCTCAGCGCATCGGTGTTCCAGGACCCCAAAGCCCAGGCGACCCAGGCCGTGCAGGCAGCCGTGCGGATGATCAAAGATGAGCCGATCGAATCGGAAGTGTGGGTACCGTTCGAACTTATAAAGCCCGAACAGGTGGCCGTCTTCGAGCAACGCTACAAATAAATCAAAGCCAAGAAAATCCACATGTGGGAGGGGCGGTGCGACGATTCGACTTGCCCCCTCCCACACAAACAGCGTACCCACGATGCGAAGCGAGCCGCTCTTGATCTTGATCTGCTTTTGATCTCAGGCGCCCCGTTAAACCACGCTGGCCGAACGCAGGCTTGAATCCGTGGGTAACCCGGCAGGACGCCGGGTTAGCCGCACTGGGCCAGGGATGGCCCATTGCGGCGGCCCACGGATTCAAGCCGGAGAGAGGGCACACCGAGCCCAAGCGAGGTGCCGAGTGGTGGGGCAAGAGCGTTTTGCTTACTTTTGCGCTTTTCAAAAGTGAGCCGCTGTAAAAGCGGAACCCTAAGTGGCCGTTACCTAAATAATGGATATGTACTCGGTCTGATCCAAGATACTGGCCAGCCCAGAGACCGCCATCGGGGGCAAGCCCCCTCCCACATTTGGATTTCACTCAGTCCAGATCACGTGCATCATGGCGCTCGGCCAACTGATCGTCACCCGACACCCGATTCACCCGCCGCCCGCGCTGCACCGCCGGCCGCGCATCGATGGCATCGGCCCAGCGCAACACATGCTTGTACTCATGCACCGACAAAAACTCCGCCGCCCCATACAACCGCCCTTTCACCAAGCCGCCATACCAAGGCCAGATGGCGATATCGGCGATCGTGTATTCATCCCCGGCAATGTACTCGCTCACCGCCAGGCGCTTGTCCAGCACATCCAGCTGACGCTTGGCCTCCATGGCAAAGCGATTGATCGGGTACTCCATCTTGCTCGGCGCATACGCATAGAAATGCCCGAAGCCGCCGCCCAGATACGGCGCGCTGCCCATCTGCCAGAACAGCCACGACAAGCACTCGGCGCGCGCCGTGGGTTCGGTGGGGAAGAATGCACCGAATTTCTCGGCCAGGTACTGCAGGATCGCGCCCGACTCGAACACGCGGATCGGCGCTGCGCCGCTGTGATCCATCAACGCCGGAATCTTCGAGTTCGGGTTGACGCCCACGAAGCCGCTGCCGAACTGGTCGCCGTCGCCGATCTTGATCAGCCAGGCGTCGTATTCGGCGCCGGTGTGCCCGAGAGCCAGCAACTCTTCGAGCAGGATGGTGACCTTCTGCCCGTTGGGCGTGGCCAGGGAATACAGCTGCAAGGGGTGCTTGCCCACCGGCAACGCTTTTTCATGGGTGGCGCCGGCGACAGGCCGGTTGATGCTGGCGAAGGTGCCGCCGCTTTCGGCGTCCCAGGTCCAGACCTTGGGGGGTACGTAGTCAGCCATGCTCAATGCTCCTAGGGCGTTTGCGATCAACGAAGGGTTTCAGACTAAACCAAAGACTGATGGCGCGTCACACCCAGGTCCCCTTCTTGCCCTGGAACCTGCACACGCAGTGCGATGAGTAAGGCTGCGAGCAGCATCAACACACCCGCACCGGCAAACACGCCACCAATGCCGCTGACGCTGAACATCAACCCGCCACCGGCAGCGCCCGCGGCGATGGCCGACTGCACCGACGCGACCACCATGCCTCCGGCACTTTCGGCCTGGTCCGGCACCGCACGCGCAACCCAGTTCGACCACGCCACCGGCACACCGCCAAACGCCATGCCCCATAGCGCCAGGAGCAATGCCTGGGTCGGCAGTGACGCAGGCAGCAACACCAGCGCCAGTGCCGCAATACCCACCAGCACCGGCATCAACACCAGCGTTGCGCGTGGGTGGCGCACCAGCAACCAACCGGCGACCAGCGTGCCGGCAAAATTCGCTACGCCGAACCCCAGCAGCATCAGCGCCAGCCCTTGCGTACCGACCCCGGTGGTGCTTTCCAGGAACGGCCTAATATAGGTGAACAGCGCGAAATGCGCGGTGTGCACCAACACGCAGCCGAACATGCCCATGGCGATGCCGGGGCGCAGCAGCACTTGCAGCACGGTGCGCAGGCGCGCGGTGCCGTTCGGTGCCAGGCGCGGCAGCGTGAACGACTGGAACGCCAGGGTTACCAGGCCAACGGCGGCGGCCGCGATAAACGCACTGCGCCAGCCGTACAGGCCACCCAGGTAGCTGCCCAGCGGCACGGCGACCACGGTGCCCAGCGCGATACCGCTGAAAATGATCGACAGCGCACGGGGCAACGACGCTGCGGGCACCAGGCGCATCGCCACCGCCGCCGCCATGCTCCAGAAACCGCCGAGGGCAATGCCCAGCAGGATGCGCATCAACAACAGCACCGTCAGGCTGGAGGACAACGCCACCAGCAGGTTGGAGGCGATCATCAGCGTGGAAAAGCCCAGCAGCACAATGCGCCGGTCAATACCACGGGTCAGCCCCGGCACCAGCAAACCGGCAAACAGCGCCACTACCGCCGTCACCGTGACGGCTTGCCCGGCCAGCGCCTCTGTGACGCCCAGGTCCAGGGCCATCGGCGTCAACAGGCTGGCCGGCAAGTACTCCGCCGTGAGCAAGCCGAACACCCCCATCGCCAGGGAAAATACCGCCAGCCAGGCTGGCTCCGCCACAACGCCCGCAGACGCATGGGCTGCACAATCGGTCATAAAAAGTCTTCCTGCAGTCATTAACGTGGCCTTCAGTCTAGGTAGGCCGGTCAGGATGATCTATGATGCAGAACCTTGAATCCTTGACTGAAACCCCGAAAATGACTTCAGTGGATGCTTTCACCGCTTCTTCCGACTTGATCAATGAGTTGCTGCGCGGCATGCGCCTGCGGGGTGTGCAGTACCGGCGCATCCAGGCCGGGCCTACGTTCGGAATCGGTTTTGACGCCAAGCCGGGCCACGCCTATTTCCACTTTCTCGCGGCCGGCCGCGCCACGCTGCGTGCCGAGGACGGCAGCCTTTTCGCACTGTCGGCCGGCAATGCGGTGTTCGTCTCCCATGGTGGCGCGCACGCGTTGCTGTCCGCAGAGGATGCCGCTGTGCAGGACATCAGCCAGTTCGACAGCGCACCGCTGGGGGATACCGTCTGCGCCGTGGATGCATCACCCGATACCGTTCCCGACAGGCTGCTGTTCAGTGCATGCATGGAGTTTGAGCTCGGCAGCCTTCAGGGGCTGGGCAACCTGATGCCGGCCCTGATGCTGATTGATACCGCAGGCCAGCGTTATCCAGGGCTGATGCCGATCCTGGCGGTCATGGAACGCGAAGTGTCCACGGCGCGCGTGGGCTATCCCGGTATTCTCGCGCGCCTCGCCGATGTGGTGGCGGCGATGATTGTACGGGGCTGGGTCGAGTGCGCTTGTGGCAACGCCTCGGGCCTGGCGGCGGCGTTGCGCGACCCGCGCCTGGCCCGCGCCCTGCTCGCTTTGCACCAGCAACCGGGCCACGACTGGAGCGTGGCGGAGCTTGCCGACCAGTGTCATACCTCGCGCTCGGTGTTCGCCGATCGCTTCCAGGCCGTGCTCGGCGTACCGCCGCTGCGCTACGCCACGCAACTGCGCATGCGCCTGGCCAGCCAATGGCTGACCCTGGAGCGCATGCCCATCGAAACCGTGGCGCAGCGCCTCGGCTACACCTCCCAGGCGGCGTTCAGCCGTGCCTTCAAGCGCATTACCGGACAGCCGCCCGGCGCAGCCAGGCGTTCGATATGAACGACTGGATCGCTTGACCGAAGGCTATTCAAATGTGGGAGGGGGCTTGCCCCCTCCCACATTTGGACAGTTGCGTGGGCCTACACCCAGCCACCATCGACGATAAAGTTCTGCGCCGAACACATCGCCGAGGCGTCGGAAGCCAAAAACAGCGCCATATTGGCAATATGCTCCGGCATCACGCTGCCCGGCAGGCACTGGCTGCGGGCGATCAGCTCACGGGCTGCGTCGTCTACCCACATGGCCAATTGTTTTTCCGTCATCACCCAGCCCGGCACCAGCGTGTTGACGCGAATGTGGTGCGGCCCCAGCTCCCGGGCCAGGCCGCGGGTCATGCCATGGGCGGCAGCCTTGCTGGCGGCGTACACCGGGTAGCCGGCGGAGGCCATCATCCAGCCGACGGAGCCCAGGTTGATGATCGAGCCGCCACCGGCATGCTTCATCATCGGTACCACGGCCTTGGCGGCAAAGAACGCGTGCTTGAGGTTGACCGCAATCAGGCGGTCGAACATCTCCGAGTCGATTTCCTCCAGGGTATGACGCACATCGTTCGCGGCGTTGTTGACCAGCACCGTGATCGGGCCCAGGGAATGCTCGAAGCGCCCAATCGCGGCGCGGTAGCCAATCTCGTCGGTGATATCGCAGCATTCGAACTCGACGGTATGCCCCTTGGAATTGAGCAGCGCAGCCAGGCGTTCGCCCTGGCTTTGTGCGCGGTCCACAAACGCCACCTTGGCGCCTTGGGCCGCGAAGGCCCGCACCATGAATTCGCCGATGCCGGAAGCCCCGCCGGAGATCATTACGGTCTTGCCCTTGAGGTCGGGATACAGGGCGTGCTCAGTACTCATAACGTGATGCCTCGATCAATTAGTCTTATTTTATTTTACGAAATCGGCGTTAAAGGCTATAAATTCGCTGTCCAAGTGACGAAATATCGCACATTAGTAGAACTATTCAATCCTAAAACAACAAAAGGAAGTTCGACCATGAAGCACCCTCGATACCTGCTGTCCGGCCTGGCACTGTCCATGCTGATCGCCAGCGGCGGCGCTCAGGCCGCCGGCCTGAGCAGCGAACACAAACCCTTTGGCAAAACCAATGACGGTACTCCTGTCGAACAATACGTGTTGCGTAACAGCCATGGCATGCAAGCCACGGTGATTACCTACGGCGGTGTGCTGCAGTCGCTCAAGGTGCCGGACAAACACGGCAAGGTCGACGACGTGGTACTCGGCTTCGATGACGTGCAGGGCTACCAGGCCGGCACCGCGTTTTTCGGCGCGACCATCGGCCGCTTCGGCAATCGCCTGGCCGGCGGCGCCTTCGAACTCGATGGCAAACGCTACCAGGTACCGCTCAACGATGGCCCCAACTCGCTGCATGGCGGCGCCCAGGGCTTCGACAAGCAGGTGTGGAAAGCCGAGTCGGTCAAGGACAAGGACTCAGTCGGCGTGAAGCTCAGTTACCTGTCCAAGGACGGCGAGATGGGTTTCCCCGGCAACCTGAAAACCGAAGTCACCTACCGCCTCAACGACAAGAACGAACTGCACATCGACTACAAGGCCACCACCGACAAACCGACCGTGCTCAACCTCACCAACCACAGCTATTTCAACCTGGCCGGCGCCGGAAATGGCGACATCCTCAAGCAGGTCGCCACCCTGCACGCCAGCCATTACACCCCGGTGAACGCCACCCTGATCCCCACCGGCGAACTGGCGCCGGTCAAGGGCACGCCGATGGATTTCCTCAAGCCTACCGCCATCGGCCAGCACATTAAGGACGACCATCCGCAGCTCAAGTTTGCCGAACCGAAACAGGGCGGGTTCGACTTCAACTGGGCCTTGGATACCAAGGGTGACGTCAAGCAGCTGGCGGCCGATGTGCATGACCCTGAGTCGGGCCGGCGCCTGCAGCTCTACACCAGCGAGCCAGGCGTGCAGTTCTATACCAGCAACTTCCTGGACGGTTCGATGAAGGGCAAGGGCGGCAAGGCGTACCAGCATTGGAGCGGGTTCACCCTGGAGACCCAGCATTTTCCGGACGCGCCTAACCAGCCCACGTTTGCCTCGACCCGCTTGAACCCGGGGCAGACCTACACCCAGAACACCGTCTTCAAGTTCAGCGCCGATTAAAACTGTGGGAGGGGGCTTGCCCCCGATTGCGGTGGGTCAGCTACAGATGCATCAACTGACCCACTGCTATCGGGGGCAAGCCCCCTCCCACATTTTGATCCTCATATGGCTTGGGATCAGCGTTGTTTCATGCGGTCGATGACCACGGCCAGCAGCAGGATCGAGCCGCGGATCACGTACTGGTAGAAGGTATCGATGTTCTTGAGGTTCATCGCGTTCTCGATGATCGCCAGGATCAACACCCCGGCAATCACATGGCGGATCATGCCGATACCGCCACTCAATGACACCCCGCCCAGCACACAGGCCGAAATCACCGTCAGCTCGAAGCCCTGGCCGATCATCGGCTGGCCGGAGGTCATGCGCGAGGCCAGGATCACCCCGGCCAACGCGCCGATCAAACCGTGCACGGCGAAGATCAGGATCTTGGTGCGATCAACGTTCACGCCGGCCAGCAATGCCGCTTCCGGGTTACCGCCGATGGCCATGGTGTTGCGCCCGTAGGTGGTGTAATTGAGCAACCAGCCGAAGAACAGAAAGCACACGATGGTGATCAGGATCGGCACCGGCACGCCGAACAGCTGGCCGTTGCCGAACACGAAGAACTGATCCTGGGACACGCCCACCGCTTTGCCGTCGGCAAAGATATAAGCCAGGCCACGCACGATCTGCATGGTCGCCAAGGTGGTGATCAACGCGTTGACCCGCAGCTTGGCAATCACGATGCCGTTGATCAAGCCCACCATCAGGCCCATCAACAGCGCCGCGCCGATGCCCAGCATCACGCTGTCGGTGTCGCGCATCACAATCGCCGCCACCACACCGGCGCAGGCAATCACCGAGCCCACCGACAAGTCGAAATGCCCCGACGCCAGGCAGAACAGCATGGTGCACGCGGCAATGCCCACTGTGGAAATCGCCAGGCCCAGCCCGCGCATGTTCAGCGGCGAGAGGAAGTTGTCGATCAGCAAGGCGCACAGCACAAAGATGCCCACCGCCGCCAGCAGCATGGCCCAGTTGTCGAGCAATGCGCGTAGATCGAGGGGTTTGCGTGCCGGGGGTAATGCGTTCTCTTGAATGGTCATGGTCGTCTCTCAGTTCGCCAGGCTACGCGGCAAGGCCAGCTGCAGCAGGTTGGATTCAGTCGCGTGTGCGCGCAGTTGTTCACCGCGCATGGAGCCTTCGCACAGCACCAGGATGCGGTCGGAAATGCCCATCACCTCCATCAGGTCGCTGGACACCACGATCACCGCAATGCCTTGCGCCGCGAGGTTGTGGATGATCTGGTAGATCTCGGCCTTGGCGCCGATGTCGATGCCGCGCGTGGGCTCGTCCAGCAGCAGCACCTTCATCGGCATCGACAGCCAGCGGCCGAGAATAGCCTTTTGCTGGTTGCCGCCTGAGAGGTACATGATCTTCTGGGCCGCGTTCGGGGTCTTGACCTTCATCGCCTTGATCTGATGCTCGGCGTTGCCCTTCTCCCAGCCATCGCGCAACAGCCAGCCGAACGCCGAATGCGCGCCACGGGCACTGATGTTGATGTTCTCGGCGACGCTGGACAGTGGAATGATGCCCTCCTTCTTGCGGTCTTCCGGGCACAGCAACACACCGGCCGCGATGGCATCGCGCGGTGAGCGCAACTGCAGCGGCTCACCGCACAGTTCCAGGTTGCCGGCACTGGCACGCTCCAGGCCACTGAGCAGCCGGAACAGCTCCGTGCGCCCTGCCCCCACCAGCCCGAACAGGCCGAGGATTTCGCCTTTGCGCACGTTGAAACTGATCGGCTCGCGCAGGCCGGGGCCGAGCAGGCCGTCGACCTTGAGCGCCACTTCGCCGTGCTCGCGCGGGCGATAATCGTAGATGTCCTGGATATCGCGGCCGACCATGCAGGTCACCAACTGGTCATGAGTCAGCGCGCTCATGTCTTCGAAGGTGCGCACGAAGCGGCCATCCTTGAACACCGTCACCGCATTGCAGATACGGAACACTTCTTCCATGCGATGGGACACGTAGAGCACCACTTTGCCCTCATCGCGCAGGCGCGTGATGATCGCCATCAAGCGGTCGATTTCCCGCGCCGAAAGGCTGCTGGTCGGTTCATCGAAGGCGATCACATGGGCGCCACGGGACAGCGCCTTGGCGATTTCCACCAATTGACGCTGGCCCAGGGACAGGCGGCCGAGTTTCTCCTCGGGATCGATTTCATCGGCCAGGCCTTTGAGACAGGCCAGCGCCTGCTGGCGCAGCAGGCCCCGGTTGACCACGCCGAAGCGTGACGGCATATGCCCGAGGAACAGGTTCTCGGCCACGGTCATTTCCGGCACCAGGTGCAGCTCCTGGTGGATCACCGCCACGCCGCTGGCGATGCTGTCGGCGGCGTTCTTGAAGGCCATGACCTGCTCGCCGATCTGCACCGTGCCGCTGCTGGGGATATAGGCGCCGCCGAGGATCTTCAGCAGCGTCGATTTACCCGCGCCGTTCTCGCCCATCAAGGCATGCACCTGCCCTGGGTGGGCGGTGAAGCTGATGCCATCGAGCGCCTTGACCCCAGGGAAGGTTTTGCCGATACCGTCAAAACGCAGGGCCGCAGCGGTCATTTCCACAGCCCGATCTTGGTCAGTTCTTCCTGGAAGTTGGCGCGAGTGATCAGGGTTACTTCGTCCATGGCGGTGTACTTCGGCGGTTCAGTGCCCTTGGTGATCCACTCGTACATCATCTCGGCGGTTTTGTAGCCTTCGATATGCGGGCTGGGCAGCATCGAGCCAAAGAAGCCGCTGTTGGGTTTCTTCAATTCGCCGATGGCGTCGGTGCCATTGATGCCGATGCCGATCACGTTGGCCGCCGCAAAACCAGCGCTTTCGGTAGCGCGTACGCCGCCCAGCACGGTGTTGTCGTTCATGCCTCCGATGATCAGGTTTTTCGCGCCGCGCGGCAGCTTGACCAGGGCCGAGTTGGTGGCATCCATACTGCCCGGAACGTCGAGGGTTTTCAGCGCAGCGGTGAGGATGTGGTCCTTGGGAATGCCGGCTTCTTCCAGGGATTTGATCGAGCCGTCGGTGCGTTTCTTGCCGGTGTCGAGTTCGTTGAAGGTGTTGACTACCGCGTAGGTGTCCTTCCAATCCCAGCCGCGTTTTTTCGCTTCGGCGGCCATGGCCGCGCCCTGCTTCTGGCCGACTTCAAAAGCCGCCATGCCCAGGTAAGGCACGTCTTCCATGAAATTGCCCTTGGCATCGACGAAGCGGTCATCCACGGCCATGACTTTCATATCGTTGAGCTTGGCCTTGGCGACGATGGCCGGGCCCAGGGACACGTCCGGCGGGCAGATCACAAAACCCTTGGCGCCGTTGGCGGCCAGGCTGTCGATGGCCGAGAGGGTTTTCTCGCCGTCGGGTACGGCGATCTTGATCAGTTTGAAGCCTTTGTCCTGGGCGGCTTTCTCGGCAAAGGCCCATTCAGTCTGGAACCACGGTTCCTCGGCCTGCTTGACCAGGAAACCGATTTTCACTTCTTCAGCGGCCAGCAACAGCCCGCTCAAGCTCATGGCCGAGACCGCCACAGCGGCGCAGCACAGGGAACGCAAACCACGACGACGATTCATACGGGTGACTCCTTGTTGTTGTTTTGTGTTTTTATGTAGGAGCGAGCTTGCTAGCGAAGAACGTCAACGCTGACGCGGTCATTCAGGGCGAACGCAGCGCTCTCAGGTTTTTCGCGAGCAAGCTCGCTCCTACAGGGTTTATCCGGCAAAGCGAGTGCAAGGTTTTCCAGGTACATCAACTTCAACGGCCAGCACCGCACCGTCCAAGGGGTGACCCAAAGGGCTGGCGGCGCTGGTGATATAAAGAGTGGTGAGGTTGGGACCACCGAACACGCAACTGGTGGGGCGGCTGACCGGCAGTTCGATGATGCGGTCCACCTGACCGTCAGGCGTCAGGCGCAACAGGCAACTGCCGTCCCAGCGCGCATTCCAGATATAGCCTTCAGCATCCATGGCCGAGCCGTCCGGCCCGCCGCGTTCGTGCGGGCCGAACCACACCTGTGACGGTGCAAGCTGACCATCGGCGTGGATCAAGTGCTGATAGAGCGTGCCATCCATGCTGTCGCCGAAGTGCACCTGGCTACCGTCCTCGTTCCACAGCAAGGTATTGGGAATGCCCAAGCCGCTGAGCAACGGCGTGACTGTCGCATCGGCATCAATGCGAAACAGCCCGCCGGAGCGTCGCGTGATGGGCAGGTCTTCACCCTGCTCGCCGATATTGTTCTGCATGGTGCCCAGCCACAGTCGGCCCTGGGCATCGCAGCGCGCTTCATTGCCACGGTTGCCCGCTTGCGGGTCGGCCACGCACAGCAGCGTCAAGGCTTCGGTGGCCAGGTCGAGGCGATACACACCGCTGCTCAAGGTCACCAGTGCATCGCCGCTTTCACAGGGAATGAACGCCGAGACATGCTCGGGCAACTGCCACACCTGCAGCTGCCCGTCCATCAGGCGCAGCGCCTGTTTGCCGGCAATATTGACCCAGTACAGCGCCTGGGTGGGCGCGTCCCAGAACGGGCCCTCCCCCAGTTGCGCGCGGTGCGCGGTGACAGCGTGAAACGACATGGTGCCTCCTTGAGCGTGGTTGTTCCCGGGTGCGCGTTACAGCGATTCGCGTGACGGCGCGCCATCCACCAGCCGCTGGATACGCAGCGGGTTGGCGTTCTTCAGCGCGTCGGGCAGCAGGCTGTCAGGGTAGTTCTGGAAGCACACCGGGCGCAGGAAACGATCGATGGCCAAGGTGCCGACCGAGGTGCCACGGGCATCGGAGGTGGCCGGATAAGGCCCGCCGTGCACCATCGAATCGCAGACTTCCACACCGGTGGGGTAACCGTTGAGCAGGATGCGCCCGACTTTCTGCTCCAGCAGCGGCGTCAGCTCGGCGAACTGTTGCAGGTCGGCCGGCTCACCAATGATCGTGGCCGTCAACTGCCCGTGCAGGCCGTGCAAGGCGGCGCTGAGCTGGGCCTGATCGGCGACTTCGACAAACACCGTGGTGGGGCCGAAGACTTCTTCCTGCAGCACTTCGTCGCCATCGATCAACAGGCGTACATCGGCCTTGAACAGTTGCGGCTGCGCCTGGTTGCCCGATTGCGCGCTGCCTGCCAGGTGCTCGATCCCGGAGTGGGACAGCAGCTTTTCCAGGCCCTTGCCGTAGCTGCCCAGGGTGCCGGCGTTGAGCATGGTTTGCGCCGGTTGCTCGCCGATCAGTTGCGCCACCTGCTGGGTAAATGCGCTGAATTCGGGCGAAGCGATACCGATCACCAGGCCAGGGTTGGTGCAGAACTGGCCGCAGCCTTGCACCACCGAAGCGGTCAGGTCGCGGGCCACGCTTTCAGCCCGTGCGGTGAGGGCCTGGGGCAATACAATCACCGGGTTGATGCTCGACATCTCGGCAAACACCGGGATCGGTTGCGGGCGCGCTGCCGCCATGTCACACAGGGCACGACCGCCCTTGAGCGAGCCGGTAAAGCCCACCGCCTGGATCGCCGGGTGCTTGACCAGCGCTTCGCCGACGCCGCCGCCAAAGATCATGTTGAATACACCGGCGGGCATCTCGGTGGCTTCTGCTGCGCGGATGATCGCGTTGGAGACCTGTTCGGCCGTGGCCATGTGACCGCTGTGCGCCTTGAACACCACCGGGCAACCGGCCGCCAGCGCAGCGGCGGTGTCGCCACCGGCTGTGGAGAACGCCAAGGGGAAGTTGCTGGCTCCGAACACGGCGACCGGGCCCAGGCCGATGCGATATTGGCGCAGGTCCGGACGTGGCAGCGGCTGGCGATCCGGCAGCGCCTTATCGATACGCGCACCGTAGAAATCACCGCGACGCAGCACGGTGGCGAACAAACGCATCTGGCCGCTGGTGCGCCCGCGCTCGCCTTTGATACGGGCGGCGGGCAGCGCGGTTTCGCGGCATACCAGCTCGACGAAGTTGTCACTCAGCGCATCCAGCTCATCAGCAATGGCGTCCAGGAACTGCGCGCGGCGCGCGGCACTCAGGGCACGGTAGGCCGGATAAGCCTGCGCGGCGGCCTGGGCGGCGGCGTCGACTTCCTCCGGGGTGGCCTGATAGAAATCCTGAGGCAAGGCCTCGCCTGTGGTGGCGTCGACGCTCTGCAGCTTGACGCTGCCGTTGGCGCTGCGCTGGCCGCCGATGAAATTGTGACCGAGGAACTGAGTCATGGGGCTCTCCTTTAAAGGGTGATGACGTTGCCGGGTTCGAATGCCGCATCGCTGCTGCCGACACGGTTGACCAGCGGTGCACCGAACTCAGCCTGGCTGATCTCGAACACATCGCCGGCCTGGGTACGTATACCGTCGGCAAATGACAGCGTGGCGGTGCCGAAGAAGTGAATATGCACATCGCCGGGCTTGAGGAACTGGCGGTATTTGAAGTGGTGGTATTCGAGGTTTTCCAGGCTGTGGCACATATTGGCCTCGCCGCTGAGGAATTCGTTCCGCCAGATTTCCTCGCCGTTGCGCAGGATACGGCTGGTGCCCGACAAATGCTGGGGCAACTCGCCCACGCGCACTTCCGGGCCATAGCTGCAACTGCGCAGTTTGGAATGGGCCAGGTACAGGTAGTTCTTGCGTTCCATGATGTGGTCGGAGAATTCGTTGCCCACCGCAAAGCCCACACGATAGGGCTTGCTGTCCGGGCCGATGACGTAAAGGCCGCCGATTTCCGGCTCTTCACCGGCATCTTCGGCAAACGGCGGCACCGGGAAGGCTGCGCCCGGGCGCACGACGGTGCTGCCGTCGCCCTTGTAGAACCACTCCGGTTGCACGCCCGCCTGGCCGGCGGCCGGCTTGCCGCCCTCCACGCCCCATTTGAAGATGCGCATGGTGTCGGTCAAGGCGGTCTCATCGCCGGCCTGGTGCATCTTGTCGCGTGCCGAGGCGCTGCCCAGGTGGGTCAGGCCGGTGCCGCTGATCAGCATGTGCGCCGGGTCCGGGTGATCCAGCGGCGGCAGGACCTTCAGGTCGGCCAGCAGGCGTGCGTAGTCGTGGCCGTCGCCCAGGCCGAGGCTGTTCACCTGCTGTTCCAGGCCCACGCCCGCTTCGATGGCGGCCAGGGCCAACTCGCGCACACTGCGCGCCGTGCGCACCTCACGCAGTTGGCTGCCCTCGACGACGCCGACACGGCGTTCGCCATTGCTTGACTCGAACTGAACTAAACGCATGAATGTTCTCCCAGATTAAGGTCGTGTAGCGCCACGGGCACTGGCGGCGAATTGGTCGACAGGCAGTACATGCTTGCGCTCCAGCACGCGGTAGACCACGCCGGTCAACACCAGCCCGAACACCATCACCGCAGACAGAAAGTACAAGCCCGACGCCAGGTTGCCGGTGTATTCCTTGAGCGCACCGATCACAAACGGGCCGATATAGCCGCCCAGGTTGCCCACCGAATTGATCAACGCGATACCGGCCGCCGCACTGGCGCCGGCGAAGAAGCGTCCCGGCAAAGTCCAGAACACCGCCGTGCAGGAAAACAGCGCGAATGCCGCCAGGCACAGCGCGGCCATCTGCAGCACCGGCGCACTCAGCCAGGCGCTTGAGAACAGGCCGATGGCGCCCAGCACATAGAGCACGGCGAGGTGGCCATAACGGTCGTTCAAGCGGTCGGAACTGCGCGGGATGATCAACAAACCGATGATGCCGAACATGTAGGGCACGGCGGAGATGAAGCCGGTGGTGAGGTCGCTGCCGCCGAACTGCTTGATCAGCGTCGGCAGCCACAGGCCCAGGCCATAGATGCTCAAGGTCACCGGCAGGTAGAACAGCGCCAGCAGCAACACGCGCTTGTCTTTCAACGCATGCAGCGGGTTGCCGTGGCGGGTCTGGCCGTAGGCTTGCAGGTCTTTGTTCAACTCACCCGTGAGCCAGGCCTTTTCTTCCTCGCTCATCCACTTGACCTGTTTGGGGCCGTCCGGCAGGTAGCGCAGCACCGGCCACGTGAGCAGGATCGCCGGGGTGCCGATCACGATAAACAGCCACTGCCAGCCGTGCAGGCCGAGGATGCCATCCATACCCAGCAGCCCGCCGGACACCGGGCCGGTGATCATCATCGCAATGGGTTGGGAGAGGATGAACAGCCCGAGGATCTTGCCGCGATGGCGCACCGGGAACCACTGGGTGATGTAGTACAGCACGCCCGGAAAGAACCCAGCCTCGGCCGCGCCGAGCAGAAAGCGCATCACATAGAAGCTGTGGGGCCCCTGCACAAAGGCCATGCCGATGGTAATGGTGCCCCAGGTGATCATGATGCGCGCAAACCAGCGCCGCGCGCCGAAGCGGTCGAGCATCAGGTTGCTGGGAATCTCGAACAGGAAGTAGCCAATGAAGAACAACCCGGCGCCCAGGCCATAGGCCGCATCGCCGATGCCGACGTCGGCGCCCATGTGCAGCTTGGCGAAGCCCACGGCGGAGCGGTCCACGTAGGCAATCAGGTACAGCAGGATCAGGAAGGGAATCAGTTTCAGCGTGATGCGCCGAATAAGCCGCAGTTCCTGGCTCATGGGGTCGATCTCCGATTGTTGTTTTTATAGAAGCTCGGGGGACGCCTCTCGCGAAAATCCGCCAGGGTCATACCTCAGTTGAGAAAGACTATATAGTAGGACTATTTACAAAACAACTCTTCCAAAGCTTGGTTTTTGCGCTTATGTTTAGCTACGGTTAGAACATATAGTCATACAATAAGAGAATCGATCATGTCTGATAAAAAGCCCGGCCTACGCTCCGCCCAGTGGTTCGGTACTGCCGACAAGAACGGCTTCATGTACCGCAGCTGGATGAAGAACCAGGGCATTGCCGACCATCAGTTCCATGGCAAGCCGATCATCGGCATCTGCAACACCTGGTCGGAGCTGACCCCGTGCAACGCGCATTTCCGCCAGATCGCCGAGCACGTCAAACGCGGCGTGATCGAAGCCGGTGGCTTCCCGGTGGAATTCCCGGTGTTCTCCAATGGCGAATCCAACCTGCGCCCTACCGCCATGCTCACCCGCAACCTGGCGAGCATGGACGTGGAAGAAGCGATTCGCGGCAACCCGATTGACGGCGTGGTGCTGCTGACCGGCTGCGACAAAACCACCCCGGCGCTGCTGATGGGCGCCGCCAGCTGCGACGTGCCGGCCATCGTCGTCACCGGCGGGCCGATGCTCAACGGCAAGCACAAGGGCCAGGACATCGGCTCGGGCACGGTGGTGTGGCAGCTCAGCGAACAGGTCAAGGCCGGCACCATTACCCTGGATGATTTCCTTGCGGCCGAAGGCGGCATGTCGCGCTCGGCGGGGACCTGCAACACCATGGGCACCGCGTCGACCATGGCCTGCATGGCCGAGGCACTGGGTACGTCCCTGCCCCACAACGCGGCGATCCCGGCGGTGGATGCGCGGCGTTATGTCCTGGCGCACATGTCGGGCATGCGCGCAGTGGAGATGGTGCGCGAAGACTTGAAGCTGTCGAAGATTCTCACCAAGGAAGCCTTCGAAAATGCGATCCGCGTGAACGCGGCCATTGGCGGTTCGACCAACGCAGTGATTCACCTGAAAGCCATCGCCGGGCGCATCGGCGTCGAGCTCGACCTGGACGACTGGACCCGCATCGGGCGCGGCATGCCGACCATCGTCGACTTGCAGCCGTCGGGGCGCTTCCTGATGGAGGAGTTCTACTACGCCGGTGGCCTGCCCGCCGTGCTGCGTCGTCTCGGTGAAGCCAACCTGATCCCGCACCCGAATGCATTGACCGTCAACGGCAAGTCGTTGGGCGAGAACACCAAGGACTCGCCGATCTACGGCCAGGACGAAGTGATCCGCACCCTCGATAACCCGATCCGCGCCGACGGCGGCATCTGCGTGCTGCGCGGCAACCTGGCGCCGCTGGGTGCGGTGCTCAAGCCATCGGCCGCCAGCGCCGAGTTGATGCAGCACCGTGGCCGCGCGGTGGTGTTCGAAAACTTCGACATGTACAAGGCACGCATCAACGACCCGGAACTGGACGTGGACGCCAACTCGATCCTGGTCATGAAAAACTGCGGGCCCAAGGGTTACCCAGGCATGGCCGAAGTCGGCAACATGGGCCTGCCGGCCAAGCTGCTGGCCCAGGGCGTGACGGACATGGTGCGCATTTCCGATGCGCGCATGAGCGGCACCGCTTACGGCACGGTGGTGCTGCATGTGGCACCGGAAGCCGCTGCCGGCGGGCCGCTGGCAGCGGTGAAGGAAGGTGACTGGATCGAACTCGACTGCGCCAACGGCCGCCTGCACCTGGACATCCCCGACGCAGAGCTGGCGGCGCGCATGGCGGACCTGGCGCCCACCGAAAAACTCATCGTCGGCGGCTATCGCCAGCTGTACATCGACCATGTGCTGCAAGCCGACCAGGGCTGCGACTTTGACTTCCTGGTGGGCTGCCGTGGCGCCGAAGTCCCACGGCATTCCCACTAATTGGGATGCTATGATGCGGCGAATCTAAGCCAGAGCCTGCCCGTCGTTATGGATCACCAGCCGCCCAAGCCGCGCAAGAGCATGCATGCCCAGATCGTTCAGGACTTGGGCATGCACATCGTTTCCGGTCGCTTCAAGCCGGAAGAAAGACTGCCCATGGAAGCCACGCTGTGCGAGGAATACAAGGTCAGCCGTTCGGTGCTGCGCGAGGCGACGCGGGTGCTCAGCGCCAAGGGACTGGTGTATTCCAAGCCCAGGGTGGGCGCCGTGGTGCGGCCACGCCTGAAATGGCACCTGCTCGACCCAGACGTGCTGTCCTGGTTGATGCAGTCCACGCCCCACAGTGAATTCTTCAATACCCTGGCCGGGGTGCGGCGCATTCTCGAACCGGAAATCGCCGCCATGGCCGCGACCACCGCCACCGATGAAGACATCGCCACCATCGAACACGCCTACCAGGGCATGGAAACCGCCAAGACCCACGACGAGCTGTTGCAGGCCGACCTGGACTTTCACCGCGCGATTGCCGACGCCACCCGCAACGACCTGCTCGCCTACATGTGCAACATGCTCTCGCTGCCGTTGCGCGAATCGATCAACATCACCAACCGCCGCCCGGACATCCAGGGCCTGAGCCTGCCGCGGCACAAGGCGATTCTCACTGCGATAAAAAACCGTGATGCACTGGGCGCGCGGCATGCTTCGCTGGTGCAACTGGATGACACGCGGGTGGCGCTGGATACGGTGATGAATGTGTTGACGCCGTTGTAGCGTCCCCAGGATGTAAATGGGGTCCAATGTGGGAGGGGGCTTGCCCCCGATGGCGGTGCATCAGTACCCGATAATCTGACTGACCCACCGCTATCGGGGGCAAGCCCCCTCCCACATTTGCATTGTGTACAGCGTCAGAGGGTGTAGGCGATTCCGACCTGCACCGTGCGCGGCTCGCCCGGGTAGGCATAGAAGTTCTGGAACGAGCCCTCCTCGTATTCACGGTTGAACAGGTTCTTCACATCCAGGTTGAGCCGCACGTTCTCGTTGACCTTGTAGTAACCGAGCAGGTCGACCACCGTGTAAGCGTCCATGGTGAAGGTGGAGTTGGTGGTCTGCCCGGCACGATCAGCCACGTATTTGCCACCGGCGCCAAGGCCCAGGCCCTTGAGTGCGCCATCCTGGAACTCATACACGTTGAGCAGGCTGAAGCTATTGCGCGGGATGTTGGCCAGACGCGTTCCGGTACGGACCGTCGTGTCCTTGGTAACGGCGGCGTCCACGTAGGCATAGCCGCCGATCATCCGCCATTCAGGCGTGAGGTTACCGGCCACGTTCAGGTCGAAACCACGGCTGCGCACCTGACCGGTCGCCACATTGAAGGCAGAGTCGAGCGGGTCGACACCCTGGACGTTCTTCTTTTCGATCTGGTAGATCGCCGCGTCGACGCTCAGCTGTTTATCCAGCGCTTCCCATTTCACACCCATCTCGTAGGACTTGCCCTTCTCCGGTTCGAACCCGCCACCTTGACGGCTGGCACCGGTGTTCGGCTTGAAGGAGCGCGCGGCATCGGCGTAGATCGCGACGGTGTCGATCAGGTCATACATCACGCCGACGCGCGGGGTGACCGCATTGTCGGCCGCGTTCCACGGTTTAACGCCCGCCACGTAGGATTCGTACTGGTGCTCGAAACGCTCAAGGCGTGCGCCGGCGAGGACTTTCAATCGTTCGGTCAGCGCGACCTGGTCCTGGACGAAGACCGCATAGGTTTTGAGGTTCTCTTTATCGTGGGTCGGCGTGCGGGTCAGCGCCGGACGTGGCTGGCCGTAGACCGGGTTGAAGATATCGATCGGGAAAGCAGCGCTGGAACGTTGGATGATCGACTTGTAGTCGTAATCCTCGTATTCGATGCCAGTCAACAAGGTGTGCTCGAAACCGCCAGTGGCGAAGTGCCCGGTCAGGTTGAGCTGATAGTCCTTGTCGGTCCACTCCAGCTTGCGGTAGTTGAAGTTGCGCTGCAGGGTGCGGCCGTCAGCCCCCAGGCTGCTTGCGTTATTGGCCTCCACGCCATTGCCCTTCATCGTGCCGTCCAGCCACTGGAAACCACCGCCCAGGGTCCAGTTGTCGTTGAGCAGATGCTCAAAGCGCAACTGCGCCGTGTTGTTATCGTTGTGCAGATCACCGGCGTATTTTTCACCCCAGAAGGTGTCGCGCGACGGCGTGCCGCGCTGGTTGGCAAAGCGGGTCAGGCCGCGATCCAGCGGGTGGTTGTTGCGTATGAAGTCGCCTTCGAAGATCACCTTGGTCTCATCGGTGGCTTGCCAGGTCAGCACCGGGGCCACGCCGTAGCGTTCGGTGGAGACATGGTCGCGGAACGTATCGCCGCCCTCGCCCACCACATTCAGGCGATAGGCCAGGCGGCCGTCTTCATCCAGCGGGCCGGAAGCATCCAGAGTGCCGCGCTTCATGCCTTGATCATCCAGTTGGCTGCCCAGTGTGACCGTACGCTCGGCCAACGGCTGCTTGGACACCACGTTGAAGGTGCCGCCGGGATCGCCCCGGCCGTAGAGCATGGTCGCCGGGCCACGCAACACTTCAAGACGTTCGATCGTGTTGGCGTCGGGCATGGCCGGGTAGCCGCGGTTCACGGGGAAGCCATTGCGATAGAACTCTGCAGTGGTAAAGCCGCGCACGGTGAAACTGGTGAGGCCCTGGCCGCCGAAGTTATTCGCCCGACCCACCCCGCCCGCGTAATCGAGCGCATCTTGCAGACGCGTCGCACCAATGTCCTCGACCACGTCTTTGGAGACCACGGTGATGGACTGCGGTGTTTCATGGATGGATGTATCGGTACGCGTCGCACTGGCTGAACGTGTGGCGTGGTAGCCCTTGACCGGTCCCTGAGCCGTCTCGAAATCCGCCGTGCCGGTCACAGTGGTCGCTTGCAACTCAAGACTGGTTTTTTCAGTGGGGGCACTATCTGCCCAACTGAACGGCGAAAACGCCTGCAGCACACAGATGGAAATCAGGGTACGACGCATGGATGTTGAACCTAGTGAATGAGCCAGATGGGGCGGCAAACCTGCCAAGAATTCGCCGCGCATCATATATCAAACAGTTCTCGTTTGATATCGTTTCTCATTTGTTGTTTTTCGTGTATCAGCTTTGTACGGCGTGGCGCGGATTGTCTGATGGATGAAAAACAAAATGTGGGAGGGGGCTTGCCCCCGATGGCGGTGTATCAGTCAAAAATATTGAGACTGACCCACTGCTATCGGGGCAAGCCCCCTCCCACATTTGGATATGCGCAAAAACGCTCTCTGCTTGCCTCAGCGATAGCGTTCCAACCAGTGCGCGTAAGGCGCCGGCAGGGTCCAGGACGACTTTTCCACGCCCAGTTCCTTGGCCGCAAAGTACGCCCAATGCGGATCCGCCAGATGCGCGCGACCCACCGACACCAGGTCAAGGTGCCCGGCCTGCAGCGCGCCTTCGGCCAGTTGCGGCGTACCAAAGCCCCACGCCGACGTCACCGGGATGCCCGCCTCGCGGCGTACACGCTCGGCAATCGGGCCCATGAACGCCGGGCCCCACGGGATGTTGGTGTCGGGAATGGTGAACCCGACGCTGACACTCAGCAGGTCCAGGCCACCGGCCTTGAAGCGGCGGGCCAGTTCGATGGACTCGGTGAGGGTCTGCTCATCCCGGCCGTCGTATTCGATTACGCCGAAGCGTGCGGTAAGCGGCAGGTTTTCCGGCCAGACTTCACGCACGGCGGCCAGGGTTTCCAGCAGGAAGCGGCTGCGGTTGTCGAAGCTGCCACCGTAGGCGTCGGTACGCTGGTTGGAGTGTTCGGAGAAAAAGCTCTGGCCCAGGTAGCCGTGGGCGAAGTGCAGCTCAATCCACTCAAACCCGGCATCACGGGCGCGACGGGCGGCGTCGACGAAATCCTGCTGCACGCGGGCGATATCGTCCAGGGTCATGGCACGCGGCACGTTGGGCAGATTCGCGCCGAACGCGATTGCCGACGGCGCGATGGTTTCCCAGCTACGGGCATCGGACGCAGGAATGTGGTCGTCACCTTCCCATGGGCGGTTGGCGCTGGCTTTGCGACCGGCGTGGGCAATCTGGATACCCGGTACGGAGCCCGCTGCCTTGATGGCCTTGACCATCGGCACGAACGCCTGGGCATGGGCATCGCTCCAGATACCGGCGCAGCCTGGGGTGATACGCCCCTCAGGCGCGACGGCGGTGGCCTCGACCACCAGCAGGCCGGCCCCGCCACGGGCCATGCCGGCCAGGTGCACGTGGTGCCAGTCATTGACCATGCCGTCCTCGGCCATGTATTGGCACATCGGCGGAATGGCAATGCGATTGCGCAGGGTAACGTCTTTTAGTTTGAACGGTTCGAATAACGCGGACATCAGAGACTCCATGGGAAGGGTGTGTGATTCGATAGTTCGATGGTAATCGAACTATGGTATTCAGCGATACCCCCCTGTTATGATTCGCCCCATGCGCGCCTTCAAACACCCTACCCTGCAAGAACTCACGCTGGAGCGTCTGCTCTACGCCCTCAGCGATCCCGTGCGCCTGGACATCGTGCGCTGCCTGGCCGGCGTGCCCGAAGCCAGCTGTGGCGAACTGGACGGTGGGCGGCCCAAATCCAGCATGTCCCACCACTTCAGGGTCTTGCGCGACGCGGGCCTTGTGAACACACGCAACGTGGGCACTACCCATATGAACTCATTGCGGCGCGACGAGCTCGAGGAGCGCTTCCCCGGCTTGCTGGCCAGTGTGCTGGCCCAGCGCTGAACAACACGGGCTGCGCTTCAGGCCGCGACGGGCCGCAGCGGCGCGCCGTCCAGGTGCACACAGTCCTTGCCATTGCGCTTGGCGCCATACAGGTTCTTGTCCGCGATCTTGAGCACCGCCGACAGCTCGTCACCTGAAGCAAAGCGCGCCATGCCGGCACTGCACGTATAGTTGTGCGGCGCCGCGACGCTGCAACGGATCGCCTGCAGCAAATCCAGCACAAACTCGCAGGCAAGCGCCGGGTCATCGCCCTGCAACAGCACGCCGAACTCTTCGCCGCCGATCCTTCCAAAGCTGTAGCTGCCTTTGGCGTTTTTCAGGCAGAGCGCCATCGCGCGCAGAATTTTGTCGCCCACATCGTGGCCATACCGGTCGTTCATGGCCTTGAAGCTGTCGATGTCGAGCATGATGAAGTAGCCCCCCTGGCCGCTGGCGAGCAACCGTTCGAAGCTTTGCATGAACGCGCGCCGGTTGAGAATGGAGGTCAGATAATCGGTTTCGGCCAAGGCGCGAAACTCGCTTTCCACCAGCAACACCGAACGCAGGTTCTTCAAGTACGAGTAACTGAGGATAAAACCGATCGACACCGACGAGGCACAAAATATCAACAGATAACTCTGGGTTGCTGCATACAGCCCGGCCTGCATGGGCGACCACAGAATGAGCCACACCGACAGCGCGCCGACCAGATAATCCTGGACACTGATAAACAGAATCGCGCTGCCGACCACCAGGATAACGGCCAAGGGCAAGCCATAGATGCGCAATTGCGGATTCAAGTGAATGACATAGGCAAAGCCTACGGACAGCAGCACGATATAAGCCACCCCGAGCAACCGCCACAGCAGAAAGTTTGTCGTCAACGAATGAACACGGCAAACAAGCAACAGGCCGAGGGTGATACTCAACATGGACATGTCGAACAGCGTGGCCTGCATCCAACCGATACCTGTCCAGGCAATGATGCCTATCCATTCGGCTTGCGTGACCGCAGGCGACAGCAACCTGCGCATCCTGGGTCTTAACTTCAAGTGAGCCGGCATCCTTACGCTCCCATTTCAATAGCATGCAGGCCCACCGCAAATGAAAAGGCCATGAACCGCTTTACCAGACTGACGAAGGGCGGCAGCACTTCCAGGCGGGTCTTGGAGTGCGCTTTGAAATAGCCCTTTTCCACGCCCTCCTGGACCATTCGGATAATGTGGGTCTTGGACACCGAAAGTTGCTTGGCCAATGCCAGATAGGACGACGACCTGAACGTTGCCCGATCATTTTCCGGGGCAAAGGCATCGTTATAAATGGCCAGCATCAACAGGTGCCCGGCGTCTCTTTTCACCAGCCAATAACATTCGGGCAGCAATACATCGACCGTCAGATCGGCATCGAGAATGATGGCAAAGCCCTTGAAGTAGAGGGCCAGGAAGCCGCGATCATCCAACTCGCGCATTTGCCGGAAGATCGCCCGGTCAGGGTACAGCCGCGCCAACGATTCGGTGAGCGAGGTCAACATCAGGCGTGCTTCACGGCAGGCTTCATCCGAAGGCGCATAGACCCGGAAACGACTGTCTTCCGGGTGCGGCGCCACCTCCATGAAGCCCAGCGCGCGTAATAACAGAAACATTGACTCCAGGCTGTTTTTTGAACAGTACCTGCGCGTTACGCACAGGGTTTTAACTTCGGACAACAACGGTAACGGAGTGGCGAAGTACTCACTCAATAATGCAAACGACACCATCAAACGGCTGTATTTAAGTGCACTCTTATAGAAAAACGGTCGTCTGGAATAAGGCACGAGCAGCACGTGGTAATGCGCCCTCAAGCACGCTTCAAAATCCTTGTGACGTTCGAGCGCTTGCGCGGTATTACACATAGCCGACTTCAACGAACTGACATGCATGAAAGAGCCCTGATCATCCAACTTGATTCCTGATCTCAGCTACGAAATCCCTGCAGCCCGGCCCCAAAACAAATCACGTGGTAAACCCTGCGGTTAATGGCTTTTTGCCTCGAACGCAATGTACAGCGATTGCCGCGCAAGACGTCATCAGTACCAAAGTTGTTCCAGTTTCTCGGCAGCCCCTGGCATCGGCAGTTCAGGGACACTTCCTGTTACATCAACATTGGCGTTGCGCCTTGCATTGACTAAAACAGCCAACCGGGTCTCGACAGGCGAACCTTCACCCGTCACCGGCGTCGTAAGCTGGCAATGTCGCCAACCGCACGCCGCGAGGTTCTCGTTTGAAAGCTGCCCTTCTCAAGAAATATCGCCTGATCATCAAGACCATGGGCTATGTGGGCTGGGCCCTGTTCTGGCTATTGTTGTGGGATATCGCCGTCACGGTGGATTTCATGCTGTTCCTCAACACCAAGATCAACCTGCCGCTGATGCCGCTGACCTTGCTGGGTTCGGCGCTGGTGGTGCTGATCAGCTTTCGTAACAGCAGCGCCTATAACCGCTGGTGGGAAGCGCGCACCTTATGGGGCTCGATGGTCAACAACTCGCGCAGCTTCGCGCGCCAGGTGCTGACCCTGCTGGACGACCCTGACAGCGAAGTGAACCCGATCAAATCCACCCTGCTGCGCCGGCATGTGGCCTACGTGAACTGCCTGGCCGCGCACCTGAAGGGCGAGCCGTGCCCGGAGGAAGTGCGCGCGTTCATCCCTGATGAGGAATTCGCGCGCAATGGCGCCACCAACAACTTTGCCAACGATATTCTCACCGGCTCGGCCGCATTGCTCGCCCGGGAATACAAGGCCGGTCATCTGGACAGCATCCGCCTGGCGCGGCTGGAGTCGACGCTGGTGGACCTGTCCAATGCCCAGGGCGGCATGGAGCGCATCGCCAACACACCGCTGCCCTACCCCTACGTGTATTTCCCACGGCTGTTCATTTCGCTGTTCTGCCTGATCGTCCCCGTGGGCCTGGTGGAATCCCTCGGCTGGTTCACCCCGCTGGCCTCAACGGTGGTGGGCTTCATGCTGCTGGCCATCGAACGTATCGGCACCGACCTGCAAAGCCCGTTTCGCTCCAGCGAGCATCAGATCCAAATGGAAGCGATCTGCGAAACCATCGAGAAAAACCTGCAGTCGATGCGCCGCGACGCCCTGGCCGGCGATCAAATCGGCTGAGTCCCCGCCCGTCACCTCAAGTGCCGGCGCCCTCGGTCGATAAACCGAGGGTACGCATGGCCTCGGCCCCATAACAATGCATGCGACGCTTAGCACGACCGTTTCCCCTTGCCAAAACTATAAATACCCGCGGGTGAAGTCATGAATATCAAGCAGAAGCTGACATGGGCGTTTGCGGCCATCGCGTGCGTGCCGGTCATCCTGGTCGCCGTTATCGTGGTGCTGAACGTGCGCGAAGGTGCCCTCGCCAACTTTCTCGACAGCAGCGGTCGCGAGATCCGCCAGATCGACAATGGCATGAAGCAGTTTTTCGACGGTATCAGCCAGAACGTCGAGTACGTGGCCAAGGACCCGCGTGTTATCGCGGCCAAGGACCTGAAAAGCTACGCCGGCGCGGACGCGGCGCAAATCCCGCTCACACCGACCAATACCGAACTGCTGGCGATTTTCGACCAGTTCGCCAAAAGCCATCCCAGCACCGCCTACCTGTCCCTGGGCCTGCGCGATGGCGGCTACGCCAGTTGGCCGGACGACACCAAACTGAACAACTACGACCCGCGTGTGCGCCCCTGGTACCAGGCCGCCGTCGCCGCGCCGGGCAAGACCGTGCGCACCGGGGCCTACTACTGGGCCCCGGACGACGTGGTGCTGATCGGCACCGTGCGCACCGTCGCCGATGCCACCGGCAACATTCTCGGCGTGGTCGGGCTGGACGTGTCACTCAAGCAACTGACTGAGCTGGTGCGCACCATCAAGCTTGGCGACAGCGGCTACCTGATGCTGGTGGAAGGCAACGGCAACGTGCTGGTGGACCCCAGCGATGCCAAGCACAACTTCAAGCCCCTGGCCGACCTGGGCCCGAACTACGCCGAACTGGCCAAGGGCGGCGACGGCGTGACCCAGGTCGACATCGACGGCGTGGCCTATATGGCCAACGTGGTCAGCTCCAAAGACCTGGGCTGGCGCTTTATCGGGCTGATCAAGCGCGATGAAGTGATGGCCGGCGCCACCCGTCTGACCTGGTTGATCGCGGCCATCGCCGCCGTATTGGCCGTGGTGTTCGCCATTGTCGGCGCCAGTTTCGCCCGCGTGATTGTGCGCCCGATTCGCGGCGTGGCCGATGGCCTGCAGGAAATCGCCGAAGGTGAAGGCGACCTCACGCGTCAGCTCAAGGTGCAGGGCAAGGACGAAACCGCCATCCTCGCCGGCTGGTTCAACCAGTTCCTGGGCATGATTGCGCAATTGGTGCAGCGCATCGGCAACGCGTCCTCGGACCTGCAAACCGCCGCCGCCGACACCAGCGAAGTGGCCAGTAACATGAACCAGGCCGCCGGTCGCCAGCGCGAAGCCGTGGAGCTGGTGAGCACCGCCTTCAACGAGATGGTGGCTACCGCCAATGAAGTGGCCCGCTCCTGCAGCGCCGCGGCGGTGAGTGCCGACGAGGGCTATCGCGACGTACACAACGGCCAGCAGCACATCGGTGAAGCCACCGGCAGCGTGCTCAAGCTCAGCGAAGACCTGCAGAAGTCGACCCAGACCATGCAGTTGCTGGAGCAGGACAGCCAGAACATCAACACCATCCTCGACACCATCCGTTCGATTGCCGAACAGACCAACTTGCTGGCACTCAACGCCGCGATCGAAGCCGCCCGCGCCGGCGACCAGGGCCGCGGTTTCGCCGTGGTGGCCGACGAGGTCCGCGCGCTGGCCCGACGCACCGCCGACTCCACCGGCGAGATCGACAGCCTGCTGGGCAATCTTGCCCGCCGCACCCAGGAGGTCACCCAGCAGATGCAAGGCAGTTTGCTGGTGTCGCACACCAGCGTGGAGCGCATCCAGCAGGCCCGCGACAGCTTCGAAAAGATCCGTGGCTCGGTGGACTCGATCCGCGACCAGAACACTCAGATCGCCACGGCCGCCGAAGAACAGCACCAGGTGGCCGAAGAGATCAACCGGCACATCGCGCAGATCCATGCCGATGCGCAACTGGTCGAAGAGTTTGCCCATACGGCGCAAACCGGCTCAGGTCGGTTGACGGATATTTCCGGCCAGCTCAAGGGCCTGGTGGGCCGCTTCAAGTACTGACTATCCCTCCCCAAGCAGGCGGTGAGTTCTTCACCGCCTGATCGCTGTACCCCTTCCCCTCTCAAGCACTGCCAGCGATCAACTGTAGGAGCGAGCTTGCTCGCGAAAAACTTCAACGATCACGCGTGCTTCCTGAATGAACGCGGTGCCTGTGAGTTTTTCGCGAGCAAGCTCGCTCCTACAGCTATTGCGCTTCTCGTATTATGGTATACCATCATACGCAGACCCTCACTTAGACGGAGCAGCCCATGAGTTTCGAAATCCGCAAGATCGTCAGTTATGTAGAAGAGACCTTCATCGAGGGCGGCAAAGCTTCCGACACGCCGGTGAAAATGGTCGGCCTGGCGGTGGTGCTGAAAAACCCCTGGCTGGGCCGTGGTTTCGTCGAAGACCTGAAGCCGGAGATCCGCGCCAACTGCTCCGACCTCGGCGCACTCATGGTCGAGCGTCTGGTAGCCATCATCGGTGGCGCCGAAAACATCGAGGCCTACGGCAAAGCCGCTGTGGTGGGCGCCGATGGCGAGATCGAACACGCGAGCGCGATCATCCATACCCTGCGCTTCGGCAACCACTACCGTGAAGCGGTCAAGGCCAAGAGCTACCTGAGCTTCACCAACAAGCGCGGCGGCCCGGGCACCTCGATCCAGATTCCGATGATGCACAAGGACGACGAAGGCCTGCGCTCGCACTACATCACCCTGGAAATGCAGATCGAAGACGCGCCGCGCGCTGACGAAATCGTCGTCGTGCTGGGCTGCGCCGATGGCGGTCGCCTGCACCCACGGATCGGCAACCGTTACATCGACCTGGAAGAGCTGGCGGCTGAACAAGCCCAGTAAGCAACACCGGCCATGACAAAAAGCATGCAGGAGCGCTCCATGATTCGGCTCACCGCTGAACGCACCCCGGCCGGCACCAGTTATCTGGCGACCGGCCAAGGCCAGCCTGTGGTTTTGATCCACGGCGTGGGCCTGAACAAAGAAATGTGGGGCGGGCAAGTCGTTGGCCTGGCCACGAACTACCACGTGATCAGCTATGACATGCTCGGCCATGGCGCCAGCCCGCGCCCGGCCGCCGGCACGCCGTTGCTCGGCTATGCGGACCAGTTGCTCGAGCTGCTCGACCACCTGCAACTGCCCCAGGCCACGGTGATCGGGTTTTCCATGGGCGGCCTGGTTGCACGGGCGTTCGCCCTGCATTACCCCGACCGTCTCAAAAGCCTGGTGGTGCTCAACAGTGTGTTCAACCGCAGCCCCGAGCAGCGTGCCGGCGTCATCGCACGCACGGCCCAGGCCGCCGAGCACGGGCCGGATGCGAATGCGCAAGCGGCGCTGTCGCGCTGGTTCAGCCCTGAATACCAGGCGGCCAACCCGGCGCAGATCGCCGCGCTGCGCCAGACCCTGGCAGGCAATGACCCCCAGGGCTACCTCACCACCTACGAGCTGTTCGCGACCCAGGACATGTACCGCGCCGATGACCTCAAGGGGCTGCGCGTGCCCACCCTGGTCGCCACCGGCGAACTGGACCCAGGCTCAACACCGGAAATGGCCCGGCAACTGGCCGACCGCATTCCCGGCGCCACGGTTGCGGTGCTGGCCGAGCAACGGCATATGATGCCGGTGGAATCACCGCGCCTGGTCAATAGCCTGCTGCGGGAATTCCTGGCCAATGTGTACGCCCAAAACACTCCAATAAAGGGGATCGTTGCATGACACTCGCACGCTTCCAGATGTGCATCGGCGGTGAATGGGTCGATGCCCTGTCCGGCAAGACCTTCGACAGCCTCAACCCGGCCCTGGCCGAACCCTGGGCGCAGTTGCCCGATGCCGATGAAGCCGACGTGGACCGCGCCGTGCAGGCCGCGCAAACCGCTTTCGAAAGCCCGGCCTGGCGCGGCCTCAGCGCCACGGCGCGAGGCAAATTGCTGCGCCGCCTGGGCGATTTGATCGCCGAGAACACCGAACAACTGGCGCAGCTGGAAAGCCGCGACAACGGCAAGCTGATCCGCGAGACCCGCGGCCAGGTCAGCTACCTGCCGGAGTTCTTCCACTACACCGCAGGCCTGGCCGACAAGCTCGAAGGCGGTACCCTGCCGCTGGACAAGCCGGACCTGTTCGCCTACACCGTGCACGAAGCCATGGGCGTGGTGGCCGCAATCATTCCGTGGAACAGCCCACTGTACCTGACCGCGATCAAGCTCGCGCCAGCCCTCGCGGCGGGCAATACCATCGTGATCAAACCCTCGGAACACGCCTCGGCAACCATTCTGGAACTGGCGCGCCTGGCCCTCGAAGCCGGGATTCCGCCGGGCGTGGTCAACGTGGTGACCGGCTACGGCCCGAGCACCGGCGCCGCCCTCACCCGCCACCCGCTGGTGCGCAAGATCGCCTTCACCGGCGGCGCGGCCACCGCACGGCATGTGGTGCGCAGCAGCGCGGAGAACTTCGCCAAGCTGTCGCTGGAGCTGGGCGGCAAGTCACCGAATATCATTTTTGCCGACGCCGACCTCGACAGCGCCATCAACGGTGCGATTGCCGGGATCTATGCGGCGTCCGGCCAGAGCTGCGTGTCCGGTTCGCGCCTGCTGGTGCAGGATGAAATCTACGACGAGTTCGTCGAGCGCCTGGTGGCACGTGCCCAGCGCATCCGCATCGGCAACCCCCTGGAGGATGCCAGCGAAATGGGCCCCATGGCCACCGCCCAGCAACTGGCCGTGGTCGAAGGCCTGGTGGCGGATGCCATCGCCGAAGGCGCGCGCCTGCGCACCGGTGGCAAGCGCCCGCAGCACCTCGGTGCAGGCTGGTTCTACGAGCCAACCTTGTTCGAGTGCGACGCCAACTCGATGAAAATCATGCAGGAAGAAGTGTTCGGCCCGGTGGCTTCGGTGATCCGTTTCAAGGACGAAGCCCAAGCGCTGGCAATCGCCAACGACTCTCAGTTCGGCCTCGCCGCCGGCATCTGGACCCGCGACCTGGGCCGCGCCCATCGACTGGCCCGGGACGTGCGCTCGGGGATTATCTGGGTCAACACCTACCGCGCCGTCTCGGCCATGGCGCCCATCGGCGGCTTCAAGAACAGCGGCTACGGACGCGAAAGCGGTATCGATTCGGTGCTGGCCTACACCGAGCTGAAGACGGTGTGGATCAACCTGTCCCAGGCGCCCATGCCTGATCCCTTTGTGATGCGTTAAGAGGCCTCCCCCATGATCGAACCCGGCATTTACAAAGACGTCATGAGCTCGTTTCCTTCGGGCGTCACGGTGGTCACCACCCTCGACCCGGACGGCGGCATCGTCGGCATTACCGCCAGCGCATTCAGTGCGCTGTCGATCGACCCGGCTCTGGTGCTGTTCTGCCCCAACTACGCGTCGGACACCTACCCGATCCTGCGCGACAGCAAGCGCTTCGCCATCCACCTGCTGTCCGCCGGCCAGACCGCCGAGGCCTATGCCTTCGCCGGCAAAGGCAAGGAAAAGGCCAAGGGCATCGCGTGGCACCTGAGCGACTTGGGCAACCCGCTGCTGGCCAACGCCACGGCCATCATCGAGTGCGAGTTGTGGCGCGAATACGACGGCGGCGACCACGCGATCATTGTCGGCGCAGTGAAAAACCTGATCCTGCCCGCGCAGCCGGTCACGCCGATGATCTATCACAAAGGCAAGCTCGGCCCGCTGCCGACCCTGGCCTGAGGAGCGCTGAAGCATGAGCAACGAAAAATATGAACAGGGCCTGAAAATTCGTACGCAAGTCCTGGGTGAAGCCTACGTACAGCGTTCAATCGACAACGCCGACGACTTCACCCGGCCGCTGCAGGAGATGGTCACCGAGTACTGCTGGGGCCATGTATGGGGTCGGGAGGGTTTGTCGCTTAAAGAACGCAGCATGATAAACTTGGCAATGATTTCGGCCCTCAATCGGCCTCACGAACTCAAGCTGCACGTGCGTGGCGCCTTGCGCAACGGGCTGAGTCGTGAACAAATACGCGAAATTCTGCTTCAGGTCGGCATTTATTGCGGGGTTCCCGCTGCCGTGGACAGCTTTCGGCTGGCCCGTGAAGCCTTCGCCGAGGCCGATGCCGAGGCCTCCAGTTAACCGCTACATTCAGAGCAGATCCCCATGAAACGCGCGCCCCTCGACGACAGCTTCAAGGTCAATCACAACCCGGTCACCCTGCGCGAAATCGTGCTGGAGAAACTGCGCAGCGCCATCATGAATTTCCAGCTGCTGCCCGGTGACCGCCTGGTGGAGCGCGACCTGTGCGACCGCCTTGGCGTCAGCCGCACGTCGGTGCGCGAAGCGTTGCGTCACCTGGAGTCCGAAGGTCTGGTGGAATTTGCCGATGCCAAGGGCCCGCAGGTGGCGATCATCACCCTGGCCGATGCCGTCGATATCTATGAACTGCGCTGCGTGCTCGAAGGCTTGATCGTGCAACTGTTCACCCTGCGCGCCAAGGCCAAGGACATCAAGGCCCTGGAAAAAGCCCTCGAGGAAAACCGCAAGGCCCTCAAGGAAGGCGAACTGCAGCAAGTGATCGACTCCGTGCAGGGCTTCTACGATGTGTTGCTCGAAGGCTGCGGCAACCACGTGGCCGCCACCCAGTTGCGCCAGTTGCAGGCGCGCATCAGCTACCTGCGCGCAACCTCGGTGTCCCAGCAGAACCGCCGTGGCGCCAGCAACCAGGAAATGGAACGCATGGTCCAGGCGATCAAGAGCGGCGACCCCCTCGCCGCCCACCAGGCCTGCGTCGACCACGTGCGTGCAGCGGCCGCCGTTGCCCTGGATTACCTCAAGCGCAAACAGGAAGAAACCGGCAAACTCCCCGAGATCACCCTGCCCATCGCGCTCAAAGAACCGCGCATAGGTCACTGACCGTGCCCAGCCCCAGCTTCTGCCCGACCTGCGGCGGCCGTGACCTCGGTCACCAACTGCCACCGGGCGACACCCACGAGCGCCTGATGTGCCGGGGCTGCGGCTATATCCACTACATCAACCCCAAGATCATCGCCGGCTGCATCATCGAGCAGGACGGCAAGTACCTGCTGTGCCAGCGCGCAATCCCACCGCGCCCCGGCACCTGGACGCTGCCGGCCGGCTTCATGGAAGGTGGCGAAACCACCGAAGAAGCGGCGTTGCGCGAAGTCTGGGAAGAGAGCGGCGTGCGCGCCGAGATTGTGTCGCCCTACTCGATCTTCAGCGTGCCGAAGATCAGCGAGGTGTACATCATCTTCCGCGCCATCGCGCTGGAGATCACCGGCCAGTTCGGCCCGGAAACCCTGGCCTACACCTTCTTCGCCCCCGAGGACATCCCCTGGGACAGCATCTACTACCCGGCGATCCGGCAGATTCTGGAGCGCTATATCGAAGAGCGCCAGGCGGGGGTGTACGGGATTTACATGGGGAATGATGACAGCGGCAAGATTCACTTCATGCGCTGATCTTGAGCCTGAACACGGTTCAACATGTGGGAGGGGGCTTGCCCCCGATGGCGGCCTCTGGGCCGACCAGGATGTTGGATCAGATCGAGTACATATCCGTTTCTGCGGTAACGGCCACTTAGGGTTCCGCCCTGACGGCGGCTCACTTTTGAAAAGCGCAAAAGTAAGCAAAACGCTCTTGCCCCACCACTCGGCACCTCGCTTAGGCTCGGTGTGCCCTTGTAAGATTATTTTCACCTGCTTCAGACCGTTGTGCCCTCAGATTTCGAGATCGTGAGTGAGCATGGGTCGAAGCAGGTTCTTTTCTAAACTAGTCCGAACGGTTGCCTGGGCGCAAAGCCCGATTCTGCAAGGTTGGACGTGAGGAAAACGCCATGGATCATAACTCTGCGTTCGTCGGAATTGATGTTTCCAAAAACAAGCTCGACTCATTTGTCAGCACGACTGGCCAAGTCGAACAGTTTTTCAATACTCAAGAAGATATCCATCGTTTAGCTAAACATCTCAAGGCTCAGGACCCGGTTTTGGTGGTGTTGGAGGCGACTGGGGGATATGAGCGGCTTGCGGCTGCGGAGCTTTGCGCTGCAGGACTACCAGTCGTTGTCGTCAACCCTCGTCAGGTGCGTGATTTCGCCAAAGCTACCGGTCGGTTGGCTAAAACCGATGCTTTGGATGCCCAGGTGATTGCGGAGTTTGCTCAGGCGGTCAAACCCGAGATTCGAGAGATACCAGATGAACACGCTCGTGAGCTGGCAGACCTACTCACTCGACGCCGCCAACTCATCGACATGATCGTGGCGGAGGAGTCTCGGCTAAAGCAGGCGGTATTCAAGGCACTTCGAAGAGACATCAAGGCACATATCATCTGGCTTCAAAAGCGCCTTAAAAGCACAGACGATGACTTGCACGAGGCCATCAAGGCTTCCCCGGTCTGGAAGGCCAATTATGATTTGCTGCGCGAAGTCGCAGGTGTTGGCAACGTGCTCGCACTATCGCTGCTGGCGATGGTTCCGGAGCTTGGCAAGGTTAATCGTAAACAAGTGGCTGCATTGGTTGGTGTGGCTCCTTTTAACTGCGATAGCGGCCAGTACAAAGGCCGTAGAAGGATATGGGGTGGTCGAGCTGAGGTGAGAAGTGTGCTTTACATGGCTGTCTTGTCCTCGAAGCGCCACAACCCGGTGATCGAGAGGTTCTACAACCATCTGCTTGCTACAGGGAAGACGAAGAAAGTGGCGCTGGTTGCGTGTATGAGAAAGCTACTGACGATCCTGAATGCCATGGTCCGCGATCAAAAACATTTCGCAGAAATGGCTTGAATTTCGACACGGTTGCTCTCTCCGGCTTGAATCCGTGGGCCGCCGCAATGGGCCATCCATGGCCCAGTGCGGCTAACCCGGCGTCCTGCCGGGTTACCCACGGATTCAAGCCTGCGTTCGGCCAGCGTGGTTTAACGGGGCGCCTAGGATCAAAAGCAGATCAAGATCAAGAGCGACTCGCTTCGCATCGTGGTTACGGTTGGGCGCTACAGAGTTGTGTAGATACCTATGCCCCGATAGCGGTCTTTCAGCCAGCTTGTTTATAGCTGACCCACCGCCATCGGGGGCAAGCCCCCTCCCACATTTGGACCATACTCGGCCAGGTATACCTAGGGCGCCAGCCCTTCCACGATAATGATCTGCGCCTCACCCGCCCCCGCTCTGTGTCCCTTGGCCTCTTGATATTCGGCAGACTCATAGCACGCCAGCGCCTGCTCATAGCTATCAAACTCGATCACCACATTGCGCTGCCGTGCCGGCCCGCCTTCCAGCACCTCAGTGCGCCCGCCCCTGGCCAGGAAGCGCCCGCCGAACTTCGCAAAGGCCGCCGGGGCGCGCTGGGTGTACTGGGTGTATTGCTCTGCATCGGACACATCCACATGGGCAATCCAATAGGCTTTCATCGGGACATCCTCTTGTTTGAATTTATGGTATACCATAATACATACAACCAATAACTTGAGCATCCCCCATGCCCTTCAACAGCATCGCAGACATCATCGAAGACTACCGCCAGGGCAAGATGGTGCTGCTGGTGGACGACGAAGACCGGGAAAACGAAGGCGACCTGCTGCTGCCTGCAGCGTGCTGCACCGCCGAGACTATCAGCTTCATGGCCCGCGAAGCCCGTGGCCTGATCTGCCTGACCCTTACCGATGAACACTGCCAACGCCTGGGCCTGGAACAGATGGTGCCCAGCAACGGCAGCGTGTTCAGCACCGCGTTTACCGTGTCCATCGAAGCCGCCACCGGCGTGACCACCGGCATCTCCGCGGCCGACCGCGCACGCACCGTGGCAGCGGCCGTCGACAGCAACGCCGGCCCCGCCGACATCGTGCAGCCCGGGCATATCTTCCCTCTGCGCGCCAGGGATGGCGGCGTGCTGACCCGCGCCGGCCACACCGAAGCCGGTTGCGACCTGGCACGCCTGGCCGGGCACACACCGGCCTCGGTGATCGTCGAAGTGATGAACGACGACGGCACCATGGCGCGCCGCCCCGAGCTGGAAGCTTTTGCCCATAAGCACGGGATCAAGATCGGCACCATCGCCGACCTGATCCATTATCGCCTCAGCACCGAACGCACCGTGGTGCGCATCGGCGAACGCGACCTGCCCACGGTGCACGGCACCTTTCGCCTGATCACCTTTGAAGACCGCATCGACGGCGGCGTGCACATGGCCATGGTCATGGGCCAACTGCGCCGCGATGAGCCGGCGCTGGTGCGTGTGCATGTGATCGACCCGCTGCGCGACCTGGTCGGCGCCGACTACAGCGGGCCGTCCAACTGGACCTTGTGGGCCGCCCTGCAACGCGTGGCGGCTGAAGGCAGCGGCGTGGTGGTGGTGCTGGCCAACCATGAATCGTCCCAGGCATTGCTCGAACGCGTACCGCAGTTGACCCAGGCGCCGCGTCAGTTCAGCCGGTCGCAGTCGCGGATTTACTCGGAAGTGGGTACCGGCGCGCAGATATTGCAGGACCTGGGCGTGGGCAAACTGCGTCACCTCGGCCCACCGCTGAAATACGCAGGCTTGACCGGTTACGATCTGGAAGTCGTGGAAAGCATCCCCTTCATCTGACGGTAAAACCCAGCGTCAGCGGATAGCCGGTATGGCAAAGTGCTTGCGCAAAGTTTGGAATACCATAATATGATATTCCATAGTCCGGACAGCTCAGAAAAGGGTTCGGACCGATTGCTCCCGATAGGCGGGCACTCCAAAGCCCCGCTCATAAACACAACAATGAGGGCGTAAACATGGTGTTGAACAAAGGTGCAACCGCGGCGCTGTTCGCGGGTCTGTTGAGCGTGGCCAGCCACGCGGCCATGGCAGCCGAAAGCGTCAACTTCGTCAGCTGGGGCGGCAGCACCCAGGATGCGCAGAAGCAGGCGTGGGCCGATCCTTTCAGCAAGGCCAGCGGCATCACCGTGGTCCAGGACGGCCCCACCGACTACGGCAAACTCAAGGCCATGGTCGAAAGCGGCAACGTGCAGTGGGACGTGGTGGATGTCGAAGCCGACTTCGCCCTGCGCGCCGCCGCCGAAGGCCTGCTCGAGCCCCTCGACTTCTCGGTGATCCAGCGCGACAAGATCGACCCGCGCTTCGTCTCCGACCACGGCGTCGGTTCGTTCTTCTTCTCCTTCGTGCTCGGCTACAACGAAGGCAAGCTCGGCGCCGGCAAACCGCAGGACTGGAGCGCCTTGTTCGACACCAAGACCTACCCCGGCAAACGCGCCCTCTACAAATGGCCAAGCCCTGGCGTGCTGGAACTGGCGCTGCTGGCCGACGGCGTAGCCGCCGACAAGCTCTACCCCCTGGACCTGGATCGCGCCTTCAAAAAACTCGACACCCTCAAGAAAGACATCGTCTGGTGGGGCGGCGGCGCGCAGTCGCAACAGTTGCTGGCCTCCGGTGAAGTCAGCATGGGCCAGTTCTGGAACGGCCGCGTCCACGCCTTGCAGGAAGACGGTGCACCGGTGGGCGTGAGCTGGAAGCAGAACCTGGTGATGGCCGACATTCTCGTGGTGCCTAAAGGCTCGAAGAACAAAGCCGCCGCGATGAAGTTCCTGGCCAATGCCAGCAGCGCCAAGGGCCAGGCGGACTTCTCCAACCTGACCGCCTATGCCCCGGTGAACATCGACAGCGTGCAGCGCCTGGATTCGGTGCTGGCGCCCAACCTGCCGACGGCGTATGCCAAGGACCAGATCACCCTCGATTTCGCCTACTGGGCCAAGAACGGTCCGGCCATTGCGACACGGTGGAATGAATGGCTAGTCAAATGAAAATGACGGCAACCACGCCGGCCGGAGGCGCCCTCGGCGGTACCGTTGGCGCCAGGGCCGCAGCGCCGTCCCTGGCGCAGCGTTGGCGCGGGTCGAGCAACCTGATCCCAGCCCTGCTGTTTCTCGGCCTGTTCTTCCTGGCGCCGCTGATCGGCCTGCTGCTGCGCGGCGTGCTGGAGCCGGTGCCGGGCCTGGGCAACTACGAGCAACTGTTCGCCAACTCGGCGTATGCGCGGGTGTTGCTCAATACCTTTTCGGTGGCCGGCCTGGTGACCCTGTTCAGCCTGCTGCTGGGCTTTCCGCTGGCCTGGGCGATTACCCTGGTGCCGCGCGGCTGGGGCCGCTGGATGCTGAGTATCGTGCTGCTGTCGATGTGGACCAGCCTGCTCGCCCGCACCTATTCCTGGCTGGTATTGCTGCAAGCCTCGGGGGTGATCAACAAGGCGCTGATGGCCATGGGCATCATCGATCAACCGCTGGAAATGGTGCATAACCTCACCGGCGTGGTCATCGGCATGAGCTACATCATGATCCCGTTCATCGTGCTGCCGTTGCAGGCGACCATGCAGGCCATCGACCCGATGATCCTGCAGGCCGGCTCGATCTGCGGGGCCAGCCCGTGGACCAACTTCTTCCGCGTCTTCCTGCCGCTGTGCCGGCCGGGGTTGTTCTCCGGCGGGTTGATGGTGTTCGTGATGTCCCTTGGTTATTACGTCACCCCGGCGCTGCTCGGCGGTGCGCAGAACATGATGCTGCCCGAGTTCATCATTCAGCAGGTGCAATCGTTCCTCAATTGGGGCCTGGCCAGTGCCGGTGCGGCGTTGCTGATTTTCATCACGCTGGTGCTGTTCTACTTCTACCTGAAGCTCCAGCCGGAATCCCCGGTTGGCGCCAGCAACGCGAGGTAAGCCGTCATGCTCCTGACCCCCAACGCCATGAGTCGCAGGCTGCGCCTGGGCCTCTACACCACCACCGGTTTGATCGGCCTGTTCCTGCTGTTGCCGATCGTGTTTATCGTGCTGCTGTCGTTCGGCTCGTCGCAATGGCTGGTCTTCCCGCCACCGGGCTGGACGTTGAAATGGTACGGCCAATTCTTCTCCAACCCCGACTGGATGAACGCGGCGATGGCCAGCCTCAAGGTGGCGGTGCTGACCACGATTTTCGCCGTCGCGCTGGGGTTGCCGACAGCCTTTGCCCTGGTGCGCGGGCGCTTTCCCGGCCGCGAGTTGCTTTATGGCCTGTTCACCCTGCCGATGATCGTGCCGCTGGTGATCATCGCCGTGGCGGTGTACGCGCTCTTCCTCAAGCTCGGCTACACCGGCACGATGTTCGCCTTTGTGGTCAGCCATGTGATTGTCGCGCTGCCGTTCACCATCATCTCGATCATCAACTCGCTGAAGCTGTTCGATCAGTCGATTGAAGACGCGGCGGTGATCTGCGGCGCCTCGCGTGTGCAGGCGGTGTTCAAGGTGACCTTCCCGGCGATTCGCCCAGGCATGGTGGCCGGTGCGCTGTTCGCGTTTCTTGTCTCGTGGGACGAAGTGGTGCTCAGTGTGATGATGGCCAGCCCGACCCTGCAAACCCTTCCCGTCAAAATGTGGACCACCCTGCGCCAGGACCTGACGCCTGTGATCGCCGTCGCCTCGACGTTGCTGATCGGCCTCTCGGTGCTGGTCATGGTGATTGCCGCCGCCCTTCGTCGGCGCACTGAAACCAGCGCCTAAGCGCCCAGGAGCAGAACATGAGTGCAGTGATCCAAGATGTGCGCAACCCTGGCCAACCCCTGGTCAGCCTGCGCAACCTGAACAAGTACTACGGCGACTTTGCCGCCGTGGACAACATCTCCCTGGACATCCAGGACGGCGAGTTCCTCACCTTCCTCGGCTCCAGCGGCTCGGGCAAGAGCACCACCCTGTCGATGCTCGCCGGCTTCGAAACGCCGAGCAGCGGTGAGATCCTGGTGAGCGGGCAATCGCTGGTCAACGTGCCACCGCACAAGCGCGACATCGGCATGGTGTTCCAACGCTACTCGCTGTTTCCGCACTTGTCGGTGCGCGACAACATCGCCTTCCCCCTGGCCATCCGCAAACTGGCCAGCGCCGAACGCGAGAAACGCGTCGACGCCATGCTCAAGCTGGTGCAGCTTGAGCAATTTGCGCATCGCCGCCCTTCGCAACTCTCCGGCGGCCAGCAACAACGCGTCGCCATCGCCCGCGCGCTGGTGTACGAGCCGCGCATCCTACTGATGGACGAACCCCTCGGCGCCCTCGACAAGAAGCTGCGTGAAGACCTGCAGGACGAACTGCGCCAGTTGCACCGGCGCCTGGGCATCACCATCGTCTACGTGACCCACGATCAGGAAGAAGCCATGCGCCTGTCCCAGCGCATCGCGATTTTCAGCCACGGCAAGATCGTCGGCCTGGGCAGCGGTTTCGACCTGTACCAGAACCCGCCGAACGCGTTTGTCGCCTCATTCCTCGGCAACTCCAACTTCCTCAAGCTCAAGGCCCTGGGCAATGCGGCGGCGTCGTTCGAAGGGCAGTCGCTGTCGATCCGCCTGACCAGCGGGCTGCGCACCGAGCAGGACGTATTGCTGATGGTGCGCCCGGAAAAGGCCCTGGCGCTGAGCGTCGAACAGGCCGCCGAGCAACCGTTGGCGGCGGGCTGGAATGAAGTCTCGGCGATTGTCGGGGAGGTGCTGTTTCTGGGCGAGAGCCAGACGTGCGCGGTGAAGACCCTGGGCGGTACGTCGATGACGGTCAAGGCGCTCTCGGCAGCGGGCATGCCGCTCAAGGCCGGTGACCCGGTGCGGGTGCGCTGGGCCACGGCGGATGCGTGTGTGTATACGCAGTGGGCGGAGAGTGATTTGAACAAGGCGGCTGGGGCACACTGACACCTGACGAATGCATCACCTTCGGGTCGCCACGACGTCGGGTCGTGGCGGCCTTTTTTTGTTTTATCGAGGATACAAAAATGCCCGGCACTGGCCGTAATGCCGTTCAGTTAAGGCCTTTTGTAGGAGCGAGCTTGCTCGCGAAAAACGCACAGGCGCCGCGTTCATTCAGGAAGCACGCGTTAATGTTGACGTTTTTCGCGAGCAAGCTCGCTCCTACAGAGGGCGATATACGCTTAACTGAACAGCATTACGGCACTGGCCGGGCACTTGAGCCAATTGGGTGTCTAGTCGGTGTAACCCAGCTCCACCGCCCTGACCTTCTGCGCTTGCCCACGCGTCGCCAGGCAGTAATACAACGGGCACGTCACCGCCAACCCCACCAGCCATGACAGATCCGCGCCTTCCACCAGGTTCGCCCACGGCCCTACATACAACGACGTATTGGCAAACGGCAGTTGCACAATAATGCCGATGAAATACGCCACGATCGCATGCAGGTTGAACCGCCCATACACCCCGCCATCCGCCTGGAAGATCGAGGCAATGTCATACACCCCGCGCTTGATGAGGTAGAAATCGATCAGGTTGATCGACGCCCAAGGCACCAGCACCAGCAACAGCGCGAGGATCAGTCCGATGAATTGCGCGATGAAGTCCGCCGACGCACCCAGCGCCACCAAGCAGCAACCGGCGAGGATCACGCCTGACAGCACCACGCGCACCTTGATGCTGGGGGTCCAGCGGCTGGCGAAGGTCTGGATCGAGGTGATGATCGAAAGTACCGCGCCGTACAGGTTCAGGGCGTTGTGGCTGATGATATTGAGCAGGAACAGCACCATCAGGATCGGCCCCAGCGCGCCCGTGGCCTGCTTGACCGCGACCATGGCTTCGGTGCCTTCCGGTGTGGCCAGCGCCGCCACCAGGCCGAAGGCGAACGACAGGATGGTGCCCAGGGTTGCGCCCAGGTAGGTGGCGATAAACGGTCGGGTGATGCCGATGTCCGCCGGCAGGTAGCGCGAATAGTCACTGGTGTAGGGCGAGAAGCTGATCTGCCAGATCACCCCGAGCGACACCGTGGCCAGCCAGCCGGCGGCGTTGAAGCCGCCACGGGTGAGGAAGTCCGCTGGCAGGTCATGGGCAAAGATGTAGACAAAACCGGCGAGCAACGCGCTGCCCATCACCCAGGTGCCGATGCGGTTCAAGGTGTGGATAAAGCGGTAGCCGATCACGCCGATGGCCGTGGCGCTGAGGGCGCCGATCAGGATGCTCGCCGGCACCGGCACCGAGGGCACGATGCCGACGATGGACTTGCCGGCCAGCACGATGTTGGAAATGAAAAAGCCGATGTAGATCAGCGCCGCGAAAAACACGATCAGCAGCGCGCCGTAGCGCCCGAACTGGCCACGGCTCTGCACCATCTGCGGGATGCCCATGCGCGGGCCCTGGGCGGATGCGAGGGCAATCACGATGCCGCCAAGCAGATGCCCGAGGGCAATCGCCAGCAGCCCCCACAGCAGGTTGAGGTGAAACACCTGGGCCACCATCGCGCCGGTGACGATGGGCAACGGCGCGATATTGGTACTGAACCATAACGTGAACAGATCGCGGGCCTTCCCGTGGCGCTCTGCGAGGGGGACGTAATCGACCGTGTGATGCTCGATCAGGGGGTCTTGCCGGGACATCTGAGGCATAGGAATAACTCGCGTTTGTCTGATCTTATAGTTGTTTGACGCCATCCGAAGGAAGCTTCATGGCCGCCTATCAGACGAACACCATATTATGGTATTCCAACATTTTAACAAGGCTGATCCGCTGTTTTTACCCGCCTCTGATCCGGCAATCGCGCCCCGAGAAAAACCGCCATCACGGGATAAATCCCCGTAATAAAGGCCTTTGGCGGGTTTCTGACACGTTCATCGCCTGTCCAAAAAAGCCCTTGCAACTCCTGTATTACGGTATACCATCAGACCTATAAATTTAAAAAAACGCTTCATAGCAGAGGACCATCCCATGATTGATGCCACCATCTACAAACAAGTGATGGGCTCGTTTCCGTCCGGGGTCACCGTGATCACCACGCTCGATGACGACGGCCAAATTGTCGGCCTCACGGCGAGTGCGTTCAGCTCGCTGTCCATGGACCCGGCCCTGGTGCTCTTCTGCCCCAACTACAGCTCTGACTCCTACCCCGTACTGATCAAGAACAAGCGCTTCGCCATCCATGTGCTGTCCGGCGGGCAGCAAAGCGAAGCCTACGCCTTTGCGCGCAAAGGCAAGGACAAGGCCCAGGGCATCGAGTGGACCCTGAGTGCCTTGGGCAATCCGATCCTGGCCAATGCCACGGCCGTCATTGAATGCGAGTTGTGGCGCGAATACGAAGGCGGCGACCACGCCATCATGGTGGGCTCGGTCAAGAACCTGATCGTGCCGGCGCAGCCGAACGGGCCCCTGGTGTATTGCCACGGCAAGATGGGTACCCTGCCGGTGCCTGCCTGATACCCCGCTGAACCCGTTTTTTCGCGGAAAATAACAATAGATCCGAGGTATGCGTCATGAAATTTTCGCTGTTCGTACACATGGAACGCTGGGATGAAAGCGTCAGCCACCGTCAGTTGTTCGAAGACTTGACCGAACTGACCCTGATGGCCGAAGCCGGCGGTTTCAGCACCGTGTGGATTGGCGAACACCACGCGATGGAATACACCATATCGCCAAGCCCGATGCCGCTGCTGGCTTACCTCGCGGCCAAGACCACCACTATCCACCTGGGCGCCGGCACCATTATCGCGCCGTTCTGGCACCCGCTGCGGGTGGCGGGCGAATGCGCGTTGCTCGACGTGATCAGCAACGGGCGCATGGAAGTGGGCCTGGCCCGTGGCGCTTACCAGGTCGAATTCGACCGCATGGCCGGCGGCATGCCCGCCTCCAGCGGCGGCCAGGCCTTGCGTGAAATGGTGCCGGTGGTGCGCGCCCTGTGGAAAGGCGACTACGCCCACGACGGCGATATCTGGAAATTCCCCACCTCCACCAGCGTGCCCAAGCCAATCCAGCAGCCCAGCCCACCGATGTGGATCGCCGCCCGCGACCCCGACTCCCACAATTTCGCCGTGGCCAACGGCTGCAACGTGATGGTCACGCCGCTGATGAAGGGCGACGAAGAAGTCCTGGACCTCAAGAACAAGTTCCAGGCCGCGCTGGACAATAACCCTGGCGTGCCGCGCCCGCAATTGATGGTGCTGCGTCACACCCATGTGCACGCCGCCGATGATCCGCAAGGCTGGGAAGTCGGGGCCAGGGCGATCTCGAAGTTCTATCGCACCTTCGATGCCTGGTTCGGCAACAAGAACGTGCCGGTCAACGGCTTCCTTGAGCCAAGCCCGGAAGAGAAGTTCGCCGCACGCCCGGAGTTCGAACTGGAAAGCCTGCACAAAACCGCGATGATCGGCACCGCAGAAGAAATCATCCCGCGCATCCGCTACTACCAGGAACTGGGCGTGGATGAGTTCAGCTTCTGGTGCGACAACAGCCTGCCCCATGCCGAGAAGAAGAAGTCCCTGGCACTGTTTATCGAACAGGTGGTGCCGGCGTTTCGTTGATCGCCCGCAGGCGTCGCATCAAGCCGATGCGACGCCTGCACGACCGGTGATCAGTTGAACAGCTCGACGCCCAACTGGAACGCGACCCACAGCGCCAGCCCCGTGGCGAAGAGCAGCGCAATGTTTTCGAACAGGTTGTTGCGGTATTCCTTGCCGAGCAGCGACTTCTGGTTGGACATGATCAGCAAGCCGAGGGAAATCACCGGCAGGCCAATGATGTTCAACGCGCTGACACCGATGGTCAGCGTGACAAAGTCCGGCATGCCCGGCAGCGACCAGATCAGGGGTGTCACCAGGATGAACAGCATGAACCACTTGTGCATCGGGTCATGGTGGAACTCTTTGCCGTAGCGTTCCCGGCGTCCGGGGCGCACATGCTGGAACGCATCGGTGATCAGCATCGGAAAGGCCGTGGTCTTGCCCGAAATGCTGGCGAACAGCGTGGCGAACACACCGATAAAGAAGATGTACCAGCCGATCGGGCCGAAGAAGAGTTCCAGCGCCTTGCCCAGGTCGCCCAGGGTCTTCACTTCGATGCCGTTGGGGCGCAGGATCTCGGCGCCGACAATCCAGATCGCCAGATTGATCACGATACCGACGAACACCGCGAACAGCAGGTCGTTACGCTGGATACGCTTGTGCTGCGGGCCGATCCAGCCCTTCTGGCGCATCACGTAGGGGTGCACGAAGTTGGCGATCGAACCCGCCACCGCACCGATCACCGACACCGCCACCAGCAAGGCGCCATGTACACCCTCATCCGGCGGAATGCTGAAACCGATCGTGCCTTGGACAATGCCCGCCATATCCGGCCCGGACATCACCGCCAGGGCAATGAACGCCAGGGTCATGATTGCCAGCAGGCCCTTCATCACGCCTTCGATCATCGAATAGATATTGCGCCCCACCAGCAGCCACACCGCCAGCACCACGGCCACCGAACACAGCAGCGCGTAGTCGGTCTTGAACAGCATGGCCAGCGCTTCACCCGCGCCCTTGATCATGTAGGCATTCATCAAATGCCCCATCAGCAGCGCATACACCAGCAGGAACCAGGCGAAAAACGGGTTCAACTGGGCATAGCCCTGAAGGATGGTCATGCCCTGGTTATTGCACAGCTGGAAGCGCGCAATGATGTTGACGATCAGGTACCTGAGCAACAGCGATACCGCGAGCACCCACATCATCGCATAGCCATAGTTGGCGCCGGCAACGGAGGAGGTAATCAGATCGCCCGCGCCCAGCCAGGACAGTACCGCGATAACGCCGGGGCCGAGCAGCTTTAGAAGTCGTACGACATGGCCGGGCGCGGGCGCCGCAGCCTTGCCTTCGACGGAAGGAAAACCGGTCATAGGGGGGGAGTCTCCGTTATTTTTTTTGTGAGAGCGCTGATAGTCGAACACAGTTGATACGACGTCGTACAACTACAATAACCAGTTAATTATTAATAAATGTTTCGCGAAGCCCCGGGTGTCCGCGATGCGCTGGAATCATCGCCCTGCGACAAAATGTACTAACCAGTTACTTATATTGCTAAAATCGCGGCCTTGCCCTAATGCCAGTCAGTTAGCGCCGATCCCTGTGGGAGGGGCGGTGCGACGATTCGACTTGCCCCCGATAGCGGTGGGTCAACCAACATCAGTGTTTGCTGGGCCGACGTCATCGGGGGCAAGTCGAATCGTCGCACCGCCCCTCCCACAGGGGATCTTCGCTGCTTTAAGCATTTCGTTCGCTTAACCGACTGGCATTAGGCCTTGCCCTCTCTCACTCGAGTCCTTTCGACATGAAACGAGCATCGCGCGCCGCTGGCGTCTCTAAAATCCTACTCCTGGGCCTGGGCGTGATCATCGCCCTGCTCGGCCTTGCGCTCGCCGTCGGCGGCGCCAAACTGGTCAGCCTGGGAGGTTCCTGGTACTTCCTGATCGGTGGCGTGGCCATGGCCGTTGCCGGGCTGCTGATTGCCCGGCGCAACCCGGCGGGGGCCTGGCTGTTCGCCGCGTTCCTGGTCGGCACGGCCGTATGGGCCGTCGCGGACGTGGGCCTGGTGTACTGGCCGCTGTTCTCGCGCCTGTTCATGTTCGCGGTGATCGGTATCGTGGTCGCGCTGGTGTATCCGCTGCTGGTTGGCAAACCGGCGCGTGCTGCGTACGGCGTCGCCGCCGTGCTGGCGCTGGGCGTGGCGGTGGCGGCGGGCAATATGTTCGTCGCCCACCCTAGCGTCGCGCCGACCGGAGCCGGCCCCGGCATCACCCCGGTGGCCGCCGCCGATGCACAGAAAGACTGGGCGCACTACGGCAACACCGAAGGCGGCAGCCGCTTCGCCGCGCTGGACCAGATCAATCGCGACAACATCGACAAGCTCAAGGTCGCCTGGACCTACCGCACCGGTGACGTGGCGATCAGCGACGGCAACGGTGCCGAGGACCAACTGACGCCCCTGCAGATCGGCAACAAGGTCTTCATCTGCACCCCGCACAACAACCTCATCGCGCTCGACGCCGACACCGGCAAGGAACTGTGGAAGAACCAGGTCAACGCCCAATCGGCGGTCTGGCAGCGTTGCCGTGGCATGGCGTATTTCGACGCCACTGCGCCGATTGCCCAGCCGACCCAACAAGGCAGCTCGCCGATCCTTGCCGCCAGCGTGGCCGCCGGTGCGCAATGCCAGCGTCGCCTGCTGACCAATACCATCGATGCGCGTCTGATCGCCGTGGATGCCGACACCGGCCAATTCTGCGAAGACTTCGGCACCCACGGCCAGGTGGATTTGAAGGCCGGCCTGGGGAATGTCCCGGACAGCTACTACCAACTGTCCTCGGCGCCGCTGATTGCCGGTACCACCGTGGTGGTCGGCGGTCGCGTTGCGGACAACGTGCAAACCGATATGCCCGGCGGCGTGATCCGTGGTTTCGATGTGATCAGCGGCCAGATGCGCTGGGCCTTCGACCCCGGCAACCCTGAAGACAGACAAGCGCCGGCCGATGGCGGCACCTACGTGCGCAGCACCCCGAACAGCTGGGCGCCGATGTCCTACGACCCGCTGATGAACACGGTCTTCCTGCCGATGGGCAGCTCGTCCACCGACATCTATGGCGTGGAGCGCACCCAGCTCAATCATAAATACGGTGCTTCGATACTCGCGCTGGACGCCTCCACCGGTGCGGAGAAATGGGTGTACCAGACGGTCCACAATGACCTGTGGGACTTCGACCTGCCGATGCAGCCCAGCCTGATCGATTTCACCCCGCCGGGCAGCGACAAGGCGGTGCCCGCCGTGGTGATCGGCACCAAGGCCGGGCAGCTCTATGTGCTCGATCGCGCCACCGGCAAGCCGTTGACCGACGTGCAGGAAGTGCCGGTCAAAGCCGCGAACATTCCCAACGAGCCGTACTCCCCTACCCAGCCCAAATCCCTGGGCATGCCGCAGATCGGCGCGCAAACCCTGACCGAATCGGACATGTGGGGCGCCACGCCGTATGACCAGTTGCTGTGCCGCATCGACTTCAAGGGCATGCGCTACGACGGCCTGTACACCGCGCCGGGCACCGATAAATCCCTGAGCTTCCCGGGCTCCCTGGGCGGCATGAACTGGGGCAGCATTTCCACCGACCCGGTGCACGGTTTTATCTTCGTCAACGACATGCGCCTGGGCCTGTGGATCCAGATGGTGCCGTCGCAGAACAAGGCCCTGGCCGCCTCCGGTGGCGAAGCGCTGAACACCGGCATGGGCGCCGTGCCGCTCAAGGGCACGCCGTACGCGGTGAACAAGAACCGCTTCCTGTCGGTGGCCGGCATTCCGTGCCAGGCGCCGCCGTTCGGCACCTTGACCGCCATCGACATGAAGACGCAGAAAATCGCCTGGCAAGTACCGGTGGGCACCGTCGAAGACACCGGTCCCCTGGGCATCCGCATGCACCTGCCGATCAAGGTAGGCCTGCCGACCCTCGGCGGTACGCTGTCGACCCAGGGTGGCCTGATCTTTATCGCCGGCACCCAGGACTTCTACCTGCGCGCCCTCAACAGCGGCAACGGTGATGAAATCTGGAAAGCCCGCCTGCCAGTGGGCAGCCAGGGCGGCCCGATGACCTACGTATCACCGAAAACCGGCAAGCAGTACATCGTCGTCACCGCCGGCGGTGCACGCCAGTCCACCGACCGTGGCGATTACGTGATCGCCTACGCGCTGCCGTAACAATCCCTTGTCAGCGCGGTGCGCCCGCACCGCGCTTTTGTGCCTGGAAAATCCCGCACGAACCCTGCTGCTCATACGTCCCTTGGGCGCCTGCTCTAGGCCGCGCCCTGCTGGTACTGCCTGGGCGTACACCCGAACTCGCGGCGAAACACCGTGTGCAGGTATTGCGCCGAGGTGAACCCGCAGGTCTGCGCGATATCGGCAATCGCCAGGGCCTGGTTTTCCAGGCCCTTGGCGGCGGCGGCAAGTTTGAAGCGCAGGATCTCGTCATGCACGCTGCACCCGCGCACCTTGCGAAAGTGCGACTCCAACGATGAACGCGACACCCCGACATACGCCGCCACCTGGGCGGTCTTGATGCCCTGGCAGGCGTACTGGCGGATAAACAGCAGCGCCTGCATCACATAAGGGTTGCCCAACGGTTGGTGCAGACTGGAGGCCTGCACGTTGATCGCGTCCGGCGGCACCAGCACCTGCGTGCCCGCACAGGGTTTGCCATGCAGCATCTGGTGCAGCAGCGCGGCGGCGGTGCGGCCCATGGTTTCGGTGCCCTGGATCACCGAACTCAGCGGCACCCGCGTCAGCGTGCGGGTCAGCGGGTCGTTGTCGATACCGATCAGCGCCACTTCCTCGGGCACCGCAATCCCCGCCGTCAGGCAGGCCTGCAACAGCTGCCGGGCACGGGCGTCGGTCACCGCGATAATGCCGATGGGCTTGGGCAAACTGTGCAGCCAGGCAATCTGCTGCTCCACCGCGCTGTCCCACAACGGCGCGCTGGTCCCCAGCCCGCGATAGATCTCCACCTGCAAGCCATCGCGCTGCATCAATCCGCGAAAGGCTTTCTCACGCTCCTGAGCCCAGCGATTGGCCTGGGCTTCGGGCAGGCTGAAACAGGCAAACCGCGTCAACCCCGCCTCGATCAGGTGCTCGTAGGCCAGCTTCATCAGGGCATGGTTATCGGTCGCCACATAGGGAATGCCCTTGGGATACAGGCTGACATCCGCATACGACCCGCCCACCGCCACCACCGGTATTCGACTCCCCGCCAACGCCTCGCCGATCAACGGGTCGTCGAAGTCGGCAATGATCCCGTCACCCTGCCAACGCTCGATGCCGCGCAGGCGACAGAGAAAATCCTCCTCCAGGAACAAATCCCAGGACGCGCGGGTGCTGCTCAGGTAATTGCCGATACCGGCGATGATGCCACGGTCGTAGATTTTGCTGCCGTTGAAGAGCAAGGCGATGCGGTGCACGGGCGGTAGGGTTTTCATTGTTTTTGTCCTGGGGCCGGTCAGTGCAAACAGGTACGCAGAGGTCTGGCCAAGGATAGCGGACCTGGGGATGAGGCCCGCTTAACTTACCTAAATTCCACTAGCATGGCTGCAACTACTGACCAAAAGACGGAACCGATCAACATCATCATATTGATGGCCAACAGGCGTTTTAGGTGAGGAGGAAAATTTTTGAGATCGACAGGGTCCAGTTCTCCAATGCGAAGAGACGCCTTTGGCAACGTCACCATTCCGGCAATTTTTGATATTTCCCAAAGCGACCAGATTACCCCCCTCTTTCCCAGGCTTGTCCCCCATATATAAATAAAGTGACTGTTCCTCAGTGCCTCTTTCATAGACTCCAGGTGCCGACGACTCAGGTAAAAACTAAAGGTAACGCCAGCAACTGCGAGAAGAATTGGCCCACCTGTAACAATGATTGCAATCCAAGGAGGCCACGTATCAATACTGGTCATGGTTGTCCGGTCTCGTAAATTTTTTCACCTAAGTACTCACCCGTTTTACCACCGTAAGTCGTACCCACCCATGCGCCGGTACCTACAACAGCAGCAACGCAAATAACACCACCTACCCCTGTTGTGACGCCAAGCGCAATGCAGACCGCAGTACTGGCATAGCTGGCTGCCAATCCGGTTGCAGCACCTACAGCGGTTGACCCGACGAATTTTCCTCCTTCGGTAAACTTAACCTTCTCACATGCTGCACCGGAATCCCCATTACACACCTGCTGAACCGCCAACAACGAAGATACCCCGCCAAGACCAATGCCGATGTAACCACCCGCCTTCATGTACTCCGTAGCACGACTGACCGCCTCCACATGAGCGGCATACCCCGGAATCTGACCCGGCCCGCCCGCCTTGTCCCAGTGATGCACCAAGCTGCGGCTGGAAATACCCAGGGCCGTTTTCAGCTTCGGGTGATCGCCCAAAGTTGTCTGGCCGCGCAAGCGCGTCGAGTTGAGCAAATGGGCATCCAGCTGATGCATAAGTCGCTGACGATCAGCAAAGAACTGCGGGAATTTAAGGTGGCCGTGCTGCCGATAGCTTTCCTGATGCAGGCGCTCCATCGCCTGGAGAGTGTCGCGCAGATTGCTCAGATGCTTCTCCAACACCACCGCACTAACGCCGAGCCAGGTAGAGGTATGGCCGATGAACCCAGCGATTTCAGCGCCATGGCGATACAGAAAGTCGGCCTCGTCCGGCGTCAGCTCATCCAGTGATGCGCTGACGTGTTGTGCAGCCTGCATCAGTTGAGCTTCTTCATACGTGCAGGAGATGTTGTTCGGATCGCTGAGTACGATCATCGAGCCGGCTTTGACGTGGCTTGTATTGGGATTCAGTGATTGAAACTTGCGCATCACAGCCGGATCATGAATTGGAAACAGCGTGGCTTCCAACGCTTGGCGAGTCACGCTTTTGGGAACGATGTAAAAACCTGGCTCCTGGCCCGAGAGGCTGTTAAATACGGGCGGTGCCGAATGATTTGCCGGGGTATAAGCGTTTTGAAAAGCAGTTGGCCGGACCGGCCCGGCGGCTTGCCTGTTGGCACTCACAACCGAGCCACCTGTGCTGTGGTACTTGGCTGACGACACCGACGGCACCAACTCGGCTTTACAGGGACAGTCGCTGTAACTATCCAAAGTGCCGGCCATCAGCCGACCATGGCTGTTTATGTGGGACGTCCCGGCATGTTTTCAACAGGGCCATTGAGCCCCTGCTATATCTTCCTAAGGGGGATGTTGGCTGACGCTCCAAACTTTGAAGAGGCAGACCCTCACCGTAAAGTCAGACGTTTCCCTAACTCCTGTACTCCCTGAGCCGTTCCGAATCCGTCACTCAAAATCGCACCACCCCTTGGTGATTTTCATAATCAGCGGCCCCAGTGCCGTTGCTAGTATCCAGACACCGCCAAGAACAATAAGGAAAACGCCATGCCGTACTTCCCAGGTGTCGAGCAGGTTCGCTTCGAAGGCCCTGCCAGCGACGCTCCCCTCGCCTTTCGTCACTACGACGCCAACAAGCTGATCCTCGGCAAGCCCATGCGTGAGCACCTGCGCATGGCTGCCTGTTACTGGCACACCTTTGTGTGGCCGGGGGCGGATATGTTTGGGGTGGGCACTTTCAAGCGGCCGTGGCAGCGCAGCGGCGATCCGATGGAGTTGGCCATCGGCAAGGCGGAGGCGGCCTTTGAGTTTTTCTCCAAGCTGGGTATCGACTACTACAGTTTTCACGACACTGACGTGGCGCCCGAAGGCCGTTCGCTCAAGGAGTACCGCAACCACTTTGCGCAGATGGTCGATCACCTGGAGCGTCATCAGGAACAGACCGGCATCAAGCTGCTGTGGGGCACCGCCAATTGCTTCAGCAACCCGCGTTTTGCCGCCGGCGCCGCGAGCAACCCAGACCCTGAGGTGTTCGCCTACGCCGCTGCCCAGGTATTCAGCGCGATGAATGCCACGCTGCAGCTCAAGGGTTCCAACTATGTGCTGTGGGGTGGCCGCGAAGGCTATGAAACCCTGCTCAACACCGACCTCAAGCGCGAGCGCGAACAGCTCGGCCGGTTCATGCGCATGGTGGTGGAGCACAAGCACAAGATCGGCTTCACCGGCGACCTGCTGATCGAGCCCAAGCCCCAGGAGCCGACCAAGCACCAGTACGATTACGACAGCGCCACGGTATTCGGCTTCTTGCATGAATACGGCCTGGAGCACGAGATCAAGGTGAATATCGAGGCCAACCATGCGACGTTGGCCGGGCACAGCTTTCACCATGAAATTGCCACCGCCGTGTCCCTGGGGATTTTCGGCAGCATCGACGCCAACCGTGGCGACCCGCAGAACGGCTGGGATACCGACCAGTTCCCCAACAGCGTCGAGGAAATGACCCTGGCCACCTATGAAATCCTAAAGGCCGGTGGGTTCAGGAACGGCGGCTACAATTTCGATTCCAAGGTGCGCCGCCAGAGCCTGGACGATATCGACCTGTTCCACGGCCACGTAGCAGCGATGGATGTACTGGCCCTGGCCCTGGAACGCGCGGCCGCCATGGTGCAGAACGACCGGCTGCAACAGTTCAAGGACCAGCGCTACGCCGGCTGGCAGCAGCCGCTGGGCAAAGCCGTCCTGGCGGGCGAGTTCAGCCTGCAATCCCTGGCTGAGCATGCGTTTACCAACGAACTGAACCCGCACGCCGTGAGCGGTCGGCAGGAGATGCTGGAAGGAATCGTGAATCGGTTCATCTACACCTGACCCCCCTCTGTAGGCGCGAGCTTGCTCGCGAAGAACGCAAGAACGACACGGTTAACCCAGTGTCTCGCGTTATCGTTGACGTTCTTCGCGAGCAAGCTCGCTCCTACAAGGGCGGTGACATTTGCGCGACAAATCTTTGCACCGAGCGTCGAATGACGCTCTACAGTTGAACCCGCACCACGCTGTGTCTTTTCCAACAACAATAAAAGGACGCACCACCATGAAGTCATTCAAACGTACGCTGCTCGCCACTGCCCTGGCCCTGCTCGCCCTGCCGGTGATGGCCGATTCGGCTCACCCGAAAATCGGTTTCTCCATCGATGACCTGCGCCTGGAGCGCTGGTCCCGCGACCGTGACTACTTCGTTGCGGCGGCGGAAAAACTCGATGCCAAGGTGTTCGTGCAGTCCGCCGATGCCAACGAGCAGAAGCAAATCTCGCAGATCGAAAACCTGATCTCCCGGGGCGTCGATGTGATCGTGATCGTGCCGTTCAACGCCACGGTGCTCACCAACGCGGTGGCCGAAGCCAAGAAGGCCGGGATCAAGGTGGTGTCCTATGACCGCCTGATCCTCAATGCCGACATCGACGCCTACATCTCCTTCGATAACGAAAAAGTCGGCGAAATGCAGGCCGGCGGCGTGCTGCAAGCCGCGCCCAAGGGCAATTACTTCCTGCTCGGCGGCGCGCCCACCGACAACAACGCCAAGGTGCTGCGCGAAGGCCAGATGAAGGTGCTGCAACCGGCCATGGACAAGGGCGATATCAAGATTGTCGGCCAGCAATGGGTGAAAGAGTGGAACCCCACCGAAGCCCTGAGCATCGTCGAGAACGCCCTGACCCGTAACAACAACAAGATCGACGCCATCGTCGCCTCCAACGACGCCACCGCCGGCGGTGCGATCCAGGCCCTGGCCGCGCAGAAACTGGCGGGCAAGGTGCCGATTTCCGGCCAGGACGCGGACCTGGCGGCGATCAAGCGCGTGATCGACGGCACCCAGACCATGACCGTCTACAAGCCGCTCAAGTTGATCGCCACCGAGGCGGCCAAACTGTCGGTGCAGTTGGCGCGCAATGAAAAACCCACCTACAGCTCGCAGTACGACAACGGCAGCAAGCAGGTCGACACCATCCTGCTCACCCCGACACCGCTGACCAAGGCCAATATCGACGTGCTGGAGAAGGACGGGTTCTACACCAAAGAGCAGATCGCCGGGCAATGATGATTGCCTCGATAAAACCTCGCCGCCCGTAGGAGCGAGCTTGCTCGCGAAAAACCCGAGAGCGTCGCGTTTATCCAGGAAGCGCGCATTATCGTTGACGTTTTTCGCGAGCAAGCTCGCTCCTACAGGGGTGGGGGTCAGCCTTTTCGTGCGAGCCTTTCCCATGTCCGACTACCTGCTGCAAATGAACGGCATCGTCAAAAGCTTTGGCGGTGTCAACGCCCTCAACGGCATCGACATCAAGGTACGGCCCGGCGAGTGCGTCGGGTTGTGCGGCGAAAACGGCGCCGGCAAATCCACCTTGATGAAGGTGCTGTCGGCGGTCTATCCGTACGGCACCTGGGAGGGCGAAATCCTCTGGGACGGGCAGCCGCTCAAAGCCCAGTCCATCAGCGAAACCGAAGCCGCCGGCATTGTCATCATCCACCAGGAACTGACCCTGGTGCCCGACCTGTCGGTGGCCGAGAACATCTTCATGGGCCACGAGCTGACCCTGCCCGGTGGGCGCATGAACTACCCGGCGATGCTGCACCGCGCCGAGGCGTTGATGCGTGAACTCAAGGTGCCGGACATGAATGTGGCGCTGCCGGTGTCGCAGTACGGCGGCGGCTACCAGCAACTGGTGGAGATCGCCAAGGCCCTGAACAAACAGGCACGGCTGCTGATCCTGGACGAGCCCTCCTCGGCCCTGACCCGCTCGGAAATCGAGGTACTGCTCGACATCATCCGCGACCTCAAGGCCAAGGGCGTGGCCTGCGTGTACATCTCGCACAAGCTCGATGAAGTGGCGGCCGTGTGCGACACCATCGCCGTGATTCGTGACGGCAAGCACATCGCAACCACCGCCATGGCCGACATGGACATCGCGCAGATCATCACCCAGATGGTGGGCCGCGAGATGAGCAACCTCTACCCCACCGAACCCCATGAGGTGGGCGAGGTGATGTTCGAGGCGCGCAACGTCACCTGCTACGACGTCGACAACCCCAGGCGCAAACGCGTCGACGATGTTTCCTTCGTGCTCAGGCGTGGCGAAATCCTCGGCATTGCCGGGCTGGTCGGCGCCGGGCGCACGGAGTTGGTGTCGGCGCTGTTCGGCGCCTACCCCGGGCGCTACAGCGGCGAGGTGTGGCTGGAAGGCCAGGTGATCGACACGCGCACGCCGCTCAAGTCGATCCGCGCCGGGCTGTGCATGGTGCCCGAGGACCGCAAGCGCCAGGGCATCATCCCCGACCTGGGCGTGGGCCAGAACATCACCCTGGCGGTGCTCGACCGCTATGCCCGCCTGACCCGCATCGACGCCGAGGCCGAACTGGGCAGCATCGACCAGCAGATCGCGCGCATGCACCTGAAAACCGCCAGCCCGTTTCTGCCGATCACCAGCCTCTCAGGTGGCAACCAGCAAAAGGCCGTGCTGGCGAAAATGCTGATGGCCAAGCCCAAGGTGCTGATCCTGGATGAGCCCACGCGCGGGGTGGATGTGGGCGCCAAGTACGAGATCTACAAACTGATGGGCGCGCTGGCGGCCGAAGGCGTGGCGATCATCATGGTGTCGTCGGAACTCGCCGAAGTGCTCGGCGTGTCGAACCGCGTGCTGGTGATCGGCGACGGCCAGTTGCGTGGCGACTTCATCAACGAGGGCCTCACCCAGGAACAGGTGCTCGCCGCTGCGCTCAGCCAAAATAATAACGATCGGAAGACCGCGTAGATGAATCAGGTCAAACAGCTTTTCACCCGCTACAAAATGCTCGCGCTGGTGATCGCCGTCGCGTTCATCTGGCTGTTTTTCAGCTGGCAGACCGAGGGCGGCTTCCTCACGCCGCGCAACCTGTCCAACCTGCTGCGGCAGATGTCCATCACAGGGATACTCGCGTGCGGCATGGTGCTGGTGATCATCAGCGGTGAAATCGATCTGTCGGTGGGTTCATTGCTGGGCTTGCTGGGCGGGCTGGCGGCGATCCTGGACGTGGTGTATCACATCCCGTTGCTGGCCAACCTGAGCCTGGTCGCGTTGTGCGGCTTGATGATCGGCCTGGCCAACGGCTATATGACGGCGTACCTGCGCATCCCTTCGTTCATCGTCGGCCTGGGCGGGATGCTGGCGTTTCGCGGGATCCTGCTGGGCATCACCGGCGGCACCACCATCGCGCCGGTGTCGCCGTCGCTGGTGTACGTGGGCCAGGGGTATTTGCCGCATTCGGTGGGCATTGGCCTGGGCGTGTTGCTGTTTGCCCTGACCTTGTTCCTGACCTGGAGGCAACGGCGTAACCGGGCACTGCATGGTTTGACGGCGCATGCCCTGACGCGCGACTTACTGCGCGTAGTGCTGATCGGTGCAGTGCTGGCCGGGTTCGTCACTACCCTCAACAGCTACGACGGCATCCCGGTGCCGGTGTTACTGCTGCTGGTGCTGCTCGGCGTGTTCAGCTACGTCACCAGCCAGACCGTGTTCGGCCGCCGTGTGTACGCGGTGGGCAGCAACATGGAAGCCACGCGGCTGTCGGGTATCAACGTGCAGGCGGTGAAACTGTGGATCTTCGGCATCATGGGCGTGATGTGCGCGCTGGCCGGCCTGGTCAACACCGCACGCCTGGCGGCCGGTTCACCGTCGGCGGGGAACATGGGCGAACTGGACGCGATTGCCGCGTGCTTTATCGGCGGCACCTCGATGCGCGGCGGCTCGGGCACCGTGTATGGCGCGCTGCTTGGGGCACTGGTGATTACCAGCCTGGATAACGGCATGTCGATGCTGGACGTGGACAGTTACTGGCAGATGATCGTCAAGGGCAGCATCCTGGTGCTGGCGGTGTGGGTGGATGTGAGTACACGGGCGGGAAGGCGCTGAACTCAATTGCTACCAACACTGAATAACCCTGTGGGAGGGGGCTTGCCCCCGATGACGGAGTGTCAGTCACTATGTCTCTAGCTGACCCACCGCTATCGGGGGCAAGCTGATCTGGTCCAGTAATTTTGGACATTCTTATCGGTTTTCACGCCGCTAGCTTTTCCGCCGCTATCGGTGAGTGGTAACCGTTGTAACTGTGGCGCCTTACACTGTTGTAGCGCGCCACATATCGGTTGATATCTGCCCGAGCTTCGTACTCCGAGCTGTAGCCTTTCTCGGGCACCCACTCGGACTTCAAGCTGCCAAAGAAACGCTCCATCGGGGCATTATCCCAGCACTGCCCTTTTCGACTCATGCTCTGCTTGAGCTCATGGGCCTGCAATTCAGCCCTGAATTTATGACTGGTGTACTGGCAGCCTTGGTCGGAATGAAACAGCACACCTTTAGGCCTCCCTCTCAATTCAACAGCCATGCGCAGTGACTCAGTAGCCAACGTCGCATCAGCGACCAGTGAATACGACCACCCCACCACTCGGCGGGCAAACAGGTCCAAAACTACCGAGAAGTAGAGCCAGCGCTTACCGAGCTGGATATAGGTGATGTCCGCGCACCAGACCTTGTTGATGTCCGCTACGTAGAACTCGCGCTCCAGTTCATGCTCAGCCACCAGAGACTCCACGCCTGACGATTTGTATTTGTGGGGCCTGCGTTGGCGGCTGGCAATCCCGGCTTCCTTCATCAAGCTGCGAGCCATGTAACGCCCCACCTGATGGCCTGCACCTCGCAGGTCTTCAGAAAGGGTTCGCGCTCCAGCCGATCCTCTTGAGGCCTTGTGGTACTTAACGAGAACAACCTTGAGCGCTTCGCGCTCCAGGTTGATTTTTCCCTGGCGCTGGCGCCAGGCGTAGTAGCTGCTGCGGTTGACTTCAAAAACACGACAGCAATCTGTAATGCCGTACTGTTCGCCTAGCTCGCTGATCAGAGGGAATGATCTTTGGAGTCCAAAAGCAGGAGAACACTGGCCTTTTTTAGGATTTCGATATCTCGATCTTTCTGCCTGAGCAGGGCTTGGAGTTCCTGAATTTTCTTCTGATCGGTAGTAATTGCTTTTGTGCCCGTCATCGTGGATCCGGCGCGCTCTTTACGCACCTGCTCGACCCAGCGACGCAAAGCCGTAGGGCCAATATCCAAACTGGCGCAAACTTCGGGAACAGGCATGTTTTGATCAAGCACCATGCTTGCAGCGTTGAGTTTGACCTCACTGGAATAGGACTTTCGCATCATCTGTACACCTCAGGTTTGGGCGCCATCATAGCGCCCTATTGATGTGTCCAATTTCATTAGGCCAGATCAAGCCCCCTCCCACATTTGTCTGCATTTCAACAGTGGGAGGGGTGGCATTTGCTGAATTTCCAAGTCCATGGCTATCGAATGCATGAAGTCTTCGGCCTGAACGCAATCAAACTGTGGGAGGGGGCTTGCCCCCGATGACGTTGGGTCAGTCAACATTCATTTATCTGACCCACCGCTATCGGGAGCAAGCCCCCTCCCACATTTGCAGCATTTTATCTGCTGATAAATTGCCGTCAGACAGTCACTGGTTCAACACGACATCACGCATTGCGGGGATGTACCCATAGTCATAAGCCTCCTGCACAAACGAGCGGTCACCCTTCAATACAATCCTGACGGTGGGCGCTTCGGTGCCGCCGATGCGGTAGTCATCGCCGTTGGTGGGCACGCTGTCGATAAACGACGTTACCAGGCCGTTGGGCATCACGCAGTGCGAATACGTCTGGAACGGCTGCGAAGGCGGGTTGCCGAGCACCAGCCCGGAGGCATTCATGGGTGTGTAAGGGCCGAACAGATGATCGCTGACGAACCCATAGACGCCATCCGGCCCCGTCACGCCATCGGCGTAGGTGAATTTGTGACTGATGGTGAACAGGTAATACTTGCCGTCCTGGAACACATAGTGCGGCCGCTCGGTTTGATCGTTCACGCCGACGGCGGTCACCAGCGGCGGCAGGATCTCCCATTCGTCACCGTTAAGGTCCTTGGCGACGGCAATGCCGATGCAGCCGACCTGATAGCGCGCCCCGCCCACGTCCTCATGCCCCGGTGGCACCAACCCCAGCTCATTGGGGCCCACTTCATGTGTCCCGCGCTCGCCGGCGACGTTACCTTCAAACACCATGTACAACTTGCCATCCACAGGGTCGATAAACGGGCTGGGATCGCGGAAGTTCCAGGTCGCGTTCTGCGCTTCGGTTTGGTAATAGGTGCCGTCGGCGTCGAACAGCGACTTGACCTGGCTAAAGCCTTCCAGCTCCACACCGCTGTCGGAGGTGACAACCCGGCCGCGCACTTTGGCAATCGTCGCTCCGGGGGTGACGCAGGTGTAATACAGGTCGATATCACCGGCGTTATTGAGCAGGATCGGTGTACCGGCCCATTCACGGGTGGTCGGCGAGACCCCTTCGGCCATGACACGACCGCCGAAGATCCAGTCCTTGCCGGTGCGCGAGTACCAGTAGCAGATACGCGCATGGCCATGGCGATCTTCCCAGTCGCGCTTGATGTCGTAGCGGCCGTCGGCATTGATGAATTGCGGATCGTGGGGACGGCGGTCGGCGGTGAGTGTGAAGATCACCGACCAGCCATTGACGGATACCACGGTGCCATCAAGTTCACGCAATGGCATGGTGTCCCAGATAAATACCGTGTCACTCATGACAGGAAAGTCAGGACGCACTAACGGCTGCGTGGTCGTCGGGTCATTCTCATTAACTTTCAGCGCATCGGCCCGAGTCCAGCGAGTGGGTGTGTGATTCGCGTGTTTCATGATGATGTCCTTTTACTGACGCTTAAGTGACAAGCGAAGATTGAATAACACATGACAGCCAGCAACTTGCTGCTGACTGAAAAGAGCGAGCCAGAGTTGGCCTTAACGTGCGGAGCAAGGTTTAACATGGAAGCCTGGCTGTCGCAACGTGAAGAATTATTTAGATTACAAAGGCCATCACTGTATTTATATCCTTGATATAAAGACAGTGGCACTTACAATCAACGACCAGCAACTAGAAAGCTAGCTACTCAACTACCAGGCAACAGGGTTGCGGGCCGGAGCCGTTATTTTTCTGTGCTTAACGGTATTGCACGCCAAGTTAAATCAAGCGCTTAGTTGTCAGCTCAGTTGCTGTCGACATAAAAGTACTCGCAGCGCATCCCCTCTACGACCCACACTTACGAAGTATCAAAACGACTAGTGAAGACGCGGCGAACTGTCGAACACTTTATTGTTTAATATGGAGGGAGATTGTCAGCCTTTGAAAGTTGTGTAGATACCCAAGGCTATCGCAGGCAAGCCAGCTCCCACCTTGCCCGCATTCCACTGTTGGATCGGCGGGGTTAGTGGCATTTGGTCATGGTTTGTAAAGGGCCAGCAAGGCACATCCCTTTTAATTGCAGGACGTTTCCTAGACAATCCCTGCCGCCTTGTGCCTGCTGGAATCGCTGGCTAGTCTGCGCTCCGTCACTGCTCATCAGTGATCGGGTTTAGTCGCCCGGATTTGAACAGGCGCATGTCTCATGAAGCTTCATGGTGGCTGTGCGCAGGGCGCCCTCGGGCGCGCCGGGTTCCTGTTCTGACCGGTCGACTAACCTGCGTACAGCCGCCACCTTCGTTTAGTCGCGAAACGTGTCAGCTCCTTGATATTCAGACAGGAAAGACACCATGAACAAAGTCCTACCCGACCCACCCCACGATCCCGCAAAAGACCGCGCCGCGTTCAACCGCGCCATCGACCACTACCTGCCCACCCAGGGCTTCCACTCGGTCAACGATGACCTCAGCTTCGAAGACGCCCTGCTCTACACCGCCAGCTTGCTCGACAGCGCCTCCGCCACCGCCCTGGACTGCGGCGAACTGCTGCAAAGCCCCGAGCGGGCGAAAATCCTGGCGGTGTGGCACCTGTTGGAAATTGCCAAGACCACGGTAGATCGCTCCATCGAGTGCCTGACCTGTACAAAACCCACTGCCTGAACGCAGTAAAAACTGTGGAAGGGGGCGTGCTCCCTCCCACATTGAATAGCCATTAATGAACAAATAAGTTTAGTTCGAGGCCTTCATGTCCGATCCCGCCCTCATCATCAACCAGCCCCAGGCCCGCACCGCAGACTTCATCATCATCGGCGGTGGCATCGCGGGGGCTTGCACCGGGTTCTGGTTGTCGCAGCACGCCAACGTGCTGGTGCTGGAGCGCGAAAACCATCCGGCCTACCACTCCACCGGGCGTTCGGCGGCGCTCTATTCGGCCGCGTACGGCACCGCGCAAGTACGCGCGTTGACCCTGGCCAGCCGGGCATTCTTCGACCAGCCGCCCGCAGGCTTCTGTGAACATCCACTGCTCACCCCACGGGGCGAAATGACCGTCGACTTCACCGGCGACCCCGCTGAACTCGACCGCCAATACTTGAATGCCAAGGCCACTGTGGCGCAGGTGCAACGCCTGAGCGCCGACCAGGCCTGCGCACGTTTGCCGATCCTGCGCCGCGAAAAGGTCCACGGCGCTATTTATGACCCCACCGCCTGCGACATCGACACCGATGCGCTGCACCAGGGCTACCTGCGCGGTATCCGCCGCAACAATGGCGAAGTGCGCACCGACAGCCATGTGCTGAGCTTGAGCCGCGAGTCCGACGGCCTCTGGCATGTGCATACCCCGGATGCGAACTTCACCGCCCCGATCATCATCAACGCCGCCGGCGCCTGGGCCGAGCATATCGGCGGGTTGGCGGGCGCGGCGTCCATCGGCCTGCAACCCAAGCGCCGCTCGGCGTTCATCTTCGCCGGCCCCGACGGCCTGGACAGTCACGGCTGGCCGATGCTGGTCGCCCTCGACAATGCCTTCTACATGAAACCCGACGCCGGCATGTTCCTCGGCTCGCCGGCCAATGCCGACCCGGTAGAACCCCAGGATGTGCAGCCCGAAGAACTGGACATTGCCATGGGCATCTACCAGATCGAAGAAGCCACCACCCTGACCATCCGCCGCCCGACGCGCACCTGGGCCGGGCTGCGCAGTTTCGTGCACGACGGTGACTTGCTCTCAGGCTTTGATCCTCGGGTACCCGGGCTGTTCTGGGTGGCTGCCCAGGGTGGCTACGGCATCCAGACTTCACCGGCCATGGGCCAGGCCAGTGCCGCCCTGGTGCGCGGCGAGCCGCTGCCCGAGCACCTCACGCAGTTCGGCCTGGACGCAGGGATGCTCTCCCCCGCCCGCCTGGAGTGCCAGTGATGAACACCGCCGAACAAGACAAGGCCATGCAGAACTTTCGCGCGATCGCCAGCTTGGGGAACACAGACAAAAATGTGGGAGGGGGCTTGCCCCCGATAGCAGTGCTTCAGGCACATCGAGGGTGACTGACACTCCGCCATCGGGGGCAAGCCCCCTCCCACATTTGGATCTACAGGGCCTGTGAGACCTTACTTGGACACTGGCATCGCAAACTCCGCGCCCTGCTCGATGCTCTCCGACCAGCGTTGCATAATCGATTTCTGCTTGGTATAGAAGCGCACCCCCTCGGTGCCATAGGCATGCATGTCGCCGAACAGGCTCTTCTTCCAGCCACCAAACCCATGCCACGCCATCGGCACCGGGATCGGTACGTTGATGCCGACCATGCCCACTTCGATGCGCCGCGCAAATTCGCGGGCGATGTGGCCGTCGCGGGTGAAGCAGCTGACGCCGTTGCCGAACTCGTGGTCGTTGACCAACTTCACAGCTTCGGCAAAGTCGTTGACGCGCACACAGGCCAGTACCGGGCCGAAGATCTCTTCGCGGTAGATGCTCATGTCCCGAGTCACATGGTCGAACAGCGTGGCGCCGAGCCAGAAGCCGTTTTCCAGGCCGGGTTCGGTGGGTACGTAGTCACGGCCATCGAGCAGCAAGTGCGCACCGGCTTGTAAGCCCTGTTCGATATAGCCACGAATGCGTTCCAGCGCCACCTTCGACACAATCGGCCCCATTTCGGCTTTCAAATCGCGGCCATCGGTGATGCGCAGCGTCTTGGCGCGCTCGGTCAAGGCCGCAATCACTTTGTCACCCACATCCCCCACCAGCACCGCCACCGAGATCGCCATGCAGCGCTCGCCGGCACTGCCGTAGGCCGCTCCCATCAGTGCGTCGACGGTTTTTTCGATATCGGCGTCGGGCATCACCACCATGTGGTTTTTCGCGCCGCCCAGGCCTTGCACACGCTTGCCATTGCGCGCGCCGGTTTCGTAGATGTACTGGGCAATCGGCGTGGAGCCGACGAAGCTCACCGCCTTGACGTCCGGGTGTTCGATCAGCGCGTCCACCGCTTCCTTGTCACCCTGCACCACGTTGAACACACCTTTGGGCAGGCCGGCTTCACGCAGCAGCTCGGCCATGAACAACGAGGCGCTCGGGTCGGTCGGGCTTGGCTTGAGGATGAAAGTGTTGCCCGCCGCAATGGCGATCGGGTACATCCACATCGGTACCATCACCGGGAAGTTGAACGGCGTCACGCCGGCCACCACGCCCAGGGGCTGGCGCAGGGTCCAGTTGTCCATGCCACGGGAAACCTGGTCGGAATGTTCGCCCTTGAGCAGGTTGGGAATGCCGCAGGCAAATTCAAGGATGTCGATGCCACGGTCGACTTCGCCCTGGGCGTCGGTAAAGACCTTGCCGTGTTCAGCGACAATGATGCGCGCCAGGTCGTCCTTGCGTTCGCGCAGCAGGTGCAGGTATTGGAACAGCACACGGGCGCGGCGGATTGGCGGGGTGTCGGCCCAGCCGGCGAAGGCGGCCTGGGCGGCGGCGACGGCTTCGGCCACGGTCTGGCGGCTGGCCACGGCCACGCGCGCGGTGACTTCACCGGTGGCCGGGTTGTAGACGTCCTGATAGCGATCATCGCGGCTCACGCGCTGGTCGTTGATGTAGTGCTCAAGGGTAATGGACATGGCAGGCGCTCCAGGTAGTTGGCGTTGGCACCCACCTTAGGCTTTCGCTTTGTTCCGAACCAGAGCAGAATCCTGAACTTATTGTGCAACCTGGCGAACAATACACCCATGGAAAAAGCCGAGATCGAAGGGCTGTGGACCCACATCCACTGGCTGTCGGTGCTGGAAGAACAAGGCACCTACACCGCCGCCGCTACGCGCCTGGGCGTGAGCAAGTCGGCGGTGAGCCAGCGCATTTCCGACCTCGAAAAGGCCACCGGTACGCGGCTGGTCACGCGCACCACGCGCAGCGTTCGGCTGACCGACGCGGGGCTGTCGTTGACCCGCGAGGTGCGCAGCGCCTATGAACACATCGCCCGCAGCTTTTCTTCGGTGCGCGACCAGGCCGGGGAAGTCCGTGGCCTGGTGCGGCTGACCGCCCCGGTGGCGTTCGCCCGGCAACAACTGGTGCCGCACCTGCCGCAATTCTTGCAGCAATACCCGCAGGTGCGCATCCAGCTGGACGTGTCCGACGCCTTGAGTTCACTGGCCGCCGAAGGCTACGACCTGGCCGTGCGCCATGGCTTCCAGATCCCCGAGACCCACGTGGCCTGGAAACTCTGCGACACCGCCTCGGTGCTGGTCGCCACCCGCGAGTACCTGCAGCGCCATGGCGAACCCGATGAGCCGAGCGAGCTGTCGGCGCACAACTGTCTGTTTTACCCACGCGGCACCGACCAGCCGGCCTGGACCTTCGAACGCGGCAGCCAGCACATCGAACGCCTGACCATCCCCATCGCCGGCAGCTTCGCCACCAACAACAGCGAAGCCCTGCGCGACGCGGCACTCAACCACCTGGGCATCGCCCTGCTGCCGGACTTCAGCGCTCACGCGGCGCTGGCCGAGGGCAAGCTGGTGCAGGTATTGAAAGGTTGGACGCTCAAGGGCGCGTTTGCCGATGAGATCTACCTGATCCGGCCGTACTCGCCCCATGTGCCGAAGTCGGTGAGTGCGCTGGTGGGCTTTTTGAAGGCGCAGTTGGCCGGCGGTTTTCGATTCGTCGGCTGAGGCAAAAAAAGCCCGGCGACACACGCGGATGCGTCACCGGGCAAAGCAAGCGACCTGCTTCAGAAACGCGGCTTGAGCGTTTTCCAGTCCGGTTGATAGCGCTGCATCTGTTTCACGTCATCACGCTGACGGATACCGCAACTGAGGTATTGATCATGCAGCTTGCCCAACTGATCGTGGTCAAGCTCAAGGCCCAGCCCCGGCGCACGGGTGATGCTCACGCAGCCGTCGACGATGGGCAGCTTGCCGCCCTTGATCACTTCCTCGTCCGGCTCCTGCCACGGGTAGTGCGTGTCGCAGGCATAGTCGAGGTTGGGCACCGCGGCCGCTACATGGGCCATGGCCATCAGGCTGATGCCCAGGTGCGAGTTGGAGTGCATCGACACGCCCAGGCCAAAGGTGTGGCACATCTTCGCCAGCACCTGGGTATCACGCAGGCCGCCCCAGTAATGGTGGTCGGCGAGCACGATCTGCACGCTGTTCAACGCCACGCTGCGGCGAAACTCGTCAAAGTCGGTCACTACCATATTGGTCGCCAGGGGCAAGCCGGTGCGTGCGTGCAACTGGGCCATGCCGTCCAGGCCGGGTGTCGGGTCTTCGTAATATTGCAGGTCGTCGCCCAGCCGTTCGGCCATGTGAATCGAGGTCTGCAACGACCAGTTGCCGTTCGGGTCGATGCGCAGCGGCACCCCCGGAAACGCCTTTTTCAGCGCCTTGATGCAGCGCACTTCGTGCTCAGGCTCCAGCGCACCGGCCTTGAGCTTGATGCTTTTAAAGCCGTAGGTTTCAAGCATGCGCCGGGCCTGGGCGACGATCTGCACTTCAGTCAGGGCCTCGCCCCAACTGTCGGGCTTATAGGGCGAATCGATATGTTCGGCGTATTTGAAAAACAGGTAGGCGCTGAACGGGATCCGGTCGCGAATCGCCCCCCCGAGCAGGTCCACCAGCGGCACGTTCAGTGCGTGCGCCTGCAGGTCGAGGAACGCCACTTCGAACGCCGAATAGGCATTGCTCACGGCTTTGCTGGCATGGGAGCCCGGCGCCAGCTCCGCACCGGCAATGCTCTGCGGTCTGTACGCCGCCACAGTGGCCTGGACCACAGCACGCAGGCCATTGAGGTTGAACGGGTCGAGCCCGATCAGCTGTGGCTGGACCAGTTGCTGGATCGCCAGTGCCGGCGCATCGCCATAGCTTTCGCCCAGGCCGATGTAACCGGTGTCGCTTTCAATCTCGATGATCGAGCGCAGTGCGAAAGGTTCGTGGATGCCACTGGCGTTGAGCAGCGGCGGGTCACGAAAGGCAATCGGGGTGACGGTGACGCGGACAATTTTCAAGAGACGGCTCCTTGTGGACCTGGACGCAACGTGGGATGTGCCGTGGATGAAGTGGGCGGTGTACCGCCGCGCGGCGCGGTGCGGGCAAAAAACACCAGCACCGCCGCCACCAGAGAAGTGGCCGCCAGGCCGTAGAGGCCGCCCTCGATCGACCCCGTGGTCTGCTCCAGCAAACCGAACGTAGTGGGCGCCACGAAACCGCCCAGGTTGCCGACCGAATTGATCAAGGCAATCACCGCCGCCGCGACCCGCGCATCCAGGTACCCCTGGGGAATCGGCCAGAACAGCGCCGACGCGGCCTTGAAGCCGATGGCGGCAAAACAGATGGCGACGAACGCAAACACCGGCCCGCCGGTGGTGGACATGAACATGCCGAACGCGGCGATCGCCAGCATCAGTGACACCCACGCCTGCTGGTGCTTCCACTTGCTGGCCAGCGAGGCGAAGCCGTACATGGCGACGATGGAAATCAACCAGGGAATGGAATTGAACAGGCCCACCTGGAAGTCACCCAGGTCACCCATTTTCTTGATCATGCTCGGCAGCCAGAACGTGGCACCGTAAATGGTCAGGGCGATGGAAAAGTAGATAAAGCAGAACAGGGCGATCTGGGTGTCGGCGAGCAGTTTGAACATCGACGGCCGCACGCCCCGGCTCGCCTCGCGTGCCTGTTGCTCGAGCGCAATGGCACTGACCAGCGCGTCTTTTTCCGCGGCACTGAGCCACTTGGCCTGGTGCGGATGGGATTGCAGCCAGAACCACACGAAGCCGCACAGCACGATGGAGGCGAAGCCTTCGATCAGGAACATCCATTGCCAGCCATGCAGGCTCAACCCGCTGACATTAAGCAACGCGCCCGACACCGGCCCGGAAATCACCGAGGCAATCGCCGAACCACTGAGGAAAACCGCCATGGCCTTGCCGCGCTCGCTGGCCGGCAGCCACTGGGTAAAGTAATAGATGATGCCGGGAAAGAACCCGGCTTCGGCGGCGCCGAGAATGAAGCGCAACACGTAGAAGCTGGTTTCGCCCTGCACAAACGCCATGCCCATCGCGGCCGCGCCCCAGGTGAACATGATGCGCGTCAACCAGGCCCGCGCGCCGTAGCGTTGCAGCAGCAGGTTGGAGGGCACTTCGAAGATCGCATAACCGATGAAAAACAGCCCGGCGCCCAAGCCATAGGCCGCCGCGCCAATGCCCAAGTCGGCTTCCATGTGGCTGCGCACGAAGCCGATATTGACCCGGTCAATGTAGTTGACGATGAACATCACCACGAACAACGGCAGCACATGGCGCTTGACCTTGGCAGCGGCGCATGCAAGCACGCTCGGGTCTGGCGCATTCTGATGGGTATCCACGGGCAACTCCCACTGATTGTTTTTTTTGGGAAGGCCCGATGATGGACGCCGGCAATTGTTCCCGTCTAATCTAACCTGGCATTGGATTGATACCGGAATTAGATCAATGTTCGAACTGACGCAACTGCGCTGCTTCACCACCGTGGCCACCGAGCTGAACTTTCGCCGCGCCGCCGAACGCCTGAACATGACCCAGCCGCCGCTGAGCCGGCAGATCCAGTTGCTTGAGCATCATCTGGGCGTGGACCTGTTTGTGCGCACCACCCGCAGCGTCGCGCTGACCGCCGCCGGCCGGGCCTTTTTCATCGAGGCGCAGTACCTGCTGGAGCGCGCCCAGCAGGCGGCGGTCACCGCGCGGCGCTTTGCCGAGGGCGATATCGGTACGGTCAACATCAGTTTCGTCGGCAGCGCGGTGTATGAGTTTCTGCCCAAGGTGATCGCCGAGGCGCGGCTCAAGCAGCCCCACGTCAAGATCGACCTGTCCGAGATGAACACCTACCAGCAATACGAAGCCTTGCGCGCCCGGCGCATCGACCTGGGCATCGTGCGCGCGCCGCTGCTGGAGCCCGGCTACGCCACCGAATGCCTGGTGCGCGAGCCGTTTGTGCTGGCGGTGCCGAGCAGTCATCGGCTGGCCCAGGCAGAGACGGTCAGCGTGCACGATCTGGATGCGCAACCGTTCCTGATGTATGCCCATTCCGCCTACCCGCCGTTCAATGAGTTGCTCACCGGCCTGCTGCGCTCGGCCCGCGTCGCGCCGCAGTATGTGCAGTGGCTGGGCTCGTCGCTGACCATCCTCGCGCTGGTCAACGCCGGCATGGGCCTGGCCCTGGTGCCGCGTTGCGCCAGCAGTGTGGTGTTCAAGAACGTGATGTTCCGCGATATCGACCTGGGCGAAGGCGCACAGAGCGAACTGCACCTGATCTGGCGCGAGCACAACGACAACCCGGCGTTCACCATGCTGCTCGAGGGTATCCGCCAGGCGGTGGGCGAGAACCTCCCCGAGCATTGACCCAATCCTGTCGATTACTTGCCTGATCCTCTGAACTTGCAGGCGATTGCATAGATAGCCCTTGCGCGGTGGTCTAGAGTTCGACGATGGGCGACCTGCGGTCGCACAGCTCCTATAAGAACTTAAGCACCACCAACCGATGATCAGCAGGTGAGCCGCCATGCAATTACGTATCAACCAAAAGGCCTATGAGGTCGATGCCGACGCCGACACGCCGTTGCTGTGGGTGATCCGCGACGACCTGGGCCTGACCGGCACCAAGTACGGCTGCGGCCTGGCCCAGTGCGGCGCGTGTTCGGTGCTGGTGGACGGCAACGTGGTGCGTTCGTGCGTCACGCCGGTGGCGGCGCTGGTCGGGCGCGAGATCACTACCATCGAAGCCATCGAGGCCGATGACGTGGGCAAGCGCGTGGTCTCGGCCTGGGTCGAGCGCCAGGTGGCCCAATGTGGTTATTGCCAGTCCGGGCAAGTGATGGCGGCCACCGCGCTGCTCAAGCACACCCCGGCGCCCTCGAAGGCGCAAATCGAGGCGGCCATGGTCAATCTGTGCCGCTGCGGCACCTACAACGCCATCCATGCCGCCATGGCTGACCTGGCCGCCGGGAAGGAGACCGCCTGATGAGCACTGTCCTGCCTGACGTAACCCTCGACGCGCCGATCAACCTGTCGCGTCGGCGCTTCCTGGCGAGCACCGCCGTCGGCGCACTGGTGATCGGCTTTGGCCTGCCCCTGGGCGCGTCCCGGGTACAGGCCGCCACCGGCGCAATCGGCGAACGCGGCACTCAGGTGCCGGCGTTCCTGGAGATTCGCCCGGACGGCAGCGTGCGCCTGCTCAGTCCCTTCATGGAAGGCGGCCAAGGCACGCACACTGCCATGGCGCAGATCATCGGCGAAGAGCTGGATGCCGACCCGGCTACGTTCAGCGTTGAAGCCGCGCCGCCCGGCGAGGCCTATGTGGTGATGGAAAACGGTATGCGCATCACCGGCGGCAGCATGTCGGTGCGCATGAGCTACCCGACCATGCGGCGCCTCGGCGCCCTCGCCCGTGCCATGTTGCTGCAGGCCGCCGCCGAACAGCTCGGTGTACCGGTCGCCCAATTGACCACCCAGCCCGGCCGCGTAGTGCACGCCGCGTCGGGCCGCTCGCTGGGTTACGGCGAGTTGGCCGGGCGCGCCCTGGACATGCCGGTGCCCGACCCTGCCGGGATCACCCTGCGCGACCCGAGCCAGTTCCGCTGGATCGGCAAGCCGGTCAAACGCCTGGACGCCTATGACAAATCCACCGGCAAGGCGCAGTACTGCATCGACCTGAAGGTCGACGGCATGCTCCACGCCGCCGTGCAGCACGCACCGCGCCTGGGCATGACCGTGGGCAGCCTACGCAACCAGGCCCAGGTCGAGGCCATGAAGGGCGTGCATTCGGTGCACACCTTGCCCGGCGCCGTGGCAGTGGTGGCCGAACGCTGGTGGCACGCCAAGCGCGCCGTTGAAGCGATCCAGGTGGACTGGCTCGAAGCCGCCGCCGACTCCAGCGTGCGCGCAATGCCGGCGGACTTTTCCAGCGACAAATACCGTGACTTTCTCGCCACTCAAGAAGGCCCGGCCCGCGACGAAGAAAACGCAGGCGACGTAGCCGCCACGCTGGCCAGCGCCAAGACCCGCATCGACGCCACCTACCACAACCAATACCTCAACCACGCCCAGCTGGAACCGCCCTCGGCGCTGGCGCGCTACAACCCCGACGGCACGCTGGAGGTGTGGCTGCCCAACCAGGCGCCGGATATGTTCCGCGCCGACATCGCCAAGCGCACCGGCCTGGCCATCGAGCAAATCACCCTGCACTCCCCGCTGCTGGGCGGTTTCTTCGGTCGGCATTTCCTGTACGACTCGGCCAATCCGTATCCGCAGGCCATCGCACTGACCAAGGCCGTCGGCCGCCCGATCAAGCTGATCTGGAGCCGCGAGGAAGAGTTCGTGCGTGATGTGCTGCGCCCGGTCGCGGTGGTCAAGTTCCGCGCCGCGCTGGATGACAAAGGCCTGCCGCTGGCCATCGAAGCGGTCAGCGCCACCGAAGGCCCCACCGAAGCGATTGCCGGCAAACAGGGCGACAAGCTCGACCCCACGGCCCTTGAAGGCCTGTCGGGCAAGAGTTATGCGATCCCTAACAAGCGCATCGCGCAGATCTATGTCAAGGGCCCGGCGATGCTTGGCTACTGGCGTTCGGTGGGCAACTCTCTGAATGACTTCTTCTACGAAGCGTTCCTCGATGAACTGGCGGACAAAGGCGGCCATGACCCCTACGAACTGCGTCTGCACCTGCTGCGCGACAACGCGCGGCTGACGACGCTGCTGCAAGCGGTGGGCGAACTGTCCGGCGGTTGGAAGCGCGGGCCGTTCACCGCCGAAGACGGCAGCCGCCGCGCCCGTGGCGTGGCCATGGCTTCGCCCTTTGGCTCCCACGCGGCGGTGATTGCCGAGGTGTCGATCGAGAAGGGCCAGGTCAAGGTGCATGACATCTGGCAGGCCATCGACCCCGGCAGCATCGTCAACCCGGCGATCATTGAAGCCCAGGTCAACGGCGCCGTGGCCCTGGGCCTGTCGCAAACCTTGCTGGAGGAAGCGGTGTACGTGGACGGCATGCCACGTGCGCGCAACTACGACCTTTATCCGATCCTGCCGCCGTCGCGGATGGCGCGGGTACACGTGAAGATCGTCGAGAGCGGCGAAAAGATGGGGGGCATCGGCGAACCGCCGTTACCGGCCGTGGCACCGGCGGTCGCCAATGCAGTGGCCCAATTGACTGGCCAGCGCATCCGCAGCCTGCCGTTGAGCCGCTACACCTTCAGTTAACCCACAGGGAACGCCCATGAACAACCGCCGATTCGCAAGAACCGCAGGCTGGCTGGCGCTGCCCTGCCTGGTCGTCGCAGGCCTGCTGGCCTGGTACGTCACCCGCGAGCCCGCCTCGCCGTTTGAACGGGAACACGCCACAGGCTTGGACCCGGCACTGGTCAGTCGCGGCGAGTATGTCGCCCGCCTGAGCGACTGCGTGGCCTGCCACAGCCTGGCGGGCAAAGCGCCGTTTGCCGGTGGCCTGGAGATGGCCACGCCGCTGGGGGCCATCCATGCCACTAACATCACTCCCGACCGCGACCATGGCATCGGCCGCTACAGCCTCGCCGACTTCGACCGCGCCGTGCGTCACGGCGTGGCACCGGGCGGGCGCCGCCTGTACCCGGCGATGCCCTACCCGTCCTACGTGAAGCTCAGCGACGACGACGTGAAAGCGCTGTATGCGTTCTTCATGAAAGGCGTGCAACCGGCCAACCAGGCGAACATCCAAAGTGATATTCCCTGGCCGCTGAACATGCGCTGGCCCATCGCGCTGTGGAATGGCGTCTTTGCACCCACCGCGCCCTATGCGGCCAACCCCGGCCAGGACGCGCTGTGGAACCGTGGCGCTTATATCGTCCAGGGTCCCGGCCACTGCGGCAGTTGCCACACGCCGCGTGGCCTGGCCTTCAACGAAAAAGCCCTGGACCAGTCCGGCGCGCCTTTCCTTGCCGGCGCGCTGCTCGACGGCTGGTACGCGCCCAGCCTGCGCCAGGACCCCAACACCGGGCTTGGACGCTGGAGCGAGGCGCAGATCGTGCAGTTCCTCAAGACCGGGCGCAACCAGCATGCGGTGGTGTACGGATCGATGACCGAAGCGTTCAACAACTCCACGCAGTTCATGGCCGATGACGACCTGGCCGCCATCGCCCGCTACCTCAAGTCCCTGCCCGGCGACCCGCAGCGCGATGGCACGCCCTGGCAGTATCAGGTGGCCGATAGGCGCCAGGACCTCCCCGGGGCCCACACCTACGCGACCCGCTGCGCCTCCTGTCACGGCCTGGACGGCAAGGGCCAGCCAGAGTGGATGCCGCCGCTGGCCGGCGCCACCTCGGCGCTGGCCAGGGAAAGCGCCTCGGCGATCAATATCACCCTCAACGGCTCGCAACGGGTGGTGGCCGCCGGGTTGCCGGACGCCTACCGCATGCCGGCGTTCCGTGAGCAATTGTCCGATCAGGAGATCGCCGAGGTGCTCACTTATATGCGCAGCACCTGGGGCAATCACGGCGACGCGGTCGACGCCCAGGCGGTCAGTAAATTGCGCGGGCATACCGACCCGGCCAGCGCCAGCCCGATCATTCTGCATATGCGTTGAGACAAGGTTTCTTACAAGCAAACCCTCTGCTTGATGTATGAAAATCAAATGTGGGTGGGCTTGCTCCCGATAGCGGTGTGACAGTCGACCAAAATATTGACTGACATCCTGCCATCGGGGGCAAGCCCCCTCCCACAGGTTTCTCATGTATCAGTTAGAGCTGGCAGTCTGCATGATCCGCCAGGCATCAGCGTTCAAGGACAAGTAACCCAGACTTTCATCACACAACAGATCCAAATGTGGGAGGGGGCTTGCCCCCGATAGCGGTGGGTCAGTCACCTCTTCATTGACTGACACCCTGCCCTCGGGGGCAAGCCCCCTCCTACATTTTGCTCCAGGCACCTACTTGCTATCGTCGGCCTTGCCTTCCTGCATCTGCACCGACGACTTACTGCCGCTGGTGTTGTCCTTGGTGGCGTTATCGGAATTATCGAAACAGCCGTGCAGCAGAAACACGCTGCAGAGGCTCAATCCCATATAAAACTTTTTCATAAGATCACCTGTTGCATGAAGGAATATTCGTCAACCCTTGGTGCATCTGGCCAATGCTGCGGCGCAAACGTTCCACACAGGGTAATGAGACAGACGAACGGTTTGCCATTAACCTGCCAGCATTTACGCATGAAATATTTGAGCTACCCTTCATCCGCCAAGACCTGTTATCCGGTGATCCCATGGACACGTTGACCAAAGCGCAAATCCAGCGCGCGCTGTCACAGCGGCTGCGCAATTGCCGTGTCACTTGCACGATCAATCCAGACAGCAGCCTGTCCATCACGGTGCTCGCGCCCGACGCCAATCAATTCACCATCGCCAATATCAACCGCGCCCGCTACCACGGCGAGTCTGGCATCAACCGGCTGGTGCGGGAGATCCTGGAAGACATGGTGGTGTCCCGAAAAACATCCCGCCTCTCATCCGTGGGCTGAATGCGGCGACGAGAACAGAACGAGGCCTCCCATGCCGGATTCCACTGCTGCCCCCTCGCAACACTGCACCATTGATTTCCTTGAAGACACCCTGTTTGGCGTCAACCCGCTCTCCCATGACTGCACGGCGCAGATCACACAGGCAGGCGACAGCGTATCGCTACGGCTGCTATGGCCGTGGCCGAAAGCATTGACCGAAGCCCATAGCGTTTCGATCAAGACCGACGACCACACCTATCATGGCGTGCTGGTGGATGCCCAGGCGTTTGGCACCGACGAGTTGCTGTTAAAAGTGGACCTCAAACCTGAAGCGGCCGGGGCTCACTGAGCGCTAACCCCGCTCCCCCGCCAACGCACGTTGATGAAAAGGCGCCAACCACTTCAACGCGTGCAACGCCGCATCAAGCTGCACCTGCTCGCGCGACCCCATGAAGCGTTCCTTGCGACTGAAGATACTCAGCCGGTTGCCGATTCGATAAGCCCACGCAAAACAGATGGTCCCGGCCGGAATGCCGTCCATGTCATCCGGGCCAAGCAGCCCGGTGGTGGCGACGGCGACCGCTGCCGAGCTGTCACGCAACGCGCCTTCGGCCATCTCGCGGGCGACTTCGCAACTGGTGAGGTTGAAGGTGTCAATCGTATAGGCGCGCACGCCCAGCAAGCGCTGTTTGGCCTGCGGCGAGTAGACGACGTAACCACTTTCAATGCACGAGCCGCCGCCCGCCACCTCTGACAGCAGCGTGATGATTTTGCCCGCCGTGCACGACTCGGCGCTGGTGAGGGTCATCTGGTGTTGTTTCAGGTAGTCGATAGTAGAAGCCGCGATGTCCATGGTGATTCTCCTGCATTCAAAACGTGGCCAGGTAGTCGGCCAATGTCAGCGCACAGGCCTCGATCGCGCCATCCACAATCAGCTCATAGCCGTGGGTATTCTCGGTTGGAATCGCCAGGCAACCGCCGCGTGCCGAGGTGCCGTTACTCATGACGGCGCTGGCATCCGAGGCAAAATCCACCAACAATGCATATTGCGGCGTATAGCCGCTGCGTTGTGCGGCAGCCGCCAGGCCGGTGACCACCGAGCGGGTGTAATAGCCTTTGAGGTCACCGGTATTGATGATCGGATCGACGCTCAGGCGCGTGCCGTACTCGCTCATCACCGGGCCCACCTCCACCGCGAGGGTGGTATCGCCCGGCAGTGTCTGCGCCGCATACATGGCGCCCGCATTGCACTCTTCCTCCAGGGTGGTGAAGACAAAATACACATCGCATGCCAGTTCCTGCCGACGCTGATCCAGGCACTGCACGCTGTGGAGTACGGCGGCGATGGGCGCGCGGTCGTCGAGAAAATGCGCGGCTGTCGCATCCCCCACCCGAAACGGCGCACGCCAATGGCGGCTCAGCGTGACGCGGCTGCCGGGACGCACACCGTACTCACGCAAGGTATCCACTGAGCAGCGGGTGATCACATGCACGTCGTTCCAGTGCACATCCCCCGACTGCACATCGGCGCCCTGGGGCGCGTTGCCGGTCGCATGCATCGAACCAAAGGACAGCACCCCCGGAATGAATTGGTGATCGCCGAGTATGTCCACCGGGCACATGCCGAAGTTCACCGGATTGGCGCCGCCCAACGCGGTCACCCGCAAGGTGCCATCGGTGTCGACATGCTTGACCACCATGGCGATCTCATCCATGTGCGCCATGACTCTCACCGCACGCCGGGGCGCGCCATCGTCCTGCGCGCCCTTGACCAGGCCGATGACATTGCCGGCAGGGTCCACCCAGGTTTCGTCGCAGAGCGGCCGCAGGCGCTCCAGGCAGATGGCGCGCACCTCATCCTCCTGGCCACCGGGGCCACGGGCGAGCAACAACTGCTCAAGCAAGTGGGGAATGGCGTGGGCTTCGGTCAAGGCGGTGTGGTCAGGTCGGGCATCGTTTGGCATCCGGGATGGTCTCCATTCGTGCGATTGAGCAGTTATAAAAATGACCCGGCACGTCGAGCGGTTGTTCCACAAATTTTTCGTCGGGCACGCAAGCGCCTCAATCGGTTTGAACACCCACTTCGGCAGGCTTTCTAGATAGGTTCAACAACCGCTCATGGAGGGAGTCCCAATGAAACTCACCCGCCTGCAACCTACGCTGCATTCGCTGTGCCTGACGATGTCCATTGCCGCGCTGACCGCCTGCGCCGGCAACGACTCAGCCTCCAACGTCGTCGCGCCCGGCGCGGCCAAATCACCCACTACGCGCAGCCTCGACGCCGGCGCCGCCCTGCTGCAATCGCGCCCGCCCATCGACTCGCTGAATGCCTACCTGGACGGTTTTCACTTCTACAACGGCCATCCCGACGTGCAGATGGAAGCCCATCACTACTGCGCCATCCTTAACGAAGAGGTGATCCAGTGCGTGATTTACGACGGCAACCGCAAGGACGCCAAGTTGATGGGCGTGGAATACATCATCAGCGAACAGTTATTCAGCACGCTGCCCACAGCGGAAAAGGCGCTGTGGCACAGCCATGTGCATGAGGTGAAATCGGGCCAATTGGTCGCCCCCGGCATCCCTGAAGTGGCCGAACACGCACTGATGGAAAAACTGGTGCACACCTACGGCAAGACCTGGCACACCTGGCATACCGACCTGCACAAGCGCCTGCCGCTGGGTGTGCCGCAATTGATGATGGGGTTCACCGCCGACGGCCAGGCCGATGCGAAGATGGTCGCCGAGCGGGATCAGCGGCTGGGCATCGACAGTGCCGAGAAAAAGACGGATCGCGCCGACATTCCCGCCCCGCCGATTGCACCCGGTGCGGACGCCTGGCGCCAGGGCAACATTATCCAGATCGTCGACCCCACCCAGACCGACCACCAGCACTGACGGCCGCAGCCGGTCATTTTGATTGAACGATCATTTGCCGGCGCTTGCCTCACAAGAATCGGGGCGCATGTGTGCCCTTCGCACGAGGAGTCCGTATATGTCTTATGACCATCAAGGCACCGTCAGCCTCATCACTGCTTCGCGCCATCTGGGCACCGAAGATGATGAAGTGCTGAATGAGAACGTCGATATAAAAATGACCAGCAGCGGCAAGCCGACCATTGTTCGCGTGGATTTTCCCACCCCGTTGCAATGGCCCGGTCATCCCAATTTCGTCACGGTCAATTTGCCCGACGGCACGTCCGTTGGCGGTGTAATCGTGGCGCTGGAACGTCCGGCCGATGGACCAGGCTGGGTCACCTTCACGGTGGACGATTGAGGCTGTGCGCACGTCATCGCATTGTCCGACAAGTTCTTTGAATTTTTTTTGACGTCAAATATCTGTACTTCATGAGCATAGGGAGTCCTCATGAACAAGAGCGAATTATTCACGATCAACTATCAGCTTCACGGCAAGCCCAGGTCCTTTATCGTGCGCGCGGCGCGCATGAATAATGCTGAAGCATGGCACTGGGCCAGTTGCGATGCCGGCGTGGCGGTCATCCCCAGGTTCGGGCAAAACAACCTGAAGCGCGTCTCCAAGCCAATGGCGGAAAAATACGGCATTACGGACGTGCGCTGGTGCGGTGCGGCAGCCATTCAGTGGGCGGAGGGCGTTACATCATGAACAGTCAGGTGCTGGGCTTTACCAAGCGGCAGGCGGTGGACGACGAGGTGGCGCAAAACACGCAGATGTTTTTCGAAGCGGATCGACTTGATGCCCTGGCGTATAACATCATCGAATCCTACAGCGGCGATGCGGCCACCTGGGCACGCTTCACCGAGGCAAAGAAGATGGCAGACGCACAGCGTACCGCCGCTTATCGAGAGTGGATGCGCATTCACCGCGCGAGGAAAAAATAAACCAATAATCCGAAAGCACTGAGTACCCAATGTGGGAGGGGGCTTGCCCCCAATAGCGATCTGTCAGTTATAAAGCGTTGACTGATACACCGCTATCGGGGGCAAGCCCCCTCCCACATTGGATTTGCACAGTTCCCGACATCGTCAGCAGCCCCCGCCTGAGTCAAACGTACCGCCGATTATCGAGAGCGGACGCGCATTCGCCGTGCGAGGAAAAAATAAACCAATAATCCGAAAACACTGAGCACCCAATGTGGGAGGGGGCTTGCCCCCGATAGCGATATGTCAGTTATAAAGCGTTGACTGATACACCGCTATCGGGGGCAAGCTGATCTGGCCTAATGAAATTGGACACATCAATAGGGCGCTATGATGGCGCCCAAACCTGAGGTGTACAGATGATGCGAAAGTCCTATTCCAGTGAGGTCAAACTCAACGCTGCAAGCATGGTGCTTGATCAAAACATGCCTGTTCCCGAAGTTTGCGCCAGTTTGGATATTGGCCCTACGGCTTTGCGTCGCTGGGTCGAGCAGGTGCGTAAAGAGCGCGCCGGATCCACGATGACGGGCACAAAAGCAATTACTACCGATCAGAAGAAAATTCAGGAACTCCAAGCCCTGCTCAGGCAGAAAGATCGAGATATCGAAATCCTAAAAAAGGCCAGTGTTCTCCTGCTTTTGGACTCCAAAGATCATTCCCTCTGATCAGCGAGCTAGGCGAACAGTACGGCATTACAGATTGCTGTCGTGTTTTTGAAGTCAACCGCAGCAGCTACTACGCCTGGCGCCAGCGCCAGGGAAAAATCAACCTGGAGCGCGAAGCGCTCAAGGTTGTTCTCGTTAAGTACCACAAGGCCTCAAGAGGATCGGCTGGAGCGCGAACCCTTTCTGAAGACCTGCGAGGTGCAGGCCATCAGGTGGGGCGTTACATGGCTCGCAGCTTGATGAAGGAAGCCGGGATTGCCAGCCGCCAACGCAGGCCCCACAAATACAAATCGTCAGGCGTGGAGTCTCTGGTGGCTGAGCATGAACTGGAGCGCGAGTTCTACGTAGCGGACATCAACAAGGTCTGGTGCGCGGACATCACCTATATCCAGCTCGGTAAGCGCTGGCTCTACTTCTCGGTAGTTTTGGACCTGTTTGCCCGCCGAGTGGTGGGGTGGTCGTATTCACTGGTCGCCGATGCGACGTTGGCTACTGAGTCACTGCGCATGGCTGTTGAATTGAGAGGGAGGCCTAAAGGTGTGCTGTTTCATTCCGACCAAGGCTGCCAGTACACCAGTCATAAATTCAGGGCTGAATTGCAGGCCCATGAGCTCAAGCAGAGCATGAGTCGAAAAGGGCAGTGCTGGGATAATGCCCCGATGGAGCGTTTCTTTGGCAGCTTGAAGTCCGAGTGGGTGCCCGAGAAAGGTTACAGCTCGGAGTACGAAGCTCGGGCAGATATCAACCGATATGTGGCGCGCTACAACAGTGTAAGGCGCCACAGTTACAACGGTTACCACTCACCGATAGCGGCGGAAAAGCTAGCGGCGTGAAAACCGATAAGAATGTCCAAAATTACTGGACCAGATCAAGCCCCCTCCCACATTTTGGATTTGCACAGTTCCCGACATCTTCAGCAGCCTCCGCCTGAGTCAAACGTACCGCCGCTTATCGAAGTGGACGCGCATTCACCGCGCGAGGAAGAAGTAAACCAATAAGCCGAAAGCACTGAGTACCCTATGTGGGAGGGGGCTTGCCCCCGATAGCGATCTGTCAGTTATAAAGCGTTGACTGATACACCGCTATCGGGGGCAAGCCCCCTCCCACATTGGATTTGCACAGTTCCCGACATCGTCAGCAGCCCCCGCCTGAATCAGCGGGGGCGCACGTTCAGAGAATCGGCTTGCCCCCCGTCACGCCGTAGCGCTCGCCGGAGATATAGCTGCCCTCATCCGACGCCAGCAGCACATAGATCGGCGCCACTTCCACCGGTTGACCGGGACGACCCAGCGGCGTGTTGCCACCGAACTCCTTGACCATGTCGTCAGTCATGGTTGAAACAATCAACGGTGTCCAGATCGGCCCCGGTGCCACGCTGTTCACGCGGATCCCGCGCTCACCCAGCATCTGCGCCAGGCCTGCGGTGAAGTTGGCAATCGCGCCCTTGGTCGCCGCATAAGGCAGCAGCGACGGGTTGGGCATATCGGAATTGACCGAGGTGGTGTTGATGATCGAACTGCCCTCGGCCATGTGCGGCAGCGCCGCCTTGCAGATCCGAAACATCGCGGTAATGTTGACGTTGAAGGTTTTCACCCAGTCTTCGTCAGGAATGTCTTCCAGCGATTTATAGGTCATCTGGAACGCCGCGTTGTTGACCAGCACGTCGATGCGCCCGAACTGCTTGACCGTGTCATTGACGATGGCGCTGCACTGCGCCGCTTCGCCCAGGTCGCCGGGCAACAGCAGGCACTGACGCCCCGCCGCTTCGACCCAGCGCGCGGTCTCTTTTGCATCTTCATGCTCATCCAGGTACGACACCGCAACGTCGGCACCTTCGCGGGCAAAGGCAATCGCCACCGCACGCCCGATACCGCTGTCGGCACCGGTGATCAAGGCAATCTTGTTGGCCATACGGCCCGAACCTTTGTAGCTTTGCTCGCCGCAATCGGGCATCGGCTCCATCTTGCGCTGATCGCCGGGTACAGGCTGCTGCTGTGGCTTGAAGGGTGGTTTCGGGTAATGGGTCATCGGGTTTCCCTCCTGTGTGTGGATAGTGTTGCGAGGGCTCGAAGGGCGCGATAGTTCAGAGCGATTTTCAGAAAATCGGATGACCGTTCCCGTGCAGTGCGCCACTCGTCAGATTGAATAAACCTTTGCGACGAGCTCTCCCTCAACCGAAGGGTGAACGCCCGTTGAGGGTCTCGAATGAAGGGATAGCGTTCTGTTGCAGAGCGTTTTTCGGCTATATTCCGCTATTCGTTTATCTCTCACCCCCGTTTTGAATTCGTGCCCTTGATCACGTTGTTCTCGTGCGCAGTTAACCAAGGTTGGTATTTATGAAGTCTGCCCCCCCGCGGTCGCCCAACGTTCCGCAACGCAAGGATCTGATCCCCAGCATTTTGAACTTTCCAGTCGTGGGTATCGGCGCATCAGCGGGCGGGTTGCAGGCGGTGAAGGCGTTTTTCGAACACATGCCCCAGGACTGCGGCATGGCCTTTGTGGTGATCCTGCATCTGTCCCCCGATCATCAGAGCGTGGCGGACAAGATCATTCAGGAGTCGACCCGCATGCCGGTGCAGCAGGTCAACGAGGCGACACCCATCGAGAAGAACCGGGTGTATGTGATTTCGCCCGCGCAGCACTTGCTGATGAATGATGGCTATCTGGCCGTCGCGCCGTCGGCGCGCGAAGGCGGCTCGCATATCGCCATCGACCTGTTTTTTCGCGACCTGGCGGACACCCATAAGGAACATGCGTTTTGCCTGATCCTGTCGGGCACCGGCTCGGACGGTGCGGTGGGGCTTTCGCGTATCAAGGAACAAGGCGGCGTCACCCTGGTGCAATCGCCGGAAGACGCGGAATTCGACGGCATGCCACTGGCCGCCATCGAAACCCAGATGGCCGACCTGGTGCTGCCCGTGGTGGAGATGCCGCAAAAACTGCTGGAGCTGTGGCGCAACGCCCAGTCCATTATCCTGCCCACCGCCAATGATCCCGAAATCAAGACCACGCCCCCCGCCACTGAACGTGACGCAGCGGTCGCGGAACAGTTGCTGCTCGACATCCTGATTCAGCTGCGGCTCAGCACCGGTCACGATTTCAAGCACTACAAGCGGGCCACGGTATTGCGCCGCATCGAGCGTCGCCTGCAGGTCACCGCCCAGCCGGACCTGGCCAGCTATTACGAATATCTCCAGACGCACCCGGAAGAGACCAAGGCGCTGCTCGGCGACATGCTGATCGGCGTGACCAATTTTTTCCGCGACCGTGAGGCCTTCGAAGCGCTCGAACGCGATGTGATTCCCAACCTGGTGAAGTCACTGGAAGACAGCGTGCCCAAACGCGAAGAGGTGCGTATCTGGTCGGCCGGTTGCTCCACCGGCGAAGAAGCCTACAGCCTGGCGATGCTGGTTGCCGAACAGTTGGCGCTGGATGCCAGCGACGCAAAAATGCAGGTATTTGCCACCGATATCGACGAGCGGGCGATCAACCATGGACGTAACGGCGCTTACCCCGAAGCGATCATCACCGACGTACCGCCGTCACGCCTGCGCCAGTATTTCGCCAAGGAAAAAAATCAGCACTATCGGGTGCGCAAAGAAATTCGGGAAAAGGTGCTGTTCGCCAAGCACAGCCTGCTGAGTGACCCACCCTTTTCGCAGATCGACCTGATCGTGTGCCGCAACCTGCTGATCTACCTGGACCGCGAGGTGCAGCGCGACATCCTGCAGATGTTCCACTTCGCGCTGCGCCCCGGCGGTTACCTGTTCCTGGGTTCCTCGGAGTCCGCCGACGGTTGCCTGGACCTGTTCGTGCCGGTGGACAAGCGCAACCGCATCTTTCGCGTGCGTGCCGGTTCAGCGGCCATGCGCCGCGCGCCCACCATGCCGCGCGGTGGCTACCTGCGCTCGAATGCACCGGCCGCTGCCGCGCAGGTCAAGGTGGCGAACAAGATTTCGTTCGCCGACATTCACTTGCGCGCGCTGGAAAAGGCCGCGCCGCCCAGCGTCATCGTGGATATGCAGGCCGACATCCTGCACATGAGCGAAGGCGCGGGCCGCTTCCTGCGTCATGTGGCCGGTGAAATGACCCGCAACCTCCTGGCCCTGGTGCATCCTGATTTGCGCCTGGATATCCGCACCACGCTGTTCCAGGTCCAGCAATCGGCCCTGGCGGTGACGTCGCGCAAAGTGCGCATCGAGCGCGATCACGCGCAATATCTGGTGGATATCACTGCGCTGCCCTACCGGGACGAAGCCACCGAAAGTGATTATGTACTGGTGATTTTCCAGGAGACCGAAGTCGACCCGCAGCACGCCGAAGAAACCGCCATCGGCCACGCCGAAAACCAGATGATGAGCAACCTGGAGCGCGAGCTGCAACGGACCAAGCTGCATCTGCAGGACACCATCGAGCAGGCCGAAGTCTCAAGCGAAGAACTCAAGGCGTCCAACGAGGAAATGCAGGCGGTCAACGAAGAGCTGCGCTCGGCCACCGAAGAGCTGGAAACCAGCAAGGAAGAGTTGCAGTCGATCAACGAAGAACTGCTGACGGTCAATTTCGAACTCAAGACCAAGGTGGAAGAGACCGACAAGGTCAATGACTACCTGACCAACCTGATCGCCTCCACCGATATCGCTACCGTGTTCGTCGACCGCAACATGCGCATCCGCTGGTTCACGCCACGGGCCACGGACCTGTTCAACATGCTGCCGGTGGACACCGGGCGCTCGCTGATGGACATCACCCACCGCCTCACCTACCCGGAAATGACCGACGACGCCTCGACGGTATTCGAGTCGCTGAGCATCATCGAACGAGAAATCAGCAGCAAGGATGACCGCTGGTACATCGCGCGCCTGCTGCCCTACCGCTCCAGCGAAGACCATATCGACGGCACGGTGTTGACCTTTATCGACATCACCAAGCGACGCCAGGCCGAAGAAGAACTGCGCCTGGGTGAAGAGCGCATGCGCCTGGTCGCCGACAGCACCCATGACTTTGCCATCATCATTCTGGATGACCACGGCACCATTACCGATTGGAACACCGGGGCTGAATTGATCTTCGGCTACACTAAGCAGGAAGTGCTCGGCGCCTATTACGATCTGATCTTCTCGCCCGAGGACCGCACCGCCGGCATCCCCGAAAATGAGCTGCGTGCCGCTCGCGAACATGGACGTGGCGAAGACGAGCGCTGGCATGTGCGCAAGGACGGCAGCCGGTTCTATTGCAGCGGCGAAGTCACCCTGCTGACCGGCAACAGCCTGCAGGGCTACGTCAAGATCGCCCGCGATCTCACCGGCCACAAGCGCACTCAGGATGAGCAGAGTCAGCGGTTGATGGAAACCCAGACCAACAGCCATCTCAAGGACGAGTTCTTCGCGGTGATGTCCCACGAACTCAAGCACCCGCTGAACCTGATCCAGCTCAATGCCGAGCTGCTGCGGCGCCTGCCGGCCACCAAGGCTACAGGCCCGGCGATCAAGGCGGTGAACACCATCTGCGAGGCGGTCTCCAGCCAGGCGCGCATCATCGATGACCTGCTCGATGTGGCCAGGGTGCGCACCGGCAAGCTCAAGCTGAAAAAACAGCGCATCGACCTGATCCGCACACTGGAGGATATCCACGCTGTGGTGCTCGCTGATGGTCATCACTGCCAGGTCACCTTGCAAAAACCAACGGCGCCTGCGGCCTTGTTCGTCGACGCTGACCCGACGCGCCTCGAACAAGTGGTGTGGAACCTGGTCAATAACGCGCTCAAATTCACCCCGGAACACGGCCGCGTGCAACTGGTGGTCAGCCGGACCGAGGGCTTCGCGCGGCTGGACGTGATCGACAGTGGCGCCGGGCTCGCCGAGGACAGCCTGGAGAAGATCTTCGATCTGTTCGGGCAGGCGGAAAATCAACATCAGACCCATCAACGCGAAGGGCTTGGGATCGGCCTGTCCCTGGTGCGGCAACTGGTGGAGGCCCACGGTGGCACGGTCAGTGTGTACTCCAAGGGACTGGGTTTTGGCTGCACTTTCTCGGTATCGCTGCCGCTGTCCGCGCAGCAGGACCTGCCGTCATCCTCAGATGCCGCGCAGTCATCGGATGAGCGCCTGAGCGGCGTGAAGGTGTTGCTGGTCGACGATTCCGAAGACGTGCTGGAAGTGCTGAACATGCTGCTGGAAATGGAAGGCGCCGAAGTGAATGCGTTCGATGATCCGCTGAACGCGCTGGAAGTGGCTGCCGATACAACTTACGACCTGATTATTTCGGACATTGGCATGCCGAAAATGAACGGCCATGAGCTGATGCGCAAGCTGAGGAAGATGAGCCACCTCCAGCAAGTCCCCGCCGTTGCCCTGACGGGCTACGGGGCCAGCAGTGACCAGAAGAAAACCGCTGACTCAGGCTTCAGCGCCCATGTCAGCAAACCGGTCACCCATGATGCGTTGATCAGCCTGATCGAAACCTTGTGCCGTTCGCGGCGCTAGGTGGGGTCATTCGTAAGGAATCACCGAGATCTTGCCGTTGCGCTCAAGGATCGCAAAGCGGATCTGCCTGATCTCGAGAATGCCCTGGGCCGAGCGCGCCGCCTCGAGGATATCGTCCTCATCCAGGCGTGCGCGCTTGAGGCGTTCATGGAGCACTCGGCCCTGTTCGACCACGACGGTCGGCCCGCCGTCGAGCAGGCGTGAGAACCACAGCGAACGCTGCTTGACCAATGAAAAGCCGATGTCGATGGCGATCAGCGTGACGATGACGAGCACGGCATTGGTCAGGGAAAAATCATCGCCCAACAGCGCCTGCTGGGTGGCCTCACCGATCACCATCAACAACACCAGGTCGAAGGTAGTGAGTTCCGCGAGGGAGCGCCTGCCGGCGATTTTGAACAGGACCAGCAACACCAGGTAAATCGCCGCTGCGCGCAAGACGGAGTCCATGATTGCCCCCTAGGGATAAATGAACTGAGACAAGGCCACGGTTGCAGCGTTGCCCAGCGAGACCTGGGTGCCGAAGCGGCCGACGCCGTCACTGCGCAAGGTCAGGTACAGCGTCGCCCGCCCTTGATCGTCGCTCAGCGTCCAAAGCTTCACGCCCTCGCCCGCCGTGCTGGCCTTGAGGGGCTGGGGCTGGAGCATTTCCACGTTGAAGCCCTGCAACAGCTCGCCGTTGATCGCGACTTCCAGTGGGGTGCGTGCGGGGCCTTGCAGATGGATCACCAATGCGTCTGAGGAACCATTGCGCAGGAAGCGCTGGTATTCGACACGTACGTGGCCGTCGGCGCTGCGCACTTCGCTGGTGCTCAATGGCCCTTTGGAGAACAGCCCCGCCAGCGTCAACCCGATCAGTACGACCAGCCCATACCAGCCCAGCCGCTCGAAGCGCCAGACCTTGCGCTGCAACGCCATATCCTCGCGTACCGGATAGTCGCGGCTGTGCAGGTCGTCAGGCCCTGACTCGCTCATGTCCCGCCCTCTTTCAGCCCTTGCTGTGCTCCGGCGAAGACGGTCCCTTGGTCACGCCGCGCGGGCCGGACACGGCCCATATCACTGCTCCCAGGAACGGCAGCAGGACCACCACGGCGCTCCAGCCTGCCTTGCTCCCCGAAGAGTTTTCGCTACGCCATACGCTGTTGAGGACCCACAGGTCGAGCAACAGCAGGATGATCATCAGGCCAATCCAGAAATACATGGTTTCCATGGTGCACCTCCCGGTTATGAAACATTAGGTTTACCGGACGTCCCCAGGGTTCAGAATTTTTCGACAGGCAGGCGCTGAATCTAAAAAAACGATAGTTGCGACGGAACTGAATCGTTGAATTGATCAATATTTCAGAGGCAACCAAATTGATACCGTCGCTTTTCAGGCCGGTCACAGCCTTATCGGAACCTGTTGAAGAAGGATTTACGCCATGCACCACACCGACACCTACGCAAAACGGATGGCCTGCCGCCAACTGGCGATGGAGCAGAACCAGAAGCTGTTCGATGAGGCCAACGCCCTCAGCCGCAGCGCATTCGACCTGCTGGAGCGCGCCGATTTCGACAGCGAAAAGTTCGATCAATACCTGCGCCTGCGCGCCAAGGCCGAAGCGCTGTTTCGTGAAGCGATCGAGCATCTGGGTGTGCTCAACACGCATTTCCCGACGCCCGCATCCAGCGTGGCCAATAATGAGGGTGTGAAGGTTGTCATCCGTGAACGGGAGGTGGCGTGATGAACACCTCAAAGCAGGCCTGGGAGCTGGCGATGGTGCTGGTCGCCAACGGCAAGATCCCGTTCGACCCTGCCAACCCGAGCGGCTCGGTAAAGATCCTTTCGCGGCACCTGGAAGCGCTTGAGACCGCCCTGCATGAAGAAGCGATGGCAAACACACCGGTTGAGCACTTGCGCAAGCTCGGCAACCGCCGGTCTGCCCTGGCATGTGCCGATTGAGCTGGAGCAGAGCAAGGTCAATGTGGGGCTCGCCCTAATCCAGTCAGTCAATGCTTTTTGTAGGAGCGAGCTTGCTCGCGAAAAACTCACAGGCACCGCGTTCATTCAGGAAGCACGCGTTATCGTTGACGTTTTTCGCGAGCAAGCTCGCTCCTACAGAGGGCATGCCCATGGGTATCGACACAACGCTGCAGCGCCCAACGCTAACCACGATGCGCAGCGAGTCGCCCTTGATCTTGATCTTGCTTTTGATCTTAGGCGCCCCGTTAAACCACGCTGGCCGAACGCAGGCTTGAATCCGTGGGCAACCCGGCAGGACGCCGGGTTAGCCGCACTGGGCCATGGATGGCCCAGTGCGGCGGCCCACGGATTCAAGCCGGAGAGAGCAACCGTGTCGAAATTCAAGCCATTTCTGCGAAATGTTTTTGATCGCGGACCATGGCATTCAGGATCGTCAGTAGCTTTCTCATACACGCAACCAGCGCCACTTTCTTCGTCTTCCCTGTAGCAAGCAGATGGTTGTAGAACCTCTCGATCACCGGGTTGTGGCGCTTCGAGGACAAGACAGCCATGTAAAGCACACTTCTCACCTCAGCTCGACCACCCCATATCCTTCTACGGCCTTTGTACTGGCCGCTATCGCAGTTAAAAGGAGCCACACCAACCAATGCAGCCACTTGTTTACGATTAACCTTGCCAAGCTCCGGAACCATCGCCAGCAGCGATAGTGCGAGCACGTTGCCAACACCTGCGACTTCGCGCAGCAAATCATAATTGGCCTTCCAGACCGGGGAAGCCTTGATGGCCTCGTGCAAGTCATCGTCTGTGCTTTTAAGGCGCTTTTGAAGCCAGATGATATGTGCCTTGATGTCTCTTCGAAGTGCCTTGAATACCGCCTGCTTTAGCCGAGACTCCTCCGCCACGATCATGTCGATGAGTTGGCGGCGTCGAGTGAGTAGGTCTGCCAGCTCACGAGCGTGTTCATCTGGTATCTCTCGAATCTCGGGTTTGACCGCCTGAGCAAACTCCGCAATCACCTGGGCATCCAAAGCATCGGTTTTAGCCAACCGACCGGTAGCTTTGGCGAAATCACGCACCTGACGAGGGTTGACGACAACGACTGGTAGTCCTGCAGCGCAAAGCTCCGCAGCCGCAAGCCGCTCATATCCCCCAGTCGCCTCCAACACCACCAAAACCGGGTCCTGAGCCTTGAGATGTTTAGCTAAACGATGGATATCTTCTTGAGTATTGAAAAACTGTTCGACTTGGCCAGTCGTGCTGACAAATGAGTCGAGCTTGTTTTTGGAAACATCAATTCCGACGAACGCAGAGTTATGATCCATGGCGTTTTCCTCACGTCCAACCTTGCAGAATCGGGCTTTGCGCCCAGGCAACCGTTCGGACTAGTTTAGAAAAGAACCTGCTTCGACCCATGCTCACTCACGATCTCGAAATCTGAGGGCACAACGGTCTGAAGCAGGTGAAAATAATCTTACAAGGGCACACCGAGCATTAGCGAGGTGCCGAGTGGTGGGGCAAGAGCGTTTTGCTTACTTTTGCGCTTTTCAAAAGTGAGCCGCTGTAAAAGCGGAACCCTAAGTAGCCGTTACCGCAGAAAACGGATATGTACTCGATATGATCCAACATCCTGGTCGGCCCTGAGGCCGCCATCGGGGGCAAGCCCCTCCCACATTTGAACTTCGCTACCTTGAGCATTTCGTTCGCTTACTGACTGGCATTGGGGATTGCCCCCTCCCACCGTTGGATCGCGATCAACTCAGCGCAAATCCATTGCGCCCGGCCGACTTCGCCCCATAAAGCGCCCTGTCCGCCGCTTCGACCAAGCCAAGCACAGGTTCCAGTTGAATACCCGCCGCCGCCGCAACGCCGATACTCACACTCACACGCCCGAACGGGCTGCCCGGATGTTCGATGTTTTCCCGCAGCAACCGATCAATGATCAATTGCGCCACCACCGCCGCGCCTTCGCTGTCGGTCGCGGGCATGATGATGGCTATTTCCTCTCCGCCGTAACGCGCCACCAGGTCCGAAGGCCGGCGCACACAGGTTTCCAGCGATTGGCTGACCCTCTGCAGGCAGGCATCGCCAGCAACATGCCCCAGTGCATCGTTGTAGCGCTTGAAATAGTCGATATCGATCATCAACAACGCCAATGAAGTGCCATCGCGCTGAGCCCGGCGCGCTTCCAGGGCCAGGGTGTCATCGAAGCAGCGACGGTTGGCCAGGCCGGTCAGTGCGTCCTTCAGCGCCAGCAATTCAAGCTGCCGGTTGGAATCAAGCAACTGTTGCTGGGCGATACGCAGCGCCTCTTCAACCAGGGTCCGCCGGCGGATATCGAGGATCAGGAACCAGCCGATCAAGCCGGTCAGCCCCAGCAGCCCCGCCACCACCACCGCCGATAACGCCGCTTCCATGCGCCAGGCCGCCAGCGACTCTTGTTTGCCCAGGGCAACGGTAGTGATCAGCGGCAGGCTTTCGCTTTTGCGGAAGGCATACAGGCGCTCTACTCCATCCAGACTCGAGGTGTACGAAGCGGTGCCGACGGAGCGGTCGACCAGATACTGAGAATAGATGGGTGATTTGGAAAAGTTGCGCCCCATGTCCTGCTCGCGGAAGGGGTAGCGCACCAGCAAGGTGCCGTCGGTGTAAGACAAACCGATCGCACCGTCCTGGCCGACATCGAGTTTGCCGAACACCCGCAGAAAGTTTTCCACCCCCAGCGTCACGGCCACCACCCCGGCAAAGTTGCCGGCCGCGTCATCGAAACGACGGCTGATGGTCACCACCCACTCGCGGTTGGTATGGCTCTGAATCGGCGGGCCGATGAAGGGCTCACGGCTCGGATCGTCGCGATGATGGATGAAATAGGCGCGTGCGCTGCTGTTGGCACCCGCCGGAATCAAGCGGTTGGAGGACATCAGCCAACCGCCCTGGCGGTCGTAGATAGTGATACCGCTCAGTTGCGGCATCAACGGCTGTTGTCGACGGATCAACGTGCTGATGCGCTCGATCTGCGCCGGACCACTGCCATCGGTTTCCAGGCGCTCGACCAGCCCCAGCAAGATCAGCGCGCTTTGCCGCACGATGCCTTCGGTGTAGGTAGTGAGCCCCTGGGTCAGGTTCAAGCCGTGCACGTCCACTTCCGCCAGCGCCCGCTCGCGGGAAGACAGGACCTTCCAGATCGTCAATGACGTCAGGGAACAGCCGATCACCAACAGCAAAAGCATCACAAGACGGGTATCACGCTTCACGTCAGCACCTTAAGGAAGTCCGGTTTCCGCTCCAGCCATCATTCGAACGTCGGTACTCACAGGGGCCACCGGTTCCGGGGCGCAAGCATACAAGCAGTCCGGCGGGGCCGCAGCAACAGAGTGGGTATCGGCAGGCGCCGTTTCGAGAAGGCGCCAGGCCCAGATAACGCTGTTATCCCGTTTCGCACCGCATACGTGTAACTAAGCCCGTTGGCAGGCAACGCCATTATTTCAATATCAACTCAAGTTAAAAAGTTATACGAAGCGGCGCACAAACAGCCACCTTGTACAAGTTTCTCGCTGCGCACTACCGTTCATCGCCATTTTGAAAAAATTTCAAAACATCTGGCCGCTTGCTCTTATCGGAGTAGATGTCCGTTGCATTAATGGGCAACTAGCGAAACGACAACTGAACTTGGAGTATTGTTATGACCACTAGCAATAAAAACCCTGGCAACTTCGCTAACGATCGTGAGAAAGCGTCGGAGGCGGGTAAGAAAGGCGGCCAGGCATCGGGTGGCAATTTTGCCAATGACCGCGAAAAAGCGTCGGAAGCGGGCCGTAAAGGTGGCCAGAACAGCCACGGCGGTGGACGCAAGTCATAACGAAGGGCATTAATCATGCGAGCGTCAATTGATTATCAGCGTGGCGAGTTGCATCACAGATCAATGGTGGAAGTGCGCACCGAGGCAAAAGCCGGCGCAGGTTCTAATACAACGCCGTGTTACGAACGCCAACAAGCTGCTGAACTAGCTGAAGCAACTGTCGGCGCGCCAAAAACGCCACCATTGTGCGAGAGAAACTTATAGCCCGTGCGCCCGCACGATTGAGTGTAAGTTACGTGAAAGATCGGAATGAACGTTGTATAACCGACATAACGACGAGGTAACTGAACATGAGTACTCAAGACAAACAAGGCCAAATGAGCGTCAATGAAGCCGGTAAAAAAGGTGGCGAAGCCACGTCGGCCTCTCATGACAAAGAGTTCTATCAAGAGATCGGCAGCAAGGGCGGCCAAAACAGTGGAGGGAACTTCAAGAATGACCCTGAGCGCGCTGCCGAAGCCGGTAGCAAAGGCGGCCAGAACAGCGGCGGGAACTTCAAGAATGATCCCGAACGCGCCTCCGAGGCCGGCCGCAAAGGCGGCCAGAACAGTGGCGGCAACTTCGCCAACGACCGGGAGAAAGCCTCCGAAGCCGGACGTAAAGGCGGCGAACACAGCCATGGCGGCGGCCGCAACAGCTGATGTGCTTGATGCAGGGGAGCCTGGCTCCCCTGCTTTCATTGATGAGGGACACCATGCCTTTACACATTATTAATTTCACCGGCCCTGTCACTGCGTCAACCTGCAGCCAATTGATCGAAAAAGCCTCGCTTGCCGTGCAGCAGGATGCCTCGGGCCTGGTCTTGAACATCGCGACCATGGGCGGTGAATGCAGTTACGGGTTCACGATGTACAACTTCCTGCTGTCCCTGCCGATCCCTGTGCATACCCATAACCTGGGCACGGTGGAGTCGATGGGCAACATCATCTTTCTCGCTGGCGAGCGCCGGACTGCCTGCATTCACAGCAAGTTCCTGTTCCATCCGTTCCATTGGCATGTGCAAGGCGCAGTCGATCATTCACGCATGTCCGAATACGCGATGAGCCTTGATTATGATTTGCAGCTGTATGCCCGCATCGTGGCCGAACGTACTGCCGGTGCCAGCGAAACACTGGAAACGGAAAAGTACCTGATCGCCGCACCGCGCATTCTCGACCCCCACCAGGCAATGGCCGCCGGCCTGATCCACGCCATTGAGCTGCCCGTCATCAAGGCAGAGTTTGTGAGCAGCTTCATTCACTCCTGACGCACCCGAACCATGGAAAGCCCAGAATTGACGAACAACTGCTGGGCGCCCCCTGCTCGATTGCGATACTGGCACAGAAACATCAACTAAGCGCTTGTTTGAAATTCGCACGTTTATTGGTTGAAAACATCCGCCTGATCATGAATGGTGGCATTCCACTCAGGGAGGAACCGATGTGCCAGACTCAGAAGCGAACCGCCGTTGCGTTCAATGCAAACAGCCCTATGAACCGACCAGCGCAGAACCTGCATACCTGGTGTCGACCGCGTCGGAAATGCTCTGCCCGACGTGCAGGCACACATATTCAGCCGAGCTGATGAAAGAGGCACTTCAGCGCAGCGTCCTGAAGTTATACACACTTCAGGAGCGGCGTGGTAAACAGTAGAAATTTAAACCAATCTTTAACTGCTCGAATGCATGCATACAACTAAATAGGCATTCATTCGGGTGGCGGCGGCACATAAGGTTGTGCAACAAACGGAACACTGCCGGATGGACGCCATCTTACGTTTTCAAGCCCGTAGCGCTCAGCGAGAGGCTTGCTTATTCGCTTGATTCTTTCATTACGCGACCTTGGTATCACCCCGATTCCCGCATCGCAACATGCCCAATGCCAGGCTTCCGCATTATTCATGACTTCCGCCCTTATAATGAAAGACTTCGGCTCTTTGTGATAGTCGTATTCAATGATATATAAAGAATTTTTCATAACTGCTCCTTCTGATTTTTTGGTATTTGAGCAGAATGAAGGTTCAGAATTTTTCCAATCCAAATGACAGATTTTGCATTTTCAGCAGCAAACGACCACTCGTCGGCAGTCCCCTAAAAGAAAATAAACCGTCCGCGATTTTTTGATTCTCAATAGTGAGTCTGTTCACTCCAGGCTCTTGGTAAAAACTCCTGTCTTGCCCGTACTTAGTGCGGGCTTTTTTTCATGGCAACTTATATGGCTAGACGGTCTGTTCGGACTGGCCAACGCTATCGGCCAGATACCTGCGCTCATCCTTATATACGCAAGGGTTACTATTTGGGTTTGGACCCGACTGTCTATGTGTGCATGCGCTGCGGTGAACAACGTGAGCCCGAGCGGTGGGACGATTTCGCACGTCGGCGCATGCCGCCGCGGGGGCTTCTGAATGAATCCCCAACCACTGACAGCGATGATCGATATCCGCCCTGATACCTTTCATCTCCCCATCGTGAAATGCACTGGAACCTCAAACGGCGCAGGATTTTCTACCGAAAACACACCCGTAGGAGGACTGGAAAATGCCCGAGCAACCCCTGATAGCCAACCACACCCCTCAAGACACCCACCGACGCGGCACGCTGACCAAGGCTGAACGCGCGCTTTCGTTGACGGCCGGCGCTGCCCTGCTGCTGCAAGGCTGGCGCAAAGGCGGACTGGGCGGCGCATTGCACAGTGCGGCGGGCGCCTACGCCGTATTTCGCGGTTACGCCGGCCATTGCTCGCTCAAGCAAGCGCTGACGCCAACGCCGTTCGAACAACAGTTCAGTCGCGAACATCACTGGCCGATCAGCGAGGCGATCACACGCAGTATCACGATTGCACGCCCGCTTGAGGAAGTGTCTGCCTTCCTCGCCCGGCCCGAGCAGATCGGCCCGCTGCTGCGCTGGGTCGACAGTGTCGAACAGCTTGCACCGGACACCACGCTCTGGACGCTCCGCGCCCCGGCCGGAAAGCGCGTGCAGTGCACCTTGATCCAGACCCAATCGCAGGAACCCTCGGTGTTGCATTGGAAAACCCCGGGCGATGCGCGCTGGGCGCACGACATTACCGTCTCGCTCACCCCTGCCCCCGCTGGCCGTGGCACTCAAGTCAAAGCGGTGGTGGTGTGCAAGCCGGCCATGGGCAAATTGGGCTATGGCCTGGCGCGGGCAATCAGCCTGTTCAGCGACAAAGCCTTGCTCAATGCACTGCAGGCTGTGAAACAGCAGCTGGAAACCGGCGAGGTCAGCAACAACCGCCTCAGACCGGAACAGGATGACGACTTTTTTTACGTACACGCCGCCGCCGAAGAGGTGGCGACCGACCACCCGACCGTCAAAACCGGCGTCGCTCTTGAAGGAGGACCTCACTGATGCGCGCACTCACTTGGCAAGCACCAAACCTGCTGCAGGTCGATAACGTACCCGACCCGGCGATCCTTAACCCGCGCGATGCGATCATTCGCGTGACCCTGTCTTCTGTGTGCGGTTCAGACCTGCATCTGCTCGGCGGCTACGTACCGGCCATGAAACCGGGCGATATCATCGGTCACGAATTCATGGGCGAGGTGGTCGAGGTCGGCAAGGGCATCACCGACCTGCACCAGGGTGACAAGGTGGTGACCATTTCGATCATCGGCTGCGGCAACTGCGAACCGTGCCAGCGCAGCGATTTTTCCTGCTGCGATAACTCCAACCCCAATCCGTCGGCGACAGACCTGATGTACGGCCAACCGTGCTGCGGCATCCTCGGCTACAGCCATGCCTTCGGTGGCTACCCTGGCAGCCACGCGACCTACGTGCGGGTACCGTTTGCCGACGTCAACCTGTTCAAGGTGCCCGAAGGCGTCAGCGACGAGCAGGCGCTGTTTGTTTCGGATGCAGCCCCCACCGGTTACTTCGCCGCAGACAATGCCGGTATCCAGCCCGGCGATACCGTGGCGGTGTGGGGTTGCGGCGGCGTGGGCCAGATGGCCATTTGCAGCGCGTACCTTCTGGGCGCGGAACGGGTGATCGCCATCGACCGCTACCCTGACCGGCTGCGCCTGGCCGAGGAGCGCGGCAAGGCGATCCCTATCAACTACGAGAAAACCAATGTGCATGAGGCCTTGCTGGAACTGACCGGCGGGCGTGGGCCGGACCGTTGCATCGATTGCGTGGGGATGGAGGCCCATGGCACCGAAATCGATTATGCCTATGACAAGGCCAAGCAACTGCTCAGGTTGCACACCGAACGCGGCACAGTGCTCAGGCAGGCGATACGCGCGTGTCGCAAAGGCGGGACGGTATCGGTGGTGGGTGTCTATGGTGGGGTGCTCGACAAGTTTCCCATGGGGGCGATCGTCAACAAGGCCCTGACGTTGAAATCTGGGCAGCAGCCGGGTCAGCGTTATGCAGCGACCCTGTTTGAGCATATTCAGAAAGGTGAGTTGGACCCGGCTTATCTGCTGACCCATCCGATGAGCCTGGAGGACGGGGCGCAGGGGTATAAGTTGTTTAAGGAGAAATCGGATGAGTGTTTGCGGGCGGTGTTCAGGCCCTGATGTAGGGTACATATCCGTTATTTAGGTGGTGGCTGCTGGCGGTTCCGCTCTTACAGCGGGTCACTTTTGAAAAGCCCAAAAGTAGCCAAAAAGCTCTTGCCCCACCACTCGGCACCTCGCTAATGCTCGGTGTGCCCGTAATCCGACATTGATGTGGGGGGCCGCCGCCCCGCGCCATCCATGGCGCGGGGCGGCTAAACCGGCGTCCTGCCGGTTTACCCCCCACATCAATATCGGATTACGGCCAGCGTGGTTTAACGGGGCGCCCAAGATCAAAAGCAAGAGCGGCTCGCTCCGCATCGTGGATACATTGGGGGCTTGCCCCAATGAGGAGAGTCGGAGCGTGCATCAGTGGCTGACACACCGCGATCGGGGGCAAGAAGCCCTAATGCCAGTCAGTTAAGGCTTTTTGTAGGAGCGAGCTTGCTCGCGAAAAACTCACAGACGCCGCGTTCATTCAGGAAGCACGCGTTATCGTTGACGTTTTTCGCGAGCAAGCTCGCTCCTACAGACGGCGGTGTACGCTTAACTGACTGACATTAGGGCAAGCCCCCTTCCACATTGGACCCGTATCGACACAAGGTACGGTCGGCTCTAAGGCCGCCGCGCTTTTGCTTTTGATCTTGGGCGCCCCGTTAAACCACGCTGGCCGAACGCAGGCTTGAATTCGTGGGTAACACGGCAGGACGCCGGGTTAGCCGCACTGGGCCATGGATGGCCCATTGCGGCGGCCCACGGATTCAAGCCTGCGTTCGGGCACACCGAGCACTAGCGAGGTGCCGAGTGGTGGGGCAAGAGCCTTTTGGTTACTTTTGGGCTTTTCAAAAGTGACCCGCTGTAAGAGCGGAACCGCCAGCAGCCACAACCTAAATAACGGATATGTACTCGATCAACCTCACCCCGCCTGCACCGCCGGCGCCACCAACCGATTGCACCCATACAACACCATGCCCAGCACAATCAGCGCCCCACCCCGCAACCAGGTATCCAGGCTCTGCTGGCTGAGCAGAATCAGACACGAAACAATCGCCAGCACCGGCACCCAGCTCGGCACACGAAAATGCTCCTCCTCGATCCTGTCACGACGCAATACCAGTACCGCCAGGTTGGTACTGAGAAACACAAACAGCAGCAACAAAACCACCGTCTCGGCCAAGGCCGCCAGCGTGCCGGTCAAGGTCAAGGCAATGGCCACGGCGGTGCTGGCGATGATCGCCACCCAGGGCGTACGGCGTTTGGGCAGCACGCGTGACAACGGCTCCGGCAGCAGGCCCATGCGCGCCATGCCGTAGGTCAGGCGGCTGGCCATGACCATCGTCAGCAACGCACCATTGGCGACCGCCACCAAGGCAATGAAGGCAAACAGTTGCGGAGGTATATTCAGGCCCGAGGCGCGCACCACTTCAAGCAACGGTGCCGAAGTAGCGGTCAGTTTGTCCATCGGCAGCACCACGGAAGCGGCAACCCCTACCGCCATATACACAATGCCCGCCACGATCAACGCGGCGAACAGCGCGCGCGGATAGACCTTGCGCACCCCACGGATTTCTTCCGCCAGATTGGCCGACGTTTCAAAGCCGACGAACGAATAGAACGCCAGCAATGCGGCGCCGAGCACGGCGAGCATCGGGTTGATGCCGGGCTTGAATTCGAACGCCCGCCCCAGGTTGGCTTCGCCGGACTGGAAACACCAGGCCGCGGCGACCACCACCAACAGCAGCCCGGACAGCTCCACGCACGTCATCACCATATTGGCGCCCAGCGACTCCTTGATCCCGCGCGCATTCAACAGTGCAATCACCAGCAGAAAAACCAGCGCCGCCACATGGGGCGATACATCGATGAACGCGGCCAGGTAGTCGCCGGCAAACGCCAGGGATAACCCGGCGGCGCTGGTGACGGCGGCGGCAAGCATGCAAAAGCCCACCAGGAATGAGATCAGCGGTGACTTGAATGCCTTCTCGGCGAACACCGAAGCGGCGCCCGCATGCGGGTATTTGGTCACCAGCTCGGCGTACGAGCCGGCGGTGAGCATGGCGAAGAACAACGCCACCAGCAGCGGCACCCAGATCGCCCCGCCCACCTGACCGGCGATGGTTCCGGCCAGCGCATACACGCCCGCGCCGAGCACATCGCCGAGGATGAACAGGAACAACATCGGGCCGGTTACGGCGCGGCGCAAGGACGGCTTGGAGGGTGCGGCTTGGCTCAAACTGGATTCGGACATGGGCGGCTCTGACGGCGGGTTGTTATCAGCGATCAGTCGGCGCAGGCCGGCTGTGCGGGGCTATTTACAATGGAAAATACCCGCACCCCCAAAGTTCCGTTTTCCGCACACCCGGCGCAGGCGCACCGTCAATCGTCGTCATGCAGGTGCGCGTCAGCGCAGGGCAGTCGACCGGATTCGCCACCGGCAACTCGTTCCGCCTGGTCGATTCCGCGCTTGAGCGCATCGTGCACGGTCCATTCGGCGCCCGGTAATTGCCTGGTGCGCTCAACGACGCATTGACCGGTTGCGGTGTAGACGCAAAGCAGCACCTCGATATCGGCGTCCTCCCGCTCCCGCGCCCTGACTTCGATATGACAGCCGTTTTCCACTTCCTGGGTAAAGCACTCTTCTTCCAGTGCCTTCTCGGCCCAGGCCTTATAGGTATTGCCGCGAATGAACATAGCTGTTCTCCAAGACCGACTCTTGAACTAAGACATGAACTCTTTAGCAGGATTTTCGTAGTTTTTCCAAGATGATTTGCATCCTGCGCCAATAAAACCCTGACAGCGTTTCGCTTGTTAAACCGTTCGTCAGGCGGAGTAACATTTTGTTAAACCAACCTCTGAGGGCTCATTCAAATTGTTCGGGAGCGAGGTGAACCACGCTTCATAGAGCGGCCGCAAAGCCAAAGAAACCGGGCAGTCGATGCGTTTTATCGACTGACGCGGACGTATGGCCGGGCGTTAAACAATTAAGTGTGCCGAACATTAACAAGCGCAATGCCAGCGTTTCGCTTAATTAACTTGCGCGTACAAGCGCAGCGGTTTCGGCGCTGTAACAACGGAAGTTTTCAATACAGGAGCAAGGCATGAAACGAACGATTGCTTACTGCCTGGCATCTCTGGCCAGCCTCTTCTTGTTAACCGGCTGCAACCTGGTGGTGTTCAATCCCAAGGGGCAGGTGGCAACCGATGAACGCGACCTGATTATCCTCGCCACCGGGCTGATGTTGTTGATTGTAGTGCCGGTGATCGTGCTGATGTTCGTATTTGCCTACCGCTATCGTGCGACCAACAAGAACGCGCGTTATTCGCCGCGCTGGGCCAGCTCCCACAAAATCGAAGCGGTGGTGTGGGGCGTTCCGCTGCTGATCATCATCGCCCTGGGCTGGGTGACGTGGGAAACCACCCACGCCCTTGACCCCTATCGCCCGCTCGACTCGGACACGCCGCCGATCAACGTGCAGGTGGTGGCCACCGACTGGAAGTGGCTGTTCATCTACCCCGACCTGGGTATTGCCAGCGTCAACGAACTGGCCCTGCCGGTGCACACGCCGGTGAGTTTCACCATCACCTCCGATGCGGCCATGACGTCATTTTTCATCCCGGCACTGGGCGGACAGATCTACGCCATGGCCGGCATGCAGACCAAGCTGCACCTGATCGCCAACGAGACCGGCGAGTTCCGGGGAATTGCCGCCAACTACAACGGCCCCGGTTTTTCCGACATGCATTTCGCCGCGCTGTCATTGAGCCCCGCCGACTTTCAAACCTGGGTGACCAAGGTCAAAGGCGCCTCCAAGCCCCTTGACCACACGAGCTACGCGCAATTGGCCAAACCCACCATCAAGCACCCGGTGACCTATTACTCGGCGGTGCAGGAGCGGCTGTTCCTGGACATCGTCGATAAATACGAAGGCATGAACAAGGCCAATAAAACCAGGCGCGCGCCATCGAGCAGCGCTGAACAACGCGCCGATTCACACCCCAGTCTGCTGGCCGAGGAGCAATAACGATGTTCGGAAAACTGTCATGGGACGCGATTCCAACCACTGAACCCATTGTGATGTACACACTGGCCTTCATCGGCCTGATCGGCGTAGCGATGGTGGGCACGATCACCTGGAAGCGCAAATGGGGCTACCTGTGGCGCGAGTGGTTCACCTCGGTGGACCACAAGAAAATCGGCTGCATGTACATCATCGTCGCGCTGGTGATGCTGCTGCGCGGGTTTTCCGATGCCATCATGATGCGCACCCAGCAAGCCATGGCCGCCAGCGGCGGGCCGGGCTACCTGCCGCCCGAACACTACGACCAGATCTTCACCGCCCACGGCGTGATCATGATTTTTTTCGTGGCCATGCCCTTCGTGGTCGGCTTGATGAACGTCGTGGTGCCATTGCAGATCGGCGCACGCGACGTGGCCTACCCGTTTCTCAACGCGCTGAGCTTCTGGCTGTTCGTGGTCGGTGCCGCGCTGGTCAACGTCTCGCTGGGGATCGGTGAGTTTGCGCGCACCGGATGGGTCGCCTATCCGCCGTTATCCGGGTTGGCATATAGCCCCGGGGTCGGCGTGGACTACTACATCTGGTCATTGCAGATATCCGGCATCGGCACGCTGCTGACGGGGGTGAATTTCTTCGTCACGATTCTGAAGATGCGCACCGAAGGCATGACCCTGTTCAAGATGCCGGTATTCACCTGGAACGCGCTGTGCACCTCGGTGCTGATCCTCGCATCGTTTCCCATCCTCACCGCCACCCTGCTGATGCTGAGCCTGGACCGTTACCTGGGCATGCATTTTTTCACCAACGAAGCCGGCGGCAACCCGATGATGTACGTCAACCTCATCTGGGCCTGGGGGCATCCGGAGGTGTACATCCTGATCCTGCCGGCGTTCGGAGTGTTTTCCGAAATCGCCGCCACGTTCAGCAGCAAGCGGCTGTTCGGCTACGTGTCGCTGGTGTGGGCGACGATTGCGATCACCGTGTTGTCATTCATCGTGTGGCTGCACCATTTCTTCACCATGGGCGCAGGGGGCAACGTCAATGCATTCTTCGGCATCATGACGATGATTATCGCGGTGCCGACCGGGGTGAAGATCTTTACCTGGCTGTTCACCATGTACCGTGGCCGGGTGCGCTTCGAAACCCCGATGCTGTGGACCCTGGGCTTTATCGTGACCTTCAGCATCGGCGGCATGACCGGCGTACTGCTGGCCGTGCCGGGCGCTGACTTCCTGCTGCACAACAGCCTGTTTCTGATCGCGCACTTTCACAACGTGATCATCGGCGGCGCAGTGTTCGGCTATATGGCCGGTCTCACCTACTGGTTCCCCAAGGCCTTTGGTTTCCGCTTGAACGACAAGCTGGGGCGCATTGCCTTCTGGTGCTGGCTGGTCGGCTTCTACCTCGCGTTCATGCCGTCCTACGTGCTGGGCTTCATGGGCATGACCCGGCGCCTCAACCATTTCGACAATCCGGAATGGCGGCCCTGGCTGTTGGTGGAGCTGGTCGGCGTAGGCGTCATCCTCTGCGGCGTTGCGGCCCAGGCCCTGCAACTGTTCGTCAGCATCCGCAACCGTCATCAGTATCGCGACCTCACGGGCGATCCGTGGGACGGGCGCACCCTGGAGTGGGCCACCTCCTCGCCACCGCCACTGTACAACTTCGCCGAGCAACCCAAGGTCAACGACCTGGACGCCTACTGGGGCATGAAGGAGCGCGGCGTGAGCACCCTGAGCCACACCGACTACCGCAGCATCCACATGCCACGCAATACCGCTTCGGGGCTGGTGATCAGTCTGTTCGCGCTGATCTGCAGCTTTGCCCTGGTCTGGCATATCTGGTGGCTGGCGGCGTTCGGGCTGGTGGCCTCGGTGGTGGCGTTCGTGGTGCGCAGCTACGACGAAGACACCGATTACTTCGTGCCCGCGCAGGAAGTCGCGCGCATTGAAACGGCACGTCTCAAAGACCTGGAAGAGGCTTGATCCATGTCCAATATCGTTATCGACAAAGACATTGCCCACAACCACGAGCAAGGGCATGAAGACGCCGGTTCCCTGAGCCTGTTCGGGTTCTGGATCTACCTGATGACCGACTGCATCCTGTTCGCGACCTTGTTCGCCGGCTATGCGGTGTTGCGCGACAGCGTGGCGGGCGGTCCTTCGAGCGTGGACATTTTTGAACTGCCCTATGTGCTGGGTGAAACCATGCTGCTGCTGTTGAGCAGCATCACCTACGGCTACGCAATGCTGGCGATGAACCGTGGCCAGCAAAGCCAGGTCCTGCGCTGGCTGGGGCTTACGTTCGTGCTCGGCGCGGGCTTTATCGCCATGGAAATCAATGAGTTCCACCATTTGATCACAGAAGGTTACGGGCCGGACCGCAGCGCGTTCCTCACCGCTTTTTTCACCCTGGTGGGCACCCATGGCGCGCACGTACTGACGGGGTTGATCTGGATGGCGGTGCTGATGGTGCAGGTTCGGCAGAAAGGCCTGACCAACACCAACGCCACCCGGCTCAGTTGCCTGAGCCTGTTCTGGCACTTCCTGGACGTGGTGTGGATCTGCGTCTTTACCGTGGTCTATCTGTTGGGGGTGGTGTGACATGTACAAGCAAAGTTCGATTCACAGCAGCGCCGGTACCAGCCATGGCAGCAGCCGCTCCTACCTGGTCGGGTTCCTGGTGTCGGTGCTGCTGACCCTGATTCCGTTCGGCCTGGTGATGTTTCCGTCACTGCCGCGTGTCACCACCGCCTGGCTGGTGGTGGCACTGGGGGCGATACAAATCGTGGTCCATCTCAAGTTCTTCCTGCATCTGGACACCGCCGAGGAACAACGCTGGAACCTGATTGCGCTGATTTTCTCGGCGGTCATCATCCTTCTGCTGGTAGGACTCTCGCTATGGATCATGGACAGTATTCATCACAACATGCTGGCGCACTGAGACACTGGCTGGGGCTGTTCAATGCCGGGATCCAACTGACCAAGCCGGGGATTATTTTCGGCAACCTCGCGTCGGTGCTGGGGGGCTACTTCCTCGCGGGTCGCGGCCATCTGGCAGAGCCTGCGCACTTGCTGGCGACGCTGCTGGGCACCGCCCTGGTGATCGGGTGCGGCTGTGTCATCAATAACTGCGTCGACCGCGATATTGATCGGCGCATGGTGCGCACCTGTCACCGCGCGCTGGCACTGCGAACCGTCACAGTGCCCGCCGCCGCAACCTATGCCATCGCCCTGGGCGTGGCCGGTTTCGGGTTGCTGTGGGCAGGCAGCAATACGCTGGCCTGCTTCCTGGCCATGGCGGGTCTGGTGATCTATGCAGGTGTGTATACCTACTGGCTCAAGCGCCGCTCCCATTGGGCAACCCTGATCGGCAGCCTTTCCGGAGCGATGCCGCCGGTGATCGGCTACTGCGCGGTCACGGGCAGGTTCGACGCCACGGCGATGTTGCTGGTCGTGGTGTTCTGCTGTTGGCAAATGCCTCATTCCCACGCCATCAGTGTGATGCGTCGTGAGGATTTTCGCGCGGCGCGCCTGCCGCTTCTGAGCCTGCCCGAGGCGTACCGGCAGATACAGGCGTACATCCTGGCATTCCTCGCCAGCAGCCTGGTGCTGGGCGTGGTTGCGCAGATGCATGCCGTGTATTTTGCGCTGATGCTCGGACTCTGCGGTTACTGGATGACGCTCGCGGCCAGTGCCTCCCGCCTGACCGACCCGCCCGGCTGGGCGCGCAAGGTATTTGGTTTCTCGATTCTGCTGGTACTGGCACTCAACCTGTCGCTGGCAGTAATGGGCCAGGCCTGATGACCTGTGGGAGGGGGCTTGCCCTAATGCCTGTCACTCTGTAGCGCTCAACCGTAATCACGATGCGAAGCGAGCCGCTCTTGATCTTGATCTTGATCTTGATCCGCTTTTGATCTTAGGCGCCCCGTTAAACCACGCTGGCCGAACGCAGGCTTGAATCCGTGGGTAACCCGGCAGGACGCCGGGTTAGCCGCACTGGGCCAGGGATGGCCCATTGCGGCGGCCCACGGATTCAAGCCGGAGAGAGGGCACACCGAGCCCAAGCGAGGTGCCGAGTGGTGGGGCAAGAGCGTTTTGCTTACTTTTGCGCTTTTCAAAAGTGAGCCGCTGTAAAAGCGGAACCCTAAGTAGCCGTTACCGCAGAAACGGATATGTACTCGGCCCAATCCAACATCCTGGTCGGCCCAGAGGCCGCCATCGGGGGCAAGCCCCCTCCCACATTTGAGCCAGGATCGACACAAAATCCTGGTCGGTCCTTAGGCCGCCATCGAGGGCAAGTCGAATCGTCGCACCGCCGCTCCCACATTTTTGCAGATCAGGCATCGAGCACCGCGCGGATTTTTCGGGCCAGGTCGGCGGACTGGTATGGTTTTTGAATCAGCTCGAACTCATCCACCGATATGTCCGTACGCTCCAATGCATCTTTCGCGTAGCCGGTCGTGAGCAAGACCCTGGTACGCGGATACAAGCGCGATACTTCTCGAGCGAGCGCCGCCCCATCCATCTCGCCCGGCATGATCAAGTCGCTGAACACCAGATCGTATGCCGAACTCTCCAGCATGCCTAACGCCTCGCTGGCGTGATACGCGATGCCTGTCTGATAGCCGTAGTCAGCCAGTATCACTTGCGCCAATTCGGCCAATTCAGGCCGGTCCTCAACAATCAGAATTCTTTCCTGGCCTTGCAATGAGCTCGCGGCGGGGGTTCGCTCGACCCAAAGCTGGCTGTCATCGGCCGGGAAGTACAGGCGCACCGTGGTACCGATGCCTGGGTATGAATGGATGCGCGCCGTACCGCCCGATTGCTTGACGAAGCCATACACCATCGACAGGCCCAGACCCGAGCCCTGGCCTTCCTCTTTGGTGGTGAAAAACGGCTGCATGACTTTTTCCTGAATACCCTCGGCAATGCCGTTGCCATTGTCAGAGATCGAGATACACACATAACCGCCCTCGACCAGACCATCACGTTCGGCATCGGCGTCGCCCGGCACTCGAACGTTGCTGGTTTTAACCGTCACCATCGGGTCGCTACGCCCGTGCAACGCGTCCTGTGCATTCGACAGCAGGTGCCGCACCGCCAACTCCGCCTGGGCAGGGTCGATGCAGCAGTTCCACAGGTCGTCGGCAAGTTCTTTCTGCAGATTGACGTCTTGCAGCATGTCCATGAGTTCAGGGCGACTCAACAACGTGTTGACGCTGATCACTCTGCTTTCGAGCCGCTGCTTACGTGAAAATGCCAGCAATTGCTGAGTCAGGGTTTGCGCTTTCTCAGCGGCCGCCCGGGCCCGACTGGCACTGTTGAAGATGCGTTGCGGGTCGCAACCGGGGCGCTTGGCGCTCTGCTGAATCAGCTCCAGATAGCCGACCATCACTTGCAACAGGTTGTTGAAGTCATGGGCGATGCCACCCGTGAGTTGGCCCAATGCCTCCAGGTCTTGGGCCCGGCGCACGCGCGACTCTGCGTCGTGACGTCGGCTCACATCCAATTGAGAGGCAAACAAGTACACCAATTGACCGCGTTCGTTGAACAACGGAGAGATGAACAGTTCGTTCCAGAAGGTCGAGCCGTCCTTGCGGTAATTGAGGACCTCGACACAGACCTCGTGGCGCTGCTCAACCGCACGCTGCACCTGGCGTAGAGCGCTCTTGTCAGTCTGCGGCCCTTGCAGGAACCTGCAATTGCGTCCTATCACCTCGTCGTGCTCAAACCCGGTCAGGCTCAGGAACGCCGGGTTGGCGAAGATAATTGGATTGTCCGGCTGAACGGGATCCGTCACGATCATCGCGCTACGGCTGGTTTGCATGGCAGCGAAAAACAGATCTTTGCGGTCGGAAGAAAGCCCCGCCATCTCGACGTTGTCGACCACCGGCTTATTCTTGGTTGCCAAGGTTCACCTCCAGATAAGTGGCGCGCATTCCATGGACCATGAAAACGCGGCGGAGTGCGACCTTGCGCCAAATCAAGCGCGGCGCCGGTGCGGCGCCGCGCGCAGCGTCAGCGCTTGGCTTCTGTGTCAGGTGCGGCAGAGCGCTCCAGGAACGCTTGTGTGAGCTCTGGCAAATGCTCGAGCAGCCATTGCGCCATGGCAATTTCCTGGGGCAGGATCTTCTCGCACGCCGCTTGTGTCTCGGCGTCTCCCGCCGCCTGCGCGGCCGCTATGAGCACCGTGTAGCTGGCCACCTCCATATTTTCGAAGACGTAGCCGGCCATCGCGCCCTTGATCACTTCGTCACTCATCAGTGAGCCGCCAACCGCTTGCCCGAAGGCCATCAACTTGCCGCCGATGTCTTTGAGGGTCGAGGAGCTGCCGCCCAGGCGCGACAGGCACTCGTCAATAAGGGCCTGCTGGCCAAGGGTTTCCTGAATATGCTCGTCGATCCGCGCCTTCAGCTTGGGATAATGCTCCAGCCGCTCGGATTGCGCCTTGAGCATTTTCTCGGCTTGCTGCTCCATCGCATGGGCATCTCGCAGCCAGTCGAGCAGGTTTTCCTGTGGGGTCGCCATGTCGTTACTCCTGTTCAAGCCAGTGGAAAAAGCCGCACGCCCGTAAGCGTGCGGTTGCCGCGAATCAGAGATCAGGCTTGGGCTGCATGCCCGAGCCCAGATCGGCACCGGTGACGGGGTCGCTGGTAGGGTCGGAGAGCGTGCGGATTTTCATTGCGCTCAACAGTGCTTCATCGTCAGCATCCAGTTGCACACTGGCCGTGCCATCGCCGCCGTCGACCGCAGGTTGCGGGCTCTCGACAAATTCCCATTCGTCGCCCTGGTTCCAGGGACCGCGCATGTTTCCTTCGCCCTGGGACATGTTGTAGTACACCTGAGCGAACTCCGGCTTGCCCGGCAGCTTGCCTTGGGGGAAGTTCGGTTGAATCGAATGCAGAGCCTTTTCAAAGGAAATCTGGTGCGCGATTTCACGGGTCATCAGAAAACCCAAGGCGTCCCTCACGCCTGGATCATCGGTGACGTTCATCAGGCGCTCATAGACGATTTTGGCGCGTGCTTCGGCGGCGATATTGGAACGCATATCCGCCGTGGGCTCACCAATGGTGTCGATGTAAGCCGCTGTCCATGGAACACCTGCAGAGTTCACCAGAGGCGCGCCCGCACCGTACAACAGGCTGGTGATATGCGAGTCATTGCCGGCGCCATTGAGGGACCGATACAACTCGCCCTCCTCCTCCACGCCTTCGGCCATCCGCCCCTTGGCGCCCTTGTTGAGCATCACGATGATGGAACCGACAATCTCCAGATGGCTGAGCTCCTCGGTGGCGATGTCCATCAACAGGTCTTTTCGACCTGGGTCGTCTTCAGCCAGGGCCTGGGTGAAATAACGGGATGCGGCCGCCAACTCGCCTTGAGCGCCGCCAAATTGTTCAAGCAAAAGATTCGCCAGGCCCGGATTGGGTTCGGCAACACGTACGGTGTATTGAAGTCGCTTGTTATGTAGAAACATGAACAAATCTCCTCAGGCTTTTCTGAAAGTGGCGGCAACTTTGGAATGCGCGCCTACCTTTTATGTGAAGCGACCAGCGTTGGAAAAATTTCAAAAAAAACCGCGCATCACGACCAGCGGTAAACCGTTGCACAACAAGCGAAACGGCAATTAAAGTTGGCCGCTCAGTCGGCGTCAGCATCCTCCGCCTGCGCAACGACGTCGATCCCGGGCGTGCCGTTGGGCGGCGTCGCGGTGGCGTCGGCAGGCACCGCCTGGCGCTCGGGGTGATCCCAGTCAGTGGTCGCGTTGGGGTCTTCATCACGGCCGGCGGTACCGATCACGCAGCCGTCTTCGTTGGGCTTATCAAGCGATTCAAGGGGCCGGTTCTGTGGGTGGGATGGGTCATGTTTCATGGCAGGATCTCCCGTTGAGAAGCATAGGAACCTGGTTGGAGCAGCTATCGAACTTCAAGTGCAACGGAAAAGACGAATGGCATTAACGTAGTTGCTTTGCATAACTCATACAGCGCACGCGAGTTGCTATCAACTCAATATCATACCAGCAAAAACTTAGACGAAGCGGCGTCCCCCAGGGCATGCTTGTACAACTTTCCAAGGCAACTTACCGTTCGTCGCCAGATAGAAAATCCAATAAAACATTCCCTCCGACTTCGTTATCGGAATACATGTCCGGTGCCATAACGGGCAACTAACGAAGCGCTAACTTAGCGACTGGAGAATTGTCATGACTACAGGTAACAAAAACCCAGGCAACTTTGCCAACGATCGTGAAAAAGCATCCGAAGCCGGGAAAAAAGGTGGCCAGGCGTCAGGCGGAAACTTCGCCAATGACCGCGAAAAAGCTTCCGAGGCAGGCCGCAAAGGCGGTCAGCACAGCCATGGCGGTGGCCGGAAGTCGGGCTCTTGAGTGAGAGCGGAAGGGGCAGCCTCGCTGCCCCTTCAAACCAGTCGCTTGATTAACACGAAAACACACCGCGATCCGATTTAAGCCCCCTGCCCGCACCTACGTTGAACCTCCTGTCAAAACAGACAGCGTTATTCTTGCCAGCACCGCACGGGTTATTTCAACGGTGCCGTCGCCTCCTCGGTATCGATGCACAGGTCGATGGAAACAGTATCCACACGGTCGCGTTGCTGCGCCGCAAGGTGATGCAGTGTTTGCGCATGAACCCTGTCCGCCGCATCCTTGAGCCGCTGCCATTCCTCCAGACTGATAACTTCGCGCAGCACCAGTTCATCGGCACGGTTAATCAGCGTGCGATAGAAGTCGTCGGGCCAGTCCAGGCGGTAGGTGTCGTCCTCGAGCAATAAGTGCCAGGCCTGAATTTCCATCTCTTTCTCGCTTTTTTTCATCGTAGCCTCCTGCAAAAGTTAACCAGTCTGACCGGCTCAACGGTTGTCGAGAGACGGTGGGCCACCCCGGGTCGATACAGCCAAGGCTGCTCCGCTATTGAACGTTGGAAGCATGCCCGTCGTGGGGCGTTCACAAGAAAATTCTGCAAAGCCGATGAACTGCACAGGCTGGTGGGAAGGCGACATCGGGTGTGCCCTGATGCCAACATCGAGAAACGTTGCAGGCTGAAACGTATCAGCGCGGATAAAAACCCGCAATTATGCATAAATGCATTTTATCCTTGACCCCGAGAGCCAAGTCTTCTAAAGTCAAATCACTGTATATGAATACAGTGCTTATTTGACATTCAAGGACGAGGTTTCCCCATGAAAAGCAATACTGAAAAATTTGGCAAAGCACCCCACGTACCCAGCCTGTGGACCCGCGCCGATGCGCTGAAAGTCCATGCGGACGACCCCACCACCACTCAGCCGTTGGTCAGTGCCGACTTCCCGGTGCTGAGCGACAAGGTGTTCATCTGGGACACCATGCCGCTGCGTGACATTGATGGAAATATCACCTCCGTCGATGGCTGGTCGGTGATCTTCACCCTGACCGCAGACCGTCACCCCACCGACCCGCAATACCTCGATCAGAACGGTAACTACGACATCACGCGTGACTGGAACGATCGTCATGGTCGGGCAAAGATGTATTACTGGTACTCCCGCACCGGCAAGGACTGGAAACTCGGCGGCCGGGTCATGGCTGAAGGCGTTTCGCCAACCGTGCGCGAATGGGCTGGCACGCCGATCCTGTTGAACGAGCAAGGCGAGGTGGACCTCTACTACACCGCGGTCACACCCGGCGCGACCATCGTCAAGGTGCGTGGCCGCGTGGTGACCACCGAACATGGCGTCAGCCTGGTGGGCTTCGAGAAGGTCAAGCCGCTGTTCGAGGCCGATGGCAAGATGTACCAGACCGAAGCGCAGAACGCCTTCTGGGGTTTCCGCGACCCATGGCCGTTCCGCGACCCGAACGACGGCAAGCTGTACATGCTGTTTGAAGGCAACGTGGCCGGCGTGCGCGGCTCGCACACGGTGGGCAAGGCAGAAATCGGCGATGTGCCGCCAGGTTATGAAGACGTCGGCAACTCGCGTTTCCAGACCGCGTGCGTCGGTATCGCCGTGGCCCGTGACGAAGACGGAGACGACTGGGAAATGCTGCCGCCGCTGCTGACCGCAGTCGGCGTCAACGACCAGACCGAACGTCCGCACTTCGTGTTCCAGGATGGCAAGTATTACCTGTTCACCATCAGCCACACCTTCACCTACGGCGACGGTGTAACCGGGCCGGACGGGGTGTACGGTTTTGTCGCAGATTCGCTGTTCGGCCCTTACGTGCCCTTGAACGGTTCCGGCCTGGTCCTGGGAAATCCGTCTTCCCAGCCCTTCCAGACCTACTCGCACTGCGTGATGCCCAACGGCCTGGTGACCTCCTTCATCGACAGCGTACCCACCGGTGAAGGCGGAACACAGATGCGCATCGGCGGCACCGAGGCACCGACCGTGGGCATCAAGATCAAAGGCCAGCAGACGTTCGTGGTCGCCGAGTATGACTACGGTTACATCCCGCCCATGATTGACGTCACGCTCAAGTAAACGGCGCAAGCAAAACAGACACCTTGGCTTGATCGTTCCCACGCTCTGCATGGGAATGCCGCCCTGGACGCTCCGCGTCCTGCCTTCAGCGCAACATCCGGCGCCTGCAAGGGTGACGCGGAGCGTCACGGGATGCATTCCCACTCGGAGCGTGGGAACGATCGAAATTCACAGGAAAAAAAGCCACTCGATCGAGTGGCTTTTTTTATCCAAGTACGCACCGGCTACCCGTATAACTCACGCAAAGAATTGTCCTGGATACATCAACCAGGCCGCTATTGGCCCGCCAGAAGCGAGCTGGCGACAGGCCTGTTCGGCTCAAGCGATAGTCCGGCGTTGCGCGGCGCCTTGTGGCTGGCCAGCCGCGGCCAACCGAGCTGCGCGCGGACAACGACTACGGCATCCAGCACTTTCTGCGTCCAGCGGACGTCCTGCGGATCGACCACGACAACGCGGAATCCATGATCGGCGCCTTCACTCTGCACGCCCTCGGAATCATCGACGTGCAAGTCGATGTCGAATGCCGGCGGATACTTGGAAGGCGCATTCGACAGCCCATGCCCGGTCAGGGCGCGGTTGTGCAGCACACTGTTGACGACCCCGTCCACGCGGATGCCATAGAGCAACAGCCAGCGGCGGATGTAGGACGGTGTGCGGCCGGACGAGGTATAGACCCAGACACTGCAGCCCTGGCGGCGCAGATCGCGGATCAGCGAACGTGTGCCGATGCGCAGTGGCTCACCCAGCCAACGGTGCACACAGGCCGGCAGCCAGCTGGTTTCGACCGCGCAGTGGTGGAGCTGGCAGGCGAGCGTGTCATCGATATCAAAGGAAATACGCAGGCGCTGACGCTTGAATCCGCGCATCAATGACCTCCCTGTCGCAGGGGCCGCGGTGTGCCGCCCAGGAAAAATTTGCCTGGCAAAGGCGCCTGGTGTTCGAGGAAGGCTGCATACTTTTTCTTGATCTTGGGCAGTTCATACAAGGCCTTGACGCCATGTTTGGCAGAGTTGCGTATCACCGAAGACGGGTTGAAATAGCCCTCGGCATTTTCAAGCGTCAGCACGAACGGCGGCAAACCTGCACGCATGAGCAGATAACTGACGATAAGCGACCCGCTGCGGTTGTTGCCTTCGATGAACAACTGCGGCTTGCTGAGGATGCGCACGTAGACGCCGGCCGCCCGTTTCCAGACCGATTCGCTGCGATACGCGCAATACCAGTTGTACAAATCCTTGATACCGCCTTCGACGTTGTTGAAGAAATGCTCTTCGGTGGCAGCCAGGTGCTGCGCGTATTCCAGCCGCCGCGCCGGGTCTCGACCGCACAGCACGGTGGCGTTGATTTCCAGCATCAGGTTCAACTGATGAAGATCAAACAGGTCCACGCCGCGTGCGACATAGTCGTCAATCAATGCATAGCCTTCAAGCACATTGTCGAGCACTTCGTCGGTCAAGGGATCGCGCGGCTCGGTGAAGTGCCGGCTAAGCTCGGCGAAGCGGTGCTGCACTTCACGCAATGCGCGTTCAATGGCAGGTAAATCAAGGCGATGCGTTGCAGGCATTGAAACTCCTTGGAAACACGAGGTAAAAAATCTACCGGTTCACGCCACATCCATTTGGCGTTTGCACGTAGGCGGCCGAGGCCGGCGGTGTTGCTCAGCTGAACTTGCCGCTGATGTAGTCTTCGGTCATCTGTTCGCGTGGTTTGCTGAAGATCTGCGTGGTCGGGCCCATTTCGACCAGATACCCGGTGCGCGTGCCCTGGGAAATATCCACCGAGAAAAACGCTGTGGTATCGGCCACACGGATCGCCTGCTGCATGTTATGGGTCACCAGCGCGATGGTGTAATCCTTCTTCAGCTCGACCATCAGCTCCTCGACGCGACGGGTGGCAATCGGGTCGAGCGCCGAGCACGGTTCATCCAGCAGCAACACCTCCGGCTCGGTGGCGATAGCGCGCGCGATACACAGACGTTGCTGCTGGCCGCCGGAGAGCGACAAACCGCTGACCTTCAACTTGTCCTTGACCTCGTCCCACAGGGCGGCGCCTTGCAGTGCGTGTTTGACGCGGTCGCCGAGGTCGCCCTTGTAGCGGTTGAGGCGCAGACCAAAGGCGACGTTGTCGAAGATGCTCATCGAGAACGGGTTAGGCTGCTGGAACACCATGCCGATGTAACGACGCACCACCACCGGATCGACGCCCTTGCCGTACACGTCCTGGCCAAGAAAATGCACATGCCCTTCGAAACGAAAGCCTTTGACCAGGTCATTCATGCGATTGAGGCTGCGCAGCACGGTGCTTTTGCCGCAGCCGGAAGGCCCGATGAAACCGGTGATCTTGTTTTTCTCGATCGGCACGTGGCTGTCACGCACAGCCATGAAGTTGCCGTAGAAAATCTTGTCCAGCTTGCAGTCCATGACCACAGGCGACTCGGTCACAAACGGAGCGGCTATTTGCGCAGTGGATATGTTCAAAATTCAGGTGCTCCCGCTTTTAGTACTTGGGTTTGCCGAAAATACGGCTCACGACGTTCACGACCAGCACAATCATCACCAGCACCAGCGAGGCCGCCCACGCGAGTTCAAGCTGATTGTCGAAAGGCATGCCGGAGAAGTTGTAGATCAGTACGGCCAACGAGGCTGTCGGGTTCATGACAGCCAGGTTGCCGTCGTGGTAGATCCAGTAGTTGCTGAACAGCGCGGTGAACAGCAATGGCGCGGTTTCGCCAGCAGCGCGCGCCACGGCCAGCATGACGCCGGTCAGAATCGCCGGCAGGCCGGTGGGCAGGACGATTTTCCAGATCACCTGCGAACGGGTGCAGCCCATGCCGTAGGCAGCGTCCTTCATGACCTTGGGCACCATGCGCATCGACTCTTCGGCCGTCAGCACCACGATCGGCAGCATCAGCACGGCCAGCGCCACGCCACCTGCCGGCGCCGAGTAGGTCCCGGTGGTCATCACCACCAACGCGTAGGCAAACACCCCGGCCAGAATGGATGGCAAGCCAGTGAGCATTTTGGCGGCAAAGCGCGCAGCGTTCGCCAGTTTGCTGTCCGGGCCCAGTTCAGCCAGGAACACAGCAGCCAGGATGCCGACCGGTACCGCGATGGCAGCCGCGATACCAACCATGACAAACGTACCCGCCATGGCGTTGCCGAAGCCACCGCCGGTCTCGAACCCGGTCGGTGGCAACTCGGTGAACAGCTCCAGGCTCAGGCGAGCGCCGCCCCGAGTGATAAGCATGTAGAGCACCGAAATCAGCGGCACGGCGGCCAGCAGTGCGCCGAACCACACCAGGCTGGTCAGCACCAGGCTGCGCAGGGCACGGCCTTCGAACCGGCGCTGCAGGCTCGGCATCGCGGTGATTGGGGAAGAGAGGTCAGTCATTGTTTAGTCCCCCGTTGGGCGTAGACCATGATCATCGAACCGATGATATTCACCAGAAGCGTGATGAACATCAGGACCAGTGCGGCGTACATCAGCACCTCGATCTCGTTCGGACCGGCTTCGGGGAAGTTCAGCGCCAGCAAGGCCGCCAGGGTATTGGCCGGTGCAAACAGCGACAGGGAGATATTGTTCGCGTTGCCCACCAGCATGGCCAGGGCCATGGTTTCACCCAGGGCGCGGCCCAGGCCCAGCACCAGGGAACCGAAGATGCCGGTGGCGGCGGATGGCACCATCACCTTGAGAATCGCTTCCCAATGGGTGGTGCCCATGCCGTAGGCGGCTTGCTTGGTTTTCATCGGCACGCCGGTGAGGGCGTCCTGGGAAACCGCGGCGATGGTCGGCAGAATCATGATCGCCAATACCAACGCGGCCGGCAGCAGGCCCGGCCCACTCAGGGAGGTGCCAAAAAACGGGATCCAGCCAAGCTCGCTGTTGAGCCACGCCGTGAGCGGGCGAATCGCCGGAATCACCACATAGATCCCCCACAGGCCGTAAACGACGCTGGGGATGGCGGCGAGCAACTCGACGATGGTGCGAAACACTGCAGCCAGCTTGGCCGGCAAAAAATCCTGAGTCAGGAAAATCGCCATGCTGACGCCGAAAAAGCCTGCGATCAGCAACGCGATGAAAGCACTGTACAGCGTGCCCCAAATCGCCGGCAGAATGCCGTATTTGCCTTGGTTCACATCCCAGACACTGCCGAGCAGCACGTCAAAACCGTGCTTTTCCATGCCGGGAAGTGCCTTGCGTCCGACTTCGAACACCAGCGCGAAAACCAGCGCCAGTATCAGCACCACACCGATGCGTGCAAGGGCACGGAAGGTGCGGTCAACCACAAAGTCCTTCGTGGACGGTGGCCGGCACGCAGAGTCCGGGTTAACCGGTACGACAAAAGGTGAGTTCATTGGCTGATTCCGGAACAAGGGGGGAACGCGTCCGGCATGGCGGGCAAGCCTATGCCGGGCGCGGCCTGGCAAGCCTTACTGAATGTTGGCGGAAGCTTTGCGAACCTGCTCGACTACCGAAGGCGGCAGCGGGATGTAGCCCATGGAGTCAGCGATTTTCTGGCCTTCGGTCAGGCTGTATTCGACCATTTCACGCATGGCCTTGGCCTTGGCCGGGTTGCCGTTGTCCTTGCGGAAAATCATCCAGGTGTAGGAAGTGATCGGGTAGGACTTGGCACCGTCCGGGTCCGGCAGCCAGGCCACCAGGCTTTCCGGCATTTTCACTGCGGCCAGTGCTTCTGCACCGCTTTCGGCATTGGGTACGACGTACTGGCCGGCCTTGTTCTGCAACTGGGCGAAGTCGACCTTGGCCAGCTTGGCGAAACCGTATTCGATGTAGCCAATCGCACCTGGAGTCTGGCGTACAGTGGCGGTCACACCATCGTTCTTGGGTGACTTGATGAACTTGTCGGTGGCAGGCCAGTTGACGGTATTGCCTTCACCCAACGCCTCTTTGAAGCCAGGGTTGATCGCCGCCAGGTGTTTGGTGAATACCGCGGTGGTGCCGCTGGAGTCGGCACGCACCACGACGGTGATAGGCGTGGCCGGCAGTTTCAGATCCGGGTTGGCGGCGACGATCTTGGGATCGTTCCACTGGGTAATTTTGCCCAGGAAAATATCGGAGTACACATCGCGCGGCAGCTTCAGGCCCTTCGGGTTGCCCGGCAGGTTGTAGGCCAGCACGATTTCACCGGCGGTCATCGGCAGCAGTTGCACACCCTCGGCCACCTTGGCGATGTCTTCGTCTTTCATTGCGGAGTCACTGGCGGCGAAGTCAACGGTCTTGTTCAGGAAGTCCTGTACCCCCGCCCCGCTCCCCTTGGACTGGTAGTCAACCGTGACGCCCGCGCTTTTCTTGCTGAAATCCTTGAACCAGGTGAGGTAGATCGGGGCCGGGAAACTGGCGCCGGAACCGGTCAGGCGGATGCTTTCGGCAGCAAACACCGAAGTGGCGCTCAGAGAAACCGCGACGGCGAGTGCAGCAGACTTCATCAAGCTTTTCATTCAGGAACTCCGTGGTGTAATTTCGGGCTCCCGGGACTGTGCAGCAGGTTTGTTACGATTTTATGAAAAATCCATGGCAGGCGTGTTTTTGCCCCCTTTTTCCCGCGCAAACTGGCATTTTGCCGTGATTGCTTCGTAACAAATTGCTACTGACAGGCTTCATGACCTTCGGGCATGAAACGAGACGAACGCGCCCGCCGGCTCATTTGCCTCCCGTCACGTCAAGGAATGTGCCGGTCACGAACGATGCTTCGGCGCCGGCCAGCCAGAGAATGGCCCGTGCCACTTCCTCTGGTTGGCCGCCGCGCCCCATGGGAATCGAGTCCTTGACGCGATCCACCCGGCCCGGCTCGCCGCCGCTGGCATGCATATCGGTGTAGATGTGCCCGGGTCGAACACAGTTGACGCGTATCCCCTCGCGCGCCACTTCCTTGGCAAACCCGATGGTAAACGTCTCCAGGGCGCCTTTTGACGCGGCATAGTCGATGTATTCGTTGGGACTGCCCAGGCGTGCCGCGCCGGAAGAGACATTGATCACCGCCCCGCCCGGCCCGTTGTGCCGGTAGGCCATGCGCTTGACCGCTTGCTGGGCACAGAGCATCGGGCCGATGGCATTGACCGCAAAGATGCGCTGCATGCGTTCAAAGCCAAGGTCCTCCAGGCGCGACTGGGTCGCCAGCACCCCGGCGTTATTGACCAGTACATCGATGCGCCCGAACGTGCGGTCGATGGCCGCGAACAACTGCGCGACCTGTTCGGGGTCTGCGCTGTCGGCCTGCACGGCCAGGGCTCTGCGCCCCGCTGCCTGCACATCCGCCACCACCGCCAATGCCGCAGGTTCGTTGGCAACGTAACTGATAGCGACGTCATAGCCCTTGGCGGCGGCCAGCCGAGCGGTGGCTGCGCCCACGCCGCGACTGCCTCCGGTGATCAGGATCAGGGGTGCCTGTATGACCTTATCCATTTAGATGATCTCCTGCGTTAGTGGCTGTATCAACCGATGATGAGGGTGCCGGCGACGATCACCCCACACGCCAGAATCCGGCGTAGGGTGAGCGTCTCGCCAAGAAACAGGTAGCCGATCAACAGTGCAAACAGCACGCTGGTTTCGCGCAAGGCCGATACCGCGCCCAAGGGTGCTTCGTTCATGGCGTAGATAACGATTGCATAGGCCAGCAAGGAGACCAGCCCGCCGAGCGCAGCGGTCAACGTGCCGGGCCGCACGCAGAACAGGCTGCGGGCATCGCGCAGGCCGATGTACACCAGCGGCATCAGCACGCCCCACAAGGCACACATCCATGCGGTGTAAGCCAGCGGCGCGCCGGAGAGCCGGGCACCGATGCCGTCGACGACGCTGTAGGCCGCGATGAAGCAGCCGGTGCCCAGCGCATAGGGCAGGCTGGGAACCGACAGACTGCGGCCCTTGAACGCCAGCGAAATGATCCCGCCAGAGACCAGCGCGATACCCAGCAACTCGCCAGGGGCAATGCGCTCGCCGGCAAAGACGGCAGCACCGAGAGTGATAAGGGCCGGTGACGAACCACGGGAAATGGGATAGATCTGCCCCAGGTCACCGACTCGATAGCTGCGCACCAGGAACAGGTTGTAGCCGACATGCAGTAATGCCGAGAGCAGCGCATACGCCCAGCTCTCCGACGCGGGTACCGGCATGAACGCTGCGGCGACGCAACAGGTGATGGCAATGGCGATGCACATCACGGTCATCGACCACAGCCGGTCGGCACCGCCACGCAGCAGCGCGTTCCAACTGGCGTGCAGGAGCGCGGCGAAAAGAACCAGGCAAACAAGATGGATAGGCATGCGCCATCTTAGGCAGCCCCGCCTTGGAACGACAGCGAAGTCTGCTCATTGCAGCATGAACGGATACTCATACCCTACTGAGCTGCCTGTTGCACTCTCAGCGCCTCGCCCATCAACCAGTGCCGGAAATCGAGGATGTGCGGCTGCGCCTCGATGCCCTTGGGGCACACGAAGTAGTAAGCCAGCGGCGAAGGGAAATGCACATCGAACAGCCGCACCAGACGGCCATCGCTGATTTCGTTTTCCACGTGGCCGCTGCGCACCAACGCAACGCCCTGGCCGAGCAAGGCGGCCTCGACCGTCATGTTGCTGTCACCGAACCTGACGCTTTCCCTGAGCGGCGAAAACACCAGTCCGACGGCTTGAAACCAGGCCTCCCACTTCGGCACCAGTTCGGCACCGTCGCGGGTCAGCAGCGGCAAGCGCAACAAGTCAGCCGGATCGCGTGGTGTGCCGAGGCGTTGCAGCAGGTCGGGGCTGGCCACCGGAAATACCTGCTCGCCGAACAGAAACTCTGAATACAGCCCGGGATAACTGCCCTTGCCCAGCCGAATCGCGACATCCGCCTGGCCCCCAGAGAAGTGGATGATCTTGTCGGTGGTGTCCAGCGAGACCAGCAGCTCCGGGTGCTGGCGGGCCAGATTCGGCAAGCGCGGCAGCAGCCATTTCAGTGCGAACGAATAGGTGGTGCTGACACTGAGTCGCACCCGGCCTTTTTGCTCGCGCAGATCGCCCAGGGTCGCCGCCAGGCTGATGAAAAATTCGCGCACGATCGGCGCCAGCTTAGCCCCCGCTGCGGTGAGGCGCAGCGGCTGACCCCGTTCAAACAGTTCCAGCCCCCACAATGTTTCCAGGTGCTTGAGCTGGTGGCTGACCGCGCTCTGGCTCACATGCAGTTCCTGGGCGGCGGCCGTAAAGGTTGGATGCCGCGTGGCGGATTCAAATGCGCGCAAGGTGGCGGTCGGCGGCAGGTCTCTCATAGGCAGGGTCTCGGCGAGTGGGCAAGAGCAAGCAGGGCATGAACTCAGGCTCATGTTACGCCGAGTCTGCCCTACACCGGAAACTGCGCCCTGATCAGCGCGCCACCCTCGGCCAGGTTACTGGCCGTCATGGCGCCGCCGTGGGCCTGGCAGATCGCCCGGGCGATGGACAAGCCCAGCCCGCTGCCGCCCGAATAACGCGCCCTGGAGCGTTCCGCCCGCCAGAAGCGATCAAATACGCTGTCCAGGTGCTGGGCGTCGATACCCGGGCCGCGGTCACCGATTTCAATCACCACCAGGCCCTGGACCTGGCGCGCCATGATATTCAATTCACCGCCGCCAGCCGCATAACGCAGCAGGTTATCCACCAGGATGTTGATGATCTGGCCCAGGCGATCGCGATCGGCATGTACACGCAGTCCATCGTCCATACTGACCTGCGTGCGCACGCCGGCCTGATCCAATTGCGGTTCAAACCAGGCCAACCGTTCGGCCACCAGGGCCTTCAGGGAGAAATCGCTGCGCTCCAGCACCAACCGGCCGGCCCGGGCCATCGACAACAGGTGCAGGTCATCCACCAGTTTGCTCAGTTGATCGAGCTGGCGCTTGACCATGCCCAACTGCGCGGCATCGCTGGGGAACACCTCGTCAAGCATACCCTGCACGCGCCCCATGGCGGCATTCAACGGCGTGCGCAGTTCGTGGGCAATGACCGCGCTGGACTCACGCACGTCACGCTCATAGCGCTCCAGTTGCGTGCCCATGCTGTTGAAGTCGCTGACCAGCCGCTGCAGCTCGTCGGGTGCATTGCGGTGCACCGGCAGACGCGTCAGGAAGTCCCCGCCGGCGACCCGCCTGGCGCCCTGGGCAACCGCTGAAAACTGACTGGACAACGGCCGCGAAAACCACAGGCCGCAGGCAATGATGATGGGGATGGCGACCAGCACCAGGCCAGCCAGTACCAGCCAGTCGTGATTGGCGATGGCCGGCTGGAAATAGTCCAGCGGGTAGTACTGGGCCACCAATTGACGCAAGCGCGCCTCGTTGAGTCCTGGATCGGCACGCAGTTGATGCAGCTCTTCGCGCAGCCCCGGCGGCAGGTGCTGCACAAAATCCCGATCCGACAGCGTGATGTTGAGCCACATGCACACCGAGATCACCACCACGGCGCCGATCGCCAGCAGGCTCATGCGCATGCCGATCCAGCGCCACAGCGGTTTGTCGTTGATCTGCGATTTATCCGGCATGGGTTTACCTGAACCGATAGCCAATGGAACGCACCGTCACCAGTACCCCGGCGATGCCATGGGTTTCCAGTTTGCGGCGCAGGTTGTGCACATGGGTGTCGACGACCCGGGCCAGGGCTTCGCTTTCCGGCAGGCAGATTTCCAGCAACTCGTCACGGGTGAAGGCCTTAGTCGGGGTCTGGAGCAACGTCACCAGCAGCTTGAATTCGGTGGGCGTCAGGTCCAGCCATTGCGCTGGCGCATCGCCTTGCTCGATGGCTGCGGTAAAGGCAACCAGATCCACCCGCAGGTTTTCATGGCGCAACAGCTGCGCCACCGGCTGGTTGCCGGTGGTGCGGCGCAGCACCGCCTGCACCCTCGCCACCACTTCGCGCGGGCTGTAGGGCTTGACCACATAGTCGTCCGCGCCGTAGCGCAAGGCGCCGAGCTTTTCCGGTTCGTCGCCCATGGCCGTGACCATGATCACCGGCGTGTCACTGCTGCGGCGCACCGCCGACAACACCTCGGTGCCACTCAGGCGCGGCAGCATCACGTCGAGCAATATCAGGTCGGGCTGCCAGCTCTTGTGCAGGTCGAGACCGCGTTGGCCGTCTTCGGCCAGGGCCACCTCATAGCCATCGCGGCGCAGATAGGCTTCGAGAATGCTGGCGCTGTCGGCGTCGTCTTCGACAATGAGGATACGTTTTCCTGACACAAAGAAGCCTCTTGATGAAACCTTGATAATTTACGAACGGTTTATTGAAAGTCCGCTGCCAGTATTGCCCTGTGCCCGACTTTCGCGAGCCGATCCTATGCCCACCAGCACATCGCTGTCCAAGCCTATCAACTCGCCTGACAGGCTCCATTCAAGCGCCAGCTGTTTCATCCCGGGGGCCAAACCTGGCCCTGTCCGTATGGCTGTCTACGCCACATAAGGTTGGACACATCAGGTCGAACACACGATGATTTCTTTCAAACACCTCACCAGAATAGCCGTGCTGCTCGGCGCGCTGGCGATGAGTATCGACGGTCAAGCTTCCTCCGCCCTGCCTGCCGATGCATTCGTCCACCCTGGCCTGCTCCAGACCGAGACGGACTTCACGCGAATACGCGAAAAACTGGCCAACCAGAACCCGCCGTGGCTGGCCGGCTGGCAAAAGCTGATCGCCAATCCGCATGCATCATTGGCCTGGCAGCCTAATCCAGTGCCCGTGGTGTACCGCACTTCAGCAGGCATAAATAACGACAGCACGCTGTTCAACGACGCCGCCGCAGCCTACGCACTGGCCCTGCGCTGGCAGATCTCGCAAGACCCCGCCTATGCCGACAAGGCCGTGGGCATTTTGAACCAGTGGTCTTCCACGCTTACCGCCATCAGGGACGAACCCGACAAGTTCCTGAAGGCAGGCTTGTTTGGTTATCAACTGGCCAACGCCGCCGAGTTATTGCGCAGCTACCCGAAATGGCAGACGGCGGACTTTCATCGATTTCAAAGCATGCTGCTCAACGTGTTCTATCCCATCAGTCATGATTTCCTGCTGCACCACGATGGAAGCCCGGCTGATCGTCACGGCGCCCGCTGGGACCTGGCCAACATGAACGCTATCCTGGCCATCGGCGTACTGACGGATCGCCGCGACCTCTACAACGAGGCCGTCGACTACTTCAAGCACGGCAGCGGTAACGGCGCCATCGAACACGCGGTCTGGAAGCTTTACGGCAATGGCCTGGGCCAAGTCCAGGAAAGCGGGCGTGACCAGGCTCACGCCCTGCTCGACATCGCCCTGCTCGGCAGTTTCTGCCAGATGGCCTGGAACCAGGGCGACGACCTGTTCGGCTACCAGAACAACCGCGTACTGCAAGGCGCCGAGTATGTGGCCCAGTACAACCTGGGCCACGATGTTCCGTTTACCCCTGTGCTCAACGGCGCGCTCAAACAGAGGATCATCTCGGCCAACCATCGCGGCGAAATCCGTCCGATATGGGAGCTGCTATACAACCACTACGTCGTACGCAAAAGCCTTAGCGCGCCGAATATGAAAGCCATGGTGAATAAGGTCCAGGTTGAAGGAGGCGGCGGCGATTATGGCCCTGGCAGCGGCGGTTACGAGCAACTGGGGTACGGAACATTGCTGTATTCGTTGGACGAATACGGTGTGTCAGACGCTGAATTGGTGCCGTAAAAGACGCCGATGCCGAACGGCCCCAATTGCCGCTACGGTGCTATGGGCACAGGTATCGACAAAACCCTGTAGCGCCCAAACGTAACCACGATGCGAAGCGAGCCGCTCTTGATCTTGATCTGCTTTTGATCTCAGGCGCCCCGTTAAACCACGCTGGCCGAACGCAGGCTTGAATCCGTGGGCAACCCGGCAGGACGCCGGGTTAGCCGCACTGGGCCAGGGATGGCCCATTGCGGCGGCCCACGGATTCAAGCCTGCGTTCGGGCACACCGAGCCTAGGCGAGGTGCCGAGTGGTGGGGCAAGAGCGTTTTGCTTACTTTTGCGCTTTTCAAAAGTGAGCCGCCGTAAGGGCGGAACCCATAGCAGCCGTGACCGCAGAAACGGATATGTACTCGATCTGATCCAACATCCTAGTCGGCCCTGAGGCCGCCATCGGGGGCAAGCCCCCTCCCACATTGGACCAGGATCGGCACAAAATTCTGGTCGGCCCTGAGGCCGCCATCGGGGGCAAGGCCCCTCCCACATGTGGACCAGGATCGACACAAAATCCCGGTCGGCTCTGAGGCCGCCATCGGGGGCAAGCCCCCTCCCACATTGGACCAGGATCGGCACAAAATTCTGGTCGGCCCTGAGGCCCCCATCGGGGGCAAGCCCCCTCCCACATTTGGACCAGGATCGACACAAAATCCTGGTCGGCTCTGAGGCCGCCATCGGGGGCAAGCCCCCTCCCACATTGGACCAGGATCGGCATAAAATCCTGGTCGGCCCTGAGGCCGCCATCGGGGGCAAGGCCCCTCCCACATGTGGACCAGGATCGACACAAAATCCCGGTCGGCTCTGAGGCCGCCATCGGGGGCAAGCCCCTTCCCACTTTTGGGCCAGGATCGACACAAAATCCCGGTCGGCTCCAAGTCCGCCATCGGGAGCAAGCTCCCTCACCACAGATCCGGCATCGCACCAAAGTTGTGTAGATACCTAGAGTGCCATGGGCGACCAATGCAGCCTGGAACTCACATTCACTTATGCAAAATCGCCCGATGAATATCCCCCAGCGCCATGATGCGCTGGGCGGCGTTGAGCTTGATCGCCTCCTTGGGCATGCCGAACACCACACAACTGGCCTCGTCCTGCGCCACCGTGGCGGCACCGGCGTCAAGCATCTCCTTGAGCCCGCGCGCGCCATCGTCGCCCATGCCGGTCATGATGATGCCCGTGGCGTTCCTGCCGGCAAACTTGGCCACCGAGCGAAACAGCACATCCACTGAAGGCCGGTGCCGGTTGACCAGCGGCCCGTCAATGACCTGAGCGTGGTAATAGGCGCCGCTGCGGGTGACCATCAGGTGCTTGCCGCCGGGAGCGATCAGGGCCAGGCCGGGCAGAATGCGGTCATTGTTACGCGCTTCGCGCACCTCGATCTCGCAGACGCTGTTGAGACGCTCGGCAAACGAGGCGGTGAATTTTTCCGGCATGTGCTGCACGATCACCATGCCCGGGCATACCCGCGGCAGCGCCGTCAGCACCGCCTCCAGCGCTTGGGTGCCACCGGTGGAGGTGCCGATGGCGACAATGCGTTCGGTGGTGTGCGCCATGGCCTGGCCATTGGCGGCGGGCAAAATGGCATCCGCACTGAGCTTGCCGGCCGGTGCCGGTGAAGGTGACTGGGCCGGGCTGACGCTGCGCTTTCCCAGGTTCCTGACGTTGGAATTAGCCGCGGCACGGATCGCCGCCACCAACTCGGCCGCCGATTCGATCAGGAAATTCTTCAAGCCGGTCGTGGGCTTGGTAATGATCTCCACAGCGCCTGCTGCCAGCGCCTGCAGGGAGGTTTCCGCGCCTTTCTGGGTCAGCGACGAGCAGATCACCACCGGCGTCGGCCGCTCGCTCATGATTTTCCTGAGAAAGGTGATGCCGTCCATGCGCGGCATTTCCACATCCAGCACGATCACATCCGGCCATTCCCGGGCGAGTTTGTCCATGGCGAAAATCGGGTCGGAGGCGGCCCCCATCACATGGATATCCGGCGTGTCAGCGAGAATCGCCAGCAGTACCTGGCGCACGACGGCCGAGTCATCGACCAGCAGCACACTGATTTTTTTGGTAGGCATCTTGTTGAAGTGTTCCCATAGGTTGGTGCCGGACCCAGACGTTGCCGTTCCACAGGTCGAACATGATCGTGCGGTAACCGGTACTGCCCATATCCTGGGCCGTCAGGTGCAATTGATAGCGTTCGGCCAGGGCCAGCGCCGCGCGAATATTCAGGCTGGCGACGTCGTGAATCGGCAGGCGCCGCTGGTGATCGGGAAACATTTCACCGCCGCCGAACAACTTGACCTGGTAATCCTGCGCACGCGTGCCATTGGCCTGCGCGTGGCGCAGCAGCAGTTCCAGGGCTTCGTCGCCATAGCGGCCATCCAGCGGCTGATGAATGCGCAGGCGCCCCGGTAGCATGAAGTGGCACATGCCGCCGATCTGTCGTTGCGGGTGCCAGAAGGTGATCGCCACGCAGGAACCGAGCAAGGTGCGCAGGCGCGTCGGCCGCGTCGCAAAGCTGACCTGCCCAGGCGCCAACACCACTTCGCCTACACCGACTGGTTTTTTCATGGTTTGCGGTAAATCGACGGCGCCACCAGCTTCAAGGTGTCGTTGACACCGTTGAGGCTTTCGGAGTGGCTGATGATGAAATAACCGCCGGGTTTAAGCAGCGGCAACAGGCGCGCGACCACCTGGCTCTTGGTCTGCTGGTCAAAATAGATCATCACGTTGCGCAGGAAGATCACCTCGAACTCGCCAAGGGCCGGCAGCGCTTCGTTAAGATTGACCTGCACAAAATTGACGCGGTTACGCAAAGCCTTGTCGATCAGGAAGGTGCCCTCCTGGCGGCCAATACCCTTGAGGCAGTACTTGGTCAGCAGCGGCTGGGGCAGCGTCCCGGCGCGCTCCATGGCGTAGTGGCCGTTGCGCGCCTTGGCCAGCACTTGAGTGCTGATATCCGAGCCAACCGCCTCCCAAGGCGTGGTGCCCAGGCCCTCGGCCAGCGTCATTGCCAGGCTGTAGGGTTCTTCGCCCGAGGAACTGGCCGCGCTCCACACGCGAAATACCTTGCCCGGTGCGGCCCTGGGCAGCACCTGCTGGCGCAGGAAGTCGAAGTGCTTGGGCTCGCGAAAAAAATAGGTTTCGTTGGTGGTCAGCAAATCCAGCGCAACCTGCAGCTCGCCCTTGCGTTGGTCATTCATGATCAGCTTGAAGTACTCGCCGTAGCTGTGCAGCTCGTAGTGCTTGAGGCGCTTGTACAGGCGCCCAGCCACCAGGGCTTTCTTGGCCGGCGACAGGTTGATGCCGGCCGCGCGGTACAGCCAGCTCTGGAACTGGCCGAATTCACGATCGTCGATGGAGGCGGTATCTGGCATGGTCGGGACTCAACGCGGATCGAGGTCGAGGGCCGCCGCCTGGCCGCCCTCGGCGAGGCTCGACATCTCATCGATGGACAGCACCTTGTCCACCTCCAGCACAATCACGAACTTGCCGTCGACCTTGGCCATGCCGCCGATGAAATCCGCGCGAATCCGCGCGCCGAAACTGGGTGGCGGCTCGATCTGCGCGGCCGGAATCTCTTGCACGGCAGACACGGTGTCGACCAGCAACCCGATGTCCTGAGGCCGTCCATCGTCGGTATTTGCCTCAATGATGATCACGCAGGAGCGCCGGGTGATCGTCGAGTTGGCCCGCCCAAAACGCGCCGACAAATCCACCACCGGCACCACCGCGCCGCGCAGGTTGATGACCCCGCGCACGAACGCCGGCATCATCGGTACCACGGTCAGGCTGCCGTATTCGATAATTTCCTTGATGCCCAGAATGCCGATGGCGAACATTTCGCCGCCGAGCATGAAGGTCAGGTATTGCGCGTCCTCATCCACCGCAACCGCGGTATGCCGAGTCGTCATCACTGCGCCCATGTCACTCTCCTTGTAGGCCCGTATCGATCGAGGGATCAGAAACGGGTGAAGTCCGATTCGTCAGGTGCGCTGGCCATGTTGTAGGCGAAGGCCTTGCGCGGTGCCGGTGATTTCGGGCGCGGTGGCTGACGGCCGGGCTTGCTGCCGGGGCTGTCGACGCTGCTGTTTTGAATCGCGGCTTTTGGGGTTGAATCCAGTACGAAGAAGCTCATGGCTTGTTGCAATTGCTCGGCCTGGCTGCTCATTTCTTCGGCCGTGGCCGCCAGTTCTTCGCTGCTCGAAGCATTTTGCTGGGTCACTTGGTTGAGCTGGGTCATCGCCGTATTGATCTGCCCGACACCGGCGGCCTGCTCTTCGGAGGCGGCGCTGATCTCCTGCACAAGGTCGGAGGTTTTGTTGATGGACGGCACCATTTCGTCAAGCAGCTTGCCGGCCTTCTCGGCCATGTCCACGCTGCTGGACGACAGCTCGCCGATTTCCTGGGCCGCGACCTGGCTGCGCTCGGCCAGCTTGCGCACTTCAGCGGCCACCACGGCGAAGCCTTTACCGTGCTCACCGGCCCGAGCGGCCTCGATGGCGGCATTGAGGGCGAGCAGATTGGTCTGGTAGGCGATGTCATCGATGATGCTGATGCGTTGGGCGATTTTCTTCATCGCCACCACGGTCTGCTGTACCGATTCGCCGCCTTCGGTGGCTTCCTTGGCGGCCTTGCTCGCCATGCCATCGGTGACCTTGGCATTCTCGGTGTTCTGGTTGATGCTGGCGCTCATCTGTTCCACCGAGGCGCTGGTTTCCTCGACACTGGCGGCCTGCTCGCTAGTGGCCTGGCTCATCGACTGCGCGGTGGCGCTGACCTGTTCGGAGGCGCTGGCAAGGTTATCGGCGGCGTTGCGCACTTCGCCGATGATATGCGCGAGCTTACCGACCATGTTGCGCATGGCGTTGAGCACCATGCCGGTTTCATCCTTGGCACCCGGTTCGATGTGGGCGCTGAGGTTGCCTTCGGCCAATTGTTCGGCGGCGGTTGCGGCCTGCCTCAGTGGCCGGGAAATAATCCGGGCGATGAACACCGCCAGGCCCAGGCCGATCAACAAGGCCGCGACCAGTACCGCGATGATGGACAGGCGTGCGTTTTCGTACAGCGCCGCACCCTTGTCACCCGCCATCGTCGCGCCGGCGTCATTGAGCTCGACCATTTTTTGCAGGCGGCTGGTCACTTCATCGAAATGCCCCTTGGACTCGCCCCTGAGCAAGCCGCGCGCCTGGACTTCCTGGTTCTGCCGGGAAAACTCGAGCACTTGCTTGCTGCTCGCCAGGTACGCGTCCCACGCGCTTTTCACGCTGGCCAGCAGTTGGCGATCTTCATCGTTCGACAGCAACTGCTCATAGGTGCCCATGCGGGTTTCGAACTGTTGGCGCGCGTCGGCGGCTTCACGTTCGGCCTGGGCCTTTTCCTCGGCGATCTCGGTCGCGAGGTGGCGGTTTTCTTTCAAGCGATAGTTGGCGGCAAAAAAACGCATGCCTGCCGCTGCGCGCATGGAAGGCATCCAGTTGCCCTTGATGTCCTGGGCTGCATGGTTGACCGCACCGAGCTGGAGGATGGCAAAGCCGCCCATGGCCGCAGTGAGCGCCAGGACCACCAGGAACGAGCTGATCAACTTGGTGGAAATTTTAAGATCGTAGAACCATTTCATCGGGGAACCTCCATGGAATTGCTTATGCGTCAGCGAACAACGACCGGCGGCGATTGAGGCGCCTGGGGCGTGCGGGCTTCCAGTTGTACGAGTTGGTTGAGCAGTGCCGGTACATCCAGGATCAGGGCCACGGCGCCGCTGCCCAATATGGTCGAGCCGCTGATGCCGCGCAGCGCGCCGAACAGCTTGCCCAACGGTTTGATCACGGTCTGGAACTCACCGAGCAGGTCATCCACCACCAGCCCGGCCTTGTGCTCGGCGTAGCGCACCACCACCACGTTCTGGCGCCGTGCAGCTGCGCCTTCGTGGCTGAAGTGGTCGCGCAGGTCCACCAGCGGCAAGACCTCGCCACGCAGGTCCAGATAGCCGTTGTCGTGGCTGGACTGGCGCCGGGTTTCGTCCAGTTCGATACATTCCTGGACCATGTCCAGGGGAATCACGTAGGTGGACTGGTCGATGCCGACCAGAAACCCATTGATGATTGCCAGGGTCAGCGGCAAGCGGATGCGCACCACCGTGCCCTCGCCGGGGCGGCTGTCCAGGTCGACGGTGCCACGCAACAAGGTGATGTTGCGCTTGACCACGTCCATGCCGACGCCGCGCCCGGACAGGTTGGTCACCGCCTCGGCGGTGGAGAAACCCGCTTCGAAGATCAAGTTGTAGATCTCCTGGTCGGTCAGTACTGCGCCGCTGGCCACTAACCCGCGCTCCTGGGCCTTTTGCAGGATGCGTTCGCGGTTGAGCCCGGCGCCGTCGTCGGCGATTTCAATGACGATGCTCCCCGAGTCATGGTAGGCATTGAGGCTCAGGTGGCCCTTGGTCGGCTTGCCGGCCGCACGCCGTGCCTCGGCGCTTTCGATACCGTGGTCCATGGCGTTGCGCAGCAGGTGCATCAGCGGGTCGCCGATTTTCTCGACCACGGTTTTGTCCAGTTCGGTGTCCGCACCGCTGATGATCAGCTCGATGTCCTTGCCCAGCTCCTGGCTGATATCGCGCACCACACGGCGAAAACGGTTGAACGTGTCACCAATGGGGATCATGCGCAGGTGCAGAGCGCCATCGAGAATCTCTTCGACCAGCGCCGATACCGTCGAGGTCGCCTCTTGCAAGGGGTCGTTGTTACAGGAGCGGGCCAGCAGGCTTGAGCCGGCACTGGCGATCACCAGTTCGCCGACCAGATTGATCAGCTCGTCGAGCTTGTCGGCGTTGACCCGCACGTAATTGCCGTCGCGCGGTTTCGCCTCGCTGGCGGCGACAGAACGCTGCGGTGTCGTCGCCACAAGGCCCTGCTCTGCCTGGGTGACCCGTTCGCCAGCAACGACCGCAGTGCTCCCAGGCGCTTCGTCCACCGCACTGATGTGCACCTCGCAGTCGTCACGCACAAAGTCGAACACTTCGTTGAGGGTGGCGTGACTGGCTGTCGAGCGTAAGTCGATCTCGAAACCCAGATAGCAGCTTTCCGGGTCCCAGGTGTCCATTGGCGGGATGCTGTCGGTCAGGGTGGTGACCTGCACCATCTGCCCCATGGTTTCGAGGTAGCGCAAAAATGACAGCGGGTCCATGCCATTACGGAACACGTCCACGCCGAAGCGCAGGCAGATGTGCCAGAGCACTTCGGCCGCCGCGTCGTCGGCCACCTCAGCGGTTGCAACGCTGGCAGCAGCGGTTCGCACCGGCTGATAGGCACTCAGCGCCTCGCGCAATGCCTCACCGCGCTCCAGAGCGGCAGGCGTCGGCGCCTCACCGCGGTTGGCGACCACTTCGACCAGTTCGAGCATGTGATCGCCGCACTTGAGCAGCAACGCGATCAATGCGGCGTCCACCACCACATTGCCTTCGCGCAGGCGGTCAAGCACGTCTTCGACGTTATGCGTGAACCCCACGATCGACGCCAGCCCGAAAAGGCCCGCCGACCCCTTGATGGTGTGCGCGGCGCGGAAAATCGCGCCAATGGCGTCCTGGTCGTCGGGCTCGCTTTCCAATTGCAGCAGGGATTGCTCCATGGCCTGCAACAGCTCGCGTGCCTCAACGATGAATGTCTGCTGTGCCTGATCGAGATTGATGCTCACCGGGACCTTCCTTGTCGATCAAAAAACGTGGGAAGCGCTGACTATGAGGCCGCGCTGCGACACAGTTGGAGCGCCTGCATGACCACCTGGCTCTGGCCGGTCACGCTCAAGGCTGTACCGGCGATGCCGGCTTCACGCTGGATGACCGCGAGCAACTGCAAGCCGGCGCCATCCATTTCCGTGACCTCCGACAGGTCCAGCTCCAGGCGCGGTGCCGCGCCCATCTGCGGCAGCAGCGCACCCGCCAGTTCCGCTACGGTGTAGATCGTCAGCTCGCCGTCAATGCGCACGCGGGCAGTGTCGTCGACTGTTTCGGTGGTTATCGGCATGGGAACCTCCCTGGCGCCGGGAATCAGGGCAGGATGAGTTTAGACACGGCTGCCAACATCTGCGCAGGCTGGAACGGCTTGACCACCCACGCCTTGGCGCCGGCGGCCTGGCCCTCGGCCTTCTTCGACTCCTGGGACTCGGTGGTCAGCATGATGATCGGGGTGAACTTGTAATTGGCCAGCTTCTTGACCTCCTTGACGAAGGTGATGCCGTCCATGTTGGGCATGTTCACGTCGCTGATGATCAAGTGCACTTTCTGCCCGGTCAGCTTGCTCAGGGCATCCTTGCCGTCGCTGGCCTCGATGACGTCATAGCCGGCGCTTTTCAAGGCAATGCCGACCACTTGCCGCACGCTGCTAGAGTCGTCGACCACTAATACATTCTTTGCCATGGTGTGCTCCTAAAAGAAGGTGATGTCTTGAGAGTTCTGCTGCGCGGCCGCCGCTCCGTGATGGAGGCGCCGTTGCTCGTCGGTGGCGTAGGTGGCTTCCATCCGCGCGAGCCACTGCCGGGCATCGACGCCCACGGCCTGGTCCGGCGCCTGGCTGGCTTGCTGGAGGTGGTCATGCAAGGCGTGCATGTTGTCTCGCACGTGGCTGAGGATCTGGCTGACCCGGTCCTGGAATTGCAGGCTGACCAGCACTTCGGTCATCTCATCACGGATGCCGTAGCTCTCCTGTTTGAGCAGGTCGGCAGAGTCGGCCAGGCGCCCGGTGATGTTCTGGAAGCGCTCAAGCACGCGTTGAATGCTGTTTTCGGACTCGGCCACCGAGTGGCTGTCCTGGTCGGCACTGCTGGACGCGGCCTGCACCAACTGCGTGATGGCGTTATTGATGATGTCGACCTTGGCCGACATCTGCTGGCCGGTTTCACTGGATTTGTTCGACAGGCTGCGCACCGCATCGGCCACCACCGCAAAGCCGCGCCCTGCCTCGCCGGCACGGGCCGCCTCGATGGCGGCGTTGAGGGCCAGCAGGTTGGTCTGGGCGGCAATCGCCGCCACGTCGGCGGCCATGGCGCGCAGTTCCTTGGTATAGGCGGTGAGGCTGCGGACCTGGGCCAGGGTCTGGTCACGGCTGGTCTGAGTGGCCTTGAGCGAGTTGATCACCTGGCTCAGCTCGCTGTCACTGCGCGCCAGCACCTCAAGCGCGCCGTCGGCGGACTGCCCGTCCAGTTCGCCGGCAGCCTGCTGCGACGCCTGTACCGTTTCCTGCAATCGCGCGGCGATCCCGGTGAAACGGTTGGCCAGGCTTACAATCGCTTCTTCAGTCTGATGCCGCGAGCTTTCCACCTGCTTGGCCCAGATCGGCATGGCGCCCAGCAACACTTCATCAAGCTGTGCGCGAGAAGCCACGCCGTTGCGCGCTGCGTCCACCGTTGACTGATCCGCCTGCGCCCGCGACATCGCGCGCAACACAGCCTTGCCCTGCGAACCTGTGCTCCAGGCACAGGCACCCAAACCAATCAATACCAGTACCGCACACGCCACCAGATTGGCTGTGGAGGCTGACTGCACCAGCAACCACACGACGGCAGGCACTACCGGGATCAGAGCAAACCAGCAAAAACGCGGAGAACCAGGAAGGGAAATGCGGACGGATTGACGCTGGGTCATGGGTTCGATCCTTGAACAGTGTTGCGGATATAGACGACATAGGGGTTATCTGCCCAGTGCCTCGCAACTTTAGAATGCTGATATGCCTTCCGTCTGGTTTATGACCATTGGATGACCGGCCGGGTGTCCGAGCCCCACAAAAACGGAATATGGCGTGCGCGAAGAATCAGGGCGAATCGCTGGTCAGGCCAACAGGTCTCTCTTTTCGACGCCCCAGCTGTGCAACCAGGTAAGCGACGGAGTCGGCGTTGCTCAGTACCGTAAGGATGCGTTTAAGCGGATCGGTACGGAAAATCTGCCGGGCATCGGCAAGGGTTTGGGTGCCGGTGACAGTGAGCAGCCGGTCGAGCACAGACTGTGTCGACGAGCCCTTGGCGGGATCGGTTTTGAGGCCAGTTGCAATATCGACCACCTGAAACAGCTGCTGCGTCGGAGTGCTGAGCGACAAACTTGAAAGCTGGCGGTTTTCCAGGGCCGCTTTGGTTTTACTGCCCGCGGGGGTTTGAGGGTCAATCAGGTCATGGAAGGGATGGGTGGACTGCACGTAAGCCAAGTTCAACGTCGCACAGACATGATGCGTGATTTCGTGAATGAGGGTGGTCGCACGGGCGTGGACGTTGACATGGAAGGGTTTTATCAACAAATGATCGTATTGCAGACCCGGGTTGAAGAACGCTTCGGTCAAGTACACCAGTTGCAGGGGGTCGGGGACGATCGTAAAAGCCATCACCTTGTAGGCCCCCTGAAGTGCCGGTATCCGCGAGTGGCCAATGACAAATCGCGCTGAGTCCGCGCCGATCAACGAGGGCTCCATCAACGCGCTGCAGACCGTGTCGACGATCGCCTGAATTTTTTGAAGGTGTTCAGCCTCGATGGTCTGCAAGTCGAAAAACGTTTTGATTCGTTTGGCGACATCAGGTGCCGCCAGGGGTGTTTGTGCGAGCAGGCGCAGGTTTTCCTGGGCGTTCCTTGCATAAAACGTGGCCAGTGCCAGTGCCTCGGTAATCATCAACGACTCCTGAGCGTAAAGCGCGCGAATCTGGCGCATGCCGCTGGCCAATATATTCATGCTGGGACGCGCAAATGGCTCGGAATAGAAGCGATTGGTCAGTCGTGCAATGGCTCGTCGCCCCGTCAGCAATGGGTCAGTGCTGCTGAGCATCCACTGTTGTCGGGTGTTGCTGTGCACCTGTGGGCCGACCTCTCCATCACCCGTGATCCGCCAGCCCAGGTCGTGCTTGATGACTTGGAACACTTTGCCTGCCACTGCTGCGTAATAGTGGGTAGAGGCCGATTGGTAGAGGTTGAGTGAGGTATCGTTAATCAGGCTGGCCAAGCTCGGCTCAAGGACTTCGAAACGCTGGAGCCGAGTACGCGGCGCAGCGGTAATGTCCAGCGCGGGCCAGGACACCACAGAGCTCGCAGATGTGGAAGGCGGCGGGATCGGCTCGTGTGCCGGGGACATGCCGCCCTCTGATACGGGAGGCATGGAAGTGCGCAAACCGGCCAGCAAGGCGACACCGCCGATAAAATGACCAAGCGCCTCATGCCATTGATGGCTTTGCAGCTCTTCGGCAGACGCTTTGAATAGCTTGAAGCTCTGCCAGACCACCAAGGGGTAAGCCAGTTTCCCGGCAAAAAACACGATGGCCTGCTGCACACCCTCAGAGAACACGGCCTTGGCCGTATCCCAGGCAGTGCCTGCATTGGCCGTTTTCTGACAGCCCAGCAGCGTCGTCAGCAGCTCGACATTGTCGGTATACAACTGTTTGAACAAAGGCCTGTTGATAGGGTTGCGTGCCAACTGGAGGGCGGCGCTGGCTTGGGGTTGCTCCAGTGCGCTGGTGAGTGCAGTGAGGTCAGCAGCCGGGACCAGCAGCCGAACCCAGCGCTGTAAGGCGCCGCTGGCTGTCAGCTCAGCACGCAGTGCGGTCTCAACGGTATATTCCTTGAGGGTGTAGCCTGGGCTATAGGGGGCGTAAAGGACAAGAGGTCCCGTGTCACCTGAGGCGGGACCGATCAAATAAGCCCCGGGAATCCTGATGGTCTTCTTCCCGTCATCCACCAGCAGCCCCAAAGGGCGGATCATGGCGTTGGCGTTCACCACTGTCGCCCGGGCGATAGCATCGGGCATGTCCATGACCTGTTGAATGAGCCCGAAGGCCGCCGGTGAAAGCCGGCCTTGCAACATCATGCCATGAGCGTATTGCATCAGTTGCCACGGCAGTTGCTTGGCGAATCGCGTCGCGCGTTGCTCAAAATCCGGGCTGACAGGGCCCAGTAACCCTTTGATGTAAGTCTGATAAGCCCCATTGATGTTCAGCGCCTGTATCCGCGCTTTCAGCGTCTGTGCATCGAGGGCAGAGGGCAATGGCGTTTTACCGGTGCTGGCGAACAGCGGCACCTCATCGTTCCAAAACGATTGATGGCTCAAGGCGTAGTCCAGCAGTGACTGGTTGCGGGCAGGCGTACTGCCCGCAACCGGCAGCCCGACTTCGACGTCATCCGGTGTAATGCCGGCCTGATCGTCGATGTCCTTGAGCACACCGCTGAGTTTGTCGTGCGTGAACCGAGCCAGCGAGTCGATCCCGTGCAGGTAATCCTGATTGTCGATGACATTGTTTCGGTACTGCTCCAGCAACTCGGCATAGAGCTGTTGATCGACAGCGCTGGCGTTGCCCAACCATTGCAAACCATGTTGTACGATCATGGCCTGGACCATGTCCATGGCACGCTGCAGGTTGGTGGGCGCCAGGTCTTGTGTGGCTTGAACCTGCCAAAGCTTACGTAACTGTTCCAGCGAGAGTTCCATGGACAGGATTCGCGCCAGCTCACGGTCTTTGTGTTGCGCATAGGATCGTTGCAAGTATTCGACGAGGTTGTCTTCGACCAGCTCAAGGGAGCTGAGCGCGTAGGACGGATGAGCGTGCCAGTCCGGTTGCGCCAGGTTCTCCAGGAAAGCCTGTCGCTCGTCCGGGCTTGCCAGGCGTCGCTCCACCTCTGCTTTGAAGTGGCTCAGTGAACGGAAATTCTCCAGTCCCAACGCGGGCGTCCAGAGCAGCGCACGACCGCTATATTGAGGGTCAAGCCCGCCGCGCTCGGTCAGCATGAAACAGTGAGTGAGTACCTGCCGGGTAGTTTGCCCAGTGGGTGTGATCGCCAATGCAAACGCATCAGGGCGAAACCCGTTGACACTCGGGCGCAAGTCTCTGGCGTAAATACCCAGTAGGGTTGAGAGTACTTCATAGTCGAGGGGCAATAACGCGTTGCTCCACAGCCTGACTTGCATTTCCCCGGTCAAGCCCATCTCCATTGCTTTTCTCAGCAAGGGCTCCATGTTGGGGTACGCACTGTGGGTTCTGCGCAGATACGGCTTGAAACCATCGACTGCACTGTCGATCAGCGTATTGAAGTCGGTGATGTCCAAGCCTGAAATCCTGGTGGCGGTTTCGTCAGAAGTGATTGAATAAACGTGAGTGTTCAACGGGTCGTTCAGTGAACCGACATCGCCACATAACCGCGCCAGAAAATAGTCGACCATGCTGCTCGATGACAGCAGTCGAGGTGTGTCGGTGTTATTGGAGGGCGTGCTGTATCGACGCACGGAGAGGCATGCAGCCTGCATGTGTTGATGTTTAGCGTGCAGCCTGGTGTTGAGATAGGTGGTAGCGGAATTCTCCAGCGAGGGGCGCCACGCCAGGTGTCGTTCGATTTCAACGTTGACGTTTTCGAGCAATTGCACAGCGGTGCGCAGTGCAGAGAGCGTTGGCGGAACTCTGGGTTCTGTCGCCGCCGCTGTCCAGGTACTTGCCAACTGGGTACTCCAGCGGCCCATGGGGTCGAAGGTGAGTAATTTCGGATCGGTCATGCCACGCACATCCAGCACATGATCGACCAGCGCATCGAGGTCCATCGTGCCCTGGCTCAGGCGATATTGATCAAGAGCGTACTCAAGGTTGCTGCCTTGTTTTTCAATAATGCCCGCCATGATGCTGTCGAAAATAACCCCCGTGATCGGAGCTTTGGTGAGATCGCAGGCCGACAGATCGGCTTCGTTAAGGCGTTGCGACCTGGACAGATGATTTCTCCAGGCATCGGCGTGCTGCCGCGGGTTGAGGCTATCGAGAAGGTGGGTTTTCAGCGCATCCAGCGCAGTAAACGATTGCAAGCCCTGGTGGGGGGTGTAGAGCAGCCAGGGCGAGCCATCGTCACTTTCGTTATGGCTGATGATGAGTGTTGATGCCAGCTCGACAGGGGACTGTCCAGGCGCCTGCAACTGCGCCTTTTCAACAGCAACGGCGGGCGCCGGCGTGGTCGCGGCAAGCGCAGCCTTGAGCGGCAAGGCCTGTAGCTGCAAACGCTGGTCAACCGTAATCGCAGTTTGCTGCTGTTGATCCAGCACCACCGTGAAAAAGGCACTGGCCATGGCTTGAGTAAACAGTTGCAGCCGTGAGACCCCGGTGGAAGCAGGCTGCGCCCAAAATGTCCTGGGCTGTTGCTTCATATGGGCTTTCAAGCCCCGCGCCAATCCTTGCACGGAGACTTCCCAACGCAACTGATCGTCAGCCTCCTGGGCAGGCTGCTGATTGCCAGGCGCGCGTTGAGGATCAACGTAGCGCCGGGTTTCACCCTCAGGCCAGCCATTGTTGACGAAATACCGGAGGATGGTTTCGCTCAACGTGCGGGTGGTCGTGTGCCGCAACGTTGGCCTATCGGCATCGCCTGATTCGCTGGATGTGTCGATCACATAAGTTTGCACCTGGATTCGGTGCTGATCGACCCCCGCAAAGGACTGCGCCAGCTGCGTGGAAATGTAGTCATCCAGCAAAGAAGTGAAACTGGGCAGCTTGAGCAGTTCCTCGCGCATCAGACGGGCGTTATCCAGCAGGTTGCTGGCGAGAGTCGTTTGTTGTGCTTCGAAGACAGCGCCGCCCAGGGTATGCGCGGTAATCGTCGGGTTCGCAGTGGGCGTCAGGACGTGTTGCTGGGAGATGGAAAGGTAATCGAGCAACCCTTGGCGCTGCGACGAATCTTTGAGGCTCGCACCCAGTTGCGTCGTGAGTGCTTCATGGCTGGGCAATTTTTCCAGACCGCGAACTGGCGTATAGAGCACCACCCCGCCTTCCGGAGCGGGGCTCATGACGAAGGCGCCCGCCAGTTCAATAGCCTGTTGACCGGGTACATTCAGTCGCAGGGTTTGGACGTGCATCGGCACTGTTTGTGCCCGCCGCAACGCATCGGTGGCCAGATAGACCGCGTCGAACCAGTCAAGGTCCTTGAGGGTAAAGTTGCGTGCGCGTTGGCGCTTGCTGAGCTGCGTGCGATCGGTTTGAGTTTCGCTGAAAAAGTATGGCGGGTTATCCGTGACCATTGAATGCTCTCCATGCCGGATTGGCTGCTGAACTGAGCAGCGGTGAGTGATCGGAAAAGATCACTCTGGCGCTTCACGTTTCAGCCGAGGAGCTACATATGCCTATGCACCCGTGCTTCATGCCCGTTGGAAGGTTCGGCGCATCGCTTGCCTTCCCCTCGAAACAGCGCAAGTGAATTGAGCAGCGTCCGGGTATCCCCTTCAGTAATAAAAGCGTCCCGAAAGGCCTTCCCGGTCTCGGAGTTGAACAGGCCATCACGCTCGAACCGCTCAAAAGCCTGGCGGGCCAGTACACCGGACCACCTGTAGGAGTACATTTTGGCCCCATAGCGACCCATCGGTTGTTCGAAGCTGTTGATCGGGCGGGCGCCGTCAGGCCATTGCAAATGCCCGATTTCAACGTTGGCCTGGGTGAAAACTTGATGAGGTGTGCGCCCGTCGCCATAGGTACGGTGCAACTCGAAGTCGACGAGGCCCGTGAGCAAGATACTGGCGGTTTCCTGACTGGTCTGGGTGTGAACAAATCGGCTCATCTGAGTAGCCATTTTGTCAGGCAAGGGGTCTCCCGTCTGCGGATGGCCGGATAAACAGATCAAGAACGACGGACTAAAGCAGAACTGCTCCAGCACTTGGCCGAAAAATTCCGTGGTGTCATGGCTTAATTGGCCCATACCCGAAATCGCCCGGTACGGAGCGGCGGTCAACAAATGCTGCAGACAGTGGCCGAACTCATGCAATAAGACCCTCAATTGCAGATGATCCAGCAAGCAAGGCTGGGCCCCCGTAGGTTGCGGCAACTGGCTGCGAAGCACGGCTATCGGCCGTTGTGGACGCCCTTCGGCAGTCATTCGGTGATTGCGCAAACCCATGGCGGCGCCAATCTCGCCACCCGCCACACGGCGATAAGGGTCAATAAACAAATGTCCGATCGGCTCCGCGTACTCCCTGAGTTCAAATACCCGCACATCCGGGTGCCAGGTATCGACAGTGGTTTGTTCATTCAGCTCAACGCCGAACAGCGTTTTGGTGAACGTGCACAAGCGTTGCAGCACCGTTTCCAATGGGAAGTAGTTGCGCATTGCGTCCTGGGAGACCCCCGCCACGTCCTGGCGAATTTTTTCTGCGAAAAAGTCGTAATCCCACGGTTCCAGAGCATCGACTCCCCGTTGCGCCGCATAGCGTTGCAGTTGTTGTTTCTCATGGGCAAATGTCGTACGTGCCTGATCAATCTGTTGATGCAGAAATGCAGTGACCTCATCGGTCGTCTCCGCCATTTGCTCCACCAGCGCCAGCTCGGCGAAGTTGGCATAGCCCAGCAATTGTGCTTTCTGGTGACGGCTGTCGAGCAACACCGTCAGGACCCGTTCATTGTCGTTGGCAAGGGCGTCAGGACCGATATCCACGGCACGGCTGTAGTAGGCCACCATCATTTCCCGGCGCAAGGCTCGATGGTCGGCGTAACTCATCACGTCTAGAAAGGACTGCTCGCAAAGGGTTAATAACCAGCCATCCAGGCCTGCGTCCCGAGCCGTGACCGCCATGCGTGCCAACGCTGCGTCAGGCATTCCGCTCAGCAGCGCCTTGTCTTGAATGTGCTTGCGCCATGCATCGCGGGAGTCTCTTACACGGCGCAGGAACTCCTGACTGAACTCATCGATTTGCAGGTTCAACGCTTTGAGCCGTAGCTGCTTCTCAGGAGAAAGATCAAGACCGGCCAAGTGGTACTTGCGCAATATTTTACGCAGCGCGCTTTGGCGTTGTTCATTGAAAAGGGCCGCGATCGGGCTATTGGCAAGTTGTCGGTGGAGCTGATACAGATCGTTGTTCTCAGCCAACTCAACCCTGTACTGCATTGCCAGCTCATAACTGCGGTGTGATGCCAGCGCCCATGTCGCCCCTTGGGGGTGGGAGTCAAGCAGCTCAATGATGTTGACAATGCCATCCAGGCGAGCCTCCAACGCCTCCACTGCTTGCACCAGGTCGTCCCAGGTGGGAAATGGCGCCTGACTGGCAATGATCGTGGCGGTGGCGTTGCGGCTTTCAGTGATGATCTGCTCAACAGCGGGCACCAGGTGTTCTGCCCGGATGGCTGAGAACGGTGGCAAGTCGTAGGGCTGTAGCAGTGGGTTGTTTTCAGACATGAAGTCACTCTTCAAAGGTAGCTGTCGAAGCAGCCAGCCTAGGGAGTGAATCATCGCTGGAGGAATAGATAGATACGAGTAAAGCCGCAATAGCGTGGAGTATCGGATATATCGCGTGGTGTTCAAGCGTGAACGTCAGATGAACGCCCTCACCTCCTAACGTGGTGCCGTCATGGTTCAGCGAACAAGGAGATACCTGCGGGTTTGGCGCGCTCATTGAGTATAAACAGGGCGTCGATCAGGTCCAATCCTAGACTGCAAAGCCCAACCCCCCACGCGACGGCCCCCTGCTGTAGCCGATTTCCTTCAGCTCCAGAACACTCTGCCGTGGGTTCGGTCTCGATTTCATCCGGGTAATTGTGGGAGCAATTATGCGCCCCTAGACTCCGCAGCCGTAGGGTAAATCCCTGTCCCCTTTAAGACTCCAAAGTCGGCACGTAGCTCAAATCCCCGCTCCCTGTCGCCACCACTTGCAAGGAAACACCCAGTGATCAAAACCTCAACCGCGATTCTATTGCTTGCAGCGGCCGCCCTGCTGACAGGCTGCGCCACGAACCCCAACGTTCTGCAGATACACAAAGTCACCGCCGAAACGATCGGCCTGGCCTCCACGGATGAGCTGACCATGGGCCCGGTCACCAAAGGCAAGGAAGACTTCCTGGGCGGCGCTGAACTGACATTCAAAGCCACGACCGCGAAGGGACGTGTGTTCAACTGCTCAACGTTCATGACCCCGGGCATCCTGCTTGAGCCACCGACGTACTCGCGATTGACCTGCACGAAGTAAATCCACCATCCGGTGCGGGCAGCGCGCGCACCGGCTATTTAGGCATGAAGCGTTTCAATCGCAATCCGCATCCGGCTGATTGAGAAACACCAGCACACCCAAAATGGCTGCATAGAATTTGAATGCTGCGTTCTGGCCATTCCATTCCTGGGATTGCCACATCAAGAACCACTCCCCGCCAATCACCATAAAGCCGAAGAACCACACCAACAGACCTGCGATGAGGCCCGCGACAGCGCAGGCCTTGGCGCGGTTGAACTGCTGACCACTGCGGTGCCGGCCGCGCACAGCACACGACCAGTTGCTTTTCCCGCAAGAGAGGACAAGGCTCATGCCATCGACCAAAAATGTTTCACAACTGATTTTTGTGTTCTGGCCGAGGCGCCGGCTGCGCGTCCTCACAGATGAAGAAGCACGTTTGATTGAACACTTCCGCACGCTATCGGAAACCGACCGGGTGGCGATGCGCTATTTGACCTGCGCCTTCAAGGAGGTGTCCCGTTTTTGACAGACTCGTACCTCCCAACCGCCAATCTGACCAGGGATCCCAGTTTGACGGGCTCTTCGCTCAATCGCACCTTCATTCAACCGGGTTTGAAAGATCGCTCCTACATCGTTGCCAAGCCCTTCCGACAGCCCCTTCTGAAAAACTCAGCAGTCACGGAAAATGACGAGCTCTTTCTTACAATAAACGTTATGTATTCAGTTGTTCCGGGCAAGAAGCCCATGTCTCCATTCATCTCATAAAGAAATAGGGTCATGCTAAATACTTCGTTTTTTCCCTCATTACGCACCGCCCCCGGCACATCCCTGCGGCCCCGCCAAATCAATCGAGAAGAAGAGCGCTTGATCCACTACTACCGCTCATTGTCGGATGAGGATCGTGAAGCGGTACGCTGCCTGTTGTATGCGGTCAAGGAAACCAGCGGGGCCGAACGCCCTCACCCGTAACAAGTGACACCGTCATGGGTCAGCGAACGATGAAGTACCTGCGGGGCTGAACACGTTGCCAAGAGCCGGCCCCATGGAACTTTCCTACCCAGCCAAAGCACGCCTGCCGACCCCACAAGCAACGCCATCAGGTGCGTGATTGTGACCGCGACCTCGCCGTCGAAACGGTCTACCTTGCTAGAGTACGAAGCCCCATCGCCGTGGAGGAACTGCGCATCCCCATGTCCGCCTTCTTCACCCTTCAGCCACGATTTCCCTTCGGTGGCCTGACCATCTCTCGCTGTGTCGACACCTGATCCGACAGGATCTGCTCGACCCACTGCCCTACGTGCGCCGGCACATCTGCGGCGGCTGGGGCGATGCGCGCGCAGAGCATCGGCGCTACAACGACGCGGCTCTGGAACTTGGCGGTTACCTGCTGTCGTCCTATGTCATCAGTGACGGGTCGGACCTCTGTGTCTTCACGGAAGCGGACCGGAACCTTACGGCGGTTTTCCTGCTGGACGAGTACTGACTACCGGCCATAAAGCCGGCATGTGCCTGATGCGATTTGACAGACACCCGCCGCCAAGTCCTAGTCAAAGACCGCAGTGCGTCAACGGCGCATTGGCCACGTCATACCTTCATCACTTTCGTCATCCCAAGGGACGCCCACCCTGCGGTTGGGGAATCCTGCTGTTGCAGACCTTGAGCCCCCGCCTGTCGGGGGCTCTCTGCTATGTGCTCCCGCAGGGCTTCGCTACTCGCTTGTCGCCGGGAATTTTTCCCCAGCCCCTGTTTCCAGCCACTGTGCATTAACGCTCAACAGTCCTGCGATCCCATCGAGCTGCGAGTGTGGGATGCCGCGTGAAAACCAATTGGTCAGCCGCTGGGGGTTGATCTTAAGAAATAGCGCGAAATCCATTGGCGCGATCTTGCACTCCGACAACAATACCCACAGACGCACGCCGGAACATTCCGCGCTGGCAGCGCGAAGCGTCGTTGATCGTCGCCCTGTCCGCACTTCCTTCCCTTGGGCGTAGACCATTCCTTGCTCCTTGTGTAGCTCCATGTGTTTTTTGCCCTTTCACAATACAGGTTCACTGAGTATAAACATCGCGTTCACGGGGTCCAATTCCCATGTCGCATAGCTTCTTCGGGTGAGCATTGGGGGCGCATCACGCAGAGAGGCCTTTTCAAGCAGTTGCCAGGACAGGAAGGTTGTCGGGTTTGAGGCCGATGAAGGCGAACTGCTGCTGTCGCATGATGGGGCAAGTCCACTGCCTGGAAACCACCGTGACTCAGGATTATCGGTGCCAGAAGTGATGCATGACCAAAAGGTCGATGCACACCGGGAAGACGAACAAACAGTAGCTGGCTTGGCGACAGGTGAACTGCGCGAATCCAGTAACAATGCGAATTTGAGTCTTACCGGATCACCCTGAGCCCCCTGGTTTTGCACACAAAAAAAGACGCCCAGGCGTCTATTCCATAAATCACAGGCAAAAAAAAGCCACTCGTTAGAGTGGCTTTTTCTTCAATGCTTGGAGCGGGAAACGAGACTCGAACTCGCGACCCCGACCTTGGCAAGGTCGTGCTCTACCAACTGAGCTATTCCCGCTTGGTGATGCGCATTCTATAGAATCCTCGGCACCCGTCAACCCCTTGATTCAAAAAAGTTTTATTTCTTTTCAACGGTGGTGCGCAGGTGAGGCCAGGCGGCGCGCAGGTATTGCAGCATGGACCAGAGCGTCAGGCCCGCCGCGACCAGTAGCAAGGCGTAGCCGGTCAGCACCCAGAATGAGAAGTCCGACGGGTTGGCCAGCAGGATGACCAGCGCGAGCATTTGCGCGGCAGTTTTCCATTTGCCCATGTTGGAGACGGCGACATGGGCGCGGGCGCCGATTTCGGCCATCCATTCGCGCAGGGCCGAAACGACGATCTCGCGGCCAATGATGACGGCGGCCGGCAGGGTCAACCACAGGTTGCCGTGCTCCTGCACCAATAGCACCAGGGCCACGGCGACCATGAGTTTGTCGGCCACGGGGTCCAGGAACGCACCGAAGGGCGTGCTCTGTTCCAGGCGGCGGGCCAGGTAGCCGTCGAGCCAGTCGGTGGCGGCGGCAAAGGCGAATACCGAACTGGACGCGACGTAGCTCCATTCATAGGGCAAATAGAACAACAAAATGAAGATCGGGATAAGCAGAACGCGTAGAACGGTGATCAGATTAGGGATATTCATCGGCACAACTGGCTACGAGGTGAGAAGGCATTCTATTCGCTGTGCAGATTGGCATAAATCAATTCAGCGAGCTTTTTACTGATACCGGGTGCTTTGGCTATTTCGTCAATGCTGGCACGGGAGAGCTCCTGCAAGCCACCAAAATGTTTAAGCAAGTCGCGACGCCGCGTCGGCCCGACCCCTGCGACGCCTTCCAGGGTTGAGGTTCGTCGGGTTTTGCCGCGACGCGCACGGTGACCGGTAATGGCGAAGCGGTGGGCTTCATCACGGATCTGTTGAATCAGGTGCAGCGCTGGGGAGTCGCCCTTCAAGGTGAACTCATGGGCGGCATCATTCAAGTACAGCGTCTCGAAACCGGCCTTGCGCGTGGCGCCCTTGGCCACGCCAAGCAGGATCAGGTCGGGCACGGCCAGTTCGTTGAGGACGTCGCGGGCCATGGATAACTGGCCCTTGCCGCCGTCGACCAGGAGGATATCGGGCAACTTGCCCTCCCCGTCCTTCAACTTGCTGAAGCGCCGCATGAGCGCCTGGTGCATGGCGGCGTAGTCATCGCCGGCGGTGACGCCTTCGATGTTGTAGCGCCGATAATCGGCCTTGATCGGGCCTTCGGGGCCGAACACCACGCAGGAAGCGACGGTGGCCTCGCCGCTGGAGTGGCTGATGTCATAGCACTCCAGGCGCTGCGGTGGCTCGTCCAGGTTGAGCACCTCGGCCAGCGATTCAAAGCGTGCGGCAACGTGCTGTCGATTGGCCAGGCGTGCGCCCAGGGCCTGCTCGGCGTTGGTCACGGCCAATTGTTGCCAGCGGGCACGGGTGCCGCGAACGCGATGGCTGATGTCCAGCTCGCGACCGCGCAGTTCGTGGATCGCCTCGATCAGGGTCGGGAAATCTTCGTGGACCACGTTGACGATAAGCTCCGAAGGCAGGTCGCGCTCGGGGCTGCTCACATAGTACTGGCCGAGGAACGCCGCCATGACCTCGGAGACGTCTTCGTCGATCCCGGTCTGCGGGAAGAAGTTCTTGCTGCCCAGTACCCGCCCGCCTCGTACGCTGATCAGGTGCACACAGGCGCCGCCCGGGTTGACGAATGCGGCGATCACGTCGACGTCACCGGTGCCGCCTTCCATGCTTTGCTGGTCCTGAACACGGCGCAGCAGGGAGATCTGGTCACGAAGCTCGGCAGCCTTTTCGAAATCCAGGGTGCTGGCGGCCAGCTCCATGGCTCCAGAGAGCTCATCGGTGAGCGCGTTGCTGCGCCCTTCGAGGAACATCACCGAGTGGCGCACATCCTCGGCGTACTCCGCAGGTTCCACCAGGCCCACGCAGGGCGCCTTGCAGCGCTTGATCTGGTATTGCAGGCACGGCCGTGTGCGGTTCTTGTAGAAGCTGTCTTCGCACTGGCGCACAAAAAAGGTTTTTTGCAGCAGGCTCAGGCTTTCACGAATCGCCCCGGCGCTGGGGTAAGGACCGAAGTACTTGCCCTTCTGCTTTTTTGCCCCGCGGTGAATGCTCAGGCGCGGGAAGTTGCCGTCCGATAAAAATACGTAAGGGTAGGATTTATCGTCACGTAGCAGGATGTTGTAAGGCGGCCGCCATTCCTTGATCAGCGTCTGCTCAAGCAGCAACGCTTCGGTTTCATTGGCGGTGATGGTGGTTTCGACCTGGGCGATACGTGCAACCAGGGCGGCGGTTTTCGGCGCAAGACCGGTCTTGCGAAAGTAACTCGCCAGACGGTTTTTCAGGTTCTTGGCTTTGCCTACATACAGCAGGCGCGCCTCGCTGTCGAACATGCGATAAACGCCGGGGCGGCCGCTGCACGTCGAGAGAAAGGCACTTGAATCAAACGGTGTGGTCATGTCAGGCGCTGGCGTCCACCATGCCGTGGCGTACCGCGAGCAGGGTCAACTCAACATCACTGCTGATGGCGAGTTTCTCGAAGATACGGTAGCGGTAGGTGTTCACGGTCTTGGGCGACAGGCACAGCTTATCGGAAATCGACTGCACCTTCTGGCAACCGACGATCATCAAGGCGATCTGGATTTCCCGCTCCGATAGCGCGTCGAACGGAGAGTCGCTGGTAGGCTGGAAAGATTTGATGGCCAACTGCTGGGCAATCTGCGGGCTGATGTAGCGCTGACCCGCAAAAACCAGGCGAATCGCTTGCACCATCTCCGAAAGGCCGGCGCCTTTGGTGAGGTAACCAGCGGCCCCCGCCTGCAAGAGACGTGTAGGGAATGGGTCCTCCTCGCACACGGTCACCACCACAACCTTGATATCCGGATGGCTGCGCAATAATTTGGTCGTGGCGCCCAGACCGCCGATCCCCGGCATCTTGACGTCCATCAGCACCACATCGGGCTTCAACTCCCGGGCCTTGATCAGAGACTCCTCCCCCGACTCGGCCTGGCCGACTACTTGCAGGCCATCGATGTCAGCCAGCATTCGTGTAATGCCTGTACGAACGAGATCATGGTCATCGACTACTAGCACCCTAATCAAGCAGACACCTCGCGATATGGTCTTTATAGGTTGCTGAACACCTTAGCAAAAAACCTGGGTTTAGACCTAGCCGCTGACGTCATATATATGGAGTTTGACCGCTCGGCACGCGTCCCCCAGTCGGTGGACGGCCGAATTTGCTGGGCAAAAGGTCAGGAATCCTGCGGATGCGGCTTGGTTTTTCCATTGCGAGAAAGGGAATGCTCGGCCAGGGTCGACGTCAGGCGGCGAATTGCATCCTGGTCTTCCTTGAACATTGCCCGGTAATCCACCAGTACTTTTTCTTCAAGCTCGCTCAGATTTTCCAGTTGAATCGGCGTGGCAGTCCCGGTCAACACGTACAGGATATCCACGCCTCTTTCGGCCACACGAGACAAATAGTCGGCCTTGGGCGCACGCCCACCGCTTTCGTATTTGCCTTGCGCGTTAGCTTCAACGCCTCCAATTTCACCAAAAACTTTTTGCGACAGGCCAAGTCGCTCTCTTTCTTGCCTTAAACGCGAACCGATTCCACTCATTTGGATGTATGATCCTAGTTGGCACACCCCAAGAGGTGACACTCTCATCTCTTCGTTAAACGAACTTGAACGGTTTTGAACTATGCCCGGAATCCGTACTGCTGCACAAGCCAAGGCCTGGCTGGAACATCAAGGAAAGTCAGTTCAGGCGTTCGCCCGTGAACACGGCGTCGATCCGGCCACCACCTATCAAGTGCTCGCTGGGCGCAAAAAGGGACGGCGTGGGGAGGCCCATAAGGTAGCGGTCCTTTTGGGCATGAAAGAGGGGATTATCCTTGCTGAGGCTGAAGGCCGGAACAACGATCAGGAAATCGGCTCCTGATCCAGTATGCGCTTATCAGGATCCGGCGCATGCCTTTAGCTTAAGCGACAGACGCGCTCCATTCGCCAGAAGCTGTCTTCCTCACCGATAACGCTGAATCCCATGCGCTCATAAAGCTGTTTGGCCGGATTGGTCTTGAATACGGTCAGACGCAACAGCCCCAGCGTGCGGGCTTTCAACGCCATTTGTTGCAGCACCCAGCTGCCTGCGCCGAGCCCACGGTACTGCTCAAGCATATGCAATTCGCGGATATAGAGCGCGTTGCTGTCACAGCTCAGGCTGATGAACCCCAGCACACTGTCGTCCTGGCAGATCATCCAGTTTTCCCGACCGGCCCAGGCCGTATCGAAGCCATCGTTGGACCACAGCAACTGGTTTTGCAGGTAATAGGGGTTCATTGCCTGGTGGGTCAGGTTCCGTGCAAAGGGCAGGTCCTGGTCCGTTGCAGCGCGCAGGTGGAAGGTCATTTACAAGACCACCACTTGTCCAACCCAGCGCTCGTCATCGCGACAGGCGATCGCCAGCGCTTCGCCGCCGCCGGGCACCGCTGCAAGCAACCGGCCATCGGTGGCCCAGATCGCACTGCGTCCGGCACAGGTCCAGCCACCAGAGGGGCCGCCATGGTTAGCCATCAACACCAAGAGGCGGTGTTCCACTGCATAGCCTTGGAGAAGCGCGCTGTCCGTCGCGTAGCCGCTCTCGCTGATCAACACGCCTGCGGCGTATATATTGGCGCCCGCCAGCACCGCCTGGTGCGGATGACTAGCGTGGGAAAAGTCAGCGCAAACGGCCAGTGCGATACGATCATCCCCCCATTCCAGCGCAGCGCCGCCCTGCCCCGCAACAAACGCGATTTCCTCGCCCGTATGCAGATGCTGCTTGGTGTAGACCGCCAGGGAGCCATCAGCTCCCAGCACCAAAGCGCCAATCAGCACACCCGCCTCAGGCGCCAGGCGGATCGGCATTCCCACCACGGCCGTCAACCGCAGCTCCCGCGCCATCTCGCGCAATGGCGCGAGCAGTGGCGCTTCAGGCGCGATCGCCAAGTCGCCTGCAAGCGCAGGCTCATAGCCGGTCAATGACAGCTCTGGAAACACCAGCAGTTGCACACCCCGTGCGGCTGCAGCCTGCATGAACACCAGGTGTCGCGCGATATTGGCGTCTACATCGCCGGCGATTGAAACGGTTTGCGCGGCAGCGAGGGTCAAGGCAGTCATGGTCGGATTCCGGTAATCAGTGTGGGACGTCGTCATCATATCGACACTCACGCCATAGCCGTAAGTCCCGCTGCGCGATAGAAATTACTGATTGAATCCACCCGCGAAGCTCTAGTAAGCTGCCCAACATCATTTGGAGACTTACCATGTTGCCACTCACCCACACTCAGGTTTGCCCTGCCGCCAGCGCCTTGCGCTCGGTGTCGGCTACCCGTGTGAACGGTTCGAGCGCACTGGTCAGCTTTTATTTTGGGTATTGGTTTAGCCACTGGCGCGCCTGATACCTGAAATCGGCGCCCACTACTCAAGGGGTCGCCTGCCAGAGAAATCTAACCCCCGGTCGGCTTCCCGACCGGGGGTTTTGTTTTTTCAGGCCCTGCTAATTTGCTCAATCAAACACACTTGAAGGAATCACCACATGAACTACGCCACCTATTACCGCTACGACACTTGTGCTGCATGGCGATTTAGCCAGCTCCGTTCGGGACAGCCTGCCGCCTCCGACCGGTCACCTCTTGGTGGCAAGCCAACACACGTAGCCGATACGGCCAATTGTCGAACACCCCAGTAGGCCAAGCGTGCGGGAATTGCCCGCCGCTTGCCCAGGAAACCTTGAATATGAACGCCTCAGTCGCCGCTTTACCCGTCTCTACGCTGACCAGCGCCAATGAAGCCCTGACCCAGCGCCTGCCCAGTGCCCATGAGCTCAAGCATCAACTGCCCCTCAGCCCGTTCCTCAATGAACAGGTGCATGCCCACCGCCACGCCGTACGCGCCATCCTCGATGGCCAGGACTCGCGCTTGCTGGTGATTGTCGGCCCGTGCTCGATACACGACCCGCAGTCGGCCATGGAATACGCGCGCAACCTGAAGAAGCTGGCGCTTGAAGTCAGCGACCAGATGCTGCTGGTCATCCGCGCCTACGTCGAAAAACCCCGCACCACCATTGGCTGGAAAGGCCTGGCTTACGATCCGCACCTCGATGGCAGCGATGACATGGCCGCAGGCCTGGCCCTGTCCCGGGAATTGATGCGTGAGATGCTGCGCCTGGGCTTGCCGGTCGCCACCGAGCTGTTGCAACCCATGGCCGCCGGCTACTTCGACGACCTGCTCAGTTGGGTCGCGATTGGCGCGCGCACTACCGAATCGCAGATCCACCGCGAAATGGCCAGCGGCCTGGGCATGCCCGTGGGTTTCAAAAACGGTACCGACGGCGGCGTTGCGATTGCCTGCGACGCTATGCGTTCGGCCTCGCACCCGCACCGTCACTTTGGCGTCGACAGCCAGGGGCACCCGGCGATCATCCAGACTCCGGGCAACCCCGACACCCACCTGGTGCTGCGCGGCGGCCACCGCGGGCCAAACTACGATACGCAGAGCGTGTCCCAGGTAAAACACGACTTGGCCAAGTCCAAGGTCGCTGCACGCATCATGGTCGATTGCAGCCACGCCAACAGCGGTAAAGACCCATTGCGCCAGCCAGCGGTGTTCAACGACGTGCTGGAGCAACGTCTGCGGGGCGACACGTCGTTGATCGGCATGATGCTCGAAAGCCACCTGTTCGAAGGTTGCCAGCCCCTGAGCCCGTCCATGACCTATGGCGTGTCAGTGACCGATGGCTGCCTGGGTTGGGCGGGCACAGAGCAGTTGCTGCGCAGTGCCGCCGAGCGCCTTCGTGAACACAAAGATACAAAGTGACTGGCTAAGGCTACCGATTGATCAGCCCCACACACGTCAGCCCGGACTACGCTCCGACGGCCGGCGAGCGGGATAATGTCCTTAACCACGGCAAAACCCGCAAGCGGGTCATGGCGTGGGGCGGGTCGATGATTTCCATGAAATGTTCGAGGTTGACATTATCCGGCACGCCCGGCAGGCGCACCGACACGGTCGGCATGGCGTCGGCGGGTGCATTCAGGTCCAGGTGGTCGTATACCAGCACATGGCGTGCCTGCGGGTGAGGCCCACTCGCATGCGCGGCCAGCCCCGCATTGATGATCAGCACATCGAACGGTTCGGCCGGGATAGCGGTGAGGATCTGGACTTCTTCAAAAGTCTGCACCGGCACAATCCGGTGGTACCCCAACTGGTTCAGCATCTTTTCAATGTACAGCCGTTGCAAGTGCAGATCATCGGCGATCAGGATGGTCAGTGCTTTATTCGGCATGGCAAACCTCTGGGCAGGCAGCGCTCGTCAGTGAGCGTCGCCCATTGTCCGGACAAATTCTGAAGACAAAATCAGGCATATTCCCCCTTCACGTAGGACTTCTCCCAAAACCTCCGAATGGCCACTCATGGGATCAAAGCTGATTGCACTCAACGCTCAGCCCCACATGTAACGCGGTGATCGCCTCTTCCACACCGTCGATCACCGCCCCCAGCGCGTTGCGGTCTTGTCTTTCACAGGCGGCCTCCAACGCCTCACAGCGCAAGATCAACTCGCGTGCCTTGACCATTCGTGCACCGCCTTTGGCGCGATGAGCCAGGTCATGCAGCCTGGCGAAGTCAACCTTGCGCTGCAACGCCGGCAATAGCGCACGGTCCGCCGCCAGGCTGTCGAGCAAAGGTATCAACAGCTCGCTGAGCGCCTGGCGGTCCTCCCCTGTCAGCGTGATCAGGGTACTCAGATCGAAAGCCGCTGCTTCAGGGCTGGGGACATAGGTGGAGCGTGATGCCAGTGCCACGCGCAAGTCGTCGATACCGGTGGGTTTGAACAAGCAACCATCCATGCCGGCTTGTCGGCAGCGCTCGGCCTCTTCGGGCTGGGCATTGGCTGTGAAGCCCAAAAGTAGGCACGGCAACAGGCCTCGTTCACGCTCCTGGACACGGATATCCCGCGCCAATTGGTAGCCATTCTTAAATGGCATATTGCAATCGGTAATGACACCGTCGAACTGCCCCGCCCGCCAGCACTCTAGCCCTTGAATACCGTCCTCGGCCGTGGTGATGCGGTGTCCCAGGAAACTCAGTTGCCGAGCCAGCAGCAAACGGTTGGCCGGATAGTCGTCCACTACAAGAATACTCAAGCTATGAGGCGGCGATACCGGAGCGCTCGCCGCCTCTTCCTGCGGCACTGCAGCGGTCATGAGCAACGCCAACGTCACATCCAGTCGCGTGCCCTGCCCCAGCACACTGCTCAAATGCAACCGCCCTCCCATCATTTCGCACAAGTTACGACTGATCACCAGCCCCAGCCCGGAACCGCTACGTGCCGACTGTTCGCTATTGCTGCCCTGGATAAACGGGCTGAACAGGCGCAACTGGTCCTGGGCACTGATGCCGATCCCGCTGTCCGCCACCCACAGCTGCAATTTCAGGTGCTCGCCTTCGAACGTGGCATGAGCCCCCAGCTTGACTTGGCCATTGTGAGTAAACTTGATGGCATTGCTCAGCAGATTCGACACCACCTGCTTGAAGCGCAGCGGGTCAACCAGCACCACGCGGTCGATCAACGGATCAAGTTCAACCTGCAGCGCCAACCCCTTGGCCCGCGCCAAGCCTTCAAACACGCGCGCCACCGACGTCAGTAATTCGTGCAGATTGGCCGGTTCCAGGACCAACGACAGATGACCGGATTCGATCCGCGCGATATCGAGAATATCGCCGATCAACTCCAGCATGCCGCGCGAAGCCTCCGACGCCACCTCCAGGGCATCCCGGTCCGCCAAGCCCTGTTCGGCGCTCTTGAGGGCCAGTTCGATCATGCCGATCACCGCATTCATTGGGGTGCGGATCTCGTGGCTCATGGTCGCCAGAAAAGTCGTCTTCGCCCGGTTGGCGGCGTCGGCATCGTCCTTGGCTTCCTGCAGTTGCCCCAACAATTGCTGGCGCTCGCTGACGTCCACCCAACCGGCAATCATGCCCACCACTTTTTCGTCACCGTCGCGGTACGGCAACATCCATTGGTAGATGGTCAGGGCCTCGCCGCTGGGCAACTTGAGTATTCGGTCATGAATCTGCGGCTCGCCTTCGGCCATCAAACGCAGGTAATCCTGATGGAACGACTGAGCCTGGGGCAGGTTGCCGGCGTCGGTTTCGACCACGGTCTTACCAATCACATCTTCGAGCTTATAGCCAAATACGTCGAGGTAAGCGTTATTGCAGGCCATCAATCGGCCCTGCCGGTCACGCACATAAATCGGGTGTGGGGTGCCGTCGATCAGGACGCTCATAAAGCGCATCTGGTCGCTCAAGGCCCGTTCGGCCTGGACGCGCTTGCGAATCAGACCGCGCAGATAAATGGCCCAGCTCAGCGTGATGATCAATAACAGCGCGGCCAGCCCGAATCCCTGGATGATCACGTTGCGATGACGCAGCCAATAACTGTCTTCGATAATCACCTCGCTGCGCCATTGGGCGATCATCTCATCCATTTCCTGCGGGGTGATGCTCAGCAGCGCCTTGTCGAGGATCGAAAACAGCTCCAGCTGACTCCGGTTCACCCCGAACGTAATGCGCGCAGGCTCGGAGCCGACCGTGCTGGTAATGCGCAACCGATCGCGGTAATAGCGAGCGATCATGTAGCGTGCGCCGATCAGCGAATTGACCGCCGCATCCGCTTCGCCTTTCGCCACCATCGCCATCGCTTGTTCCGCGCTGTCTACATCGATAAACATGACACCGGGAAAGTCCCGCGTAATGATCTCGCGCAGCCCGTTGCCGCTGATCATCGCCAGGCGCTTGCCCACCATATCCTCCAACGTAATCGGACTGTGTTCATCTACCCGAGTGACCAGCACCAACGCGTTGGTCAGGTAGGGCCGGGTAAACCGCACCTTTTCGGCGCGTTCGACGCTGGGGGTCACCACCGCCAGCATATCCGCCGCGCCCGCGCTGACCTGGTCGATCTGGCCCGGTATCGAATTGCCCGGTACCACGTCAAACTTCAAGCCGGTGCGCAGGCTGATACGTGACAGCACCTCAGCGCTCAGGCCCTCGAACCGCCCCTCGTCATCGATGACTGACAGCGGCAGGAGTTTGTCGAGCACCGCGACCTTGACCCGCGGATGCTTGAGGAGCCAGCGTTGTTCACTGGCGCTCAGGTGCAGTCGGCCGGTGCCGACGATACCGAGGTTGCCACCGCTCCAGCGGCGCAATATTTCCATCTGCTCGCCTGCGGGGATTGCCTCCAGCGCCGCGTCGATGATCGGCGGCAGCCGCGTATTCTCCCGGGTGAACGCAAAGGCGAAAGGGTTGACTTCGAGGGTGGAAAAATCCGCCATGCGCACAATGTTGAGCTGGTTACGGTTGATCAGGTAATTGGTACTGATGGCATCGCCCAGATACACATCGGCACGCCCAAACGCCACTGCGCCGATCGCCTCGAAGGCCGACGAAAACAACTCCACCCTGGCACGCGGGTAAAATGCCCGTACCACCTCGGGCTGCAGATAGTGATAAAGCATCGCCACCCGCTTGCCTGCCAAGTCGTCAGTCAGCGCCTGGCTGTCGTTGGTGCGGGTCACCAGGGTGGGCTGGTCGTTGGCGTAGGAGCGAGACAGGGTCAGTTGCGGGTCGCCCGCCTCATAGCCATTGGCCGAACCGAGGAAGTCCACATCGCCTCGCTTGAGGGCTTCGATCACTTCATCGCGGGTTTCGTAACACCGGACCTCAATCGGAATATTCAGGGCCTGGCTGATCAACGCCGCAAAATCGGCGGTAATCCCTTCGAGCTCCTCACGGTTATTGGTCAGGTCGAAAGGCGCGTAATCGGGAGCGGACACCCCCATCAGCAATCTGCGCCGTTCGCGCAACCAGCGCCAGTCCGGCTCTGGCAGCGTGACGATGGGAGGGTCGATACGAGAGTGGCCCAACAGCCGCAGAACATTGGGCTCATCAAGAGCCATCGCGACCATGGGCAACAGGCTCAACCAGAGTAACGTGGCGAACCGCTTGAACGCGATGGCGATCATTTCAAATCAGATCAGATGATTGCGCTGGGCAAATTTGGACAGGTGCACGACTGAGGACATCCGCAGTTTCTCCTTGAGACGTGTCTTGTAAGTACTGATTGTCTTGTGGCTCAACAGCATGTCTTCGGCAATTTCCTTGTTGCCCAGCCCCAGGGCCAACTTCTGCAAGACGGTCAATTCGCGGTCCGACAGGCACTCGATCATCTGCCGCTCGGTTTCCTGCAGGTCGTCACGGCGAACCGAGCTGGTGGGCAGGCTCGGGAAACAGCTATAGCCTGACTGGATCGCTCGGATGGCCTTTTGCAGCTCATCCAGCTCGCCGGTCTTGGCCACGAACCCCATGGCCCCGGCGCGCATGCAGCGGGTGGAAAAAAATACGGCCAGGTAGGAGGTCAGCACCAGGATCCTGCACGGCAGGCCCAGGGCCTTGATCCGGCTGATCACCTCCAGCCCACCCAGCTTGGGCATCGCCAGGTCAAGGATGATCAGCTCGGGACGTTGCTCCCGCGCCAACTGCATTGCATCCGCACCGTCACCCGCCTGATAAATCTCATCGAATCCTTCCAGCTTCAGCAGATGCTTGACCGTCGCACGTATAAACGGATGGTCATCCACGATTAATGCTTTGCTCATACACACCCCTAGGCGATCAACATACCCTTACATATCAAATGGGACCTAGGTACCTGTGAGAAATGACAGTTCCGACAAACGGTACTGCACCCTCCTCAGGACGATAACCACTCGCAGCCTGGTCCCTTCCATTGAAACATCACGAGCAATCACGCCTGGACCAGAACGAGCGACCAGCCGCAAGTGCCCAACCTTAACAATGCAATGACGTTTTGATTGAAGGGATAGTCCTGACTACTTGTAGGATTTTTCTTCACGAAAAGCCTAGTCGATATTGGCACACAGGGCTGTGCATACAGGCGGATCAGTCGGTGGTACTGGGACTCCAGAACGCCTGCACCACCAGGCTGGAGGTGGAAATACGCGCCACCAAGGCGTCCAGCTCGTCGCCGTCGACCGATGTCGCGGCGAGGGTGGCCTCTATTTCGACCTCTTCGCTGCCAAAGGGTCGTACATCGACATCGCTGGCCGGGTAGTTGCACCGCGCCAGCTCGGCTTCCAACAGCACCATGACTGCCTGTTGCTGGCTGCGCCGCGCGATGACATAGAGAATGTTGGTCACCTCGGCCGAGACCACGTCCAGCGGTTGACGGTTGATGTTATTGACGATCGGCCGCAGCAAGGTATTGGCCGCCAGTACGAACAACGTGCCCAGTAAAGCTTCGAGGATCAGGTCAGCTCCTGCACAGGCGCCGACCGCGGCCGAAGCCCACAGGGTGGCGGCCGTATTGAGCCCGCGCACATTGCCCTCCTCGCGCATGATCACACCGGCCCCCAGAAAACCGATACCCGACACCACATACGCGACCACACGCACCGCGCCTTCAGCACCGCCCAGGCGATTGGCCATGTCGACAAAAATCGCCGCGCCGACCGCCACCAGCACATTCGTACGCAAACCGGCGGTGCGTTGGCGGTATTGGCGTTCGAAGCCGATCAGACCGCCGAGAACAAACGCGGCGGTGAGGCTGACGACGGTGTCGACCAGGGAGTCGAGGTTGATGTTGTTGATGGCCTGCATAAAAAAATCTCCATGACTGCTGTGGCAACTGGCCCCTGTTATTGCCAGCCAAACTTGCGGATGTAGTAGCCCTTCACTGCCTGGGTCAGTGCCATGTAGGCCAGCAGAATCACCGGCAGGAACACAAAGTACAGCGACGGCAGTGCCTGCAATTTGAAGTAGTGCGCCAACGGCCCCATCGGCAGAAAGATCCCGACGGCCATGATCACGCCCGTCATCACCATCAGCGGCATTGCCGCACGGCTTTGCAGGAACGGGATTTTCGGGGTGCGGATCATGTGCACGATCAACGTCTGAGTGAGCAGCCCTACCACGAACCAGCCCGACTGGAACAGGGTCTGGTGGTCCGGGGTATTGGCATCGAACACATACCACATGAGTGCGAAGGTGGTGATGTCAAAGATCGAACTGATCGGCCCGAAGAACAGCATGAAGCGCCCTACATCCGCCGGCTGCCAGCGTTGCGGCTTGGCGAGCATGTCTTCGTCGACGTTGTCGAACGGGATCGCGATCTGCGAGATGTCATACAGCAGGTTCTGCACCAGCAGGTGCATCGGCAGCATCGGCAGGAATGGAATAAACGCACTCGCCACCAGCACCGAGAACACATTGCCGAAGTTGGAACTGGCGGTCATCTTGATGTACTTGAGCATGTTGGCGAAGGTGCGCCGGCCTTCCAGCACGCCCTCTTCCAGGACCATCAGGCTCTTTTCCAGCAGGATGATGTCGGCGGCTTCCTTGGCGATGTCCACCGCGCTGTCCACCGAAATGCCGATATCGGCTGTGCGCAGCGCCGGCGCATCGTTGATGCCGTCACCCATGAACCCGACCACATGCCCGTTGGCCTTGAGCAGGCGCACGATGCGTTCCTTGTGGCTGGGCGTGAGCCTGGCGAATACGTTGGTGGTTTCCACCGCCTGCGCCAGTTCTGCGTCGGTCATGTCTTCGATAGCGTTGCCCATCAGCAGCCCTTGTTGCTCCAGGCCCACTTCACGGCAGATCTTCGCCGTGACCAGCTCGTTGTCGCCGGTCAGTACTTTTACCGCTATGCCATGGGCCTTCAGGGCCTTGAGGGCGGGCGCGGTGCTTTCCTTGGGCGGGTCGAGAAACGCCACATAGCCGATCAGGGTCAGGTTGTTTTCATCTGCCAGGGTGTAGGTATCACGCCCGGCCGCCATCGGCTGCGCCGCGACTGCCACTACGCGCAGGCCTTCTTCGTTGAAAGCCGCGGTGACCTGGCGAATGCGCGCCAGCAGTTCGTCTGTCAGCGCTTCATTGACGTCGCCATGGCGCACGCTGGTGCACACCGACAAAATCTCTTCCACCGCACCCTTGCAGATCAACAGGTGCGGCTGGTCCTGCTCAGCCACCACCACCGACATGCGACGACGATTGAAGTCGAATGGAATCTCGTCGACCTTCTGAAAGGCGGTACCGACTTTCAAGTCACGATGGATCTCGACGTGCTCAAGCACGGCCACATCCAGCAGGTTCTTCAAACCGGTCTGGTAATAGCTGTTGAGGTAGGCCATTTCCAGCACATCCTCAGACTCCTGGCCCCACACATCCACGTGGCGCGCCAGGAAAATCCTGTCCTGGGTGAGCGTACCGGTCTTGTCGGTGCACAACACATCCATGGCGCCGAAGTTCTGGATCGCGTCCAGGCGCTTGACGATGACCTTCTTGCGCGACAGGAACACCGCGCCCTTGGCCAATGTCGAGGTGACAATCATCGGCAGCATTTCGGGAGTCAGGCCCACGGCAATCGACAGCGCAAACAGCAGCGCTTCGGTCCAGTCACCCTTGGTGAACCCGTTGATGAACAGCACCAGCGGTGCCATCACGAACATGAAGCGGATCAGCAGCCAACTGACCTTGTTGACACCCTGCTGGAACGAGGTGGTGGCGCGGTCGGTCGCCGTGACGCGTTGCGCCAACGCACCGAAATAGGTGCTGTTGCCGGTGGCCAGAATCACCGCCGTGGCCGCACCGGACACCACGTTGGTGCCCATGAACAGGATGTTTTCCAACTCTAACGGGTTGCGCGTGTGGGGATCCTGGTGATGGGCGAACTTCTCCACCGGCATCGACTCACCGGTCATCGCTGCCTGGCTGACGAAGAGGTCCTTGGCACTGAGCACACGGCAATCGGCGGGAATCATGTCACCGGCCGATAACACAATCAGATCGCCCGGAACCAGTTGCCTGATCGGCAGTTCAAGGCGCTTGGCCGCGTCCCGGCGCAACACGGTCGCCGTGTTGCTGACCATCGCCTTCAAGGCGTCGGCGGCCTTGTTCGACTTGGCTTCCTGCCAGAAGCGCAACAGGGTCGACAGCACCACCATGGAAAAAATCACCGTGGCAGCCTTCATGTCCTCAGTCAGCCAGGAGATCACCGCCAGCAAGGTCAGCAGCAGGTTGAACGGGTTTTTATAGCAGTGCCACAGGTGCACCCCCCACGGCAGCGGCTGCTCGTGCTCGACCTCATTGAGCCCGTATTGTCCGCGCAGCGCGTCGGCCTCCTGGGTGTTCAGGCCCTCGGCGTGGCTGCCCAGCCTGCCCAGCTGTTGCACGGCACTGCCGTTGGCTGCGGCCACCAGGGTTTGCGCCAGGCTGGGCGGCACTTCGCGGCTGACACTGGCGTCGGTCACGGTCTCCAGCATCGCCAGACGGCGAAAATGCCGAGCGATATGCCGGGTCCGCAGGAAGCCGGCGAAGAACTCTTTAAGCAAAGTGAGGTTCATGGTGTAACTCCTGCGCGAGGAAAAACCGCCGTGCAGGTACTGCCCGTCCATGCCGGGCCCGTCAAAGACAGGCACAGCCGAACCTGGCCCGCCCGCCGTAAAAGGCAGGCGCGTCCGTAGCATCCCGAGGTTACCCAGGTGCTGGTCAGCGTCGATGAGAGGGATTCAGACAGGTGCCAGGACTGGCCACTGCCGGGATACCGCTTCTCGCTTTGTAAGGCGAGACAACGGCATCTGGAAAATGCGCGTTACCTTGCCAAGTATGTGCCGGTTACCGAAACCGGCCGACGACTGTCACTCGAACAAGTACCCACTGAGGGTCTCCGCTATTGATGAAAACGCGCGAAGCTTACGCCGCGATGTTGGCGGAGTAAACCGTAGGAAGGTGCCTGCATCGTGAATCAGAAATTTCTTCAGGATGGGTTCAGGAACGCCCTCCTCCACCACACCGCTGAGCAAATGTGGGAGGGGGCTTGCCCCCGAGGACGGTGCATCAGTTACGAATGCACTGCCTGACACACCGCATTCCCACGCAAGCTCTACCTATGAGCCAGGTGTCGTGCTTTCATTCATGAGCCTGCTGGCTATCTTGATCTCCCCACCAAGGCAGAACTGCGGGACACGGCCATTGAGGGAAGGCAAATAACGCCACCGATAAACACGAGCAGACGAGGCTGGCTGCCGCTGCAGAAATGCCGAAACCACCTCTGAGGCAATAGCCAATGCTAATTGCTGGCCTGGACATTGATGCCTTCCCGAGCCGAAGCTGAAGGTTCGTCGTTGCGTTCGCTTGAGCAAGAAGCTGTCGGGGTCCGGATTGGCGCAGGGATCTCGGTTGGCAGCAGCGAGCAACAATAAAATAGTATCGCCCGCCTCTAAAACACTGTCGCCAATCGTGCAGCGCCGTGCAACAAACCGCCGAGTGTTTTGTACCGGCGAATCATAGCGCGCTACCTCCGCCACCCAATCAGCGACGAGTTGGGGGGTGGCTGGTATACCTTCAAACAGGTCGGGGTGACGTTGGAACGCAATGAGGGAATTGCCGATCAGCCCCGCAGTGGCTTCACAGGTCTGTGACAACAGCCCGATCAGATTTGCTATCAACGCGTCATCATCTTTCCAGGCTGAGGCTTGGTATTCGCTATAAAGACGCTCCAGCAAGTCGCTACCCTTATCATCTTTACCCAGCAGCACCTGGAACATCTGCCTCAGTCGAGCCGCCCCGCAATGAGCGTCGCTGAGTTGAGATTCGTCGCTCAATGGCGATAGACAGGCGACAAAATCCCGTGTTAGTTGCGCGACTTCGTGCAGCTGGATGGGTATCAAACCTATCAAGGTCGCAATGACCGACACCGGTAACGTGAACATCCACTCATTCGGGTATCGCCCGATACATCAAGTGTTTCAACAACCTGCGCCACGATGCCTGCGATATTTTCCGTGCCCATCGAGGTCAAGGTGGGTTCGATGACTCTCCGGGGGCACTGGTGTTGCGTCCCCTCGTTCATGCGCATCAAACGACCGAAAATATCGCCTGCGACGCCTTGTACAATGGCCACTGGAATCGGCTCGTGCAGTGGGCGTACAAGGCAGTCAGGATGCTCCAGAATGGCCTCGACAACGCAGGCGCCACTGGCAATCCATAAACCAAGATCTGCATCGAAAACCAGTTCACTTTGTCGCCTGAGGCGTGCGTAATAATCGTAGGGGTCGGGATGGGTGGCGGCTTCAAACGGCGTCATGGTGGCAGTCCTTTTCGCAAAGAACGGCTACTATCGAACAACCGTCACACCGACAATTCGCCCAGGAACGAAATATGGATTCCCAACGCAATGAAACCGCCATTTCTCGTGTCGCAGGCGCCATTGCGGAACCCGCGAGGACAAAAATGCTGTGCTCGCTGATGGACGGTCACGCCCGTACCAGCACCGAAATGGCCGTCATCGCCGACGTCAGTGCCTCCACGGCAAGCGCGCACTTGGCAAGGCTTAAAGAGGATGGTTTGATCAAACTGCACACCCAAGGCAGGCATCGCTACTTCAGCCTGGCGGAGGCGCACGTGGCCCAAGCTATTGAAGCCCTGATGGTGATCAGCCGGAACGCGCAGACCGCATTTGTTTCGACGACCCCCACTCGATTGCAGCTGGCACGGACCTGTTATGACCACATGACAGGATCCCTGGCCGTACAACTGCACGACTGTTTCATCGACTTGGGCTGGTTGACCCTGGCGGATGCGGGTGACGGTATGTATCAGCTCACCGTGAAGGGCGAAAAAGGGATGACAGGGCTCGGTGTCGAGATAGAAACCGTAAGGGCACAGCGACGTCGTTTTGCTTGCTCATGCCTGGATTGGAGCATGCGCCGCCCCCACCTCGCCGGCGCACTGGGGGCCGCTGTTCTACAGGCCGTTAGAAGCCGCAAATGGGTTATCCAGGACCTCGATAGTCGGGCGTTGGCTTTGACGCCCAAGGGGCGAAAGGAGCTGTACGGCAGATTTGGGATCAAGGTTGAAGACAAGGTGCTGGATAAATCAGGCACCGCGCCCTTGTGAGACCTGTACATGCATCTCTTCAATCATCCCGAGTCAGCACTTCCAGCAATTCAATCTCGAAACGCAGGTTGCTGTTGGGCTTGATATGCGCGCCCATCGAGCGCTCGCCATAGGCCAGATGCGCCGGGACATACAATGTGCGTACACCGCCAACCTGCATGCCCATCAAGCCCTGGTCCCAGCCCTTGATCACGCGGCCGGTGCCGATCACGCATTGGAACGGCTTGCCCCGCTCCCAGGACGAATCGAACACCGTGCCATCTTCCAGGGTGCCGGTGTATTGGGTGGCGATCAGCGCGCCCTTGACCACGGTTTTGCCGGTGCCCAAGCGGATGTCGGTGATCTGCAGTTCGTCGTTGCTCATGGGGGTCTCGTTAAAAGGTGAAGGGCTGGGGGTTTTCCCAGAACCGGCGGAGATTGGCAAGTGTAGGAACAGCCGGAACAATGACATTTCCCTTTAACTTGAAGGACGTTTCCGAGAGAATCCCAACCGCTTGCGCCGTCCACATTGCGTGGCTAGTCTTCGTCGGTCACTGCCAATTCAGTGACTCGGGGTTTGGTAGACCGCGAATGATTAGGCGCTAAGCGCCCCCTTCTGCAAGGCGCTTTTTTTCGGCCCTGCGTTATGGCGGCCGTGCGCAGGGCACCTTCGGGTGCACCGGGTCCTAATCACCGGTCTACCAATCTGCGTACGGCCACCACCCTATAAGTCGTTTGGTAGCGATGGTGGTGGCCTTCTAACTTAGATTAGGAGTCAAACCATGGAAAAGCTCGTCCCCGCACCACCCGCCCCAGAACTGCAATTCTTTGCCACCACACCCGACCTCAGCTTCGAAGACGCCCTGGCCCATGCCAGCAGCGTGTTGCGTTGTGCAGCCGTTGCCGCGCAGACGGCGGGTGAGCAGTTGGATGGCACTTCGCGCACCTTGGTGATTTCGGTCATGCACCTGGTGGAAATGGCCAGCGTGATGGTGGATCGTTCGCTGGAATGCATACTGCCGCGATAACTCGATCTAATGTGTGAGGGGGCTTGCCCCCGATAGCGGTGCATCAGTCACACCATCATGGCTGACACTCCGCCATCGGGGGCAAGCCCCCTCCCACATTTGGATCGCAGGGCATCAGTCAGATAGCAGTCGGCTGTGAGGCTGTCAGTTGCCTCGCCCACAGGTCCAGCGCCGTACCGCAATTTACTGTGGGAGGAGGCTTGCCCCGATAACGGTCCATCAGTCACTCCATCATTGACTGACACCCTGCTATCGGGGGCAAGCCCCCTCCCACATTTGGACCGCAGGGCATCAGTCGGATAGCAGTTGGCTGTGAGGTTGTCAGTTGCCTCGCCCACAGGTCCAGCGCCGTACCGCAATTTACTGTGGGAGGGGGCTTGCTCCCGATGGCGGTGCATCAGTCACACCATCATGGCTGACACTCCGCCATCGGGGGCAAGCCCCCTCCCACATTTGGATCGCAGCGCATCAGTCAGATAGCAGTCGGCTGTGAGGCTGTCAGTTGCCTCGCCCACAGGTCCAGCGCCGTACCGCAATTTACGGTGGGAGGGGGCTTGCCCCCGATAACGGTCCATCAGTCACTCCATCATTGACTGACACCCTGCTATCGGGAGCAAGCCCCCTCCCACATTCTGATCTGCATGCATCCAGCGCCGGGCTTTACAACCAATGCCAGAACCGGCTCCAGAACCCACGGCCCAACTCATCCTTGCACCCGGCATACTGCCTCGCGTACAGCTGCGAACGCGCCTGCACCTTGCTTGCCACCGGTAGCAACCAGGCTTTGCTGGCGTAGGTGCGCTGGCGGTAGCCGCCCCAGCCTTCGTGGTAGTTCAGGTATTGGCCGTAGGCGTCGTATTTGTAGACGCCGTTGATGGTGGAGGTCTTGTCCATGTACCAACCGATAAAGTCGATGGCGTCATCGAAGTCCTCGCGATCGGCGCCGCTGCGGCCGGTGCTTTTGCGGTAGTCATCCCACACCTCATCCTTGGCCTGGGCATAGCCGGCAGCCGTGGACACGCGGCCCCAGGGGATGATCCACAGCAGGTATTTACGCGGAGTCTTGGCGTCGTAGCGAAAGCCCGACTCCTGATACATGATCGCAAAGGGTACCTGGATCGGCACGCCCCAGCGCTTTTGCGTGACCTTGGCGGCCTCGTACCAGTCGTCCTTTTCGCGGAAGATGCCGCAGAGGTCGTTGGGCGTGCGTGGCGGCGAGGTGCCGCACGCCGCCAGCAGAGAGGTGAGTAATAACAGTCCGACGGCTTTGCCTGCGCTCAAGGGGCACCTTTGCGTGATACGCGTAAAATATCGGGTATTTTACGCGTTCACCGAGGCGGCGTCCCTGCCGCAGACAGTTTTAAGCCAATGGCACGCGACGGCATTGAGCTGGCCCTGCAGGCTGTTCCAGCCCAGCTGGATGCCCTGCTCGTTCCACTCACCAGTGCAATTGCACTGCCCCACCTGGTGCATTCGCACTTCCATGAGGACAATTTCCCTGCACTATCCAGAACCTGGGATGTCGTAATTCAATGCGTCCAGCCCTCGGAGAATCTATGACACAGGATGTTCTTGCCAAAGAAACCAATCGCCGCCAACTGCAACAGATCATCTCCGGGTTATCCGACGGTGTGATCCTGGCGGAGATCGATCAGACCATCCTCTGGGCCAACGAAGCTGCACTGGCCATGCACGGTGTAGGCGATGTCATGGGGCTGGGCGCCAACACCAGGCAATACGCCGAGCGCTTCAATTTGCGCTATCGCAACAACCACCCCCTGCAACTCGATAGCTACCCGCTGGCCCGCGCGGCGGCGGGAGATGAGTTCAGCGACGTGATTGTGGAGGTTATTCCCACCGCCGACCCGGAAAAAACCTGGGTACATCGCCTGCGCAGCCTGGTCATCACCGATTCAAAAGGTGAACCGGAGCTGCTGGTGCTGATCCTCAGCGATGCCACCGAATGGGCCAGCGCCGAGCAGCGCTTTGAAAAAACCTTCAACGCCAACCCTGCCCCCGCTGTGATCTGCCGCCTGAGCGACCTGCGCTACATCAAGGTCAATCAGGGCTTCCTGGAAATGACCGGCTACAACCGCGATCAGGTCATCGGCAAATCCGTGTACGAACTGGACGTGCTTGAACACGCCGAGCGCAAGGACCTGGCTATCGAGCGCCTGGGGCAAGGCGCAACCATTCCGCAGATGCAGGCCGAATTGAGGTTGCCCGAAGGCGGCAGCAAGCTGGTTGTCGTGGCCGGCCAGCCCCTGGACATGAATGAAGAAGATTGCATGCTGTTCTCGTTCATGGACCTGGAGCCGCGTCGCAAGGCGGAAATCGCCCTGCGCCAGAGTGAAGAGCGATTCGCCAAATCGTTCCGCCTCACCCCAGTGCCGACGCTGGTGTGCAACGCCGCCAATCGCCAGGTTGTGGACGTCAACGAAGCATTCATGAGCATTACCGGTTACATCAGTGAAGAACTGATCGGCAAGTCCATCGAAGAAATCAACTTCATCGACAGCCTGCCCGCCAGCGCGCAATTGTTCGCCACGCTGGAAAAAGCCGGGAACCTCGACGGCCATGACCTGAAGGTACGCAAGAAAGGCAATGAAGTGATCGATTGCGTAGTGTCCGCCGACACGGTAGTAATCCAGGATGTGCCGTGCTACCTGCTGGTGTTCATGAACATTACCGAACGCAAGCGCTCGGAGCTGGAACTGGTGGCGGCCATCGAGGAAGTAATGCAGGACGCCTCCTGGTTCAGCCAGACCCTGATCGAGAAACTGGCCAACGCCAAAAGCGTCAACAGCCCTAACCTGCCGAACGTTTCCTTCACCGACCTCACGGCCCGTGAACGGGACGTGCTGGGCCTGATCTGCGAGGGCCTGGCCGACAAGGAGATCGCCTCGCGCTTGAAGCTGGCACCCAATACCGTGCGCAATCACGTGGCCACGGTGTACTCCAAACTGGGCGTTCACAGCCGCAGCGCGGCCATCGTCTGGGCCCGTGAACGCGGGCTTTTTGCGGGTGAACTGCGGGTGAAAAGCAGGCGCTGAGAGTGCAAATGCACTAGTAGCGCTAGTGCGAATTCGCCTTATGAGATGGCGTCTCGATCAATACCCTTAAAGGCATCGTATCTGTGTCTTGAAGGAACCTGCATGTTTACCCTCTCTCAACTGCGAAACTGCATCGAAGAAGGCCTGTCGCCGCTGACCTGCGAATTCACCCTGTGCCGGGATGCATCCTTGACCCTCAAGGTATTCGACGCAGAAACCGGCCGGGTCGACCTGGTGGTCACCGGGATCAGCACCAACCGGCTGCAGACCCCCGAGGAAGTAGCGAAGATGGTCGATGAATTGCGCTACGAACTGCAGAGCAATACGGTCGGCAAACTCACGCTGGATGATTTGCCTTCAGCTTCGCCCCAATAAAATAGAACATCCCCGCCGCCGACAATAAACGCATAAAGACCCGGCTCAAACCGAGCAGCAGGCCGCTTGAAGGTAACGCGACCATTGCGGCCGGTTACCTTAACGCAGGAAAGATGACACAAGCAGGTGGTCCGCCAGGATTATTTCTTGACCGGCGTGATCTCTAGGATGGTGCCATTGGTAGTTTTGAGCAGGACGTACTTGTCACCTACACGGGCCCATTGACTCTCGTCTTCGGGCTGCTTGAGGCCGTGTTTTTTCCAGTCTTTAACTGCTGATTCCTCGCGCATCAACATGTCCGGGGCGCGATCACCTTCTTTCAAGTCACGCGCATTGATGTTCGAAGGCTGCACAGTTTCCTGAGGCGTGTCGCCGGCCTGCACCACGAAACTGGCGGTAGACAGGCTTGCGGCAACGAGAACACAGGCAATTAGGGAGTTGGACTTCATGGGTGCTCCTTCAATTCAGGGGGACGTACCCAGAATCCGACCGCGGCGGTGCGCAATCATTCAGCTCAAAACACCAACCGGCGCTGTGGCGAGGGAGCTTGCTCCCGCTGGGCTGCGCAGCAGACCCAAAACGCCCAACCGAGATACCTCTGAACGAACACGGCGGATGAGGTGGGGCAGCTTCGCTGCCCGGCGGGCGCAAGCTCCCTCGCCACAAAAACCCACACCCATTGCCGCAATGAAATTTATCCTGTAATTTTTCATGAAATTATTCGAACTAAATTTCATGACACTCCAAGACGAACTCGCCACCCTCGCCGCCCTGATCCACGACCTGCGCAAGCACAAGAAACTCACCCTGGCCCAGCTCGCGCAAAAGATCGAGCGGTCGGTAGGTTTTCTGTCCCAGGTCGAGCGTGGCCTGTCGCGCCCGACCGTGGCTGACCTCACCGCCATCAGCCACGCCCTCGACGTCCCCACCACTTACTTCTACAGCCTGCCCAAACCCAAGGCGGTGGACTGGGTTACCCGCCCCAATGAGCGGCGCACGCTGTACTACGCCAATGGCATCACCGACATCCTCGTCTCGCCCAGCATGAACGGCGCGTTTTCGATGCTCGACAGCCTGCTGGCACCCGGCGCCAACAGTGGTGAACAGACCATGAGCGACCGTGCCGAACAGGCCGGTTTCGTGCTGGAGGGTGAGTTGACCCTGTGGGTTGAAGGTGAAGCCGATGCAGTCACCCTCGGCCCTGGCGACAGCTTCCATCTCGCCAGCTTCGCCCACTGCCGCTACGCCAACCTGACCGACCTGCCCGCCCGCGTGCTGTGGGTTTACAACTAGGAGCTGCACCCGTGAAAAGCCCATCTGCGACCCTGCTGGCCGAAGTCCGGACCTTCCGCCAGAACCACCCCGACGTGCGCTATGTCGACCTGATCGCCCTGGACATTGCGGGGCATTTCTACGGCAAGCGCTACCCGGTGGAGATGCTCGAGAAAGTCGCCGCCGGCGGCCCCTTGAAGCTGCCGCAGAACGCCGTATTGCTGGGGGCCCAGGGCGGGTTGTTCAAGATTGGCGACTACTGCTTCAACGACGGTGACCCGGACGCCAATCGGCGCCTGGTGCCGGGTACGCTCAAGCCGGTGAGCTGGGAGTCGCAGCCGCTGGGGCAGATGCTGATCACCTCCGACGGCACCGAAGCGCCGATCGAATTCGAACCCCGCGAAGTCCTGGCCAACGTGCTGGAGCGCCTGCATCTCAAAGGTATTCACCCGGTCGTGGCGTTTGAGCTGGAGTTCTATCTGTTCGACAAAAAGCTCGACAACGGCCTGCCGCAATTCCCCCGCGACCCGCTGAGCGATGATGCCGACGACCAGCCCACCCTGCATATCGAACGGCTGTCGCGCTTTGGCGACGTGCTGGACGACATGGCGCAAACCGCCAGGGCCCAGGGCATCGATATCACGGTGATCACCGCCGAAATCGGCCCGGGCCAGTTCGAAATCAACTTCGGCCATTGCGACGACGGCCTGCGCGCCGCCGACTGGGCCGCCCTGTTCTGCCGCAGCACGCGCGGGGTTGCACTCAAGCACGGCTACCGCGCCAGCTTCATGGCCAAGCCCTACCTGCAGTTTCCCGGCAGCGGCATGCATGTGCACGTGAGCCTGTATGACGGCGCGGGCAACAATCTGCTGGCAGCGCATCAGCAGCAGCCGTTGCGCCACGCCGTCGCCGGTTGCCTGGCGTTGCTGCCCCACTGCATGCCGATCTTCGCGCCGAACCACAACGCCTTGCGCCGCCTGGGCGGTACGGTCAACGCCGCCACCCGCGCCAGCTGGGGCTTCGAAGACCGCGATGCGTGCGTGCGCATTCCCGAGTCAGACCCGCGCAACCTGCGTATCGAGCATCGCCTGGCCAGCGCCGACGCCAATCCCTACCTGGTGTTGGCGGCGATCCTCGCCGGTTTGGAGCATGGCCTCGAAGCCAAGCAAGAACCTATCGCACCGCTGAATGAAGACCGCAGCAGTGGTACCGATTTCCCCGTGGAAATGCTCGACGCCGTGCGCGCCATGCGCCATCAGCCGGTGGTGCGCGACAAGCTGGGTGCGGAATTTGTCGAGGTGTATTGTGAGAACAAACGCCAGGACCACCTGGCGTTCCAGCAGGAGATTCATGCGCGGGAATATCGCTGGTTCCTCTGAACGATGCACCACCACCTACCACTACAATCAGGTAGTGAAGTTCCAAGCGCTGCCTGACACAACAGGGTTCAAATGTGGGAGGGGCTTGCCCCCGATAGCGGTGGTTCAGCCACAGTTGCATTGACTGATACAAAGCTATCGGGAGCAAGCCCCCTCCCACATTTTTGGCTCGGTTTCGTCAGTCAATGGTCGCCGAGTAACAAACCCTGCTCCCGCGCGCACAACTCCACCACATAGTCCCACAACACCCGCAACCGCACTGACTTGTGCAACTCCCGCCGCGAGCTGATCCAATAACTGCGCTGGATACTCTCCGCCGGCAACAATGGCACCAAATCCGCATCGCCCGCCGCCATGAAACAGGGCAATACCGCGATTCCCAAGCCGGACCGTGCGGCCTGGTGCTGGGCGATCACGCTGGTGCTGTGGAAGACCACCTTGGGAGTGCGACAAAAGCTGCTGAGGAATTTCAGTTCCTGGCTGAACAGCAGGTCGTCGACGTAATCGATCCACGAATGGGCCGCGAGGTCTTCGCGCTTTTCAATCGGCGCATGACGCGCAAGATATGCGCGGCTGGCGTACAGCGCCAGGCGGTAATCGGTGAGTTTGCGGGTGACCAGCTGATCGACGCTGGGGCGTTCCAGGTGAATGCTGATTTCCGCTTCGCGGTTGAGGATGCTGACAAAGCGCGGCACCGCGACCAATTCCACTTCCAGGCCGGGGTAACGTTCAAACAGCCCGCCCATGCGTCCGGCGAGGAACATCACCCCCAGGCCCTCCGCCACACCGAGACGAATCTTGCCCAGGGGCGCCGCCGAGTGGGTGAGTTCGTCCTCGGCCAGCAGCGCCACGTTTTCCATGGCTTCGGCATGTTTGAGCAGGGCTTCGCCGGACGGCGTCAGTTCGTAACCCTGGGCGTGCTGCACGAACAGCGCGGTACCGAGGCTTTTTTCGATGGCCTCGATATGTCGCGCCACCGTGGCATGCGTGGTTTTCAAACGTTGCGCGGCGGTGAGCAAGCGGCCGCTGCGCTGCAACTCGAGAAAAAACCGCAGGTCATTCCAGTCGAACATATCGCCTCCGTTGCGCAAGCGTGGGCAGCGCTGTTTAAAAACGCACAGCAGCTGGGCAAAAACTAACATTTTTAAGACGAAAACTAACAACTAGGATGGAGCCAATAAGAAAAACAAGCGAGACCCCAGATGCCCATTGCAACTGCTGAATACGATTACGTGATCGTCGGTGCCGGCCCCGCCGGCTGCTTGCTGGCCAATCGTCTGTCCGCCAACCCGGCCCACCGCGTCCTGCTGCTGGAAGCCGGTGGTCGCGATAACTACGCCTGGATTCATATTCCGGTCGGCTACCTGTTCTGCATCGGCAACCCACGCACCGACTGGTGCTTCAAGACCCAGGCCCAGGCCGGCCTGCAAGGTCGCGCCCTGAGCTACCCGCGCGGCAAGGTATTGGGCGGTTGCTCGTCCATCAACGGCATGATCTATATGCGCGGCCAGGCCCGGGACTATGACGGCTGGGCGGCGCAAGGCAACCCGGGCTGGGCCTGGAATGATGTATTGCCGCTGTTCAAGCACAGCGAAAACCATTTTGCCGGCGATTCGCCGTTCCACAGCGACGGCGGCGAATGGCGCGTCGAACAGCAGCGCCTGCACTGGCCCATTCTGGACGCGTTTCGCGACGCAGCCGAGCAAAGCGGCATCGCCAACATCAGCGATTTCAATCAGGGCGATAACGAAGGTTGCGGTTACTTCCAGGTCAACCAGAAGGCCGGAGTGCGCTGGAACGCGGCCAAGGCGTTTCTCAAACCGGTCCGTCAACGCCCGAACCTGACCGTATTGACCGACGTGGAGGTCGAGCGCGTGGTGCTGGAAAACGGCCGCGCGTCTCAGGTGATCGGGCGCCGGCACGGCCAGCAATTGAGCTGGAAAGCCTGCAGGGAAATCGTGCTGTGCGCCGGTGCGGTCGGCTCGCCAGGCATCCTGCAACGTTCGGGCATTGGTCCGGCCCATGTGCTCAAACCGCTGGGCATCGATGTGGTGCGTGAACTGCCGGGCGTCGGGGGCAACCTGCAGGACCACTTGCAACTGCGCCTGATCTACAAACTGGAAAACGCGCGCACCCTGAACCAGATCGCCGGCACCGTATGGGGCAAGATGGGCATGGGCCTGCGCTACCTGTATGACCGCAGCGGGCCGCTGTCGATGGCGCCCAGCCAGCTTGGCGCATTTGCCCGTTCCGGGCCGGAGCAGACCTCGGCCAACCTTCAATACCATGTGCAGCCGCTGTCGCTGGAGCGCTTTGGCGAACCGCTGCACGCGTTCCCTGCCTTCACCGCCTCGGTCTGTGACCTGCGCCCCCAGAGTCGCGGGCGAATCGATATCCGCTCGGCCAACCCGGCGGATGCACCGCTGATCCAGCCCAACTACCTCAGCCACCCGGAAGACCTGCGCGTGGCCGCCGACGCCATTCGCCTGACGCGGCGGATCGTGGCCGCGCCAGCCCTGAGCCAATTCAAGCCGGTTGAATACTTGCCCGGTGACGCGCTGCAAACCGAAGAACAGTTGCACGAAGCCGCAGCGCGTATCGGCACGACCATCTTCCATCCGGTGGGCACCTGCCGCATGGGCGATGACAAGGACGCGGTGGTCGACGCACAGCTGCGCGTGCATGGCGTGCCGGGCCTGCGCATCGCCGATGCCTCAATCATGCCGCGCATTACCTCGGGCAATACCTGCTCACCGACGCTGATGATCGCCGAGAAGGCCGCGCAGCTGATCCTTTCACCGCACACAAGGAGCCTCGCCCCGGAGAGAGAACTGGTTCACGCAATCTGAATAGCGGCGCCGCACACGGCGCCGACAGTGGAACAACAATAAATAATCACTGTGAGGGCTACCCGATGTCAGAACATGCTCAACCCCTGGGCTCGGCGATGGACGCGAGCACCGGCAACGACTCGAAGAAAGTCATTTTTGCTTCGTCCCTCGGGACGGTTTTCGAATGGTATGACTTCTTCCTCTACGGCGCCCTCGCGGCGGTGATCAGCAAGCAGTTCTTTGCCGGGGTCAACGACACCACGGCGTTTATCTTTGCGCTGATGGCATTCGCCGCAGGCTTCGTGGTGCGGCCGTTCGGCGCGCTGGTATTCGGCCGCCTGGGCGACATGATCGGGCGTAAATACACCTTCCTCGTCACCATCATTCTGATGGGCGTGGCCACCTTTTGCGTGGGCCTGCTGCCGACCTATGCCAGCATCGGCATCGCCGCACCGATCATTCTGATCGTGCTGCGCATGCTGCAAGGCCTGGCGCTGGGCGGTGAATACGGGGGCGCCGCCACGTATGTGGCCGAGCATGCGCCTGCCGGCAAACGTGGCTTGCACACCAGCTGGATTCAATCCACCGCCACCCTCGGCCTGTTGCTGTCATTGCTGGTAGTGCTGGCCTGCCGTTACTTCACCGGCGACCAGTTCGAGGTGTGGGGCTGGCGTATCCCGTTCCTGTTTTCCATTGTGTTGCTGGGCATCTCCACCTGGATCCGCATGAGCCTGCACGAATCGCCGGCATTCCTGAAAATGAAAGAGGAAGGCAAGGCCAGCAAGGCGCCGATCCGCGACTCGTTCGGTAAGTGGGAAAACCTCAAGGTCGTACTGATCGCACTGTTCAGCATCAACGGCGGGCAGGCGGTGACCTTTTATGCGGCGCAGTTTTATGTGCTGTTTTTCCTCACCCAGTTCCTGAAGATGGACCCGGCCCTGGCCAATATGTTGCTGATCATCAGCGTGGTGATTGGGGCGCCGTTCTTCATCCTGTTTGGCTGGCTGTCGGACAAGGTCGGGCGCAAGCCGGTGCTGATGCTTGGTCTGTTGCTGGCGACCGTGCTGTATTTTCCGATCTTCAAGGGCCTGGCGCACTACACCAACCCGGCGATGGACCAGGCCAGCCGCCAGGCACCGATTACCGTGCTGGCCGACCCGGCCACCTGCACTTTCCAATTCGACCCGGTGGGCAAGGCGCGCTTTGACAGCCCGTGCGACAAGGTCAAGACCTTCCTGGTCAAGCAAGGCCTGCCCTACAGCAGCGTCGCCGCCCCTGCCGGCGCGCCGGTGCAGGTCAGCGTGGGCGACGTGCGTATCGACGGCTTTGACGAAGCGGCACTGCGCGGCGCGGTGACCCTGGCCGGCTACCCGAGTTCGGCGGACATGGCCCAAGTCAACAAGGTGATGGTGGTGGTGCTGATCGTGGCACTGATCCTGATCGCAGCCATGTGCTACGGCCCCTTGGCGGCGCTGATGGTGGAGCTGTTTCCGACACGCATCCGCTACACCTCGATGTCGCTGCCCTACCATATCGGTAACGGCTGGTTCGGCGGGTTCCTGCCGACCGTGTCGTTCGCGCTGGTGGTGTATACCGGAGATATCTTCTATGGCTTGTGGTACCCGGTGGTGGTGACCGGGGTCAGTCTGATCGTCGGGCTGTTCTGCCTGAGGGAAACCCGAAATGTGGATATCGACAATAACTGAGTTGCCTTAAGCACCGCACATCCCCTGTGGGAGGGGGCTTGCCCCCGATAGCGGTGGTCCAGTCGATGTCATCAAGACTGATACACCGCTATCGGGGGCAAGCCCCCTCCCACATTCGTCTGTGGTGCCTGCATAATTAGCTGTACATCCATACAGATAATGGTTGCTCAAATCGCTTTGACTCAGCATCCTGCAAGGCATCAACCCGATCCGATGTGATGACCATGCAGCTGTACCTCTGTGAAAAACCCTCCCAGGCCAAGGACATCGCGGCCGTGCTCGGCGCCAGTCGCCGGGGCGATGGCTGCTGGCTGGGCAATGGAATCACAGTCACCTGGTGCATCGGCCACCTGCTGGAAACCGCCCCGCCTGACGCGTATGACGCCAAATACAAGCGCTGGGTGCTGGCCGACCTGCCGATCGTCCCGGAAAAATGGAAGATGCAGGTCAAGCCCAAAACCGCCAGCCAGTTCAAGGTGGTCAAGCGCCTGCTGGGGGAAGCCACGGAACTGGTGATCGCGACCGATGCCGACCGCGAGGGTGAAATGATCGCCCGTGAGCTGGTGGAACATTGCAGCTATCGCGGGCCGATCCAGCGGCTGTGGTTGTCGGCGCTCGATGATGCCTCCATCCGCAAGGCCCTGGCCGCACTCAAGCCCGGCGCACACACCTTCAACCTGTACCACTCGGCCCTGGGCCGTTCCCGCGCCGACTGGCTGATCGGCATGAACATGAGCCGCCTGTTTACATTGCTCGGGCGGCAATCCGGCTATCAGGGCGTATTGCCGGTAGGCCGCGTGCAAACGCCCACCCTGCGCCTGGTGGTCGACCGTGACCGCAGCATCGCCGATTTCATCCCCGTGGCGTATTGGGCCATCGATGTGGACCTGCGCCACGAAAGCATGACCTTCACCGCCCAATGGCGCGCCGCCGACGATGCCTGCGATGACCAGGGCCGTTGCCTCAACCCGCAACTGGCCCAGGCCGCTGCCGACGCCATGAGCCACGCGGCCGGCGCGCGACTGGTGAAGCTGCGCACCGAACGCATGCGCGAGGTCGCGCCCCTGCCCTTCGACCTCGGCACCCTGCAGGAAATATGCTCCAAAAAGCTCGGCCTCGGCGCCCAGGAAACCCTGGATATTGCCCAATCGCTCTACGAAACCCACAAGGTCATCACCTACCCGCGTAGCGATTGTGGCTACTTGCCGTTGAGTCAGCACAGCGAAGCGCCAAAGATTCTCGCCGCGCTGGGCCGAGCGGATGCAGCGGTGGGTGAGCTGATGCAGCATATCGATCCCCAGCGCCGCTCACGCGCCTGGAACGACGCCAAGGTCAGCGCCCACCACGGCATCATCCCCACCGGGGCCGGCAAGGACGTCGGGCAACTCACCGGAAAACACCGCGCGGTCTATACGCTGATACGCGCGCGTTACCTCGCGCAGTTCCTGCCCAACCATGAATACGACCGCACCCAGGCGGACTTCGACTGTGCAGGACAGGCGTTGCGTGCGGTAGGCAAAGTCGTCATCGAACCGGGCTGGAAACGCGCGCTGCCCGAAGCCCTTGCCCCCGCCAAGGGTCGGGAGGCCCCTGCTCCCCAAGCTTTGCCGATGCTGGTGCAAGGCCAGGACTGTGCGGTGGCCAAGGTCAACCTCAAGGACCTGTGGACCCAACCGCCCAAGCCATTTACCGAAGGCGACCTGATCAAGGCGATGAAAAACGTCGCCAAGCTGGTGCAAGACCCGCTGCTCAAGCAAAAGCTCAAGGACACCACCGGTATCGGCACCGAGGCCACCCGCGCCGGCATCATCCAGGGGTTGCTGGACCGTGGTTACCTGGTAAAAAACGGCAAGGCGCTGTCGGCCACCCCGGCCGCGTTCAGCCTGATCGATGCAGTACCCCGCGCCATCGCCGACCCCGGCACCACCGCCATCTGGGAGCAGGCGCTGGATATGGTGCAAAGCGGCGAAATGAGTCTGGAGGAGTTTGTCGCCAAACAAGCGGCGTGGATGAGCAAGCAGGTGGCTCGCTGCAATGGCATGCGCATGACCATTACCGCTTCCGCCAGCCCGGCAAGCAAAGGTGCGGCGGCGTGGAAAAACAAACGCAAGAGCGCGCCACGCAAGACGGCGGCCAGCCCCAAGCGGGCAAAAAAGCCGGCAAATGCCGGGTAAAACGCAAAAAAATCCGGCGAATGACGCTTTTCGACGGGTTTAACGCCGCTTTGGACCTTGCTGCAACCTGGTCCGTCTAGGATTCTGTAGGGGATAGCTGACTACCTAACAACAACATCGGAGTGCCCGCCATGAAAACCGTCGCAGAATTGCTCAAAGCCAAGGACCAGAAGAACCAGGACGTCCACACCATCCAGTGGGACCACACCGTGTTCGAGGCGCTGGTGCGCATGTCCGAGAAAAACGTCGGGGCTTTGCCAGTGGTCAGGGACGGCGCAGTGGTGGGGATCATCAGCGAGCGCGATTACGCACGTAAACTCATCCTCAAAGGGCTGTCGTCGGTGACCACCCGCGTTGATGACGTAATGAGCTCGCCGGTCATCACCGTGGATACCCATAAAACGGTCGAGGCGTGCATGAACATCATGACCGACAGTCACCTGCGCCACCTTCCTGTGGTCGAAGACGGCAAACTGCTCGGCCTGTTGTCCATCGGCGACCTGGTCAAGGAAGCCATTGCTGAACAAGCCGCCCTGATCAAACAGCTGGAGCAGTACATCCGCGGCGAATAGGAGATCCCATGCTCGACACCCTGGAACATCAAGCAGACCACCTTGACACGCTGCACCGGGCGATGGCCGAAAAGCGCTTCCTGGTGCTGACCGGTGCGGGCATCAGCACCTCCTCGGGCATCCCCGACTACCGTGACAGCGACGGAGTGCGCCGGGGCAGAGCGCCGATGATGTACCAAGAGTTCCTCGCCACGGCGCAAGCACGCCGTCGTTATTGGGCAAGGGCGATGCTGGGGTGGCCGCGGGTGCGCCTTGCCCGGCCCAACAAGGCACATCAAGCCCTGGCGACTTTGCAGCAACGCCAGCTCATCAGCGGCCTGATCACACAAAACGTCGACACACTGCACGACCAGGCCGGCAGCCATGATGTGATTGAGTTGCATGGCAGTTTGCACCGGGTGCTGTGCCTGGATTGCCAGCAGCGCAGCGAGCGCGACCTGATCCAGCGGCGGATGGAAATCGACAACCCGCACTTTGCGCACGTCCATGCGGTGCAGGCGCCTGACGGTGATACCTTGCTCGACCCTGTTTTCGAGGAGCACTTTCAAGTCCCATGCTGCCCCCATTGCGAGGGGCAACGGCTGAAACCGGACGTGGTGTTCTTTGGTGAAAACGTGGCGCCTGCTACCGCAGCCAAGGCCATGGCGGCCGTGCACGATGCCGATGGGCTACTGGTAGTGGGCTCATCGCTGATGGCCTATTCGGCGTTTCGCCTGTGCAAGGCAATGGTGGAACAAGGCAAGCCGGTGATTGCCATCAACCTGGGCAAGACCCGCGGGGATGAACTGCTGCAGGTAAAGATCGAAGCGCAGTGTGAGCAATTATTACCTCTGCTGGTCGAGCGGCTGTAGGAGCGAGCCTGCTCGCGAAAAACCCACAGGCGCCGCGTGCAACTTATCCCCTTTACTACATGCTATTACGCGACCCACCGCACGAAAAATGACGCCCAAGTCACGTTTTCCCCGCATCTTCCCGCCCCCGCAGCATTTTATGTAGTGCCTAAAAATAATCACTACATAACCGTTGACGTAAGCTTTCTGTCCTTGCATTATCGAGACGTCTCCCGGATCGGGAGCGTTGGTAACACGCGTTTTGAACAGGCTCGTCTGACCGCCGAGCTGTTTTTCCGGATGTGCACTGCCCACAAGGCAGATTGATGAAGCTGACTGGCCCCGAAGGGGACCGGTACAAGGAGCTAAAGCGCTGCTTGTCTTCGTTATGAAAGCGTTGCGTAGCGGTTCATCAGCAAAACTACATGCATCGGTTCACGACCCTGCCCGTATTCGGCAGACCGTCACTGACGCCCGGTTTTCTGAGCCGGAGACAACTTTGAAGTTTCAACGAATCAATTGATAGATCGCCAACTGGTCAAGGGGCTTACACATGAATCTGAACAACCAACCCACTATCGATGAATTGGCTGAGATGTTTGCGGCGCAGAAAGACACACTCGACGACCATATCCTGTGGATTGGCAAATCGGGCGAAGTTCAACTTGACTGCGTAGCGCCTCACACCGAAGAAGCCGAGTTCGACCGCAATCACCGTGAACTGGCGGCGCGCCTGAAGATGTACCGTCGCGGCCAGGGTTACGTCGGCAAGAAAGCGGCGGCCGATCGCAATTTTATCGAGCAAGTGTTCGACACACTTAACAATGCCTGGGCCTCTTTCAAAGACAGCTCGCAAGTTAAAGTGATTGATCGTTACTACTAAGTTGTTGTTCTAGTGCGGGGGCTGGCTTGCCAGCCCCCGCATGTGTTCGTGGTGAATTCAGAAAGTTGGAAACCGCCCCTTCCCCGCTTCGTCCTTAAATATATCGAACAGCACCTGCGCCGCTGCCGACAGTTCGTGCCCAGGCTTGGTCAGCACGCCAATGGGCCGCTCGATCACAGGGCCGGTCAAGGTGATGCACTGGGCGCCCGCCTCCTTCATCTGCCGCGCGCACAATGCAGGTACAGCACTGACCCCCAAGCCGCTGGCAACCATCTTGCCCACCGTAGCCAATTGATGGCTTTCCAACGCCACTGGCAGGCTCATCTGCAGCGCGCCCAAATGCTCTTCGAGCATCACCCGCACCGTCGATGGGCGTTGAAGGGTAATGAAGGGTTGCTCCAGCAGGCTTTTCCAGTCGATTTCAGCCCATTGCGCCAAAGGCGAATCGCCCGGTACCACGGCGATAAACCGGTCCAGGTACAACGGCGTGAACGCCAGTGACGAACCGTCGGATGGTTCGAACGCCACGCCCAGTTCCACCTGGCGGTCGCGCACCATCTCCAGCACTTGCTCATTGATCAGGTCATGCACCGTCACATTCACTTGAGGGTAACGTGCGCGGAATATCTTCAGGATCGGTGGCAGCAGGTTGCCAGCAAATGACGGCATCGCCGCCACCGTCACACGCCCGCGTTGCAGGGTGAAGCGTTGGCGCAGTTCGTCCTCGGTGTTGTCCCAATCGGCAATCAATCGGCGCGCCAGCGGCAGCAGGGATTCGCCTTCAGGCGTCAGCGCAACATTGCGGGTATTACGGCTGAACAGGCGCCCGCCCAACCCTTCTTCCAGGCCTTTGATCGTCAGGCTCAAGGCCGATTGGGACAGGTGCAGGCGCTCACACGCAGCGGCAAAACTCAGGCTCTGGGCCACGGCCAGGAAGGCACGCATCTGTTTAACGGTCATGAGGCTACTTCGCAGGGTGATCGACTATGCTGTTTTCTAAATCAATCAACCTAAAAAAACAACTTAACAAATCAATCTGTCAGCGCAACACTCGTTCCATTGGCAGGCCCACAAACAATAAGAGGTGCATATGGCAGGTTTCGATAAGCGCGTGGCGTCCTACGAAGAAGCGCTGGCAGGTCTGGAAGACGGCATGACCGTACTCTCCGGCGGTTTTGGCCTGTGTGGCATTCCGGAAAACCTCATCAATGAGATCAAGCGCAAAGGCACCCGTGACCTGACCGTGGTGTCCAACAACTGCGGCGTCGACGGTTTCGGCCTGGGTGTGCTGTTGGAAGAAAAGCAGATTCGCAAGGTGATCGCTTCCTACGTGGGCGAAAACGCCCTGTTCGAAAAGCAGTTGCTCAGCGGCGAAATCGAAGTGGTACTGACCCCCCAGGGCACCCTCGCGGAAAAAATGCGTGCAGGCGGCGCCGGCATCCCGGCCTTCTTCACCGCCACCGGGGTCGGTACTCCTGTCGCTGAAGGCAAGGAAACCCGCGAATTCAACGGCCGCCCCTACCTGATGGAAGAGTCCATCACCGGTGACTTCGCCATCGTCAAAGGCTGGAAAGCCGACCACTTCGGCAACGTCATCTATCGTCACACCGCCCAGAACTTCAACCCGCTGGCCGCCACCGCCGGCAAGATTACCGTGGTCGAAGTCGAGGAAATCGTCGAACCGGGCGAGCTGGACCCGGCGCAGATCCACACCCCTGGCATCTACGTCGACCGGATCATCTGCGGCACCTTCGAGAAGCGCATCGAACAGCGCACGGTCCGCAAATAATCCACGTCCAGAACAATAAGAGGAATCAACCATGGCGCTTACCCGCGAACAAATGGCTCAACGCGTCGCCCGCGAAATGCAGGACGGTTTCTACGTCAACCTCGGCATCGGTATTCCAACCCTGGTGGCCAACTACATTCCCGAAGGCATGGAAGTGATGCTGCAATCGGAAAATGGCCTGCTCGGCATGGGGCCGTTTCCGACTGAAGACACCATCGATGCCGACATGATCAACGCCGGCAAACAAACCGTCACCGCGCGCATCGGCGCCTCGATTTTCTCCTCCGCCGAGTCTTTCGCGATGATTCGCGGCGGCCATGTCGACCTCACCGTCCTCGGCGCCTTCGAAGTCGACGTACAGGGCAACATCGCCTCGTGGATGATCCCCGGCAAGCTGGTCAAGGGCATGGGCGGCGCCATGGACCTGGTGGCCGGCGCGGAAAACATCATCGTGATCATGACCCACGCATCCAAAGACGGTGAATCGAAATTGCTCAACCAGTGCAGCCTGCCCCTGACCGGCGCCCACTGCATCAAGCGCGTGCTGACGGACCTGGCCTACCTGGAAATCGAAAATGGCGCTTTTATCCTCAAGGAACGCGCACCTGGCGTCAGCGTTGAAGAGATTGTCAGCAAGACCGCCGGTAAACTGATCGTCCCGGACCATGTTCCAGAAATGCATTTCCAGTGAGGACAGATTCCATGCAAGACGTCGTGATTGTTGCTGCCACCCGCACCGCCGTGGGCAGTTTTCAAGGTTCGCTGGCCAGCATCCCGGCCCCTGAACTGGGCGCTGCGGTGATTCGTCGCCTGCTGGAGCAGACCGGCCTCGACCCGGCCGAAGTCGATGAAGTGATTCTCGGCCAGGTACTCACTGCAGGCAGCGGCCAGAACCCGGCGCGCCAGGCCTCTATTCTCGCCGGCCTGCCCCACGCCGTGCCGAGCCTGACCCTGAACAAGGTGTGCGGCTCGGGCCTCAAGGCCCTGCACCTGGGTGCACAGGCGATCCGTTGCGGCGACGCCGACGTGATCATCGCCGGCGGCATGGAAAACATGAGCCTGGCGCCTTACGTACTGCCCGCTGCGCGCACCGGTTTGCGCATGGGTCACGCCAAGGTGATCGACAGCATGATCACTGACGGCCTGTGGGATGCGTTCAACGATTACCACATGGGCATCACCGCGGAAAACCTGGTGGAAAAGTACGGTATCAGCCGCGAGGCGCAGGACGCCTTTGCCGCCGCCTCCCAGCAGAAAGCCGTCGCCGCCATCGAAGCCGGACGGTTTGCCGATGAGATCACACCCATCCTGATTCCCCAGCGCAAGGGCGACCCGGTGGCCTTTGCGATAGACGAACAACCGCGCGCCGGTACCACCGTCGAGTCTCTGGCCAAGCTCAAGCCCGCCTTCAAAAAGGACGGCAGCGTCACCGCCGGCAACGCCTCCAGCCTTAACGACGGCGCCGCAGCGGTGCTGTTGATGAGCGCCGCCAAAGCCAAGGCCCTCGGCCTGCCCGTGCTGGCACGAATCGCCAGGTATGCCAACGCCGGGGTCGACCCGGCAATCATGGGCATCGGCCCGGTGTCGGCCACCCGCCGCTGCCTGGACAAGGCCGGCTGGCAGTTGGCCGACCTGGACCTGATCGAGGCCAACGAAGCCTTCGCCGCGCAGTCCCTGGCGGTGGGCAAAGAGCTGGAATGGGACGCCGAAAAGGTCAACGTCAACGGCGGCGCCATCGCCATCGGCCACCCGATCGGTGCTTCAGGCTGCCGCGTGCTGGTGACTTTGCTGCATGAAATGATCAAGCGCGACGCCAAGAAAGGTTTGGCGACGCTGTGCATCGGTGGTGGTCAAGGCGTGGCCCTGGCCCTCGAACGCGGCTGATGGTCCAAGAGCAACACGGAAAAGGCCCGGTTCCACGAAAACCGGGCCTTTTCTTTATTGATCGTTCCCTCGCGTGGGAACGATCATTAAACCTGTGATCAGCGCTTCATACAGCGCTGATACCGCTCATCTACCCGCTTGGCAAACCACGCCGTGGTCAGATTGCGGGTGATCTTCGGGCTCTTGAGCACGATGCCCGGCAGGATCGCCCGTGGCAGCGGTTTGCCGGCGGACTTGTCGGCCAGGGCGAACACGCGCTTGTAGAGGGTGGTGTCCTCAAAGTCCAACGTATCACCTTGCTCCAGTTGGCTGCGAATACTGGGGTTGCGCATATCCAGTTTCGCCCCCAGCGAACGCACCGCCAGCTCAGTGGTACCGGGCAGCAACGAACCATAGCGAATCAAATCCCCATCCAGTGCCAGTTCGGTGCCTGAGGCACGGCTGACAGCAGCCTGGAACGCGGCATTGCGGCTGGCGTACCAACCCGCATTGAAATCGGCGAAGCGGTACAGCGGCTGGTCATAGCTGACCGGGTAGCCCAGCAGATGGGCGATACCAAAGTACATGCCGCCACGGCGAGTGAACACTTCGCGGCGAATCGTACCGTCCACCGTGTAGGGATAACCCCGCGCCTGTTTCTGCGCAAAGTCGATGCTGACCTGCATCGGGCCGGCGGTGTGCACCGGGTTGAAGCCGCCAAACAGCGTGTTGCCCAACGGCACGACGCTGATGAAATCGTCGAAGATCCCGCTCAGGTCCTTCTCGGTGCGCGCGGCATTCAAACGCTCGGCGTAGGTTTTGCCGGTGGGCGAGCGCAATTGAAGAGCGCTGCGCACGACAAACGCCGGCACATGAACCTTCCCGGCACGCCGCAGAATTTCGTCCTGGGCGATCTTGCCCATGCCCGGCACCGGAGGGTCGACCTGATAGGTGGACTCCTGCTCGGTCATCGCCAGTACGGCGCAGATGTTTTCAGTGCTGGGGTAGATCTTCTGGGTGTCGAACGCGGTGTAGATATCCTGGGCCCAACCCTCTCGGTCCGCGACCTTGGCCGGGAGCAGACGCACGATCTGCGTCTTCACCTCGGCCTCACTGCGCTCGGGTTGCTGCGGACCGCGTGAGGTGGAGCAACCGGCCAGCACCAGTAAGGTTGCGAGGCAGAAGATCAGGCGGCTTGAATACATAAGGCTTCCTTGGTTGACGGCGGTCCAGGCGATGGGGATATCGACACGCAAGTCTAACCGGGGTTCGTAGGTATGCCGAACTCGCTGCGACTCTGGCTGAAACTTCCCACGTAACTGCCGGATAAGCTCTACTCACCTGCCCCGCAAACCGCTGCAAAGTCCCTCGCCTGACCAAACAGTGCGAGGGATTGCAGATGGTTTTTCCGGTTAAAGCCCTGATCAACAGGGCTCACCCATGATCGACGCAACCAGCCAAGCCATTGGCTTCCTGGTGTTGGCCGCGATGGATGCAAAGACGCGGGACGTCGAATCCATCCTCAGCGATTTCCGGGGGTGCCTGCACCCATACGACACCTGGGCTCAAAGCTTTTTCAGCTTTTCGGCACTGAATGTCGAGCAAGTGTTCAAGGTGGGAGAAGAAGTAGCGCTCGTAGCGCCGATCAATCGGTCCCTCTTTCCCAGCAGCACGGTCGCCACGTGCACAGCCAACGGCACGTTGACCCTGGTGCATATGTTCCAGAGTTCGCGGTTCGTGCCGATCGGCAACACGCCGGTCGTGGTGCAGCGCATCGGTCCAGACGGCGGTCCGCTGGGGGGCCCCCGCCATAAAACCATCGGTCACAGCGGCATTCTGGAAATCACCGAGTGTGATCGCAACCAGAAGTACCGAGTCAGTTTCTACCCCGACGTTTCTTTGGAGCATTTCAAGGCGCTGTACGCCTCTTATCAGTCGGTCATTGCGTCACTGGAAGGCTGGTTGCGCAGTGAGTGGGGGCCACTTTCGAACCCCTGTGGAAGGGGTACTCCGAGGCAAACTTCCTTGAGCGCTATCTTTCGCTGTACGGCGCCTATGCCCGAGGTTTCAGCGACACCCTTTACTCACTCTGGGACGACATAGAACAGCTATTTCAGTGGCTTTCAGCTCCTCAGGTCAATGCTGAAAAACTGCTGCATTATTTTTCCCGGGACGAGTTTGAAAAATTACTGACGTTAAGTGCCGAGACGCTCGCCAAGGGCCTGCTGGTGCTGAGCGACGAGCCTTTGCTGTTCATTTACCTGGCGGCGTTGGTCAGCTGGATGCGCATGCTGCCGCCTCCCTACATGAACGAAATGCTGGGCGGGATTGGCGCCGAGGTCGTCATCAATCTGTTATTGGGCCTGGCGACGGGCGGCATGGGTATCGTGCTGCGCATGAGCACGAAAGTGCTGGCTGGCATCAAGTCGCGCCGGGTGCGCAGGTGGCTGGAGCAAATAGCCGAGCAGTTCGGGAAAGTTCGCTTGGCGGGTCACACTGAAGCGCTCAAGCCGGTGCTGCTGAGCAATGCGGCGACACCGATCAAGGCAGTGCCGGTGGTGCCGTTGAAGACTGGTGACACGCTGGTTTCGAACGCGGTGCCGATGGTGCGCAACAAGACGCAGCGTACGGCGTTGGTGCGCCAGGAGTCGGTGGATGATGTGCCGGCCGTGGCGTCGAACCCGAAGGGCGATGCGGCGGCTTCTGCGGATAAAACCGTTACGAACGGTTGCCCGGTGTCGATGGTCACTGGCGAGGAACTGCTGACCCTGACCGACGGCACGCTGGATGGCATCTTGCCGTTCGAGTGGAAGCGCTTGTACCGCACCAGTGCGGTGGACGTGGATTGCGGGTTGGGGTTTGGCTGGAGTCATGCGCTGGCGCACAGGCTTTCTGTGTCGGGCGATTCGGTGGTGTGGACCGACCATGAGAATCGCTCAACCACCCTGCCCTTGCCGACGGCGGCTCGGCCGGCGATTACCAACAGCCTGGCGGAAGCGGCGATCTACTTGGGGTCTGCGCCTGATGAACTGGTGCTGGCCCAGTCTTCTCGGTTTTATCACTTTTGCGACGGTGTGCTGACGGCGATCAGCGATGCGTATGACAACCGGCTGCGCATTTTCCGGGATCGGTTGGGGCGCATTGAGCGACTGGATAACGGCGCGGGCCGTGCGCTTTTGTTGCGGTATGAATTCGACCGCATCGTGGCGGTGGACTATCAGGTTCATCGCGCCAAAGGCCATGAACCCTTCGTTTGGATGACCGAGCAGAACGTCGTTGCCTACGCCTACGACGACGCCGGACGACTGGTTTCGGCGACCAATGCCGTCGGTGAACGCGAGGTTTATCGGTACGACGAACAGCACGTCATTCTTGAGCGGCAATTGGCCGGTGGGGCGAGTTTCTTTTGGGAATGGGAACGCGCCGGCAAAGCGGCACGCTGCGTCCGGCACTGGGCCAGTTTTTCGCAGATGGACACGCGCTATGCCTGGGGCGATGACGGCAGCGTCAACGTGCACAATGCCGATGGCAGCCAGGAAGTGTATGTCCATGACGACCGGGCGCGACTGGTACAGCGCATCGATCCCGACGGCGCCCGGCATTTCAAATCCTACGACGATAAGGGCCGACTGACCGTCGAGCAGGACCCGCTGGGCGCGGTGACGGCGTATCAATATGACGACGCCGGACGCTTGATCACGCTGTTTCCGGGGGAGGACGAGCCGACGTCCTACGAGCATGACAACGGCTTCGTACGGGTGGTGCGCCGCGGTGAGGCGGTCTGGAAATACGAGCGTAATGAGCAAGGCGATGTCATCCGCAAGCTTGATCCGGACGGCAACGCGACGGATTACAGCTACGACAAGCGGGGACAACTGACCGGGGTCTGGTATCCCGACAACAGTTGTCATCGGCTGGTGTGGAATGAGCGTGGGCAGCTTGTTGAAGAACAGCTGCCCAATGGCGGCATTAAGCGCTATCGCTATGACGACTTGGGCCGGCAGGTTGCGCGTGAGGATGAGCATGGCGCGCTGACTCAGTATCAATGGGACGCTGTAGGACGCCTGACTCGCTGGGTACTGCCGGACGGCGCTACGCGGGAATTCAGCTACAACCCCTACGGAAAAATCATCGCCGAGCGCGACGAACTCGGCCACGTCACCCGCTACGAATACGCCGACGGCCTGCACCTGATCAGCCGTCGCATCAATGCCGATGGCACCCAGGTCAAATACCGCTACGACAACGCCCGGCTTTTGCTGACCGAAATCGAAAACGAAGTCGGCGAAACCTATCAACTGGACTACCACCCCAACAGCCTGATCCGACAGGAAACCGGCTTCGACGGCCAACGCACCGCCTACGCCTACGACCTCAACGGCAACCTGCTGGAAAAGACCGAATACGGCGACGACGGCAGTCAGCTTGTTACCCGCTACGAACGCGATCACGCCGGTCGCCTTGTAAGAAAAACCCTACTCGATGGCAACACGGTCGACTACACCTACGACCGCCAAGGCAACCTCCTCAGTGTCGAAGACGGCCACTGGACGTTGGCCTACGAGTATGACCGCCAAAACCGCCTCACCGCCGAGCACCAAGGCTGGGGCACCTTGCGCTACGGCTACGACGCCTGCGGGCAATTTCAGCATTTACGCCTGCCGGATAATAACCGTCTGACCTTCAACCACGACAAAGGCGGACACCTGGCCACCGTCGAGCTGAATGGCTCGCTGCTGACCTCCCACCTGTTCAGTGCCGGTCGCGAACACCAACGCCAACAAGGCCAACTGCTCAGCCACTACCACTACGACGACCAAAACCGCCTGCACGCCCATGCCGTCACCCAGCAAGGAAACCACCTCTACCAACGCCAATACGACTACGACAAAGGCGGCAACCTCACCCGCCTGCTCGACACCCGCAAAGGCGAACACCGTTACCGCTACGACCCGCTCCACCGCCTGACCCGCGCCGATCATTCGCAGGATGTGCAGGAGCGTTTCGGCCACAACCCCGCCGGCAATTTACTCATGCAAGACAGGCCGGGCCCGGACATCGTGGCGGGTAATCGCCTGATGATTCAGGGCGATCATCATTACGACTACGACGCCTTCGGCAACCTGATCCGCGAGCGGCGCGGCAAAGGTCATTCACTCGTCACCGAGTACCGCTACGACTGCCAGCACCGGCTGATCGGCGTCACCCAACCTAACGGCCAGACCGCCAGCTATCGCTATGACCCGTTTGGCCGACGCATCAGCAAAACCATCGAAGAAAAAACCACAGAGTTCTTCTGGCAAGGCGACAAGCTGATCGCCGAACACCATGCCGATCACCATCACAGCTACCTCTACGAACCCGACAGCTTCCGCCCGCTGGCACTGCTGGAAGGCTTCGGTCCAGAAAACGTAAAGTCTTACTACTACCAACTCGACCACCTCGGCACACCGCAGGAACTCACCACCTCCGAAGGCGAAATCGTCTGGTCCGCTCACTACCGCGCCTACGGAGAAATCAGCCGCCTCGACGTAGGCAAAATCGACAACCCTCTACGTTTCCAAGGTCAATACTTCGACCAGGAAAGCGGCCTGCACTACAACCGCCATCGCTACTACCATCCGGATATTGGTCGTTACCTGACGCCGGATCCGGTGAAGCTGGCGGGTGGGATCAATGCGTACCAATATGTAACCAACCCTACGGGATGGTTAGATCCACTGGGACTTAGTCCATGTCCTGGTGAATGCGCGTCTATTAAAGGAGCCGAAGACCCGCCACACAATGCAAAATCCGAAGAAAACGAACCCACGCTGCCTTCACCTGAGAATGTCGAGTGGACAGCTCATGGCTATAAACACAGCCCTTCAAGAAAAATGCCTTGGAAAGAAATTTTGGCAGCAACAAAATCCGGCCCGGCCAAGTACAAGCCAGGGATAGACATTGAAAATTTGGAACGAGAAGCCTATAAAAATGGCAGAACGACCACCAACGGAAAACCGTGGAAGGTGATGGAGTATCCTGACAGCACCGGCGCCAGCGAGGGCCTACCCAGCCGCTGGGTACGCATTGAATTGAGTGCGAGAACGATTCATGGCCATCCTATCTCAGAGCAAGAGTTCCGGAGACTAACCAAATGATCTCGTTAGACTTCCTGCAAGGCAAAATTACTTACGATGAGTTATCTATGTTGCAGGACTACGGGATTGAGCATCAAGCTCACCATCTGAAGGAGGACATGTTGCAAGTGGAATATCCAGACGGTTTCCTCATAGATGTGGGCTGGTATCCTTCATTCGACGCAAATGGCCACTTTCAAATCAGGGTTGTCAGGGACTATGAGTGGGACCTTCCAGCGTTGACGCTGACTGCGCAATCAATTGACTCATTAAAAGAAGTACTGGCTCTTGCACAAGGTTCGATTAATACAGGACGTCAAAAAGAAGCCACTTCATTGATCGCCTGATAACACATTCATTTGATTGCCTTTCTGCATGCCTCTACCTGTGACGAGAAAGCTCGCTCGCCACAGGTAGGTTAAATGCAGCCCCCTTAAATCCCCGCCAACGCCAAATCCATCGCAAAATACGTAAAAATCAAATCCGCCCCCGCCCGCTTGATCGAGCCCAGGGTCTCGCGCACCACGCGATCCTCGTCAATCGCCCCGGCCTGTGCGCCAAACTTGATCATCGCGTACTCACCGCTGACCTGGTACGCCGCCACCGGCAGGCGTGAGGCTTCGCGGATGTCGCGGATGATGTCGAGGTAGGCGCCGGCCGGTTTGACCATCAGCGCATCGGCGCCTTCCTGCTCGTCGAGCAGCGATTCGCGCACGGCCTCGCGGCGGTTCATCGGGTTCATCTGGTAGCTTTTGCGGTCGCCCTTGAGGGCGCTGCCGCCGGCTTCGCGGAACGGGCCGTAGAGGGCCGAGGCGAATTTGGTGGAATAGGCCATGATCGGGATATGGGTAAAGCCGGCATCGTCCAGGGCGCGGCGGATGGCCTGGACCTGGCCGTCCATCGCCGCCGAGGGCGCGATGACGTCGGCACCGGCGCGGGCGGCGGCCACGGCCTGTTTGCCGAGGTTGACCAGGGTCGCGTCATTGTCGACGTGGGCGCCATGCATCACGCCGCAGTGGCCATGGTCGGTGTATTCGCAGAAGCAGGTGTCGGACATCACGATCATTTCCGGCACGGCGTCCTTGATGATCGACGACATGCGCGAGACCAGGCCGCGCTCCTTCCAGGTATCGCTGCCGCTGGCGTCCAGATGGTGGGAAACGCCAAAGGTCATCACCGACTTGATGCCGGCGCGGGCATAGCGCTCGATCTCGCCGGCCAGCTTTTTCTCAGGGATGCGCAACACACCCGGCATGCTGGTGATCGGCACGAAGTCGTCGATTTCTTCTTCGACGAAAATCGGCAACACCAGGTCGTTGAGCGTGAATTCGCTCTCCTGGAACAGGCCACGCAGCTCCGGAGAGCGGCGCAGGCGACGGGGGCGGGCTTGGGGGAACTGGCTGGTCATGGCTTTCCTGAAAAAGTGACTGGAATCTTTGGGGCCAAAGCTTATGCCCCTGGGCCCGACGGTACAAATGCCGAGGGGCCAACAGTGTATTGCGTGGCGCGTAACAATTGCATTGATCTAGAGCTGTAAACGCCCTTCGATGCAGACGGCAACGGCGCCGCCCACCCAGATTTCATCGCCCTGGCGCTCGATGCGAATACGCCCCGCTCGCCCCATGGCCGTACCTTGGCTGACCACGTAGCGCTCCGGCGCCAGACCCTCGCTGAACAACCACTGCGCAAGACCGGCGTTCAGGCTGCCGGTGGCCGGGTCTTCCGGAGCACCGTCGCCGGCAATGAAGGCGCGCACCTCAAACTGTGCGTCCTCCACATCGCTCGGCGCGATGACGCCGACCGCCAAGCCGAGCAACTGCGAGTAGTCAGGCTTCAACGCCAGCACCGCCTGGTGATCCGCCAGCATCACCGCCAGCCAACCGGCGCCGTTATCCACCCACTGGCTACGCAATATAGCGTCGGGCGCCAGGCCCAGCCCGAGGCGCACACGCTCCAGCAGCGACGCCTCGACAACGCCGGAACGCAACAGGGGTGGCGCTATAAACGCCAGTTCGTCGCCTTCGCGCCGGATGCGTACCAAACCGATTTCGCACTCCTGAATGATCTCTTGCCCACGCGCAACACCGCCTGCGTGCAACCACGCGTGGCAACTGCCCAAGGTCGGATGCCCGGCAAATGGCAGCTCCTGCGTGGTTGTGAAAATTCTCACCCGGTAGTCGGCGCGTGGGTCACGGGGCGTCAGCAAAAACGTGGTTTCGCTGAGGTTGGTCCACTTGGCGAAATCGGCCATCTGCTGGTCCGTCAGGCTGTCGGCCCCGAGCACCACAGCAAGCGGGTTGCCTTTGAGCGGCACACGGCTGAAGACATCCAGTTGTTTGAAATCGAAAGTCGGCATGCTCAGCTCGGAATATTCAGGCCACGAATCACCGCTGGACGTGCGACAAAGCCGTCCAACGCGCGCAGTACGTTGGGAAAATCGGCGATGCCCACCAGGTCGCCCGATTCGTAGAAGCCGATCAGGTTGCGAATCCAGGGGAAGGTGGCGATGTCAGCGATGCTGTAATCGTCACCCATGATCCAGGTGCGGCCCAACAGGCGTTTTTCCAGCACCTGGAGCAAGCGCCGCGATTCGGCGGCGTAACGATCGCGCGGGCGCTTGTCTTCATAGGCCTTGCCGGCGAACTTGTTGAAGAACCCCAACTGCCCGAACATCGGGCCGATCCCGCCCATCTGGAACATCAGCCACTGGAGGGTTTCGTAGCGAGTGGCCGGATCTTCGGCGAGCAGTTCGCTGGTCTTTTCCGCCAGGTAAATCAGGATCGCGCCGGACTCGAACAGCGCCAGCGGCTGGCCGCTGGGGCCATTGGGGTCGATGATTGCGGGGATCTTATTGTTCGGATTCAGGGACATGAACTCGGGGGACAACTGATCCTGGGTGTCGAAGCTGACCTTGTGTGCCTCATAAGGCAAGCCGAGTTCTTCGAGCATGATCGAGACTTTTACACCGTTGGGCGTAGGCAGCGAGTACAGTTGCAGGCGCTCCGGGTGCTGGGCGGGCCATTTGCTGTTGATCGGGAAAGCGGCGAGTGCGTTCATCGAGGAAATCCCTGAGCGGAAAATCCCATGATAGTCATCTACTCGGCGTCGTGCATGCGTCATCATCAAGCAACATTGCCCATTCAGAATCCCTCCTGAGCGAACCAAAACAGTCGAATGCACTCTTAACAGCGCCCGAACGGTGAATGGAGGCACCTTGCTACATCGACATGGATTACCGCAGGACGCTTGACGCGTCACTGGGGCCGGGCCTGTCCGCCTTAACCCGACGCAAGAAGACTCGAACCTAATGAAGATCAAGCCTCTGCGCCTAGTGCAACGATTCAAACGCTATTCATACATCATGTTACCGCTGCTGCTGGTCACGGCCGGTATTGTCACGGCACTGGATGCCCGTGAAAGCCGCGCGCAACCGGTGGACGGCGTGCAAACCCTGGTATTTCTGCGCCACGGCGAAAAACCTGCGGGAGGCCTGGGCCAACTCAATTGCCAGGGCCTGAACCGTGCAATGAACCTGGCCAGTGTATTGCCGGAAAAATTCGGCAAGGCCGATTTCGTGTTCGCCGCCAACCCGACGCGCAATGTCGAGGAAGGTGAACTGGACAATTCCTACAGCTACATTCGCCCGCTGATGACCATCAGTCCCAGCGCGATCAAGCTGGGCCTGCCGGTCAATATCAAATTCTCGGCCAATGACACCAGTGCCCTGGCCGACGAACTGGTCGAGGACAAATACCACAATGCGACGATCTACACCGCCTGGTCCCACGGTTATCTGCCGGAGTTGATCAACAAAGTCGCCAGTGAAGCGGTCGGCGAAAAGCACACCATTACCGACGATTGGTCCGGTAACGACTATGACTCGCTGTACGTGCTGACACTCACCTGGCACAACGGCAAGGCCTCGCTGCTCAGTCGCAACTATAAGCAGGGGCTCAATAACGGCGACGAAACCTGCCCGAATCCGACCCAGGTCAGCGCAGAGACCTGAAGGTTGGGCGTCAGGCGCGTATGATGCTGCGCTATTGACTCATCGGCGGATCCTCTCCATGTCCAACCTAGCTTCTACCCAGCCCAACCGGGGCTGGTCGTTCTGGTGCAAACCTGCGCTGTTTCTGCTGGTGGCCTGTATCGGCCTCTACTATGTGAAATGGTCGCCCTACTACCTCAAGGCGTTTGCAGCGGCGGACAACCACAGCATCGGCGCCTCGATTCTCAATGACCAGCAAAGCTCGCCTCTCGCGGCAGCACTGGCCTATGCCCAGGTGTATTTCCTGGCAATCTGGAAAGCCGCCGTGCTGGCGGTCATCCTCGGTTCGCTGCTGCAGGTGCTGATCCCTCGCGACTGGCTGCTGCGCCTGTTCGGCCGCGCCGGCCTGGGCTCGACCCTGCGCGGCGGGCTGTTCGCCTTGCCGGGGATGATGTGCAGTTGCTGCGCGGCACCCGTGGCGGCAGGCATGCGTCGTCAGCAGGTGTCGGTGGGCGCGGCGTTGGCGTTCTGGATCGCCAACCCGGTACTGAACCCGGCCACGCTGGTGTTCATGGGGTTTGTGCTGGGCTGGGGCTTTACCGCGCTGCGGCTGGTGGCGGGAATTGTTCTGGTAGTGGGTGTGTCAATGATCGCGCAGCGTATTGCACGTCCGGACCAGGTGCCCGAAGCGGCGCTGGAGGCGGTGGCTGATGTCAGCACGGTCGAGTCCGAACCCTTCCTGTCACGCTGGTTACGCACCTTGTGGCAGCTGTTCTGGAGCACCATCCCGGTGTATATCCTGGCGGTGCTGATCCTCGGCGCGGCAAGGGTCTGGCTGTTCCCCCATGTGGACGGGGCGATGGCCGACAGCCTGGTGTGGCTGGTTCCGCTGGCGATTGTCGGCACGCTGTTCGTGATTCCGACGGCGGCCGAGATTCCCATCGTACAAACCATGATAACCCTGGGCATGGGCACCGGCCCGGCCGTCGCCTTGCTGATGACCTTGCCGAGCGTGAGCCTGCCGTCACTGCTGATGCTGCGCAAGGATTTCGATGCGCGCGTGCTGGTGACGGTGGCCGGATTGACCATGCTGATGGGGGTGGTGTGCGGGTTGATCGGGGCGGTGATTCTTTAGATTTCAAATGGGCTGACGGCCTTTCGCGGGCTTGCCCATACACCGCCGTCTGTAGGAGCGAGCTTGCTCGCGAAAAACGTCAACGATAACGCGTGCTTTCTGAATGAACGCGGTGCCTGCGAGTTTTTCGCGAGCAAGCTCGCTCCTACAAAAAAGCCTCCGCGAAGGGGTCTTTCAAACCTGCCAATCAACTGCGCCGAACACCACGCTCACGCAAGTATTCCACCACCGCCCCCTGCTCCCCGGCGAACTCGATCCGCGCGCCTTTCTTTTCACGCTGAAACGCATACATCGGGTCGTAGTATTCGCGCAACAAGCCTTCGATCCAAACGCGGTGCAGGTCCACTGCTCCGCTGCGGGCCTGTTCCGCCAGGGCGTCCTGCAAAATCGCCTGCAGCCGCTGGAAGCGCTCGCCACCCAGGCGCTTATGGATATTGCCCAGGCTTTGGGTAAGACGTTCGGCAAACAAGGCCTGGCCATTCTCACCAAATACCGCAATGAACTCGGCGCACAGGTCGACCACGTAGTCCTTCAGGATGCGCTCGACACGCCCCTCGACGCTGTCCTCCAGCCACACCATCGGGAACGCCTGCATACCTTTGTGCAGCGGCAGCGGCAGCGCGCAGCTGCCGATCATGCGGCTCTCGTCCTCGATCACAAACTGTTCGATGCCCGCCGCGCGCTTCTTTAGCAGGTCGACCGCGAGACGGTTCTCGAAGTCGATCGTGGACGGCTGCGCCGTGGCGCGCTTGCCGAAGCTGGAGCCGCGATGATTGGCGTGCCCCTCAAGGTCCAGGGCGTTACGCAACTGCCCCAGCACTTCGGTCTTGCCGGTGCCGGTCATGCCGCCGAGCAAGACGAAATCACAGTCGGCAGTGGCCTGCTCAAGCGTGTCCAGCAGGAAGGTGCGCATGGCCTTGTAGCCACCACCGACACGCGAATAGTCGATACCCGCTTCGGTTTTCAACCATTGCTGCACAATCTGCGAGCGCAGCCCGCCGCGAAAGCAGTACAGGTAACCCTCCGGATTAGCCTGGGCAAACTGCGCCCACTGCTCGATACGTTCAGCCTTGATCGCGCCGGACACCAGCTGATGGCCCAGCACGATTGCAGCTTGCTGGCCCTGCTGCTTGTAGCACGTGCCCACCCGCTGGCGCTCGTCGTCAGTCATCAACGGCAGGTTGACCACGCCGGGAAACGCGCCCTTGGTGAATTCGACGGGCGCGCGGGTATCCATCATCGGCCGGTCGTTGAGGAAAATGTCGCGGTAATCGGTGATGTCGGTCGTCATCAAATCACCTCTACCGCGTTGGTCTGTCGCTCCAGCAGTTCGCCGATCGGCTCGAGGGCCAGGCCCAGTTCAGAGGCCACTGCGTGGAACTCGGCGTCGCCTTCGGGCGTGACGGCGATCAGCAGGCCACCGCTGGTTTGCGGGTCGCACAGCACGCGCTTGTGCAGCTCCTGTACACGCCCAAGCTTGCTGGCGTAGCTGTCAAAGTTGCGCAAGGTGCCACCGGGTACACAGCCCAGGTCCAGGTAGTACTCGACGCCAGGCAAGCGTGGGACTTTTGCATATTCGATGCGGGCCGTGAGGCCACTGCCGTCGGCCATTTCCACCAGGTGCCCGAGCAGGCCGAAACCGGTGACATCGGTCATCGCCGCGACACCGGCCAATTTGCCGAAGCGGCTGCCCGGCTTGTTCAGCGTGCACATCCAGTCGCGGGCCAGGCCGATATCCGCTTCGCGCAACTTGCCCTTCTTTTCCGCAGTGGTGAGGATGCCGATGCCCAAGGGCTTGGTCAGGTACAGCTTGCAGCCGGCGGTGGCGGTGTCGTTACGTTTCATATGGCGCTTTTGCACGATGCCGGTCACCGCCAGGCCGAAGATCGGCTCCGGCGCGTCGATGGAGTGCCCGCCCGCCAGCGGGATGCCGGCGGCGTCGCACACCGAACGGCCGCCACGAATGACTTCCCGGGCAACTTCCGGCGCCAGCACATTCACCGGCCAGCCAAGAATGGCGATGGCCATCAACGGGTCGCCACCCATGGCGTAGATGTCGCTGATGGCATTGGTGGCGGCAATGCGGCCGAAGTCGAAGGGGTCGTCGACGATCGGCATGAAAAAGTCCGTGGTGGAGACCACGCCGCGCTCCTCGTCGATGGCGTACACCGCCGCATCATCGCGCGAGGCGTTGCCCACCCACAGGTTGGGGTCGAGGTTCTGTGCGCCGCTGCCGGCAAGGATCACTTCCAGGACCTGGGGCGAAATCTTGCAGCCGCAACCCGCACCGTGGCTGTACTGGGTAAGGCGAATCGGCTCGTTCATGGGGGACCTCAAGCTATCAAGTGGGCCGATTCTAGCAGACAGCAAAAGGCCGGCTGGGCTCATATGAGCGCAGCCGGCCTGTTTGTGCCAGCGGTTACTCGCGGGCAGCGAGCAAACGCTTGTGGCGATTACGCCGTGCAATGTTCAGGCACTCGATAGCCGCCGAGAAAGCCATGGCCGCATACACGTAGCCTTTTGGCACATGGGCGCCGAAGCCTTCGGCGATCAGCGTCATGCCGATCATGATCAAGAAACCCAGGGCCAGCATCACCACAGTCGGGTTGTCGTTGATGAACTTGGCCAGGGGTTCGGCCGCCACCAGCATCACAATGACCGAGCTCACCACGGCGATGATCATGATCGGCAAGTGTTCGGTCATGCCCACGGCCGTGATGATGCTGTCGATGGAGAACACCAGGTCGAGCAGCAGGATCTGCCCGATGGCGGCAGCAAAGCCGATGGCAACCGTATTGCCGACGCTGGCTTTCTCTTCGGGCTCCGGGTCCATGCTGTGATGGATCTCGGTGGTTGCCTTCCACACCAGGAACAGGCCACCGGCGATCAGGATCATGTCCTTCCACGAAAAAGCCTGGCCGAGCACTTCGAACACCGGTGCCGTCAACTGCACGATAAAGGCGATGGTGCTCAGCAGGCCCAGGCGCAATATCAGCGCCATGCTGATGCCGATGCGGCGCGCCTTGGCCCGATGCTGCTCAGGCAGTTTGTTGGTGAGGATCGAGATGAAGATCAGGTTATCGATGCCCAGCACGATTTCCATGACGATCAAGGTGGCCAGTGCGACCCAGGCGGTGGGGCTGGCGGCCAGTTGTAAAAGGTAATCCATAGGTCAGTCCTGACGTTGTGCTGGGAAATTAGGTTTCTTGGGTGGATTCTGCATCTTTTTCTGGCTGATCATCCTTTTTCTGCGGACTGATCAAGCCTTGGGTCGCTTCACTCAATGCCTGTTCGGCGGCCTTCTGGGTGTCGTCGATGGCTTGCTTGGCCGATTCGCTGGCCTTGCCCAGCACCTGCTGCGCGCTTTTCTCGACCTGGTCACAACCGCTGATCACCACCAATGAAAGCGCAAGCAGCGACGCTGCGCCCAGGGAATTGAGTTTCATGATGTATTCCTCATTAGAACCATTGGGACCAAATAGTGGCCCCGCGATAGCGAGGCATTCTATGCAGCTGGACAGTTCAGTAAAATTCGTATTTTTCTCGCGTATACTTCGGTTTTTACGAAGTGTAGACGGCGATGCTCAATTATCGACAGTTGCATTACTTCTGGGTGGTGGCGAAGACGGGCAGCATTGTGCGCGCCTGCGAACAACTGAACCTCACACCCCAGACCATCAGCGGGCAAATCAGCTTGTTGGAGCACACCTACGGCATTGCGCTGTTTCAGCGTGTGGGGCGCCAGCTTGAGCTGACAGAAACCGGGCGCCAGGCGCTGCCCTACGCCGAGCAGATGTTCCAGACCGGCAATGAACTTGAGGCGCTGCTACGCGCGCAACCCAATGAACAGCAGATTGTTTTTCGCGTCGGTGTGGCGGACGTGGTGCCCAAGTCCATCGTGTACCGCCTGATCGCGCCCACCATGGAACTGAGCGAACCGATCCGCATCACTTGCCGTGAAGACAAACTCGAACGGTTATTGGCCGACCTGGCGATCCAGCGCCTGGACTTGGTGATCTCCGACAGTCCGATGCCGACTCACCTGGACATCAAGGGCTACAGCCAGAAGCTGGGGGAATGCGGCATCAGTTTTTTTGCCACCCACGCGCTGGCCGAGCAACATGGCGGCGCGTTCCCAGGGTGTTTGCACGGCGCACCGTTGTTGATCCCCGGCGCGGAAACAGTGGTGCGCAGCCGTTTGCAGCGCTGGTTTGTCGATCAGCAGATTCAACCCAGGATCATCGGCGAGTTCGACGACAGCGCCTTGATGCAGGCGTTCGGCCAGTCCGGCAGCGGCATCTTTATCGCCCCCAGCGTGATCGCCGACGAGGTGGTGCGCCAGTACGGCGTGGCGCTGATCGGCCAGACCGACGCGGTGACCGAATCGTTTTACGCCATCTCGGTGGAGCGCAAGGTCAAGCACCCCGGCATCGTGGCGATTACCGAAGGTGCCCGACGCGAACTGTTTACCGCCCTGCCCTGAACACACTGCGGGAGCTATTTGGTCAAATCCGACGGTACCGGTGACGGAGTGACGCAGCAAACGGGACTCGTCCTACAGCGTGCTAGACTTCGCGCCTGCTTCCCACAGTACTTATCCCTGCAATGCTGCGCCCTACTAAAAAAACTAGAGACAACTGTTTATGACTGCTGCCCCCTCCTTGTTGCAACGGCTAATGCGCGTCAGCCTCGTTACGCAAATTGTCATCGGCCTGATCGCCGGTATCCTGCTCGCCCTGTTGCTGCCTGAAGCCGCCAAGGCCGCCGGTTTTATTGGCAAAGTGTTCGTTACGGCGCTCAAGGCCGTCGCGCCGATTCTGGTGTTCGTGCTGGTAATGGCGTCCATCGCCAATCATAAACACGGCCAGGAAACCCATATCCGGCCAATCCTGTTCCTGTATCTGCTGGGTACCTTCGCCGCGGCCGTGGTCGCGGTGGTTGCCAGCATGATGTTCCCGTCGTCCCTGGTCCTGGCGACCCATGACGCCACCGTCAGCGCCCCCGGCGGTATCGGCGAGGTGCTGCAAAGCCTGCTGCTCAGCGTGGTGGATAACCCGGTCAGCGCGCTGATGAACGCTAACTTCATCGGTATCCTGGCCTGGGCCATCGGCATGGGTATTGCCATTCGCCATGCCGGCGAAACCACCCGCACAGTGCTTGATGACCTGTCCAACGGCGTAACGCTGATCGTACGTGTGGTGATCCGCTTCGCGCCGCTGGGGATCTTCGGCCTGGTCGCCTCGACCCTGGCCACCTCCGGCTTCGGCGCCCTGCTCGGCTATGCCCATCTGCTGATGGTATTGATCGGCTGCATGCTGTTCGTGGCGCTGGTGATCAACCCGGCCATCGTGTTCTGGAAACTGCGTCGCAACCCCTACCCATTGGTGCTGCTGTGCCTGCGCGAAAGCGGTATCACCGCGTTCTTCACCCGCAGCTCGGCGGCGAACATTCCGGTGAACCTGGCGTTGAGCAAACGCCTGGGCCTGCATGAAGACACGTATTCGGTGTCGATCCCGCTCGGGGCCACGATCAACATGGCCGGTGCGGCAATCACGATCACTGTACTGACCCTGGCGGCCGTGCATACGCTGGGAATCGCCGTAGACCTGCCCACCGCCGTGCTGCTCAGCGTGGTCGCGGCTATTTGCGCCTGCGGGGCTTCGGGCGTGGCCGGTGGCTCGCTGCTGCTGATTCCGCTGGCGTGCAGCCTGTTCGGCATTCCGAGCGAGATTGCCATGCAGGTGGTGGCTGTGGGCTTCATTATCGGCGTGTTGCAGGATTCGGCGGAAACCGCGCTCAACTCGTCCACCGATGTGTTGTTTACCGCAGCGGCGTGTCTGGACAAGGATGCACAGTCGGCTTGAACGTAAGCCACAAAAAAGCCCGGGACCGTTCATTGAAGAACGCTCCCGGGCTTTTTTGTGGGGGTTTAGAAAGCGCCCATGTAATCACGCTTGCCCACTTCCACGCCATTGTGACGCAGCAAGGCGTAAGCAGTGGTGACGTGGAAGAAGAACTGCGGCAGGCCGTAGGTCAGCAGGTAGGACTGGCCGCTGAAGCGCTTCTCTTTCGGAGTGCCCGGGCGGGTGACGATCTCGATGCCTTCCTTGCCGTCGATCTGCTCGGGCTTGATGGTGTCGACAAAGGCCAGCACCTTGGCGATCAAGGCTTGCAGGTCGGCGAAGGTGACTTCGCTGTCTTCGTACTTGGGCACTTCAATCTCGGCCAGGCGTGCGCTGACACCTTTGGCAAAGTCGACGGCGATCTGTACCTGACGCACCAGCTGGAACATGTCCGGGAACAGGCGCGCTTGCAGCAAGGCGTTCGGCTCGATGTTCTTGGCGCTGGCGTGGGCTTCGGCTTTGTTCAGCACATCGCTCAGGGCGTTGAGCATTTGCTTGAAGACTGGGATGGAAGCGGCATACAGGGAAATAGTCATGTCAGTCTCACGGTAATGGCAGGGTTGGAACCAGCGGCGATTATAGCCATGCCTGCCGCTTGTCTTTTATTTTTTCCGGCTTAGGCTAGTGGATTCACTGCATAGGGAACGCGCGATGACCGCCGAGCACGACACCGACACTCTTGAGCCGCGCCTGAACAGCACGGAAATCCGCGTCCTGGGCTGCCTGATCGAAAAACAGGCGACCAACCCGGAGACCTACCCCCTGACCCTTAACGCCCTGGTGCTGGCCTGTAACCAGAAGACCAGCCGCGAACCGGTGACCAACCTCAGCCAGGGCCAGGTTGGCCAGAGCTTGCGCGCACTGGAAGGCCAGGGTTATACCCGGCTGGTCATGGGCAGCCGCGCCGACCGCTGGGAACATCGTGTCGACAAGGCGCTGGAACTGGTACCGGCGCAGGTGATCCTGATCGGGCTGCTGTTCCTGCGAGGACCACAGACAGTCAACGAGTTGCTGACCCGCAGCGGGCGCATGCATGACTTTGAGGACGCCGAGCAAGTGGTGCATCAGCTGGAACGTCTGATTGCCCGGGGCCTGGCGGTGCTGGTGCCGCGTCAGGCAGGGCAGCGCGAGGATCGGTATACCCATGCGTTGGGCGACCCGGCGGATATCGAAGCGATTATTGCGGCGCGCGGGAACCCGGTGGAGCGTGGCGGCGCGACCGTCGGCGCCGAGCGCATCGAAGAGCTGGAAGCGCGGATCGCCGCCCTGGAAGAACGCCTGGCCCAGTTGGAACAGGCCTGACGAGATTCAACCTTGCGCTAATGCCAGTCAGGTAAGCGCACACCACCGTCTGTAGGAGCGAGGGGGGCGCCTAGCTCTTGCTCGCGAAAAACTCACTGGCACCGCGTTCATTCAGAAAATACGCATTATCGTTGACGTTTTTCGCGAGCAAGCTCGCTCCTACAGGGCGTCAGCTCCGGGCGAAGGCCACCGCCGCCTGGAACTGCTCCTGCGTAGGCCGCACCCCGGTATAAAGTACAAACTGCTCCAGCGCCTGGATCGCAATCACTTCAAGCCCGGTAATTACCCGCTTGCCGTTGGCACGTGCGCGCACGATCAACGGCGTTTCGGCGGGAATGGCGACTACATCGAACACCGTCTCGGCGTTATCCACAGCATCGGCCACAAACGCCAGCTGATCCGCCTCCGCCCCGCCGCTCATGCCAATCGGTGTCACATTCACCAGCATCTGCGGGCGTAACTCGCCCAGTTCAGCCTGCCATGCATATCCCAGGTTCTGCGCCAGAGCCCTTCCCGCCGCCTCGTTGCGCGCCACGATCACACCCTTGGCGTACCCGCCATCGCGCAAGGCACTGGCCACGGCCTTGGCCATGCCGCCGCTGCCGTGCAGGGCGAAGCTTGCGTCTTTCGGCACCTGATGCTTTTTCAGCAGTTGCTCGACGGCAATGTAATCGGTGTTGTAGGCCTTCAAACGGCCGTCGGTGTTGACGATGGTGTTCAGCGAATCAATGGCGTGAACCGAATCGTCAAGTTCGTCCACTAAGGCGATGGCAGCTTCCTTGAACGGCATGGATACGCCACAGCCGCGAATGCCCAGCGCCCGGATGCCACCGATCGCGCCGGGCAAGTCCTGGCTGCTGAAGGCCTTATAGTAGAAATTGAGGCCCAACTGCTCATACAGATGGTTATGGAAACGCAGGCCGAAATTTCCAGGACGCGCCGACAGTGACATGCACAGCTGGGTGTCCTTGTTGGGGTGCATCTGCATGGGTAGCTCCTTGAAGTAAGCGAATCGGTACAGACCTTACACAACCTTTACCTAGCGGCTGTGCTGTTTTTCAGAAATACGTTGTCTTAAAAGTATCCCCGCGACAATCCTTGAGTCTATTGATTGCAGACCACAAGCGCAGGGGCTAACCGAGGAATGACCATGATGCGTAAACTCCCCAGGATTGCCTTGCTTATTGGCGCACTCGCTATGGCAGGCCAAGCTTCCGCTCACGGTGGTGGGTGGGGCGGCCCGGCCGTGTTGGGTGCGCTTGTCGGTGCGGCCGTCGTCGGCTCCGTGGTTGCCAGCCAGCCTCGTGAGGTCTATGTACAGCAGCCGGTGTACGTGCAGCCGCAGCCGGTGTATGCCGCTCCGCCACCGGTGTACTACGCACCGCCACCACCGGTGTATGTGCAGCAACAGGTTTACTACCGTCCGGCGCCGGTCTATTACGGCCCGCCACGCGGCTATGGCTACTATGGCCCGCCCCATGGCTACTACCGCCACGGCTGGTAACCGTCTATCGGTGCGCAAACAGGCCTCGCCCACACGCGGGGCCTTTTTTTGCCCGCAAAGTCTGGATTTATCTCGCCAAGGTCGTTGTGAGGACAATGCCTGGGCGCCGATCCCACATCATCAGGTTGGGATAGCCTCTTGATCGACCAACAGGAACGCTGTCATGTTTGTGTCACCAAGCCATCTCACTATCGATTCTGTCCACTCAATAACAATTAAGGACGATGGACCATGCCCACGCAAAACCCGCACCGCACCGCTGGCCTCTGTACATCCAGCAAGGTCTACAGCGCCCTGACCGAACTCAAGCACCTGGAAGGCCACCGCAGCGCAAAGTTCCTGGCATTGCTGGCAGAAAACCTGGTGCGCAAAGGCCTGCTCAGCGAACAGGAAGTGGTGCACATGCTCGATCAGGTGGTGGATTGACGCCTGGCATTGATGTCGACTATCGAGCCAGGTGATTTTTCCTCGGCGCCGCCGCACCGTAAGGTGACCTCCATAACGTTTGGAGGTCCTTATGCCCACTGTTCAGATCATGTCCGTCATCGGCAGCGCCGTTCCCGCCCCTCTTCGCAAGCGGGGCCTGCTCGCCTGCTGGTACGTGGTAAGCGATGGCGAGCCCATCAGCGGCCCGCTCACCTCGTTATCCGACGCCCAGATGCAACGCCAACTGGCAGCCCGCTACAGGCTTGAAGCCTAGGGCAACGGCAGCTTGACGCGCGGCTTGGTTTCGACAAACAACGCCCAGCAGGACATGAACAGCGCCGCAACCAGCGGCCCGATCACGAAGCCATTGAGGCCAAACACCGACAGCCCGCCCAGGGTCGAGATCAGGATCAGGTAATCCGGCATCTTGGTGTCCTTGCCCACCAGGATCGGGCGCAGCACATTGTCCACCAGGCCGATCACGAACACGCCGAACAGCGCCAGTACCACGCCCTGCCAGATCGAACCGCTCAACAGGAAGTAAGCGGCCACCGGCCCCCATACAATCCCGGCGCCCACCGCAGGCAGCAGCGACAGAAACGCCATCAATACCGCCCAGAGCAGCGCGCTGGGAATATCCAGGAACCAGAAGATCAAGCCCCCCAGCGCACCCTGGGTGACAGCCACCAGCACATTGCCCTTGACCGTGGCCCGCACCACCCGGTTGAACTTGAGTTGCAGGCGACGCTTTTGCGGCTCGGCCAATGGCACCGCCGTGCGCACCTTGCGTACCAGGTCCGGGCCGTCGCGCAGCAGGAAAAACAGCAGGTACAGCATGATGAAGAAGCTCACCAGGAAATCAAACGTGCCCTGGCCGAAGCTGAACGCCTGGGAGGCGAAGAACTGGCTGCCCTGCATTGCGCCTTTGACCACCTTTTCCCGCAAGCCTTCCAGATTGCCCATGCCGAAGCGGTCGAGCAGGTGCTGGAAATATGGCGGCAGAAAATGCTTGAACTGCTCGATGTATCCGGCCACGTCCAACTTGCCGCTTTCGATGTTTTTATAAAGCGTGGCGCCCTCTTGCACCAGTAAGGCGCTGGTAATGATCACCGGCAAAATCGCGATCACCAGGCATACCATCAAGGTGGTCAGGGAGGTCAGGTTGCGGTTCCAGCCAAAGCGCTGCTGAAGGCGGCGCTGCATGGGCGCGAAGATGATGCCCAGGATCACCGCCCAGAACACCGCGCCGTAGAACGGCAGCAATATCCAGATAAAGGCGACGGTGACCAGGGCGAGCAGTAACAGCAGGGTCTTGAATTGCAGGTTGGTTTGATTCATGTCCGATCCATGTCAAAAAAGCACAGGGCCGGTGTCGGCCCTGATGCTTAGTCCGCGGCGAAACCTGGGAGTGCCCTGGTTTATCGAACAAGCATAGATCGGCTTATCTAGACGTGGATCAATGAACCACGCCCTGCCCTGCACTACCCTCGCGGCTTTTTGCGGCTCACACACCATGCCCCCGATGATCGCCCCCGAACTGCTCGCTCCCGCCGGCACCTTGAAGAACATGCGTTACGCCTTCGCCTATGGCGCCGATGCGGTGTACGCCGGCCAGCCGCGCTACAGCCTGCGCGTGCGCAACAATGAATTCGATCACGCCAACCTGGCCCTCGGGATCCAGGAAGCCCATGTACAGGGCAAGCGTTTCTATGTGGTGGTGAACATCGCGCCGCACAACGCCAAGTTGAAGACCTTCCTCAAGGACCTCGCGCCAGTGGTCGCCATGGGCCCGGATGCGCTGATCATGTCTGACCCAGGGCTGATCATGCTGGTGCGCCGGCATTTTCCGCAGATGCCGATTCACTTGTCGGTGCAGGCCAACACCGTCAACTGGGCCAGTGTGGAATTCTGGCAGCAGCAAGGCATCCGCCGGGTGATCCTGTCCCGGGAATTGTCTCTGGAAGAAATCGGCGAAATTGGCCAGCAGGTGCCGGCCATGGAGCTTGAGGTGTTTGTGCATGGCGCCCTGTGCATGGCCTATTCCGGGCGTTGCCTGCTGTCAGGCTATATGAACAGGCGCGACGCCAACCAGGGCAGTTGCACCAATGCATGCCGCTGGAAGTACCAGGCCAGCGCGGCGGTGGAAAATGCCACGGGCGAGATCGTCCAGGCCTATGAGCCGACGCTGGGCATCGGCACGCCCACCGACCAGGTATTCCTGCTGCAGGAAGCCAATCGCCCCGATGAGCAGATGCCCGCGTTCGAAGACGAGCACGGCACCTACATCATGAACGCCAAGGACCTGCGCGCCGTGCAGCATGTGGAGCGCCTGGCCCACATGGGCGTGCACTCGCTGAAGATTGAGGGCCGCACCAAGTCGCACTTCTATTGCGCGCGCACCACTCAGGTGTATCGCCGGGCAATCGATGATGCTGTCGCCGGTCGCGCTTTTGACCGCCGCTTGATGAGCGACCTCGAATCCCTGGCTCAACGCGGCTACACCGAAGGCTTCCTGCGCCGCCATGTGCACGATGAATACCAGAACTACCAGCACGGCAGCTCCGTCTCCGAGCGCCAGCAGTTTGTCGGTGAACTCACCGGCGAACGCCGGGGCGAGTTGGCCGAGGTCAAGGTGAAGAATCGCTTCGCCGTGGGTAATCACCTGGAATTGATGACGCCGGCCGGCAATTTCCACTTTGACCTGACCTCGTTGCATAACGTCAAGGGCGAAGCCATCGAGGTAGCGCCGGGGGATGGGCACACGGTGTATGTGCCCTTGCCGGCCGAGATGGGGCTGGATTTTGGCTTGCTGATGCGCGATCTATGAACGATCAAATCCTGAACTGACCCACCAATTGCCCCAGGCGCTGACCCAGATCCGCCAGGCTGCGGGACGTCTGGGCGCCACGCTGGGTTTCATCGGCCACGCTGTCCACCGCCACGGCTATCTGGTGGACGCTGCGGTTGATCTCTTCAGCCACGGCGGTTTGCTCTTCGGCGGCGCTGGCGATTTGCGCGTTCATCGAGTTGATGGTGCCGATCAACTGGGCCATGGTGTCCAGCGATGCCCCGGCCTGGTTGGCCTGGGCCGACGTACCGTCACCGGCATCGCTGGAGCGGCGCATGGCGTCCACCGCAGCTTCGGTGCCTTTTTGCAGGCGGTCGATCATGCCCTGGATTTCCTGGGTGCTGGTCTGGGTGCGGCTGGCCAACGCCCGCACCTCATCGGCAACCACCGCAAAGCCCCGCCCGGCCTCCCCGGCTCGGGCAGCTTCAATCGCCGCGTTGAGCGCCAGCAGGTTGGTCTGCTCGGCAATCGAGCGGATCACGCCGAGCACGCTGACAATCGATGACACGTCCTGTTGCAGGCTGTCGAGGGACACCCCGCTGCTGCGGATATCGTTCACCAGCGCATGGATCTGCGCGATGCTGCCATCCACCACCCGCTTGGCGGCCTGGCCCTCGGCATCGGTCTGCTGCGCGGCAACGGCAGCGCCCTGGGCACTGCGCGCCACTTCATGGGCGGCGGATGACATCTGATTGATCGCGGTGGCGACCTGGTCGGTTTCGTGACGCTGGCGTTCCATGGCGGTTTCCGACCGCTGGGCTTGCTCGGACACCTGGCTCACCAGGCCGGTGAGTTGCGCGGTCATTTCGGTGATCTGGCGCACCAGCCCGTGAATCTTGTCGACAAAGCGGTTGAACGCGCCGGCCAGGTCGCCGAGTTCATCCTGGCTGGTAATGGCCAGCCGGCGTGTCAGGTCACCCTCGCCCGCAGCGATATCGTCCAGGTTGGCCTTCATCAGGCTCAGTGGGCGCAGGATGGTGTTGGCCACCAGCACGCCGACGGCCGCAATCACCAGCAATACCACGGCGGCCAGGCCAAGAATGCTCAACAGCACGCCCTCCATGCGCTCGTGGACCTTGGCCTCGACCACCGCGACCTGGGCTTCGATGCCATCCAGGTTGACCGAGGTACCGATGACCATGTCCCACTTGGGCAGGTATTCGGTGTAGCCGAGCTTGGGCACCAGCTCGGTCTGGCCGGGCTGGGTCGAGCTGTATTGCAGGTAGTGGCTGCCGTCCTTGCCGACCTTGACCAGGTCGCGGTTGACGTAGACGCCGTTGGGATCGCGGTTGTCCTTGAAGCTCTTGCCCACGCCGTCCGGGCTGTTGCCCTTGAACAGGCGGATGGTCTCGGAGTCGTAGCCGAAGAAGTAGCCGTCCTTGCCGTAGCTGGTGTTGGACAGCAACTTGACCACCTGCGAGCGCGGCGCCGTATCGCCGGGGGCAGCGGCGTCGTAGAGCGGCTTGATGGTGGTCATGGCCACCTCGACATAACCTCGCAGGGTGGCCTTGGCGTCGTTGAGCAGGCGCTGGCGGGTTTCATCCACTTCGTTGCGCGCCTGGCCCTGCAGCATCCACACGGTGGTCAGGCTGATGACCAGAGCGAACAGCAACACCGGCACGACGGCAAGGGTCAGGACTTTGGCCTTGAGGCTCAGACGCATGGCTTTTCTCTCTTATTAGGGGCGACTTGAGAGGTTAGCGGCCAAATGCGTCATTTCTGTAGGAGCGAGCTTGCTCGCGAAGGTCGCCAACGAAAACGCGTGCATTCTGGATGAACGCGTTAACTGGGCGTTTTTCGCGAGCAAGCTCGCTCCTACAGTGAGGTGAGGGAGCTGATGTCAGAGCGTCATCGCCGCCAGCCAGCCAAACGCCAGCAACGGCAGGTTGTAGTGCAGGAAGGTCGGCACCACGGTGTCCCAGATATGATGATGCTGGCCGTCGATATTCAGGCCGGAGGTCGGGCCGAGGGTGGAATCGGAGGCCGGTGAACCGGCGTCGCCCAACGCCCCGGCGGTGCCGACGATGCATACGATCGCCACCGGGCTGAAACCCAGTTGCACACACAACGGCACAAAAATCGCGGCCAGGATCGGCACCGTGGAAAACGACGAACCGATGCCCATGGTCACCAACAGCCCTACCAGCAGCATCAACAGCGCCCCTACTCCACGGCTATGGCCGATGAACGCCGCCGAGGTTTCCACCAGTGAGCGCACATCACCGGTGGCTTTGAGCACTTCGGCAAAGCCCGACGAGGCGATCATGATGAAGCCGATCATCGCCATCATCTTCATGCCTTCGGTGAACAGATCATCGGTGTCGCGCCAGCGCACGATGCCCGACACCGAGAAAATCAGGAACCCGGCCAGCGCACCGATGATCATCGAGTCCAGCCACAGTTGAATAATGAACGCCGAGGCAATCGCCAGGCCGGCCACCAGCAGGGTCAACGGGTTGTACTGCACCGCCACCTGCTCGACCCGTTCGATTTTCTCCAGGTCATACACGCGTTTTTTGCGATAGCTGATAAACACCGCCACCAGCAGCCCGACCACCATGCCCAGCGCGGGCAGGCTCATGGCGTGGGTCACGTTGACCTGGCTGATGTCCACGCCGCTCTTGGCCACGTTGGCCAGCAGGATCTGGTTGAGGAAGATATTGCCAAAGCCCACCGGCAGGAACATGTAAGGCGTGATCAAGCCGAACGTCATGACGCAAGCGATCAGGCGGCGATCCAATTGCAGCTTGGTCAGCACATACAACAGAGGCGGCACCAGCAGCGGGATAAACGCGATGTGGATGGGCAGGATGTTCTGCGAAGCGATCGCCACCGCCCACAGCAGGCCGATCAACAGCCATTTGACATGGTTGCGGCCGCTGGCTTCCTGGCGATCGACCAGCAACAGCGCTTTGTCCGCCAGGGCATGGGCCAGGCCGGACTTGGCAATCGCCACAGCGAAAGCGCCGAGCAACGCGTAGGACAACGCCACGGTCGCACCGCCACCCAAACCGCTGTTAAACGCTTTGAGCGTGGCGTCGATCCCCAGCCCCCCGGTCAAGCCGCCCACCAGGGCGCCAACGATGATGGCGATGACCACATGCACACGGGACAGGCTGAGCACCAGCATGGTACCGACCGCGGCGATAACAGCGTTAATCATGGTTACCTCAAGACAGAAACATAAAAGACAGGCATGCCCGCGCCTCAGCGGCCATTGAAGGTGCTGCCGGCGTACGGGCTCAAAGAGGTCTTATTAGAGGGCGCGCACTGTGCAGCAGCCAGCCGGCCATGTCAAAAAACTGTGACCCCGGACAGGTTTAAATTGACTGTTTGAATAAAGAAAAAGCGCGCGCAGCCGATAACGGTTTTTCTATGTGTATTCAGGTAAGGATGTCCCGATGTCGCTCAGACAGCTCTCCATTCAATGGAAAATCACCCTGCTCGCGGGCCTGTGCCTGCTGGGAATCGTGACCCTGCTGGTGGGTCTGTCGCTGTATCGCATGGCGCAGAGTTCCGAACAGGTCAAAGCGTCGAGCATGCAGATGCTTGATGAAGCCGCTCAGGCGCGCATCGAGGCTCAAGGTGAAGTGCAGGCGCTGGGCATCCGTCGGCAGTTCATGGATGCCTACCAGTACGGACACGGGTTTTCGCGCCAGGTGCTGTTTTTGCGCGAGCAGGCGGAAAAACGCTTTCTGGATGCCTTCGACACCCGCGAAGACCTGACCCGCCAAGTGCGCGCCGCGCTCCAGGCCAACCCCGACCTGCTGGGTTTGTCCCTGGTGTTCGAAGCCAATGCGCTGGATGGCAAGGATGAGCTGTTCGCCAACCAGGCGGAGCTGGGCAGTAACGACAAAGGCCGCTTCGCCCTGTACTGGTCGCAGCCGACACCCGGCAACATCACGTCCATGGCGCTGCCCGAAAGCGACATGACCGACGCGTCCGTCGGCCCCAGCGGCGAACAAGCCAACGCCTGGTTCACCTGTCCGCGCACCACGCTCAAGCCCTGCGTGATCGAGCCTTACTTTTATGTGATCGACGGGCAGAACGTGCTGATGACCAGTATCGTCTTCCCGCTGATGGCCAACGGCAAGGTCATTGCCTCGTTATCCGTGGACATCAACCTCAACAGCTTGCAGGCCGTGAGCCAACAGGCCAGCCAGAAGCTCTACGACGGCCAGACCCAAGTCAGCATCCTCAGCCCCACCGGCTTGCTCGCCGGCTACAGCCCGGACGCCAGCAAGCTCAGCCAGCGCCTGGACCAGGTCGACCCCGCCAGCGGTGCACAGCTGATCACTGCCCTGGCGAGCGGTACCGAGATCCGCAGCCTGCGTACCGATCACCAACTCAAAGTGCTGGCGCCCTTTGCGCCGATTCCGGGCGGCAAGCCATGGGGCGTGCTGCTGGACGTGCCGAAAAAAGTCCTGGTGGCGCCGGCCGAGGCACTCAAGGCCCAGTTGGATGCCGACAATACCCAGGGCACCCTGCTCGAACTCGGCTTGGGCCTGCTGGCCGCGGTGGTCGGTTTGATCCTGGTGTGGCTGATGGCGCGCAGCGTGACCCGGCCGATCCTGGGCGTGGCGCATATGCTCCAGGACATTGCCAGCGGTGAAGGCGACCTGACCCGGCGCCTGGCCTACGACAAACAGGACGAACTCGGCCAACTGGCCGGTTGGTTCAACCGTTTCCTCGACAAGTTGCAGCCGATCATCGCCGAGGTCAAACGCTCGGTGCAGGACGCCCGTGGCACCGCTGACCAATCCGCCGCGATCGCCAGCGAAACCAGCGCCGGCATGGAGCAGCAGTATCGCCAGGTTGACCAGGTGGCCACGGCCTCCCACGAAATGAGCGCCACCGCCCAGGATGTCGCCCGCAGCGCAGCCCAGGCTGCGCAAGCGGCCCGCGATGCCGACCAGTCCACCCGCGATGGCCTGACCGTGATTGATCAGACCACCAGCAATATCGGCCTGCTGGCCGCTGACATGAGCACTGCCATGGCCCAGGTTGAAGGCCTGGCCGGCAACAGCGAAAAAATCGGCTCGGTGCTGGAAGTGATTCGTGGCATCGCCGAGCAGACCAACCTGCTGGCGCTCAATGCCGCCATCGAGGCCGCCCGCGCCGGTGAGGCCGGTCGGGGTTTTGCCGTGGTGGCCGACGAAGTGCGCAACCTGGCACGGCGCACGCAGGAGTCGGTGGAAGAAACCCGCGTGGTGATCGAGCAATTGCAAAGCGGCACCCAGGAAGTCGTCGGAGCCATGGGCAACAGCTATCGCCAGGCCCAAGGCAGCGTCGAGCAGGTCGGCCAGGCGGTCACCGCACTGCGCCAGATCGGTGATGCCGTCACCGTGATCAGCGACATGAACCTGCAAATCGCCAGCGCCGCCGAAGAGCAAAGCGCCGTGGCCGAGGAGATCAACAACAACGTGGCGACGATTCGCGACGTCACCGAGTCGCTGTCGGAACAGGCCAATGAATCGGCGCGCGTGAGCCGGGCGTTGAACAACCTGGCGAATCAGCAGCAGGGGTTGATGGATCAGTTCCGGGTGTAACGACGCGGGTCCAATGTGGGAGGGGCCATCGCCGCCTGTAGGAGCGAGCTTGCTCGCGAAAAACGTCAACGATAACGCGTGCTTTCTGAATGAACGCGGTGCCTGTAAGTTTTTCGCGAGCAAGCTCGCTCCTACACAAAGCAGCCGCGCCCACCCGTAACCACGATGCGAAGCGAGCCGCTCTTGATCTTGACCTGCTTTTGATCTCAGGCGCCCCGTTAAACCACGCTGGCCGGAGTGAGCAACCGTGTCGAAATTCAAGCCATTTCTGCGAAATGTTTTTGATCGCGGACCATGGCATTCAGGATCGTCAGTAGCTTTCTCATACACGCAACCAGCGCCACTTTCTTCGTCTTCCCTGTAGCAAGCAGATGGTTGTAGAACCTCTCGATCACCGGGTTGTGGCGCTTCGAGGACAAGACAGCCATGTAAAGCACACTTCTCACCTCAGCTCGACCACCCCATATCCTTCTACGGCCTTTGTACTGGCCGCTATCGCAGTTAAAAGGAGCCACACCAACCAATGCAGCCACTTGTTTACGATTAACCTTGCCAAGCTCCGGAACCATCGCCAGCAGCGATAGTGCGAGCACGTTGCCAACACCTGCGACTTCGCGCAGCAAATCATAATTGGCCTTCCAGACCGGGGAAGCCTTGATGGCCTCGTGCAAGTCATCGTCTGTGCTTTTAAGGCGCTTTTGAAGCCAGATGATATGTGCCTTGATGTCTCTTCGAAGTGCCTTGAATACCGCCTGCTTTAGCCGAGACTCCTCCGCCACGATCATGTCGATGAGTTGGCGGCGTCGAGTGAGTAGGTCTGCCAGCTCACGAGCGTGTTCATCTGGTATCTCTCGAATCTCGGGTTTGACCGCCTGAGCAAACTCCGCAATCACCTGGGCATCCAAAGCATCGGTTTTAGCCAACCGACCGGTAGCTTTGGCGAAATCACGCACCTGACGAGGGTTGACGACAACGACTGGTAGTCCTGCAGCGCAAAGCTCCGCAGCCGCAAGCCGCTCATATCCCCCAGTCGCCTCCAACACCACCAAAACCGGGTCCTGAGCCTTGAGATGTTTAGCTAAACGATGGATATCTTCTTGAGTATTGAAAAACTGTTCGACTTGGCCAGTCGTGCTGACAAATGAGTCGAGCTTGTTTTTGGAAACATCAATTCCGACGAACGCAGAGTTATGATCCATGGCGTTTTCCTCACGTCCAACCTTGCAGAATCGGGCTTTGCGCCCAGGCAACCGTTCGGACTAGTTTAGAAAAGAACCTGCTTCGACCCATGCTCACTCACGATCTCGAAATCTGAGGGCACAACGGTCTGAAGCAGGTGAAAATAATCTTACAAGGGCACACCGAGCCTAGGCGAGGTGCCGAGTGGTGGGGCAAGAGCGTTTTGCTTACTTTTGCGCTTTTCAAAAGTGAGCCGCTGTAAAAGCGGAACCCTAAGTAGCCGTTACCGCAGAAACGGATATGTACTCGGTCTGATCCAAGATACTGGCCAGCCCAGAGGCCGCCATCGGGGGCAAGCCCCCTCCCACATTGGATTGTGGAGCATCAGTAAGATAGTCATAGGCTGACGAATGGGGGCAAGTCGAACCGTCGCACCGCCCCGCCCACATGTTTAAATCTGCGCTACCGCCTGGGCAATTCGACCAGCGCCTCGAGCCCGCCCAGCTCACTTTCCTGCAACCGCAGCGCCCCGCCCCACACCTCGACGATATCGCGCACGATGCCCAGCCCCAGGCCGTGGCCGTCGATCTGTTCATCCAGGCGTGCGCCACGACTGAACACCTGGTCACGCTGAGTCTCCGGAATGCCCGGGCCGTCGTCTTCGACCGCCAGCCGGTAGCCCTGCGAAGTCTCAACCACGCTCAGTCGAACCTCGGCATCCGCCCATTTGCAGGCGTTGTCCAGCAGGTTGCCGAGCAGCTCCAGCAAATCTTCACGGTCCCAGGGCAGTTGCAGGCCGGGAGCGACGTGATAGCTGAGGTCCAGATGTTCACCATGGATCATGCGCAGGGTGGCCAGCAGCTCCGGCAGTTCCTTTTCACAGTCGAACAATGCCCCCGGAAGGGTCTCACCGGCCAGGCGCGCGCGATTAAGCTCGCGGTTGAGGCGCTGCTGCACCTGTTCAAGCTGATCGCGCAATAACTTGCTCAACTGCGGCTGATCCTTGAGCGCTTCGCTTGATGCGGCACTCAGCATCACCGCCAAGGGGGTTTTCAGCGCGTGTCCCAGGTTGCCCAGGGCATTGCGCGAGCGTTTGAGGCTGTCTTCGGTGTGCGCCAGCAAATGGTTGATCTGCGCCACCAGCGGCTCCAGCTCCACCGGCACCTGGGTGTCCAGTTGCGAGCGCTGGCCCTGTTGCAACTGAGCAATCTGATTGCGCGCGATTTCCAGCGGGCGCAAGGCGCGGCGTACGGTGATGCGCTGCAATACCAACACCACCAGCAAGGCCGCCAGCCCCAGTACCAGGCCGATCTGGCGCATCAGGCGAAAGCTTTCCCGCACCGGCGTGTAGTCCTGCGCCACACTGATGGAGATCGACTGGCCGAAGCGTTTGTAGTCCGAGCGCAATACCAATAGCTTCTGGCCTTCCGGCCCTAGCTGCAGATTGCCCTTGAGCCCGGCTTCGGGGAGCGTCGGCAGTTCCTGGTCCCACAATGAGCGCGAGCGCCAGTGCGTGTCGGCGAAATCAATGCGAAAGTAGTGCCCCGAGAAGGGCCGTTGATAGGCCGGAGACAGGCGCTGCTCGTCCAACTGCACGCCGTTCGGCCCACGCACCAGGGCCACCAGCAGGTTTTCGCTGTCGTTGCGCAGCCCGGCCTCCAGATAGCGCTGCAATCCGGCCTCGAACAGCCACAGGCTGGTTTGCGCCAGCACCACGCCGACGATCACCATCACGCTGATCAAGCCCAGGCTCAGGCGCCGCTGGATCGACTTCATGCAGGGCTGGCGCCGAACCGGTAACCCTGGCCGCGCCGGGTTTCGATCACACTGCGCCCCAGTTTGCGGCGCAGATGGTTGACGTGGACTTCCAGCACGTTGGAATCGCGCTCGGTCTCGCCATCATAGAGATGCTCGGCCAGATGACTTTTGGACAGGATCTGTTCCGGGTGCAGCATGAAATAGCGCAACAGGCGGAACTCGGCGGCCGTGAGCTGGATTTCCTCACCGTCGCGCAGCACGCACTGGCGGCCTTCATCCAGGTGCAGGCCGGCAGCTTGCAGGGTCGGTTGGTTGGCATGCCCGTGGGCCCGGCGTAACAGCGCCTGGATGCGCAGGTGCAATTCCTCGGGATGAAAAGGCTTGCTCAGGTAATCATCGGCACCGGCCTTGAGCCCTTCGATACGCTCTGCCCAGGAATCACGCGCCGTCAGCACCAGCACCGGCGTGGCCAGGGCTGCCGCGCGCCATTGCGCCAGCACCTCAAGCCCGGGCAAGCCCGGCAGGCCAAGGTCGAGGATGATCAGGTCATAGGGTTCGCTGCGGCCCTGGTAAGCCGCGTCGCGCCCATCGGCCAGCCAATCGACCGCATAGCCTTGACGCTGCAGGCCGGTCAGCAGCTCATCGGCCAGCGGGACGTTGTCTTCCACCAGAAGCAGGCGCATCAGTCTTCCTTATCCTTGATCAATGTACCGTTGGTGGCGTCGAGCTTGATTTCGCGCACGACGCCTTCGGTGGTTACCAGTTCCACTTCATAGGCGTATTGGCCATGCTTGAGCTCCAGCTCCGCCTCCAGCAGCCGCCCCCCCGGGTAGCGTGACATCGCCTTGTGCAACAGGAGCTCCAGCGGCAGGATCACGCCCTGCTGACGCAGCGCCAAGGCTTCATCCTGATTGAGATCGCGAGCGGCCAGGCTTGAGCAAAAGGCCAGGAGCGCCAGCAGCACCAGACTACCGGCGCGTCGATATAGCGTCATTACGTGTCCTGATGATTCTTGAGAACGTGCCCGGTGAGCGCGTCCAATTCAATGTCCCATTCAAGGCCATGGGCATCTTCGAGTTCGACCTGGTAGATGTACTTGCCGTACTCCTCGTCCAGGTCGGTGCCCAGCAAGGTCGATCCCGGATGCAAGGCCAGGGCGGCGGCTTCAAGCTGATCGAAGGCGACAATTGTAACAGTGCCAGGCAATTTCAGTGGTTTGTCGGGGTCCATTGCCCAGGCCGGCGTGACCGAGGACGCAATGATACCGGCGGCGACCAGCGCTGTGAGGCGCTTCATGATAAGTCTCCGTTTCAGGATGTTTTTCCTACGCATGATCACGGTACGCGCGGCAACTTAATTGAAACTGAATTGCCACCATGGCAATTTTTCCAGGAGCGAGGTTGTTCCTGCAATCGCTCTGACAGAGAACGGTATGACAGCTATTCACATCAAGTTCCCCGCCCTGACGCTCAGGGCCGGCAAACGCGCCTTCGCACGCATTCGAGGGCAAGGCCTGGCGCCCGCCGATGTTGGCATCCTCCCGGGCGCAGCCGGCGGTCCCAAGGCGTTGGGCATCCAGGGCCTGGACCTGGCGCTGTTCGGCGACTGGCTGACGCGCAAACCTCGGGAGCGTGCGCTGATCGGTGCGTCTATCGGGTCCTGGCGGTTTGCCAGCGCTTGCCTGCCCGACCCGGTGCAAGGCTTGCTCGACCTGGGCCGCCTGTACAACGAACAGCGTTTCGCCAAAGGCGTGACCATGGCCGAAGTCAGCCAGAGCTGCCGGCGCATGCTCGACGACCTGCTGGCAGGCCGCGATGCACAGGTGCTGAACCACCCCGACTACCGCCTGAACATCATGGTAGTGAAAAGCCATGGCCTGCTCGCCGATGACCATCGAGGCCGGCTGGGCCTGGGCCTGTCGTCGGTGATTGCCGACAACCTGCGCGGCCGCGCAAGACTGTCTCGGCATTTCGAACGCCTGATCATCCACGACCCCCGCCAGGCGCCTCCGGTGCACGCGCTGGAGGATTTCCCGTCACGCTTCCTTGAGCTGCAAATGGCCAACCTGCGCCAGGCACTCCTGGCCTCCGGCTCGATTCCCATGGTGATGCAAGGCGTGCGCGACCTCCCCGGCGCAGGCGTCGGCACCTACCGCGACGGCGGCCTGCTGGACTACCACCTCGACCTGCCCTACTGCGGCGACGATATCGTGCTGTACCCGCATTTCACCGACCGGGTCATTCCGGGCTGGTTCGACAAAGGCCTGCCGTGGCGGCGCAGCAACCCACAGGGGTTGCAGGATGTCCTGCTGCTGGCGCCGTCAAGGGACTACCTGGCCCGCCTGCCCCACGGCAAATTGCCGGACCGCAGCGACTTCAAGCGCTTCATGGGCGACGACGCGAGTCGCAACAAATACTGGCAGACGGCAATGAGCGAGAGTCGGCGGTTGGGGGACGAATTCCTGCAGTTGGCGGACAACGGTGGCCTGGGCGAGCGTTTGCAAGCACTTTGACCCAGCGGTATGCGCGGCGACCGGTCAAGCTGTTAAACTCGCCGCCTGCCAGATACCTGACCGAGCTGAAAATACCGTGGAAATCTTCAAAGAGTTTACGTTCGAATCCGCCCACCGCCTGCCCCACGTCCCGGATGGCCACAAATGCGGACGCCTGCACGGGCATTCGTTCAAGGTGGCGATTCACTTGAGCGGCGACCTGGATCCCCATACCGGCTGGATTCGCGACTTCTCGGAAATCAAGGCGATCTTCAAGCCGCTCTACGAGCGTCTGGACCACAATTACCTCAATGACATCCCCGGTCTGGAAAACCCCACCAGCGAAGTGCTGGCCAAGTGGATCTGGTCTGAATTGAAACCCTTGTTGCCCGAACTCAGCGCGATTCGCATCCATGAGACGTGCACCAGCGGGTGCATCTATCGCGGCGAGTAAGCGATCCAGCGTTGAAGAACCACCTGCGGGTGGTTTTTTTACGCCTGGACTCAGCTGATCCAATTTGTCACACGGCTGCACCGCTTTTGCGCTTGACGGGCTACCCACTCCCCCCCAGACGACGCCTCTCCCTGCGTTTACCTGCAATACACCACTGCCTCCGGCTTGGCACGCACGGTGCAACAGGCCTGCGTCACCATTCAGGGAGCAAGGCACATGACCCAGCAAGAATCCGGCAACGATTACCCGCTCAGCGAAGTGCCTTTGCATGCGCGCAAGGGCCTGGCATCCACGGCCATGGTGCTGCTGGGGTTCACGTTTTTTACGGCGACGATGTTTGCCGGCGGCAAGCTGGGGGTGGCCTTCAGCTTTACCGGCATGCTCGGCGTTGTGGCCCTGGGTAACCTGCTGTTGGGTATCTACGCCGCCGGCCTGGGTTACATCGCCTTCAAGAGCGGCTTGAACTCGGTGTTGATGGGGCGGTTCTGCTTTGGTGAAATCGGCAGCAAGCTCAGTGACCTGATCCTCGGCTTCACCCAGATCGGCTGGTATGCCTGGGGCACCGCCACGGCTGCGGTGGTGCTGGGCAAGTATTTCGAATTGAGCCAGGGCAGCGTGCTGGCCTTGATGGTGGTGTTTGGTCTGGTGTTCTGCGCGACCGCTTACATTGGGTATCGCGGACTGGAAATCCTGTCTTATATCGCGGTGCCCGCCATGGGCCTTTTGCTGTTGCTGTCGATGTGGGTCGCTACCGTGAAGGTGGGTGGGCTGGATGGCCTGCTGGCGGTGGTGCCGACCGCCGAACTGGACCTGTCCACGGCGATCACCCTGGTATTCGGCACCTTTGTCAGCGGCGCGACCCAGGCCACCAACTGGACGCGGTTTTCCCGCTCGGCCAAGGTTGCGGTGCTGGCCAGCCTGATCGGTTTTTTTATCGGCAACGGCCTGATGGTGCTGATCGGCGCCTATGGCGCCATCGTCTACCAGCAACCGGATGTGGTGGAAGTCCTGCTGTTGCAGGGTTTCGCCATGGCAGCGATGGCCATGCTGCTGCTCAATATCTGGAGCACCCAGGACAACACCATCTACAACTTCGCCGTCGCCGGTTGCAACCTGCTGCGCACCCGGCGGCGTAAAACCGTGACCCTGGCCGGCGCAGTGATCGGAACCCTGCTCGCCTTGCTGGGCATGTACGACATGCTCGTGCCCTACCTGATTCTGTTGGGCACGGTGATCCCGCCGATTGGCGGAGTGATCATGGCGGACTTCTTCTATCGATATCGCGGCCAGTACCCACGCCTGGCAGAGGCCCGCCTGCCCGCGTTCAACTGGCCTGGGCTCACGGCGTACGCGGTGGGTACGCTGCTGGCGTTCAACTCGCCCTGGGTTGCACCGCTGGTGGGAATCGCGGCCGCGTCGCTCACCTACATGCTCCTCAGCGCGCTGCTGCGTGTGCGCGCACCTTTGGCCGACGTCCAGGCATGAGTCTGAACACGACCAATGCTAACCTGACGGTCGCCTGACTGAATTTAGCCAAGAGGAACTTGCCCATGCACATCATCAACGCCCGCCTGCGCAACCGTGAAGGCCTGCATGATCTGCACCTGGAACATGGCCGGATCGCCAGCATCACTGCGCAAACAGGCGTACCGATGTTAATGACCGGCGACCTGGATGCAGCCGGCAACCTGGTGATCCCGCCCTTCGTCGAACCGCACATTCACCTGGATGCCACCCTCACCGCCGGCGAACCGCGCTGGAACATGAGCGGCACCCTGTTCGAAGGCATCGAATGCTGGGGCGAACGCAAAGCCACCATCACCCAGGAAGACACCAGAACCCGCGCCAAAAAAACCATCCAGGCCCTCGCCGCCCATGGCATCCAGCATGTGCGGACCCACGTCGACGTGACCGACCCGGACCTCACCGCGCTCAAGGCCATGCTGCAGGTGCGTGAAGAAAGCGCGCACCTGATCGACCTGCAAATCGTGGCCTTTCCCCAGGAAGGCATCGAGTCGTTCCGCAATGGCCGTGAATTGATGGAAGAGGCCATTCGCCTGGGCGCCGACGTCATCGGCGGCATACCCCACTTCGAATACACCCGCGATCAAGGCGTGAGTTCGGTGAAGTTTCTCATGGACCTGGCCGAACGCACCGGCTGCCTGGTGGACGTGCATTGCGACGAAACCGATGATCCGCACTCACGCTTTCTCGAAGTGCTGGCCGAAGAAGCGCGCAGCCGCGACATGGGCGCCCGCGTCACCGCCAGCCACACCACCGCCATGGGCTCCTACGACAACGCTTACTGCGCCAAACTGTTTCGTCTGCTGGGGCATTCCGGCATCAGCTTCGTCTCCTGCCCCACCGAAAGTATCCATTTGCAGGGCCGCTTTGACAGCTTCCCGAAACGCCGCGGGGTCACCCGCGTCAACGAACTGCTCGAAGCCGGCATGAACGTGTGTTTCGGCCAGGACTCCATCGTCGACCCCTGGTACCCCTTGGGCAACGGCAACATCCTGCGGGTATTGGAAGCCGGTTTGCATATCTGCCATATGCTCGGCTATCGCAACCTGCAGAGCGCCCTGGACCTGGTCACCGATAACAGCGCCCGGGCCATGGCGCTCGGCGATCGGTACGGCCTGGCCCCCGGCCGACCGGCCAACCTGTTGGTGCTTTCGGCAGACAGTGACTATGAGGTGATTCGCAGCCAGGGCCTGCCGTTGTATTCGATCCGCAACGGCAAGGTGCTGATGAAGCGTCAGCCGGCGCAAGTCGAGTTTATGTAACGTTCGGCGTTAGACAATCGAGTCGATGTCCAGCATTTGCGCTTTTCCGACGTCGCTGTGGAGCGGCGACGGGATGCTGGCAAGCTGGGACGGCACCCGGTTCTCACGGTGAGTGAACCAGCGGTTGAGGCCCTGTTGCAAATGGGCACCGTGAGCATGGCTACCGTACACATCACGCGCATCGAGGCGGCGCCAGCGCAGGCTGGCCAGGCGCTCGCGACTGGTATGCAGACGGTCGATCTCTGCGTTCAAGGCGTCGTTATGCTCGTGACTACGGTCGTTGGCCGGGCGTAAGCGCGCCATTTCACGGCGTTTAGCCCTCAGTTGCTCGCGCATGTCTTCCAGCGCGCGATCAAGCAACTCGAATTCCCTCGCGGTGATCAAGGGGCCCTGGCTATCCAGGGTTTGCTGCCAGCGGCGCAAAGTCGCCCAGGCTGCAGGAATATAGCTGGCGGTCATGAAGTGTTGGCTGGCCTGGAAAAGCTGCCTCAGCAGGTTGTCGCGGTCGGGCATGTCGCCGTGCAACTGCAACGCTCGATTACAGGCCAGTTCCTGGATCGACTCACAGCCGGGTTTCCACAGCACTGAAGAGTGCGTGCCATCCGGCAGCGTGATCGGCATGAAGTGCTGTTGCTCGCCATGGTGCTGATAGGCATGGCCACCAACGCGTACCAGGCCGGCGGCGAACAGCAAACCGCCGGCGGTGGGCGCACTGAACAAGGTGACAGCGCCCGGAACCCACAGTTTGGCCCTTGTGTTCATCCACGGCGCCGGGACACTGGGGACGGGGTCGTTATGGTTGACGATTCGGTGGTGGACCAGGGCGCAGGCGCCGGAGGTGAATTCGGAATCGGCGGCACGGGGGGCGCCGTAGGTATAGAGGAGCGGGTTGTAATGGGCGTCGGGGATTCGCCGCAGGGCTTCAGCCAGCAGCAGGGCAATCGCACCGCCCAGGCTGTGGCCGCAGATAACAACACGCTGTCCAGCGTGGTACCGCGAAAGGTAATCCAGAACAAAATGGTACGTGGCTCGAAATGCCTGGTAAAAACCTCGGTGAGCTTTACCTGCACCTTCGACGAAAGGGACCTGATGAGCATCTGCGTCGCGTAAAGTGTCCGCGCCGCTGGCAGTGCCACGGACAGCTATGAGTACAACCTCATCGTGATGGCAGATAAAAGCTTGCGTGTCAGTTCCGGATTCAACGTCGTTAAAAAAATGTATACGCTCTGGATGCTCACCAGGCGGACGATTGCGCTCATATAACTCAGGATCGAAAGGCAGAATCTCAAAGCGACGAGAGTAGGCTACGTCTTCATACAATGGATAAAACCGCTGTACTTGTTTTGAATCGAACTTCCAGGCCTCCCGGTAACATGACAACTGTTCTACAAACACGTTTCCTATACTCGGGTTCAGCGGGAAAGTGACCGTGTCCGCAGCTCCGGTTGTAGGCTCCTGACCAAATTCGCAATAACTCAATGTGGCCATGAGCGCCAACTGGTAAAGGTTCAGTGCGCAAAAACGATCATTCGTGGAGATGATTGGCCGTAGCGCTCTTAGAGGACGCACCTCCAAAATCGTAAATTGATTTGGGAACAGCACCACCCCTTTGGATAAGGACTCAGGAGGACCAAACCCCAGGTCCGCCATCATCTTGAGCGCATTGCGCGTGGGCCGGTGGGCCCCAGACGACGTTGGAGGTAAGTGGGCTTTGTACCGAACCAAATCACTTACCTCCACCTGATAAAAACAGTCTGCTTTTTGCCGTACCGGGTTACCGTCGACACATTGACCATCGCTGCTTAGAAAAAAAGTTTGCTCCGCGCGTACTTGAAGCTCCGTAATGGGCAAAGGGTAGTCAAGCCGTTTCATAAGCGTGATATAGGGTATTTCTGTTCCCGAATAAGGCTCATCCATCATGAGCACTACCGGGCCACAATAGATACCCTCCAGCCTGGTAAAACCATCCCCATCCAGCCGCCCCCTGTATTGTTGCCCAACACTGTCCTGGAGAGTATAAAGCAGACCACCGTAGGCCTTGCCGCTCCCGGTTTCATCAACGAGCCCCAAAGACAACCAATCTCCGCGTAATGGGCAAGCGGGCATCCTCTCGTTAAAAAATTGCTGCTTCCATGCATTCTGTTTCATCAAACTTTTCCCTATCAATCACACGTTGGATAAACGCTGCATAAGCGCCCATCTGGCATTTTGAAAGTCTTGAAATCGGAAACATTGCCGCGACAAAACCCGAACAAATCCTCCTCACTTTCGCCCCTGCAGCGTTTCCAGCCACGGGCAACTTTTACCCAGTTATCACCAAAAGCGGGTTGCTCCTCTTCCGTGAACGCCAACACCATCCTCAACGTTTTCCCGGACAGTCCGTCACGGTGCACATGCCCCCCAGGCCGCGCCCTCGTAAGCTTTCCGGCAGCATCCAGTGATTTGCACCAAAGGCTTTTAATTAGGGCATGCCTGGGGCCAGCGGTACGAAACAGCCATTGGCATTGCCCAGGAAGCTCTTGAACTCCCGTCTCAGGCATCAAAGGCATTCCAGGCTCCCAGCTATCGTGAAAATAGATAAGGGCATAGTCCCTACCGATATCCGACCAACGCTGCCCCCAACTGGCATTAATTACGAAAACGAGGCTGCGCAATACGAGAGGGCAGCCATTTACCTGTTCCGTTAATGGCACCTCAAAACTGACCCTATTGGCGACGGGTTTCCTGACAGCCTTGAATATTTTGAGCTCAGGTCGCCTACCCTTTCTTGCAGGCAGTTTGCAGCGTTCACCTGATGCAGGTGCGTACGAAGCGTCTCCTAACACATCAAACTCCGCCGGCAGATCCACCTCCAACGTAAAGCTGTCCGCCGCCCTCCCTGCACACCCCGTTAGACACACCATCCCAATGCCAAGCAAAACTTCCCCTCCCCATCTACGCATTCTCGAGCCCTTCGGTACGCCACTGTTCCCGCACACGCTCAAAATGCTGTCCAGGTGCCTCTCCCTCCAGCGGCTGCCAGCGAATGAGACTGCTGCGGGTCGCCTCCACCAGCCGGCGCACCACCAGAAATTCAAGTTGCTCAGACGAATGCCATTGCCAGAGACGCGCCTGCTCAAGCACATGGGCCAACCAGATCCTGGGGTCGTGAAACTCCACCAGGGCCGCCAGGTCTTCACTGTGTTCAGCCAGCAGGTAGCGCAGGATATTGGCCTGGAGAATGGCCGACGCCTGGGGGTTGGGGACTTGCAACCAGGGCACGGGGTCGGGTACCGGGTAATCACCCGGCGCGGGGTTGTCTTGGCTGCACCAACGTCCCTCATGCCAGTAGCACACGCTGATCAGCGGGCCCAGATAGACCGGCCATTGCTCTGGCGGTAGATACGCCAGGGCACGAGCCAGGGTGCGGTTGTCGTGGAAACGGTACAGGGCCTTTTCGCCTTGCGGCCCGACCAGCAGGCGCTCACGCCAATGCCGGGTCACAACGGCCAAGTCTTCGCTGGGCAGGCTGCCTAGCCACCCTCGATTTACCTCTGGGTTTTGCAGAAAACTGACCAGCGCAGGCTCCCCTGGCTGTTCCAACAGCAGGATCACCGGGCCCTTGCTCGCCAGTTGCGCTGCCGCGGTTTCACCATAGAGCGGGCAGTATTGCGAGAGGTCGCGAGCCGCCATGAGCGACTGGCAGCGCTCGTTGCTGGCTTCGAGTATCAGGCACGGACGACGCCCCGCTTGTTGTTGCTGCGCCATCCATTGATAAGACATGTCCTGCATCACGCGGCCCTCCCGGTGCTGGCGCATTGACCTTCGCGACAACGCTCGCAGATGGGGCAAAAATCCGCGTCCAATTGGCCGGCCATGTCCGTGATGAGGTGCTGTACAACCGAAACCTCGGGAGGACCCGCAACAGACGATGGGCTGGCCGACCTTGCGGTACATGGCGAACCGCCAACAGTGATTGGCCGGCTGCTGAAAATGCCGCCGGCCTGGATCTGCAAATGCTCGCCGCCCGCCTTGAAACTCAGCTGCGCGCCCGCATCAATGACAAGGCTGGCTCCCGCCTTCAGGTGAATCTGTTGACCGGCTTCGATCACCATCACCTGGGCCACCTGTATGTGGCTATCGCCTTGCACGGCGAGGTGATCGCTGGCCTTCAGCACAACGCTGCGGTCGCCCTCGATGTGGCGCTGCTCACCGCTCTCAAGACGAACCGTGCTCAAGCCCCGGATGATCTCACTGCGCTCACCGAGCACCTGCAGACGGCTGTCATGGCCCACGTGCTGTTCCAGGTCACGCTGGGCGCGCAGGTAGATCAGTTCTTCGCCACGACGGTCTTCCAGGTGCAGCTCGTTACTGCCCGCGCCACCCGGAACGCTGCGACTGCGCAACACGCTGCGGGTCTTGTGCTGCGGCAGGGAAAAGGCCGGCATGTGCAATGCATTGGGCAGGCAACCATTGATTACCGGCTGGTCCGGGTCGCCCTCCAGGAACGTCACCAGCACCTCCATGCCCACCCGTGGAATCGTCATGGCGCCAAACCCGGCACCGGCCCAACCGGTTGCGACCCTCACCCAGCAGCTGCTTTTATCATCCGACCTGTCCAGCCGGTCCCAATGAAAACGCACCTTCACGCGACCATATTCATCGCAGTGCACCTCCTCGCCCGCAGGCCCCGTAACAGTCGCCGTCTGGCTGCCATGAATGGACGCCCTGGGATGTTTGAGGGGTGGCCGATGCACGGCACGCCAAGGAGTTGCAATGAACCGATTGCGATACCCCACGAAAGTGTCCGTATCGCCTGTCGCTTCCTCCAGGACCTGTGGCTGACAGCCTTCGTGGCGCACCGAGGTGAGCAACCACAGGTCATTGCAGGTCGGATCCGGATGGTCTTGCAATTCAAGAAAGTGACCACTGCGCAACCGGGGCTGGTCACTGCTGCCCGATGCGCGATGGCGGTCGGATTGATGTCGCTCCAGGCTGCGACGCGTCAATTGCGAACCCCGTGCACGACGGGTGAAACCGGCCGGGTAACGATAATCCTCAAGGGCTGCGCCCGGTGCACAGCCAGACGCGTCCTGCAACCGCAGCGACGGGTGCTCGAAGTCGTGATCACGGCGCACCGTTCGCCGACTGCGGGTTTCCAGGCGTATATCGAAGCGCTTTACCCCATGGGTTGCGGCCATCGGATCAATCGTCGAGCAGTATCGCTGCATCGGCAGGCGCTGAAACACCGTTTGATCATCACCAAACACCAGTAGATGACTGTCGGCACTATGACGGAAGTGGTAATGGATACCCTCTTCCTCGCACAGTCGCTGAATGAAGTGCAGATCAGTCTCGCCATACTGCACGCAAAAGAGCCGCGGCGGATAAATCACCGGGCCCAGCTCGAAGGCATAGGCATCCGCCAGGATGCCGTGTTGCTCAAGCACGCTGGCGATGATCTGCGGCACGCTGCGCTGCTGGAAAATCCGCTGGTCAATGCGATGGGCGAGACAGGCCAGGCGGGGCGCGAGCGTAAGATGGTAACGGGTGAGCCGGGCTCCCTGGGCATCGCGACCGATGGCGTAGACCAACCCGTGCAGGCCTTGATCCGTTTCGCCCAGATCCAGATAGACCGGCTGATGAAGCAATACCTCCAGATCCAGCTCAGGGTTTTCGCTGACAACTTGCACCTGAATGAAATACGGTTGATCAAGACACTCACTGCCTTCGAAAGCAAGTACCTGCAAGTTGGCAGTGACGCCTGGAATCATTAATTTGAAACGTGACGAAACAAACGCGTCAACCATCCGTTGTTACCCGCCGTCAATAACCAAGTGATTAAAAGCTCTCCCTCGTTAATTGGCGCAAATGCTGGTCGAGAAAAAGCGTCTGAACGCTCTGAAGCTTAGCGATTTCAGGAAAAAAACGGCCCTTTGAAAATAAAACAGAAGATTCGTACGGCGATAATGGAAGTGTCTTTTACCAAGTTACGCTCACCAATCCCGACGGAACCCGACTCGCTCAAAGAGGCCTGATATGCAAGGATGTCGCGCCGGACATCGTTTGTTGAACGCAATACCAAGGATTATTCATGACTGCCATTCCCACTTCCGCCCCCGTGGTTCCCGGGCGGCTGGAGCAAATGTCGACCCGCATCGCTTTTTTCATCGCCGGCTTTGGCATCGCGGCCTGGGCGCCGCTGGTGCCTTACGCCAAAGCACGCGCGCAACTCAACGAAGGCACGCTTGGCCTGTTGTTGTTGTGCCTGGGGGTAGGCTCGATCCTCGCGATGCCCGTGGCAGGGGTACTGGCGTCGCGCTTTGGCTGCCGACGCGTGTTGACCGCCGGCACGGTCATGATCTGCCTGGCATTGCCGCTGCTGGCCACCGTGAGTTCGATTCCGCTGTTGATGGCGGGGTTGTTTCTGTTTGGCGCCGGGCTGGGTACCGTGGACTCGACCGTCAACCTGCAAGCGGTGATTGTTGAACGCGCCAGCGGCAAAACCATGATGTCGGGCTTCCACGGCTTGTTCAGCCTGGGCGGCATCGTGGGTGCGGCGGGGGTCTCCGGCCTGCTGGGGCTGGGCTTGTCGCCGCTGCAGGCAACCCTGGTAGTGATCGTCATCATGGTAGTGGCGCTGCTCAAGGCTGCGCCGCATTTACTGCCCTACGGCAGTGAAAGCTCGGGGCCGGCGTTTGCCATTCCCCACGGCGTAGTGCTGTTTATCGGCTGCTTGTGTTTCATCGTGTTCCTGGCCGAAGGCGCGGTACTGGACTGGAGCGCGGTGTTCCTGAGTGACGAGCGCGGGCTGGACCCAGCGTATGCGGGCCTGGGCTACGCGGCATTCGCCCTGACCATGACCGCCGGGCGCCTGACCGGTGACGTGATCGTGCGGCGCCTGGGTGCTACCCGGGTGATTGTGGCCGGTGGCACGCTGGCAGCGGCCGGTGTGTTCCTGGCGACGCTCTCCCCAGCCTGGGAAATGGCGCTGCTTGGGTACGCGCTGGTGGGCGCCGGCTGCTCCAATATCGTCCCGGTGCTCTACACCGCCGTCGGCAAGCAGAACGTGATGCCGGAACACATTGCCGTGCCGGCCATTACCACGTTGGGCTATGCAGGCATATTGGCCGGGCCGGCAATGATCGGGTTCATTGCCCATGGCAGCAGCGTGGCAACCGCCTTCCTGCTGATTGGTGGATTGCTGGCGGTGGTGGCAATCAGCGGAAGGGTATTGCGGGTATAAATTCATCTGTATGAGCGGCTTGATTCATACAACCCGCTCATGCTCCGTTTAATCGCCCTTTTCCGCTCTATCGTTTTCCAGCCATCGCTCGAGGCTATAGTTCTTATACCAGTTGTCATGGTTGAGGCTGCCCGTGGCGGCGTATCCATTCGCCTTGTAACCATCCAATGACTGCGACAGCCCGGGTCGATCAAAAAGATTTTTAAATAGGTATATCTCTCGGAGGCTGAACTTATTGCTGGCTGACCCGTCAACGGGAGCTTTGCGGATCTCATCAAGCGTTTTTACATCTATATATCGGTGCTTTTCTTCGAACCAATTGCGGTCTTTCGAAGGATCGCGAAACCGATCAAAAATACCCAAGAACTCCTTGACTAAATCTCGGTTGGTATACGAAATGAACGGGTCGGCGCTGTTCGTGTTGGGGTTGGTGTTGCCGATCAATGTGCCGCCGGCCTTTTCCAGGCTGCCGCGTGTGATCTCGCCCCCCTTTCCACGGATCGCTTCGCCGACCCTGGGTCGATTGAGTATCTCTTTGGCCAGCTTTATATCGCGCTCGGTGAGAACCGCTTCACTGGAGGTTTCCTTGGATATTTTCTGCGACTCCAAACGAGGCGGCGCAGGTTGCTGAGAGATCACCTTCAAATGTTCATGAGTCAAATGATCTGTACCCAGGAACTTGGTAAAGGTGTTAAAGCTGAGTTTGAGATCTTCAACCAGCTTATTATCGTCCGAGCTGACATAGGGGTTTCCGGCGTCGCTCATACCGCCATAATGATTCTGGTAGTCGATCTGTCGATTGGCATTGTTTACGTCAGCACCGTAGAAACTCGGCGTCGGCAGAGGTGGGCGGTACTGCGAGTTAACGGTCTCATTCATTTTTAAACCTCCAAGCATTTGGTCTTTCCAGCCTGTCCTCCAATGACTGATCCCCCAATGCATGTGGATCAATAGTACGAGGTAGGCATTCGATATGTGGCGTCTTGGAAAATAATGGTTCCAATCCATACGGTGTAAAGCAATGCCCATCGCGGTAAACGTTGGTAACGAGTTACCCCAACGATCATTAACGCGTTGAAGGCAGCTCGGCAGTCACTGGCGCCAGGAAAGTTTTTTCCACAGATTTGCAAACAATGATGGCGTTGCACCGGGACCCGGCTCGTCGACCGATGTTCGCGTACCTTTATCGAAGTCTTCGGTCGTAGGCGCCTTGAAACTGAACTTCGGCGAAGAAGTGAGGTTGAGCCCCTTTGCCTGAGATTTGCCTGGGCTTGGTTCTGTGGTTGCCGGAGCAGGCAGGCTTGCAACAGCGTACTGGGAGTGAGACTGGCGAGGTTCAAATGATGTCGAATTCATAGGCCATTACCTGTTCCAGTAGACGAAGGCATCCACGGGAGAGGCCGGTGGATGCTCTGTTCGTGGTAAATGCTTGCAAATGGTTCCCGCGTCGCCGAGAGGGCGATTTTCAGGCTGGATTCTGATCCGCATTCAGGTACCGATACAGATCCCCCCGGGTGATCTTGCCATCGCGCCAGAAGCCGTTGACATTATCCATCGAGCCTAACAGTTGCGAACGTTTCACGAGCTCATCCGCTAGCTGGGTAATGCGATTGGTTGACTCATCACCAGTAGGCGGGCGCAGCGCGAGCCCTTTCAACCTATTGACGTCGATGGCGTTTCTGTCGGCGCTCCACCACGGTCCTTTCAACGCGTTGAAGTTATCCATGACACGTTCAGCAAGTTCCTTGTCTACCTCAATCTTGAGCGGGTTGTTCGAGAGAATGAATTTACCGATGTCTTCTCTCGACAAGGAGTTATCCAAAGCACCTGTTCCTTTATCCCTATCAAGGGCCTTCATCAGGTCCGGCCGCCTGAGCAAATCCCTGGCCAGTTCGATGTTCTTGTTCACCTCCCAGTTCGGATTCCCGATCTTGGGGCGATCTGCCATGCGCTGTATATCTCCCGGCGTGACGGTCGGTTTGTACCAGGGTTTGAATGCGTTGTATCGACTTAACAGCCCTCTGGCCAACAGGTCGTTCTTTTGACTCTCATTATCTGGCAGCGTTGGATTGGGACGTGGAGGCGGGCCTGGATTCAATCCCCATGTGGGAGACTGCGCCGAACTACCGAAAACCGGGCCGGACTGACTCGCCGATTGCTCGAAACTCGGGCCCGCCGCGCCCGCAGCCTTGGCCACAGGGCTGGCCTGCGCGCCCGCAGAGGGCTGCGCGAAGTTGTCCGTTGATGGGGTGTACGCTTGATTGGATGCGGATACCGACATGTGGTGCTCCAGTTCTGATTTAGGGCGGTGCCTTGCTGCTGCAGCCGTACCAGCGATGAATGAACCGTGGCGCAGGTCTGCACCAGCAGGCATTTGCTATGTGGCAGTGCGATGGCATTGGGTTCCTCGACGTGTTGAAAACTTCTGAATGCGGGTAGGAAGGAGGTCATGGCAGATGAACAGCGAGCCGCGAAATTTTCCCCACCACGACACAATGCCAATCGCAGGTTCAGAACCCGACGCTGGCCCGTACGCACAAAGGCGTCGTGGGCCAGGTCTTCGGCCAGCTGACGATTCCTCAGGCGGCGCGTACGGGTGCCGAACAACTCGTCGTAGTGCTCGAAGCTGAACTTGTGCGCCGCCCTGCCAGTCAGCTAACTGAACTCACACACTTAAAGGTGGGCATTCCATGCAGCTCTCGTTGGATCAACAAGTGGCCCTCGTCACCGGCGCCAGCTCCGGCATCGGCGCAGGCGCCGCCAAGGCGCTGGCCGAAGCCGGCGCGGCCGTGGTGCTTAACTACAATTCCCAGGCGGCACCGGCCGAGGCGCTCGCCGCGCAGATCAATGCCAACGGTGGCCGAGCGATTGCTCTTGCCGGGGATGTGTCGAAAGAAGCCGACGTCGAACGCCTGTTCGCCCAGACCCTCGACGCCTTCGGTCATCTGGATATTCTCGTCGCCAACTCCGGCCTGCAGAAAGACGCCAACCTGGTCGACATGAGCCTCGAGGACTGGAACACGGTGATCGGCGTCAACCTCACCGGCCAATTTCTCTGCGCGCGCGCCGCCGTGCGGATTTTCAACCGCCAGGGTGTGCGTGAGGGCGTGTCTCGCGCCGCCGGCAAGATCATCCATATGAGTTCGGTGCACCAGTTGATTCCCTGGGCCGGGCACGTGAATTACGCAGCCTCCAAGGGCGGTGTGGAGATGCTGATGCGCACCCTCGCCCAGGAAGTCAGCGAACAGCGCATTCGGATCAACGGGATTGCGCCGGGGGCGATTCGCACGGCGATCAACCGTGCTGCCACCGAAGGCGCCGCCGAACAGGAGCTGCTCAAGTTGATTCCCTACGGCCGCGTCGGCGATGTGGAAGATGTGGCGAATGCGGTGGTGTGGCTGGCCAGCGACGCGTCCGATTACGTGGTCGGCAGCACACTGTTCATTGATGGTGGCATGAGCCTTTATCCGGAGTTTCGTGGCAATGGTTGATTTGAAGAACGAGCCACAAAGCCCCATCGATGCCCACGGCATCATCGGCGACATGCGCAGCGCTGCGTTGGTGAATGACCAAGGCAGTATCGACTTTTTCTGCTGGCCGGAATTCGACAGCCCGTCGATCTTCTGCGCATTGCTCGACAGCCCCGAGGCCGGCACCTTCCAGCTCACCCCGGACCTGCCCAATGCACGCCGCGAGCAGATCTACCTGCCCGACACCAATGTGCTGCAAACCCGCTGGCTCAGCGATACGGCGGTGGTGGAGATCACCGATTTGCTGGCCGTCAGCGAAGAAGTCGATGATCTGCCTCTATTGATCCGCCGCGTGCGGGTGGTCAGCGGCACGGCGACGTTCCATCTGCGCTGCGCCGTGCGCCATGACTATGCCCGCGCCAACACCCACGCCGAGGCCGTTGAAGGGGGCGTGCTGTTCAGCGCGGACGGTCAGCCCGGCCTGCGGCTGGCAGGCAGCCATCCGCTGACGCTGGACGAGGATGCGGCAACGGCCAGCTTCACCCTGGCCCAGGACGAAGGCGCCGAGTTCGTCCTCGGCGGCCAGGATGATCCACGCGTGACGAACGCCTGCACCGAGCTTTACCTGGAACGCACCTTGAAGTTCTGGCGCAGTTGGATCGGTCAATCGAACTACCGGGGACGCTGGCGTGAAATGGTCAACCGTTCGGCCCTCGCGCTGAAGTTGCTGACCTCACGCAAACACGGCGCCATCATCGCTGCCGCCACCTTCGGCCTGCCCGAGACGCCCGGCGGCGAACGCAACTGGGACTACCGCTACACCTGGATCCGCGACGCTTCCTTTACCGTCTACGCGTTCATGCGCCTGGGTTTTGTCGAGGAAGCCAACGCCTACATGCGCTGGCTCAAGGGACGGGTCAGCGACTGTTGCGGCCAACTGACAAAAATCAACATCCTGTACGGCATCGATGGCCGCCAGGAACTGCCGGAGACCACGCTGGATCATCTCAGCGGCCACGGCGGCGCCCAGCCGGTGCGCGTCGGCAATGAAGCGTTCGACCAGGTTCAGCTGGATATCTACGGCGAACTGATGGACGCGGTTTACCTGGTCAACAAATACGGCGAAGCCATCTCCCACGAAGGCTGGAAGCACACCGTGGAAGTGGTTGACCAGGTCTGCGAAATCTGGAACCGGCAAGACGTCGGCATCTGGGAAATGCGCGGCGAGCAGCACCACTTCCTGCACTCGCGCCTGATGTGCTGGGTGGCCCTGGACCGCGCCATCCGCCTGGCCTCCAAGCGCTCGTTACCGGCACCGTTCGCCCGTTGGGACCAGACGCGCCAAGCGATCTATGCCGATATCTGGAGCAACTTCTGGAACGAAGAACGCGGGCATTTTGTGCAGCACATCGGCAGCACCGCCCTGGACGGCTCGATGCTGTTGATGCCGCTGGTGCGCTTCGTTGCTGCCACCGATCCGCGCTGGCTGTCGACCTTGGAGGCGATCCAGAAAAGCCTGGTCCGCGATGGCATGGTCTACCGTTACCGCAACGACGACAGCCAGATCGATGGGTTGCAAGGCACTGAAGGCGCGTTTGCCGCGTGTTCGTTCTGGTACGTCGAATGCCTGGCCCGCGCCGGTCAAGTGGAAAAGGCGCACCTGGAATTCGAACAACTGCTGCGCTACGCCAACCCGCTGGGGCTGTATGCCGAAGAGTTCGACAGCCAGGCCCGGCACCTGGGCAACACACCCCAGGCGTTGAGCCATTTGGCGCTGATCAGTGCGGCGACGTTTCTGGACCGTAAACTCAGTGGGGCGAAAACGGTATGGCAACCATGACTTTCCCCCTGTTCAGGAGCCGATCATGACCACCCTCGCCCCGCTGCTCTACGTGCGCACGTCCATGCTCGATATCGCCTATGAAACCCATGGCCCGCTCGAGGGTGAGCCGGTGATCCTGCTGCACGGTTTCCCCTACGACCCTCGCGGCTACGATGACATCGCGCCGCACCTGGCCGAACAGGGTTACCGCGTGCTGGTGCCCTACCTGCGTGGTTATGGCCCGACGCGGTTTATCAACGAGCAGGTCATGCGTTCCGGTCAACAGGCGGCGCTGGGCAAGGACTTGCTGGACTTCATGGATGCGCTGTCCATCCCCTGCGCCACCCTGGCAGGCTACGACTGGGGCGGGCGCGCCGCGTGTATCGTCGCGGCGCTGTGGCCGCAGCGGGTGCGCGGGCTGGTGACCGGCGATGGCTACAACATCCAGAACATCGCCCAGTCACTCAAGCCGCGAGCACCTGAGACAGAACACCGCTTGTGGTACCAGTATTACTTTCACACCCAGCGCGGCGTGGATGGCCTGACGGCCAACCGGCGGGAGTTGTGCGAGCTGTTGTGGTCGTTGTGGTCACCGTCCTGGGCGCACGGGCCGAGCCTGTATGGGCAAACCGCGCCCTCGTTCGACAACCCGGATTTTGTCGAGGTGGTGATCCATTCCTATCGCCATCGCTTCATGTACGCGCCAGGCGACCCGGCGCTGGCGGTCATCGAGGAGGCATTGGCGCTGCAACCGCCGATTTCGGTGCCGAGCATTTCGCTGTGCGGTGCCGATGACGGCGTGGGGCCGCCACCAGCAGAAGACGACGATATCGAACATTTCAGCGGCTTTTATCGACGGCAAGTGCTGCCCGGCGTGGGCCACAATATTCCCCAGGAAGCGCCGCAGGCCACCCTGGCGGCGCTGCTGGAATTGCTACAGCGGTGAAAAGCGCTCGCGGTAAGCCTGGGGCGTCACCGACAGGGCCCGCAGGAAACTGCGCCGCAGGGTCTCTTCACAGCCAAACCCGCACTGCATGGCGATGCGTTTGATTGAGGTGCTGCTGTCGGCCAATTGCCGGCGCGCGCTTTCCACACGGAGCAGCTCCACGGCACGCGCCGGCGTCTGGCCGGTTTCGGCACGGTAGTGGCGCACAAAGCTGCGCTCACTCATACCGGCTTGAGCGGCCAGGGTGGCGATACTCAGGTCCAGCTTGAGGTTTTCGGCGATCCAGGCATGCAACTCGGCAAAGCGGCTGTCGCTCTTTTGCAGGGACAGGGTCACGCTGAATTGCGACTGCCCGCCGGGACGTTTGAGAAATACCACCAGGTGCCGCGCCACCTCCAGGGCGACGGCGCGCCCCAGGTCCTCCTCCACCAGGGCCAGGCACAGATCGATACCGGCGGTCACGCCGGCCGAGGTCCACAGTGCGCCTTGCCGGATAAAAATCGGATTGGACTCCACCGTCAGTGCGGGAAACTTGCGCGCCAGTTCTTCACAACGCGTCCAGTGCGTGGCCACGCGGCAACCGTCGAGCAGGCCACTGGCGGCCAACAGGAAAGCGCCGGTGCAGACCGAGGCCATGCGCCGGGTGTGCCGCGATTTTTCCCGCACCCAATGCACCAGCGCCGGGTCTTCGGCGGCGCCATATACGCCCCACCCGCCGGCGATTACCAGCGTGTCGCACGGCTGGTCGACGCCGGGCAGCGGATCGGCCAACAGCGCCAGACCCGCCGACGTCGTCACCGGGTTGGCCTGGTCAGCGATCACATTCACTGCGTAGGGCAAGGGCAAACTGCGCTGGCGCGCCAGGTCATTGGCCGAAGCGAACACCTGCAGAGGCCCGGTGACGTCGAGCACCTGGGCATTATCGAAAGCGAGGACATGAATGACTCTGGGCATGATTGGCGTGATCTGTGGGCTCAATGGCGTATGCGCCAAAGCCTAGGCCTCTACAGTGAAGCCGTCCACCCCTTTTCCTGGAGCGTCATTCATGACCTTGCACATCGGTTTTCTGCTGTTCCCCGGCATCCAGCAGCTGGACCTGACCGGCCCCTATGACGTGCTCGGTTCGCTGCCGGACGTGAAGCTGCACTTGGTGTGGCAAGAGCTGGCGCCTGTCACCTCCAGCACCGGCCTGGTGTTTACGCCGACCATGACCTACGCCGACTGCCCGAACCTGGACGTACTGTGCGTACCCGGCGGCTCGGGCGTTGGCGCCTTGATGGAAGACCCCACCACACTGGACTTCCTCAAGGCCCAGGCGCAAACCGTGCGCTACCTGACCTCGGTGTGCACCGGCTCGCTGGTGCTGGGCGCGGCGGGTTTGCTGCGCGGTCGCAAGGCCACCACCCACTGGGCCTACCACGACCTGCTCGCGCCACTGGGCGCGATCCCGGTGCACGCGCGCGTAGTGCGTGACGGCAACCTGTTTACCGGCGGTGGGATCACGGCGGGTATCGACTTTGCGCTGACCCTGGCGGCGGAGTTGTACAGCGAAGCCGCGGCGCAATTGGTGCAGCTGCAAATCGAATACGCGCCGGCCCCACCGTTCGACTCGGGCCGCCCGGATACGGCGCCCAGGCATGTGCTGGAAGAAGCCAACAAACGCACGGCCGAATCACGCAGGGTGCGTGGAGAGATTGTTGCGCGGGCGGCGGCACGCTTGGGTTGAGCTGGCGCCTGAATTCCCACTGATGCATGCAGATCTAAATGTGGGAGGGGGCTTGCTCCCGATTGCAGTGTGCCAGCCACAAAAGCATTGGCTGACACGCCCTCATCGGGAGCAAGCCCCCTCCCACCCTTTGAACCGTGCTCGACATCCGATTGCCCATTCCCACGCTCAACGACTAGAATGCGAAACATTATCAATTAAGACGGCTGCGCCGGGATGCCCATGTCGAGCGATCACCCACTGGACCATGCCGCCATCGGCCAGCTGTACCAAACCCATCATGCCTGGCTGCGCGGCTGGTTGAGCCGGCGTACCGGCTGCCGCGAGCACGCCGCCGACCTGGCCCAGGAAACCTTCGTGCGCCTGCTCAACGCGCGCCGGCAACAAACGTTGCAGCAACCGCGTGCTTACTTGAGCAGCATTGCGCGCAGCTTGATGATCGACCAATACCGGCGCCGCGAACTGGAACGCGCCTATCTGGAGAGCCTGGCGCATTTCCCGCAAGTCGAGGTACCGAGCGAAGAAACCCGCTTGCTGATCCTCGACAGCCTGGAGCGCATCGACCGTTTGCTCGATCAACTCAAACCGCGGGTGCGTGAGGCCTTCCTGCTGGCGCAACTGGACGGCTTGACCTGCCCGCAAATCGCCGTGCGCCTGGGCGTGTCCAGGGCCACGGTGGAGCGCGACCTGGCCAAGGCGCTGCATGCCTGCTATCGGTTGCGCTATGCGGACTGTTGACTCGCGCCTGGTGGATCAGGCGATCCAGTGGATGATCAAACTGCGTTTCAACAGCGCTGACGACGCCGCCACCGCCGCCTTTGAACAGTGGCTGCACACCAGCGCCGCGCATCAACTGGCGTGGCAGCGAGTGGCGACGATGAATGACGACTTCAGCCAATTGCCCGCGCATATCGGTCGCCACGCCCTGGATGGCGCGCGCCGGCACATCAGCCGTCGTGAAGGCTTGAAGGTGCTCGGGCTGTTGGCCGGTGCCGCCGGCTTGACCTGGCTGGGCCGCGACTACACGCCCCTGCCCGCGCTGATCGCCGACTACCGCACCGCCACCGGCGAACGACGCTGGGTGGCGTTGAACGAGGGCAGCAAGCTCCAGCTCAACAGCGCCAGCGCTATCGACGTCACGTTGACTGCCCAGCGGCGGCTGCTGAGCCTGCGTCAGGGTGAGGTGTTGATCCATACCGGCGCCGACAATCGCCCGTTCTGGGTCCACGCCCGCGACGGTGACCTGCGCGCCCTCGGCACGCGCTTTCTGGTGCGCGAAGAATCCCACGGCACGCTGCTGCGGGTGCAACAGGGTGCGGTGGCGGTGTTTGCCGACCGCCACGCCGCCCAAGCAAGCCAAGTGATCAAGCCCGGCGAACAGGTGCTGTTCGACCGCAACGGTATCCGCCCTGCCCCGACCAACGGCCTCGATCCCTGGGCCTGGAGCGAGGGAGTAATCAGCGCCCACGACATGCGTCTGGATGATTTCCTCGCCGAACTGGGCCGCTACCGCAACGGCCTGGTGCGTTGCAGTGAAGCCGTGGCCGCACTGCGGGTGTCGGGGACATATCAACTGGACGACACCGATCAGGTGCTGCAATTGCTCGCCCAATCGCTTCCGGTCACCCTGACCTACCGCAGCCGCTATTGGGTGACCCTGTCCTCGCGGGCTTGACCGGAAAAATAAATGAGGTGAATTCTCATCGCCGCTCGACCTGTAAGGAAAGGCCGATCAACAGGCCGGAGTTATCCACTTCTTTCAGGAGCATCCGCGGTCATGCAAGCGTTCCCCTCCCAACGTTTATCTCTCAAACATGCGGTACGGGCCGCTATGCTCGGCATCTGCCTGGGCGGTGCCAGCCTGCCCCTGGCGGCGCCGGCCGAGAGTGCCGCCGACACCCAGGCCCGCGATTGGCGGATCGCACCCGGACCGCTCGCTTCGGCACTGGACCAGTTCGCTCGCCAGGCCGGGATCAGCCTGTCCTACGACGCCAGCAGCGTCGCCGGCAAAACCAGCAGCGGGCTCAACGGCAGCTTTGACCCTGAACAAGCCTTGGCCCGGTTACTGCGTGATCAGGGCCTGCAAGCCCAACGCCAGGGCAACAGCACCTGGCTGCTGCTACCGCAAACGGCCGATACCGGCGCGCTGAACCTGGGCGCGACGATGATCACGGGCGATCGCCTGGGAGCAATGACCGACGGCACCGGCGCCTACACCACCGGTGCGGTCACCATTGGCAAAGGCGAGCACAGCCTGCGCGAAACGCCGCAGTCGGTGAGCGTGATGACCCGTCAATTGATGGACGACCAGAACGTCACCACCATCGACGACGTGATGGAGCGCACGCCGGGAATCACCACCTATGAATCGCCCATGGGCGGCAAATATTTCTATTCCCGTGGCTTCAAGATGCTTGGCCAGTACCAGTACGACGGTGTGCCGCTGGACATGGGCAAGGACTACGTACAGGCCGACAGTTTCAGCGCCAACATGGCGATTTATGACCGTGTGGAAGTGCTCAAAGGCGCGGCCGGCATGCTCAAGGGCGCCGGCACCGCCAGCGGCGCAGTGAACTTCGTACGCAAGCGCCCGCAGGCCAAGCCGACCTCCAGCCTGTCGCTGTCCGCCGGCACTTGGGACAACTACCGCGCCGATGTCGACGCCGGTGGGCCACTCAATGACAGTGGCACCGTGCGTGGCCGCGTGGCGTTCAGTCAACAGGATCGCGGTTCCTACATGGACATTTCCAAGCGCAAGGACCGGGCGTTCTATGGCGCGCTGGATGTCGACCTCAACCCCGACACCTCCCTGGGCCTGGGCGCCAGTTATGAGGACATCGATGCCAGCCCGTGCTGGGGCGGCTTGCCACGCTACAGCGACGGCAAGAGCGCCAAACTCAGCCGCTCCACGTGCCTGGGGCAATCCTGGAACGACTGGCAAAGCCGACGCGCCACATTCTTCGCCGACCTCACCCATCACTTCAGCGACGACTGGACACTCAAAGTCGCCGCCGTGCACAGCCGCAACCTGCAAGACACCAAATACGCCGCCAGCGAAGGTACCATCGCTTACGGTAACCCGCTGCCTACCGCCAATTCCTACGCGGCCTTGATGGACTATGACCACAAGGACTTCGGCCTCGATGCCTACCTGGATGGCACGTTCGAAGCCTTTGGCCTGGAACATGAATTGATCCTGGGCGCCAACGGCAGCCGTGGCACCCAGGACGACATTTACGCGATCCAGAACTTGCCCAAACGGCAAAGCATTTACCAACCCGACCACCACTTCCCGGAACCGGCCAATGACACCTTCTGGCCGAACATGTACCGCGGCGGCACGGTCAAGGAAACCGCCACGCAATACGGCACCTATGCCACGCTGCGCCTGCGCCTGGCCGAGCCGTTGATGTTTATCGTGGGCAGTCGCGTGAGCTGGTACGACAACCGCCGCGAGTCGAACAACCTGGGCTGGGGCGAATGGAGCGTGCAGGACGCACACACCAAAGAAACCGGCGAAGTCACCCCGTTCGCCGCGCTGATCTACGACCTCAACGAACACCTGTCGGTATACGCCAGCTACGCCGATATCTTCCAGCCACAGAGTTCCTACGCAACGGCCGATGGCGCGGCGCTCAAACCGAAAATCGGTAACAACTACGAGCTGGGCATCAAGGGCGAATGGTTCGACGGGCGCCTCAACAGCTCGCTGGCGCTGTTCCGCGCGCTCGAAAAAAACGGCGCCGAGACCGACTTCCTGAGTTTTTGCCCGACCTCCGCCGATGGCTATTGCTACACCGACACCGGCAAAGTGCGCGCCCAGGGCGTCGAAGCCGAGGTCAGCGGCCAATTGCTCGAGCGCCTGCAGCTGTCTGGCGGCTACACCTACACCCAGACCAAGTCGCTGAAGAACATCGACAGCAGCCTTGAAGGTGGCGCGTCCAATACCTACGTGCCCCGGCACATGCTGCGCATGTGGGGCGATTACCAGCTTGATGGCGCGCTGTCCAAGTGGAGCGTGGGAGCCGGCGTCAATGCACAGAGCAGCAATTACCGGATGCAGGGCATCAAGCTGGAGCAAGCCGGTTATGCCCTGTGGGATGCGCGCCTGGCCTACCGTGTGGATGACACCTGGACCGTCGCGTTGAACGGCAAAAACCTCTTCGACAAAAATTACTATCAAACCGTAGGCACGGCATCCTGGGGTAATTTTTATGGCGAACCGCGCAATTTCGCCGTCAGTTTGAAAGGCACGTTCTAACCCCCTCCGCAGGGGCGATGGCTTCACGCAATCGCCCCTGCGCGTCCCCTTTTCCTGCCACGTGAAAAAACCTTTTCACAGTCAGCAGGAAAATTCTCACATTTGTTCCTACACTCAAAATCACCTCCCAATGCCAAGTGCCAGTACAAGGAACGTCAAGCATATGACATGCAAAATTCTGATCTACCTCACAGCAATGCCGCATCCAGCAGCAAGCAGTCAATCTGTTGGCTAATTCGCATAAGGAATCTCTTTTTACCTTTTTCCCGCAAAACCACCTTCATTTGGATGGTTCCACTTGGATGATGGTCGCGTTTTAACCAGATGTAGCGCTCCGCCTGCTCAGTTGAACAGCCGCAAAGCGAACCTGGTATGCAATGAGGGATGTTTGTATGCGAGAGAAGTCATCAGTTGTCAGTTTGTTTTTGACTCGTGCAGGTTTCGTTGAATTTTTTGTCATTTTTGTCAAGTTGATCCATGGCCTGACTGCCATTTTGCCGCCGCTGGTGCTGGCGTTTTTCATCGACCCGATGGAACTCGAGATGCGCTCGCGCTTTCTGGGCCTGTTGCTGTTTTTCGCGTTCCTGACGATTATTTTGTTCCAGGCCCTGGGCATCTATTCCGAAGAACTGTTCAGCAACCGCCTGCGCTTGCGCGCCAAAATCGTGGCCTGGTCGTCGGCGTTCTGCATCCTGCTGTTCATGTACCAGATCCTGCAGGTGTTCCCGCAACTGAACCCGCGCAATCTTGTGGCTTGGTACTTCGCAAGCCTCGGGCTGTTCTGCCTGGAACGCATGATGATGCTGCGCCTGTACCGCAGTCTGATGCGCCGCGGCAAATACCTGCAACGCACGGTGCTTCTGGGCTTCACCGACACCGCCGTGCATATCGCCGACCACCTGCAACGCAATGGCGATATCCGCTCCGGCCTGATCGGTTTTATCGACGACCGCACTGAACGCATCCCCAAGGAGCTGAGCAACCTGCCGCTGCTGGGCAATACCCGTGACCTGGAAAAACTGATCCGCGCCGAGCAGGTCAACCAAGTGATGATCTGCCTGCCGTGGTCTGCCGAGCAGCGTATCCTCGGGCTGGTCAATCGCCTGCGGCAGATGTCGGTGAACGTCATGCTGGTGCCGGACATGGCCGCCCTGCGCTACGGCCACAGCCGCATTACCGACGTGGGCGGTATCCTGATGTTCAACACCTCGCAGCTGCCGCTGCGCGGCTGGGCGCCCTTTATCAAGCGCTGCGAAGACTTGTTGCTGGCCAGCATTGCCCTGGTGGTGCTGTCGCCGGTGATGCTGTTGACAGCCATCGCGATCAAGCTCGACTCCAAGGGCCCGGTGCTGTTTCGCCAGAACCGCTATGGCTACAACGACAATGAAATCCGCGTGTTCAAGTTCCGTTCGATGTTCACTGACCAAAGCGACTTAACCGCCGAACGCCAGACCACTCGCCAAGACCCGCGTATCACACGCGTCGGCCGCATCATCCGCAAAACCAGCATCGACGAGCTGCCGCAGTTGTTCAACGTACTGCTGGGCAACATGTCCATGGTCGGCCCACGCCCCCACGCCACTGCAACCAAGGCGGCGGGCATTCCTTTTGAACTGGCGGTGAGCGAATACAGCTCACGGCACCGGGTCAAGCCAGGCATCACCGGTTGGGCGCAAATCAACGGCTACCGGGGCGAAACCGATACCCTGTTCAAAATCCAGAAACGCGTCGAGTACGACCTGGAGTACATCTCCAAATGGTCGGTGTGGTTTGACTTGTACATCGTTTTCATGACGGTCCCGGCCGTCCTTTCCACCAAGGAAGTCTATTGATGAATACCCTCAACGGATTGATTCCCTGCATTATTTCCGGTGGTTCGGGCACACGCTTGTGGCCGGTGTCCCGGCAGAACATGCCCAAGCCGTTCATGCGCATGCGCGACGGCCAGAGCCTGCTGCAGAAAACCTTCCAGCGCGCCGCACGCCTGCCCGGTGTGGAAAGCGTGCTGACGGTGACCAACCGCGACCTGCTGTTTCGCACCCTGGACGACTACCGCAGCGTCAACAAGGCCCACCTGCCGCTAGACCTGCTGCTCGAACCGTTCGGGCGCAACACCGCAGCGGCCATCGCCGTGGCGGCGCTGCACGTGCAGGAACATTTCGGCGGCGACGCGCAACTGCTGGTGATGCCCGCCGACCATCTGGTGCTCGATGAAAGCGCCTTCGCCGAAGCAGTGGCCCAGGCCCGTGACCTGGCCGAAGCCGGCTACCTGGTGACCTTCGGCATTCAGCCCGACCACCCGGAAACCGGTTTCGGCTATATCGAAAAAGGCGAAGCGCTGAGCCAGGGCAACCGGGTCAAACGCTTTGTCGAAAAGCCCGACCTGGCCACCGCCCAAGCCTACCTCGACGGCGGCAAACACCTGTGGAATGCCGGCATGTTCTGCTTCAAGGCCAGCACCCTGGTGGATGAACTGAACACCCATGCCCCCGACGTTCTGATTGCTGCGCGTGCCGCCCTCGAACACAGCCAGCACCTGCAGAACAAAACCTCGCGCCAGCGCGAACTGGACAGTGACGCCTTCGCCAGCGCGCCGGACATCTCCATTGACGTGGCGCTGATGGAGAAGTCCGGGCAAGTGGCCGTGGTGCCATGCAACATCGGCTGGAGCGATATCGGTTCCTGGGAAGCCCTGCGCCAACTCACGCCAAGCGATGCCCAGGGCAACCAGGTCAATGGCGAAGCGATCCTGCATGACGTGCACAACTGCTACATCGACTCGCCCAAGCGCGTACTCGGTGCTGTCGGCGTGCATGATCTGATCATCGTCGACACCCCCGACGCCCTGCTGATCGCCGACGCCAATCGCAGCCAGGACGTGCGCTACATCGTGGCCGAACTCAAGCGCCAGAACCATCCGGCCTTCAGCCTGCACCGCACCGTTACCCGGCCGTGGGGCACCTACACCGTGCTGGAGGAAAGCAGCCGCTTCAAGATCAAGCGCATCGTGGTCAAACCCCAGGCGTCGCTGTCGCTGCAAATGCACCACCACCGCAGCGAGCACTGGGTGGTGGTCAGCGGCGCGGCGCAGATCACCAATGGCGAACGTGAATTCCTGATCAACGCCAACGAGTCCACTTATATACCGGCGGGGCACAAACACCGCCTGACCAACCCGGGCATCATCGACCTGGTGATGATCGAGGTGCAGAGCGGCGAATACCTGGGCGAAGACGACATCGTGCGCTTTGATGACATCTACGGGCGTGCGCCTGCCGAAGTGAAGAAGTGACATGCGCACCTCTTTGATCATCCCGACGCGTAACGCATCCAGCCACCTGGCGCGGCTGCTGCCCGCGCTGAAGATGCAGACCCTGCAGCCGGACGAGATGCTGGTGGTCGACAGCGCCTCCAGCGATGACACCGTAGCGCGCTTTCGCGACTACGGCGCGCGGGTCGAGGTGATCGACGCCCGCGACTTCAACCACGGCGGCACCCGACGCTGGGCCAGTGAACAGGTGAGCGGCGACGCCCTGATCGTGATGACCCAGGACGCCATTCCCGCCGCCCCCGAGACCTTCGCCAACCTGCTCGCGGAATTGCAGCAGGACCCGCTCAACGGCGTGGCCTACGGGCGCCAGTTGCCACACCCGGATGCCGGAGTGCTGGGGGCGCAGTCGCGACACTTCAATTACCCGGCCCAAAGCCGCAGCAAGCGCCTGGCCGATGCGCCGGAACTGGGGATCAAGACCTGTTTCAGCTCCGATTCGTTTTCCGTCTACCGGCGCAGCGCCCTGCACGCCGTAGGCGGCTTCCCCGCCGATGTCATCGGCAGCGAGGACGCCTACGTCGCGGCACGCATGCTGATCGAAGGCTACACCGTGCGCTACGCCGCCTCCGCGCAGGTGTACCACTCCCACGATTACCGGCTCATGGACGAGTTTCACCGCTACTTCGACATCGGCGTGTTCTACGGTCGCGAACCGTGGATACGCCAGGCCTTTGGCGATGCCGGCGGTGAAGGTAAACGCTATGTACTGGCTGAACTCGCGGCATTGCGCGCAGCCGGTGCCTGGCACCGCGTACCTGAAGTACTGGTGCGCAGCGCGTTCAAGTTGCTCGGCTATCGGCTGGGTCATCAGGAACGCCGGCTACCTCTGGCCCTCAAGCGGCGCATCAGCATGTTCCCCGGTTATTGGAGGTGAGCATCATGACCTACAGGAAATCCTATTTGATGAAACGAACCGTGCTCGTCCTGGCCATGATGGCCTTGGCCGCCTGCAATACACCCGCGCGCATCGTCGCGCCTGATGACAAGACCGTCGAGGAAGGCAAGCGCGCCCTCGACCAACTGGCCCAGCTGCCGCCGGCGGTGGAACGCATCCGCGTCGGCGATCAGTTGCGCATCGTGCGCGACGCCGGGGAAATGCCGACGCTGTCGGCGTTCAACGTCAGCACGATCTACGAGCTGACGCTGTACACGGTGCAAAGCGACGGCAAGATCAACTACCCGTTCCTGGGCCCGATCCAGGTCGCCCGGCGCACGCCGACGGAAGTGGCGGACGAGCTGAGCAACAAGCTCGCACCGGTGTATCGCGAGCCGCGGGTGACGGTGAACATCAACCAGGCGCCGGCCAATTCGATCATTGTTGGCGGCGCGGTGAACAACCCGACCACGGTGGCAATCGCCTCGGCCAACACCCTGGAGCAAGCCATTGTCGGCGCCGGCGGGGTGAACCCGGCGGGCAATGCGAGCATGGTCGCGCTGCTGCGCGAAGATACCCAGGGCGTCTATCGCGCCTACTTCCTGGACTTCAGCCAATACCTCAAGACCGGTCCCAACGGGCGCAAACAAGTGCCCCTGCAACGCGGTGACGTGGTGTTCGTGCCCAAATCCAACGTGGGCGAGCGCATCCAGGGCGTGGATACCTACCTGAACCAGTTGATCCCATTCACCAAGTCGATCGGGGTTGGCTACAACTACACCCGAACCAGCGGCGGCAGTAACTAAAGGAGCGACATCCCATGATCGAGATCCGTTCTTTTCGCGATCTTCTGCGCCTGTTCTTCATCTTTCGCAAAGAGTTCAGGCTGGCGGCCATCGCGGCGCTGGTGATCATTTTGCTGGGGGCTTTCCTGCTGCCGGCCAAGTACGAATCCACTGCGCGCCTGCTGGTCAAGCCGGGGCGTGACTCGACGCTGCCGATCGAAATCAGCAACCGCCAGGCGCTGGTCATGCCCAGCACCCAGCGCGACCCGATTGTCGATGAAGAACGCCTGCTCACCGGGCGCCCGATCGTCCGCGCGGTGGCCGAGCATTACCTGGAAGTCATCGACAAAATGCCGCCGCCGGAAGGCGTCTGGAAGCGCACCAAGTTCTATGTCAAAAACGGTATCGGCGCAGTGTTCGACGGCGTACGGGTGGTGCTGGAAACCGTGGGCGTCGTCGAAAAGACCACACCGGTGGAGCGCCTCGCCGCGAGCCTGGAAAAGAACTTCGAAGTCAGCCACGCGGCAGGCTCCACGGTGATGGACATCAGCTTCAAATGGGGCGACCCGCAAATCGCCCAGGCGGTGGTCAAGAGTTGGGTCGAGACCTACATCAACGAACGCACCGAGGCCCTGGGACGCAAGAGCCTGTATGCCTTCTATGAAGGTCAGGCAGCCAACAGCGCGACCGAAATCAAGAGCTACAAGCAGCAGATCCTCACCCACCTGAACCGGATCGGCGCGGCGAGCATCACCGATCGCCTGGAAGATTTATCCGAACGCATCAACGTACTGCGGGGCGAGACGTTCAACACCAGTCGCTTGATCGCCTCGTCCGACAGCGCCATTGCAAGCACGCGCACCCAGCTCAAGACCCAGCCCAAGGAAGTCACCACGGTCCGCCAGATTGCGCTGAACCCGCAGCAGCAGGACTTGCGCCGTCTGCTCAACCAGAAGCTGCTGGAAAAAGCCGACATGATGCGCACCTACACCGATAACGCGCCACCGGTCAAAGCCCTGGACGCGTCGATTCGAGCGATGCAGGTCCAGGTCTCGAATGAAAGCAACACCGTGCAAAGCTCGGAAAACCGCGCGCCGAACACACTCGAAATCCACCTGCAGCGCGTGCTGCTCGATGAGTCCAGCAACAACCTGGCGTTGCGCACCCAACTGGTGCAACAGCAGCAGCAACTGGTCAACCTCGAAGCGCAACGCAAGGAGGCCCTGGAGATTGAACCGGAGCTGGCGCGCCTGTCCCGTGAGCTGAATACCACCGAGCGCAACTACGCGTTGTACGTGGACAACCTGGAAAAATCGCGCATCGACCGTGAGCTGGATAACAGCCAGATCAGCAACATTGCAGTGATCGAGGAAGCCACCCTGAACCCAGGCCGCATTTTCCCGAAAACCCTGCTGATGCTGTTTTTGGCAATCCCGTTCGCCATCGTCGTCGGCCTGCTGGTGGTCTACCTGTGCTACCTGCTCGATCAACGCATCCACGATGGCGGCCTGGTGGAACGCAAGTTCGGCCTGCCGCTGTGGACCACGCTGCCGGAGCTGGACACCAGCACCGCGCAAGGCACCAACGCGTTCAATGCGAGCATCTACCGGTTGTACGGCCTGCTGCAGTTGGACCGCGTGGCCGAACGCGGCCTGACCCTCGGGCTGACCTCGGCGCGCCACGGTGAAGGGGTGACCTTCGTGGTGGAGCAACTGCGCCAATTGCTCCAGGAAAACGGTATCACCGTGCGCGTCGGCGGGGCTGATCCGGCGGCACCAGGCGAAGTGGTGCTGCTGGACGCCTCGGCGCTGCTGGACAACCGCGATGCCTTCGTCAACCTGCGCCGCGCCGACCTGATCGCGCTGGTAGTGGAAGCCCAGAAAAGCACGGTGCCGGTGGTCGAGCACGCGCTGTCGATCCTCAACACGGCGTTCGGCAAAGTCGACGGCATCATCATCAACCGGCGCAAATTCGAAGTGCCGGCCAAAGTGCTGCGCACCATCGCCAAATACCGGGGGGCGTTCTGATGCGCATCGCCCTGCTCGCGCCTTTGCCGCCGGAAAAGAACGGGATCGCCGACTACGCGAACCATTTCAAGACGGCACTGGAGCAGTTGGGCGTGACGGTGCTGACACCGTTGAGCGGCGTGGAAGGCTCGAGCGCGGCGATCAGGCAGGCTGTTGCCGCGTTCGACTGGCGCAGCGTGGACCTGGTCCACGCCGAGCTGGGCGGCGGGCGCCTGGGGGAGTTCCTGGCTCTGCGCGAGTTGCACAAGGGCTACCCGGACCTGCCGCTGACGGCCACCGTGCATGACCCCGAACGTATTGTGTGGCGACGCGAGCACTTGCCCTTCCCGCTCAACCTGCTGGAGCGCCTGCCCAGCCCGTTGCCGCAGGCGGCAGTGGTGTTGGCAGACCCGCTGACCCTGCGTGAAGAACGTCAGGTCGCGCGGGGCCTGACGCGGTTGATTACCCTGACCCGCCTGGGCGCCGATTGCCTCAGCCAGAGGATGCAACTGCCGGCCGGTAAGGTGGCGGTCATCCATCACGCCAACCTGGCGATTCCAGCCGTGGCCTTGCCGCCGCTGGATACGCTGCACCTGCTGTATTTCGGTTTTATCTACCGTGGCAAAGGCATTGAAGACCTGTTGCAGGCCCTGGCCGCCGTCTTCGAGCAAGCCCCCCAATTGCGTGACCGTGTGCGCCTGACCCTGGCCGGTGGCACTGCCGCCGAAATGGCGTTTGGCGCGGGCGGCAATTACCTGGAGCAGTTGAACCGCCAGATCGCCGACCTCGGCCTGGCAGGCGCCATCGATTGGCGGCTGAACCTGCCGGCTGACGAGATAGCTCAAACGATCCAGGCCCACCATGTGATGGTGCTGCCGTACCGCGAATCGAAAAAACTCGGCCTGCTCGGTCGTCAGCGCGGCACCAGTGGCGCGCTGTCCTGGGCCGCCGCGTGCGGGCGCGGAGCAATTACCTCCGATGCGCGGGCGTTTGCCGAGGAAGTTGCCAGCGGTAACGGCGCGATCTATCCCGAAGGCGATGTGGCTGCGCTGGGCGAACAGTTGTTGCGCCTGGCGCGTACGCCGAGCCTGGCCCAAGAATGGGCCGAACGCGCCGGGGCAATCGGCCGCGAGCGTCTGTGGCCGCTGACGGCGCAGCACTTCAAGCAGCTCTTCGAACAAGCAATTGCAGGAGCCCCGTATGGCGCGTAAACGTACCTACTTCGCCACCCTGGCGCTGGTCGCCGTCCTGGGCCTGACCGCCTTTATCTGGGGGCGCCAGGCCGACGCCGAGAACCATGTGCTCAAAGGCAACAAGGTAGTGGTGTGGAAGGACTTCCTCGGCGTCAACGCGCAGTTTCTGTGGTTCAGCCCCGAGCGTTACCAGTTGCAGATCGACCGCCTCAAGGACCTGGGCCTGGAATGGGTGCGTCTGGACCTGCATTGGGACCAGCTGGAGCCCGTCGCCGACCAATACCAGGTGGCGACCCTGGACCAGTTGGTGACCAAGCTTAAAGACAACCAGCTCAAGTCGGTGTTTTACCTGGTCGGCTCGGCGCCGTTTATCACCACCGCGCCGGTGGGTGCGCCGTATCAGGACCAGTATCCGCCGCGAGACCCGAATGTGTTTGCGCTGCGCATGGCGCTGTTGGCCCAGCGCTACCCCAGCGTCGACGCCTGGCAGGTGTGGAACGAGCCGAATTTGCTGGGTTTCTGGCGCCCCGAGGCGGACCCGGCCGGTTATGCCAGGCTGCTGAGCACCACCGCCGCCGCATTGCGCGCCGTCGCCCCGAACAAACCGGTGGTGGCCGCCGGCATGGCGTTTTTCAGCGAAATGCCCAACGGTCAGACCATGCTCGATGCGCTCGATGCCCTCGGCGTGCCGAGCCTGGGCGCGGTCATGTCCTACCACCCTTACACGCAACTGCCCGAAGGCAACGACCCGGCCAACCTCGACTTCGTGGCCAAGACCACCGCCCTCAACCAGAAGCTGCGCAACAGCGGCGTGAAAACCCTGTGGAGCACCGAGTGGGGCTGGTCGAACTACCTCGGGCCCAAGGAAGCCCAGGACATCATCACCCAACAGGGCCAGGCCGATTACGTGATACGCCGCCTGGCGCTGATGAGCGCGCTGGATTTCGACAAGATTTTCCTGTTTACCCTGAGCGACCTGGACCAGCGCGCCAGCGTACGCGACCGTGCCTACGGCTTGCTGGATATCGACGCCAAGCCCAAGCCGGTCTACACCGCGCTGAAAAACTTCCTCGACGTCAGTGGCCCGCAACTGACCCCCGGCGACCCGCCCACCGCCGACCAATTGCCCGACGGCCTGTTCAGCATCGGCTGGAGCCGCGCCGACGGGCGCAAGCTGTGGTTTTTCTGGTCGGCCAGTGGCGGTAACGCGCACCTGCCGGGCCTCGCCAGCGCGACCCTGTACGACCCGTTGCGCGGCACGCAGACACCGGTGAGCGGCCCCAACGGGCTGACTGTCCCGGTCAAGTCGAACCTGCAAATTCTGTTATGGGATTGAAGCCCGCCATGCGCATTTTATGGATCCTGCCCTACTCGCCCTGGCCCGCCACCAGCGGCGGCAAGACGCGCCAGTTCCACCTGTTGCGCAGCCTGGCAGCGCGTGGGCACCGGATCACCTTGCTGCTGCACGACAAGCACCCGGTGTCGCTGACCGATCGCCAAGTGCTGGAGGCGTTTCTTGAGCAATTGATCATCCTGCCGCGCCGCCCGCTGCGCAGCGTGAAAACCCTGGTGGCCGGGCTGTTTGCGCCTTACCCGTTGCTGGCCAGCGTCAACGGCCTGTCGGGAGCGCTGCAGGACCGGTTCAACCAACTGCTCAACGAACATTGGGACGTGGTGCAGGTCGAGCACACCTACACCTTCCAACCTTACGAAGAGGCCCTGGTACGTAAATCCCAACCCTTTGTGCTGACCGAACACAACGTTGAGTCGGCGCTCGGCGCGGCCACGTACGACCGCTTGCCGCGTTGGGCGCTGCCATTCATTCGCTATGACCAATGGCGCTACACGCGCTGGGAGCGTCGCGTGATGCGCCAGGCCACCCAGGTGGTGGCGGTCACCGACAGCGATGCGCAGGTGCTGGAAACAATCGCCGGCAAACCGGTGCCGGTGGTGGTCAATGGCGTGGACTGCGATCACTTCGCCGCTGCCCGCCCTGACCCGTCGACCCGCCGCGTGCTGTTTCTGGGCAACTATGAATACGCGCCGAATGTGGATGCCATCGAATGGGCCCTGGATGAAATCCTGCCCAACGTCTGGGAGCGCTGCCCCGACGCGCGCATGAGCGTGTGCGGCTTCGGCATGCCCGCCAGTTGGCGCGAACGCTGGCAGGACCCGCGCATCGAATGGCAAGGCTTTGTGCCGGACCTGTTGAGCCTGCAATCGAGCTGTTCGGTGTTTCTTGCGCCGTTGCGCCATGGCGGTGGTTCAAAGCTCAAGGTGCTCGAAGCGCTGGCCGCCGGCCTGCCCCTGGCCAGCACCGAACAGGGCGTGTCGGGGCTGGACCTGGTGGACGGCCTGGATTACCTCGGCGGGCAAACCGCCGCCGGCCTGGCGGACGCTGTGGTACGCCTGCTGCAGTCGCCCGAAGCCGCCGCACCCATGGGTGAAGCCGGTCGCGCCTATGTGCGGCGGGCCCATGACTGGAGCGTGGCCGCCAGCCAACTGGAGCAGGTATACGCGACCCTTGCGCCGCTCAATCAAAAGGAGCCCGCATGCGTGTAGGCCTGGATTACCGCACCGTCGGCACCTCACCGCAATCGGGCATCAGCCGCCAGGTGTATGCGCTGGAAAACGCCCTGCGCAGCTTGCCGGGCCTGGAACTGGAGCGGTTTACCGTGGCGCCTTTGGGCGATGAAATGCGTATGCGGGCCCACTGCCCGGACTGGGGCTGCGCGAAAACGGCGATGCACCAGCCGCAGAATCGCCTGCGCTTCGAAGCCGGTTTTTTACCCCGCGCCCTGCGCGAACAGCACATCGACTTGTACATCAGCACGTTCAATATGGGCCTGCCGTTACCGCCCAAATCCAAGGGTTTGCGTACCGTGGTGCTGCTGCACGACCTGTTCCAGATCACTCTGGACAACTATCACGCCAGCCGCCTGAAGGCACTGGTGTACAAGACCACCGATCGCCTGTCGATAGCCTACGCGGTACGCAGCGCCGACCGGGTGTGGACGCCCTCCCAATACAGCGCCGACGAAACCGCGCGGCTGTTCCCCCAGGCGGCAGGCAAGATTCGCATGCTGCCCAATCAGGTGGACGGTTTCAACGAGCCGGCGGCGGACCTGTCGGCGCGTCAATTGCCCAAGGGGTTCTGGCTGCTGGTCGGCACCCGTGAATTGCGCAAGAACGTGCCGTTCCTGGTGGAGGCCTGGCAGCAGGCGCGGCGCTTGTCCGTCAACGTGCCGGAACTGGTGCTGGTGGGCAGCCTGGAGCATTTGCCCGAAGCCCAGCGCACGCTGGCGGGCATTCATGCGTTGAGTGGCGTGTCCGACGCCGAGTTGCACGGGCTGTACCGCCAGGCGTCACGCGTGTGGCAACCGTCCTACGCCGAGGGTTTCGGTTTGCCGGTGATTGAAGCGTTGAGCGTCGGCACCCCCGTGGCCGTGGCCAGCGGCACCTCGCTGGACGAAATCACCCCGCCGTCCGCGCCGCGCTTTTCACCCACCGATGGGCCCGCCCTGGTCCAGCTGATGCTGAGCCTGGGTGAACGCGGCGATGAAGGCACACCCGAAGACCATCGCCAATGGGCCGCACGTTTCAATCAACACGCCTATCGCCGGCGCCTGGCCGAACTGATCGAGGAACTGAAATGAGACTCCCTCTGGCAAGCCTCGTCGCGATCCTATTCGGCGTACTGTTTGGTGTGGCCGCCCTGGCGCTGTCGCCAGCCAAGGCGTTTCTCGCCGTGATAGGCCTGGCGGCGGCCGTGACCATCCTGCGCTTTCCCTTCTGGGGCTTATTGCTGTTCGCCCTGGTCGCGACCTTCATGCCCTACTCCACGCTCAACCTGGGCATCCGCAGTACGGTGTGCGAAGCCATTCTTGCGCTGACCTGGGGTGCAGTGCTGTGGCACAGTTTTCTGTCACGCCTGCCGGACGCGCCGCGCCTGGCAAGCCGCCCCACCGACCAGATGCTGTTGTGGCTGATGCTGTTCAGCGTGTTCCCGTTTATCGTCGGCCAAGTCAGCATCCACGCCGAAACCAGCGGCGTGGCCAACTGGCTGCGCTGGTTGTTGAACTTGTCCGGAGTGTTTCTTACGGCCAAGTTGCTGGTGGACTACAAGCGCCGCGAAAGCCTGGTGATTGCCTTGCTGCTGGGCACCCTGGCGATGCTGGTAATGTCGATCGCGGTGTTCGTGCGCACGCGTTCCGGGGCAGGGATTGCGCCGATCCTGGCACTGCTCAATTACGGCAACTTCGACATGCTGAAATTCGGCCTGGAAGCCATGTCCTCGCGCATGGGCTCGCCGTGGATGCACCCGAATGCCATCGGCGGAATCATGGCGCTGCTGCTGCCCCTGGCCTTCTGCTACGGCATGACCGAACAGGGTTGGAAACGCGCGCTGGGCCTGGGCGTGGCGTGCCTGGGGGCGGCGGCGTTGCTGTTGGCCAGCAGCCGGGGGGCGATGGTCAGCCTGGCGCTGGTGCTGATATGGCTGGCCACTCGGCGCGTGCCGTACACCGGACGTTTACTGATGATCGGCGCTGCGCTGACTGTGGCGCTGGTCATGGCTTATCCGCCGTTGCAGGAACGCCTGGCGACGATTTTCTCGTCGAGCAACGCCAGCACCGAGGTGCGGTTCGACGAATACAGCATGTTTGGGCAGGCCGTGGCGGCTTACCCGTTCGGCATCGGTTTCAAGGTTGACCCGCCGGTGCCGGGCACGCAGTTGCTGGGGATCTCCAACTTGTGGCTGAACTTCATCTACAAGACCGGCGTGGTCGGCATGCTGTTGTTCATCGCGGTCACCGTGCGCTGGTGGCGTGAGGCCCGGCCGGAAAAAGGCCCGATCCGGCTGACCAAGGACAACGCATTGTGGCTGGGCAGCATGGCCGGGATTCTGTCGGCGCTGGTCAGCGGTCTGTTTGACCACTATTTCAGTTTTGCCGTAGTGATGGTGGCGCTGTTCTGGCTGATGGTGGGGATTAACGTGCTGGAGGCGCGCCGCCTGTTTCCGGCGCGCCTGCCCCAGGTCAAGACGGTGGCGTTCAGCAAGCCAGTGCTTGACGGCGCGCGGTCCTGATGCTCGGCTCCGCCGCCTGGCTGACCGTGGCGACCCTGCTGGGCCTGTGCCTGGGATTTGCGCGCGAGTGGTTGCTGGTGGCGGCCTGGGGCGCGGGCGAGCGCAGTGATGCGTTTCTGATCGCGCTGTTCCTGCCCGAGGCGCTGCGCATGTCGCTGGCCGGTGGCGTATTGAGTGCCGCCGCATTGCCGTTGTATCTACAGCGCAAAGACGGCGAACGCCTGGACTGGCTGGCGGTGCTGTTCCCAGCGTTGATGCTGATCGCACTGATCACCAGCCTGTTGCTGATGCTGTTGGCGCCCTGGCTGGTGCAGGCGCTCGGCCCTGGACTGGCGGCCGGCGCCACGGCGCTGGCCGCGAGCAATCTGCAGATTGTGGCGTGGTGTGTACCGGGCTTGATGCTGCATGCGCTGTTCAGTGTTCCATTGCAGGCCAGCGAGCGCTTCGTGCTGGCGGGGTTGGGTTCGCTGCTGTTCAACCTGCCGCCGGTGACGTACCTCGCAGTGGCAGGCACCGCCAGCCAGCCGCACAGCCTGGCGCTGGCGTGCCTGGTCGGCAGCGCATTGATGCCACTGGCGCTGCTGCCGTCGCTTTGGCGCCAGGGCTGGCGACCCTGGCGCATGCAACTGTCGCTCGCCCCCTTGCGCGAACTGGGCCAGCGCATCGGCCCGCTGTTGCTGAGTAATGGTGCCAGTCAGGGCCTGGCGTTGATCGAGCGCCTGGTGGCGTCGCTGTTGGGGGAAGGCGCGGTGACCTGGGTCAACCTGGCACGCAAGCTGATGAACCTGCCGCTGATTGCGCTGATGAGCCTCAATCAAGTCCTGCTTGGGATGATGAGCCGACGCCAGGGCGATGAACGCCTGGCCCTGCTCAAGCGCGGCCTGGAAACCGCCAGCGTGCTGACCCTGCCGGCAGGCGTCGGCCTGGTGGCGGCGGCACCGAGCCTGGTGGCGCTGCTGCTGCCCAACCAGGCGGCGGGCTCGCCGCTGCCGCCGTTGCTGGCATGGTTTGCCGTGCCCCTGGTGTTCGGTGCATGGAACGCCCTGCTCGCGCGTTACGCCTACGCCGCCGGCGATACCCGTCAGCCGCTGCGCTGCGAACTGCTCGGCAGCCTGGTCAACGTGCTGCTGCTGGGCGTGCTGCCGTTTGTGTTTGGTTTGGCTGGTATTCCGCTGGCGGCGCTGGCGGGCGTGGTCTGTACCGCGCTGCTGCTGATGCAACGCCAGGCGTTGCTCAACGCCCTGCCCTGGGTGCGCCAATGGCTGCTCAGCGCCGTGCTGGTAGGGCTGGCGGCCCTGGTGTTATTTGGAATCGACGACGTGTGGCTGCAACTGGGTTTGAGCACCCTGGCGGGCGCCGTGGTGTTGCTGGGGATGGGGCTGTGGCTGAAGCCGTGGCGCAAGGCGTGAATGATCGTTCGGGACGACTGGAATGAAACATCGTTGGGTTCAAATGGATATCGCCAAAGGCGTCGGTATCCTGATTATCGTCTATGGCCACAGTTGGTTTGCCGCCAACTCGCCGGAGTTGCAGTACGCGATCCTGGCGTCGTTCGTGCTGCCGTTGTTCTTCTTTTTGTCCGGGGTATTTTTCAAGCCCGAGCAGCCGTTCGTGGAAATGGCGGTGCGCAAGGCCGATGGCCTGCTAAAGCCGTTCTTTTTCACCATGCTGGCGTATGTGATCGTACGCGATGTGCTGCGCGGGCAACCGTTGCTGCCGGATATCGGCGGCGTGCTGTATGCATCCGTGGACACCATCCCATGGCAGGCGTTGTGGTTTTTGCCGCACTTCTGGGTGGCCATCCTGCTCAGTTGGTTGATGCTGCGCCTGATCCAGCGCCTCAAACTGCCATTGCTGGCGGCTTGTCTGCTGGTCGGCGCGCAACTGTTGCTCGGCATCTGGATGCTGCCGTGGTTCTGGCAATTGCCGGTCAGCGTCAGCGAGCAGACCTGGACCCTGCCCGGCCTGCCCTTCAGCCTCGACGTGACGCTGATCAGCAGCACCTACTTCATCTGCGGCTACCTGCTGCGCGATTGGCTGCGCCGGCATGAAGGCTCGCTGCTAACGCTACTGATTTCGGTGGCGCTGTTCGCAGCGGTGTTCCTCTATAGCCACGACACCATGGACCTGGCGCAGCGTCGTTACGACCATTGGTTGTGGACCAGCCTGCTGGCGGTGATCGGCGTGTACCTGTGCTGGGCGCTGGCGCGGGTGTTAATGGTGTCGACCCTGCTGACCCGGGTGATGACCTATATCGGCCAATCCACCTTGATCCTGTTGATCTTCCACGGCGAGATCCAGCACAAGACTTTCGACCTCATGGCGCGCCTGGGCCTGCATCCGCTCATGGCGGCGTGTGTGGGCTTTGTGGTGGCGGTGGTGGTGCCATTGCTGATCGGCGAAGTGATCAAGCGGGTGGCATTTCTGCGGTTTTTCTACTTCCCGTTTCCGCTGCGTAAAGCGGCTAAACCTTGAGCAGGCTGCATCGCTGATGTGATGGGGGTATTAACGCATATCCCCCTCCCACATTTTGATCGGTATGCTCAGTCGTCGAGTTGTTGCGGCGCGGGCTTGCTACCCGGCTTGGCCGGTTTTGCGCCCTTCGCAGGAGCGGGTTCGACCGGTGCAGGTTCCGGTGCGGCAGCCGCTTCTTTTTCAGCCATCGGCATCTGGTCGATGGTGCTGAAGAACTCTTTCAGATCGAGCGTATCCGGCGGCACGTTCTTCTCGAGTTTCTTGTCACCGTCCTTGCCCACCAGGATCACCTTGGTGCCGCTGCCGACTCCGAGTTTGAGCGCGCGGATCAGCGCATTGGTTTCAGGCGGGGTGAGCTTTTTGCTGTCCTTGGGGTCCTTGGCGAACTTCTCGCCCTCGGCGCCGATGCTGCCGAACTTTACGGTGTAGAGCACCATGCTGCGCTCTTCGAAGGACTGCTTGGTGGCAGGCTCTTGCAGTTGTTTCTTGAGCGTGGCCAAGGTCGGGTTACCGGCATCGAGTTCCACCACGACCAGCGGGCGGGTTTTGCCCAGCTCCAGCTTGAGCGGATTATCATCGGCAGCCAACAGCGGCCCCGTAAAAGCCATCAAGGTAGCCAGGGTCAGCGACCGGATGAGCATGCGCACCTCCTTTGAATTCCATGCAGGGTTCTTGAGTTTCATGTCTGCGACAGTCAAATTCAAGGATGATTCCTACGCCACGTTGAGAAGCGTAAGTCAGGGCGCACGCTACGCAGGGGGTTGCGGGGCGGTGAGGTCATTGTTTCCTCTGATTACGAGACCTGCCAATCCGGCCAATGCCGGGCGAACACGGGTGCAACAACCGGGTCGGCATCCACCCGCTCCAGGGTGTGGGCAAAGCCTGGCGCCAGATTGTGCAACGCTTCCCGCGCCTCATCCCAGCGCGACACCGCCGCCGCCATGATGCCCAGTGCGTTTGGGACATTGCCGGGGGTAAACAACTGGTCGGCAAATTGATCGGCGAACACCACCCAGGCCTGATGCAGATAGCGCCGTGTGCCGGTGGTCAGTTGCGCTTGCAGGGCTTCATCCGCGTCGCCCAGCCAGCGTTGCGGGTAGTCGATGATGCCGATGGCCGAATAGCAATTGGCGGCGATATACAGCAGGCCGCGCAGAATCTGCGCGCGGTTGCCGGCCAGCAGCTCGGCCTGGGGATACTCAAGGCCCAGGTGGATCAGGATAGCGGCGCTTTCGGTCAGCACCTGGCCATCAGGAGTGACCAGGGTAGGAATCTGTTTCAAGGGATTGATGCGCGCAAGGGCTTCGCTGCCCTCGCCGTCCTGCCAGGAACTGGCCTCCACGCGACGCCACGGCGCAGCACAGCGTTGCAGGGCGATTTCGATCATGCAGGAACCGGACTCGTCGGTGCCATAGAGTATGTACATGGGCGTTTGCTCCTGAGTGACGGGGGTTATACGGCCGTTCGCCTAGAACAGGCCCATCTGACCGCCCACCAAAGTGCCAAAATCATCGTTCACGAACGGCAGAATCGCATCCGCTACAGGCTGCAATTGCCGGGTCACATAATGATCGTAGTCGATCGGCGCTTGCCGCACCTCCAGCGGCTCCGGGCCGTTGACGCTGATCACATAGCTGATCCAGCCGCCGCGCTGGTACTGGCGCGGGCGCCCGAGACGGTCGTTGTATTCATCGGCCAGGCGTGCCGCGCGCACATGGGGCGGGACGTTGCGTTCGTAGTCATGCAACGCGCGGCGCAGGCGCTTGCGGTAGATCAGCAGGTCGTCGAATTCGCCGCTCAAGGTGCGACGCACGTAATCGCGGACATAATCCTGATGAGGCTGGCGATGGAAGATGCGCCGGTAGAGCTCCTGCTGGAATTGCCGGGCCAGGGGCGACCAGTCACTGCGCACGGTTTCCAGCCCCTTGTAGACCATCTCTTCGCTGCCATCGCCACGCACCACCAGGCCGGCGTAGCGCTTCTTGCTGCCCTCCTCCGCGCCACGAATAGTCGGCATCAGGAAGCGGCTGAAATGGGTTTCGTATTGCAGTTCAAGGGCGCTTTGCAGGCCGTACTCGGTGCGCAGATGGCTGCGCCACCAGTCGTTGACCTGCTGCACCAGCGCCTGGCCGATACGGCTGGCGTCCTCATTGGAATGGGCGCTGCCGAGCCAGACGAACGTGGAGTCGGTGTCGCCGTAGATCACTTCATAACCCTGGGCTTCGACCAGTTCACGGGTCTGGCGCATGATCTGGTGCCCGCGCATCGTGATCGACGACGCCAGCCGCGTATCGAAGAACCGGCAGCCGCTGGAACCGAGCACCCCGTAGAAGGCGTTCATGATGATCTTCAGGGCCTGGGACAACGGCGCATTGTGTTCGCGCTTGGCCACTTCGCGCCCCTCGGAAACCCGCGTGACAATGGACGGCAGGCAATGTCGGGTGCGGGAGAACCGCGCGCCGCGAAAGCCTTCCACCGAGTCGCTGTCGTCGGGATGCTTGAGGCCTTCGATCAAGCCCACCGGGTCGATCAGAAAACTGCGAATGATGGACGGGTAGAGGCTTTTGTAGTCCAGCACCAGCACCGACTCATAGAGGCCCGGACGTGAATCCATGACAAAGCCGCCGGGGCTGGCCTGGGGCGGCTGGTCGCCCAGGTTCGGCGCGACGAAGCCCTGGCGGTGCATCAACGGCATGTAGAGATGGGTAAACGCCGCGACGGAGCCGCCATTGCGGTCGGCAGGCAGGCCGGTGACGCTGGCGCGTTCGAGCAGGAACTTGAGCAGGTCAGTCTTCTCGAAAATCCGCGTGACCAACTCGCAGTCCTTGAGGTTGTAGCGCGCCAGGGCAGGCTTGTCCTCGGCGAACATGCGGTTGATTTCATCCATGCGCTGGTAAGGCGTGGAGATGTCCTTGCCTTCGCCCAGCAGGGTTTGCGCGACGTTCTCCAGGCTGAACGACTCGAAGCTCCAGGTGGCCGAGCGCAGGGCTTCGATGCCGTCGATGATCAAGCGTCCCGCCGCCGCCGCGAAGTAGTGATTGCGGCTGCCATGTTCGCGCCAGGTCATGGCTTCGCCGCCGCGCCCGAGCAGGAGTGGCACGTTCAGGCGCTGAGCATGTTCGTGCAGTACGCGCAGGTCGAATTGCACCACGTTCCAGCCGATAATCGCATCCGGATCGTGGGTGGCCAGCCAGTGGTTGAGGCGCTCGAGCAACTGGGCGCGGGTGTCGCAATACTCAAGCTTGAAATCCACCGCGTCGCGCTTGTTGGGGGGGCCGAGCATGTACACCTGGCGCTCGCCGCAGCCTTCGAGGGCGATGGAATAGAGATCGCCCTGGGCGGTGGTTTCGATGTCCAGGGACACCAGCTTCAATGGCGGTCGGTAGTCGGGGGCGGGCTTCATCTGCGCGTCGAGCAGGGTGCCGCTCGCATCCGCAGTGCCGCCGAACCACACTGGCGCGGTGATAAAGCGCTCCATCATGTAGCGCTCGGGCGGCCGCACGTCGCCTTCATAGACATCGACCCCGGCGCTGCGCAGACGTTTTTCGATGTCCATCAGCTGCCGGTGCTGCCGGGCGTATAGGCCCAGGACCGGTCGGTGATGGAAATCGCACAACTGCAAGGCGCGCAACTCGATATCGCGCTCGTCCTTGAGCAGCCAGCCCAGCGGCTTGCGATGAAGCTCAGGGATAAACATCACTGAGGTTTGCACGGGTAGGCGAATGCACCGAGGCCCCTGGTCGGTCGCCAGCCAGAAACTGACCTGCGTCCCCGCCGGAGTGTCGCGCCAATGCCGGGTCAGGACAAAACCCTGCTGTAAATCCACCGTGCCGCACCTCAGCAATTGCATTCAGGACGTGATTCTACTCGGCATCCGGGTAAAGGCGGCGCGTTAACTGTCATCTTACAAATTTGTTGCAGGGCATGAATAACAATTACTATCATTCGCACTGGATTTTTATCCGCGCAGTGAGCAAGCGCACCTTATTGCCCCCCTCTTCATCATTGACGGTTCACCGTCCGGATTGACCATGCCCCTGTGTAGCCGCCTCGCTGTGCCCTTTCGCCCCACCCTGCTCGCCCTTTGCTGCGCCGTGAGCGTCGCTGCGCAGGCCGATACGAGCAACACGTTGCAACTGGATGCCACTCGCATCGATGCCCAGGCTCCAGCGCCCGACGCGTTGCCTGCGGTGTACGCCGGTGGGCAGGTTGCCCGTGGCGGTCAACTGGGTGTACTGGGCAATCAGGACCTCATGGACGTGCCGTTCAGCATGTCCTCCTACACCGAGCAATTGATTCGCGACCAGCAGGCGGAAACGATCGGCGATGTGCTGCTCAATGACGCGTCCGTGCGCCAGGCGTCAGGGTTTGCGAACCAGGCCCAGACCTTCATGATTCGTGGTTTGCCGCTCAATGGCGACGATATTTCCTATAACGGTCTGTACGGCATCCTGCCACGCCAGATCATGTCCACTGACGCGCTGGAACGTGTGGAAGTATTCAAGGGCCCTAACGCGTTCATCAATGGCGTCACGCCGGGCGGCTCGGGCAACGGCGGCGGTGTCAACCTGCAACCCAAGCGCGCCGGTGACCTGCCCCTGCGCCGTTTCAGCACGGACATCAGCAGCGACGGCCGGGTTGGCGAGCATTTGGATATCGGGCAGCGCTTTGGTGAAGACGATCGTTTTGGCGCACGGGTCAATCTGTCCCAGCGCGAAGGCGACACCGGCATTGACGACGAAAACCAGCGCTCGAAGCTGTTCGCGGTCGGCCTCGATTACCGTGGTGATGCGTTGCGCCTGTCAGGTGATTTTGTGTATCAGAAGCAGCGCATCAATGGCGGACGCAACTCGGTGTTCCTGGGTAACGCGACCCATGTCCCGGACGCGCCTTCGGCGGATACCAACTATGCGCCCCGCTGGAGCAGCACCAATCTGGAAGACACCCTGGGCATGCTGCGTGCCGAATATGACCTGAATGAAAACTGGACGGCCTACGCGGCAGGCGGTGCCAAGCACAGCCGGGAAATGGGCCGATATTCTTCGATTACTCTGATCGATAACCTCGGCAATGCCACCTCAAGCCGTTCGACCATTGCACACGAAGAAGACAACGCCAGCTTAATGGCCGGCTTGAACGGCAAGTTCCAGACCGGCCCCGTCAGCCATCGACTCAACTTCGGCCTGGCCGGCATCTGGACCCAGGCGCGCAACGCCTATGTGTTCAACGGTTCACCCGGTGCGACCAACCTCTACAACCCTGTGACCGGCGCCCCACCCACGCTCAACACGCCGCGCAACACTCCTGGCACCGACTTCAGCGACCCGACCATTACCGCCAAGACGTTCGTGCGCAGCGCTGCGGTATCCGACACGCTCGGCTTCTTCGATGACCGTCTGTTGGTGACATTGGGCGCACGTCGCCAGCAAATGGTGGTGCAGGGCTACAACTACATGACGGGTACGCGCACGGCCAACTACGACGAATCGATCACCACGCCGGTCTACGGCATTGTGTTCAAGCCGTGGGAGCACGTGTCGCTGTACGCCAACCGTATCGAAGGCCTGGCCCAGGGCCCCACCTCGCCGCTCAAATCCGGCGACCGGACGATCATCGGTGGCGGGCAAGCCTATGCACCGGCTCGCTCCAAGCAGATCGAAGCGGGCGTCAAGCTCGACATGGGCACCTATGGCGCCACCCTTGGGGTGTACCGTATCGAGCAGCCAGGAGCGGGTTATGCCCAAGTCATCGATACAACCACGGCCCGCTATGTGCGCGAAGGTCAGCAGATCAACAAGGGCGTCGAACTGAACGTCTTCGGCGAACCGGTAAGTGGCCTGCGTCTGCTTGGGGGTGTGACACTGATGAAGACCGAACTCAAGGGTACCCTCAATAGCGCCAACGACGGCAACCGCGCCATCGGTGTCCCTTCGTTTCAGCTCAACGCCGGGGTGGATTGGGACGTGCCCGGCCTGCAGGGCGTAACCCTCAATGGGCGCATGCTGCGCACGGGAGGCCAGTATGCCGACGCAGCGAACAACCTGAGCCTGCCGGCCTGGAACCGTTTCGATGTGGGGGCGCGCTACACCTTCGCGCTGGCCCAGCGTGAAGTGACGCTCGGCGCTACGGTGGAAAACGTTGCCAACGAAAAGTACTGGGAATCGGCCCAGGGCGGTTTCCTGAGCCAGGGCGACCCGCGGGTGGCCAAGTTGTCGGCGACGATTGATTTCTAAAAATATGGCGGTTGACGAAGGGCATCAGTGTTGATGCCCGTTCGCAGCAGGCTCACCGGGCCTTGTTCAGATAGTTTTCGATATTGCCCATTTGCTCATCCCAGCCTCGGGAATTCATTTTGAATGCCTTCTGGCGTCGAGCCTGGGGCACCTTGTCGAAACCGGATTCCACCACGCGCAGCAGAATGCCCGGCGCGCGGTCCTCGAGAGTGAATTCCACCAGCGTCGGTGTTTCCTTGTCGTAGTCGATATTTTTATCTACCGCAAAGGGATGCCACCAGAAAGAAAACAGGGTTTGCGGCAGAATGCGTTCGATCCTGGCCTTCCACACCACATGTTCGTAGCCTGGGTAGGTAATCTGCGCTTCGAGGGTTTCGCCGGCCACAAAGGTTTTGCCCTTGAGGGCGATACCGAACCAATCGCCAAATCGCTCAGCATTCGTGAGCGCTTCCCACACTTGTTTGCGTGATGCGTTGAGCACGACTTTCCGTTCGATGCGATCCAATACGTGCATAAGTCACCTCCTCCATTGAACACTAGGCGACATCGACCAATGCGCAACTTTTGGTTATGCGCGATGATGATGACCCTATCCTTGAGCTGGTCGTAGGTTATGACTGAACGCCTGGAGGGAAGTTGCCTTTGAAAAATGCGTGTGGGCTAGCGCATGGCTAGCCCATGGGAGTGGCAGTTAATCTAGACGTGCGGATCGCCAGGCGCTTTGGCCGGCGTCGCATATTGCGGCTTCAGATGACCTTCCTGGTCGAGCAGCCAGGCATCCATGATCTGCCGCACCACCGGCCCCGCCACACGGCCACCGGCCTCGCCGTTTTCGATCATCACTGAAATCACGATCTTCGGATGTTCGGCTGGCGCAAAGCCGACAAACAAGGCGTTATCACGATGACGCTCCAGCGTCTTGTTGCGGTTGTAGCGCTCACCCTGCTTGATCGCCACCACCTGCGCGGTACCGCTCTTGCCGGCGATGCGGTATTGGGCACCTTGCGCGGCGGCCCGGGCGATACCGCGCGGGTCGTGCATCACCAGTTGCATGCCGTGGTTGACCTGTTCCCAGTCACGCGGGTCCTTGAGGACCACGTTGGGCATCGGGTTCTCATCCACCGGTGGTACGCCGTTGATGGTCTTGGCCAGGTGCGGCCGGTTCCATACCCCCTTGTTGGCAATCAGCGCAGTAGCCTGGGCCAGCTGCAGCGGCGTGACCTGCATATAACCCTGGCCAATACCCAGGATCACGGTTTCGCCCGGGAACCACGGCTGCCGGCGTGTGGCGCGCTTCCAGGCCTGGGAAGGCATGAGGCCAGCGGACTCTTCGAACATGTCCAGCGACACCTTCTGACCCAGGCCGAATTCAGCCAGGTAATCATGCAGGCGATCAATACCGAGTTTGTGAGCCAGGTCATAGAAGTAGGTGTCATTGGAACGCATGATGGCAGCGTCCATGTCCACCCAGCCGTCGCCGCTGTGGTTCCAGTTGCGGTATTTGTGATCGAAGTCCGGCAATTGGTAATACCCCGGATCAAACACGCGGGTTTGCGGAGTGACCACACCGCTGTCGAGCCCTGCGATGGCCACTTCGGGCTTGATGGTCGAGCCTGGCGCATACAGCCCGCGCAGCACGCGGTTGAACAGCGGGCGATCAATGGAATCATGCAGCGCGGCATATTCCTTGAAGCTGATACCGGTGACGAACAGGTTCGGATCGAAACTCGGCTTGCTGACCATGGCCAGCACTTCACCGGTTTGCGGATCCAGGGCAACCACCGAACCGCGACGATCGCCCAAGGCTTCTTCGGCAGCTTCCTGGAGCTTGACGTCGAGGCTCAGGACTATGTTTTTGCCGGGGATAGGGTCAGTGTGCTTGAGCACACGCAACACCCGCCCCTGGGCGTTGGTTTCGACTTCTTCATAACCGACGTGACCATGCAGCTCCGATTCGTAGAAGCGTTCGATGCCGGTTTTGCCGATCGACTGGGTGCCGCGGTATTCCACTGAGTCGAGAGCCTTGGACTCTTTCTCGTTGATTCGTCCGACATAGCCGATGGAGTGCGCGAAGTGCGCGCCCAGCGGGTAGTGGCGGACGAACTGCGGCTCAACGTCCACACCCGGTAGACGGAACTCATTGACCGCCAGGACGGCGATCTGCTCTTCGGTCAACTCGTAAAACAGCGTGACGGGAACAAACGGATGGCGGGCCTGTTTGAGCGCTTTATCGAACACAGCGCGATCTTCGGCGGGCAGGTGTAACAGGCTGACGATAGCGTCCAACTCACCCTTGAGGTCGGTGGTGCGCTCGCGGGTGATGGTCAGGTTGTAGCTGGGCCGGTTGTCAGCCAGGACCACACCATTGCGGTCATAGATCAAGCCCCGCGTGGGTGTGATGGGCAGCACGTGGACGCGGTTGTTTTCGGAAATCGTGGAGTGATAGTCGTATTGCACTACCTGCAGGAAGTACATCCGGCCCACCAGAGCGCAGGTAATGCCGATCACCAGGAGTGCGCAGGCAAGCAAACGCTTGTTGACCAGACGGTGTTCTTTTTCGTGGTCCTTGATCGGTATCGGTTCAGGCATTTCTACAGCATCTCGTTGAAAAGGTCGACGCCGCTTCCTGCGGATAAAGATCAATCCCTGTGAAAATGTGCTGCACCATACCAAAAATGCAGAAACACTTTGCATCGATTTCCCTTAACGGTGAGTTATTTCATCCAGGGGATCGCTGAGGGTTGCTGCACGTGCGAGTAGCTAGCGTGCACGTGGCAAGCCGCCGCATTTTCGAGCGCCCAAAACAAAACCCCAACTGCTTTCGCAATTGGGGTTTCGGAATTTAATCTTGACGATGACCTACTCTCACATGGGGAAACCCCACACTACCATCGGCGATGCATCGTTTCACTGCTGAGTTCGGGATGGGATCAGGTGGTTCCAATGCTCTATGGTCGTCAAGAAATTCGGGTACTGAGTCGTGACCTGTTGGCCTCGCTTCAGCAAATTGGGTATGTGACAGCTGTCGGTGTTTTGTGAACGTCGAACTTTCGGTTCATCTCGTCTTCACACACCGCAATCTGATGCTCGTTAGAGTAATCAAATTGCTTGGGTGTTATATGGTCAAGCCTCACGGGCAATTAGTATTGGTTAGCTCAACGCCTCACAGCGCTTACACACCCAACCTATCAACGTCGTAGTCTTCGACGGCCCTTCAGGGAACTCAAGGTTCCAGTGAGATCTCATCTTGAGGCTAGTTTCCCGCTTAGATGCTTTCAGCGGTTATCTATTCCGAACATAGCTACCCGGCAATGCCACTGGCGTGACAACCGGAACACCAGAGGTTCGTCCACTCCGGTCCTCTCGTACTAGGAGCAGCCCCTCTCAAATCTCAAACGTCCACGGCAGATAGGGACCGAACTGTCTCACGACGTTCTAAACCCAGCTCGCGTACCACTTTAAATGGCGAACAGCCATACCCTTGGGACCGGCTTCAGCCCCAGGATGTGATGAGCCGACATCGAGGTGCCAAACACCGCCGTCGATATGAACTCTTGGGCGGTATCAGCCTGTTATCCCCGGAGTACCTTTTATCCGTTGAGCGATGGCCCTTCCATACAGAACCACCGGATCACTAAGACCTACTTTCGTACCTGCTCGACGTGTCTGTCTCGCAGTCAAGCGCGCTTTTGCCTTTATACTCTACGACCGATTTCCGACCGGTCTGAGCGCACCTTCGTACTCCTCCGTTACTCTTTAGGAGGAGACCGCCCCAGTCAAACTACCCACCATACACTGTCCTCGATCCGGATAACGGACCTGAGTTAGAACCTCAAAGTTGCCAGGGTGGTATTTCAAGGTTGGCTCCACGCAGACTGGCGTCCACGCTTCAAAGCCTCCCACCTATCCTACACAAGCAAATTCAAAGTCCAGTGCAAAGCTATAGTAAAGGTTCACGGGGTCTTTCCGTCTAGCCGCGGATACACTGCATCTTCACAGCGATTTCAATTTCACTGAGTCTCGGGTGGAGACAGCGCCGCCATCGTTACGCCATTCGTGCAGGTCGGAACTTACCCGACAAGGAATTTCGCTACCTTAGGACCGTTATAGTTACGGCCGCCGTTTACCGGGGCTTCGATCAAGAGCTTCGCGTTAGCTAACCCCATCAATTAACCTTCCGGCACCGGGCAGGCGTCACACCCTATACGTCCACTTTCGTGTTTGCAGAGTGCTGTGTTTTTAATAAACAGTCGCAGCGGCCTGGTATCTTCGACCGGCATGAGCTTACGGAGCAAGTCCTTCACCCTCACCGGCGCACCTTCTCCCGAAGTTACGGTGCCATTTTGCCTAGTTCCTTCACCCGAGTTCTCTCAAGCGCCTTGGTATTCTCTACCCAACCACCTGTGTCGGTTTGGGGTACGGTTCCTGGTTACCTGAAGCTTAGAAGCTTTTCTTGGAAGCATGGCATCAACCACTTCGTCGTCTAAAAGACGACTCGTCATCAGCTCTCGGCCTTAAGATCCCGGATTTACCTAAGATCTCAGCCTACCACCTTAAACTTGGACAACCAACGCCAAGCTGGCCTAGCCTTCTCCGTCCCTCCATCGCAATAACCAGAAGTACAGGAATATTAACCTGTTTTCCATCGACTACGCTTTTCAGCCTCGCCTTAGGGACCGACTAACCCTGCGTCGATTAACGTTGCGCAGGAAACCTTGGTCTTTCGGCGTGGGTGTTTTTCACACCCATTGTCGTTACTCATGTCAGCATTCGCACTTCTGATACCTCCAGCAAGCTTCTCAACTCACCTTCACAGGCTTACAGAACGCTCCTCTACCGCATCACTTACGTGATACCCGTAGCTTCGGTGTATGGTTTGAGCCCCGTTACATCTTCCGCGCAGGCCGACTCGACTAGTGAGCTATTACGCTTTCTTTAAAGGGTGGCTGCTTCTAAGCCAACCTCCTAGCTGTCTAAGCCTTCCCACATCGTTTCCCACTTAACCATAACTTTGGGACCTTAGCTGACGGTCTGGGTTGTTTCCCTTTTCACGACGGACGTTAGCACCCGCCGTGTGTCTCCCATGCTCGGCACTTGTAGGTATTCGGAGTTTGCATCGGTTTGGTAAGTCGGGATGACCCCCTAGCCGAAACAGTGCTCTACCCCCTACAGTGATACATGAGGCGCTACCTAAATAGCTTTCGAGGAGAACCAGCTATCTCCGAGCTTGATTAGCCTTTCACTCCGATCCACAGGTCATCCGCTAACTTTTCAACGGTAGTCGGTTCGGTCCTCCAGTTAGTGTTACCCAACCTTCAACCTGCCCATGGATAGATCGCCCGGTTTCGGGTCTATTCCCAGCGACTAGACGCCCTATTAAGACTCGCTTTCGCTACGCCTCCCCTATTCGGTTAAGCTCGCCACTGAAAATAAGTCGCTGACCCATTATACAAAAGGTACGCAGTCACCCAACAAAGTGGGCTCCCACTGCTTGTACGCATACGGTTTCAGGATCTATTTCACTCCCCTCTCCGGGGTTCTTTTCGCCTTTCCCTCACGGTACTAGTTCACTATCGGTCAGTCAGTAGTATTTAGCCTTGGAGGATGGTCCCCCCATATTCAGACAAAGTTTCTCGTGCTCCGTCCTACTCGATTTCATGACTAAGAGATTTTCGCGTACAGGGCTATCACCCACTATGGCCGCACTTTCCAGAGCGTTCCGCTAATCTCAAAGCCACTTAAGGGCTAGTCCCCGTTCGCTCGCCACTACTAAGGGAATCTCGGTTGATTTCTTTTCCTCAGGGTACTTAGATGTTTCAGTTCCCCTGGTTCGCTCCATACACCTATGTATTCAGTGTAAGGTAACCATCTTATGATGGCTGGGTTCCCCCATTCAGACATCTCCGGATCAAAGTCTGTTTGCCGACTCCCCGAAGCTTTTCGCAGGCTACCACGTCTTTCATCGCCTCTGACTGCCAAGGCATCCACCGTATGCGCTTCTTCACTTGACCATATAACCCCAAGCAATCTGGTTATACTGTGAAGACAACATTCGCCGAAAATTCGAATTTCTCGTTAAGAGAACTCACAAATTTTACCTTAGCCTGAGCCGTTACCAGTGAAAGTAACGTTCAGTCTATCTTTCTATCACATACCCAAATTTTTAAAGAACGATCTAATCAAAGACTAGAAATCAATATTCATTTGCGAATATTCATTTCTAAACTCTAACAGCAGAAGCAGTTAATGGTGGAGCCAAACGGGATCGAACCGTTGACCTCCTGCGTGCAAGGCAGGCGCTCTCCCAGCTGAGCTATGGCCCCATAACAAAATTGGTGGGTCTGGGCAGATTCGAACTGCCGACCTCACCCTTATCAGGGGTGCGCTCTAACCAACTGAGCTACAGACCCAATTTCGAGCGCAACTGATTAGCTTTGAGCTATCAGCTTGGAGCTTAAAGCTGCTTCTATCGTCTTCTTCAATGAATCAAGCAATTCGTGTGGGAACTTATGGAGCAGCTGATGTCGTCGATTAAGGAGGTGATCCAGCCGCAGGTTCCCCTACGGCTACCTTGTTACGACTTCACCCCAGTCATGAATCACACCGTGGTAACCGTCCTCCCGAAGGTTAGACTAGCTACTTCTGGTGCAACCCACTCCCATGGTGTGACGGGCGGTGTGTACAAGGCCCGGGAACGTATTCACCGCGACATTCTGATTCGCGATTACTAGCGATTCCGACTTCACGCAGTCGAGTTGCAGACTGCGATCCGGACTACGATCGGTTTTGTGGGATTAGCTCCACCTCGCGGCTTGGCAACCCTCTGTACCGACCATTGTAGCACGTGTGTAGCCCAGGCCGTAAGGGCCATGATGACTTGACGTCATCCCCACCTTCCTCCGGTTTGTCACCGGCAGTCTCCTTAGAGTGCCCACCATAACGTGCTGGTAACTAAGGACAAGGGTTGCGCTCGTTACGGGACTTAACCCAACATCTCACGACACGAGCTGACGACAGCCATGCAGCACCTGTCTCAATGTTCCCGAAGGCACCCATCCATCTCTGGAAAGTTCATTGGATGTCAAGGCCTGGTAAGGTTCTTCGCGTTGCTTCGAATTAAACCACATGCTCCACCGCTTGTGCGGGCCCCCGTCAATTCATTTGAGTTTTAACCTTGCGGCCGTACTCCCCAGGCGGTCAACTTAATGCGTTAGCTGCGCCACTAAGAGCTCAAGGCTCCCAACGGCTAGTTGACATCGTTTACGGCGTGGACTACCAGGGTATCTAATCCTGTTTGCTCCCCACGCTTTCGCACCTCAGTGTCAGTGTTGGTCCAGGTGGTCGCCTTCGCCACTGGTGTTCCTTCCTATATCTACGCATTTCACCGCTACACAGGAAATTCCACCACCCTCTACCACACTCTAGTCAGTCAGTTTTGAATGCAGTTCCCAGGTTGAGCCCGGGGATTTCACATCCAACTTAACAAACCACCTACGCGCGCTTTACGCCCAGTAATTCCGATTAACGCTTGCACCCTCTGTATTACCGCGGCTGCTGGCACAGAGTTAGCCGGTGCTTATTCTGTCGGTAACGTCAAAACAATCACGTATTAGGTAACTGCCCTTCCTCCCAACTTAAAGTGCTTTACAATCCGAAGACCTTCTTCACACACGCGGCATGGCTGGATCAGGCTTTCGCCCATTGTCCAATATTCCCCACTGCTGCCTCCCGTAGGAGTCTGGACCGTGTCTCAGTTCCAGTGTGACTGATCATCCTCTCAGACCAGTTACGGATCGTCGCCTTGGTGAGCCATTACCTCACCAACTAGCTAATCCGACCTAGGCTCATCTGATAGCGCAAGGCCCGAAGGTCCCCTGCTTTCTCCCGTAGGACGTATGCGGTATTAGCGTCCGTTTCCGAACGTTATCCCCCACTACCAGGCAGATTCCTAGGCTTTACTCACCCGTCCGCCGCTCTCAAGAGAAGCAAGCTTCTCTCTACCGCTCGACTTGCATGTGTTAGGCCTGCCGCCAGCGTTCAATCTGAGCCATGATCAAACTCTTCAGTTCAAACATCTTTGGGTTTTTAAGAAACCCTAAACTTGGCTCAGCAATCGTTGGTTACATCTTTGATTTCTCGCGGAGTAACTTGTGATGCTGATAATCTTGCTGACTATCAGTCTGACTCCACAAGCACCCACACGAATTGCTTGATTCAGTTGTTAAAGAGCGGTTGGTTAAGATGTTTCGTCTCAACCGAGGCGCGCATTCTACAGCAGCCTCATTTGCTGTCAAGTGGTTATTTTCAGAAGTTTTCGAAGAATTCTTCAACAACTTCAACCACTTGCGCTTGCGATCTCTCGTAAGCGGGAGGCGAATTCTACAGCGTTACACGCTGCTGTCAACACCTCTTTTTCAACTTCCTTCTGGCTTCGATAACTGAAGCGACTTGCTGTCAAAACTTGCTTAACTCATTGTTTACCAAGGAGTTTTCCGTTTCGACTGCGCCGGAAGTGGGGCGAATTATAGACAGATGAAATTATCCGTCAACCATTAATGTGAACTTTCTATGAATCCGTTATAACCCCGCTCAACTGCGCAATATATTGCTCAATTCACGGCACTTAAGCATCATAGCCGCCTCCGCCCTTCTACCATGACTTCGGATAACACCTTTAATGACCACCCCACCCCGCAGCCTGGCCTCTGTACTATTTCCCGTCGGCCTGCTGTTGATCGCAATGGCATCCATCCAGTCCGGCGCTTCGCTGGCCAAAAGCATGTTCCCTGTCATCGGTGCGCAAGGAACCACCACCCTGCGCTTGATCTTCGCCAGCGTGATCATGCTACTTCTATTACGCCCATGGCGCGCCAGGCTGACGGCCAAGTCCCTGCGTACGGTAGTGGTCTACGGCATGGCGCTGGGCGGCATGAACTTTCTCTTTTATATGTCGCTGCGCACCGTCCCCCTGGGTATTGCGGTCGCACTGGAGTTCACGGGCCCGCTCGCCGTCGCCATCTATGCATCGCGCCGGGCAGTGGACTTTTTGTGGGTCGCGCTCGCAGTCATCGGTCTGCTCCTGTTGATTCCGATGGGCGAAGCCAGCAGTGGCATTGACGTAGTGGGTGCCGCGTATGCGCTCGGCGCCGGCATTTGCTGGGCGCTTTATATTCTGTTCGGCCAGAAGGCGGGGAACGATAACGGCGTGCAGACCGCCGCGCTCGGCGTAATGATCGCGGCTCTGTTCGTCGCGCCCATCGGCATCGTGCATGCCGGTACCGCGTTGCTGACCCCTGCGCTGATTCCTGTCGCGATAGGCGTGGCTATCTTGTCCACGGCCCTGCCCTACACATTGGAAATGGTTGCGCTCACCCGCCTGCCTGCACGCACTTTCGGCACCTTGATGAGTATCGAGCCGGCGTTCGGCGCCCTCTCCGGCCTGTTCTTCCTGCATGAGCAACTGACGCTCGCGCAATGGCTGGCCATCATCTGCATTATTCTGGCCTCCGTCGGTGCCACGCTGACAATGCGCAACGAATCCAAACCGCTGGTACCCGCCGACTGATGCTCTTTGCAGGCAGCTCTGGTATTTAACGCTCATTTAGGCCATGTTTAGGGTGGTAAACGATGTCTTTCATGGAGAGGTTCGACACGGACAGCATGAACGCTACGCTCGAGAGCGAGTAAAGGCCGGCTTCGATCCTTTTGCGAAGCGGCTATTTAAGGATTGGAATGAATCGAATTTTGATACTGTTGCTGATCGTAGGCATTGCTGGGTGTGCCGCGACCACAAAAACAGAAGTGAAACGGGGCAAGAAAGGGCTGCACATCAACTGTTCGGGCCTGTCCTCCTCATGGGACCAGTGCTACACCAGCGCAGCCAATTCATGTGGTGCCAAGGGATATCGGGTCATCGCCAAATCGGGCGAGAATTCCGAGGAGCCGGGGGATTATCCCTTCGGTCTCAACCCTGCCGGCTATACCAGTCGCAGCATGATCGTCATTTGCAAATAGACACCTGAGCGACGCACAACAAGAGCGTCGCATTGCCAGTCAGTGCGGGCGATGCGAAGGTTCTCGGCCGGGACGGCCAGGACTTCGTGCTCGAAGCCCCGAGCCAGTCCTGAATCAGATAGCCGCTGTACGCGCCTGCAACCACTCCAGCGCATCGCCACTGAGCAACGGGCTCAGACGCTCGCGTACCTGGGCATGATAAGCATTGAACCACTCGCGCTCATCAGTACTGAGCAAGGACGGCTCCAGGCAACGGGTGTCGATCGGGCACAACGTCAGTGTTTCAAACTTGAGGAATTCACCAAACTCGGTCGTCCCCGCTTCACGGTTCAACACCAGATTCTCGATACGCACGCCCCAACGCCCAGGGCGGTAGGTACCCGGCTCGATCGACGTGATCATGCCCGGCTGCATCGCCGTCTGCGGTGCGGCCGCCGCCTGATAGGCGATCACTTGCGGGCCTTCGTGCACGTTGAGGAAATACCCTACACCGTGTCCCGTACCATGGCCGTAATCCACGCCCTCGGCCCAGATCGGCGCGCGCGCGATGGCATCGAGCAGCGGCGACAGGATGCCTTTGGGGAAGTGAGCGCGGGACAAGGCAATCACGCCCTTAAGCACCCGCGTGCAATCGCGCTTCTGCTCTTCACTCGGCGTTCCGATGGGCACCATCCGCGTGATATCCGTCGTACCGCCCAGGTACTGGCCGCCCGAGTCGATCAGCAACAAGCCATCGCCTTCGATCACCGCATGCTCTTGCGGCGTGGCGTGGTAATGCGGCATCGCGCCGTTGGCGTTGAAGGCCGCGATGGTGTTGAAACTCAGCGATACATAACCCGGACGGCGAGTACGCGCCGCAGTCAAATGCTCGTCGATGGTCAGCTCGGTAATGCGCTCGCGCCCCAGGGCCGTTTCCAGCCAGGCGAAAAATTCGCACAAGGCGGCGCCATCCTGCTCCATGGCCTGACGGATATGTTCGGCATCAGCCAGGCTTTTACGCGACTTGGCCAGAGTGGTCGGGTTCAAGCCTTCCACCAGCTTCACCCCGGCGTTCAGATGTTCCAGCAGACCGGCCGTGACACGCGCAGGGTCGACTTGCAGGCTTGCTCCTGCCGGTACGGTTCGCAGCGCGTCGGCCACGTCACTGTAGTCGCGTACGGTCACGCCATCGCGCTCAAGCGCCGCCTGCAGCTGGGCATCGACTTTGCTCAACGCCACGAACAAGGTGGCCTGCTGTTGATTGATCAAGGCAAAAGACACGAACACCGGATTGAACGATACATCGCCACCGCGCAGGTTGAACAACCAGGCGATGTCATCCAGGGTCGCGATGAAATGCCAGTCAGCGCCTTTGTCTTTGAGGCTCGCGCGCAGGGCCGCGAGCTTCTCGCCACGGCCGAGGGTCGCTTGCGGGGGCAAATGCTGATAAATCGGCTGGGTCGGCAGCGCCGGACGGTCATGCCAGACTTCATTGAGCAGATCGATATCGGTACGCAAGCGCGCACCACGCTCAGTCAGCTTGCTACCCAGGGTCCGTGCCGATGCCACAGCCATTACCGCGCCATCCACGGCTACCACGCCGCCTTCCGGGGTTTGTTCAGCCAGCCACTCCAGAGGGCCGGGTTGACCCGGTTGCAGTTTGACCAGTTCGATACCGCTGCCTTTGAGTTCCTTGGTCGCCTGTTCCCAGTAGCGGCTGTCGGCCCACACACCGGCAAAATCCGCAGTGACAATCAGCGTGCCTACAGAACCATGGAACCCCGACAACCATTGGCGGCCCTGCCAGTATCCCGGCAGGTACTCGGACAAATGCGGATCCGCAGACGGCACCAGCAGGGCGTGAATGCCCTCTCGGCGCATCAGCTCACGGGTCTGCGCCAGGCGCTGGGGAACCGTTCCATGGGTCAAAGGCTGCATACTCATTGTGTCTCCTGCTAACCACTAATAATTGTTATGAACTGCGGATGAAGTTTCAGACGGCCCAGAACGCCGGTGCGCTGGCCAGGGCCGATTTGATCAGTTGCACCGCTTCGTCGATATCCCGCTCGGTGGTAAACCGGCCCAGGCTCAAGCGAATGGTACGGCCGGCGCTGCGCGCGTCATGCCCCAGGGCCAGAAGCACATGGGACGGCGCGTTGCTGGCCGAATTGCATGCTGAAGTCGCTGAAAAGGCAATCCCGGCGCTCAACGCACCGGCGTTGAATTCGCCCTCGCTGAATGTAAGGCTCAGGGTATGGGGGATTCGCTGCGCAGGGCTGCCGTTGAGGCGCACACCCGCAATCGACCCCAGTTGATCCAGCAGACGCTGACGCAAGGCCACGATCTGTGCCTTCTCCTCGGCAAAAGACGCCGCCGCCAGGGCGAACGCCATGCCCATGCCCGCAATCTGATGAGTGGCCAGGGTACCCGAACGCAAGCCGCCCTCATGACCGCCGCCATGAATCTGCGCCAATACCTTCTGCTGCGCCCGAGGTCCTACATACAACGCACCGATACCCTTCGGACCGTACAGCTTGTGGGCCGAAAACGACATCAAGTCCACCGGCCACTGCGCCAGGTCGATGGCTACCTTGCCCGCGCCCTGCGCCGCGTCCACATGGAACAATGCCCCCTGCTCACGCACTCGCGCGCCGATGGCCGGGATATCGTTCAAGGTGCCCAGTTCATTATTGACCAGCATCAGCGACACCAGAAAGGTGTCCTCACGCAGGGCCTCACTGACGGCTTCGACACTGATCAAGCCATCGGCATCAGGCACCAGGTAGGTCACCGCCACCCCGGCTTCCTGCAATTGCCGCGCGGTGTCGAGGGTCGCCTTGTGCTCGATCTGACTGGTGATGATATGCCCGCCCGTCACGCCACGCGCCTGAGCCACGCCTTTGATCGCCAGGTTATTGGACTCGGTGGCGCCGGAAGTCCAGACAATCTGCTCTGGCTGGGCGCCGACCAGTTCGGCCACCTGCTGACGCGCCTGCTCAACCGTTTGCCGGGCCGCCTGGCCGAACGCGTGGGAGCTGGACGCCGGGTTACCGAAATTGGCATTGAAGCCCAGACACTCAACCATCACCTGGATGACCCGCTCATCCACCGGCGTGGTGGCGGCGTAATCGAAATACAACGGACGTTTATTCATGGTGTTAAAAACTCGCAGAGCGTATTCCCGAGAGCAGTGTCGCGGGGGCATCGAACAGAACAGAGGTTGTCAGGTTTAACTGATCGAATGCCGTTAAAGAAGGACCACTTTATGAAAATGTGCGTAGGAACGCTCCTGAAATTCAGCTTAACAGGCTGAAGTCACGCCATGGAAAACAAAAAACCCGAGATTCCTGATGGGAAACCCGGGTTCTTCACCGCAACCGCACCGCTCAACTGGGGCGATCCTTCAAGGCGACGCTGCGCTCGGCGTTCATTTCGCCCTGATGATCGAAACCGAACGCCTTCTGTGGCTGGCCGGTCAGCGCCGCACGCTGGCGCTGGTAATCATCAAATGACAAACCACGACGACTCAGCGCTTCCAACGCCAGTTGCTGAGTCTCCTGCGCCGTGTAAGGCCGCAGCTCAGGAGACGGATGGGTCGCACATCCGGCGAGGACAGAGATGGCAAGCAACAGCGAAACAGCGAGTGAACGGTTCATGGCGGTGGCCCTGCAAAGGAGGTGTCGAGTCAATGAACACAGGCTACTCCCGCCCCCGCACGCTGAAAAATCACCCTCCTCGATAGTTGCTATCAACCGATCCGGCAGGTTCGATAACCACAACCAGTTATTCTTTTAAGATCTATAAATATGTAAATCAATTAATTTACGGAATATAAGAATCCCTCTATAAACAACGCTGCTGCGACTTGCCAAAAGACGATTCCCACTATTCATTCCCAAGAGAGGTGACCATGCAGTTATTGACCCTCCCCCCCTCGCCCGCGCTCGCGACCTCCATTCGTGCCACGGCCCAGGTATTCGAAGATCCGAAATCCAAGGCCCTGCTCGACCACATCCAGCAAGTGGCGCCAAGCGAAGCCAGCGTGCTGATCATCGGCGAAACCGGCACCGGCAAGGAGTTGGTAGCGCGGCACATCCACACTCTCAGCGCACGGCGCAACCGGCCATTCGTGGCGGTCAACTGCGGGGCGTTTTCTGAATCCCTTGTCGAAGCCGAGCTGTTCGGCCACGAAAAAGGCGCCTTTACCGGCGCCCTCAGCGCCAAGGCGGGCTGGTTCGAAGAGGCCGATGGCGGCACATTGTTCCTCGATGAAATCGGCGATCTACCCCTGCCGATCCAGGTCAAGCTGCTTCGGGTGCTGCAGGAACGTGAAGTGGTGCGCCTGGGCTCGCGCAAGAGTATTCCTATCGATGTAAGGGTACTGGCGGCAACGAATGTACAACTGGAAAAAGCCATCAACGCCGGGCACTTTCGCGAAGACCTTTATTACCGTCTCGACGTGGTCAGCCTGGAGCTCAGCCCACTACGCGAGCGCCCCGGCGATATCCTGCCGCTGACCCGGCACTTTATCGACGTTTACAGCCGACGCCTGGGTCATGGCCCGATTACCCTAAGCCGCGAGGCCGAACATAAACTCAGGAGCTACAGTTGGCCGGGCAATATTCGCGAGCTGGAAAACGTGATTCATCACACGTTGCTGATCTGCCGCAACAGCGTGATCGAACGCGACGATCTGCGCCTGTCGAACCTGCGTATCGAACGCCAGGACGACAGCCAGCAGGGCTGCGACAACAGCACCGAAGCGTTGCTCGCGCGGGCCTTTCAACAACTGTTCGAGGAACAGGCCGGCGCCTTGCACGAAAAGGTCGAGGACGCGCTGTTACGTGCCGCTTATCGCTTCAGCCACTGCAACCAGGTGCACACCGCCAGCCTGCTGGGCTTGAGCCGCAACGTCACGCGCACGCGGCTGATCAGGATCGGCGAGTTGGCGGTGAACAAGCGCAGGCCTGGGGAAAACCTGCAAGGCGAGCGGATGCTGCATCTATCCATTTAGGCGACAGTGCAAGGCGTCGTCATGGCTGCGCTCAAAACTGCGCAGCACCTGAAACGAATCAAAGATCACCGCCTTGGCCTGGTGCGCCCGAATCAGCGTCCAGAAATCCTCGCCGCCCTGCTCGAAGCGCCGGAACGCCGCCTCGCCCTCCTCACGGGATTGCCATTGCAGGTAGTTGAGCACCCGCCGCCCGTCATCGCTGACCTGCACGCTCGCGCTCAAAAAGCCGTCGTGGCTCTGCGCCAGTCGCTCGCTTTGCAGGGTCAAGGCCGCCACTAGGGCAGGTTGCTGACGGGGCTCGATCTGAAATTCGATCAACTGTGTGAAGCTGCGATTCTTTTCTGACGCCTGCATGAACACTCCCCTTTCTTTGTAGGCAGAATCTTGCGATTCAGTGCCATGCAGGGTAAAACCTCTAGTTAGGTCAAGGTCAAGCGCTGAATCGGGGTTTTTATGCTCAACAAGGAACTGACTGTTGGCCAATTGGCAGCCCGCAGCGGCGTGGCCGTCACCGCCCTGCATTTCTACGAAACCAAGGGGCTGATCAAAAGCAATCGCAACGCCGGCAACCAACGGCGCTACCCACGGGATGTGTTGCGGCGGGTCGTGGTGATCAAGATCGCCCAGCGCCTGGGCATTCCGCTGGCGACCATCGGCGAGGCGTTGCAGGCATTGCCCGATGGCCGCACACCCACGGCCAAGGATTGGGCGCGCCTGTCGGCACGCTGGCGGGAAGACCTGGATGAGCGGATCAACAAATTGTCGCAGTTGCGCGACAAGCTCAATGGCTGCATAGGCTGCGGGTGCCTGTCGATGGAAGCCTGTCCGTTGCGCAACCAGGGCGACCAACTCGGTGAGCGCGGCCCGGGGGCGCAGTTGCTGGAGCCCACTGCACAGTCCTGAGTTGCCGATCCGATCCGTGTGGGAGCTGCGAGCACGCCAGCTCCCTTGCCACAGTGGCGATCAATGCGAGGGCGGTGACCCCGACGCGTCCGGCCTCCCCCGGTAAGCCGTGCACCCCAGCCACAAGGTCATCACCCCCAATGCTGTCAGCGGTAGCCCGTGGAACAGCACGATCACCTGGGCTGGCGTCCAGGTCACATAGAACGGCCCGACCACCAGCATCCCCACGCCAAAGCCCACCATCTGAATCAGGACCAACAAGCTGAACAGCGGCAGGCGCAAGCTGTCCGGTTCGTTTTGCGCGCGGGAGACCAGCGCCACTTCGGACAGCCCGTCCCCCAACCCCGCCCACACCACCAACAGCAGCGCAAGCCACAACTCGGTTTGCTGGAACGTCAGGATAAAGCCGCTGGACATCAGCCCCACGCCGAACATGAACAACCGCTCCATGCTTGGCGTGCCACGTCCCTTCAATAGCGCACTGGCGATACGCGCCCCGATAAACTTGCCACAGGCCCAGACCGCCAGCAGATACCCCATTACCGTTTTGGCCGTGTCCGGGGAAATGTACTGGGACAGCACCGGCCAGCCGACGTTATGCGCCGCGCTGCCAAGGGTGTCGAGCATGCTGATCAACAACATGGCAGCCAGCACCGGCGCGCTGCGCAGCCCCTTGGTCAATGCGTGCCACTCAGCCGAGAGACCGCGATGTATGGCGACGGCAGCGCTGTACAACGCACGCAGTGGCAGCACCAGGCACGCGGCTATCACATAGGTGGCGATATTCACCGCGAATACCGCCTCGAATCCCCCCGTGGCAATCAGCAGCCCGGACAGCAAGCTGCCGAACACCGCGCCGGTAGCGGCCGCCGAGGTGATCCAGGCGTTGGTATTGACCCGCTGCTCAAGGGCAACCCAGGTGGGCAACTGGCTGTTGAGGCCGATGGCGAACAGCGAATTGCACAGGCCGATACCAAAGGCAATGAACGGCAGCAGGCTGAGTTGATGCGCAGGGATCAGCAGCAGCAACGGCGTCAGCAACAGCGCTCGCGCCAGGTCCAGCCCGGCCAGGGTGCCGCGCCCGGCGAAACGCCGGAAAAACGGGATGCCGAACAGGCTGGCGACAATGCCTCCGGTCACGCGGCAGGCCAGGAAGATGCTGACGAACACCACGCTTTGACTGAGCCAGTAGACATAGGTGGACAAGGCCACCATGTTGAGGAAGGCGCCAAAGTCCGATACGCCGCGAGCAAAGATAATCAGCCGCGCGTTGCGGATCGACAGGTACAACTGTTGATCGTGGCTCATGCAGGCGACGCCGCTTGATCATCCGGCACACTGCGCAGGCTGACCAGCAGTATGTCGCGCCAGGCCGGTGTCGACGCGACTTTCGGCCGCACAACCCCGGCGCGGTGGTAGAGCCCGCGATCATTGATCACGATGGTTTCCAGGAAACGCGTCATTGGCAGATTCAATACGCGACTGTGTTCGGCGTCACTGGTAAACACTTCTGAAACCACCGGCAACGTGTTGTGCTCGCCGATGAAATGCATGAACACCCAGTCCAGGCCATCCTGGTGAATCCCCGACGTGGTAGGGCTGCACGCTTGGGCGTCCGCCCGCACACGGAATTGGTGGATGTCGATGGTATGAGTCTGCTCGCCCAGGTGCGGTGCAATCACCGCCAGGTCGGCGGCCAACAGCTTTTGCATCAGCGGATGCTCGATAAAACCTTCCTCGCTGTAGCTCAAATGGTTCACCCCCTGGCGGTAGTTGACGGCATAGGTGACCGGCGACTTGAACGCGGTGCTCCTGTCGATCTTCAACTGCCGTGAGGGTGATAAACGATAGCGCAGGATACGCCGCTCGCGATGGGTGTACGTCTTGAACGCCTCGTCGCGCACCAAGTTGTCCCAGTACGCACGCAAACTCTGCTCTTCGCCTGCCTCAATACCGAGCAAATCGCCAAAGTCAGGGCGATGGCAGTAATGGTGCTCGCGCAGCTGCGCGGAAATGGTTCGGATATCCATATCACTGGCCCGCCAGGGGGTTGTCGATGATGACGCGCAAGTGCTGGCCGACCGCATCATGCAGCGCGCGCGCATCGGCAGCATCGGCGACCTTGGCCCAGCATTTGAGCAGATAATGCTCCTCGATATCCGCATCGATCAGGTGCCCCGGCTCCTGCCCGGCATACTCAAGCACCGCGACGTGCTGCTCCAGGAACTCCACGCCTTCAATGCCCTGAAACCGGCCGCTGTGCTGCGGGTAGATCGCCAGCATCGCGTAATGTTGCCCGGCCTCGGCCACCTTGCGTGCGCCCGCTTCCAACTGCGCGGCGATCCCCTGCTCGCCGGTCAGCAACGAGAGATACAGTTGATAGGGGTCGATACCGGCCAGATCGCGAAACGCCGCGTTCACATAGAGCCCGCCCACGCGCGGGTTGATCTCGATCACCACCGGGCCCTGCGGGGTCATGCGGAACTCGAAATGCACCACGGCATTGGTCAGGCCGACCGCTTGCAGGCACGCCACGGCATACTCGCGAATCTGCTCGCACTGGCTGTCGGTAAAGGACGTCGGCGGCGAGATCAGCAGGTTCTCGAGAACGGTGCCACTGCGCTCGGTCAACAGCAGCTTTTCGTTGATCAGCAGTGGGTGCACACGCTCGCCGGCCACCACACATTCAACACTGCCTTCGATACCGGGAATGTAACCTTCCAGCAGGAGACTGCGCCCGGGAATGTAGTCATGCCGCTGGCCGTCGTCCTTGAGCAACGTGTGCGCACAGCCATAGAAATCCGCATAGGCGGCCGTGGCATGGTCTTTGACAAACAGCGCGTAGTGGCTGCGCAGCTCCGCCCAATTGGCGCATTTCCTGATAAACGCCGAAGCGCCACCAAAGGGCGGTTTGGCGATCAGTGGGTAACCGACCCGTTCGGCCTGTTGCTGAAGTTGCTCTTCGTTATTGCACAGCGCAAACGGCACGGAGCGAATGGCGTGCTGTTTCAGCACCCGGCGCATCAGGAACTTGTTGTTGCACGCCGCGACCGCCTCGGGATGGCTATACACCAGACCCAGGCGTCGGCAAGCCCGCGCAACGATACAGCCAACTTCGCCCAGCGCAGACGGATGGCCGGCCTGACAGAAAATCCCGCGAATCTGATACCGACCATCGAGCTGGCCGACCAAATCAAGAATGGCTTGCTCGTTGAGTGCGTTGAGCAGGAACACCGCATCGCTGTCATCCTCAAGCCGCTGCATATGCCTGCGCCCTGCCACGCCCGCCGTCAAGCACACCAGGCCCTGGGCGCGGGCAGCCACGAAGTGCGGCTCCCGGTAGTTATAACGAACAGACGTACTGTCATCGACATCGATAAAAAGAATGGCGTCCTGTTTCATGCGTAATACCGCCTCAGTCCATAAGTTGATTCAGGCATCCTGCCAACTGCACCACTGCCCTTCCCAGTTAAGGAAACGGTAATGGCGCTGCCCGTCGCGAACTTCGAAGTACGGCAAGTTTTCAGGTTTTTCAAAGTCCAACAGCGGCACCGTAAACTTGCCTTGTGCGTGCGGTAGAACATATTCCGGCAGGGCGATATTGGACACTCGCCGCTTGAGACGATCCATGATAGCGATGGCCTGGCTGATCGACGCCTTATATTCAGAGGCGCCGGGTGAAAACGGCATGAAGTGATATAAGTAATAAGGCTTCACACCCAGGCGATACAGATCGATGAATAACTTATGCAGTGTCGCTTCATCGTCATTGACGCCACGCAACAGCGGCATATTGGAAAACACGATCGGCACCACGCCCTGAATGCGTTTGACCGCCACCGCAAAGTCAGCGCTGAGTTCGAGCGGATGACAGACGTGCACGCCGAACGCATTGACCTTGTACTTTTCCAGCATCGCGATCAATTCATCGGTCACGCGAAACGGGTTGAAACTCAAGGCCCGCGAGTGAATGCGGATGAGCAGGTCGTCACTGATTCCGCGCAGCGCGGCCAGGTACTCTTCGAGCTTGCGGTCGGCCAGCATCAGCGGGTCGCCGCCGCTGAGAATCACTTCTTCGATGGCCGGATTGGCGCGGATGTACTCGACCGACTCCATGAAGGAATCCCGGCTGGCGTTGGCCTTGTCAGTGCCCACCTGCAAGGTGCGCAGCGCTTCAAAGCAGAACTGGCAGTAGGCATTGCAGGTGTTGGTGGTGCGCAGGATGACGCGATTGTCATACTTGTGCTGGCAGATGGGCGTCTTCATTTCATGGCCCAGCTCCCAGTTCTCGGAAGTGCCGTCGTAATCGCCCTCGACCTGCTCATTCCAATACGGCACCACTTGCCGCCACAGCGGGTGGTCCATGACCGTGCCGGAAGTGAGGGAGCGCTTGATCAGATCGATGTAGTAAGGCGTGATCTGCATTTTGCGACCGAGCAGGTTATGTTCGATGTGCGCAGTCGTTTCCTCGTCCCAACCACCGCAGGCGGCGCGCAGCGTCGGTTCATCACGCAGGGCGTTCTTCTGCTGCCAGCGCCAGTCCTGCCACTGTACCGAGCGGTGAATTTCTTGATCAAAAATCGACATGAGTAGGTACTCTCTGTTCAGGCATATGAATGCGCGCCCTTCCCTCTAGGGAACAGCGATATCGCAACAATGACAATCGACTCAGGTGACAGGCGGCGATCAAATGGCTGGTGCAATCAGCCATGCTGGAAAGTTATAAAAACTTATCTGAGGGTTCGGATAAACGACGAATACGGTCATGTAACAAAATTCCTTTTTTAAAATTATCTGGACTTCCAAGCCGCCCCCTACTTAAGCCGAAGCTTCCGATACCGTCAATACAATATCCTTTGTTTTTTTCAGGATTTAAGCCATGCCTTTGCCTGTCCCCCGCAGGCACGGGTATTCAGCCGTTCAAATGGGTTAATTTAAAAAGTAAATAGCATGGCAAATAACCCGCCAGATTATTTTTATACTTATATAACTACGTACTTCTGCGCTGGTCACTCAGCCTTGTCGTGCGCTTCGCTTGCACCCAATCCCTCGCAGCAATCAGGCACGGCCATTGCCCATGCGCAGGGTGCCCCTGCGAGCCTGAAACATTTTCTTTCATTTCCTGCTTAGGGATTTCTCATTCTCATTCGTCTTAATTTAGATACAGCCCGTCGCGTCAGCAAAAGCTACGACCGGCCTTTTCCGGGCCTTCATCGCCCCTTCCATCAAGACCCTCATTCACATGTCGAAGAAGTCACGCTCAAAACTCTGGTTTCTCGTACACAGCTGGCTGGCGTTGCCCATCTGGTTCTTTGTCCTGATCGTCTGCGTCACTGGCACCCTGGCGGTGGTCAGCCAGGAAATCGTCTGGCTGGCCAATCCGGATATCCGCGCGAGCAAGCCGTCCGATGATGCCCAACCGCTGAGCTTCGACCAGGTGATCGCCGCCATCAAGCGCGACGAGCCCCAGGTCATCGTGCGCTCGATCATCCGTCCCGACGAATCGCACTTCGCGTTGATGGTCGGCCTCAGCTATCCGGACGGGCGTTCGGTCGATGCCTATGCCAACCCCTATACGGGCGCCCTCCAGGGGATCAGCCCGGCATTCGACTTCCAGCAGTTCACCCGTGCCCTGCATGGCTGGTGGCTGGTGCCGTTCACCAATGGCTACAGCTGGGGATGGTACCTGGTGTCGCTGCTCGGCCTGCCGTTGCTGGCCTCGTTGGTCACGGGCCTTGTGGTGTACAAGCGTTTCTGGAAAGGTTTTTTGCGCCCCACCCTGCGCGTCCGCCACGGCGCACGGATTTTCTGGGGTGACTTCCACCGCCTGAGCGGTATCTGGTCGATCTGGTTCATCGCCGTCATCTCCATTACCGGCACCTGGTTCCTGATCCAGGCGATCCTGGGTGACAACCAGATCTCCATTTCCAGCGAGCCCATCGTGCCGGTGATTGCCCGGGAAAAGGTGCCGCTGTCCGCACCCGGCGTGCCGGCCCCGATGATTGCCCTGGACGACGCGATCAAGATCGCCACCCAGCGCATCCCCGGGCTGGAGGCCACCTTTGCTTTCCTGCCGCTCAACGCCTACAGCCACCTGCAGATCGGCGGGCGCGGCTGGTACCCGCTGATGTTCCAGACCGCGCAACTGAACCCCTACAGCGGTGAAATCGCCGTGTCGCACCTGCTGTCCGACCGCACCGCGCTGGAGTTCGTCACCGAGTCCATGCGCCCGCTGCACACCGGTGACTTTGGCGGACTGTGGATCAAGCTGATCTGGGCTTTCTTCGGCCTGGTGCTGAGCATGATGGTACTGAGTGGCTTGCTGATCTGGACCAAGCGCACCGCACTGGCCACCCTCAACGCCTTCAAACGCGAGGCCAAGACCCAGCGTCAGGCTGTGCCCGCCCCAGCCTTACAGGCTGAAACTTCGGAGACTCACTGATGAGCACAGTCGCGACCAAACCCTCTTCACCCCTGCGGACCAGGTGGCTGAAGTGGCGTTTTCATATAAACATCCTGCTGTTGCTGGTGCCGCTGGGGTTCATGCCCAAGTATTTCGCCGATGCCGCCCTGTTTCGCGGGGATGCCGGTATTGGCGAGCGGGTCGCCGGGGACATTCAAGTCGGCCCCTGGAGCCTGACCCTCGCCGAGTTTCGCAACGAAGGCCCGCGCCCCGACCCGGCCGGCCCGATGAAAGCCTTTAACGCCGCCCTGTGCGCCGCGTGCGCCGAGCAGGTCAAGGCCACTTACCTGCGCATCGGCAAGCCCCGCAGCCTGCGGGCCGCCGGAGTGATCTTCTTTGGTACGCCCTACCGCATGGGCGCCATCGTGCCGGTGCCGGAACGCACCCCGATCGACGCCGAACTGTGGGTCACCATGGAAGGCTGGGACGGCACCATGCACCAGGGTTCCATCCCGCTGAGCCAGGCCTCGCCTGCCACCATTGCCTGGCTGAACAAGCAAGGAGTCAAACCATGATGTTCAAGCGCCTGATTCAGGCCGGTTGCGTGCTGTTGCTCGGTGCCGGTTTCAGTAACGTTGCCCTCGCTCACAACCCGATGTGTGAATGCAAGGAAATCCCCGGTGAGCAGATCCAGTGCAAGGGCGGGTTCTCCGACGGCAGCGGCGCTCCGGGCGTGACCCTGGATGTGATCGGCTACGACGAGACCATTCTGGTGCCGGGCAAGCTCGGTGAGGATTCGACCCTGACCTTCAAGAAACCCACGGCCGAATTCTATGTGCTGTTCGATGCCGGCCCCGGTCATGTGGTGGAAATCGACCAAGCGGATATCCAGGCGCAATGAGTACCGTACAGGTAGTGCGCCCGGCCGGCGCGGGGCATGAAACCCTCTACGTGCTGTTGCTGTGCCTCATCATCCTTGCGGTGGCGGGGACGGTGGTGGCCTTGCACGGTGAAACCCGAGAGGTCGCGGCGCTGCCAAGCCACCAGCTGGATGCCCGGCGCGACCTGAGCGCCGCCGAACAAGGCATCTACGCCGACCTGCGGGTGACTCTGGATGAAATCCACCTGCTGCAGCAAGAGCAGAACGCCCTGCCCACGCCGGACCAATTGGCGCAAGAAGGCTTTGCACCGTTCGCCCAGGACGCCAGTTCAGTCAGCCGTGGCGATCATCGCTGGCAACTGCTTGCGCCCTCGACCTACCTGGGCTTGAGCCAGGCCACCGACACCAGTGGCTCGCTGTTGATGCGCGTGCAAGGCGCCGAGCCGGATATCTGGCTCAACCGTGGCAAACACCTGGCCGTCCCCTCCGACCTCACTGACCAGGCGCTGATCGCTGCCGGCTGGCAGCAGGTGGTCGCGCAATTCGATGCCGGCGTGACCCGCCAGCACCGCCACTGAACGAGAAGACCGAGTACCCATGTCCATTTCATCTCCCCTGTTGCGCCTGTTGCTGGTTGGCCTGTTCAGCCTGATGCTCGCTCCCCTGGCGAATGCCGAGGCGAGCAAACGCCTGCGCATCGGCATCACCTTGCATCCTTACTACAGCTACGTGGCCAACATCGTCGGCGACAAGGCCGAGGTGGTGCCGCTGATTCCGGCGGGCTTCAACCCCCATGCCTACGAACCGCGCGCCGAAGACATCAAGCGCATCGGCACCCTGGACGTGATCGTGCTCAATGGCGTGGGGCATGACGACTTCGCCGACCGCATGATCGCCACCAGCGAGCGCCCGGATATCCCGGTGATCGAAGCCAACGCCAATGTGCCGCTGCTGGCCGCCACCGGCAACGCCGCACGCGGTGCGGGCAAGGTGGTCAACCCGCACACGTTCCTGTCGATCAGCGCGTCGATTGCCCAGGTCAATAACATCGCCCGCGAGTTGGGCAAGCTCGACCCGGACAACGCCAAGGCCTACACCCAGAACGCCCGCGCCTACGGCAAGCGTCTGCGCCAGATGCGCGCCGATGCCCTGGCCAAGCTGACCAGTGCACCCAATCCGGACCTGCGCGTGGCCACGGTGCATGCGGCCTACGACTACCTGCTGCGCGAGTTCGGTCTGGAAGTCACCGCCGTGGTCGAACCGGCCCACGGCATCGAACCGAGCCCCAGCCAGTTGAAGAAGACCATTGATGAACTGCGCGCCCTGGACGTGAAAGTAATTTTTTCGGAAATGGATTTCCCGTCCACCTACGTCGATACGATCCAGCGTGAATCCGGGGTCAAGCTGTATCCGCTGTCACATATTTCCTACGGCGAATACAGCGCGCAGAAGTACGAAGAGGAAATGACCGGCAACCTCAATACCGTGGTCCGGGCAATCCAGGAGTCCGGGGCATGACGGCGGCCGAGCACCTGAACAGTGTGAGCATCGGCCCGACGCTGCACTTCGACAACGTCTCGCTGACCCTGGGTCGCACC